>CAWDIO010000013.1:0-662366 GCA_963802385.1 uncultured Acidimicrobiales bacterium | reverse complement strand
ATCCCGGCCTTCGCGGTGGCCGGGGCCCTGCTGGCCGAACGGCCGGCCGTGCGGCGCTGGGTGCTCCCGCTGTCGGCGGCGGTGCTCGTCATCTTCACCGGCATGTTCGCCAACGGCCGTTACCTCTCCTAGACCCGTATGGACCCTCTCCTCAGCTACGACGACAGGCTCAGCTTCCTGTTCCCCATGTGGAACGAGGAGGCCATGATCCGCCGCACCGTGGCCGTGGCCCACCTGGCGGGCGCGCGGCTGGTCGTGGGCGGGCTGGTCGGCTCGTACGAGGTGGTGCTGGTCGACGACGCCTCCATCGATGGCACCGGCAAGATCGCGGACGAGCTGGCCGACGACGACCCGCGCGTGGTCGTGGTCCACCACCCCGAGAACCGCAAGCTGGGCGGGGCGCTGAAGTCCGGCTTCGCCGCTGCCGGCGGCGACGTGGTGCTCTACACCGACGCCGACCTGCCCTGCGAGCTGGTCGAGGTGGACAAGGCCCTGCGCCTGCTCCGGCTGTACGAGGCCGACATCGTGTCCGCCTACCGCTTCGACCGCACCGCCGAGGGGGCGCAGCGTGCCCTCTACTCCTTCGTCTACAACCACCTCGTCCGCTGGGTGCTGGGGGTACGCATCCGCGACGTCAACTTCGCCTTCAAGCTCGTCCGGCGGCGGGTGCTCGACCACGTCGACCTGGTGAGCGAGGGCAGCTTCATCGACGCCGAGCTGGTGGCCAAGGCGCACCGCCGGGGCTTCCGGCTGGTGCAGTTCGGCGTGGACTACATCGCCCGCACCCGGGGCACGTCCACGCTCTCCTCGCCTGCGGTCATCGTGCAGATGCTGAGGGAGCTCCGGTCCCTGTACCCCGACATCCGTGGGCTCGAGCGGCTGCCGGCCGCCGTGCTCGACGGCGAACCGGCGTGAGCCGCCGCGCGAGCCCACCATGGACACAGTGCGTTGCTCGGCCCTCAGGGCCGATCGCTCACTGCGGGCATCCCGAAGGGTGCCCCAGTGAGCGCCGCGGCCGAGCGGGTCCTGATCGTCAATGCCGACGACTACGGCCTGACCGTGGGCGTGTCGTGGGCCATCCTGCGGGCCCACCGCGACGGCATCGTGACCAGCACCTCCGCCCTGGCCCTCGCCCCGGGGTTCGCCGCCTCGGCCCCCGCGCTGAGAGACACGCCGGGCATCGGGGTCGGCGCCCACCTGGCCGCGGTGGGGGAGGACCCGCCGCTGCTCAGCGCCCGCGAGGTCCCCACGCTGGTGGACCGGCGGGGCCGGCTGGCGGCGTCGTGGCGGGTTTTCCTGCCGCGGGTGGCGGCGGGCCGCGTCGATCCGGAGGACATCCGGCGCGAGTTCACCGCCCAGGTGGACTGCCTGCGCGACGCGGGCCTCGTCCTCGACCACGTGGACACCCACCAGCACGTCCACCTGTGGCCGGCGGTGGGATCGGTGGTGCTGGACGTGGCGGACAAGGCGGGCATCGGCGCCCTGCGCATCATCCGCTCGGCCGGCCGGGGCCCGGTGGGGACGACCGTGCGGCGGCTGTCGGCCCGGCTCGAACGCCGGGCCCGGGCCCGCGGCCTCAGCTTCCCCGCCACCGCCACCGGGCTGGACGAGGCCGGCACCCTGGAGCGCGACCGCCTGCTGGCCGCGCTCGACCGCCTGGCCCGCAGCGGCCGCCCCAGCGCCGAGCTGGCCACCCACCCGGGCGAGGCGGGCGACGCCGACCTCGCCCGCTACCGCTGGGGCTACCTGTGGGACCGCGAGCTGGCGGCCCTGGTCGACCCGGCGGTGCGCCGGCGGGTGTCCGAGGCCGGCTTCCGGCTCGGCACCTACGCCGACCTGGGCGAGCCGGCGTGAGCGCAGCGGTGGCGCATGGCGACCCCGCCCGGGCCGCCCTGGACGCCTACGCGGGGCTGGGCCGGGGCGATCGCTTCCACGTGGCGGTGCGCTGGCGCTCGTGCCCGTTCCCGGCGGTGGAGGCGGCGGTGCCACGGACCGGCCGGGTCCTCGACGTGGGCTGCGGCCACGGCCTGTTCCCGCTGTACCTGGCGGCCACGTCGCCCGGGCGCGAGGTGGTGGGCGTCGACGTGGACGCGGCCAAGCTGGTCTCGGCCCGCCGGGCGGCCGAGGCGTCCGGGCTGCCGGTCACGTTCGAGGCGGAGCCGCCCGCCGGGCCCTGGGACGCGATCACCATCGTGGACGTGCTCTACCTGCTGGGCGAGGAGGCGGCCCTCGACCTGCTGGGCCGGCTGGCGGCCACGCTGGCGCCCGGCGGCGTGCTGGTGGTCAAGGAGGTCGACGTGCGGCCCCGCTGGAAGTACCGCATCACCCGCTGGCAGGAGATCGTGTCCACCCGGGTCACCCGCATCACCGAGGGAGTGGGCGTCGCCTTCGTGCACCCGGCCGCCATCGACCGGGCGCTGACCGACGCCGGCCTGTTCGTCACCCGGCGGGCGCTCGGGAAGGGCTCGCTGCATCCGCACCTGCTGCTGGTCGGCCGCCGGGGCGAGGCCGCATGAGCTCGTCGCCGCCCCAGCTCGACGAGCGCTACTTCGACGTGATGGCCACGCAGGCCCAGGTCCACTGGTGGTACCGCGCCCGGCGGGCCCTGGTGGGCCAGATGCTGGCGGGTGAGCTGCCCGCCGGCGCCACGGTCATCGATGTGGGCTGCGGCACGGGCGACAACCTGCCGGCGCTGGAGGCGGCCGCCGGCGGCCCGGTGGTGGGCGTCGAGCTGTCGCCCTACGCGGTGCGCCACGCCCCCCGCTCGGGCGGGGGCGGGGTGCGGGTGGGGGTGGCCCGGGCCGAGCGCCTGCCGTTTCCCGACGCCTGCGCCGACCTGGTGACCAGCATGGACGTCATCGAGCACCTCGACGACGACGCCGCCCTGGCCGACTACCGCCGGGTGCTCCGGCCGGGCGGCAAGCTGCTGCTCACGGTCCCCGCGTACCAGTGGCTGTGGAGCGACCACGACCGCTGGGCCGCCCACCTGCGCCGCTACAGCCGCGCCACGCTGGTGGCCGCGGTGGAGCGGGGCGGGTTCCGGCCGCGGCGGGTCACGTACTTCAACTCGTTCCTGGTGCCACCGGCCGCCATCCTGCGGCGCACCCCGGCCCGCCACCTGGTCAAGGGCGAGCAGGACGAGGTGGGCGCGGCCAGCCCCACGGTCGACCGGGTCATGACCGGCCTGGCGACGCTGGAGCGGCGCTGGGCCCGCCACCGCCCGGTCCCCTTCGGCCTCTCCATCGCCTGCCTGGCCGACCGACCGGAGAACCCGAGGCAATAGGGGCCACCGGCACGGTCCGGAGGCACTAGGGGTCGGGGGCCGGTCGCTATTGCCTCCGGCGCCGCCGGCCGGCCCCTATTGCCTCGCCTTGCCTCGGCCGCCTAGGACAGGTCGGTGGTCGGGGTGGTGGAGCCGGGGCCGGCCGGGGGGCTGGTGGTCGCGGGGGTCTCGCCGTCGGGGATCGAGGTCGCGGGGTCCGGGGCGCCGCCCGCGGGGGCCGGGGGCGGGGGCGGTCGTGGCCGTCGGGTCCGCCGGGGCGGTGGTCGTGGCGTTGGGGTCGGCCGCCGCCGTCGTGGTCGAGGCGTCGGCCGCCGGGTCGTCGGCCGCGGGCTCCTCGGCCTCCGTCGTGGTGGGGTGGTCGCGGGCGCCGCGGGCGTCCCTGCCGGGGTTGAACAGCCAGGCGCCGACGCCCAGCGCGATGGCGAGCGCGATCGCCCCGACGTCCACGAGCGTGATGCGTCCCCCGGCCGGCACGGCGTGGCACGGTACCCGCACCGCCCGCCCCGCCCGGGGCCGGTGCCGGGGAGTTCCCCCAGCGGTCACGTCGGCGCCGCCTGCCGGTCACTTCGCCGCTACGAGGCCCGCTTAGCGTTGTGCACAGTGCGTGTGGGCGAGCAACGGACACGACGTGGACTGTGCGCGGTGGCCGCTGCCGTCGCCTTCGTCGTCGCCGCTGCGGTGCTGCCGGCGCCGGCCGGCGCCCAGGTCGCCTGGTCGGCGCCGGTGGCCGAGCGCTTCATCGGCGGGCCCTCGCGGGCGGCGGTGGCGCCGTGGGGGCTGGCCCGCAACCCGGTGACCGGCGAGCTGGTGGTGGGCGACTACCTCGCCAACCGGCTGCGGCGCTACTCGGTCGACGGCGAGCGTTCCTCGGCGACTTCGTGGACCCGGCGGGCATCGCCGGGGGCGTGGCCTCGGGCGTCGCCGTGGATCCCCGGGACGGCGCCGTGTACGTGGCCATGACCTCCGACGCGTTGGTGGCGTCGAGGGACATCCGCAAGTACCGCGCCGACGGGACGTTCCTGTACGACTTCGACGTCCCCCTCGGTGTCACCTGGCTGGCCGTGCGGAACGACGGGGTGCTGGTGGTGCCCGAGGCCTTCGGCGGCACCGTCCGGCTCGTCACCGTGAACGACGCCGACCCGCGCCGCCACCGCGGGGCCGGCGTTCGGTCCCGGCGGCTTCAACCGGGTCACCTCGGCCGACGTCGCGGCCGACGGCACCATGTACGTCGCCAACCCGACCAGCGGCGTCGTGCGTGTCTTTGCCCCCGACGGCCGGGAGCTGCGCACCATCGGCTCGCGCGGTGTTCCCGGGCGACATGCGCGGCGTGCTGCTGGACGAGGCCCGCAGCCGCCTGTACGTGGCCGACGCCCAGACCGGCGAGATCGACGTGTTCGGCCTGGACGGCAGCCACATCGGGCAGAGCGCGGGGCGGGCCCGCGCCAGTTCCCCGACGGCGCCTGGGCGGCCGATCCGACCGCCGGCGCAGGTCTCGTTCCGCGCCGGGTGAGGCCGGTCAGGCCGGCGCGGGCGGGTTCACCACCCAGGGCTGGGGCTGCCCGCCCGAGGCGATGGCGTCCCAGCGCGAACCGGGCCGTGCCCACGGTGGTGTCGTGGGTGAAGATCCAGAACGTCCCGTCGCGGATGGCGTCCACCACCCGGCCGGCCACCTCCGCGGGGTCGAGGCCCCCGGCCACCAGGGCCTCCAGGATCGGCCGGATCTCGGGGGCGCCGGGTGGCGGCTGGACCTCGGCCACCTCGGGCGGCCGGTTGCGGTCGGCGTCGCCGATGTTGGTGCGCACCCACTCCGGGCACAGCACCGACACGCCCACCGCGGCCTCCATGAGCCTCAGGTCGAAGTGCAGCGACTCGGACATGGCCACGACGCCGTGCTTGGTGGCGTAGTACGGCGACATGCCGGGGCCGGTGAGGATGCCGGCGGCCGAGGCGGTGTTGACCACGTGGCCCTCGCCCTGCTCGATCATGCGGGGCACGAAGGCCCGGATGCCGTGGGCGACGCTCAGCAGGTTCACGTCCACGATCCAGCGCCAGCGGTCGGCGGGGACGGTCCACGCCAGGCCGCCCACGCCCACCCCCGCGTTGTTGCACAGGACGTGGGCCGTGCCGAAGCGGTCGAAGGTGGTCGCCGCCAGGGCGTCCAGCGCCTCCGCGTGGCGCACGTCGGTGGGCACCGCCAGCACCCGGTCGGCGCCCAGCTCGTCGCCCAGGGCCGCGGCCGCCCGGTCCAGCGGCTCCCGCTCGACGTCGGCCAGGACGACCCGCATGCCCTCGCGGCCGAACCGGGTGGCCAGCGCCAGGCCGATGCCCGACGCCGCGCCGGTGACGACCGCGACCTTCCCGTCCAGTTCCTCCATCACACTCCCAACAGCTCGAAGGTCACGGCCAACCGGCCGCCGAAACGCCGGCCCGCCGCCTCGGACCACTGGCGCAGCATCGCCTCGGGGTCGGTGTCACCCAGCGCCGCGAGGTAGGCGGCGTGGCACCGCAGGGACTCGACCCCGAGGTCGAAGGTCTCGGTCACGTCCACCGCGTGGGTGGGCTGGGGCGACGCGATCACCGCCAGGTGGCGCACCCCGCCCCACGGGTCCAGGCCGCCCTCGCGCAGGTCCTGGAACACCCAGCGGTTGGCGGCGTCGCGCACCGCGTCGATGGTGGCCTGCCCGGTCACCCGGTGGTCGGCCATGTTGAGGAACATGCCGCCGTAGGTCTCCCGGTGGTTGACCGCCACCACCAGTTCGGGCCGGTGGCGCCGGATGGCGGCGGCGATGTCGCGCCGCAGCTCCAGCCCGTACTCGAGCATGCCGTCGGCGTGGTCCAGGAACTCGACCTCGTCCACGCCCACCACCGCCGCGCTGGCCCGCTGCTCGGCCATGCGCACCCGGGCGGCCTCCTCGGGCTCCATGCCGTCGATGCCGGCCTCGCCCTTGGTCACCAGCAGGTAGGCGACCCGGCGGCCGTCCCGCGGTCCAGCGGGCGATGGCGGCCGCGCCTCCGTACTCGAGGTCGTCGGGATGGGCCACCACCGCCAGGGCGCGGTCCCAGTCCTCGGGGAACGGCTCCAGCGGCGCCTCAGCCTCGGCCACTGGGCTCCGGCCGGCGCCGGGCGATCACCCGGAGGCACAGCACCTCGTCGGCGCCCTCGAAGATCGACAGCACGCGGGCGTCGACGAAGTAGCGCGACACCGCGTACTCCTCGGCGTAGCCGTAGCCGCCGTGGATCTGCATCGCCTCCCGCGTCACCCATTCGGCCGCCTTGCACACGTACGCCTTGACCAGGGCGGCCTCCATCGAGCCCTGGCCCGTGGCCATCATCCGGGCCACCGCGTAGCTGAACTGGCGGGCGCCCTGGATGGTGACCGCCATGCGGGCCAGCTTGGCCCGGGTGAGCTGGAAGTCCGCCAGGGACTGGCCGAACATGCGGCGGTCCCGGGCGTACTGGCGGGCGTCCTCGTAGGCGGCCTGCATGACGCCGATGGCCCGGGCCGCGGTCTGCAGCCGGCCGTTCTCGAACCCGGCCATCTGGAGGTAGAAGCCCTGCCCCAGGCCGGCCTCGCCGCCCACCAGGCAGTCGTCGGGCACGAACCAGCTGTCGAGCGCGATCTCGTAGGAGTGCATGCCCCGGTAGCCGATGGTGTCGATGGGCCGGCCCTCCATCTTCCCGCCCCCGGGAGCACCGCCGTCGCCGGCCTCCTGGACCAGCTCGAAGCCGTGGCCGTCGGCCTGGGCCTTGGGCACCACGAACATCGACAGGCCCCGGTGGCGGAGGGAGCGGTCGGGGTCGGTGCGGGCGAGCAGCATGAGGACGTCGGCCCGGGCCCCGAAGGTGCACCAGGTCTTCACCCCGCTGATGAGCCAGCCGCCGTCGGTGCGGGTGGCCGTGGTGGTGACCGAGGCCGCGTCCGAGCCGGCGTCGGGCTCGGTGACGGCCACCGCGGCCATGGCCTCGGCGGAGGCCAGCTTGGCCAGCCAGTGCTGCTTCTGCTCCTCAGTGCCCCCCTTGACCAGCGCCCGGGTCAGGATCTCCGGCCGGGTGATGAGCGAGCCGCCCACCCCCAGCGAGCCGCGGGACAGCTCCTCGGTGGCCACCACCATGGCGAGGTAGTCGCTCTCGCCCCCGGCCGCGAAGCCGCCGTACTCCTCGGGCACCGACAGGCCGAAGGTGCCCAGCTCGGCCAGGCCGGAGATGATGTCCTCGGGGATGTCGGCGTTGTGGCGGTGGACGTGCTCGGCGACCGGGCGGATCTTGTCCTCGGCGAAGCGCCGGAACGTGTCCTGCACCAGCTCGAAGTCGCCGTCGAGGTGGCGGGGCCCGGGCCCGTCGATGGAGGCGAGGAACTCCGGGTCCCGGTAGGTGGAGACGAAGTCGCGGGCGCCGTCGAGGGCGTCGGGCTCGACGCCCCAGGCCGCCTCACGCGCGAACAGCTTGGCGGCCACGTCGGCCACCGCCTCGGCGGCGAAGGCGCAGGCGATCCGGGCCTCCTCGTCGCCCCGCGCGCCGTAGTCGGCCACGAGGGTGTGGGCGATCTCGACCCCGGCGGCCGCCTGCGCCATGTCGTAGGCCACCACCTGGTCGGTCTCGACCGACCCGGTGGTGGCCAGATGGGCGAAGCCCCGGTCGACGACGTCCCGGGCGGCCTTGACGGCCGAGGAGGCTGCGTTCAGGTCCGGGGCGCTCATGGCGCCACAAGCTAGAGCGGGGCGCTACGCCTGGTAAATCTCCGCGAAGGCGTCGGTGATGTCGACCGCGTCGGGCGGTGCCTCGAAGGTGAAGGTCTCGCCGTAGTCGAACATGTCCATCGAGTACGCGAACGCCAGGTCGCCCATACCCACCTGGTCGAGCATGTCGCTCATGCCCATGGCCTCGAAGATCTCGGCCATCGAGAACCCGTAGTTCATGCGGGCCAGGTAGCCGTCGTCGTCGATCCACACCTCGACCGGCACCGAGGTGTTGATGAGCTCCTGCATCATGGCCTCGGTGTCCCCGGCTCCGCCGGCCTCGGCCAGGACGTCCGGGCTCTGCCCGCTCGCCTCCATCATCTCGGCCAACGTCACCTCAGCCCTCAGGCCGTGGACCGGGACATCCCTGATGGTGCTCGTGCCCAGGTCCTCGACGCCCTCGGCGTTGGTGATCATCTCGATGATGGCGCTGGGGTCCGCCCCGCCCGAGCCGACCAGCGCGCCCTGGAGGTCGCCGGGCACGACGTCGTCGAACTGCGCGACGTCGATGCTGCCCCAGCCGTCGCCGATGACGGCGAGGTCGTCGTAGCCGGGGGTCGAGCCGGCCAGCAGGCCGCCCGCGTCGGAGAACATCGGGGCCCGGAGGTACCAGGTGTCGCCGGTGCCGATCATCTCCATGGTGAGGTCGGTGTCGCCCAGGAGGTCGCCGATGTCGGCGCCGCTGCCGCCGAACTCCGACATGACGCCTTCCATGATCGGCCCGAGGTCCATCGTGTAGTGGAACTGGTCGCCGTCGACCTCGCCCTGCATGAGCGGCGGGGCGTCGTCGGGGACCGTCTCGCCGACGGCGAACCGCATCTCGACGCGACGCGAGGCCGACTCCGAGCGGGTGGCGGACTCCTTGAGGAAGTCGGTGGTGGCCTCGAAGTTGGCCGGGGCGGCCGAGGTGGAGTCGCCGCCGTCCTGGGGGTTGGCGTCGACCTCCTCCATCTGGATGGCGCCGTCGTCGGCCTCCTGGGCGCACGCCGCCGCCCCCGCCGCCAGCAGGGTCAGGGTGAGCAGGGAGGCGGCCGCCCGCCGGGCCCGCCTGGGGGGATGGTCGATCGAGGTGTCCGCCGTCATCGCTGTCTCCTGGATCGTCGCGGTGTGCCGATCATCGCACCCGCGGCGACGGTCTGGCCGTCAGCCGTGGGGCTTTCTAGCGTGTCGCCATGGCAACGATCGACCGCCCCTTCGGGCGGCACCTGGAGGACTTCGAGGTCGGTGACGTCTACCGGCACTGGCCGGGCAAGACGATCACCGAATACGACGACCACCTGTTCTGCATGATCACCATGAACCACCACCCGCTGCACACCAACGAGTGGTACGCGCAGAACGAGACGGTGCAGAAGCAGAACGTGGTGGTGGGCAACCTCGTGTACTCACTGGTGCTGGGCATGTCCGTGCCCGACGTCAGCGGGGCGGCGGTGGCCAACCTGGAGGTGGAGTCGCTCAAGCACGCCAAGCCCACCTTCCACGGCGACACCATCTACGCGGTCACCAAGGTCCTCGAGCGCAAGGAGACCTCCGACGGCAAGCGGGGCATCGTCACCGTCGAGAGCAAGGGCTTCAACCAGCGCGAGGAGGAGGTCTGCTCCTTCCGGCGCCGGCTCATGGTGTGGAAGCGGGAGTTCGCCCCCGCCCGCCAGTTCCCCTACGGCGACGACGTGTTCGCGGGCGAGGACGAGTAGATGGCCGAGCGCATCCGGGAGGCGGCCCTCGGCTTCGACAGCAACGCGGGCGCCTACGAGGTGGCCCGGCCCTCCTACCCGGCCGAGGCCGTCGCCTACATCGTGGGCCACGGCCGCATCGGGCCCGGGCGCCGGGTGCTCGACCTGGCCGCGGGCACCGGCAAGCTGACCCGCCTGCTGGTCCCCACCGGGGCCGAGGTGGTGGCGGTCGAGCCGGTGGCCGGCATGCGGGACCAGCTCGTCGCACGCGAGCCCGAGGTCGAGGTGCACGACGGCACGGCCGAGGCCCTGCCGCTGGCCGACGACTCGGTCGACGCCATCACCGTGGCCCAGGCCTTCCACTGGTTCGACGCCCCCGTGGCGCTGGCCGAGATGCGCCGGGTGCTGCGGCCGGGGGGCCACCTGTTCCTGGTGTGGAACATCCGCGACCGCGACCAGGACTGGGTGCGCCAGTTCGGCGACCTGCTGGTGGACGGCCCCGACTGCGAGCGGCCCTACGACAGCTACTACGACGTCGACTACCCCGGGGTGGTGGCCGCCGCCGGCGGGTTCGGCCCGGTCACGCTGTGGACCCACGCCTGGGACCAGCCCAGCGATCCCGACCTGCTGGTGGCCCGGGCCGAGTCGGTCAGCGTGGTCGGCGCGCTCGGCCCCGAGGACAAGCAGCGGGTGCTGGACCGCATCCGGGACCTCGCCCGCACCCACCCCGACCTGGCGGGGCGCGACCGCTTCCCCTTCCCCTACGTGACCCGGGTGTACCACTGCCCGGGCTGATCGACCGGGGCGAGCGCCTGCCGGGACTGATCGGCTGGGGCGAGCGCCACCTGCGGCCCCTGCCGTGGCGGTCGACCCGCGACCCGTGGGCCGTGCTGGTCTCGGAGGTGATGGCCCAGCAGACGGGGGTGGACCGGGTCGTGCCGCTACTACCAGGCCTTCCTGGCGGCCTTCCCCGACCCGGCCGCCTGCGCGGCGGCGCCGGTGGGCGAGGTGGTCCGCCGCTGGCGGGGCCTCGGCTACAACCGCCGGGCCGTGAACCTCCATCGGGCGGCCCGGGCGGTGGTGGCCCACCATGGCGGGCGCCTGCCGGCCGACCTCGCCGCCCTGCGGGCCCTGCCCGGCGTCGGCCCCTACACCGCCCGGGCGGTGCTGGCCTTCGCCTTCGAGCAGGACGTGGGCGTGGTCGACACCAACGTGGGCCGGGTCCTGGCCCGCTGGGAGGGACGGCCGCTGCGCCCGGCCGAGGCCCAGGCCCGGGCCGACGCGCTGGTCCCCGCCGGGCGGTCCTGGGCCTGGAACCAGGCGCTCATGGAGCTGGGCGGCACGGTCTGCCTGCGCCGCGGCCCGCTCTGCGCCGCCTGCCCGGTCCGCCCGGCCTGCGCCTGGGCCGCGGCCGGGCTGGCGCCCCCGGACCCCGCCGACGGCTCGGCGGGCGTCGGCACCGGCCAGCCCCGCTTCGAGGGCTCCGACCGCCAGGGCCGGGGCCGGCTGGTGGAGGCCCTGTGCCGCGGCCCGGTCCCCGTGGCCGCGGTGGCGGCCACCATGGGCTGGCCCGACGACCCCGCCCGGGCCGACCGGGTCGCCGTGGGCATGGTGGCCGACGGCCTGGCGGTGCGGGACGGCGAGGTCCTGCGCCTGCCGTAAGTCGCTACAGGCCGTGTACCCGCTCTGCGCGGAGCTTCGTGGTACCCGACGGTCTCCGGCGGCGCTCGCCTCGCTCCGGCCGTGCCGCGCGGTGCCCGGTCCCGGCGATGCTCGGTCGTCGCTCCGCCCGTCGCTAGCGGAGGACGGCGACCCCGACCCGGGCGAGGTGGTGTGGGCCTGGGTGCCGTACGAGGACGATCCCGACCAGGGCAAGGACCGGCCCGTCCTCGTGATCGGCTACGACGGCTCCGAGCTGCTGGCGGTGCCGCTGTCGAGCAAGGACCACGCGGCCAAGCGCGACGCCGCCGAGTGGATCGAGGTGGGCACGGGCGGCTGGGACGGCCAGGGCCGGGTCAGCTTCGCCCACGCCGAGCGGGTGCTGCGCTACCGCCCCGCCGAGGTGCGGCGCGAGGGGGCGGCGCTGCGCCGGGACCGGTTCGACGCGGTGGTGGCGGGCGTGCGCCGGTTCAACCGCTGGATCCCGTGACCGCGGCCGCTAGTCCTCGACGAACTTGACGGTGCCGCGGTAGCGCCCGGCATAGCGGTCGAGCGCGGCGCGCAGGCGCTCGCGATCGGCGGCCGAGATGGGCTCGGGCGCGGGGAGCACCCACTCCTCGCAGCCCGTGCAGGTACAGGATGATGCCGGGCTCGACGGCGTTCATCTCCCACTCGAGCGCGAGCACGTGCTCGCCCTCGCGGTAGTAGATCGTGCCCGCCCGGCCCCTCGACACCTCGTGGAAGCCGTCCCCGCGGTGGAGCATGCGCTCCAGGTGGCGCCGCTTGGCGTCGCGGGACTGGCGCTCGCGCTCGTCCACCCGCCGCCTCAGGCCAGGAAGTCCAGGACCAGCCGGTTCACCACGTCGGGCCGCTCCACGTGGAGGAAGTGGCCGGTGCCGTCGACCACCTCGACCCGCGACCCCGGGGCGGTCAGCGCGGCCGCCGCGCCCGCCGACCAGGTCGGCGCCCATGCAGCCGTCGTCCCGGCCGTGCAGGTAGAGGGTCGGGACGGGGACCGGCCCGTTGACCGCGGCGTCGATGGCCTGCACCTCGGGCGAGTCGGAGAGGCCGACCCCGCCGAGGGTGGCCCGGTAGTAGCCGATGGCCGCCGCCAGGTTGGCGGGGTCGCGCAGCGCGTCCTTGACCCGGGGCAGGTCGTCGCGGGCGTCGTAGCCCGGGGACCAGTCGGCCCACAGCCGGTCGATGAACGCCAGGTCGTCGAGCGGCACCGCCATCTCCGCCAGCGGGTGCTGGAAGAAGAACATGTACCAGGAGCGCCGCAGCTGGTCGTAGGAGAAGAACGCCGCGGCCAGCGATGACGGCGGCGGCACGGCCATGGCCACCAGCCGGCGCCACGGGTCCCGGCGTGGTGGACCGCGGCGTAGCCGGCCAGCGCCCCCCAGTCGTGGCCGATCAGCACCGCGTCGTCGCCACCCCCGAGCGCCTCGTGCAGGGCGCAGGCGTCGAGGCCCAGCACGGCGGACTGGTAATGGCCGTCCGCGGGTACGGTCGTCGGGGCGTACCCCCGCATCCAGGGCGCCACCGCCCGGTAGCCCGCCGCCGCCAGGGAGGGGAGGAGGTGCCGCCATGTCCACGCCGAGTCCGGGAAGCCGTGGAGGCACAGGGCCAGCGGCTTCGTGCGGTCCCCGAGGTCACCGGCGGACAGGTGGCCGAACGTGAGGCCTCCGGCCTCCACCGAGCCCTGGGTGATGGTTGCGTCAGCGCTCCCGGTCATGGCCGGCGAAGCTAACCGACGGCGGCCGCAGGCGGTGATTGTGGTCACACCCAGCGCTTGGATCTCCTCGGTTTGGGTAACGTCGCCCGAGCGCTCGTGGCGCGATCAGGGGAACATTTGCTGAACGTCTCCTTCTTCGGTGTGCGGGGCTCGACCCCTTGTCCGTGCGACGAGAACCGCCGTTATGGCGGCAACACGTCCTGCGTGCAGCTCGACGCGCCGGGCCACGACCCGATCGTGCTGGACCTCGGCACCGGGCTCCGCCAGCTGGGCCAGACCCTGCCCACCGACGGGTCGTTCCAGGGCTCGGCGCTCGTCACCCACATGCACTGGGACCACGTGCAGGGCCTGCCCTTCTTCGCGCCGATCCTGGCCCCGGGCGCCCGCCTCGACGTCTACGGCCCGCCCCAGGAGGCCGGGTCGCTGGCCGAGGCGTTCCACCAGTTCGTGCGGCCGCCGTTCTTCCCGGTCACGGTGGAGGAGCTCTACGGCCAGATCGCCTTCCACGACGTCACCGACTGCGACGTCGAGATCGACGGGGCCAAGGTCAAGGTGCGGCCCGTGCCCCACGTGGGGGCCAACAACGGCTACCGGGTCGAGCTGGGCGGCGCCATCGTCGCCTACGTCGCCGACCACCAGATGCCCCACGACGGCAGCCACGAGGTGAGCGACGCGGTGCTGGAGCTGTGCGACGGCGCCGACCTCGTCATCCACGACGCCCAGTACACGACCGACGAGTTCGCCCAGAAGTACTACTGGGGGCACTGCACGGTCGACTACGCGGTGTTCGTGGCCCACGAGGCCGGGGCCAAGCGCCTCGCCCTGTTCCACCACGACCCCGCGCACGACGACGCCGCGGTCGACGCCCTGCTGGCCCACGCCCGGGAGCGGGCGGCCGGCACCGGGTTGTCCGAGGTGATGGCGGCCTACGAGGGGCTCACCGTCAGCTTCGGGGGCTGAGCCGGCGGCCCGTCTCGCCGGCTCCGAGACCGTTGTGCTCACGGAGTGTGGTCTGACCGTCGCGTCGTGCCGCTCGCTAGGGTCGTCGACCCTCGCCAGGGTGCCCCCCGTGAGCGAGCCGCGCCACCTCGACCCCGTCCGCCACCGACGGCGCCCGGTTCCGGCAGGTGCTGGGCCACTTCCCGACCGGCGTCACCGTCATCACCGCCGCCGGGTCGGGCGGGCCGGTGGGCCTGTGCGTCGGGTCGTTCGCCTCGGTGTCCCTCGACCCGCCGCTGGTGATGTTCTGCGCCGGCAAGTCGTCCTCCAGCTACCCCGGCATCGAGGCGGCCGGCCACTACACGGTGAACGTCCTGGCCGAGGACCAGGAGGAGGTCGCCCGGGTGTTCGCGGCCAAGGGCGACGACAAGTTCGCGGGCATCGGCTGGCGGCCCTCGGTGGCCACCGGGGCGCCCGTGCTCCACGGCGTGCTGGCCTGGATCGACTGCGCCATCGAGGCCGTGCACGAGGCCGGCGACCACTGGATCGTGGTGGGCCGGGTGCTCGACCTCGAGATCGGCCACGAGGGCGGGCCGCTGGTGTTCTTCCGCGGCGGGTTCGGCCGCTACGGGACCTGACGCCGTGGCGGTCTACGCCCTCGGCGAGCTGGTCCCCTCCATCGACCCCACCGCCTACGTCCACCCGGATGCGGTGGTGATCGGCGACGTGCGCCTCGGCCCGGAGGCGTCGGTGTGGCCCGGGGCGGTCCTCCGGGGCGACGGGGCGCCCATCGTCGTCGGGGCCCGGACGTCGGTGCAGGACGGCTCGGTGCTGCACGTCACGCCCTTCCACCCGACGACCGTCGGCGAGGAGTGCGTGATCGGCCACCTCGTGCACCTGGAGGGCTGCACCATCGAGGACCGGTCGCTGGTGGGGTCCGGCGCGGTGGTGCTGCACGACGCGGTGGTCCGCTCCGGGGCGCTCGTGGGCGCGGGGGCCGTGGTGCCGGGCGGGACCGAAGTGCCTTCGGGGGCCATGGCGCTCGGGGTGCCGGCCCAGATCCGGCCCGACTCGGTCGATCCCCACACGATCCGGATGGGGATGCTCAGCTACGTCGACCGGGGTCGCCACTACCGCGATCACCTGCGCCGCCTCGACTGACGGTCCGCCGATGGCGCTGCGGAGGGTGTGCGTGTTCTGCGGGTCCAGCATGGGGGCCCGGCCGGCCTACGCCGAGGTGGCCGCGGCGCTGGGCGCCGAGCTGGCCGCCCGGGGCGTCGGCCTGGTCTACGGCGGCGCCCACGTGGGGCTGATGGGCCTGGTGGCCGACACCTGCCGCGCCGCGGGAGGCGAGGTGGTGGGGGTGATCCCGCAGACGCTGGTCGAGGCGGAGGTGGCCCACACCGGGCTCGACGACCTCCGGGTGGTGGGCAGCATGCACGAGCGCAAGGCGCTCATGGCCGAGCTGTCCGACGGGTTCGTGGCGCTGCCGGGCGGCCTGGGCACCCTGGAGGAGTTCTGCGAGGTGCTGACCTGGAGCCAGCTCGGCCTGCACGACCCGCCCAAGCCCTGCGGCCTGCTGGACGTGGCCGGGTACTACGCCCCGCTGCTGGCGCTGTTCGACGCGGGCGTGGCCGAGGGCTTCGTGCGGCCCGAGCACCGGGGGCTGGTGCTGTCCTCGACCGGCCCCGCCGAGCTGCTCGACGCGCTGGCCGCCTGGGTGCCGCCGCCCCCGACCCGCAAGTGGGTGTGAGCTACCCGGCGCCCGACGCCAGGTAGTCGAAGCCGGGCAGGTTGCGGGCCACGGTGAAGGCGACGAGGACCGCGACCGCGCCGATCAGCGCCCAGCGGGGCAGCCGGACGGTGGGCACGGCCCGCCCGGTCAGCGGCAGCACGTAGAACGCCAGCAGCACGGCCCCGCCGACCAGGTACGCGGGCAGCAGCAGGTTGTGGTCGAGGGCACCGGCCACGTCGCCGTGCAGCAGGTCGTGGGTGCCGCGCAGCCCGCCGCACATCGGGCAGTCGATCCCCAGGAGCAGCCGGCTGGGGCAGCGCGGGTAGAGGCCGCCGCGGGCGGGGTCCACCAGGGCCACGTAGGCGGTGAGGGCCGCCGCCGTCGCCACGGTGGTCCACCGCGACCGGACGTCGGCGAGGTGCTCCATCCGGCGCCCAAGCTAGCGTCGGCCCGATGGACGTGGGACGCGTGGGGATCTGGACGGGCCATCTCGACATGCAGCCGGCCGCGCGGGCCCGCGAGGCGGCGGCCGAGATCGAGGAGCTGGGCTACGGCGCCCTCTGGATCCCGGAGGCGGTGGGGCGCGAGGTGATGACCCACGCCGCGGTGCTGCTCGACGCCACCGAGCGCCTGGTGGTGGCCACCGGCATCGCGAACGTGTTCGTGCGCCAGCCCAGCGCCGCCGCCAACGCCCAGCGCCTGCTGGCCGACGACTCCGGCGGGCGGTTCCTGCTCGGCCTCGGCATCAGCCACGCGCCGATGGTCGAGGGCATGCTGGGCCAGACCTGGGACAAGCCCGTGTCCCGCATGGCGGCCTACCTCGACGCCATGGACCACGCCTTCACCATCTCGCCCCCTCCCGCCGAGGAGCCGCCCCGGGTGCTGGCCGCCCTGGGCCCGAAGATGCTGGCCCTCGCCGCCTCCCGCGCGTGGGGCGCCCACACCTACTTCGTGCCGGTGGAGCACACCCCGGTGGCCCGCGAGCACCTGGGGGAGGGCCCGATGCTGCTGGTCGAGCAGGCGGCGGTCCTGTCGACCGACCCGGAGGTGGCCCGCGCCACGGCCCGCAAGCACATGTCGATCTACCTGACGCTGCCCAACTACGTGAACAACCTGCGCCGCCTGGGCTGGGACGACGACGACCTCGGCGGGGGCGGCAGCGACAAGCTGGTCGACGCCATCGTCGCCTGGGGCGACGAGGAGGCCATCGCCGCCCGCGTGGCCGAGCACCACGCCGCCGGCGCCGACCACGTCTGCGTCCAGGTCTTCGAGGAGAACGTCGCCGCCCTCCCGCGGCCCGCCTTCCGCACCCTGGCCCCGGCCCTCCTCGGCGGCTGACCGCGGGCGTCAGCCGCCCGAGTCGCCCTCGGCACCGTCACCTCGTCGGCTCCGGACTCCTGTTCAAGGCGCTCAGCAGGCACGGTCTTGCCGGGCAATCCACCGTGACGTCGGACGCGGATTCCTCGATCGGCCCGACCATCAGCGTGTTCGCCTACTGCGTGCCGTGAACGTCGCCAGCCGGGCCGACGGGCCGTCCAGGCCGGCCGAAACGCCTCGAATCTGCCTTGGGGGACCAGTCCCGCCACGGCTAAACTTGACCCCTGGGTCAAGTTGAGGGGGACGATGGTCGAGACCGCCACCAGCGACACATCCACCGCCACCAGCGACACCGCCACCGACACCACCCAGACCACCCAGGCGGGTGACGGCGCCCCCGACGATCGCACCTTCAGCCGGCGGGGCTGGGGCCTGATCCTGAGGCTCACCCGGGAGCGCCGGGCCGGCATCGCGCTCGGCGTCCTGGTCGGCCTGTGCTGGACCGCCGCCAAGGTCAGCACCGGCCTCCTGGTCCGCAACGCCGTCGACGAGGGGATCATCGCCGACGACAGTGCCGCCCTGGTCCGCTGGTCGCTGACCCTCGGGGCCGTGGCCGTGGCCTCGGCCACGTTCACCGGCCTGCGCCGCTACATCGCCTTCCGGGAGGCCCGCTGGGTCGAGGCCCGCCTCCGTGACCGCCTCTTCGCCCACCTGCAGCGCCTGCACTTCGCCTTCCACGACCAGGCCCAGACCGGCCAGCTCATGAGCCGGGCCAACACCGACCTGCAGCAGGTCCAGGCCTTCGTGGTGATGATCCCGCTCACCATCTCCAACGCCGTCACGGTCCTGGCCGTCGACCGTCATCCTGGCGACGATCGACCCCGTGCTCACCCTCCTGGCGCTGGGCAGCCTGCCGTTCCTCAACGTGGTCGCCACCCGGTTCTCCCGCCGCCTGTTCCCCAGCGTGATGGGCATCCAGCGCGAGTCGGCCGAGCTGGCGGCCGTGGTGGAGGAGTCCGTGGCCGGCGTGCGGGTCATCAAGGGCCTGGGGGCCGAGCGGGTCCAGGCCGACCGGCTCAAGGCCGAGGCCCAGGACGTGTACGACGAGTCGATGGCCGCGGCCATGACCCGGGCCCGCTACCTGCCCGGCATGGAGCTGCTGCCCAACATCGGGCTGATCGCGGTGCTGGGCTACGGCGGGCACCAGGTCCTGAACGGCACCCTCAGCCTTGGCACGCTGCTGATGTTCAACGTGTACATCGGCATGCTGATCTGGCCCCTGCGCATGCTGGGGATGATCGTGGCCCAGTCCCAGCGGGCCGCCGTGTCGGCCGAGCGGGTCGACGACGTCCTCTCCACCGAGCCCGAGATCGACGACCCCGCCGATCCGGTCCCGGTGCCCGCGGGCGGGGGCGAGGTCACCTTCGACGCCGTGCGGTTCGGCTACGGCCGCCCCCAGCCGGTGCTCGACCGCTTCGATCTGCGGGTGGCGGCGGGCGAGTCGGTGGCGCTGGTGGGCGCCACCGGCGCCGGGAAGACCACCGTGGCCCGGCTGATCCCCCGGTTCTACGACGTCGAGGACGGTGCGATCCGCATCGACGGCGCCGACGTCCGCACGCTGACCGTCCGGGACCTGCGCCGGTCCGTGGGCATCGTGTTCGAGGACACCTTCCTGTTCAGCGACACCATCGGCGCCAACATCGCCTTCGCCGACCCCGACGCGCCCCACGAAGCCATCGAGCGGGCCGCCCGCCTGGCCGGTGCGCACGAGTTCATCAGCGGCCTGGCCGACGGGTACGCCACCCTGATCGGCGAGCGGGGCTACTCGCTGTCGGGCGGGCAGCGCCAGCGCATCGCCATCGCCCGGGCCATCCTCGCCGACCCGCGGGTGCTGATCCTCGACGACGCCACCTCGGCGGTCGATCCCACCAAGGAGCACGAGATCCGGGACGCCCTCACCGAGGTCATGCGGGGACGGTCGACCATCGTGATCGCCCACCGCCCCGCCACCATCGCCCTGGCCGACCGGGTGGTCCTGATCGACGGGGGCCAGGTGGTGGCCGAGGGCACCCACGCCTCGCTACTGGCCTCGGACGACCGCTACCGGGCTGTGCTCGCCGCGGCCGAGGCCGCCGACGCCGAGAGGGTCCACGCCACCGTCGGGGACGGGAACGGCAGCGGGGACGGGAACGGCGAGGGCAACGGCCAGGGGGACGGTAACGGCCACGGCAACGGCCACGCGAGCGCCGAGCAGGCCCGGCAGGAGGTGGGGTCGTAGATGTGGATGCAGGGCGGCGTCAGTGAGGAGGATCGGCTCGACCGGGTCGAGGCCGGCCGGGTGCTGCGCCGCACCACGCGCATGTTGCGGCCCCAGCGGCGGCGGGTCCTGGCCGCGCTGGCCATGGTGGTGGCGTGGACCGGCACGGTGCTGGCGGGCCCGTACCTGGTCAAGTTCGGGATCGACCAGGGCATCACCGCCCGCGACCCGGCCAAGCTCAACCTGGCGGTGGCCGGCTACGTGGTCGTGGCCATCGCCGCCTACTTCACGTACCGCATCCAGATCGCGCTCATCAGCCGGGTCGGGGAGGAGTTCCTCAAGAGCCTGCGAGTGCGGGTGTTCGACCACCTGCAGCGGCTGTCGATGCCGTTCTACGACCGGTCCAAGGCGGGCGTGCTGGTGTCCCGCATGACCTCCGACGTCGACTCGCTGTCCGAGCTGGTCCAGATGGGCCTGACGATGTTCGTGTCCAACGCCCTGCTGCTGGTGATCTCGCTCGTGGTGCTGACGGCGGTGTCGTGGCAGCTCATGCTGGTGTGCGGGCTGGCCCTGCCGCCGGTGATCCTGGCCAGCATCAAGTTCCAGCGGGACTCCAACGTCGCCTACCTCGAGGTCCGCGACCGCATCGGGAACACGCTGTCGCACCTACAGGAGGGCATCGCCGGGGTCCGCGTGGTGCAGGCCTTCGCCCGCGAGGACGTGGAGGTCGGCCGGTTCGAGGCCGGCAACCGCGAGCTGTACGAGAGCCACATGCGCTCGGTGAAGATCTCGGCCTGGTACCTGCCGGTCATCGAGCTGGCGGGCTGGGGGACGACGGCGCTGGCGCTCGGCTTCGGCGGCATGTGGGTGCACCAGGGCGTCATCCCCCTCGGCACCGTCGCCTTCTTCGTGCTGGCCCTGTCCAACCTGTTCGAGCCGGTGCAGCAGCTCAGCCAGCTGTTCAACATGGTCCAGTCCGCGGGCGCCGGCCTCCACAAGCTGTACGAGCTGCTCGACACGCCGGTCGACGTGCCCGAGCGGCCCGGCGCCGTCGACCTGCCCCCGGGCGGCGACGTCGAGGTGGACGCCGTGTCGTTCGCCTACGCCGACGGGCCGACCGTGCTGCGCGACGTCACGCTGCGGGTGCCGGCGGGCATGCGCCTGGCGCTGGTGGGGCCGACCGGGGCCGGCAAGTCCACGCTGGCCAAGCTGGTGGCCCGGCTGTACGACGCGACGGAAGGGTCGGTGCGCTTCGGCGGCGTGGACCTGCGCGACGCCACCATCGACTCGCTGCGGGGCCGGATCGTCGTGATCCCCCAGGAGGGGTTCCTCTTCAACGCCACCATCCGCGACAACGTGCGCCTGGCCCGGGCCGGAGCGACCAACGCCGAGGTGGACGCGGCGCTGCGAGCGGTCAACGCCTACGACCGGTTCGCGTCGCTGCCCGAGGGCCTCGACACCGAGGTGAGGGAGCGGGGCAGCCGGCTGTCGGCCGGAGAGAAGCAGCTCGTCTCGCTGGCCCGGGCCGCGCTGGCCGACCCCGCCCTGCTGGTGCTGGACGAGGCCACGTCCAGCCTCGATCCCGGCACGGAGGCGCTGGTGGAGGGCGCGGTCGACCGGCTGCTCGAAGGGCCGGACGGTGGTGGTGATCGCCCACCGGCTCTCGACCTCGGAGCGGGCCGACATGGTGGGCGTGGTCGACGGCGGCGAGCTGGTCGAGCTGGGCACCCATGCGGACCTGGTGGCCGCGGGCGGCGCCTACTCCCGCCTGTACGCCACCTGGGTGGCGGGTGGCGGCAGCCGGTCCGCCGCTCCCGACGACGCCGCGCGGCGGCGCGGGCTGACGCCGAGGTCGACCGGTCAGCCGGCGATCGTGTCCGGCGGACCAGCAGAGCCGGCATCGACGCGCCACTCGACATCGCTGGCCACTGCGCTCGAGCGCAGCTCGGTCGCCCGTTCCGACCGGCATCGTCGGCAGGCCGGTGAGCACGGATCGGGCTGCGTGTCATGTCGGAACGGCACGGTGCAAGGACGTCGACGGCGGGGAGTTCGAGATCATCCGGACAACGAGCCCATGTCGGGTGCGTTCCAGGTCGACCACGGCACGACGAGGGTACCTCTTGCAGATGTGACGTTCAAAGTGCAGCCGCTCATCCAGGAAACGAGGTGATCCTCGAGGACACCGACATCTTCATCGGTGAGGATGACAACAGCGGTGGTGGTTCGGTAGCGGGCCTCGACGCTGAGCAAGACCTACGATCTCAGCGAGCCTGCTCGCAGCGTTCGAGCCGCACCCCAGCAGGGCTGGCATGTGAAGCTGACGGTGAACGCCGCATGGGTCTCAGGGCGCCGACGTGAACCGCACAGAGGTGTTCTGGGTCACGGGTTGTGAGACACCGCCGACGCCTCGACGACCAGACCTCGTCGACGACCGCGCACGACGGAGAGGCCGACGACCACGACGGAGTCGACGACCACGACCTCGTCGAATGACCTCGACGACGGAGAAGCCGACGACTCACGACGGAGTCGACGACCACGACGACCGATGGAACCGACGACCACGACGGAGTCGACGACCACGACGGAGTCGACGACCACGACGACGCGATGGAACCGACGACCACGACGGAGTCGACGACCACGACGACCGAGGAGCTGTCGACCACGACGGTGTCGACGACCACGACGACGGTCGCGGGTCGACCACGACAGCGGCGACATCGCACGATGTGGTTCCGTCGACGACGACGACCGTCGCTCCGGCGACTGGTGGCAGCCTTCCGGCCACCGGCAGCGACAGTGACGGTCAGCCCTCGCCGCCGGTGCTCGCGCTGCTGCTCGGCGGAGCTGCAGTGTTCGGCAGCACGAAGCTCGCTCGCGGGCCGCTCAGCTGACAGGCGGACTGAATCGCAGGCACCGGGGTCAGGGCATCGGCCACGGGATGTCTGATCGAGCCGACTGCTGGTCGACGAGCTCGTGGCGGAGTCGGACGGGCAGTCGGCGGGGTCGGGCTCGGCCGGGGCGTCGGCGGAGCGCCTCGGCCGACCGCCGACCCGAACTCGGCGTCGTCGGGGGCGACGTACGCCGGCCGCGTGACCCCGCTTCGGCCCGCGGCCGATGCCCGGTGGCCATTGCGTGAAGACCGTCAGACGCGGTCGCGCACCTCAGGCGTCCTGCGGCTCGGCCTCGCCGGACCGGCCTGGCCGGGATCGGCGGCGTCGGCCGGCCGGGGAGCGGCGGCCACGACGGCCACGGGCATGCCGACCGGCTCGGCGTCCACCAGGGGGAAGTGGCAGGCGACGACGTGGTCGACGCCGTCGGCGGTCACCCGGCGGAGGGTGGGCTCCTCGTCGGCGCAGCGGGCCTGGGCCCGGGGGCAGCGGGTGCGGAAGCGGCAGCCGGACGGGGGGTCGAGCGGGGACGGTAGGTCGCCGGCCAGGGCCGTGAGCGGGACCGGGATGTCGGGGTCGGGCTCGGGCACCGCCTCGATCAGGGCGGCGGTGTACGGGTGGGCGGGGCGGGCGTACAGGGAGTCGGCCGGGCCGACCTCGCACAGCTTGCCCAGGTACATGACCGCCACCCGGTCGCTGATGTTGCGCACCACCGCCAGGTCGTGGGCGATGAACACCATCGTGAGACCGTGCTCCGCCTTCAGGTCCTCCAGCAGGTTGAGGATCTGGGCCTGGACCGACACGTCGAGCGCCGAGACCGGCTCGTCGCAGATCAGCACCGACGGCTCCAGGATCAGCGACCGGGCGATGCAGATGCGCTGGCACTGGCCGCCGGAGAACTCGTGCGGGCGCCGGTCGCCGGCGGCCTCGGGGTCTATGCCCACCGAGCGCAGCGTGTCGGCCACCTTGTCGGCCGCGCCCGTCCGCCGGCCCCAGATGGACAGGCCCTCGCCCACGATGTCGTTGACCCGGCGGCGGGGGTTCAGCGACGAGATCGGGTCCTGGTAGATCATCTGCATCTCGGGCCGCAGCTTGCGCAGCGACTCGCGGTCGAGGGCCGACATGTCGTGGCCCTCGAACGTCACCCGGCCCGAGGTCGGCCGCGGGGCGTACATGATCGCCTTGGCCGTCGTCGACTTGCCGCAGCCCGACTCGCCCACCAGCCCCAGCGTCTCGCCCCGGGCCACGTCGAAGCTGACGTCCGACACCGCCTGCACCCGGTCGTGCCGCCCCAGCCGGAACGTCACCACCAGGTTCTCGACCCGCAGGATGATGTCGTCGCGCTCGCGCAGCGCGGCCGGCCCGCTGCCCGCCACTAGGACGCCTCCTCTTCGGGGACATACGTCGTCACGTCGAGCGTGGCGTCCGGCGTCACCGGCATCCCCGCCGCGTTCTCGCCCGCGGCCAGGTTGCGGCCCAGCGCCTCGCCCCCGTCGGGCGTGCCCACCGGGTAGAAGCAGGCGTGCTCGTGGCCCTGGCCGACGTCGACCAGGCGCGGCTGCTCCTCCAGGCACCGGGGCTGGGCGTAGCGGCATCGGGGCGCGAAGGCGCAGGCCGACGGCAGCGCCACCAGGTCGGGCGGCCGCCCGGGGATGACCTGGAGCCGCGTGTGCCCCGGGTTGGACATGCGGGGGATCGAGCGCAGCAGCCCCTCGGTGTAGGGGTGGCGACGGTCGTGGAACAGCACCCGGGTCGGGCCCCGCTCCACCACCCGGCCCGCGTACATGACGGCGATCCGGTCGGTGCGGCCGGCCACGACCCCGAGGTCGTGCGTGATGAGGACCATGCCCATGGCCCGCTCGCGCTTCTGCGTCTCCAGCAGGTCGAGGATCTGCTTCTGGATCGTGACGTCGAGGGCGGTGGTGGGCTCGTCCGCCACCAGCAGGCGCGGCCCGCAGGCCAGGGCGATGGCGATGGTCACCCGCTGGCGCATGCCGCCGGACAGCTGGTGCGGGTAGGCCCGCAGCCGGGCCTCGGGCTCGGGGATGCCCACCGAGCGCAACAGCGCCACCGCGGTGGTCCGGGCCTCGCCCCGGCTCATGTCGAGGTGGAAGCGCAGCGACTCGGTGATCTGGTCGCCCACCCGCATGGTGGCGTTGAGCGAGGTCATCGGGTCCTGGAACACGATGGCGGCCTCGACCCCCCACACGCTGCGCATGGCCTTGGGCGACAGCCCGACCAGGTCCCGCCCCTGGAGCCGCACCCGGCCCTCGATGGTGACGTTGCGGGCCGAGATCAGCTGCAGGATGGACCGGGCCAGCACCGTCTTGCCCGAGCCCGACTCGCCCACGATGCCGAGGGTCTTGCCCGACTCCAGGTGCAGCGACACGCCGTCCACCGCCACGACCTGTCCCCGGGGCGTGTCGAAGCTGGTGCGCAGGTCGTCGACCTCCAGCAGCGGCGCCTCGTCGAAGTTCCCGGGCCGGATCGTGCGACGGGGACTCATCGGCGCGCCTCGCTCACAGGTTGGAGTCCCGCACGTCCAGGCTGCGCCGCATCGTGTCGCCCACGAAGTTGAGCGACAGGACGGTGAAGAACATCGCCGCCGCCGGCACCAGCGCCAGGTGGGCGGCTTCCTCGAGGTGCGGCTTGCTGGCGGCGATCATGCCCCCCCAGGTCGGATCGGGCGGCTCGACGCTCAGGCCCAGGATGGCGAGCGAGCCCTCGATCACGATCACGAGGCCCATCGCCACCAGGGCGAAGGCGGCCACCGCCGGGACCACGTTGGGCAGGATCTCCCGGAACAGGATGCGTGACTGCTTCGCGCCCAGCGTGTGGGCGGCGTGCACGAAGTCGCGCTGGGCGATGGACAGCGTGTTGGCCCGGGACACCCGCGTGTAGACGGGGATGGACAGCGCCCCGATCAGCACCGCGATCACCGTGAGGCTGCGGCCCACGAAGGCCAGCACCGCCAGCAGCAGCACCAGGGCGGGGAAGGCGGCGATCACGTCGACGATCGCCATGACGACCCGCTCGGTGCGGCCGCGGATGTAGCCGACCGCGGTGCCGATGATGCCGCCGACCACCAGTCCGATGGTCACGGCGGTGACGCTCACGACCAGGGACACCCGGGCCGCGTGGACCACCCGGGAGAGCTGGTCGCGGCCCAGCGAGTCGGCGCCGAGCGGGTGCTCGGCGGAGAACCCGGCGAAGCGGTCGATCACGTTGGGCCGGTTGGGGTCGGGGAGCGGCAGCCGGGTGGCGAACAGGGCGCAGAAGGCCACCGTGACCAGCCAGGCCACCGCCACCCAGAAGGCGACGCCCTTCTTCCCGCCGGCGCGCCGGAACCGCCAGCGCCGCCGCGCCCGCGGCCCGGTGCCCGCGGGCGCCGGGACGACATCGAGGGACGGCTCGTCGTCGACGCCGAGGCCGAGAACACGGTCGGCGGCGTCGTTAAGTGGTTGCAGCGCTGCCATGGCGGATCCTCGGGTCGAGGAACGTGTAGAGGATGTCGACGATGAAGTTGATGATCACGAAGGCGAAGGCGATGACCAGGGCGCAGCCCTGCACCATGATGAGATCCCGCTGCAGGATGGAGTCAACCAGCAGTCGCCCCACCCCCGGCAGGGCGAACAGGGTCTCGATGATCACGGCCCCGCCGATGATGGTGGCGACCTGGAGGCCGACCACGGTCATCAGCGAGAACGAGCTGGGCCGCAGGGCGTGGCGGAACAGGATCCGCTTGGTCGGGATGCCCTTGGCGCGCGCCATCGTGATCGAGTCCTGCTGCAACGTGGTGATCATGTCGGCCCGCAGCAGGCGGGTGTAGACGGCCATCTCGCCGATGGCCAGCGACAACGCCGGCAGGATGGCGTGGCGCAGGTTCTCGAGGGGGTCGGTCGTGAACCGGACCCACCCCGTGGCGGGCAGCCACCCGAGCGTGACCGCGAAGATCAGGATGAGCAGGATCGCGACCATGAAGGGGGGCAGCGCCAGCAGGCCGAAGCTGGCGCCGGTGACGATCCGGTCGGCCCGGCCCCCGGCCCGGAAGGCCGACAGCGTCCCCAGCGGGATGGCGAAGACCAGCGCGATGAGCACCGCCAGGCCCCCGACCTCGATCGTCACGGGCATGCGCTCCGCGATGGCCTCCCTCACGTTCTGGTCGGTGCGGAACGACCGCCCCAGGTCGCCGGTGGCGACGTTGCTCAGCCAGGCCCCGTACCGCTCGTACAGCGGGTCGTCGAGCCGGAGCTCTTGCCGCACCACCTCGAGCGAGTCCTCGTCGGTGGCGGAGTCGGCGCCGAGGATCTGGATGGCGGGATCGCCCGGGAGCAGGCTGGTCAGGAGGAACGTCAGGAACGACACGATCAGCAGCGTCGCCACCATCGCCGGCAACCGCTTCAGCACCAGTCCCATCGGTCCCTCCTGACCTTCGTCCTGCTCCCGGGTGTCAAGGCCTCCCGATCACCCCTCGGTGTTCCAGACCTGCCCCCACTGGGTGGTGGCGCCCGGCGTGCCGCTGCCGTTCACCCCGTCGGGGAAGGTCCACCCGTCGACGTTCTTCACATTCTCCTGGGCCGCGAGCACGGCCAGCGTGCTCCCGTAGTAGCTGAGCGGGAAGCCCTCGTTGATCGTCATCGAGATCTCCTCGACGAGCGCCTGGCGCTCCTCGAGGTCGCCCGAGGCGGCCAGCTCGGCCAGGTCCGCGTCGATGGTCGGATCGGTGAACCGGGTGAAGTTCAGCGGGCTGGGCAGCGTGAACGCGTCCCGCAGGGTGGGGTACGGATCCCGGTCGAGGCCGGCCCGGAAGCACTTGGCCTGGAAGTCGCCGGACAGGGCCTCCGACACGTGGGTGGCCTGCTCGACCTGGCGCAGCTCGACCTGGACGCCGATCTCCTGCCAGAACGACTGGTACAGCGATGCCAGGTCCACCAGCACCGGCTCCGGCAGGCAGTCGTAGCGGAAGCTGACCGGCTCGCCCGGGGCCTTCCCGTCGGACCGGTTGGGGTCGTTGACGTACTCGTCGATCAGCTCCTTCGCGGCCTCGGGGTCGTAGGTGGGCCAGGCGTCGGCCACGTCCTCCGAGTAGTACGGGCTGTCCTGGCTGAAGATCTGGGTCGACGGCGGGACGACGCCGGTGCCGCCCTGGACCTCGATGAGCTGCTCCTGGTCCTGGGCCATCACCAGGGCCTCGCGCACCCGCACGTCGTCGAGCGGGGGCTTGGTCGTGTTGAAGATGGTGGTGCCGGTGGTGTTGCCCAGGTACTCGTAGTTGTCGACGCCCTCGACGTCGCGGGCGCGGATGCCCGTGCTCTGGCGTAGCGTCTGCATCACGTCGATGTCGCCGCTCTCCAGGCTGGACAGGCGGGTGTCCTCGTCGGGGATGGGCCGGAAGACGATCTCGTCGAGGTAGGGCTGGCCCTCCTGCCAGTAGTTCGGGTTCTTCTTGACGACCAGGCGGGAGTCCCGCTCCCAGCTGTCGAAGACGAACGGCCCGGTCCCCACGGGGTGGTTGCCGGCGTCGGCCCCGGCCGCGGCCGCGGCGGTGGGGGAGAACGGCCAGCCGATGGCCAGGCCGAGGTTGTCGGCGAACCCGGAGTTGGGTGCCGGGAGCACGTACTTGTACGTGAGGTCGTCGACGACCACCAGCTGGTGGTCCCTCAGCGTGCCGGCCGTGTTGGCGCCCGGCTTCGTCAGGTACGTGTCGAAGATCGTCTTCATGGCCGCGGAGTTGAGTGGCGTGCCGTCGTGGAACTGCACGTTCGGGCGCAGCTTGACGGTCCACTCCGTGAAGTCCGCGTTGGGCTCGATGGACTCGGCCAGGTACGGATGGATCTCACCGTCCTCGTCGAGGCGCACCAGCGGGTCGTAGATCGCATACGCGACCGACACGCCCGAGTTGGCGAAGTTGGCCGACCCGGGCAGCCAGCCCGGCGTCTCGGCCTCCAGGCCCACGGTGATGGACCCCCCGCTCACCGGATCGCCCTGCTCGGACTGGTCGCTCTGCTCGCCGGAGGGCTCTGCCCCCTCGTCGTCGTCGTCGCCACCGCCGCATGCGGCGGCGAGGGCTACGAGGACCAGGAGCATGGCGAGCCACCTGCGCGCGAAAACCCCTACTGTCGTTCGGTCCCACCTGTCGTCCCCCTGTGTGTATGACCGGTCCGGATCGACCGGGCGCCGGCCGTCCCCAGAGTGACGACCGGCACAGCGATAGTAAAGCGAGTGTGCCACACCGGCAAACGGCAGGTGTGTGACTTTGAGCGGTCGCCCGTACCTGTCGCTCGTGTCAGCCGGTCGGAGACGCTCAGCTGGAGACGAGCCCACCCACCATGGATTCGATGATCGTGGCGACCCGCTCGTCCAGGTCCGGCGGCTCGGTCGCCAGCTCGTCGGCGAAGCGCTCCCGGAACACCAGGTAGCCGTACACCAGGGCGGACAGGGCGATGTGCAGGGCGTCGGTGTCGAGGTCGGCGGGCAGCGCGCCGTCCGCGACATCGCGGGCCAGCCGGCCCCGCGCCCCCTGGAGGTCGGGCACGGCGTGCAGGCTGTCGTCGCCGTCGAGGGTGAGCAGCGTGGCCAGCATGGCCGCCCGGCGGTGGGTCACGAAGGTGCGCACGAAGCGGGAGTAGCGGGCGGGGGCGGGCAGCCCGAAGCCGGGGGCCGAGTCGCCGAAGCGCTGCTGGGCGTCGGCCCGCAGCGCGGCCCGCAGCAGGTCCCGCCGCGAGCCGAAGTAGTGGTACACGAGGCCGCGGTTGACGCCCGCCTCCTCCGCGACCTCCCGGAGGTTGAGGCCGGCCAGGACCCCGTTGCGCTCGACGAGGGCGAGCGCCGCCTTCTGGAGGGCCGCCTCGGTGGCGGCTCGGTCCGGGTGGCGGGGCGTGCGGGACGGCATGGAGACTCATGTTGACAGATCTGCACGACGCGGCGCGCAGATACCACTACGTAGTGCGTTGGTCGGCGGCGGCGTGCGCATGGTGGAGCGGGAACCGGTGATTGCTACTATCGGCGTAGGAGAAATTGACCGCTGCTCGCTGATCCCCAACGCAGTCCGGAGGGACCGCTCATGGCCGTCGCCGATCTCGACCTGGGGCGCTACAAGCTCGGCTGGGCCGACGAGGAGAACTACGTCTTCAAGCCCAAGAAGGGCCTGTCCGAGGACATCGTCCGCGAGATGTCGTGGATGAAGGGCGAGCCCGACTGGATGCTCGACTACCGCCTCAAGTCGCTGAAGCACTTCGAGCGCCGGCCCATGCCCACCTGGGGCGGCGACATGTCCGAGATCTACATCGACGACATCTACTACTACGTCAAGCCCACCGAGGCGCAGGTCGACGAGTGGGACGAGCTGCCCGAGTCGATCAAGAACACCTACGAGAAGCTGGGCATCCCCGAGGCCGAGCGCAAGTACCTGGCCGGGGTCACCGCCCAGTACGAATCCGAGGTCGTCTTCCACCGCAACCGCGAGGACCTCGAGCGCCAGGGCGTCCTGTTCACCGACATGGACACCGCGCTGCGGGAGCACCCGGAGCTGGTGAAGCCCTACTTCGGGACGATCATCCCCAAGAACGACAACAAGTTCGCCGCGCTCAACTCGTCGGTGTGGTCGGGCGGCTCGTTCATCTACGTGCCCCCGGGGGTCGAGGTGGAGATGCCGCTCCAGGCCTACTTCCGCATCAACGCGGAGAACATGGGCCAGTTCGAGCGCACGCTGATCATCGCCGACGAGGGCGCCAAGGTGCACTACATCGAGGGCTGCTCGGCGCCGGTGTACACCACCGACTCGCTGCACTCGGCCGTGGTGGAGATCGTGGTCAAGCCCAGCGCCCGGGTCACCTACACGACCATCCAGAACTGGTCGTCCAACGTGTTCAACCTGGTGACCAAGCGGGCCCGGGTCGAGGCCGAGGGCCACATGGAGTGGATCGACGGCAACATCGGCTCCCGCCTCACCATGAAGTACCCGGCCGTGTACATGGTCGGGCCCAAGGCGTCGGGCGAGGTCCTGTCGGTGGCCTACGCCGGTCCGGGCCAGCACCAGGACGCCGGGGCCAAGATGGTCCACGCCGCCCCCGAGACCACGTCCAAGATCGTGTCCAAGTCGATCTCCAAGGACGGCGGCCGCACCTCGTACCGGGGCCTGGTCCGCATCGAGGACGACGCCTACGGCTGCCGGAGCCACGTGCAGTGCGACGCGCTGATCCTCGACGAGAACTCGGTGAGCGACACCTTCCCCTACATGGAGGTGGGGGCCCGCGACGCGATCGTCGGCCACGAGGCCACCGTGTCCAAGGTGGCCGACGAGCAGCTCTTCTACCTCATGTCCCGAGGCCTCTCCGAGGAGCAGGCCATGAGCATGGTGGTGAACGGGTTCATCGAGCCGGTCACCCGCACCCTGCCCATGGAGTACGCGGTGGAGTGGAGCCGGCTCATCGAGCTCCAGATGGAGGGATCGGTCGGCTGATCGGCCGCCGGTTCGCCGCGACCACCCTGGTCGCTGGCACAATGGTCCCGTGCCGATGCGCCAGGACTGCAAACACTTCGAGTCACGCACCTACCCCAACGGGGAGACCGTCCGGAAGTGCGACCTCGACCTGGCACCCGAGGCGCCGTGGCGGTGCCCGGCCGACTGCCCGCGCTACGAGCGGCGCCTGGCCGACGTCAACTGGGCCCACGGCTCGCTGGTGACCCCCAAGACGCCCGACGAGCCGCTCGACGCGCTCGACCGGGACGACGGCTCGGTGGCCCGCCTGCTCGACGAGGCCGAGGAGATCGTCAACGCGGCGGGGCCCGACATCATGGCCGAGATCCAGGTCGAGAAGCAGCGGAGCAGCCGCAGCCCGCTGGCGCTTCTGGCAGCGCCGCCGCCCGGGCTAGCGGCCCGCTCACAGCGACGCGCTAGAACACCACTGGGACGCCCGCGGGGGTGGTCCCACGGGGTGCTGCGGCACGCGTAGCATCGTCCCGAACGTGGATCCCGGCGGCTGGAGCCGGGACCGCCGCCGAGGCAGGGAGTCGTCAGCGTCGTGAAACGCGGGTTGGCAGCGGGAGCAATGATGCTCGGTGCGTTGGCCCTGGTGGGGGCCTCCTGCGGCGGCGATGACGACAGCAGCACGCCCGTGACCGACCTGGGCGACGACGACGTGACACGGGCGACAGCCCCACCGTCGAGGAGGAGATCGTCGCGGCCTACGAGGCCAGCTGGAACGACTTCATCCGCGCCGGTGACCCGCCCCAGCCCGACGCCCCCTTCCTGGCCGACCACAACACGGGCGAGGCCCTCACCGCGGCCCGCAACCTGTTGCAGGGCTATGTGGCCGAGGGCGTGGTCATGCGGGGCACCTACGAGTTCGACGCCGAGGTGGTCGACAGCGGGGACGTCGCCGCGACGGTGCACGACTGCGGGCTCAACCAGCTGGAGGCGGTGTTGGCCGCCACCGGCGAGGTGGTGGACCAGTCCGACGACGTGCGGGACGGGTTGATCGCCTCCCTCGTGGTGGAGAGCGGCGAGTGGAAGGTCACGAGCTTGGAGAACAGCGAAGAGGTGTGCGCTGATGCATAGGAACTGGGCCAGAGCCGCGGCGGTCGCCGTCGTGGCCGCGATGACGATGCGGCGGGGCGACCGGCGCCGGCGCGGACGACCCGCCAGGCGGGAACGTCGGCGACCGCGCGGGCGCACAGAACAACGGCACCTCGCTGACGGGCAACGCCGAGACCGGTGGTCCGGGGAGCGCCACGCCGCCCCCCGGGGCCGACAACGGGTCGCGGGGGCCGAACTGCACGATGCGGGACGGGACCCCGGGCTACCTCAGCTACGAGGACCTCATGGTCACCACCCAGGAGGAGCAGCGCAACGACATCCGGGCCGAGGAGACACCGGACGAGCCGGGCCGGTGGCTCCACGTATCGTGCGGCGGCGAATACGTCGGCCTCCAGTTCTTCCCGGACGGCGTGCCGGTGGTCAACCCGTGGGAGCTCGCCCGCAGCGTGACCATCACCCCGCCGGCACCGGTCATCCACACCAGCCCCGAGCCGGGCAACCACCTGGTGGGCCTCACCGCCTGGTACTGGCTCGAAGGCGGCTGGGATGAGATCAGCAGGGATGCGCGTGCCGGAGGCGTGAGAGTCACGGTGACGGCCACGCCCACGTCGCTGATCATCGACCCCGGGGACGGCACCGGCACCTTCACCTGCGTGGACCCGCCCGCGTACGACCCCGCCTTGCCCGCGGCGGCCCAGTCGTCGCCGTGCACCCATCTCTACGAGAGCGCGGCCAACGTCACCGCCACCGCCACGCTGGTGTACCAGACGTCGTTCGACTCCAACGTGGGAGCGGGTGGCCCGCTGGGGCCCATCCAGGCCACCTCCACCACTGCGCTCGCCGTGTCGGAGGCCCAGGCCATCAACACCTGAGCACCGGGGGTACGTCCGCCGGGGGGTCGCGCCGGTAGGCTGACCCTCCCCTGGACGCGGCCCCGCACCGGCCGGGCGAGCTGCGAAAGGACCGACGCTGAGCAACTTCACACCCGCCGCCTCCGCCGCGCTCGACGGGCCCGCCTGGCTACAGGAACGCCGGGCGGTGGCCGCGGCCAGCTTCGCCGCCGCCGAGCTGCCGACCACCGACGAGGAGGTCTGGCGCTACGGCCGCATCGACGAGCTCGACCTCGACGCCTACGCCCCCGGCGACGGAGGCGACGGAGGCGACGGCGCGCTGCCCGGGGCCGTGCAGGCCCTGGTCGACGCCGTGGCCCAGCCGGCCGCCACCGTGGTCGTGCGCAACGGCCGCGTCGTCGCCGTCGAGCTGGGTGAGGCCGGGGCCAAGGGCCTGGTGGCCGGCGCGGCCGGCGACGGCCACGCCGGGCTGGTGGGCGCGGCGCTGGCCGAGCCGCCCGACGTGTTCGTCACCCTCAACGACGCCTTCGCGGCCGAGCCCGTGGTGGTGGACGTGCCCGCCGGCATGGCCCTGCCCGGACCGGTGGTCGTCGTCCACCTCACCGAGGGCGACGGCGTGGCCGCCTTCCCCCGGCTGGTGGTGCGGGCCGGCGACGACAGCGAGGTCTCGGTGCTGGAGATCCAGGCGTCCGGCGCCGGGGCCGCCCTGGTGGTCCCGGTGACCGAGATCCTGGTCGGCCGGGCCGCTCGGGTCGGGCACGTGACCGTGCAGCAGCTCGGGCTCGCCACCTGGCAGCTCGGGCTCCAGGTGTCGCTGGTGGACGCGGAGGCGACGATCCGCACCACCAGCATCGGCTTCGGCGGCGACTACGCCCGGCTGCGCACCGACTGCCGCATGCTGGGCCGGGGCGCCACCGGCGAGCTGGACGCGGTCTACTTCGGCGAGGGCACCCAGACGCTCGACTTCCGCACCTTCCAGGACCACGTCGCCCCCGACTGCACGTCCAACCTCCTGTTCAAGGGGGCGGTCGGCGGCCGGTCGCGGTCGGTGTACACCGGGATGATCCGGGTGGGGAAGCAGGCCCGGGGCACCAACGCCTTCCAGACCAACCGCAACGTGAAGCTGTCGGAGGGCGCGTGGGCCGAGTCGGTCCCCAACCTGGTCATCGAGAACAACGACGTCCGCTGCAGCCACGCCTCGGCGGTCGGCCCGGTGGACGAGGACCAGCGCTTCTATCTGGAGAGCCGGGGGGTCCCCAGCGAGGACGCCGAGCGCCTGATCGTCGCCGGCTTCTTCGACGAGGTCCTGGGCCGGCTGCCGGTGGCCGCGGTGGTCCCGCTGCTGCGCGCCACCATCGGCGCCAAGTTCGCCGCGGAAGGACGTCGCCTGATGGCCAAGGTCCCGCTGTGCCCGCTGGACGAGCTGGCCCCCGGCACCGCGCGCCACTTCGACGTGGGCCGGCTCCAGCTCGCGGTGGTGCGCCTCGACGACGACGTCTACGCCCTGCACGACGTGTGCTCGCACCAGAACGTGCCCCTGTCGGAGGGCGAGGTCGACCCCGACGAGCGCACGATCGAGTGCTGGAAGCACGGGAGCCAGTTCGACGTGGCCACCGGCCAGCCGCTGTCGCTGCCCGCCACCCGGGCGGTGCCGGTGTACGACGTGCGGGTGGACGACGGAATGATCGTGGTGGTGCTGCCCGATGAGTGAGGCGCACGTGCTGGAGATCTCGGGCCTGCGGGCCGGGGTGGCGGGCAAGGAGATCCTGCGCGGCCTCGACCTCGTGGTGCGCTCGGGCGAGGTCCATGCGGTGATGGGGCCCAACGGGTCGGGCAAGTCCACCCTGGCGCACGTGCTCATGGGCAAGCCGGGCTACGAGGTGCTGGGCGGGTCGGCCACGCTCGACGGCACCGACCTGCTGCCACTGACCCCGTGGGAGCGGGCGCAGGCCGGGCTGTTCCTGGCCCTCCAGTACCCGATCGAGGTCCCCGGCGTCTCGCTGCACGACCTGCTGGCCTCGGCGCTGCGGGCCGCGGGCCGTGACCCCGAGGGCGTCGAGGCGGCCATCCGGGTGGAGGCCGAGCGCCTGGCGCTCGATCCCCGGCTCATCGACCGGCCCCTCAACGTGGACCTGTCGGGCGGCGAGAAGAAGAAGAACGAGACGCTCCAGCTGAGCGTGCTGCACCCGGCCATCGCGGTGCTTGACGAGCTGGACTCCGGCCTCGACGTGGACGCCCTGCGGGCCACGTCGCGGCGCATCGAGGCCGCCACCCAGCCCGTCGACGGCACGCCCGGGCTGGGCGTGCTGGCCATCACCCACTACAGCCGGCTGCTGCACGAGCTGCGGGCCGACCATGTCCACGTGCTGGCCAAGGGCACCATCGTCCGCTCGGGCGGACCGGAGCTGGCGCTGGAGCTGGAGGAGCGGGGCTACGCCGGCCTCCTCGGCGCCGAGCTGGCAGGCGAGCCCGACGAGGGCACCCCGGTCAGCGTGCGCCCCGCCATCGACGACCCCTTCGGCGGCCCCGGCCCCTTCGGCGAGCCCGGCCTCTAGCCCGGGCAGGGCCCGACGGCGCCGGCGAGTGGTGCGGCGGGCATGCTGACCGCCGCGCGCCGACCGGGACGGCGAGGCAATAGGGGTCGGCGACCGGCTCTGGAGGCAATATTGGTCGGCCCCCGACCCCTATTGCCTCCAGAGCACCGCCGTGACCCCTATTGCCTCGCCGTCCCGGTCGGTCAGGCGGAGTCGCCGGGCAGCGGGCGCAGGCCGAGGTCGCCGGCCACCCACTGGGCCTCGGCCCGCAGGCCGGCGATCCACTCGCGGTCGGACGGGCGGCCCCGGGCCTCCAGGACCGCGGCCAGCGCGGCCTGGGTCCAGGCCACCCAGGGGCGGGCCCGTAGGGCCGTGTGCAGGCGCAGGGCGGACAGCAGGTGGCGCTCGGCCTCGGCCCACTCGCCGGCGGCGGCGGCCAGGCGGCCGAGGTGGAAGGCGGCGGCGCCCGCGAAGGTGCGGTAGCCCAGGCCGCAGACCAGGTCGGCGTGGGGCGCCAGCCGGCCCCTCGCCCGGGGATCGCCGGCCAGCGCGGCCAGGGCCACGTCGTGGAGGGCCTCCAGCGACCCGGGCGCCCCGCCGGGAGGGCCGGGTGGGGGCGGGACGGGGTCGGGGGCCTCCAGCCACAGGTGGGTGAGCACGGCCCGATGGCGGGCGCCGTCCAGGGCGGACCACGCCTCGGCGAAGCGACCGGAACGGGCCAGGCGGGTGGCCCGGTGCTCGGCCAGCAGGTGGGCCACGGACCGGTCCTCGCCGCATGCGGCCTCCAGGGCGGCGATGGCCTCCTCCGTCGCCTCGTCGTCGCCCAGCCAGGCGGCCGCCATGGCCTGCTCGTGGGCCGCCCGGGCCCGCGCCGCGGGGTCGCCCGTGGCCTCGGCCAGCGTGGCCAGCTCGGCGGCCAGGGCGCGGCGCTCGTCGAGGCGGGAGGCGTCGTCCAGGCCGGCGACGTGCGCCGCCAGCGCCTCCACGGTCGAGGACGGCGGGCGGAGCGCGGTGGTGCCCGACGGAGCCAGCCGGATCCGGCGGACCAGCAGGCGGGCGAGGGGCAAGGGGTCGGGGCCGGGCTCGGCGGTCACGGCCGCCTCCAGCAGGCGGCGGGCGTCGGCGGCCAGCGCGGGATCGTGCTCGGCGGCGTCGGCCAGGGCCAGGGCGGCGAGGCCCACGACGTCGGCCCGGCCGTGGACGCGGGCCTCCTCGGCGGCGTCGACCAGCGCGGCGGGGCCGGCCGGGTCGCCCGTGGCCACCAGGGCGCGGCCCAGGTCGGCCGTGACCGCGGCGCGCAGCCCGTCGTCGCCCGGGGGGACGTGGACCAGCGCCTGGCGGCACAGGCGCACCGCCTCGGTCGGGGCGCTGCGGGCCGCGGCCTGGGCCGACGCCACCCGGGACCAGTGCACGGCGCGGGCGTCGCCCCGGGGCCCCGCGCCCAGGGAGCTGTGGTGGGCCAGCACCGCGGCGTGCTCGTCGGGCGCGTCGGCCCGCAGGTGCTCGATGGCCGCGGCCACGGCGTGGTGCAGGGCCCGGCGCCGGGCCGCGCTCAGCTGGGCCACGACCGTGCGCCGCACGATGTCGTGGGGGAAGCGGTAGCGGTCGGCGTCCTCCTCCACCACCAGACCCGACGCCAGGGTGTCGTCCAGCGCGTCGAGCAGCGGCCGGCCCTCCAACCCCGCGGCCTCGGCCACCACGTCGAGGTCGAAGCGGGCGCCGGCGATGGCCGCGGCGCGCAGCAGGTCGGCGGCGCCCGGGTCGAGGCGGGCCACGCGGGCGGCCACCAGCTCCTGCACCCCCGGCGGGATCTCGCCGCCGGCCCGCAGCACCTCGGTGACCAGGAACGGGTTGCCGGCGGTCTCGGCCACCAGCCGGCGGGCGGTGGCGGCCTGGCTGCCGGCGTCCCCGGGGGCGCCCAGGCGGGCCACCAGCTCCAGCACCTCGTCCTCGCCCAGGCCCCGCAGCGGCAGGCGCCGCACCCAGCCGTCGCGGTCGAGCGAGATGACGACGTCGCCCAGGGTGTGACCCGGCTCCAGGTCGTGGTCGCGGGTGATGGCCACCACCAGCAGGGCCGCGTCCCCCGCGTGGCGCACCAGGTGGCGCATGAGCAGCAGCGTGTCGTCGTCGGCCCACTGGAGGTCGTCCAGCACCAGCAGGACGGGCCGCTCCTTGGCCGCCGCGGCCAGCAGGTCGGTCACCGCCCCGAACAGCCGCGCCCGGGCGCCGGCGCCCGCGGGCCGGCGGGGGGCGTCCAGCGACGGCAGCACCGCGGCCAGCTCGGCTCGGGCCTCGTCGCCGAGGGCGGGCAGCTCGTCGGCCGGGGTGGCGGCCACGTAGCCGTCGAGGGCCTCCACCACCGGCTGGTAGGGGACGATGGCCTCCTCGTCGCACCGCCCGAACAGGACCAGGCCGCCGCCCTGGCCCACGCGCCGGGCCGCCTCGGACGTGAGCCGCGTCTTGCCGATCCCGGCCTCGCCGGTGACCACCACCACGTGACGGGCGCCGCCCACGGCCTGGTCCCACGCCTCGGCCAGGATGGCCAGCTCGGCCTCCCGGCCCACGAACGGCGCGGGGCCGGCCCGGGCCGGGATCGCGGTCCGCGACGGCGGGGCCGGGGCGGCGGACGGCCCCAGCAGGGCGACGTAGGCGGCCTCGGTCTCGGGCGACGGGTCGACGCCCAGCTCGTCGGCCAGGGCCCGGCGCAGGCGCTGGTAGGCCCGCAGCGCCTCGGCCCGGTTGCCCGCCGCGGCCAGGGCGGCCAGCCGGGCCCGGTGGGCGCTCTCCCGCAGCGGGGACCGGGCCACCGCGGCGTCGGCCGCGGCCAGCGCCCGGTCGGGATCCCCGGCCACCAGGGCCGCCTGGCTGACGACCTCGTGCGCCGCCACCACCAGGTCGTCCAGACCCACCCGCACCTCGTCGGCCCACCCGCCGGGCTGGCCGGGCAGGAACGGGGCCCGCAGCCGGTCGACCGCCGCAGCCGCCGCCGCCAGTGCGGTCGGACCGTCGCCCGCGGCCAGCGCGGCCCGGGCCTCGGCCACGTCCCTCGCTGCCGCCTCCAAGTCCACCTCGACCTCGACGTCCGGCGGCAGGACGAGCTGGTAGCCGGGCTCACCCGCCACCACGATCTCGCCCGCGCCCGGCAGCGCCCCGGCCAGCACCGAGCGGACCCGGCTGACATGGGTGCGCAGCGCGGAAGCCCAGGTCTTGGGGGCCCCGTCGGGCCACACGATGTCGGCCAGGCGCTCGCGGGGCAGGCCCGCGGGGCGCTCCAGCACCAGCGCCGCCAGCACGACGCGGGGCGGACCGCTCAGCGCGGTGGAGTCGACCCGGACGTCCCCGGCGAGCGTGATCTGGACCTGCACCTGCCTCCCTCGGGACCGCTGAGCATTGTGCCACTACAGGCAATGGCGGGGAATGGAAGGCTACCTGTGACAGTTGACACACGTGGCACGTGTTTGCACGCGGTTTGCGCGGGAGGGCGGAGGCTGTGGTCACGGAGCAACTGGCAGCCTTCCCCGGGTGGCAGAGATCGTGGCGGATGATCCGGCGGGTTGGGTGATAGGCACAGTCGCACCTCAGCAGTGGGCCGGCCTGCGGCGGGGCCGGCCCATCTCCGCGGGTGGAAGGACCGGGAAACGGACATGGAAACGATCAGGCGAACGGCAGGACAGGCCCAAGCGGTGAGCCCGCCGCCGATGCCCCGCCTGGCCAGCCCGCACCACCGGATGCGGGCCCGCTACGACGTGGTCGTGGTCGGGTCCGGCTACGGCGGTGCCATCGCCGCCTCCCGCCTGGCCCGGGCCGGCCGCTCGGTGTGCCTGCTCGAGCGGGGCCGGGAGATGGTGGCCGGCGACTTCCCCTCCACCATGCTCCAAGCCGCCCGCCAGCTGCAGGTGCGGACCGGCGACCGGCGTCGCGGCCCCGCCACCGGGCTGTTCGACCTGCGGGCCGGCCATGACCTCAGCGTGATCGTCGGCTGCGGGCTGGGTGGCACCTCGCTCATCAACGCGGGCGTGGCCCTGCGCCCGCCGGCCTGGGTCTACGACGACCCCCGCTGGCCGGCGGCCCTGCGGGGAGCAGAGCGTGGCCCCGCCGAGCTCGGCCCCTACTTCGACGCCGCCGAGCGCATGCTCGGCTCGACCCCCTACCCCGAGGACTGGCCCGAGCCCACCAAGCTGGCCGCCCTGCGCAAGGCGGCCGAGGGCATCGGCGCCTCCGTCATCCGCCCCAAGCTCAACGTCACCTTCAGCGACGGCCCCAACGCCGCCGGCGTCACCCAGTCCGCCTGCACCCTGTGCGGCGACTGCGTGTCCGGCTGCAACCACGGGGCCAAGAACACCGTCACCGTCAACTACCTGCCCGATGCCGTCGCCCACGGCGCCGAGGTGTACTGCGAGGCCGAGGTGCGCACCGTGCGCAAGGTCTCCGGGGGCCCCGGCGATGGCGGCTGGGTGGTCACCTTCGACGTCGTGGGCGGAGGCCGCACCCGCTTCGACCCGCCGGCATCGTTCGTGTTCGCCGACGTGGTCGTGCTGGCCGCGGGCACGTTGGGATCAACGGAGATCCTGATGCGCTCGCGGGCCGAGGGCCTGGCCGTCTCCCCCCGGCTGGGCCAGGCCTTCTCCGGCAACGGCGATGTGCTGGCCTTCGCCTACGACGTCAAGGACCCGGAGATGCGGGGCATCGGCCTGGGTCGCCGAGCCGTCACGGCCCACAACGCCGTGGGGCCCTGCATCACCGGGGTGATCGACCTGAGCGGCAAGGACACGCCCGGCCGGGCGACCATCCTCGAAGAGGGCGCCATCCCCGGGGCGCTGCGGTCGCTGATGCCCGCGGCCTTCGCGGTGGCGGCCGACATCGACGACGGCGGCAGCCCCGCGGCCTTCGCCGCCCGGCTGGTGCGCCGGGCCCGGGCCACGGGCGGCGCGGTCTGGGACCGCTCCGGCGGCCCGGCCGACCGCTCCCTCACCTACCTGCTCATCAGCGACGACCCCGGCGACGGCGAGCTCAGCCTCGACGGGCGCGAGCTGCGGGTGGACTGGCCCGCGCTCGGCGACCTGCCCATGTTCGACCGGGACGCGGCGCTGCTGCGCTCGGCCACCGCCGCCCTGGGCGCCGAGTACGTCGGCAACCCGCTGTGGTCGCCGATGCTGCACGAGTCCCTGGTCACCGTGCACCCGTTGGGCGGGTGCGCCATGGCCGACGACGGCGCCCACGGCGTGGTCGACGACCGCGGCCGCGTGTACTCCGGCGAGGGCACCGACGTGTACGACGGCCTGCTGGTGGCGGACGGCGCCATCGTCCCCCGGCCCCTGGCCGTGAACCCCCTGCTCACCATCTCCGCCCTGAGCGAGCGGGCCGCCGCGCTGCTGGCCGCCGAGCGCGGCTGGCAGGTCGAGCGGGGGCCCACGCCCCAGCTGGTGCGCCCGCGGGGCGACGCCCCCACGATGTCCTCGGGTGGCGAGGGCGCCACCACCCCCGGGGTGGGCTTCACCGAGCGCATGGCGGGCTGGGTGGGGACCGCGGCCGAGGGCGGCAGCGAGGCACGCGGCCCGGGCCGGGGCCGAGCGGGGCCGGGCCGACGGCACCCCCTGCGAGTTCGTGCTGACCATAGAGATCGACGACCTGCCCGCGCTGCTGGCGGATCCCTCCACGCCCGGCCGGCTCAGCGGCACGGTGATCGCCCCGGTGCTGGCGCCCCACCGCCTGCGGGTCGAGGACGGATCGTTCCGCCTCGTGCAGGAGGACCCGAGCCACGTCGACACGTGGAACATGCGCTACCTGCTCGACCTGGTGGCCGAGGACGGGCGGCGCTTCGCCTTCGAGGGCCACAAGGTGCTCAACGACCGCTCCTTCGCCCTCGACGCCTGGAACGACACCACCACGCTGTACGTCACCGTGCGCTCGGGCGGTCCCGAGGGCGAGGTGGCCGCGGCCGGGGTGCTGCGGATCGCCCCCGGCGACTTCGCCCGCCAGCTCACCACCATGCGGATCACGGGGGTGGAGGGCGCCCTCGACCAGGCCCGCTGGCTGGCCCGCTTCGGGCGCACCTTCGCCCGTTCCCTGCTCAAGGTGTACGGCGGGCCGATCCGGGACGTGGGCCGCTTCCCGGCCGAGCGCCGCGAGCCGGTCCCGCTGGAGGGCGCCGGGCACCGCAGGCTGCGGCTCCCCATCCCCGAGCCCCGCTGGTGCGACGGCGCGGGCACCTGGCACGAGGGCAACGCGCTGGGCGACGACGCCTGGCTGCGCCTGGTCCGCTACGAGGGCGGGCGCCAGGGGCCGGTCCTGCTGGCCGCGGGCTTCGGCATGCCCTCCACCTCGTTCGCCATCGACACGGTCGAGACCAACCTGGCCGAGCACCTGGTGGAGGCGGGCTACGACGTCTGGCTGTTCGACTACCGGGCCAGCATCGACCTGCCCTCGGCGTGGACGTCGTTCACCCTCGACGACGTCGCCCAGCGCGACTGGCCCACCGCGGTGGCCGAGGTGCGCCGGGTCACCGGGGCGCCCAGCGTCCAGGCGCTCGGGCACTGCGTCGGCTCGGCCAGCCTGCTCATGGCGCTGGCGCTCGGGATGGGCGGCGTGCGCTCGGCGGTGGCGATGCAGTTCCCGCTGCACCCGGCCACGTCGTACCTCAACCAGACCAAGGCCGCGCTCAAGGTGAACCGGGCCCTGGGCTGGGTGGGCGCCCGCCAGGTGTCACCCCTGCGGGGCCTGAACCTGCCCAACACCGCGCTGGACCTGGCGCTGCGGGCCGTGCCCATGCCCCGCTCCGAGCGCTGCGACAAGGCGCTGTGCCGCTGGATCAACGCCATCTACGGCTGCACGCACACCCACGACCAGCTCGACGACGCCACCCACGACCACCTCGACGACCTGTTCGGGGTGGGCAACCTGGCCTCGCTCGGCCACATGGGGACCATCATGCAGCGGCGCCTCGTGGTCGACGCCCAGGGCGAGGCCGTCTACACCGCCCACCCCGAGCGGCTGCGGCTGCCCATCCTGCTGGTGCAGGGGGAGCGGAACTACATCTTCCATCCCGAGGGCAGCATGCGGACCCTCCGGTGGCTGCAAGGCAGCAACGAGCCGACGCTGTACAAGCGGCTGCTGCTGCCCGGCTACGCCCACCTCGACGCGCTGGTGGGCCGCAACGCGGCACGCGAGGTCTACCCCAAGCTCAGCGAGCACCTGGACCGGTTCAACCACTGAGACCACGGTTCTGTCAGCGCTCACCGTGCCTATGGCGCGTGGTGGCTCACAGAACGGTGGGGAGCGAGCGCATCCCCAGCTCCTCGGCCAGGGCCTCGGCCTCGGCCCGCAGGGAGCCGGAGCGTTCGGCGTCGCCGGGACCGTCGCGCTCGGCCAGCACGTTGGCCGCCCATGCCGCGGACAGGGCCACCCACGGGCGGGCCTCGATGGTGCGGTGGCGGTCCAGGGCCGCGTCCAGGCGCTCGACCGCCTCGTCGTGGCGCCGAGGACGGTGGCGAGGGTGCCCAGGTGGTGGTCGACGGCGCCCAGGTAGGCGGCGTAGCCCATCACGCAGTTGCGCCCGCTGTAGGGGGCGAGCGCGTCGTGGGCGGCCCGGGCCCAGGTGGGGTCGCCCCCGGTCGAGGCGGCCACCGCCACGCCGACCACCGCCATCAGCCAGTTGTAGCTGGCGTCGACCGCGGCGAGCTCGGACACGTCCCGGTCCCCCAGGTTGCGGGCCAGCGACTCGGCGTGGCCCACCCCGGCCAGGGCCCACACGTGCATGGCCCAGAACGGGAACCCGGCCGGGCTGAGCTGGTCCTCGCCCTCGATGCCGGGCGTGGCCCCGGCCAGCGTGCCCTCGAGCCAGCGGTGCACGAAGGTCTCGGCCGCGTACAGGTTGCCGGCCTGCGGGTGCCCGGCCGCCTCCAGGCGGTCGCGCAGCTCGCCGGCCTCGGCCTCGGCCTCGGCGAAGCGGCCCTGGAGCCCCGCCCACATGATCCGCCACATGGCCGCCACGCGCAGGTGCTCGGGATGGCGGACGGTGGCGGCCAGGCCGGGTGAAGCGGTCGGCCAGGTCCCGGGCCGCGTCGTGGGCGCCCACCACGAACAGCGGGTGGATGCGGACCCGGCCGCCCTGGAGCACCAGGTCCTGGTCGCGGGTCTGCTCGCCGATGCGGATCACCTCGGCGCCGATGTCGAGGTGCTCGTCCAGGTCGTCGGGGCCGTCCAGGGCCAGCACCCGGGAGCAGCAGCACCGACGCCAGCACCACCGGCGCGTCGAGCCGGCGGGCGATGGCCTCGGCCTCGTCGGCCAGCGCCTTGCGCTCGGCGTGGGGGGCGTCGCCGTGGCGGACGTGCGCCAGGCGGGCCAGCGCCAGCGCCCGGGCCCGGCTGTCGGCATCGGGAAGCCGCTCCAGCACCTCCTCCAGCAGCTTGCGGGCCCGGGGGTTGGACGGGGCGCGGCCGGCAGGCGGCCCGCCGTAGCCGAGGGCGGCCCGGGTCAACAGGTCGATGCGGTCGAGGTCGCGAGCCAGCTCCGCCGCCTCCAGGTGGCGGCAGGTCGCGGGCGATGAACTCCCCGGCCCGGTCGTGGGCGTCGGCCAGGTCCAGCCTCAGCTCGCAGGCCAGCTCCCGGGCCGCGGTCCCGCCGTCGCCGGCGCCGCCGTAGCTGTCATGGACGTCGACCGCCCGCCCGAGGAACCACACCGCCCCCTCGAACGCGGTCTCGATGCGGGCCTGGTCGGCCGCGGCCCGGGCCCAGCGCACCGCCAGCGGTGCGGTCTCGGTGTCGGCCGCCTGGAGGTAGTGGTGGGCGACCTCGGCCGCGGCCGCGCCGTCCCGGGCCGCCAGCGCCTCGGCGATGCGCCGGTGGAGGGCGGCGGCCTGGGCCGGGCTCACGTGGTCCTGGAGCGTGCGCCGGACCACCGCGTGCGTGAATGCGGCCCGGCGCCCGTCCCCCACCTCGCGGACCACCCCGGCGCGGGCGGCGTCGTCGATGCGGTGGCGCAGGTCGAGCTCGCGCGTCCCCACCGCCGTGGCGAGCACGTCGAGGGAGAACTCCTCGCCGATGAGCGAGGCGGCGGCCAGGGTGTCCTCCACCGCGGGGGACAGCCCGGAGAGCCGCCAGCGCACCACGTCGTGGACCCGCTCGGGCAGGCGGTCGCGGGCGGCCCGCAGCGCGGCGGCGGGGTCGGCCGGGTCGAGGCCTCGCAGGATCTCGTGCAGGAACAGCGGGTTGCCGGCGGTCTCGCTGGCCAGCCACGCCGTCACCTCCGACTCGTCCTCGCCCACCGGGCGGCCGAGCGCCTGGCCCACGAGCCGGCCGCACGTCCTCGGGGCCGAGGCCGGCCACGTCGACCCGGCTCAACGCCTCGCTCTCCAGCGGCGTCAGCCGGTGCAGGGGACCGGTGCCCTCGACGTCGCCGTCGCGCAGGGTCAGCACCACCAGCAGCGGTCCCGACGGCGGAGAGTCGAGCACGTGGCGGAGCAGGAGCAGCGACGAGCGGTCGGCCCACTGGAGGTCGTCCAGCACCAGCAGCACGGGCCGGCGGGCGGCGATGGCGCCGAGCCAGTCGCGCACCGCGTCGAACAGCCGCAGGCGCTCGGCATCGGGGTCGTCGGCCAGCGGCGGTGGCACCCCGCCGATGCGGGCCGCGATGTCGGGCAGGAGGCGGGCCAGCTCGCCCGCGTGCTGGGCCAGGTCCGCCCGCAGGCGCGGCCGGGGGCTGGCGGCGGCGTAGGTCCCGAGCGCCTCCCGCAGGGCCTGGTAGGGGGCCAGGCCCTCCTCGTCCCAGCGGCCGTAGAGGACCGTGCCGCCCGCGGCGTGCACCCGCAGCGCCAGCTCGGCCGCCACGGTCGTCTTGCCGATCCCGGGGTCGCCCGCCACGACCACCACCCGGCGCTCGCCGGCCAGCGCCGCCTGCCACGCCGCCTCCAGCCGGGCGACGTGCTCGTCGCGGCCGACCACGAGACGGGCCGCGGCCCGGAGGGCCCAGCCCAGGTTGGAGGCGGCCGCGCCCTCGCCCGCCCGATCCCCGGCCGACCACCGCAGCTCGTAGACCCGCTCGGCCACCGACCCCGCCAGCGGGGCGATGCCCCGGTCGACCAGGTCGGCGCCGGGAGGCAGGGCGTGGGTGACCATCACCGCGGCGGACGCGGCCAGCAGCGCCACCGCGCCGGTGCCGGGCTCCCCCTCCAGGCGGGCCAGCGCGTCGGCCCGCCGGCGGGCGCCCTCCACCTCGCCGGTGGCCAGCGCCATGCGCGGCCGCCCGGTGGCGTCGAGCGCGGCGGCCACCCGCACCGCGGCCAGCGCTGCGTCCCCGGCCACGTGGAACGCGGCCACCAGCGGCCCGCCCGGGCCGTCCTGGCCGGCCACGACCGCGCCGCCGGCCTCCTCCACCAGGGCGCGCGCCCGCGCCGTGTCGCCGGGGGTGCTGTCGATGCGCAGGACCGTCTGGACCTCGGGCACGACTCCTCGGGTTGTCACATGAGCGAGGGGACCAGGGCCTCGATGAGGCTGGGGCCCTGCTGGGCCAGGGCGCGGCCGAGCTGGTCGGACAGCTCCTCGCCGGTGGCGGCCCGGGTGGCGGGCACGCCCAGGCCGGTGGCCAGGGCCACGAAGTCCATGTCGGGGCGGGACAGGTCGAGCAGGTCCTTGGCCCGGGGCCCGCCGGCCTCGGCGCCGACGCGGTCGAGCTCCATGTTGAGCACCGCGTACGAGCGGTTGTTGAACACGATGGTGACCACGTCGAGGCCCTCGCGGGCCTGGGTCCACAGCGACTGGATGGTGTACAGCGCGCTGCCGTCGGCCTGGAGGTTGATGACCTGGCGGTCGGGGCACGCCACCGCGGCACCGGTGGCCACCGGCATGCCCTGGCCGATGGCGCCGCCGGTCAGGCACAGCCAGTCGTGGCGGGCCGCCCCCGCGGTGAGGCCGGGCGTGAACAGGCTCGACGTGTTGCCCTCGTCGGACACGATGGCGTGCTCCGGCATCAGGGCGCCGACGGCCGCGGCCACCGCCTGGGCGGTCAGCGGGCCGGTGGGCAGCTCGGGCCGGGACGCGGGCTGGCGCGTGGCGCCGTCGGCGGGCGCGCCGACGACCTCGGCCAGGGCTTCCAGCGCCCCGGGCGCGTCCGTGTCGCCCGCGGCGAGCACGTGCACCTCGCAGCCCTCGGGCACCAGGTAGCTGGCCTTGCCCGGATAGGCGAAGAAGCTGACCGGCGCCTTGGCGTCCACCAGCACCAGGTGCCGCAGCCCGTCGAGCTGGTGGGCCGCGAACTCGGCCAGGTAGGCCAGGCGGTCGACGGCGGGGATGCCCTCGCCCCGCTCCAGGCGGGAGGGGAAGGTCTCGGCCAGCATGCGGGCGCCGGTGGCGTTGGCCACGCGGCCGGCGGCCACCAGGCCCGCCTCCCGCAGCGCGGTGCCGCCGAGGAACAGCCCGCAGGGCTCACCCGAGCGCAGGGCCTTGGCCACCGCGTCCACCGTGTCGGCGTCGGGGGCGGTGCGGCCGGGGGCGGGGAGCGGGCCGGCGGCCACGCCGCCGGGCGACCAGCTCACGTCGGCCGGGAGGACCAGCGTGGCCACCTGGCCGGGCGGACCCTGGGCCGCGGCCACGGCCTCGGCCGCGTCCCGGCCGATGTCGCCCGGGCTCTGGGTCCAGCGCACCCAGCCGGGCGACACGTTGCGGGCCACGGTCTCGATGTCGGACTCCAGCTGGGCGTCGTACTGCTTGTGGTAGGTGGCGTGGTCGCCGACGATGTTGACCAGCGGCGTGCGCGCCTTGCGGGCGTTGTGCAGGTTCGCCAGCCCGTTGCCCAGGCCGGGGCCCAGGTGCAGCAGCGTGGTGGCGGGCCGGCCGGCCATGCGGGCGTAGCCGTCGGCCGCGCCGGTGGCGACACCCTCGAACAGCGCCAGCACGGCCCGCATCTGCGGGGACCGAGTCGAGCGCGGCCACGAAGTGCATCTCGGAGGTGCCGGGATTGCTGAAGCAGGTGTCCACGCCGCAGGCCAGCAACGTTCGGATGAGCGCCTGGGCGCCGTTGTGGCTCGGGGCCACCGGGGTCGTGGCCACTCGGGGCCATCGGGGTCGGTCGTCTCGGTCATGTCCGTGCGGGCTCCGCGGATCGAGGATGGTGCCGGGGTTGAGGATGCCGTGCGGGTCGAACGCCGCCTTGATGCGGCGCATGAGCGCGATCTTGGCCGGGTCCTCCAGCTCCAGGAAGTAGCCGGCCTTCTCGGTGCCGAGGCCGTGCTCGCCGGAGATGGCGCCGCCCAGCGCCATGCCCGCCTCCAGCAGCGCGTGCAGGATGCGGGCCCGGGCCTCGGGGTCCTTCTGGAACACCGCCATGTGCACGTTGCCGTCGCCCGCGTGGCCGCAGCCCACGATCCAGGCGTGGTGCTCGGACGCGATCTCGCCGACCCGGGCCATGTAGACCGGCACCGCGGCCCGGGGCACGACCACGTCGATGATGTCGTCGGCCCCGTTGGCCTTGGCCACCCAGAACGCCTTCTCCCGGGCGTCGATCAGGCCCGCGGCCGCCCCGGGGGGCAGGTGGTAGACGTCGATGGCCCCCAGGTCGTGGAGCATCTCCGACACCGCGTGGCTGTCCTCTTCCAGCCGGTCGGCGTGGGTGTCCTCCAGGGCCACCACCAGGTAGGCCAGCGCCGCCTCCTTCACGTCGGCGGGGATGCCGAGGTCGAGGCCCACGAACTGGGTGGCGGCGGCCATGGTGAGCATGTCGATGTACTCGAGGATGAGCGGGCCGACCCCGCTGCGCACCAGGGCGGGCACCGCCGCCGTGACCTGTCGAGGGTGGCGAAGGGGGCGAGGATGGTGGCCTGGTGGGCGGGCCGTGGGTACACCTTGAGCAGCGCCCGGGTGACCACTGCCAGCGTTCCTTCGGAACCGATGATGAGCTGGGTGAGGTCGTAGCCGGTGGACGACTTGACCACCTTGCCCCCGCAGCGGATCACCTCCCCCGAGGCCAGCACCGCCTCGACGCCCAGCACGTGGTGGCGGGTCACGCCGTACTTCACGGCCCGCATGCCCCCGGCGTTGGTGCCGACATTGCCGCCCAGGCTGGCGCTGTACTCGCCCGGGAACACGGGGTAGACGAGCCCGAGGGGCGCCAGCTCGGCGTCGAGCTGGTCCAGGCGCACGCCGGGCTCGACGGTGACGATGAAGTTCTCGGTGTCGATCTCGACGATGTTCGCCATGCGCTCGAACGACACGACGATCCCGCCGTCGGCGGGGATGCACGCCCCCGACAGCCCGGTGCCCGACCCCCGGGCCGTCACCGGCACGCCGTGGCGGTCGGCCACCCCCAGCACCGCGGCCACGTCGCCGGTGGTGGACGGCAGCACCACGGCCACGGGCTTGACCGGCGTGGCGGTCAGCGCCTCGTCGTGGGTGTAGTCCTCGCCGATGGCGTCCCCGGACAGGACCGCGTCGCCGCCCACGGCGGCCGCGAGCTCACCGACCAGGTCGACACCGTCACCCGACATGCCTCATTCCCCTCCGGACCGTGCACCCCGCTCAGCGACCGCGTGGTCCGGGCGGGCGGAGGGTCACAATGGGTGCATGACGCGACTCACGCACGACGAGACCGAGAGCCGGTTGGAGGAGATCCCCGGATGGGGGATCTCCGACGGAGCCCTCCACCGCGAGATCGAGTTTCGCAACTTCGTGGAGGCGTTCGGGTTCATGACCATGGTGGCCATCGAGGCCGAGAAGCTGAACCACCACCCCAACTGGTCCAACTCGTGGAACAAGGTGGTCATCGACATCGCCAGCCACTCCGAGGGCGGCATCACCGACCAGTGCTTCGCCCTGGCCGGCGCCGTCAACCAGGCGCTGGGCGAGTAGCTACGACGCCTGGGTGGTCTCCTGGTCGAGGCCCTGGAGCAGGGTGTTCCAGGACAGGGTGGCGCACTTGATGCGCACCGGGAACTTGACCACGCCCCGCAGGGCTTCCAGGTCGCCGAGCTTGACGTCCTCGTCGCCGGCCGCGGTGCCGTCGCCGTCGCCGCCGCTGCCGTCGCCGTCGAGGACCTGCTCGTGGATCGACATCATGCCCTTGAACGCCCGGGACAGGGCCCGGATCTCGCCGAGGGTCTTGCCCTTGACGGCCGAGGACATCATCGAGGCCGAGGACTGGCTGATGGAGCAGCCCTGGCCGCCGATGCGGATGTCGCGCACGACGTCGTCCTCGATGTCGAGGTAGAGCACGATCTCGTCGCCGCACAGCGGGTTGAAGCCCTCGACCCGGGTGGCGGGGGGCGCGCTGAGCTCGCCGCGGTTCCGCGGGTTGCGGTAGTGGTCGAGGATGATCTCTCGGTAGAGGTCTTCGAGGCCGGGCATGCGGGTTTCGATCCTATCGGCGGGTGCTACGACCCGAAGAAGTCGGCCGCCGCCACGATGGCGTCGCCCAGGGCGTCGACGTCCGACTCGTCGTTGTACACGTACAGGCTGGCGCGGGCCGTGGCCGCGACCCCGAGCTCGCGCATGAGCGGCTTGGCGCAGTGGTGGCCCGCCCGCACGCACACGCCCCGCTCGTCGAACACCTGGGTGAGGTCGTGGGGGTGCAGGTCGCGGTAGGTGAAGGACAGCACGCCGCCGCGCTCGGCCGGCTCGGACGGCCCGTGGATGACCAGGTCGTCGCCGAAGCGCTCGGTGAGGCTGCGCAGGGCGTAGCCGGTGAGCGCCACCTCGTGGGTGCGGACCGCCTCCATGCCCAGGCCGCTCAGGTAGTCGACGGCCGCGCCCAGCCCGACCGCCTCGGCGATGGGGGGCGTGCCCGCCTCGAACTTCCAGGGCAGCTCGTTGGGGATGAACCCCTCCTTGGTGACGTTGAGGATCATCTCGCCGCCGGTGAGGAAGGGCGGGGTGTCGTCGAGGATGGCCTCGGTGCCCCAGAGCACGCCGATCCCGGTGGGGCCGAGCATCTTGTGGCCGGTGAAGCCGACGAAGTCTGCGCCCCATGCCGCGCACGTCGGTGGGGATGTGGGGCACGTACTGGGCGGCGTCGACGACCGCGATGGCGCCCGCGTCGTGGGCCGCCTGAACCAGACGCTCTATCGGGTTGATCGTGCCCAGCACGTTGGACATGGCCGCGAACGACACCAGCCGGGCGCCGTCCACCAGGCGGTCCAGGTCGGTCAGGTCGAGATGGCCGTCGTGCCCGACCGGGATCCAGCGCAGCTCGATGCCGATCTCGGCCGCCAGCTGGTGCCAGGGGACGATGTTGGCGTGGTGCTCCAGCTCGGTGATGACCACGGGGTCGCCGGCCCGCAGGTGCGCCCGGCCCCAGGCCTTGGCCACCAGGTTGAGCGCCTCGGTGACGTTCTTGGCGAAGACCACCTCGCGGTCGGAGCCGGCGCCGATGAAGCGGGCCACCTTGGCCCGGGCGCCCTCCAGCGCCGCGGTCGCCTCCTCGGCGATGAGGTACGTGCCCCGGTGGACGTTGGCGTTGGACTGCTCGTAGAAGCGGTCGATGGCGTCGAGCACCGCCCGGGGCTTCTGCGACGTGTTGGCCGAGTCGAGGTAGACGAGCGGCCGCCCCCGCACCACCCGTTCGAAGATGGGGAAGTCCTTCTTGACGCGCTCGACGTCGAGCGCATCGGTCGGGGTCGGTTCGGTCACGACGCTGTCACCTCTGCAACCTGTGGCCCGGCGGCACCCCGCCAGGATTCGTAGCCCTCGCGCTCCAGCCGCTCGGCCAGATCGGGACCGCCGCTGTCGACGACGCGGCCGTCGATGAGGATGTGGACCCGGTCGGGCTGCAGGTAGTTCAGCAGCCGCTGGTAGTGGGTGATGGTGAGGACCGCCAGGTCCGGCCGGTCCCTACGCACCTCATCGACACCGCGGGCCACGACCTTGAGCGCGTCGATGTCGAGGCCCGAGTCGGTCTCGTCGAGGATGGCCACCTCGGGCTCGAGGATGGCCATCTGCAGGATCTCGTTGCGCTTCTTCTCGCCGCCCGAGAAGCCCTCGTTCAGGTAGCGGTCGGCGAAGGCGGGATCCATGTCCAGCCGCTGCATCCACTCCATGATCGCCAGCCGCAGCTCCAGCACCGACAGGTCGATGCCCTTGCGGGCGGACAGGGCCTGGCGCAGGAAGTTGATCACCGAGACACCGGGGATGGTCTGGGGGTACTGGAAGGCCAGGAAGACGCCCGCCTTGCCCCGGACGTCGATGTCCCATCCCGTGATGTCGTCGCCCCGGAACAGGATGCGGCCCTGCGTCACCTCGTACTCGGGGCTGCCGAGCAGGGTGTTGGCCAGGGTCGACTTGCCCGAGCCGTTGGGGCCCATGAGGGCGTGGAGCTCGCCCGCCCCGATGGTGAGATCGACGCCCTTGAGGATCTCGCCGGCGTCCGCCGAGTTGCCGTTCGCGCCCACCGCACGAACGTGCAGGTCCTCGATCTGGAACAGGGGAGTGGCGGACATGGGCGCCAGTGTATTCGCACTACGCGGATAGGAGAAATACCTGTCGCGATTCGACGGGGCGGGGATAAGGTCCGATCGATGGCGGCTCCGGCGGTGCCTCCGGGCAGTCTGGTGACACTGGTGGAGGGAGCGGCATTCTGCCTGAGCGCCCCCGAGGGTGACATCGGCGCGGACGAGGGCGCGCGGTGCACCGGCGGCACCACCGGGCTCTACGTGGCCGATCGCCGGGTGCTGTCGCGCTGCACGCTGCGGGTCAACGGCGCGGTCCCCGAGCCCGTCGACCACGTGCTCGACGACCCCGCCTCGGCCACCTTCGTGTCCCGGGCCGCCGGGGCCTCCCCCCGCGACCGACGGCCCCATCGTGGTGCGGCGGCGCACCCTGGGCCACGGCCTGCGGGAGGACATCGACCTGCGCAACGTGGGCCCCGAGCCCACCTACGTCGAGGTCGAGGTGGCCCTGGAGGCCGACATGGCCGCCGCCTCCGCGGTGCGGGCGGGCCGGGTCGACGTCGAGGACGTGGAGCCGGCGCCCGGCGGCCCCGGCGAGCTGCTGCTGGTGCGGGGGCGCGGCACCGCCCGGGTCGGCTGCCGGGTCACGGCCTCGCCCGGGGTGTCGATCCAGGGCGGCACCCTGCGCTGGGAGGCGATCATCCCCGCCCACGCCGCCCGCACGGTGACCCTGTCCGTCGCCCCCATCGTCGACGGGACCGAGCAGCTCCCCGGCCAGGCCGACGCCGGCGGGAGCCGCACCGAGTCGGCCCGCCGGCTGGTCCGCTGGCAGCGGGGCGTGCCCCGGGTGGCCAGCGACCACCAGCCGCTGGTGGCGGCCGTGCGGCGCAGCGCCCGCGACCTGGCGGCGCTCCAGGTGCTGGACCCCGAGTTCCCCGAGCGGGCGGTGGTGGCCGCGGGCGCGCCCTGGCACCTGGCCCTGCACGGCCGCGACGCCCTGCTCACCGCGTGGATGAGCCTCATCGTCGACCCGGAGCTGGCGCTGGGCACGCTGGAGACCCTGGCCCGCTTCCAGGGCACCGAGGTGGACGAGCGCACCGAAGAGGAGCCGGGCCGCATCCTCGACCGGCTGCGCTTCGGCTCGGCGGGCTTCGGGACCGGCAGCCATGCCGTGACCTACGGCGCGGTCGACGCCACGCCGCTGTTCGTCATGCTGCTGGGCGAGCTGCGGCGCTGGGGCCTGGCGCCCGAGGTGGTGGACCGCCTGCTGGTCCACGCCGACCGGGCGCTGGACTGGATCACCACCTTCGGCGACCGGGACGGCGACGGCTACGTCGAGTACCAGCGGCCCACCGACCGGGGCCGGCGCCACCAGGGCTGGAAGGACTCCGGGTCGCCCATCCGCTTCCCCGACGGCCGCGAGGCCGAGGGCCCGCTGGCCCTGGCCGAGGTGCAGGGCTACGTGTACGCGGCCTACGTGGCCCGCTCCCACTTCGCCACCGAGGCGGGCGACGAGGCCGCGGCCGAGCGCTGGCGGGCCCGGGCGCTGGCCCTCAAGGCCGCCTTCAACCGCGACTTCTGGGTGGAGAGCGCGGGCTGGTTCGCCCTGGCGCTCGACGGCGACAAGCAGCCGGTCCCGTCCCTGGCCTCCAACGCGGGCCACTGCCTGTGGACCGGCATCGTGGACGAGGAGAAGGCGGCGGTGCTGGTCAAGCTGCTGCTGTCCGACGACCTGTTCTCGGGCTGGGGCGTGCGGACGCTGGCCGCGTCCATGGGCGGCTACGACCCGCTGGGCCTGCACACGGGGTCGGTGTGGCCGCACGACAACGCGGCCTGCGCCGCGGGCCTGGTGCGCTACGGGTTCGTGGAGGAGGCCCACCGGCTGGTGCTGGCGCAGCTCGACGCGGCCCAGGCCGCCGGCGGGCAGCCCAGCGTGCTGTGCGGCTTCGACCGGGAGGACGTGCGGGCGCCGGTCCGGTTCCCCGACGACTGCGAGACGCGTGCCGCCTCGGCCGCGGCCCCGCTGCTGCACCTGCGCTCGCTGCTCCGCTTCGACCCCCACATCCCCCAGGGGAAGCTGTGGCTGTCGCCCGTGCTGCCCGAGGCCATCGGCCGGCTGCGGGTCGAGCGCATCCCGCTCATGGGCGGCCGCGTGACCGTGACGGTGGAGGGCGACCGGGTGGAGGTCGAGGACCTGCCGCCGGGCGTGGAGTTGATCGCCGAGCCGAGGAGCCCACTGGCCCGAGGCGCCTGATCCCGCTATTGTCTACTAAGACACTCGGGATAGTAGGTAAGCCCTCCGGTGGGTCGAGTTCGAGTGGGTGAGGATCTCCTGTGCGACGCTTGCTTGTCTTCGCCATGGCGGGGCTGATCGGCCAACTGGTGGACGGGTCGCTGGGCATGGCGTTCGGCGTCACCACCTCGACGGTCCTGCTGTCCAACGGCTTCTCGCCCGCCGTGGCCTCGGCCAGCGTGCACCTGGCCGAGATCGGCACCACGTTCACGTCGGGCCTGTCCCACTGGCGGTTCGGGAACGTGAACTGGCGCCTGGTGGCCCGCATCGGCATCCCCGGCGCCATCGGCGCCTTCGCGGGCGCCACCGTGCTCAGCCACGTGGTCAGCTCGTGGCTCAAGCCCGCGGTGGCGCTGGTGCTGTTCGGCCTGGGCACGCTGGTGATCGTGCGCTCGGTGCGGGGCGACCTCCGGGGCGAGCGCCACGACCCCGGCCACCTCAAGGCCCGCTTCCTCGCCCCGCTGGGCCTGTCGGCCGGCTTCCTCGACGCCGTCGGCGGCGGCGGGTGGGGACCGGTGGCCACGCCCACGCTGCTGGCCGCCGGGCGGATCCACCCCCGCTACGTCATCGGCTCGGTGTCGGCCGCCGAGCTGCTGGTGACCCTGGCCGCCAGCCTCGGGTTCCTGTTCGGCCTGGGCGGCGAGGGCATCGAGATCCCGCTGGTGCTGGCCATCCTGGCCGGCGGCATGCTGGCCGCCCCGCTGGCGGCCTGGCTGGTGCGCCACGCCGACGCCTCGGTGCTGGGGGTGGTCGTCGGCACCCTGCTGCTCCTGACCAACGCCCGCACGCTCATGCTCGAGGTGGGCACGCCCGGGCCCGTGCGCCTGGCGGTGATCCTGGCCCTCGCGGCGATGGGCGCCTCGATCACGCTGCGGGTCCGCGACCACAGCCGGGCACATGCCGAGCGCACCGCGGCCTCGGCCCCGGCCTCAGCCGGCGTCGCGGAGATCCTCCTTCCAGGCCCGGAAGCGGGTGTGGCGGGTGCCGCTGGGACCGACCCCGTCGCCCTCCCCGTCCGGGTGGAGGCGGAAGGTGTGGCTGACCGCTAGGTCGTCGGCCCGGGCCACCCAGTAGCGGGCGTCGGCGCCCGCCGCGGGGCCGGCCCGCCACAGCAGCCACGGGCCGATGCGCCGCTTGTAGTCGGCCACCGGGCGGCCGGGCAGGTCGTCGCCGAGCCGCAACAGCTCGTCCGGGGCCTCGACCCAGGCCGAGGCCGGGATGTTGCGGTCGCGTGTCGGGGTGGCCGGCAGGTCCTCGGTGTGGACCGGCGTCTCGTCGTAGGGGCGCTGGTCGTAGCGCAGGGCGTCGGGCACGGCTACCAGCCCCGGTCGATCCACTCCTGGAGGTGGGGGATCTCCGTGGCCAGCGTGGTGGGGTCGCCGTGGCCGGGCAGCACCCGGGTCTCGCCCGGCAGCGTGAACAGCCGGTCCTCGATCGAGCGGATGATGGTGGGGAAGTCGCCCCCCGCGAACTTGGTGTTGCCCGGACCGCCCGGGAACAGCGTGTCGCCGCTGAACAGCACGGGCGCCCCCTCCACCAGGAAGCACATCGAGCCGGGGGTGTGCCCGGGCGTGAGCATGGTGTGCAGTCGCAGCCGGCCTACTTCGATAACGGAATCGTCATCCAGGATCTGGTCGTAGGACGGCAGCATGCCGGCGTCCTCGGCGGTCACGTGGACGTCGTAGCCGGCGTCGCGCATCTGGGGGACGGCCTGGATGTGGTCCCAGTGGCCGTGGGTCTCCAGCACGGAGCGCACGCCCAGCCCCTGCGCCAGCTCGAGCAGCTTGTCGTGCTCGTTGGCCGCGTCGAGCAGCACCGCGTCGCCTGTCTCGGTGCATCGCAGCACGTAGACGTTGTTGTCCATGGGGCCGACGACCAGCTTGTGGACCTCGAAACCGTCGCCGGAGTGGAAGAGCGTGCCCATGCCGCCAGTCTGCCGTACGGAGGCGATCGGACGCGCCCGGTGGCTGACCACGTAGCGTGATGATGCTACAACCCACAGCGATGTGACATATTTCACGGCACCTTGGGTCTTGTCCATCCGACGTTTTCGTGACGAAACTGCAACCGCTCATGCCCACCGCAGAGCGCCCCGAGATGGGCGACGGGCCGACCGCCACGGCCAAATCGTCGCTTGCAGAGGCGAGCCGGTTCAGGTCTTGGGGAGAAGCCCTGGACCGGCCGCCCCGGGGTTCTTTCTCGTTTTGGCCGGGGTGCCCGCCCGATGCGCGGGCGGAGCAAGCCGAGGCAATAACGGCCGCCGGCGGCCGGCCGAGGCAATGGCGGCCGGGGGCCGACCCCTACTGCCTCGACTGGGCCGGCCGGCCCCTATTGCCTCGACTCGTCTAGCCCTCGACCGGTGAGTTGACGTCGAAGCCCAGGGCGGCGGCGGCGGGGATCTGGCGGTGGTCGAAGGTGACGTAGGTGGCGGGCCGGGGGAGCCGGTCGGCCGCGGCCAGGTGCACGGCGTCGACCGTGCGCAGCCCGTAGGTCGCCCCCAGCTCCACCGCGTGGGCCAGGCAGCGGTCGTCCACCGGGATCACCACGAAGGCGTCCCAGTCGTCCCTCAGGCGGCCCCACATGCGCTCGTGCTGGCTCGGCGTCACCGCCATGCGGTGCAGGGCCAGCAAGGCCTCCGAGCGGGCCAGGGCCGAGGCGCACCACACCGGGTCCGCACCCATGGCGTCGAGCACGAGGTCCCGCCCGGGGCCGTGCACGTACCGCCGCACGAGGGCCGACGTGTCCACGAAGACCGTCATCGGCCGCGGAGCTCGGTCAGCACGCTGTCGGCGCGGATGTCGACGGGAGCGTCCTCGGCCTCGGGCGGGCCCGGCCGGTCCCGCCGGCCCGGGGGCAGGGCCAGGCCCGCGGCCACCAGGTCGTCGACCGTCAACGCCGTGGCGCCCTCCAGCGGGCCCAGCTGGGCCACCGGGACCCCGTCCACCGTCACCACCACCCGCTCGCCCCCGGACGCCCGCCGCACCACCGCGGCGACGTTGTTGCGCAGCTCCCGGATGCCGACCCGTTCCATCGGGCGACCGTAGCACGCGTGTACACACGACTGGTGGACAGCCACCCCGGCGCGGCCTAGCGTGCCCGCCATGAACTTCGCCTTCTCCGAGGAGCAGGAGGAGCTGCGGCGGATCACCCGGCAGTTCCTCGAGTCGAAGTCGCCCGAGACCGAGGTCCGGCGGCTGATGGACACCACCGAGGGCTACGACCCGGCGGTGTGGGCGCAGATGGCCGGCGAGCTGGGCCTCCAGTCGCTCACCATCCCCGAGGAGTACGGGGGCCAGGGCTACACCTACGTCGAGCTCACCGTGGTGCTGGAGGAGATGGGCCGGGCCCTGCTGGCCGCCCCGTTCTTCTCGACCGTGGCGCTGGCCACCAACGCCATCCTGCACTCGGGCGACGAGCAGGCGCGCGAAGGACCTGCTGCCCGGCATCGCCTCGGGCGAGACCATCGCCACGCTGGCCTTCACCGAGCCCAACGGCCGCTGGGACACCTCCGGCATCGAGGCCACCGCCACCCGCTCCGGCGACGGCTGGACCATCGACGGCACCAAGATGTTCGTGCTCGACGGGCACGTCGCCAACCTCGTCCTGGTGGCCGCCCGCACCGGCGACGGCATCTCGCTGTTCCGGGTCGAGGGCGACGCCGAGGGCCTCACCCGCACGGCGCTGGCCACCATGGACCAGACCCGCAAGCAGGCCAAGCTCGAGTTCTCCGGCACCCCGGCCACGCTGCTGGGCGAGGAGAACGGCGGCGAGGCCGTGCTCGACCGGGTGCTGGACCTGGCCGCGGTGGCGCTGGCCGCCGAGCAGGTCGGCGGCGCCCAGAAGGTGCTCGACATGTCGGTCCAGTACGCCAAGGACCGGGTGCAGTTCGGCCGGCCCATCGGCTCGTTCCAGGCCATCAAGCACAAGTGCGCCGACATGCTGCTCGAGGTCGAGTCGGCCAAGTCGGCCGCCTACTACGCGGCCTGGTGCGCGGCCGAGCTGAACGACGAGCTGCCCGAGGTGGCCTGCCTGGCCAAGGCCTACTGCTCCGAGGCCTACTTCCACTCGGCCGCCGAGAACATCCAGATCCACGGCGGCATCGGCTTCACGTGGGAGCACCCGGCCCACCTGTACTTCAAGCGGGCCAAGTCGTCCGAGCTGCTGTTCGGCGACCCCACCTACCACCGCGAGCTGCTGGCCCAGCGCCTCGGCATCTGAGCCGACCAGACAACCCGAGGCAATCAGGGGCCGCCGGCACGTGCGCGAGGCAATAGCGGTCGGGGGCCGACCGCTATTGCCTCCGGGCGCCGCCGTCCGGCCCCTATTGCCTCGCCTTGCTCGCTTGGGCACGGGCGAGGGTCACCGCCGTGGGGGCACCCCGTCGCTGGCGAGGGGTCCGCCGGCCGACGACGCTCCCCGGCGCGATCCGTGCGTCAGCCACGCCCAGCCCGCGGGAGGCCGGCGCCGGGCCCGCCGCCGGCGCCGGCCAGGCCGGGCGGGCGCCGGGCGCGCCGGGCCCCGGTCGCAGCGCCCGCCAGGCGATGCCGGGCCGCAGCAGCGACCAGGGCTCCGACAGCAGGGCGATGGCGTCGAACAGCGCGGCGTTGACCTCCGCGTCGTGGGTGGCGGCCCGCGTCACCCGGTCCATGTACCGCTGCACCAGGGCTTCGAGCGCCCGGCGCGCGCCGTCCCCGGGTGTCGCCCTTCACGCTCGGGTAGCGCAGGTCCACGCCGGTGGCGATGGTCCAGGCGCCCGCCGACGCCCGGACCAGCTCGGGCTGGGCCCGGGCGGTGAAGCCCGCCAGGTCGCGCCGCGCGGCCAGGTGGGCGGCCAGGCAGCGGTCCAGCGCCTCGGCCGTCAGCGCGGCCGTGGCCATGCCCTGGCCGTAGAGCGGGTTGAAGGTCCGCAGGGCGTCGCCGACGGCCAGGAAGCCGTCCAGGGGGCGCTCCATGCGCTCGTAGTGGCGCCAGCGGTTCTCCGTGCGCCGGTAGGTGGCGACGGGGCCGAGGGGCTCGGCCCGGGCCACCACGTCCGCGATGTCGGGGATCCGCAGGCTGCGGGCGAAGGCGGCGAAGCCCGCCTCGTCGCGGGGCGGCTCGTCGCCGCCGGCGGCGGACACGGTCAGCAGCCAGCGGTTGCCCTCCAGCGGGAACAGGACGCCGCCGCGCGGCTCGTGCGGCGGGCGGGCCTGGACCAGCGCGCCCTTCCAGCCGGGCGTGTCGCCCGGGCTGCGCCGGTACAGCCGGCTGGCGTAGACGAGGTCGGAGTCGATGACCGTCTCGGCGGGCGGCTCCAGGCCCGCCGCCACCAGCCAGCGGGCGGCGGGGGAGCCGCGCCCGCTGGCGTCGACGACGACGTCGGCGTCGATGGTGACGGTGGGGCCGTCGCGGTCCGCCCGCCGCGACCGCACGTCGATGCCCTCGACCCGGCCGTCGCGGACCACGAGGCCGCGCACGTCCAGGCCCGAGCGCACCAGGATCTGGGGCGATTCGAACACCCGCCGGCGCACCGCCCACTCGGTCAGCTCCCGGGAGGCCGACAGCAGCACGTGCCGCTCCCGGCCCCGGATGCGGGGCGCCCACCCCTGCGGGGTCATCCACAGGACGTCCTCGGGGACCCGCACCTCGGTCGCCCCCGCCGCCAGGAGCTCGGCCCGGAAGCCCGGGAGCAGGCGCTCCAGGGCCGCCGACCCGCCCGGCTGGAGGACGTGCAGGTGGCGGCCCTGGGGTACGCCCGGCCGAGCGGAGGGACGTTCGGGCAGGTCGTCCCGCTCGACGATCGTGACGCGCTCGACGTGGTGGCTCAGGGCCTGAGCGGCCGCCAGCCCGGCGATGCCGGCCCCGACGACCACGGCGTGCGCGGCCAGAGGTGGAGGATGGGCGATGGTGGTGGAGCGGCGGCGGGTCATGGTGCATCCCTGGTGTCGTGGCGGATCAGGGGAAGTGGCTAGGGGAAGGTGGCTCAGGGGGTGGCTCAGGGGAGGTGGCTCAGGGGAGGTGGCTCAGGCCGCCATGGCGGACCGGTGGCGGGCGGGTCGGGGGATCTCGATGGACGGGCTCGGGTGGCGGCGGGCCAGGACCCGGGCGGCCAGTCCCGGGCGCATCAGCGACTCGGGCGGGGCCAGCAGCGTGATCACGTCGACGAAGGCGGCGTTGACGGCCGCGTCGGTGGCGGCCGCCCGCACCAGCCGGTCGAAGTAGCGGCGCACCACCCGGTCGCCCAGGGAGGACGAGCCGCCGGTGGTCCCCGGGTAGCGCAGGTCCTCGCCGGTGGCGACCATCCAGGCGCCGGCGTTGGCGTCCGCGATGGCCTGCTGGGCCGCGTGGGTCCCCGCCCGGTCGGCCAGGGTGCGGTCGAGCGCCTCGGCCGACAGTGCGGCCACGCTCATCCCCTGGGCGTACACCGGGTTGAAGGCGCAGGTGGCGTCGCCCAGGACCACGAACCCCTCGGGGGCGAGGGTGAGCTTCTCGTAGTGGCGGCGCACGTTGGCGGTGCGCCGGTACCCGACGATGGCGCTCAGCGGCTCCAGCTCCTCCACGAGATCGGCCATGAGCGGCGAGCGCATGCCCCGGGTGAAGTCCCGGAACCCGGCCTCGTCGGTGGGCGGCATGTCGCCGTTGGTCCCGGCCACGGTCATCAGCCAGCGATCGCCCTCGATGGGGAAGATCACGCCCATGCGGGTCGTGTGGGGCGGCCGGGCCTGGAGGAACATCGCCTTGTAGCCCGGCAGCAGCTCCTCGCCCGCCCGGCGGTAGGTGCGGGTGGCGTAGCCCAGGTCCGCGTCGACCCGGGTCTCGTCGGGCGGGTCGTAGCCGGCCGCGACCAGCCACTCGGGTGCCGCCGAGCGGCGCCCGCTGGCGTCGACCACCAGGTTGGCGTTGATGCGCTCGGTGGGCTCGCCCGGGGCTGCGCCGCGGGGGCGCACGTCGAGGCCCACGATGCGCCCGGCCTCGATCGCCAGGCCGGCGACCTCCACCCCGGAGCGCACGCTGACGTCCGGCAGGGTGAGGACCAGCTGGCGGGTGGCCCACTCGATCAGGTCCCGGCTGGCCGAGATCAGCGTCCGGCCCTGGCTGGGGAACGGCCCCATCCAGCCGGCGGCCGAGAGCCAGGCGATGTCGCCGGGGACGTCGACGGGGACGCCGCCCGCGGCCACCAGCGACGCCTCCATCCCGGGGAGCAGGCGCTCCAGGGCGGCGAGGCCGCCGGGCTGGAGGGCGTGCGCGTGGCGGGCCTGGGGGACGCCGGGGCGCGCGGCCGGGGACGTGGGGAGGTCGTCGCGTTCGAGGATCGTGACCCGGCCGGCGTGGCGGGCGACCGCCGCGGCCGCGGCGAGCCCACCCATGCCCGCACCGATCACGACGGCGTGGCCGTAGGTCCGGGGGGTGCTCATGGCCCCAGCGTGAGGCCCGGACCCCCTTACCGGCATCGGCAGGATGCCTTAGGCCCCCCTTATTTCGCCGGTGTCAGTCGGGGAGCAGACCCGCCCGGCGGGCGGCCGCCGCGGCCTCGCCCCGGTTGGCCGCCCCGAGCTTGGCCAGCAGCCGGGACACGTGGACGCTGGCCGTCTTCTCGCTGATGAACAGGGACTCGCCGATCTGGCGGTTGGTGCGGCCCTCCGCCACCAGGGCCAGGACCTCGGCCTCCCGGGGCGTCAGCGCCGTGCCCCCGTCCCCGCTCGCCATCGCGGCACCGGTGGCGGCCCCGGCGCCGATGTCGACCCGGCCGCGGCGGGCCAGCCGCTCCACCGCGCCGGCCAGCGGCCGGGCCCCCAGGTCCTGTGTCGCCTGCCAGGCGGCCCTCAGCTCCCGCTCGGCGCCCGCGTCGTCCCCGGCGGCCAGGGCGGCCTCGCCGGTGCGGTAGCGCCCGTAGGCGGCGCAGTAGGGGAAGCCGATGGCGTCCCACACCTCCACCGCCGCCCGCCAGCGGGCCGGGTCGGGGCGGCCGCCCATGCGGGCCCGCTCGGCCTGGCCGGTGAGCAGGGCGGCCCGGGTCTCCGACGACGGCGGCGCGTGGCGGGCCGCCGCCCCCTCGGCCAGCGTCGTGAGCCGGGCCACGAGCTCGTCGGCCCGGGCCGCGGGCCCGCCGTCGGCCCCGCCGCCGCCCGGCCAGCGCCCGCCGCGGCCCGCGGCGCGGCCGCCGGCCCGGCGGGCCTGCTCGGCTTCGTCCGCCTCCACCCTGACGCCGACCGCGGCGATGCGGGCGGCCAGCTCGGGGTCGCCGGTGTGGGCCAGCAGGTCGAGGCCCACGTCCACCTCGTGGCGGGCGTCGTCGTAGCGGCCCTGCCACAGCGCCAGCTCGGCGAGGGCCCGGTGGAGCAGCCCGTTGAGCCGCCCGTCGCCCACCTGATGGCACCACGTGCGGGCCACCTCCAGCTGGTCCCGGGCCAGGTCGTGGTCGCCCCGGTCCACCGCCAGGGCGCCCGACACCAGCGTGCGGGCCACCTGGGTCAGCCCGCCGATGGCATGGGCGGCGCCGGCGTCGCCGAGCAGCCGGTCGGCCTCGTCCCACCGCCCCAGCTGGTGCAGCGCCCCGGCCCCGAGGCTGCCGGTGAGCGACGGCAGCGGGGCCCCGTCCGGCGCCACGGGCACCACGGCCACGAGCGCATCGACCAGCTCGGCGGCCCGTCCGGCCTCCACCAGCGTGCGCCACAGGTGGACGTAGGCGCCCGCCACCTCGGCCAGGTCGCCGACCTCCACCGCGATCTGGGCGGCCCCGTAGAGGGCGCCGACCGCCTCGTCGGTCCGGCCCTCCGACGCCGCCACCAGGCCGAGCACGTGCAGGGCCTGGCCCTCGTCCACCACGTCGCCCAGCTCGCGGGCCATGGCCGCGGCGTCCTCGGCGTGGGGCCGGGCCTTGTCGTTCTGCGCCACCCGGACCAGGGCGTGGGCGTGGGCCTGCACCACCCGGGCCCGGGCCTCGCTGGGCGGCGAGGGCGGGACCAGCCCCACGGCCAGCTCGGAGGCGGCCAGCGCCTCGTCGGGCCGCCCCGACCGGAACAGGTACCAGCCCCGGCGCTCGTGCAGCAGCCCGGCCCGCACCGGGTCGGCCGCCACCTGCGGCGTGGCCAGGGCCTCGTCCACCAGGGTGAGGGCCCGCACCGTGGCCCCGCCCCGGAGGGCGGCGTCGGCCGCCTGGGCCAGCAGCGTGCCCCGGTCGCAGCCCGCGGCCGCCTCGGGGTCGGCGGCCCGGTCCCACAGCCGGACGCTCCACTCCAGGTAGCGGTGGGCCTCGGGCGTGGCGACCGCGGCCTCGGCCGCCCGCCCCGCCCGCACGGCCGCGCCCAGGGCGGCGTCGTAGTCGGCGGCCGCGGCCCAGTGGTGCGCCAGCCGGGCCCAGCCCTCGTCCCCGGCCGCGCCGGCCGCCTGGCGCTCGGCCAGGGCGCGGGCGTAGGCCCCGTGGTACCGGACCAGCTCGCCCGGCAGGATCTCGCCCAGCACGGCCTCGTGCAGCAGCGCGTGGCGGAACCGGTAGGTGCCGGTGCGCTGGTCGGCCACCAGCAGGCCGTGCTCCACCGAGGAGCGCAGGGCCTCGTCCAGCTCGGCCGGCGCCGCGCGGGTCGAGCACCGCGGCCAGCAGGTCGTGCTCCACCTGGCGCCCGCCGACCGCGCAGGCCCGCAGCACCGCGGCGGCCTCGTCGGGCATGTGCTCCACCCGGCCGATCACCGCGTCGCGGAGCTGGGGCGGCATGGGCGCGCCGGGGTCGTCGGCCAGCGCCGCAGCCAGCTCCTCGACGAACAGCGGGTTGCCGTCCGAGCGCTCGACGACGCTGGCGATGACCTCGGGCGGGGGCGGGGAGGCGAGCAGGGCGCCCAGCAGCTCGGCCACCTCGCCGGGGCCGAGCCGGTCCAGCGGGACCGCCACCGCGCCCCGCCGGGTCAGCTCGGCGGCCAGCGTGCGCAGCGGGTGGCGGCGGCGGCACGTCGTCGCGCCGGTAGGTGGCGATGAGCAGGACCGGCAGGTTGCGGGTGTTGCTGGCCACGAGCGACACCAGATCGAGGGTCGAGCGGTCGGCCCAGTGCAGGTCCTCGATGACCAGCACCAGCGGCCGGGCCGCCACCAGGCGCTCGACCACGGTCAGCAGCAGCTCGAACAGCCGGGCCTGGCCCGAGGGGGTCGCCGGGCGTCACGGCCTCCCCGCCCACGCTGCCGCCCTCCCGGCCGAGGAGCGCCCGCAGCGGTCCGAGGGTGGCGGCACCCTCGGCGTCGGACAGCTCGCGGTCCAGCGTGCGCAGCACGTCCACGATGGGGGCGTAGGGCAGGCCCCCCTCCTCCAGGTCGAGGCACTGGCCCACCAGCACACGGGCGTCCCGCCGCCGGGCGTGGGCCGTGGCCTCGCCCACCAGCCGGGACTTGCCCACCCCCGCCTCGCCCGAGACCAGCGCCACCCGCCCGTGCCCCTGCGCGGCGTCGCCGAAGGCGTCGACGAGGGCCGCCAGTTCCGCCGTGCGGCCCACGAACGCGGGCGTCGAGACGCGTCCAGGCACCTCACGATCATCGCACCTCGCACGGGCTGTCTCGGCCTACGTTCCGTCACCGAACGCCGTCATGGGTCACCGTGGTCTGTGCTTCCCGCTCTTGCTGCAAGCAGCGGGCCGCTCGGGCCCCGGCTGCTCGCAAGCGACAGCCTTTACCTACGTTCCGTGGTCTGGGTCTTCGTCGTGCTCGCCGCGGTCGCCGTGTTCGCCATCGCCGCCGCCACGGTGGGCAGCGAGGCGTTCCGGCTCGGGCACCAGCCGCCGTCCACCATCTTCGACGTGGACGAGGCCGTGCACCGGGTGGCCGACGAGCTGCCCGAGGAGGCCCAGGCCCGCCTCACCTACGACGAGGTGCGCAGCCTCATCCTGGCCGCCCTCGACCTGCTGGAGCGCCGGGGCGTGCTGGCCGAGCCGGGCGAGGACCTACCCGAGCCCGACGGTGACACGCCGGACGTGATCCTGGCCGACGACGACTCGGTGGCCGAGGTGCTGGGCCGGGCCGAGCGGGAGGGCCTCGAGGTCAGCGACGAGGACGTGTTCCACGTCGTCGCCGCCCTGCACGCCTATCTGGCCGAGATCGGCGCGGTGGGCCCGCCCGCGGCCGGCTGAGGCTCGACCCGGGTGTTGCCCAGCCAGCTCTCGTAGAGCGAGGCGTAGGTCCCGCCCGCCGCCACCAGGTCGGCGTGGCTGCCGGTCTCCACGATGCGCCCCGCGTCGAACACCAGCACCCGCTCGGCCGCCTCCGCGGTCGACAGCCGGTGGGCGATCGACACCAGCGTGCGGCCCGCGGACAGCCGGTCGAGCGCCTCGGTGAGCGCCCGCTCGGTCTCCGGGTCGACCGCGCTGGTGGCCTCGTCCAGCACCAGCAGGCCGGGGTCGCCCAGCTGCGCGCGGGCCAGCGCCACCAGCTGGCGCTCGCCCACCGACAGCGACCCGCCCCGCTCGCCCACCGGCGTCTCCAGGCCGAGGGGCAGCTCGTCCAGCCACCAGCCCAGCCCCAGGGCGGCGAACGCCCCGCGCACCTCGTCGTCGCCCGCGCCGGCGCGGCCTACGCGCACGTTGTCGCCCACGGTGGCGTCGAACAGGAACCCGTCCTGGGGCACCAGGCGCACGGCCCGCCGCCGCTCGTCCGCCGCCACCTCCCGAAGGTCGATGCCGCCGAGGCGGATCGTGCCCGCGCTCGGGTCGGCCAGGCGGCACAGCAGCTTGGCGAAGGTGGTCTTGCCCGACCCGGTCTCGCCCACCACCGCCACCGAGCCGCCGGCCGGCAGCGCCAGGTCGATCTCGTGCAGCACGGGCACGCCGTCGCGGTAGGCGAAGCTCAGGCCGTCCACCGCGATGTCCAGCGGGCCCCGCGGCAGCGCCCGCCCCGGGTCCGGCTCGGGGACGTCGAGCGGCGTGGCCAGCACGCCCAGCACCTTGCGCCAGCCGGCCATGGCGATCTGGGTCTGGTCGATGACCTCGGACAGCTCGGCGATGGGGTTCTGGAGCAGCGAGATGAGGAACAGGAACGCCACCACCTCGCCCACCTCGAGCCCCCAGCCCGGCCCCCAGGTGACCGCCACCACGGTCACCCCGGCCAGGGCCACCGCGCCGAACAGGTCGCCGAGCGGGAACATGGCCGCGAAGTACCGGGCCGCGCGCTTGTAGGTGCGGAACTGGTGGTCGATGGCGGCCCGCAGCCGTCCCGACGCCCGCCCCTCCAGCCCGTAGGCCTGGACCAGCGCCGCGCCGGTGATGGTCTCGGACACCTCCGACAGCGTGTCGCCCACCGCGTTGCGCACCTGGTCCTGCACGGCCAGCTGGCGCCGCTGGAGCACCGGCATGAACACGACCACCGGGATGTAGGCGGCCAGCGTGACCAGGGCGAGGCGCCAGTCGTACACGCCCATCACCACGAAGGTCGAGACCACCAGGACGCTGCTCACGATCCAGGACACCGCGCCCCACTCCATGAACTGGGCCAGGGTCTCGATGTCGCTGGTGACCCGGGCCACCAGCGCGCCGCGGCGCGACTCCGCGTGCTCGGCGATCGACAGCCGGTGGATGTGCTCGAAGGCCCGCACCCGCAGGCCCATGAGGCTGTTCTCCGAGGCGCGCACCAGGCGGACGTAGGTGAGGCGCGACACCAGGTACATGCACCGACACCACCAGGGCCACCCCCAGGCAGGCCGGGTAGACGAACGCGGGCCGGAAGCCCTCGGGGCCCAGCACGCCCTTGTCGAGGATCTGCTGGATGAGGATGGGGACGGCCAGCTTGCCCCCGGCGCCGGCCACGGCCAGCACCAGCGTGAGCACGACGCCCTGGCGCAGCTCGGGCGTGACCGCCAGCCCGCGGCGCAGCACGCCGATGGCGCCTGCCTGCAGCAGGTGCTCCTCCTCGGGCGTCTCGTCGTGCGGGCGCTCGCCGTCGAGGGCCCCGTGCGGCACCGCTTCCAGCAGCAGCTCGTCGAACTCGTCCACGAGGCGGCTCGCGCTCGGCCGCGGTCACGCCTCGTCCTCCTCGTAGGCGCGGGCGAGGGCGGCGTAGGCGGGCACGGTGGCCAGGAGGTCGGCGTGGCTGCCGGAGGCGACCACCCGGCCGCCGTCGAGGAACAGCACCCGGTCGGCCAGCGTGATGGTCGAGATCCGGTGGGCGACGATCAGCGTGGTGGCGTGGAGCGAGGTGCGCAGGCCGTCGAGGATGCGGCGCTCGACGGTGGCGTCGACCGCCGAGGTGGCGTCGTCCAGCATGAGCAGGCCGGGCCGGCGCAGCAGGGCCCGGGCCAGGGCCAGCCGCTGGCGCTGGCCGCCGGACAGGGTCACGCCCCGCTCGCCCAGCACCTGGTCGACCCCGCCGGGCAGCCGGTCCACGAAGCGGTCGGCGCGGGCCCGCTCCAGCGCCCAGCGCAGCTCGCCGTCGGGGAGGGGCTCGCCCAACGTCAGGTTCTCCCGCACGGTGTCGGCGAACAGGAACGTCTCCTGGAACGCCAGCGCCACGTGCGCCCGCACCGAGGCGGGCTCGGCCGCCGCCAGGTCGACGCCGCCCAGGCGGACCACGCCGCGGGCGGGCCGGTAGAGGTGGCTGAGCAGGTGGCACAGCGTCGACTTGCCGCTGCCGGTGGCGCCCACCAGGGCCACCACCTCGCCCGGGGCCAGGTGGAGGTCGAGGCCGGCGAGCACCGGTTCGCCGCCGTAGCCGAAGTGCAGGCCGGTGACGTCCACGGGCAGGGGCCCGGCGGGCAGGCGCCGGGCCGCGCCGGGGGCGGGAGCGGGGCGCACCGGCGCGGCCAGCACGCCGTCGACCCGGTCCAGCGCCACCACGGCCCGGGGCATCTCCTCCAGCAGGAAGCCCATGACCCGCATCGGGAACACCAGGATGCCGAACAGGGCCATGGCCTGGACCAGCTCGCCGGTCGAGATCGCGCCGGTCGACACCTCCCACGCCCCGATGGCCAGCAGCGCGATGGTCCCCAGGCTGGGCAGCGCCTCCAGGCCGGGCTCGAAGATGGCCCGCAGCCGCCCCACCTCCAGCCGGGCGCCGCGCAGCCCGCCGGCCGCGTCGCTCATGCGGCCCACCTCGCGGTCCTCCAGGCCCAGGGACTTGACCACCAGCGCGCCGTCGAACGACTCGTGGGCCACGGTCGCCACCTGGCCCAGGTGGGCCTGGGCGCGGGCCGCGGGCTTCTCCACGCGGCGGCTGTAGTACCGGTTGAGCAGGCCGAGAGCCGGGAACAGGGCCAGGCCCACCAGCATCAGCAGCGGGTCGATCAGGGCCAGGCTGATCACCGACAGCACCAGCAGCACCACCACGCCGACGGTGAACGGCAGCGGCATGATGGCGTTGATGGACCGCTCGATGTCGGCGTCGGCGTGCGCCATCAGCCGGCCCGTGGGGTGGGTGCCGAAGTAGCTGAGCGGGACCCGCAGGTAGCGGTCGGTGACCTGGAGGAACCAGGTGCGCTGGGTGGACCGCACCAGCAGCGAGCCCCAGTAGCGGCGGACCACGACCCCCAGCGAGCGCAGCAGCGCCACGCCCAGGATGGCGGCGGCGCCCAGGGCCGCGGTGGTGCCGCTGACCCCGTCCTCGAACCCGGGCACGATGACCCGGTCGGTCACCCGGCCGAGCACCCAGGTGCCGCCCACCGACATGGCCGCGAACAGGGTCGCGCCGCTGACCGCGATGACGAACAGGCGCGGGTGGGCGCGCACGGCTCGCCACAGCAGGCGGGTTCCTCGTCGCAGCAGCGACGCTTCCGCCCCCGTGGCCACGGTGGGGACGACGACAGACACGGTGCAGGGAGTCTGCCTGGTCGAACGCCGGATGCGGCAGCCGATTTGGGCCGGGATGGGGCCGGAGGGCCGGGCGCAGGGTCCGGTGTACCGTCCGGGCGCATGGAGCGCCTCAGGGGGTTCGAGCACAACCGGTACGTGGGCGACAAGCGCACCCAGCGGGTCCACGACCTCGACCACGCGGTCGACGAGGACGCCATCGCCGACATGGTGAAGGCCGAGAGCTTCCTGGCCTTCGGCCCGGACACCCTGCCCGAGGCCCGCAACCGCGGCTACCGGCTGTGCCGGTCGTGCCGGGGGGCCCGTGAGGCCGCGGGCGTCGACGGCGACGCCGCCGCCTGAGCGGGCGCCGGCGGGGCTCGGTGGACCAGCGCATCGACTCGGACGGGCTGTCGCTCGCCGCCCATCTGGCCCGCCCGCCGGGCCGCCCCAGCGGCCCGCTGCCGGCGGCGGTGCTGTGCCACGGCTACCCGACGTCCGGCACCGCCGACACCGCCCCGGAGACCATGCCCGAGCTGGCCGACCGCATCGCCACCGAGATGGGCTGGGCCGCGCTGGCCTTCGCCTACCGGGGCTGCGGCGACTCGCAGGGCCAGTTCTCGCTGGGCGGCTGGATCGACGACATCGAGAACGCCATCGCCTACGTGTCGACCACCGTCCGGCCCCTCGGCATCTGGCTGGCCGGCTTCGGCACCGGCGGCGCCCTGGCCGTGTGCGCGGCGGCGGCCGACGAGCGTGTCTCCGGCGTGGCGACGGTCGGGTCGCCCGGCGACTTCGACGACTGGGCCAACCATCCCCGCCGCCTGCTGGAGCACGGCCGCGAGGTGGGCGTCATCACCGATCGCCAGTTCCCCGCGTCGCTGGACGCCTGGTCCCGCGAGTTCCGGGGCATCCGCGCCGTCGCGTGCGTGGGCCGCTACGCCCCCCGCCCCCTCCTGGTGGTCCACGGCAGCGACGACGAGGTCGTCCCGCCCTTCGACGCCCGGGTGGTGGCCGACGCCCACGGCTCGGCCGAGCTCCGCTTCATCAACGGCGCCGGCCACGCCCTCCGCCACGACCCCCGGGCCGTGGCGGTGCTGCTGGGCTGGCTCGACCGCCAGCGGCACGCCCTCCGGCGCTAGCACACAGAAGGGGCTGGCGGCCGCCCCTGCTCATTGGTCCTGGAGCAACCCGAGGACGTTGCCATCGAGGTCGGTGACCGTGGCCACCAGGCGGCCGCCACCGACGTCGTGTGCGGGCTCCTTCACGGTGGCGCCCGCGGCGGTCACCTCGGCCAGCTTCGCCTCGATGTCGGGCACGTGCCAGTAGGCGATCGGTGAGGTCATGCCCTGCGGCCCGCCTCCCGGCACCAGCCCGATGTGCTGGCCGGCGGCCTCGAAGCCGACGTAGTAGGCATCGTCGACCTGGGCCGGCACGCCGAGCAGGGCGGCGTACACCTCCTTGGCCTTCCCCACGTCGGAGACAGGATGCAGCACGGTCTTGATTCCCTGGGTGGCGGAGCCGGTCATGGTCACTCCCGAGGTCGGTTGTCGATGGGAGTCAGCTAAGCGCCGCTCAGTCCCCGGCGCTTCTCGATTCCTGACCGATCCCGCCGTTCTGTCAGACGTCACGGGCACTGGTGCACGTGACGTCTGACAGAAGGGACTGCTAGCCCGGGGCGTCGGTCTTGGCCTTGTTCTGGGCCTTCATCATCTTCTTCCAGGCCCGAACCTTGGCCAGAGTCTCGGGCGAGTCGATGTCGGCGACCGAGCGGGGCTGGTCGTCGGAGAAGGGGGCCGTGGCCTCCTCCCAGCCGGTGGGGCGGACGCCGAAGCGCTTGGCCAGGAGGGCGGCGAAGATGCGGGCCTTCTCGCCGCCGAAGCCGGGGAGGGCCTTGAGGCGGCGCAGCAGCTCGGCGCCGGTGTCCACGCCGGACCAGACCTGGGCGGCGTCGCCGCCGTAGTCGTCCACCAGCACCTGGCACAGGGCCTGGGTGCGCTTGCCCATGGCGCCGGGGAAGCGGTGCAGGGCCGGCGGGCCCCGGAACACCGTCTCCAGGCGCTCGGGGTCGAGCGCGGCGATCTCGGTCGCATCCAGGCGGCCGCCCAGGCGCTCGCGCAGGCGCAGCGGGGCGCCGAAGGCCCACTCCATGGGCACCTGCTGGTCCAGCAGCATGCCGATCATGAGCGCGAGGGGCTCCTCGCTGAGCAGCTTGTCGGCCTCGGGGTTGCCGGTCACGGGCACCACGGCAGTCATGCCCGCACCGTACCGGCCGCGGCTGCCGGACCGGGCGGGCGGGTACGGTCCGGGCCGCATGGGCACCGGACGCTTCCTTCGTCGCGGGGCACTGCGTGCCGCGGTGGCCGCGGTGGCCGCCCGCCCGCTGGGCACCCCGGCCTCGGTGGTCGCCGCCGTCACCGGCGCGGCCCAGGAGCAGCCGCTCCTGGGGGCCGCGGTGGCGATCCCCGCCGGGGCGTGGCTCGCCCGGCGCCGTCCGGGACCGGCGCGGCTCGCTGGCCGGCGTGGCGGTGGGGCTGGCGACCCGGCTGGTGTGGCCCGTCGCGCCCAAGGTCGCCGGCGCAGGTGGCGCCCCAGCGCCGGTGGTCGGACCTGGCGCCGTCGCCCGACGGGGCCGGGATCGGCATCGTGGTCAACCCGGGAGCCGGGTCGGGTGCCCTCGGGTCCGTGGACCCCGCGGCCGCCCTGCGGGAGGGGCTGCCGGGGGCGAACGTGGTCGAGCTGGACGACGCCGCCGACCTGCCCGCCGAGCTCGAACGCCTGGCCGCGGGCGGGTGCGCGGCCGTCGGGGTGGCCGGGGGCGACGGGTCGATCAACACCGCCGCGGGCGTGGCGCTGCGCCACGAGCTGCCGCTGGTGGTGGTCCCCGCGGGCACGCTCAACCACCTGGCCCGCGACCTCGGGGTGGAGACGCTGGAGGACGCGGTGGAGGCGGTCCGCCGCGGCACCGCGGCCGAGATCGACGTGGGCTGGATCGCGGGCCGGCCCTTCCTCAACACCGCGAGCTTCGGCAGCTACGTCGAGCTGGTCGACGCCCGGGAGGCGCTGGAGTCCCGCGTCGGCAAGTGGCCGGCCCTGGCGGTGGCGCTGGCCCGGGTGCTGCGGCACGGCAGCCCGGTGGAGGTGACGCTGGACGGCGAGCGGCGCCGCCTGTGGATCGTGTTCGTCGGCAACTGCCGCTACCTGCCCGAGGGCATGGCCCCCACCTGGCGGGAGCGGCTCGACGACGGGCGGCTCGACGTGCGGGTGGTCGACGCCTGCCACCCGTTCGGCCGGACCCGCCTGGTGGCTGCGGCCGTGACCGGCACGCTGGGGCGCACCCGGGTGTTCGACACCTGGCAGACGACGAGCGTGCACGTCCGCTCGGACGACGGCCCGCTGCGGCTGGCCCGCGACGGCGAGACGTTCGACGGCGACGACGACTTCGAGATCGGCAAGGACGGCCGGCGCCTCACGGTGTTCACCCCTCAGCGGTAATTCGGTTGCCCGGGGCCGGAGCGGGCTGTGAACCTGCCCGGCACCGAGACCGGAAGGGAGGGGTTGTGGCACGCACGCAAGGCACGGTTCGCATGGCGTCGCTCGTCCGCCGTCCCCGCCCGGTCGTCCAGGCCTTCGCCTGACGGACCCGCGGCGGACGCCTGCCGGACGCGCGACGCGCGCAGCGTCCCTACAGGTGCCACCCTCGGAGGTCATCCCTTGACGCGCGACCAGCGCAACCGGCAGCGGCGTCGCCTGCCGGAGTCCTTCCGCTGCCGTCATTGCCGCCTGGACGTCCCCACGGCGGCCCCCGGCACGGCCCATCGCAACCACTGCCCCCACTGCCTGTGGAGCCGCCACGTCGACGACTCCCCCGGCGACCGCGCCATGGCCGAGCTCTGCGGCTCGGCCATGGAGCCCATCGCGGTCAGCGTCCGGAACGGGGGCGAGTGGGTGCTCGTCCATCGCTGCACCGGCTGCGGCACCCTGCACCTCAACCGCATCGCGGGCGACGACAGCCCGCTGCTGCTGGTGCGCATCGCCGTGGGACCGCTGGCGCAGCCCCCGTTCCCGCTCGATCTGCTGGCGCAGATCTAGACAGGAACGGACGGTGCTTCCCGCTCTTGCTGCTTGCGCAGCGGGCCGCTCGGGCCCCGGCGACGGGGACGCCGCCTCAGGTCCCCCTCGACCTGCTGGCGCAGATCTAGCCGTCTGCGACGGAGGTGAGGTGGGTGACCGCGCAGAGCCAGCGATCGTCACGGCGGACGAAGACGTCGGTGGACCACTCGTCGAGCTTGAACGCCTGGCCCTCGAACTCGCCGCTGTTGTGTACCCGGCAGAAGACGACCGCGACGTCGCCGTACACCCGCACGTCCTGGACCTCGGAGGACATCGTGTCGTGGCTGACCTTGCCCGCGCCCACCGGCCGCGAGGAACCGCTCGCCGGGCCAGATCCCGTTCTCGCCGACGAACACCCAGTCCGGCGCCGCGAACGCCCCGATCGCCTCGGGATCGTTGGCGACGAGGGCCTTGTCCCATCTCGCGACCAGCGTCGTGAAGGTGTCCGCGCCGGTCGAGGCGTCCCCTTCCCCCGCGTAGGTGCCGAAGCTCCAGAGGTTGCCCTCCGGGTCGCGGACGGTGAAGCCCCGGGAGCCGTAGTCCTCGTCGGCCGGGTCGCGGACGACCTGGGCGCCGGCTGCGGTCGCCCGCGCGAACAGGGCATCGGGATCGTCGCACACCAGGTAGACCGCGTCGTTGCCGGGCGCGGCGCTGCCCGAACGGCGAGTCGTCCTTGCCGGCGGTGCCGAGCATGATGCCGCCGCCCCCCGGCCACCGCATCTCGGCGTGCTCGACGATCCCGGGATCGTCGTCGCGCGCGTAGGCGGCCCCGGGCTCGAACCCGAAGGCGTCCGTTGAGGAAGTCCATCCCCGCTCGGGCGTCGCGATAGCTCAGGATCGGCCACACCCGGGTGCGGCCATCAGTGTTCTTCGGTGTCGTGGGCATTCGTCATGCCCGCAGCGTCACCCACGCGCGGCGGGATCGTCTTGGAAAGATGGAAGCTCCTCGGCGAGAAGCTGTGACGGCGTGCAACCGGCCAGCTCGACGAAGTCGCGGTCCAGGTGCGACTGGTCGTAGTACCCGCAGGACGCGGCGACCTGGGCGATCGTCATGAACGACGGCATGCGCCGCAGCATCCCCGTGGCGCGCTCGAACCGCAGCACGCGGGCGGCGAGCTTCGGGCCGAGGCCGAACTCCTCACCGAAGCGCCGTGCGAAGTGCTGGCGGCTCCATCCGACGGCGGTCGCGAGATCGCCGACCGCCGTGTTCCCGCCCGATCGCACCAGTGCGTGCCAGGCGTGGCTCAGCTCCGGCGCCACACTGGGCGTCGGAGTCGGTCCAGCGCATGAGCACCTCGTCGCACACGGCGAAGCGGCTCGACCAGTCCGGCACGCCCTGGAGGCGCTCCCACAGCTCCCATCCCTGCCGGCCGACGACGTCCCCGCACTCGACGGAGGCGTCCCACAGCAGGCGGGACGGCATGCCGAACACCACCCGCGCGCCCAACGGGCTGAGCTCGATCTCCACGCCCTCCTGGTGGGCGCCGTAGCCGATCGTGGCCGGACGAGCCTGCAGGCCGCCCACCACGCTGTGGTAGCTGGCAGGGGCCTGGTGGGGATCGGTCTGCGCGATCGACGTCGATGGCGGGACCGATGCTGACGATGAAGGTGAGGTGCCGCGAGGGGAGCCCGCGGTGCGCGCCGGGCGTGAACCCGCTCAGCCGGTAGCCGACATAGCGCTCGATGAACGCCCGCAGCGGCGGCGCCGGCAGCGCCGCCTGTAGTCGCTGGGGGACTCCACACCTCAGAGGCTAGGGCGGCCCTGGCAGCTACAGGTCCGCCGCGCGAGGGTCGGGACGGTCGACGTCGATCCCGTAGTGGGCGATCGCCTCGGCGACCGTCTCGGCCTTCACCTCGCCCTGCTGGGCCAGGCCCCACAGGGTGGCCAGCACCACGTGGGGCATGTCCACCTCGAAGAACTGCCGCAGGCGCTCCCGGGTGTCCGAGCGGCCGAAGCCGTCGGTGCCGAGCGGCACGAAGGGCTGGCGCACCCAGCGGGCGACCTGGTCGGGCACCATCTTCATGAAGTCGGTGACCGCCACCACGGGCCCGCCGTCGGGGCCGAGCAGCTGGCTGACCAGCGGCGTGCGGGGCGTCTCGGTGGGGTGGAGGCGGTTCCAGCGCTCGGCGGACAGGGCCTCTTCCCGCAGCCGCTTGTAGCTGGTGGCCGACCACAGCTCGGCGCCCACGTCCCAGCGCTCGGCCAGCTCGGCCTGGGCCGCCCGCGCCGCGCCCTGGGCGGTGCCCGAGAACAGGATCGTCGCCCGGTGCGACGGTCCCTCCGGGGCCTCGGCCCAGCGGTACAGGCCGTCGAGGACGCCCTGCTCCACGCCCTCCGGCAGCGGCGGCATCAGGTAGTTCTCGTTGTAGAGGGTGAGGTAGTAGATGACGTCGCGCTCGTCCACCAGCATCTCCTTGATGCCGTGGCGCACGATGATGGCCATCTCGTAGGCGAACGCCGGGTCCCACGCCTCGACCGTGGGCACCACCGAGGCCAGCACGTGGCTGTGGCCGTCCTGGTGCTGGAGGCCCTCGCCCAGCAGGGTGGTGCGCCCCGCGGTGGCGCCGAGCAGGAAGCCCCGCGCCCGCGAGTCGGCCGCCGACCAGATCAGGTCGCCCACCCGCTGGAAGCCGAACATCGAGTAGAAGGTGAAGAACGGCAGCATGGGCACGCCCCGGTGGGCGTAGCTGGTGGCGGCGGCGATGAACGACGCCGTGGAGCCGGCCTCGGTGATGCCCTCCTCCAGCACCTGGCCGTCCTGGGACTCGCTGTAGGACAGCAGCAGCTGGGCGTCGACCGGCTCGTAGGCCTGGCCGTGGGCGGCGTAGATCTTGAACTCCTTGAACAGGCGCGTCCATGCCGAACGTGCGGGCCTCGTCGGGGATGATCGGCACCACCCGCGGGCCCACGTTGGGGTCGCGGCACAGGTTCCGCAGCAGGCGGGTGAAGGCCATGGTGGTCGACACCTCCTGCTTGCCCGACCCGGCCAGCACCTCGTCGAAGGGCTTGTCCTCGGGCAGGCCGAGCGGGCGCTTGGTGCGCACCACCCGGGCGGGGAGCGGGCCGTCCAGGGCCTTGCGCCGGCCCATCATGTACTCCTGCTCGAGCGAGCCCTCCTCGAAGCGGATGTAGGGCGGCTCCTTGCCGTCGGCCAGGGCGTCGTCGGGGATGACGTCCTGGAGGTACAGCCGCTCCCGCAGCACGCGGAGCTGGTCCACCGTCATCTTCTTGATCTGGTGGGTGGCGTTGCGGCCCTCGACGTCGGGGCCCAGCGTCCAGCCCTTGATCGTCTTGGCCAGGATGACCGTGGGCGCGCCCACCTGCTCGGTGGCCGCCCGGTACGCCGCGTAGAGCTTGCGGTTGTCGTGGCCGCCGCGGGGCAGGTTGCGGATGTCGTCGTCGGACAGGTGCTCGACCATCTTGCGCAGCCGGGGGTCGGGCCCGAAGAAGTGCTCGCGGGCATAGGCGCCCGACTCCACCGCGTAGCGCTGGAACTCGCCGTCCACCGTGGTGTTCATCTTGTTGAGCAGCACGCCGTCGCGGTCCTGGGCCAGCAGCTCGTCCCAGCGCGAGCCCCACACCACCTTGATGACGTTCCAGCCCGCGCCCCGGAACACGGCCTCGAGCTCCTGGATGACCTTGCCGTTGCCCCGCACGGGGCCGTCGAGGCGCTGGAGGTTGCAGTTGATGACCCAGATCAGGTTGTCGAGCTGCTCGCGGGCGGGCAGCGTCAGCGCGCCCAGGGTCTCGGGCTCGTCGACCTCGCCGTCGCCGATGAAGCACCAGACGCGCGACGCGCTGGTGTCGTCGATGCGCCGGTTGTGCAGGTAGCGGAGGAAGCGGGCGTGGTAGATCGAGTTGAGCGCGCCCAGCCCCATCGACACCGTGGGGTACTCCCAGAACCCGGGCATGAGCCGCGGGTGGGGGTAGCTGGACAGCCCGCCCCCGACCTCCTGGCGGAACTGGTCGAGGTCGGCGTCGTCGAGCCGGCCCTCCAGGTAGGCGCGCGCGTAGATGCCCGGGGCGGCGTGGCCCTGGATGTAGACGGCGTCGCCGGCCAGGCCGTCCTCCTTGCCGTGGAAGAACCAGTTGAAGCCGACGTCGTACAGCGCGGCCGACGAGGCGAAGGTCGACAGGTGGCCGCCGATGCCGTCGGCGTGCTTGTTGGCCTTGATGACCATCACCGCCGCGTTCCAGCGGATGTAGGCCCGGATGCGCCGCTCCATCTCGTAGTCGCCCGGGAACCACGGCTCCTGCTCGGGCGGGATGGTGTTGACGTAGGGGGTCGACACCGTGGCCGGATGCCCCACCTGCAGCTCGCGGGCGCGCTCGATGAGCTTGGACATCAGGAACCGGGCCCGGGGCGTCCCGTGCTCGTCGACGACGGCGTCGAGCGAGTCGAGCCACTCCTGCGTCTCGGTCGGGTCGGTGTCGGGCAGCTGGTGCACGAACCCGTCGATCATCATGCCCCCATGCTGGCACCTGATCAGGTGAAACAGAACGTTGCACCCGTGACCTAACTTGGCGCCCCGTGTCGACCGTCGCGTACACGGATGGAGCGTGTAAGGGGAACCCCGGCCCCGGGGGCTGGGCGTGGGCCGAGCCGGACGGTCCCTACGCCAGCGGGGCCGAGCCCCACAGCACCAACCAGCGCATGGAGATCCGGGCGGTGCTGGAGGCCGTGCGGGCCCATCCCACCGGTCACCTCCACATCGTCAGCGACTCCACCTACGTCGTGAACTGCTTCCGGGATCGCTGGTGGGAGGGCTGGCTCCGGCGGGGATGGACCAACTCCGCCAAGAAGCCCGTGGCCAACCGTGACCTGTGGGAGCCGTTGATCGAGGAGTACCGGCGCCGGGGCGACGTCAGCTTCAGCTGGGTCAAGGGCCACTCGGGCGACCGCATGAACGACCTGGTCGACATGCTGGCGGTGGAGGCGGCGCAGACCCAAGAGGGGCGCAGCGGCACGACCGCCTGACGTTAGGGTCCGGGCGTGCAGGTCGGGGTCGACACCGGCGGGACGTTCACCGACCAGGTGGCGGCGGACGGCCGGGTGGCCAAGGTGCTGTCCACGCCGGAGGACCCGGCGCAGGCCATCCGCGAGGCGCTGGGGGGCCTGGGCGAGCGCCCGGACCTGCTGGCCCACGGCACCACCGTGGCGACCAACGCGCTGCTGGAGCGCCGGGGCGCCACCGTGGCGCTGGTGACCACGGAGGGGCTGCGCGACGTCATCGAGATCGCCCGCCAGGACCGGCCCTCGCTCTACGACCAGCTCGCCTCCCGGCCGGAGCCGCTGGTGCCCCGGGACCTGCGCTACGAGGTGGCCGGACGCCTGGCGGCCGACGGCTCGGAGCTGGCTCCCGTCGGGACGGTTGCCGACCCGGAGGCCGGCGTCGTGGCGGTGTGCCTGCTGCACGCCGACATCGAGCCCGCCCACGAGCAGGCGGTGGCCGCCGACCTGCGGGCGCGGGGCTACGACGTGACCTGCTCGCACGAGGTCTCGCCCGAGATCCGCGAGGTCGAGCGCACGGTGACGACGGTGGTCAACGCCGCGCTGCGCCCCCGCCTGCGCTCCTACCTGCGCAGCCTCGACGGCGAGGCCGGCGAGGTGCTGGTCATGACGTCCGCCGGCGGGCTCCTGCCCGCGGCGGAGGCGGCCGAGCTGCCCGCCGCGCTGCTGCTGTCGGGACCGGCGGGCGGCGTCCGGGCGGGGGCCGCGGCGGCGGCGGCCAACGGCTTCGACGACGCCGTCACCTTCGACATGGGCGGCACCTCGACCGACGTCTGCCTCGTGCTCGGCGGCGCCCCCGCCCCCGCGGCGCAGCGGGACGTGGGCGGCTTCACCGTGCGGTTCCCGTCCCTCGACGTGCACACCATCGGGGCGGGCGGCGGCTCGCTCGCGGCCATCGACAGCGGCGGCGCCCTGGTGGTCGGGCCGCAGAGCGCGGGCGCCGACCCCGGTCCCGCCTGCTACGGCCGGGGCGGGGACCGGCCCACGGTGACCGACGCCGACCTGGTGGCCGGGCGCATCCCGGCCGAGGCCGCGTTCGGCGGGCTGCGCCTGGACCGGGACGCGGCGGCCGCCGCCCTCGACCGGGCCGGGGTCACGGCCGAGGGCGTCATCGCGGTGGTGGACGCCAACATGGAGCGCGCCCTGCGGGCCGTGTCGATCGAGCGGGGCGTGGATCCCCGCGGCCTGGCGCTGGTCGCCTTCGGCGGGGCCGGCCCGCTGCACGCCTGCGCCCTGGCCGAGGCCCTGGGCATGCCCGCGGTGGTGGTCCCGGCCCGGGCCGGCGTGCTGTCGGCCGTCGGCCTGCTCACCGCCCCCCGGCGCCGCGACCTGGTGCGGTCGTGGGCCACGCCGGACGACCACGCCGGCCTGGCCGAGGCGCTCGCCGCGCTGGCGGACGAGGCCCGGCGCCTGGTGGGCGGCGACACGGCGGTCGAGACGGCGGTCGAGACGGCGGTGGACTGCCGCTACCGGGGCCAGAGCCACGAGCTCACGGTCGGCGGGCACGGACGGGTTCCACGACGAGCACCGCCGCCGCAACGGCTACGCCCGCCCCGGCGACCCGGTGGAGGTGGTGGCCATCCGGGCCGTCGCCACCCGCCCGCCCGAGGTGGAGGCGGGCGACCTGCCGGACCCGCCGTCGCGCCTGGGGGCCGACCGGCCCGGTCCCGCGGTGATCGCCGAGCCCGACTGCACCATCTGGGTGCCCGAGGGCTGGGTGGCGCACGACGGGACGGCGGGCGCGCTGGTCCTGCGGCGCACCGGGGCAGGGTCGTGAGCCTCGACCCCGCGGCCCTCCAGGTGCTGATCTCGCGGCTGACCGGCGTGGCCGAGGAGATGGGCGCGGTGCTGCGGCGGGCGGCGTTCAGCCCCAACATCAAGGAGCGGGCCGACTGCTCGGCCGCGCTGTTCACGCCCGACGGCGAGATGCTGGTCCAGGCCGAGCACATCCCCGTCCACCTGGGATCGATGCCCGCCAGCGTGCGGGCCGCGGTCGACGCCTTCGGCGGGCGGCTGGGCCCCGACGACCAGGTGGTGCTCAACGACCCCTTCGCCGGCGGCACCCACCTCAACGACATCACGCTGGTGGCGCCGTGCTTCGTCGGCGACCGGCTGGTGGGCTGGGCCGCCAACCGGGCCCACCACGCCGACGTGGGCGGCGCCGCGCCCGGGTCGATCCCGGCCGACGCCACCGACATCCACCAGGAGGGGCTGCGCATCCCGCCCACCCTGCTGGACGACGGGCTGCGGCGCCTGCTGCTGGCCAACTCCCGCACGCCGGGGGAGCGGGTCGGCGACCTCGACGCCCAGGTGGGGGCCAACGTGGTGGGCGTGGAGCGGCTGGCCGAGCTGGCGGACGCCCCGCTGGACGAGGTGGTCGACTACGGCGAGCGGCGCATGCGGGCCGCGCTGGCGGCGCTGCCCGACGGGACCTGGCGCCGCGAGGACGTGCTGGACTCGACCGGCGCGGCCCCCGATCAGCAGCGCCCCGCCCGCGTGGCGGTGGCGGTGACCGTCGCCGGTGACGAGGTGACGTTCGACTTCACCGGCACCGACCCCCAGGCCCGCGGCAACGTCAACGCGGTCGAGGCGGTCACCGTGTCGGCGGTCTCGTACGCCCTGCGCTCCGCGGTCGATCCCACCATCCCGGCCAACGGCGGCGCCATGCGCCCGGTCCGGGTCGTCGCCCCCGCGGGCACGCTGGTGGCCGCCCTCCCGCCGGCCGCGGTGGGGGCGGGCAACGTCGAGGTCAGCCAGCGGGTGGCGGACGTGTGCCTGGCGGCGCTGGCCGAGCCGTGCCCGGCCCGGGTCCCGGCCGCGGGCCAGGGCACCATGAACAACCTGCTCATGGGGGGCGAGGGCTGGGTCTACTACGAGACGGTGGCCGGCGGGCAGGGCGGCCGCCCCGGCGCCCCCGGCATGAGCGGCGTCCACACCGGCATGACCAACACCCGCAACACCCCGGTCGAGGCGCTGGAGCGCACCTTCCCGCTGCGGGTGCTGCGCTACCGCCTGCGCCACGGCAGCGGCGGCGCCGGCCGCCAGCCGGGAGGCGAGGGCATCGAGCGCGACCTCCAGGTGCTGGCGGACTGCACGGTCAGCCTCATCACCGAGCGCCGGACCTCCTCACCCCCGGGCCTGGCCGGCGGCCGCCCCGGCGCCCCGGGCGAGAACTGGCTCCTCCCCCAGGGCGACGAGGCCCGGGCCGCAGCGCCTGCCCGACAAGGTGACGATCCGCCTCGCCTCCGGCGACGTCCTCCGCATGCTCACCCCCGGGGGCGGAGGCTGGGGCACGCCCGCGTAGCCTCGATCCCGTGGATGCTGCCGCTCCGGTGGTCGACGTGGCCGGGCTTCGGGTGGTGCGGGGTGGGCAGGTGGTGCTCGACGGGGTGTCGTTCCGCCTGCCCGCCGGGCAGGTCACCGGGCTGCTGGGCCCCAGCGGGTGCGGGAAGACCACGCTGATGCGCTCGATCATGGGCGTGCAGATCGTGGCGGGCGGGACGATCGACGTGCTGGGCGAGCCGGCCGGGTCGCCCGGACTGCGGTCCCGGGTCGGGTACGTGACCCAGGCGGCCGCGGTGTACGGCGACCTCAGCGTGCGGGACAACGTCCGCTACTTCGCCCGCATGCTGGGGGCACCGCCCGGCGACATCGACCGGGTCATCGGCGAGGTGGGGCTGGAGGACCAGGCGGGCCGGTTGGTGGGGCGGCTGTCGGGCGGGCAGCGGGAGCGGGTCTCCCTGGCCACCGCGCTGCTGGGCACGCCCGAGCTGCTGGTGCTGGACGAGCCCACCGTGGGCGTCGACCCGGTGCTGCGCCGGGAGCTGTGGGCCCGGTTCCGCGAGCTGGCCGCGGGCGGCGCCGGCCTGATCGTGTCCAGCCACGTGATGGACGAGGCGGCCCGCTGCGACCGCCTGCTGCTCATGCGGGAAGGGCGGCTGCTGGCCGACGACACGCCCGACGGCCTGCTGGCCCGCACCGGGACCGCCACCGTCGAGGATGCGTTCCTGGCCCTCATCGAGGAGACGGTGCCCGCATGACCCCGGCCCGGACGCTGGCCACCGCCCGGCGGGTGCTGCTCCAGCTGCGCCACGATCCCCGCACCCTGGCCATGCTGCTGGTGGTGCCGGTGGCGATCATGGGCCTGCTGGCCTGGATCCTCACGGACGAGGACTTCGACTTCTGGGGACCGCCGCTGCTCGGCATCTTCCCGCTGCTGGTCATGTTCCTGGTGACGTCGGTGGCCACGCTGCGGGAGCGGACCAGCGGGACGCTCGAACGCCTGCTGTCCCTGCCCACCGGCAAGGGCGACATCATCTTCGGCTACGCCGCTCGCCTTCGGGACGCTGGCGCTGGTGCAGGCGGTCGTGGTCTCGGCCGCCGCCTTCGGCCTGTTCGGGCTGGATGTCGCGGGCTCGGCCTGGCTGGTGGGCCTGGTGGCGGTGGTCGACGCCCTGCTGGGCACGGCACTCGGGCTGTTCGTGAGCGCCTTCGCCCGCACCGAGTTCCAGGCCGTGCAGTTCATGCCGCTCGTGCTGATCCCCCAGATCCTGCTGTGCGGCCTGCTGGTGCCCACCGACGAGCTGCCCACGGTGCTGCGCTGGGTCTCCACCGTCCTTCCGCTCACCTACGCCATCGACGCCATGCGGGAGGTGCTGCGGTCGGTGGCCACCACCGCGGCCTTCCGGGCCGACGTGGCCGTCCTGGCCGGGTTCGCGGTGGGCCTGCTGGGCCTGGGCGCCGCCACCCTGCGCCGCCGCAGCGCCTGAGCGACGTACGCTCCCGTCCATGCCGACAGGCTCCGTACGGCGGGTGCTGCGGTGGGTCGGGCTCGGGGCGCTGGCGCTGTTCGTCGCCATCCAGTTCGTGCCCTATGGCTGGCGCCACTCCAACCCGCCCGTCACGCAGAACGCCCCCTGGCCCGACCCGGCGGCGGAGGCCATCGCCCGCGAGTCCTGCTACGACTGCCACTCCAACGAGACCAACTGGCGCTGGTACTCGTTCGTGGCGCCCATGTCGTGGCTGGTGCGCCAGGACGTCGAGGAGGGCCGCGAGAAGCTCAACTTCTCGACCTGGGACACCGGGCCGGGCGAGGTCGACGACGCCATCGACCAGGCGGCGGGCGGGTCCATGCCGCCCAGCCAGTACACCCTGATCCACCGGAGCGCCGACCTCAGCGAGGACGAGATCGCCACCCTGGTGGCCGCCCTCGCCCAGATGCCCGAGCCGGGCGAGGGTGCCGACGACGGCGGGCAGGGGCGGGGCCGCGGGGGCGACGACGGGCAGGAGGACGAGAGTGGCGACGACGGCTGAGACCCGCGAGGCGCTGCACCAGGTGGCGGTGCACGTGCTGGCCCGGAGGCGCCACGCCGTGACCGGGCGCTTCGGGCTGCGCCCGACGCCGGGCGGCCTGGGGACGCCCATGTTCGGCGAGGGCGAGGTGGTGCGGGTGGGCGGCGACGTGCTGGTGGTCGAGCGGGACCGCGACGCCTACGCCGAGCCCCTCACCACCCTGGCCCGCGCCGCCGCGCTGGCCCGGGTCGACCTGAAGGAGGACTTCTCGGCGGGCCGGGACACGCCGCCGATGGCCGACCCCGCGGCGCCGCTGGCGCTGGAGGAGGCCGCCGTGCGGGAGCTGGGGGAGTGGTGGGCGCTGGGCGCGGTGCTGCTGGACGAGCTGGTGGCCGGCATGCCGGAGATCGTCGCCACCACCACCGCGCAGCTGTGGCCCGAGCACTTCGACCACGGTGCCACCCTCACGCTGCCCGGCGACGTCAAGGTCAACGTGGGCGCCTCGCCCGGCGACGGCTCCGAGCCCGACCCCTACCTCTACGTGGGCCCGTGGGGGCCCGAGCGCCCCGGCGACCCGGCGTACTGGAACGTGCCGTTCGGCGCAGTGCTGCGCCGGGCGGACGCGGGCGGCGACCCGCTGGCGTTCCTGCGCCGCGGGATCGAGCTGCTGGCTACGAGCCCTGCAGCCCCGGGTGCTGGCGGGCCAGCACCTTCGTGAGCAGCGTCGGCGGGACCAGCGGTGCGGCGTAGGCGGTGACCTTGTTGGCCGCACCGGGGATGACGGTGGCGCGGCCGTGCTCCAGCCCCTCGACCGCGGCCCGGGCCACCTCGCTCGCCTCCACCCACATGAACGAGGGCAGGGCCGACTCGGCCTCGGCCGCGTCGAAGCCCGCGGTCTCGGCGAACTCGGTGCGGACGGGCCCGGGGCACAGCACGGTCACGGTCACGCCGTGGTGGCGCACCTCCTCCCGCACGGCCCGGCTGTAGGACAGCACGAACGCCTTGGACGCGGCATAGCCCGCCTGGCCGGGCAGCGGCTGGAACGCCGCGGTCGAGGCCACGTTGAGCAGCCCGCCCCGCCGGCGCTGGACCATGCCCGGCAGGAACAGGCTGGTCAGGTGGGCGAGCGCCTCGACGTTGGTGCGCAGCATGGTGAGCTCGGCCTCGGGGTCGTTGCGGTGGACCGCCCCGACGGTGCTCAGGCCGGCCGCGTTGACCAGCACCGAGGCCTCCAGGCCCCGGTCCGCCACCTCGACCGGGATGCGGCGCCGGGCCGCCTCGTCCGTGAGGTCGGCCGCCACCACCTCGACGCGCAGGTCGTGCACGGTGGCCAGCTCGTCGGCCAGCTCGCGCAGGCGCTCCTCGCGCCGGGCGACGAGGGTGAGCCCGTGGCCCCGCTGGGCCAGCCGGCGGGCGATCTCGCGGCCGATGCCTGACGACGCGCCGGTGACGACGGCCGTGCGGTCGGCGGCGGGGGTGAGTGGCGGCATGCGGCGGATCGTAGGCCGATCGCAACGCGGGGCGATGCCCCGGCCCGCCGCGCCGGTCCTACCGTGACGAGCGACGGAAGTGACAGCGCCGAGGAGGTTGCCGGTGGCCGGGGTCGTGGTGCGCAGGATGGTGGTGTCGGTGGGCGCCCTGGTGGGCCTGGCGCTGGCCGTGGGCGTGGTGGCGGTGGTGGTGGCCGGCGTCCCCGTGTGGGTGCCCGCGGCGATCGCGATCGCATTCGTGGGCGCGCAGTTCGCGCTGGCCCCGGTGCTGGTCCGCTGGCTGGTCCCCGCCAACGTGATCCCCCACGACGGCCATCGCTACCTGACCGACCATCCCGTGGGCGAGCTGGTGGCCCGGCGCTGCGCCGACGCGGGCATCCCGCTGGTGCGGCTCGGCATCATCGACGACGGCACACCCAACGCGTTCACGTTCGGGCGCACGCCCGGCAGCGCCCACGTGTGGCTGTCGCGGGGCCTGTTCGAGCGCCTCGACGAGCGGGAGATGGACGCGGTCGTGTGCCACGAGCTGGGGCACGTGAAGCACTGGGACATGGTGGTGATGACCGTGGCCGCGGTCATCCCCCTGGCCCTCTACATGGTCTACGTGGCGAGCCGGACGTCGGGCCGGGACGAGGCCCGGGCCGTGGCGCTGGGCGCGCTGGCCGCCTGGTTCGTGTCCCAGTTCCTGCTCTCCGCGGTGGGGCGCGCCCGCGAGCTGGCGGCCGACAAGTGGTCGTGCCGGTGCACGGGCGACGGGGATGCCCTGGCCGCCGCGCTGGTCAAGATCGCCTACGGCGTGGGCGAGATCGAGGCCGACCGCCGGCGCCGGGCCGAGGCGCTGGCGCGCCGCAGCGACGCCAAGGCCGAGCGCCGGGCCCTGCGCCGGGAGGAGCGGCGGGCCGGCCGGCTGGGGGCCGTGGGCCTGCTGGGCATCGTGGGCCGGGAGGACGTGAAGATCCCGGACGGGATGCTCGCCCGCCCGGAAGACCTCGACGCGGTGGTGGCCGGGCTGCGCTGGGACCGGTTGAGCCCGTGGGCCGCGCTGGGTCGAGCTGTGCTCGTCGCACCCGCTGGTCGCGAACCGCATCGACCTCCTGCACCGCTCGGGCCTGCCGGGCGCGCCCGCCGAGTGGGCCACCCCGTCCGTCGGGGCCGCGCCGATGGCCCGGGCGGCGGCACAGGCCGCCGCGGCCGGGGCGCCGTGGGTGGCGGGCCTGGCCCTGCTGGCGTTCTGGCGGGTGTGGGACAGTGGCGTGGGCGTGGCGTGGGCCGTCACCGCCCTGGGCGCGGCGCTGTTCCTGCGCTGGACCGTGCGCTACCCGTTCGGGCACGAGCCGGTGGCCCCGGTGACGGCCCTGCTGGACCGGCTCGACGCGGGCCCGGTCGCCGGCGTCCCCGTCGAGGTGTGGGGGCGGGTGGCCGGCCGGGGCATGCCCGGCTACGTGCTGTCGCCCGACCTGGTGATCGCCGACGACCGGGGCTTCGTTCCCCTGCGCTACACCAACCCGCTGCCGTTCGGCCGCGCCTGGTTCGGGGCGGTGAAGGCCGGCCGGCTGGTCGGCGCCGACGTGGTGGCGCGGGGCTGGTACTTCCGGGCCCCCGGCCCGGTGGTGGAGGTGCGCAGCCTGAGGGTGCTGGGGCCGCCCGAGCGGGGCCTGCCCGCCAAGGTGCGGGCCTGGGGCTGGATCGCCTCGCTGGCCGTCGCGGGCGTGGTGTTCGCGATCGGCCTCGTGATGCTGGCGGCGCAGGTCGGTTCCCTCGGCTAGCTCCCGTTCTGTCAGCGCTCACGTGCCATAGGCACGGCCAGCGCTGACGGAACGGGGGATGCACCCCTAGTAGGCGATCAGCACCGCGGCCAGGCCGGCCACGCCCAGGCCCGCCCGCTGGACCGCGCTGAGCTCCTCGCCCAGCACGTAGCGGGCCAGCAGCACCGTGCCCGCGGGGTAGAGGGCGGTGAGCACGGCCACCACCGACATCAGCCCGTGGTCGAGGGCCAGCAGGTAGAAGACGTTGGCGCTGGCGTCGAGCACGCCGCAGGCCACGATGGCGCCCACCGCGCCCCGGGGCGGAGCGGCGGCGGTGATGCGGGCCGCGCCCAGCCCGGCGAAGAGCGAGACCGAGGCCGCCCGGGCGCCCACCAGCGGCCAGATGCCGGCGCCCTCGCCGGCCCGGCCCACCACCACGAAGAACAGGCCGAAGGCCAGGCCCGCCCCCACCGCCAGGGCCAGGGCCTGCCAGTGGACCGGCTTGGCGCGTTCGCCCGAGGTGTCCCGGGAGATCAGCGCGATGGCGCCCAGGGCCAGGGCGATGCCGGCCAGGGCCGCAGGCGTCGGGCGCTCGCCGTCCAGCAGCCCGGCGACCACGGGCACGGCCGCCGAGAGCAGGGCCGCCACCGGGGCGACCACGCTCATCGCCCCCACCGCCAGGCCCCGGTAGAACAGGGCCACGCCCACGCCGCCCATGAGCCCGGCCGCGGCGCCGATGGCCAGCACCCGGGGCGAGGGCTCGCCGGCGACCAGGGGAGCGGCCGCCAGCAGCAGCGCCAGGCCCACCACGTGCGACCACAGGACCACCACGGTGGGGGATTCGCGCCGGGAGGCCATGCCGCCGAAGAAGTCACCCACGCCGTAGGCCACGGCGGCGCTGAGCGCGAGCAAGGCGGCCATGGGGACTCCCTCCGTCTGGTGCAGCAAAGTGACCGGCTGGATCAGTCTAGAACACCATCCGCCCACCCCGAGCATCAATTGCCAGCCCGCTCACGCACCGCCCGACGCTCCTTTCGGGTGCGTCTCCACGTGACAGGACTTGCCCGGCACCCGGCCATGGGATCCCGCCGTGCGACTCGGTCTGCTGGCCCTGGGGGAGTGGGACCGTCACCGGGTCACCTTCGTCGCCGGGACCGGCGTCGACGTCCGCTTGCGGGCCGGCGACGAGCGCATCGTCTACATGCCCGGACCAGTCCGAGCCGATGGAGTTCGACTTCTACCCGAGCGACTACGGCTGCCAGGCGAGCGGCCCGGACGGTCGCCTGTTGCCCCGGCGCATCGCCACCAGCGGCAGCTCGACCTCTGCTGGCCCAGGCCCGGTGACCGCCTGAGCGGTCCAACGAATTGCTCCAGGCGGTTCACTATCCTGACCGCATGCCGCCCCCCGAGGCCGTGGCCGCAGCCGTGGCCCGCAACACCCGCCGCCTGCGCACCGAGCGCGGCTGGAGCCTCGACCAGCTGGCCCAGCGCAGCGGGGTGAGCAAGGGCATGCTCGTCCACCTCGAGCAGGCCCGCACCAACCCCAGCCTCGGCACCCTGTGCAAGGTGGCCGAGACGCTGGGGGTGTCGCTGGCCGGGCTGCTGGAGACCGACGAGGTGCCCGAGGTCCAGGTCATCGGGCCGGACGAGGTCGTGCGCCTGTGGGACAGCGGGGCGGGCAGCTCCGGCGACCTGCTGGTGGGCTCGGACGAGCGGGACCACCTGGAGCTGTGGACCTGGCGGCTGGCCGCGGGCGACAGCCACGGCTCCGAGGCCCACGCGGAGGGGACCCGGGAGATGGTGGCGGTCCTGTCGGGCACGCTCACGCTCCAGGTCGCAGGGACCGACCACCTCGTCCCCGCCGGCGGGGCCGCCATGTACCCCGCCGACCGGCCCCACGCCTACCGCAACGACGGCGTCCGGCCCGTCGAGCTGGTCATGGTCGTGATCCAGCCCGACGCCGACCTGAACGAGTGGCGGGCGGCTCGGGCGGGGCCCGGTTCGACCGCTTGACCGGCGAGTCAATACAGTCGCCGACATGGACCTCAACGGGATCTCTGCCATCGTCACCGGGGGCGCGTCCGGCCTCGGCGCCGCCACCGCCACGGCCCTCGCCGGGCGGGGGGCCCACGTCGTGCTGGCCGACCTCGACCGCCAGGCCGACAAGGGCGAGGCGCTCGCCAAGGAGATCGGCGGCCTGTTCGTGGCCACCGACGTCACCGACACCGACCAGATCGTGGCGGCCGTCGAGGCGGCCAAGGACATGGGCCCGCTGCGGGCGCTGGTCACCGCGGCGGGGATCGGCTGGGCCACCCGCACCATCGGCCGCGACGGCCAGTACGCCTCGGCGCACGACCTCGGCATCTTCCGCAAGGTGCTCGACATCAACCTGGTGGGGACCTTCGACTGCATCCGCCTGGCCGCCACCGCCATGTCGCAGACCGAGCCGCTGGCCGACGGCGAGCGGGGCGCCATCGTGACCGTGGCCTCGGTCGCCGCCTTCGACGGCCAGATCGGCCAGGCCAGCTACTCCGCCTCCAAGGGCGGCGTGGTGGGCATGACCCTGCCGGTGGCGCGGGACCTGTCCGCGGTGGGCGTGCGGGTGAACTGCATCGCCCCCGGCCTCATCGACACGCCCATCTACGGCCAGGGCGACGCCAGCGAGGAGTTCAAGGAGCGGCTCAAGCGCGACGTGCTGTTCCCCAAGCGCCTGGGCAGCGCGGGCGAGTTCGCGGGCATGGCCGTCGAGCTGCTCGCCAACAGCTACATGAACGCCGAGGTCATCCGCGTCGACGGCGGCGTGCGCATGCAGCCCAAGTGACGCTGGAGTAGCCGCTGACCAGGCGCGAAGCGCCGCGCCGGTCCTGAGAGTGGGCCTTCGCGTGTCTGGGATGGGGGTAGCTGCCGTACGGCGGTCGGCGCATGGGCCGGCCGTGGTCACCGGTGGTCCGTCGCGCCGCGGCCGCCGCCGGCACGTGCGGCCGGGCACGGTGCCCTCCACGGCCGCCTACGTGGCGGCCGATGCGACGGCCATGGCCCTGGCCCTGGCCGTCGCCCACTTCCTGCGCTTCGGGCTGTCGGCCGCGCTGCTGCCGGGGCCCAACGTTCCCTACGTGCTGGTGGCGGCGCTGGCCATCCCGGTGTGGCTGGGCGTGCTGGCGCTGGCCGGCTGCTACGACCGGCGCATCCTGGGCGTCGGCTCGGACGAGTACCGCCGGGTGCTCAACGGCGGCGTCCACTTCCTGGCGGTGGTGGCCGTGGTCCACTTCCTCGGCCGCCTGGTCATCGCCCGGGGCTACGTGGGCGTGCTCATCCCGGTGGCCCTGGTGCTCACGCTGCTGACCCGCTTCGCGCTGCGCTCGTGGCTGTACCACCAGCGGCGCCAGGGCCGCTACGTCCACCGCCTGCTGCTGGTGGGCACGCCGGCCACGGTGGTGGACGTGGGCGAGCACCTGGCCCGCTCCTCGTGGTCGGGGCTGGTGCTCGTGGGCGCCTTCGTGGACTCGGACCGGCCGGCGCTGGACATCGCCGGGCGCCCGGTCCCGGTGGTGGGGGGCAAGCTCGACCTGCGCCAGTCGGTCGAGCTGTGCGCGGCCGACTCGGTGGCGGTGACGTCGGAGTCGGCGCCCGGCGAGCTGCGGGAGCTGGCGGCGGCGCTGGAGGGCCTCGACGTCGACCTGCTGGTGGCGCCGGCCATCGCGGACGTCGCCGGCCCCCGCACCGTGGTGCGCGAGCTGGCCGGCCTGGCCCTGCTGCACGTGGAGGCGCCCCGCTTCGCCGGGCCCCAGCGGGTGGCCAAGGACATCATCGACCGGCTCAGCGCGGCGCTGGCCCTGGCGGTGCTGGCGCCCGTGTTCGCGGCGGTGGCGATCGCCGTCAAGCTCGACACGCCGGGCCCCGTGTTCTTCCGCCAGACCCGGGTGGGCCGCGACGGCCGCCGCTTCGGCATGGTCAAGTTCCGCACGATGGTGGTGGAGGCCGAGCGCCTCCTGGCCGACCTGGAGCACCGCAACGAGGCCGACGGCCTGCTGTTCAAGCTGCGCACCGATCCCCGGGTGACCCGCACCGGCCGGCTGCTGCGGCGCTGGTCGATCGACGAGCTGCCCCAGCTGCTCAACGTGCTGCGCGGCGACATGTCGCTGGTGGGCCCACGCCCGCCGCTGCCCGCGGAGGTCGACCTCTACGAGCGCCACGTCAACCGCCGCCTGCTGGTCAAGCCGGGCATGACCGGGCTGTGGCAGGTGAGCGGGCGCTCCGACCTCAGCTGGGACGAGGCCGTGCGCCTGGATCTCTACTACGTCGACCACTGGTCGCCGACCATGGACGTGGCCATCATCGCCAAGACGTTCTCCGCCGTCCTGCGCGGGGCGGGTGCCTACTGACGATGGGGAGCGCTCCGCCGGGCTCACCTAAAGTGGTCGGTTCCATGTCCCTCGTCGCCGACCGGCGCCCACTGTTCGCCACCCGCCGCTCCCGGACCATCGCTTACGGGGCGGCGATCGTCGCCGCGGGTGTGGGCGCGGCCGTGCTCACGACCGCCCATCCGACCGGGTTCGACACCGCCGACGGGTTCTGGAGCCTGGTGCTGGGGGTGGCGGTGGCCAGCTTCGGCGCCACCGCCCGCCGCTGGACCTGGTTCCTGCCCGCGGGCGCGGCCGCGGTCCTGGGCGGCGACCGGGTGGCGGTGGCCTGCGCCGCGGTCGCCATCGCCATCGCCTTCGTCTCGGTGCTGCGGGACACCCGCAGCCGCGCCCGGGGGGCGCTGGTTTGCGGCCTGGGGGTGATCGCCCTGCTGCGGGTGGGCCCCGTCGGCTTCCACGGCCTGTCGGCCCTGGTGACGCTGGCCGCGATCGTGCCCATCCTCGTGTCGGGCTACAACCACGCGGGCCGGCGCGTGCAGCAGCGCACCCGCAAGATCGCCCTGGTGGCCGGCGGCCTGATCGGCCTGATGGTGGCCGGCGCGGTGCTCGGGCTGATGTCGGTGCAGGGCTCGCTGGCCGACGGGCTGCGGGCCATCGACGGCGGGCTGGCCGCGGCCCGGCAGGCCGACGACGACGTCGCGGCCGAGGAGCTGGCGCACGCCGCCCGCTCGCTGGCCACCGCCGACTCCACGCTGTCGAGCTGGTTCGTCTCCCCGGCCCGGTCGCTGCCGCTGATCGGCCCCAACCTCGGCGCGGTGAGCGAGCTCTCGGCCCAGGCCAGCGACGTGGCCAACGTGACGTCCCTGGCCGCCACCCGGGCGGACGTCGACTCGCTGCGGTTCGTGGGCGGGCGCCTCGACCCGGCCGCGGTCGAGAACATGGCCGGCCCGATCCTGCAGGTGAAGGCTGGCGCTGGACCGCATGGAGGCCTCGGTCGACGACGTGCGCTCGCCCTGGCTGTTCGCGCCGGTGGTGAGCCGCATCGACCGCCTCGACCGCCAGATCGCCGAGGCCCAGCCCGAGGCGGACGCGGCCTTCACCGCGATCGACGTCGGCCCGGAGCTGCTGGGGTCCGGGGATCGGCCCGCTACCTGGTGCTGTTCACCACGCCGGTCGAGGCCCGCGGCCGCACGGGCTTCCCCGGCAACTACGCCGAGCTGCTCGTGACCGACGGCAAGCTGTCCATGCCCCGCTTCGGCCGCATCTCGGAGCTGGAGCAGGGCGGCCTGCCGCCGGAGCAGCGCAGCCTGCAGCTGCCCGCGGACTACGTGTCCCGCTACGGCCGCTTCGACGTGACCGGCACCTGGCGCAACCTCACCATGTCGCCCGACTTCGTGGCCATCGCCCAGGCCGCCATCCAGCTCTACCCGCAGTCCAGCGGCGAGCCCATAGACGGGGTGCTGAGCGTCGACCCGGTCGGGCTGGCCGCGCTCATGCGCTTCACCGGACCGATCGACGTGCCCGGCCTGCCCGAGCAGCTCACCGCGGACAACACCGCCCGGTTCCTGATGCTCGACCAGTACCTGCTGTTCTCGGACCAGACCCAGCGCACCGACCTGCTGGAGACCGTGGCCCGCACCACCTTCGACCGCCTGACGTCGGCCGACCTGCCCGGCCCCCGGCGGGTCAGCGAGGCGCTGGACCCCATGGTGGACGGCGGCCACATCCAGTTCTCGCCCACCAAGATCGAGACCGCGATCAAGCTGCTGGACAGCGGCGTCACCGGCAAGATGCCGTTCAACGAGGGCGACGACCTGGTCACGCTGACCACGTCCAACGCGGGCGGCTCCAAGATCGACCTGTTCCTGCGGCGCCACGAGCAGTACAGCGCCCACTGGGACCCCGAGACGGGCCGGGTGGAGTCGACGCTCAAGGTCACGCTGGAGAACACCGCGCCGGCCAGCGGCCTGCCCGACTATGTGATCGGCAACGTCATCGGCCTGCCGCCGGGCACCAACCGCTCGTTCGTGTCCATCTACAGCCCCTTGGAGCTGACCGCGTCGCGGGTCGGGAGGCCAGCCCGCGCCCGTGCAGTCGGAGCTGGAGGTGGGCTTCAACGTCTACTCCACGTTCGTCGACATCCCGCCGGGCGCCTCGGTGGAGATCGAGCTCGACCTGAGCGGCTCGGTCGAGGGCCGCAACTACCGGCTGGACATGCCCGTGCAGCCGTTCGCCCAGGCCGACGAGGTGTCGGTGAGCGTGCAGGCCACCGACGGCCGGGAGGTCGTCAGCCGCCAGGGCACCGTCGCGGGCGACACCGTCACGTGGGAGACCACGCTGGATCGTGAGCGGGTACTGACGGTCGCAGCGCCCAGCGGCTGACTGTTGACGCGAGCGTCGACTCGACGCCACCCGGTTACTCTGTGGTAAATAACCCGGTAGCACCACGCAGTGCGGTGCCGGGGAGGGCGCCTGCCGGGGCGGCGCTTTAGGGGGAAGAGCATGAGCAAGCGTCTGTTCGCCGTCGCGGCTGCCGCAGTGGCCGTGCTCGTCGTGGCGGGCGGCGTGCCCGCGGACGCCCAGACGTACCCGCCGCCGCCCGCCTCGCTCACCGTGGACGACTCCACGCCCGCGCCGGGCCAGGCCGTCACGGTCACCATGAGTGGTTGCCGGCCGGCCACTTTCGCCCTGTTCGGCGTGGACGTGATCCTGCTCGGCTCGGGCCGGGCGGGGGACGACGGCGTGGCCCGCGCCACGGTGACCATCCCCGCAGTGCTGCCCGCGGGAGACCACACCGTGTCCGGCTTCTGCCTCGGGGCCAACGGGCTCCCGTTGTTCCTGCGCACGACCATCACGGTCACGCCCGCGGCCGTGCCCCCGCCCACCACGACGCCCGCCGCCCCGGGCGCCACCGGCGCGGGGACCGGCGGCTCCGGCTCGGGCGGCACCGGGGCCGGCTCCTCGACCGCCGGCGGCCGGCCGCGGGCGGGTCGTGTGGCCCGGACCGGTCCCCGGGGGCCGGTGCCGTCGCCCGACGCGCTGGCCGCGCCCACGCTCGCCGGCCGAAGCGCCCACGTTGTTCGAGGACGCGGCCGAGGCCAACGGGGTTCCCGCCACCCCCGTCCGCGGCGGCACCGGCGGGTCGTCGGGCGCCCGGGGCAGCGAGGCCGCGGCCACCGCCAACGCCGCCACCGCGGGCGCGGCCGACGTCGGCCCGTTCTCGACCGTGGCCCGGGTGGGCCTGGGCCTGGCCGCCATCGCCGGCGTGCCGGTGGCGCTGGCCTTCAGCCGCCGTCCCCGGCGGGCGTCGCCGCGGCCTGCGTAGCCCGCTTGCCCACCCAGGTGGGGTGGTCGGCCAGCCCCAGCAGCTCCTCGTCGCCCGACGAGTCACCGTAGGCCCACAGCTCGACCTCGGCGTCGGGGCCGAAGCGCTGCTCGAGCCAGCGCCGCAGCCGGGCCACCTTCTCCGGGCCTCGGGTGTTGAGGCCGCCCACCACCTCGCCGGTGAGCAGGCCGCCGGCCCCCGCCACCAGCTCGACGGCCAGGGCGGCGTCGAGCCCGAGGCGCTCGGCCAGCGGCCGCAGGTAGGCGCCGAGCGAGGCCGAGACCAGCACGGTGGCGTGCCCCTCCGCCTGATGCCAGTGCAGCCGGTCCAGCATCTCGGGCCGCAGCACCGACACCAGCGCGGGCACGTACGCCTCGCCCTGCGCCGCGAGGCCGTCGGCGGGCTCGCCCCGGAACAGGTGGTGGATCAGCGCCAGCTTGAACCGGTCGCGGTCGCGCACCTGGGCCACCGCCCGGCCCGCGGCGGCCAGCACCCGGGGCGTGCCCCGCACCCGGCGCAGGAACGGGAGCAGCGTGTCGCGGGCCGAGAGGGTGCCGTCGAAGTCGAAGGCGGCCACGCCCGGCCGCCCGCCGGCCACGTCGCCGGCCATGTCAGCGCCCCAGCACGGCCCGCAACGCGGACGTGACCTCGGTGTGGGCGTAGCCGTAGCCCGCGGCCACCAGCACGTCGGGCCGCACCCGCTGGCTGGCGAACAGCAGCCCGTCGGCCATCTCCCGGCCCAGCAGCAGCCGGGGCGCGAAGGCGGGGACCGGGACCGCCGCCGGGCGGTGCAGGACCGTGCCCAGCGCCCGCGCCAGCTCGGCGTTGGTCACGGGCTCGGGCGCCACCACGTTGACCGGTCCCGACACGTGGTCGCGGTCGATGAGGAAGCGGATGGCGCCGACCTCGTCCTCCAGCGTCACCCAGCTCATCCACTGCCGGCCCGACCCGAGCCGCCCGCCCACGAACACGCGGAACGGCAGCGCCATGCGGGGCAGGATCCCGCCGTGGCGGGCCAGCACCAGCCCGGTGCGCAGGTAGACCGTACGGATGCCGGCCTCGACCGCGGGCGCCGCGGCCGCCTCCCAGTCCTGGACCAGCCGGGCGAGGAAGTCGTCGCCCGGCGCCGACACCTCGGTGAGCACGTCGTCGCCCCGGCTGCCGTAGTAGCCGATGGCCGAGCCCGACAGCAGCACCGCCGGCGGCCGGTCCAGGCCGGCCAGCGTGCGGGCCAGCAGCCCCGTGCCGTCCGTGCGGCTGTCGTGGACCTCGCGCTTGCGGGCCTCGGACCAGCGCTTGTCGCCGATGCCCGCGCCCGCCAGGTGCACCACCGCGTCGACGCCCTCCAGCGCGGCGGCGTCGAGCGTCCCCGCCATCGGGTCCCAGCGCACCGCGCCCGGTTCGTCCGACGGGCGCCGGACCAGCGGCCGCACGGTGTGCCCGCCGGCCCGCAGCGACTCGGCCAGGGCGCGGCCGATCAGGCCGCTCGCGCCGGTGATCGCAACCTGCATGTCCCCCTCCTAAGGGTTCCCGAGGCTTGGGTACGGTACGCGCGTGTCTGGTGTCATCAAGGAGTTCAAGGACTTCATCTCCCGCGGCAACGTCGTCGACCTGGCGGTCGCCGTGGTCATCGGCGCCGCCTTCAGCGCCGTGATCGCCGCCATCGTGGCCGGCCTCGTCACCCCGCTGGTCACCATGGTCGGCGGGACCAGCGTCAAGGGCCTGGACTTCGAGATCAACGGCAGCACCTTCGAGGTCGGCTCGGTCGTCAACGCGCTCATCTACTTCGTGGTGGTGGCCGCGGTGGTGTTCTTCTTCGTGGTCAAGCCGCTGAACGTGCTGGAGGCGCGGCGCAAGCGGGGCGAGGAGCCGATCGAGCCCGAGCAGCTCTCCGACGAGGCGGCGCTGCTCACCGAGATCCGCGACCTGCTGGCCGCCCGGGCGGGGGAGCCCGCCGGTCCGCCGCCGGTCCCGGGGCCGAGCGACCGCTAGCCGAGCTGCTCGCTGAGGTAGAGCTGCTCGCCCAGGTTCTCGACCAGGTAGAGCTGGCTCTCCAGCCAGTCGACGTGCTCCTCCTCGGACACCAGCATGTCGGCCAGGAGCTCGCGGGTGCCGTTGTCGCCCGTCTCGACGGCCAGGGCGATGCCGCGGTTGAAGCGCTCCACGGCCTCGAGCTCGACCTCCAGGTCGAGGCGCAGCCCCTCGACCGGGTCCTCGCCCAGGCGCACCGGCCCCAGGCGCTGGAGGTTGGGCATGCCCTCCAGGAAGATGATGCGCTCGATCAGCGAGTCCGCGTGCTTCATCTCGTCGATCGACTCGTCGCGGGCGTGGTCGGCGAGTGCCTTGTACCCCCAGTTGGACAACATCTTGGCGTGCCCGAAGTACTGGTTGACCGCGGTCAGCTCCGCGGTGAGCGCCTCGTTGAGGAACTCGATGATCTCGGGTTGCCCTTGCATGCGGGAACCTCCGGGGAGGGGGTCAGGCTGCCGGCTCGACCCGATCGGCGGCGACCATCGTGGCCAGGAGCACGCTGATAGTAGGGCGACATGACCCACAGCGCGCGCCTGCCCCGCACCGGCCGGCGATCTCCTCCACGGTGAACGCGCCCGCCTCGATCTCGGCGCGGATGCGCCGGTCGGTCACCACCTCGCAGTGGCACAGGATCACGTGAAAATGTCCCCGCTCATTAGCTGGTAAGCATGCCTTACGACCAAGGGGTCATGTCAAGGCGGGCCGAGGTCGGGCCCGAGTTCTGGGCGGGCGCAGGTGTGCTGTAGCGTCGCCGCTCATGCACGTGGTCATCGTGGGCTGCGGCCGGGTCGGCTCGGGGCTCGCCCGGATCATCGAGGACCAGGGCCACAGGGTGGCCGTGGTCGACAAGGACCCCAAGGCCTTCCGGCGCCTCGACGAGGACTTCGCGGGCCAGCAGGTCGTGGGCGTCGGCTTCGACCGCGACACCCTGGAGGAGGCGGGCATCCGCGAGGCCGGCGCCATCGCCGCCGTCACCAGCGGCGACAACTCCAACATCCTGACCGCCCGCGTGGCCCGCGAGACGTTCGGCATCGACCGGGTCGTGGCCCGCATCTACGACCCGCGCCGGGCCGTCATCTACGAGCGCCTCGGCATCCCCACCATCGCCACCGTGCAGTGGACCATCGACCGGACCCTGCGCAAGCTCCTGCCCGACGCGTCGGAGAACGACTGGGTCGATCCCAGCGCCCACGTGGTGGTGGTCGAGCGCCGCGGTGGCGCCCAGCTGGGCCGGCCAGCCCCTGACCGCCATCGACATCCCCGGCGTGTCCCGGGCCGTCGCCATCAGCCGCATGGGCACCGCCCAGGTGGCCACGCCGGACCTGGTCACCCAGGACGGCGACGTGGTGTACCTGGCCGTGGCGGTCGGTCACCTCGACGAGGTCGACAAGCATCTCGCCGGGGCCACCCGATGAAGGTCCTCATCGCGGGTGGCGGGGCCGTCGGGACGTTCATCGCCGGCGAGCTCCAGAAGGCCGGCCACGAGGTGCACATCATCGAGCAGGACGACGACCGGGTCGCCCGCATGCAGAAGACGGGCGAGCCCGTGGGCGTGGAGTGGCACCTGGCCGACGCCTGCGAGGTCAACCGCCTGCGGTTCATCGGCATGGCCGACGCCGACGTGGTGGCGGCGGTCACCGGCGACGACGAGGACAACCTGGTCATCAGCCTGCTGGCCAAGCAGGAGTTCGCCGTGCCCCGCGTCGTGGCCCGGGTCAACAACCCGAAGAACGAGTGGATGTTCAACGAGAACTGGGGCGTCGACGTGGCGGTGTCGACCCCGCACCTGCTCACGGCCCTGGTGGAGGAGGCGGTCAGCGTCGGCTCGCTGGTGCGGCTCCTGTCGTTCGAGTCGGGCCGGGCCAGCCTCATCGAGGTCACGCTGGCCGGGGGCAGCCCCGCCACCGACCGCGACATCGCCGACCTCGGGTTCCCCCGGGACTCGACCGCGGTGGCGGTCCTGCGCAACGACCGGGTCATCGTCCCCCGGGGCGACACCCGCCTCCAGGCGGGCGACGAGGTGCTGGTCCTCGTCACCGCGGACAGCATCGACGAGGTGCGCGAGATCCTGACCGGCGCCTAGCCGATCCGGCGGTGCAGCCTGCCCCCCAGGTAGACGCCGGTGCGGGGGGCACCGGCCGGGCCGGTGAACACCACCAGCTCCTCCATGCCGCTCTTGTGGTCGGTGGTGACGAACACCCGGCCCTCGTGGTCGAGGGGCCGCAGTCCGCAGCTCGGCGTCGACGACCCCCAGCGCCTGGAGCACGCCGGACGGCTCGGTGGCCAGCATCACGCTCCCGTCGGGCGGTGCGGTCACCGTGATCCGCTGGTGCAGGCGGTCGTAGACGCCCTCGTGGCCCCCGTCGTCCCCGGCGCGCGACCTCCACGGCGCCGCCCCCCGCCTCGCCGGTCGGGGCGTCGAGCAGGTCCTCGGCCAGCCGGGTGATGAGCTGCTGGCCCAGGGCGCCGCCCATGGGGCTGTTCGCCAGCACGCACAGGGCCAGCCGCGGGCGGGCACCACCCGGAGGAAGGCCCGCTGGCCGAAGGTGTCGGCGTCCTGGGCCAGGCACACCTCGTCGCCCCAGCGGCGCACGGTCCAGCCCAGCGCCTGGTCCTCCCCGGGGATGTGGCCCTCCACGTGCGGCACGCTGCATGGCCTCGACGTCGGCGGGCGAGAGCAGGTCGGTCCCGTCGGCCGCCCGGCCGCCGGCGAGGTGCATGCGGGCGAAGGCCAGCAGCTCGCCCGCGGGGGCCATGACCCCGCCCATGGGGCCGTTGGAGCGGGTCAGGGTCCAGCGCCCCTGGCGGACCGGGTCGGTGCCCGGGCCCTGGACGTGCCCGACCGCGACGCTGTGCAGCAGCGCATGCTGGGGCAGCGTGAGCGTGGCCCGGCAGCCGAGCGGGCGGGTGAGCCGCCGCCGCAGCACGCGGTCGAAGTGCTCGCCCGTGGCGACCTCCAGCATGCGGCCGGCCACCCCGTAGCCCGTGTTGCAGAAGCTGAAGGTCTCGTCGGTGGGATGGATCTGCCCGAGCCCGGCCAGCGTGGCCACGTAGCGCTGGAGGGCGTCGGCGTTCCAGCCGGTGTCGATGAGGTGGTCGCCCTCGATCCCGCTGGTGTGGGTGAGCAGGTGGCGGGGCGTGATCTCGATCGTGGCGCCGGGATCGGCGACCATGAACTCCTGGAGCTGGGCCCGGACCGGCTCGTCCAGCGACACCACTCCCGGCGGCCTGCGCCTGCTGCACCAGCGTCGCCGTGTACACCTTGGTGATCGAGCCCAGCTGGAAGAGGGTCGCCGGCGTGACCGGGACGCCGGTGGCCACGTTGACCGTCCCGTAGGTCGCCACCTCCAGCTCGTCGCCCAGCAGCACCCCGCAGGCCGCACCGGGCAAGCGCAGCCCGCCGGCCAGCTCGGCCAGCAGTGCGTCCAGCCGGGTCGGTAGGAGGAGAGGGCCACCATGCTGCCGCGCACGGTAGCCGCGTGGGAGTTACCGGGAGTTCACAGCTCCTGCGGCTGCTCGGCCGGCGACGCCCGGCGCCGGAGCCAGCGGTACACGCCGAAGGCCAGGGCGGCGGGGACGAGGAAGGGCAGCGCGAAGCCCAGGCCCGTGAGGGCGATGCGACCGCCGTACACCATCGCCACCAGCCCGCTGCGCAGCCCGTCCATGAAGCCGGGCGTGTCCTCGGACAGCGTGATGGCCTCGTCCTCGGACAGGTGCACGTCCAGCGTGCCCAGCGCCACCTGGTCGGCCAGCACCCGCTGCTGGCCCTGGAGCGCCTCCAGCTCGGTCTCGCGCCGGGCCAGCTCACCCTCCACCATCGCCAGCTGACCCACGTCTCCCGCCTCCGACAGCAGGCCCCGCAGCCGTTCGACGCTGCGCTCGAGCGACGTGATCGCGGCTGTCGAGGTCGACGACCTCGGCGGTCACGTCCTGGGCCTCGACCGTCTGCTCCACGACGTCGCCGAGGCCGGCGATCTCCCCGCGCACGTCCTCGAAGGTGTCGGCCGGGACCCGCACCGTGATGTCGACCTCGTGGTCCCGCACCCGGGCCTGCTCGTCGGCGACGAAGCCGCCGGCGTCGCCGGCGATGCGGGCCACCGCGGCGGCGCCGTCCTCGGCGTCGTCCACGGACAGCTGCATCGACCCCGTGCGCACGATCTCGCGCGCGGCCGCGACGGCCCGGGTGTCGACGGCCAGCGCGCTCTCGCCGCTGTTCCCGCCCCCGGCGCTCGCCGCCGCATCGTCCGCCGCGACGTCGGCGTCCTCGGGCGCCGCACTCGGCGCTCCCGTGGCCGACTCACTCGACGACTCGCTGTCCCGGCCCGGCCGCCGCACCCGGCCGCCAGTGCCACCACCAGCGCCGCGGTCGCCAGCGCCGCCCGTCCCCGTCCTGACCGCATGTACGCCATCATGACCGTTCTGACGGCGCGGGGGACTTCGCCGGTTCCGCCGAAATTCCTGGGAACCGGCTGAGAGGGTTGGGTGTCAGATCGTCGTGGAACTGACGGCAGAGCCGGTGCGGTCCTTCGAGGACTTCTACCGGGCTGAGTGGGCGAGCATCCGGCGGGCGGTGGGCTTCGTGGTGAGCGACCGTGAGGTGGCCCGCGAGTGCGTCGACGAGGCCATGACCCGAGCGTACGAACGCTGGCACCAGGTGTCGGTCATGGACCGCCCGGCCGGCTGGGTGTACCGGGTCGCCATCAACGTGGCCCGCAACCGCGGGCGGCGCAGCAAGGTCGAACGGGACAAGCAGCCGCCCCCTCCCCTGGCCGCGGTCCCGGGCGCCGACGCCGTCGCCGACCCGGCCATCGCGGCCGCCATCGCCCGCCTGCCACTCGACCAGCGGTCGGTGGTGGTCCTCCGCTTCTATCTCGACTGGTCGACCGAAGAGGTCGCCGAAGCCATCGGCGTCGCGCCGGGCACCGTCAAGAGTCGCCTCCACCGGGCGCTGCGGCGCCTGGAGAGCTCGCTCCGGGAGTCAGCATGAACACCATCCTCGAAGATCGCCTGCGCTCCCACTTCGCGGAGCAGGCCGCCCGGGACGTGCTGGAGGAGCCCGATCCCCGCACCGTCATGGCGCGGGCCCCGGCCGCCCCGGCGCCGCGGCCGTCACCCGGTCGCGGGCGCCCCGGCCGCCGAGGTCGGGCCCTCCGCCTCACGGTCGTCGGCCTGGCCGCCGCCTGCCTGTTGGCGGTGGTGGCCGTGGTCGCCACCCGTGACGACGGCGGCAAGGTCGACGTGACCGAGCACCCGACCACCACCACGACGGTGCGCGACGCCACCACGTCGACCACCGTCCCGGAGACCACCACCACCACGGTAGCGGTCGTGGGGCCGCCGCCACCCGGTCGGTGGTGGTGGCCCCGCTCGGGGTGCTCGGCTGGTGGGACGGCCGCCACTGGGTCGAGGCCTCGCAGGACCTGGCGGTGCCCCTCCAGGGCGGCGAGCAGTACCAGATCACCCGGATCGGCGGCCCGCGCACCACCGTGACCGGCCCGGCCCCGACCACCGTCGGGTGCGTCGAGGCCGAGCGGCCCATCGTCCGGCTGGACGCCTTCGGCGAGCGGACGGTGGTGGGCGTCACCGGGGTGGCCGAGCTCGAGCCCCGCCCGGTCACCGTGCTCGACCCGGCCGACTACCGGGACGAGGCGGTCGCCGCCCTGGCGTCGACCGGCATCGACGACCCCGCGGCGGAGCCCGAGCTGGCCGTGCGCACCGACCTCGACGGCGACGGCAGCGACGAGGTCCTCTTCCAGGTCGAGCGGGTGGCCGACGACACGACCCTCCTCGCCGAGGAGGGCGACTACTCGGCCGTGTTCCTCCGCCGGGTCGTCGGGGGCGAGGTCCGGACCACCACCGTGAAGCACTCCGTGGCCCAGGTCGAGGACGCCGGGGTCACGGCTACCTCCTGGTGTTCGACCTGGTGGCGGTGGCCGACCTCAACGGTGACGGCCGAATGGAGGTCGTCATCGACGACGCCTACTACGAAGGCAGCAGCACGGCGGTCTACGAGCTGGCCGGCGACGGCTCGCTCGTGCGGGTCATCGGCGCCGGGTGCGGGGTGTGAGCGTCATGGAGCTGACGGCGGAGCCGGTGCGATCGTTCGAGGACTTCTACCGGACCGAGTGGGCCGGCCTGCGGCGGGCGGTCGGGTTCGCGGTCCAGGACCGCGAGCTGGCCGGGGAGTGCGTGGACGAGGCCATGACCCGGGCGTACGAGCGCTGGGCCCGGGTGGCCGCCACCGGCCGCCCCGCCGGGTGGGTGTACCGGGAGGCGCTGGAGGCGGCCCGCCGGCGCGGGCGCCGGGAAGGCGGCGGGGGCCGCCCGTTGGCAGTGGTGCCGGGCGGGACCATGGCGGACCCCGAGCCATGGCCGCCGCCCTCGGCCGCCTGACGCTCGACCAGCGGTCGCTGGTCGTCCTCCGCTTCTACCTGGACTGGTCGACCGAGGACGTGGCCCAGGCGGTGGGCCTGCCGTCCGGGTCCGTCGCCCACCGTTTGCAGCAGGCGCTCCGGCGCCTGGAGACTGCGCTCCGGGAGTCAGCATGAGCACGCCGCTGGAAGATCGCCTGCGGGCCCACTTCGCCGAGCAGGCCGCCCGGGAGCAGCTGGGCGAGCCCGACCCCCAGGCCATCATCGACCGGGCCCTGGCGGGCCCCCGGCCGCTCCCGTCCGGTCGCCGCGCCCGATCCGGGCCGCCCCACCCGCATCGCGGTGGTCGCCGGCCTGGCCGCCGCCTGTCTGCTGGCGGTGGTGGCCGTGGTCGCCACCACCGACCGCAACCGCGACGCGGTCGACATCGGCAACGAGCCGTCGACCACCGAGAGCGAGCCGGGCACCTCGGTCACGCCCAGCCACGACGCCGCCCGCGCCGACCCCGCCCACCACCCCGACCGACGACCTCCAGGTCCCCCAGACCGGCCAGGGCGTGGCCGTGGTGCGGCTGGGGGTGCTGGGCTGGTGGGACGGCGCAGGGCTGGGTCGACCCCGAGGACGACGAGCCCGTGCCCCTGGACGGGCGGCGAGGAGTACCAGGTCACCGGGGTCGGCGTCCCCGACGTCGCCAGCCGTGACCGGCCCGGCGCCCGAGTTGCGGCGGGCTGCGGCATCGGCGAGGTCTACGGCGTCGCCCTGCCGTCCTTCGACGCGGCCCTCACCGCCCACGTGGCCGTCACCGGCGTGACCGACATCCAGCCCCGCCCGGTGACCCTCCTCGACCCCGCCGGCTACCGCAACGAGGCCGTCACCGGCCTCGCGGGCCTCGGCATCAACGACAGCCAGCCCACCGTGACGCAGGCGGTGCGGGTCGACCTCGACGGCAACGGCAGCGACGAGGTGCTGCTCACCGTGACGCGCTCGCCCGGGCCGGGCAGCCCGCCCGGCCCGGCGACTACTCGGTGCTGTTCGTGCGCCGGGTGGTGGCGGCAGCGTCGAGGTCACGAGCTACGACCAGTCGATCCCCGACCCCACCATCGCCGGGCCCCAGTATGTGGCACGAGGTGACCGTCGGGGCGGTGGCCGACCTCAACGGTGACGGCCGCATGGAGGTCATCACCGAGCACGAGCTGTTCGAGGGCCGGTCGGCCTACGCCTACGAGCTCGACCCGAGCGGTGCGATGACGCCGGTCCTGGGGGTCTCCTGCGGGGTGTGAGTGCCCCGCCGGTAGGCTCGACGGCTGCCATGAGCACCCGGAGACTCATCCTCGCGGCCCTGTTGTGCGGCCTCGCCATCCTGGTCGCGTTCTCCGTCCAGCTGGTGCAGATGCGTTGAGGGCCCCGGCCACCGGGTAGCCATGGGCCGGTAGAGTCGCAATCGGCATTCCGGCCCACGTCACACCCCCGGGAGGTGGTCCCCACGGCCGAGCAACTACGACGTCGTCATCATCGGCGGCGGTCCGGGCGGCTACGCCGCCGCGCTCTACGGCGCCCCGCCGGGCTCAACATCGCCCTGGTCGAGAAGGACAAGGTCGGCGGCACCTGCCTGCACCGTGGGCTGCATCCCGGCCAAGGAGCTGCTCGAGACGGCGGCGGTGTACCGGCACGGTGGCCGACGCCAAGGAGTTCGGCGTCCTCGCCGGCGAGCCCGCCTCGACTTCGGTCGGTCACCCAGGCCCGCAAGCAGAAGGTCGTCGACGAGCTGTGGAAGGGGCTCCAGGGCCTGCTCAAGAGGCGCAAGGTCACGATCTACGACGGCACCGGCACGCCTGCACGCCGACCACACGGTCACGGTCGACCGGCGGACGAGTCGGGCGACGTCGAGCTCACCGGCGACGCGCGTGATCCTCGCCGCCGGGTTCGGTGCCCCGCACGATCCCCGGCTTCGACGTCGACGGCACGCTCGTCGTGACCTCCGACGAGCTGCTGTCGATCCGAGCGCTGCCCGCGCACCGCGGTGGTCATCGGCGGCGGCGCCATCGGCTGCGAGTTCGCCTCGATGATGGCCGACCTCGGCACCAAGGTCACCGATCCTCGAGGCGCTGCCCAAGATCCTCCCCGGCTGCGACGACGACGTCGCCAAGGTCGTCGTGCGGTCGTTCAAGAAGCGGGGCATCGACGTCCGCACCGGCGTCACGGTCACCGGCCACGAGCCGGGCGACGGCGGCACCATCGTCGACGTTCGAGGGCGGCGAGTCGGTCGAGGTCGACCTCGTCGTCGTGTCGGTCGGGCGCCGGCCGCTCTCCGACGACCTCGGCCTCGACGGCACCGGCGTCGAGGTCGACGAGCGCGGCTTCGTCGAGGTCGACGAGCTGCTGCCGCACCGCCGAGGACGGCGTGTGGGCCGTCGGCGACCTCATCGCCACGCCCGCAGCTCGCCCACGTCGGCTTCGCCGAGGCGCATCGTCGCCATCAAGGACATCCTCGGCGAGGACGCCCGTGCCCGTCGACTACGCCGGGTGCCGTGGTGCATCTACTGCCACCCCGAGGTCGCCTTCGCCGGCCACTCCGAGGAGGCGGCCAAGGAGGCCGGGCTTCGACGTCGTCACCTCCAAGCACCGCTACTCCGGCAACGGCCGGGCGATGATCGTCGGCGAGCCCGAGGGCCTGGTGAAGGTCATCGCCGAGAAGGACGCCGACGGCAAGGCCGGGCACGATCCTCGGCGTGCACATGGTCGGGCCCGTGGGTCACCGAGCAGCTCGGCCAGGGCTACCTGGCCGTCAACTGGGAGGCGACCGTCGACGAGGTCGCCGCACTTCATCCAGCCCCACCCGACGCTGTCAGCGAGCTGTTCGGCGAGATCGGTCCTCGGCGCCTGCACCGGGCGACCGGCTGCACCGGGCTCGACGCGAGGAGCCCAGGCCTGATGGCCGACATCAGATGCCCCAGCTCGGCGAGACCGTCACCGAGGGCACCATCACCAAGTGGTTCAAGCAGGTCGGCGACCAGGTCGCCGAGGACGAGGTCCTCTTCGAGGTCTCGACCGACAAGGTCGACTCCGAGGTGCCGTCGCCGGTCGCGGGCTACGCTCACCGAGATCCTGGTGCCCGAGGGCGACACCGTCGACGTCGGCACCGTGCTGGCCGTGATCGGCGACGCCCCGCCGGCCGGCGACGCAGCGGCGGCCCCGGCCGAGCAGGAGGCCGACGCCGCGAGCCGAGGCGCCGGCCGGACGCGCCGAGCGCCGAGGCGCCGCGCCGAGCCGGCGCAGCCCGAGGCGAGCCGGCGGCCGAGCGGCGACGGCCGAGGCGGCCGCGCCGAGCCCGCAGCCGGCGGCGCCGGCCGAGCGCCGCCGCGCCGGCGCCGGCGCGCCGGCCGGCGCCGGCGCCGGCGCCGTCCGGCGGCGACGGCGACGGCAACGGGCGCTGCTGTCGCCGGTGGTGCGCCGGCTGATCGCCGAGCACGGCCTCGACCCGGCCGCCATCACCGGCACCGGCGCCGGGCGGGCGCATCACCCGCGCCGACGTGCTGAGCGGTGCATCGAGCCGGCGGCGAAGGCGCCCGCGGCCCGGCCGCCGGCCGCCCGCCGCCCGGCGGCCGCCCGCCGCCGCCGCCGCCGGCCGCCGCGCGGCGCCGCGCGGCGCGCGCCGGCGCCCGCAGCCGGTCGGCCCGGGCCGGGCGAGCGCGACACCGCCATCCCGCTCACCAACATCCGCCGGCGCACCGCCGAGCACATGGTGCGGTCGAAGGCGACCTCGCGCCCACGTGCTACGCGTCGATCGAGGTCGACTTCGAGGGCGTCGAGCGGGTGCGCGCGGCGCCGAGCGCAGGACGCGTTGCAAGGCCGACGAGGGCTTCAGCCTCACCTACCTGCCGTTCATCGCCCGGGCGGTCGTCGACGCCATCCGCGAGTTCCCCGAGGTCAACGCCTCGCTTCGGCGAGGACGAGCTGATCGTGCACCACTACGTCAACCTCGGCATCGCCGTCGACCTCGACTTCGAGGGCCTGCTGGTGCCGGTCATCCACGACGCCGACGGCAAGCGGCTGCGGGCCATCGCCCGCGAGATCAGCGACCTGGCGCCGCCGGGCCCGAGCCAAGAAGCTCGGCGCCCGACGACATCGCCGGCGGCACCTTCACGATCACCAACCCCGGCCCGTTCGGCACGATGCATGACGCTGCCGATCATCAACCAGCCCCAGGTGGCGATCCTGTCCACCGACGGCGTGAAGCGCCGGCCGGTCGTGGTCGACCTGCCCGACGGCAGCGAGGCGCATCGCCATCCACTCGGTCGGCAACCTCGCCCTCGCCTGGGACCACCGGGCCTTCGACGGCGCCTACGCCGCCGCGTTCCTGCGCCAGGTCAAGGAGATCCTCGAGACCCGCGACTGGGCCGCCGAGCTGTGACGCTCGAGCCCGCCATGACGCGCCCGCTGCGCGTCCGCTGGCTGGGCCGGGTGCCGCTACCGCGACGCGCACGCGCTCCAGCACGGCGCTGTTCGAGCGACGTCGCCCGACGACCACCTGCTGCTGCTCGAGCACCCGCACGTCTACACGCTCGGCGTGCGGGCCGACCTGCGCCACGTGCTCGTCGCCGCCGGCCGAGGTCGGCGCCGAGCTGGTGCGCACCGACCGGGGCGGCGACGTCACCTACCACGGCCCCGGCCAGCTGGTCGGCTACCCGATCCTCGTCGCTGCCCGGCAAGCGGGGCGGCGGCGATGGCCGACACCGTCGGCCTACGTCCACGTCGGTCGAGCAGCTGCTCATCGACGCCCTCGCCGACCTCGGGCCTGCCCGGCGCCGGCCGGCTCGAGCGAGTACCCCGGCGTGTGGGTCGACCCCGACGGCGACGATCCCCGCAAGATCGCCGCCATCGGCGTGCGGCTCACCCGGGGCCGCATCGATGCACGGCTTCGCCCTCAACGTCGACCCCGACCTGGCGCTGCTTCGACCACATCGTGCCGTGCGGCATCGCCGACAAGGCGGTCACGTCGCTGGCGGCCGAGGGCGTCGACGTCGACGATGCGCGACGTCGTCGACGCCGTCGTCGGCCCGCGCCGTGGCGCTGGTGGGCGGCCCGACGCCGGCTCGTGGAGCGCGCCGACGTCGTGTGGCGCCACCGGCCCGACGACCTGTCGGCCTTCACGCCGTGGCGAGGCCCGGGCGCGACCGTCGCCGGCGCCGGCGACCGATGCCGCGGTCGCCGGTCCGGCTCGCAGGGCCGCCTGCGCCGAGGCCGGCGTCGACCGAGGGCCTCGCAGATCGCGACGCGCAAGCCCGAGTGGCTGCGGGTCGAGCGTCCGCATCGGCGCCGACTACCTGCGGCTCAAGCGCACGATGCGCGACCTCGACCTCGTCACCGTGTGCGAGGAGGCCGGCTGCCCGAACATCTTCGAGTGCTGGGCCGACGGCACGGCCACGTTCATGATCAACGGCGAGCGCTGCACCCGGGCGTGCGGCTTCTGCCTGGTCGACACCCGCCAGCCCGAGGCCGCTCGACGCCGACGAGCCCGAGCGGGTGGCCGAGGCGGTCGAGCGCATGGGCCTGGCGCTTCGCGGTGGTCACCGCGGTCGCCCGCGACGACCTCCCCGACGGCGGGGCCGCCGCCTTCGCCGCCACCATCGAGGCCATCCGGCGGCGCACGCCCGGCGCGCAGGTCGAGGTGCTGATCCCCGACTGCAAGGGCGACGCCGACGCGCTGGCCGCGATCTTCGCCGCCCGGCCCGACGTGCTGAACCACAACCTCGAGACCGTGCGCCCGCCTCCAGCGGGCGGTGCGGCCGTCGGCCGGCTACGCCCGCAGCCTGGCGGTGCTGGCCCGGGCCAAGGCGGCCGGGCTCGACGACCAAGTCGGGCCTCATCGTCGGCATGGGCGAGACCGACGACGAGGTCGTCGCCGACGCTGGCCGACCTGCGCCGGCGTCGGCGTCGACATCGTCACCATCGGCCAGTACCTGCGGCCCACCGCCGCACCACCTGCCGGTCGCCCGCTGGGTGGAGCCCGGCGAGTTCGACCGGCTGCGGCGACGCCGGCGAGGCCCTCGGCATCGCCCACGTCGAGGCCAGCCCGCTCACCCGCTCGAGCTACCACGCCCGCCAGGCGGCGGCCGCGGCCGACGACTGCCGCCCGCTGCCCGGGCTCTCGCCGGTACCGATGCGGTCGACGGGCACCCATGGTCACGGTGCGACGATCGCGGAGTGACGCCGCGCCGGCGCTCGGACGGGCCCGGGCGCGCATGGCCGAGCTCGGGCGTCGACGTGCTGCTGCTGTCGGTCGGGCCCGGACCTGCCCTACCTGACCGGCTACGAGGCCATGCCGCTCGAGCGGCTGACGATGCTGGTCCTGCCCCGCGAGGGCGACGCCACGCTCGTCGTGCCCCGGCTGGAGGCGCCGCGGGTGGTCGAGCGGCCCGACGTGTTCGCGCTGCGGCCCTGGGACGAGACCGACGACCCGGTCGGCCTCGTCGCCGGCCTGGTGGGCGCGGCCGGGCAGCGTGGCGATCGGCGACCGCACGTGGGCCCGGTTCCTGGTCGACCTCCAGGCCGCGCTGCCCGGCGCCGGCGTTCGTGCGGGGCAGCGACGGTCATCGGGCCGCTGCGGGCGGTCAAGGACGCGGCCGAGGTCGCCGCCCTGCGCCGGGCGGCCGCGGCCGCCGACCGGGTCGCCGCCGAGCTCCAGGCGGGCGAGATCCCGCTCGTCGGGCGCACCGAGGCCGAGGTGTCGGCCGACCTGGCGCCGCCGCCTCGTCGCCGAGGGCCACCAGCAGGTCAACTTCGCCATCGTCGCCGCCGGCGCCAACGCCGCCAGCCCCCACCACGAGGCCGGGCGACCGGGTCATCGGGCCGGGCGAGGTCGTGCTGTGCGACTTCGGCGGCACGATGCTCGACGCCGACGGCGTCGGCTACTGCTCCGACATCACCCGCTGCGTGCACGTGGGCGAGCCGCCGGCCGAGGTGGCCGAGGCCTACGCCGTGCTGCACGAGGCCCAGCGGGCGGCGGTGGCCGCCGCGGTGGTCGGCACGCCGTGCGAGGACGTCGACGCCGCCGCCCGCCGCGTCATCGCCGACGGCGGGCTACGGCGACCGCTTCATCCACCGCACCGGCCACGGCATCGGCATCGAGGAGCACGAGGACCCGTACATCGTCGCCGGCAACGCGACGCCGCTGGCCGCCGGCCACGCCTTCTCGGTCGAGCCGGGCATCTACGTGCCGGGGCGCTTCGGCCTGCGGCTCGAGGACATCGTCGTCGCCACCGACGCCGGCCCCGACGCGCTCAACCGGGCCGACCACGCCCTGGCCGTCGTCGACGCCTGAGGCGGCCGGTCCCCCGGGGGTGCAACCTGGCGAGCGCCCCGGGGCTCTTTGAGCCGTGCATGAGACAGGGGTCAGAAGCGTGACGGACCCACCAGAGTCCGTCGAGGAGGCATACCGGCGCCTGCGACCGGCCATGATGCGCCTGGCGCACCTGCTGACCGGGTCGCGGGAGCTGGCCGAGGACGTGGTCCACGACGCGTTCGTGGCCTGCGCGGACCGCTGGTCCACGCTGGACGCGCCCGAGGCCTACGTGCGCCGGGTGGTCACCAACATGTCCCGCCGGGTGCAGCGCCAGGCCGGGCGCGACCGGGACAAGACCGCCCGGCTCGGCCGCGTGGTGCCGCTCTCGGCCGGCCAGCCCGAGCTCGACGAGACCTGGGCGCTGCTCCGCGCCCTGCCCGAGCGCCAGCGCATGGCGCTCGTCCTGCGGTTCTACGAGGACCTGTCCGAGGCGGAGATCGCACGGCTGCTCGAGTGCCGCCCCGGCACCGTGAAGTCGTTGATCCACCGGGGTCTCGCCAAGGTACGAAAGGACGTCATCCGATGAGCCCCTCCCTCGACTACGACACCGAGGCGGCCGACCTGGTCGCCCGCACCCTCCGGGCGGTGGCGGCCGACACCGACGTGGCGGACCGCGACGAGGCGGCCGTCCCCATCGCGAGCATGCCCGCGCCGGTCGACCTCGGCGCCCGGCGCTCCCGGCGCCTGCCCCGGACGCTGGTGGCCACCGCCGCGGCCGCCGCGGTCCTGGTGGCCGCCCTGGTGTGGGCCGGGCGCGACCCCTCCGCCCCGTCGGGCACCCCCGATCTCGGCACCGCCACCGACAGCACCGTCCCGGACGGCGCCGCCACGCCCGGCACCGACCTGACCCCCGCCGAGATCGTGCCGGGCTACACGGCCGGCCTGGCGGCAAGGCCCGACCCGCTGACGTCCACCGGCGTCCTCCACCTGGCGCAGGCCTATCTCATGGAGCCACCCGGCGGCGGCGAGATCCTCAGCGTCGTCGTCACGTGGCCCGACGGCTACGTCCCCAACGACGGTGAGGTGGGCCGTGTCGCCACGGCGCTGGCGATGATGACCGGGACCGAGGCCACGACCCGCAGCACCGCCGTGCCGGGCGAGATCGCAGGCTATGTCACCCTCCCCATCGGAGATGTCGACCCGGCTCTGGTGGAGACGGTCCACGAGGTGCTGATCGAGGAGGGCGTCGGCGTGCAGCGGTTCGCCCGCGACTCCGGATGGGGCGTGCAGGACGTCGACGTCAGCTGGGTGCCCGGCGTGGCCCCCACGGTCGGGCGGCGCTACGGCGACGGAGAGGCGAGCCTTGACGTCTACACGGCGTTCGGGGACATCGCCGGCGCCGAGGACATGACCCGGCGTGCTGGAGGGCGCCACCCCCTACCCGGTCGGCGGGTACATGGGCTGGCGGGCCACGGCCGCCAGCGGCGACTCCCTGTTCGTGTGGCAGGCGGCGCCCGGCACGGTGGTGGCCGTCATGGCCGGCGAGGCCGTGGCGGCCGAGGTGCCCGCCGTCATCGAGTCGATCGCGTGCTCCGGCGCCCGCCGTGGGTGAGCACCCGAACGTGCGCCCGGTGGGCCGGTCCGAGGAGGGCAGCGACGTCCCCTGGGTGCTGGAGGTGGCCGACTTCCTCCCGGGCATGGACGAGCGGCCGTGCCTGAGCCTGTGGATCGGCGGCCAGGTGGCCGGTCCGACCTGCGGATTGACGGTCCCGGGCCCGCCCGCCGAGGGGCCGTTCCTCAGCTTCGGGCCGCTGACCCACATCGGCGACGACGTGACCGTGGTCTTCGGGCTGGTGGGGCCCACGGTGGCCTCGCTCTCGACCGAGCGCCCCCGGGGCCGAGCAGGCCCTGGTCGAGAGCCAGCCGGTCGATCCTGCCGACCCGGCCGGCCCGCGCTACGCGGTGATGATCGTGCACGGTGATCGTGAGGCACCGCAGACCTTCCGGCTCCTGGACGCCGATGGGCAGGTGCTGCACGAGGCGGTCTTCGACCTCAACGACGTCGGCGGCTGACGACGAGGGGGGCGGGCGGGCCGATTGCCCTGCTCCGGCCCGGCCGCCCTACCCTCGCTCGCCGTGATCCGCCTCGACGCCGCCACCGTCCTGCTGCAATGGGCGGTCGGCGGCCTCTTCTTCCTGTGGGTCACCACCCGGGCCCGGGAGGTGGGGATCGGCTACGGCTGGCTGGTCCGGGGCACCTACATCCTCATGGCCCTCGGCTCCTTCGCCCTCGGCCTATGGATCGACCCGGTGCCGGTGCGGGAGGCGTCGTCGCTGGCGGTGGCCGTGGCGGCGAGCGTGGCGCTGTGGGTGTCGGTGGCGCGGCGCAAGGCCGGGGTGGCGGGGCAGCGGGCGCTGGCCGAGCGGCGCTCGGCCCGGGTGGCGGCCATGACCGGCATCGACCGTCGCCCGGAGGAAGCCGACCGCACGGGGGCCGAGTTCCCGCCCGTCCTCGACCTGGTGGCGCCGCTGCTCGGCATCCCCGGCCTGGTGGCGGCGGGCATCGCCGCCGGTGACCCGGCGCTGCTGTCCGTGCTGAGGACGCTGGCGGGCGCCGCCTTCCTGGGCTCGATCTCGGACGGCATGCTGCTCGGCCACTGGTACCTGGTGCAGCCGGGCCTGGCCCGCCGCCCGCTGCTGGAGATGGTGCGCTGGACCGCCGTCGTGTGGCCGTTCGAGGTGGCCCTGCTGCTGTGGCCGGTGGGGATGGTGTCGGTGCTCAACGGCAGCATCGACGACGGCTACGGCGGGACGTTCGGCTGGTTCTGGGTGGCGTGCGCGGTGACCACCATCGTCCTGCTGGCCGTGACCCGGGCCGCCCTGCGGGAGCGCCAGTACTCGGCGGTGATGGCGGCCACCGGCCTGCTCTACCTGGCCATCCTGACGGCGTTCGGCACGGACCTGGTGGCCCGGGCGGTGCTCGCCTCCTAGCGGCGGGCGCGCCCGCCCAGCTTGACCAGCACGGCGACGCCGAAGGCGATGAGGCCGCACGGCAGCAGGACCCGGGCACTGTCCACCAGGTCGCCGCCCGCCAGCACGATCAGGCCCGCGGCCACGGCCAGGCAGCCGAGCACGAAGGTCACGGGGTCGAACGGATGCCTATCCACGGCGGACCTCCACGTCTCCCAGTCCCAGCGACAGGTCCAGGTGCAGCCGGGCGGCGCCGGGCTCGCCCGGGAGGGTGAACGTGCGGTCCACGTCGACGCCGCTCTCCTGGCTGGTGGCGGGCACCCCGGGCCAGTCGACGTCGCCGCCGCGCACCTGGACCTCCGCGGTCACGGCGGCATCGCGGGGCACGATGACCGTGAGCTCCCCGATCCCCACCGACACCTCGACGTCCTGTGTGGAGCCGGACTGGGCGGGCACGTCGCTCAGGTCCACGGTCAGGTCGCCGATCAGGAGCTGCTGGTGATCAACGACTTCCTCGGCGGTGTCGACCACCACCGTGCGCTCGCCGATCCCGGCGGTGACCGGCACCGCCAGGGCCTCGTCCACCACCAGCAGCGTCGCCAGCAGCACCGCTACCGGGATCAGCCCGGCAGCGCGGCCCCACCAGGTGGCGAACACCAGCGTCACGCCCACCACCACCAGGGCCGCGGCCAGAGCCCCCCGCCAGCCGACGTCGATGGCGCCCGCCGAGTCCGCCAGCCACAGCAGCCCGCCTCCGATCAGCAGGATGGCGCCCACGATGGGGAAGAAGGCGGGGGCAGGTCGTGGCGTCGGGGCCGGCGGTGGCGATGCAAATGTCGCCGTGGCGCCGGGCAGCCAGGTCGAACCCGGGGGAGAGGGCTCGTCTGGCGGCCCGGTGCGCGCGTACTCAGCCGTTGCGTCGGACGGTGGTGGTGTCACCGCGTCCGCCGGAATAGTAGTGCTATGAGCACCCTGTGCGTCGAAGTGTTGCGATCCGGGGACGTGATCCCGGGTCACCAGCCACAGGCCCACGCCGACCAGCGCCAGCGCGGCCGGGACCGGGTGGAGCCACCAGACCTCGCCCACCAGGGCGATCGCCACGATCACCCCGATCACCAGCACCGCGGGGCTGACGTGGGCCAGCGGCCCGAGCGGCTCCGACCGCACCCGGGGCTCGTCCGCCGGGCGCTCGGGGATGACGACCAGGGCGACCACGTAGGCGATGAGCAGCCACGGCGAGAACAGCATGGCGACGACGGCGGCCGTCCGCACGAGGGCGACGTCCACGCCGAGTGCGTCCGACAGGCCGCTGCAGACGCCGCCGACCAGGCGGTCCTCGGGCTCACGCACGAAGCGGTGGCCGGGGCCGGCCCGCGGGGGGCTCGGAGGGATGTCGCTCATGGGCCCATGATGAGGACGCTTCCCGGCCGCCACCATCGGGGATGCCCCTGACTCGGTCCCCGAGGCGGGTTCCGCCCTGGGCTTGCCATCATGGGGTCAGACCATGAGCACCACCCGCCGACCCCCGCTCGCCGGCCTGCCCGCCGGCCTGGCCCGCGACCCCGACGAGGGGATGGTCGCGGGCGTGTGCGCGGGTGTCGCCCGCTGGGTCGGGGTGGACCCCCTGGTGGTGCGGGTGGCGGTGGCCATCCTGGCCCTGGCCAACGGCGTCGGCGTCGTGGTCTACGTGGTGGCGTGGGTGGTGCTGCCCGCCGAGCTGACCGGGGACGCGCCCGAGCCCGAGGCGGCCCGGGGGCGGCCCGGCGAGCTCGCGCTGGGGATCGGCTGCATCACCTTCGGGATGCTGCTGCTGGTGCGCTGGTCGGCGCCGTTCTTCCCCGACTCGCTGGTGTGGCCCGCCGCCATCGCCGGGCTGGGGATCGGCCTGGCCCTGTCCCGGGCCGGCGACGGCGAGCACGCCGCTGGCGGGCGCTGGCCGGCCGGCTGCCCGGCAACCCGGTCGACGCGCTGCGGTCGGGCTGGGTGCCGTGGCTGCGCATCACCGCCGGCGCGGCCCTGCTGGTGGCGGGGTTGGCGACGTTCCTGGCCACCAACGGCGCGCTGGCGTCGCTGGGTGTCATCGGGGTGTCGGTCCTGGCCACGGCGGTGGGCGGCGCCCTGCTGCTGGGGCCGTGGATCGCCCGCCTGGCCGGCCAGCTGGGCCAGGAGCGGCGGGAGCGGATCCGCAGCGAGGAGCGGGCCGACATGGCCGCCCACCTGCACGACTCGGTGCTCCAGACGCTGGCGCTGATCCAGCGGCACGCCGACAGCCCCCGGGAGGCCCGCAGCCTCGCCCGGCGCCAGGAGCGCGAGCTGCGGGCATGGCTCTACGACGACCGCCGTCCGGCCGGCGGCGACGGGATCCCGGCCACGCTGGCGGCCGCGCTCGACCAGGTGGCCGACCAGGTCGAGGCCGACCACCGCGGCAGCGAGGTCGAGGTCGTGATGGTGGGGGACTGCCCCCTGGACCCGGGCGTCGAAGCCCTGGTCAAGGCGGCCCGGGAGGCGGTCGTCAACGCGGTCAGGCACAGCGGGCGGAGCGAGGTGTCGGTGTACGCCGAGGTGGCCGGCGGCCGGGTGGAGGCGTTCGTGCGGGACCGCGGCTGCGGCTTCGACCCCGCCGCGGTCGACGGCGACCGTCACGGCATCTCCCGCTCCATCGTGAGCCGCATGGCCCGCCACGGCGGCCGCGCCGCCATCCACAGCGCCCCCGGCGAGGGCACCGAGGTCGGCCTGACGGTCGCCTGCTGCCCCGGAGGTCGCACAATGACCCGGGTGTTCCTGGTGGACGACCACCGGCTGTTCCTGTCCGGGGTGCGGGCCGAGCTGACCGGGCGGGCCGACATCGTGGGCGAGGCCACCGACGTCGAGTCCGCGGTCGAGGGGATCCGCCGCACCAGCCCCGACGTCGTGCTGCTCGACGTGCACCTGCCGGGCGGGGGCGGGCGGGCGGTCATCGAGACGGTCCGGCCGACCCACCCCGACGTCGTGTTCCTCGCCCTCTCGGTGAGCGACGCGGCCGAGGACGTGATCGGCGTCATCCGGGCCGGCGCCCGGGGCTACGTCACCAAGACCATCGGCGCCGACGACCTGGCCGACGCGGTGGAGCGGGTGCGGGACGGCGACGCCGTGTTCTCGCCCCGCCTGGCCGGGTTCGTGCTCGACGCCTTCGCCGGCGACCTACCGGCGGGCGTCGCGCTCGACCCCGAGCTCGACCAGATCACCCCCCGGGAGCGGGAGGTCCTGCGCCTGCTGGCCCGGGGCTACACCTACAAGGAGATCGCCCGCCGCCTGGAGGTCTCGATCAAGACGGTGGAGACCCACACGTCGTCGGTCCTACGCAAGCTCCAGCTCTCCAGCCGGCACGAGCTGACCCGCTGGGCCACCGACCGCAGGCTGATCTGACCCCAGCCACTACCGTGCCCCGCCGATGGAGGGCACGGACAACGGCACGGACGATCCCCAGGCCGAAACCGAAGGATCCACCGCGGAAGCGAGCTCGCCCGAGGTGGCCAGCCTGGTCCTGGCCGAGCCCGGGTCCTACACGGTGAACGGCGACCGCGGCACGAGCTGGAGCTTTGCGTCAGCGACGACGGGGTCTGCACCGACACGGGTGGCACCTACTCCGACGTGTGGCCGCCCGGCACCTGAGGGCGGTCAGCCGGGTGTCGAGGGGCACTCGTCGACACGGCTCACGTAGTCCGAGTCCCCCGGGCCCTCGTCCCTCGCCCAGCGATACGACGACGACAGGAGCAGGCGGCCCGTGGGCTCGACATGGTGGGTGCCGCTGGTGGCGAAGCTGGTGCGGCCCGACTTGAACGTGACGTGGACGCTCCGCAGGCGGCGCGTGATCCAGAACGGCTCGAAGGTGACCCGGTAGACGTCGACGTAGTCGGTGCCCTCGGTGTCGTTGGGCGGGTCGCCGCGATAGCCGAGGAGGTACCAGTCGTCGTCGGCGTCCCGCACCAGCTTGGTCTGGGTGGTGCCGTCCGGGACCGGGAACGGGAACATGTGGCCCTGCGCGGGCGCCGGGCGCAGGGCGGAGACGTCCAGGGCGCCCTGCTCGCACGTGGGGAACAGCTCCGTGTCCCGGGCGGTCAGCAGCACGCCCCAGCCCCAGTGGTAGCTGGCGACGCCCAGGTGGTAGTGCCGGCCCACCCGGTCGAGGAACAACAGGTTCGGCCCCGGCTCCGGGAACCCCTGACCCAGCCGGTCGTGGAGGACGAGGCCGCCGGAGGGGTCCCAGCGGTAGACGCTCACCTGCCGGGTGTCGAACTCCTCCGTCACGAACAGGTACCCGGCGTCGCGGCCGTCGACCTCGGGTAGGAAGCAGATGTCCGCCGGATGGCGCTCCTCGATGTCCACCAGCGTCTCGCATGGGCGCCACGGTGAGCGGGTCCGTGTCGAGGATGTGCTCGCCGTCGGTCGGGCCGGCGTAGCGGTACTCGGACAGGATGCCCTGGCCGGTGACCTCCGAGTGGGCGAGGAAGAAGGTGATCGAGCCGTCCGAGAGCCGCTGGGTGCGGGCGATCGCCTGATGGTGGTTGTCGTCCGAGGGCACCGGGAACGTGAAGCTCATCCGCTCGATCGTGTCCAGGTAGCAGCTGGTGCAGCCGCGGGCGTTGGCCGCCACGCTGGCCAGCTCGGTGCGGATGTCCCGGGCGGTCGCGTGCGACTGGGGGTAGCGGCACCGCGGGTCTTCGTGGGCCGAGCCTGGGGGCACGGGGTGAGCCTGCCACGGTGGCGCGCCCCGTGCCCGAGCTGGCTAGCTCTGGCCCTCCTCCGGCGGCGTGGCCGCCGGGCAGGGTGGGTTCGGCGCCGGAACCGAGGGTTGGGTTGGGGCCGGGCTCGGCTCCGGCGCCGAACACTCTGCCGCCCGCTCGGCGACCGTCGTGGTCACGAAGTCGAGCATGGTCGGGGACCAGCCGACCGAGGCGGGCGGGATCGAGCCGATGGGATCGTCGGGCGGCACCGTGGTGGTGGGCGCCGGTGACGGCCGTGGTGGGCGGGGCGGTGGTGCCGGGTCCGCCGGGCACCGTGGTGCCGGGTCCGCCGGGCACCGTGGTGGGCCGGGGCCGTCGTCGGCGGCGTGGTCGTCGGCGGGGCGTCGGTGGCACGGTCGTCGTCGGCGTCGTGGCCGGGCGGCGGCACGGTGGTGGTGGGCGCCGGCGGTGCAGGCGGCGGCACCGTGGTGGTGGGCGCCGGCGGGGCAGGCGGCGGCACCGTGGTGGGGGGCGCGCGGGGGGCGCCGGGGGCGCCGGAGTGGCGGGGCGGAGGGGCCCGACGGGACGGGCTCGTCGGGGTCGTCGTAGTCGTCGGGGTCGTAGTAGGCCGTGAGGGGGCCGGGGTCGACGTCCTCGAAGTCCTGGAAGACGACCGGGTCCATGGGGGTCTCGCCCAGGCTGGCGGGGTCCACGCCCGGGGACGGCTCGATCTCGCCGCTGTCGTAGGCCGAGGCCAGCTCCAGCACCACCCGGACGTACTCGTCGGTGTGGTTGTAGCGGCGGACGGCCCGGGCCAGCTGGCCGGGCTCGGTGAGGTCGACGTCGCCGTTGCACAGGTAGATGCCCGCGCCCCAGGCCGCGTCGAAGATGTTGTTCGGATCGGCGCGGTCGTCCTCGTTGGCGTCGACCCCGATGGCGTCCCAGGTGGAGGGGATGATCTGCATGGGCCCGACGGCCCGGTCGTAGACGTCGTCCCCGTCCAGGCGCGCGCGGTCGGTGTCCCGCACCAGGGCGATGCCGGGCCGCCCGTCGAGGGCGATGCCCCGGATGGGCTTGGTGCCGTAGCCGTCCACCCGCAGCATGGCGCCACCGAAGCGGCCGTGGTTCGACTCCACCCGGCCGATGGCCGCCAGCAGCGACCAGGGGAGGCCGCAGTCCGGCGACTCCTCGTTGGTGAGGTCGGCGCCGTCGAGGTAGGCCTCCAGCGCCACCTCGGGGATCCCGCTCTCGCCCAGGTTGTCGCTGATCTCGTCGTCGGAGAAGAACTCGGGATCCGGGGCGTAGCCCGCGTCCACCACCTCGTCGGACAGCGGCTCGTCGATGTAGATCTCGTCGAAGGCGACGTCGCCGGCCACGCCGGTGCCGAAGGCCTCGCCGAGGTTCCAGTCGCCGGCCATGGCATTGCGGGCGGCGTCGCTGCCCAACGGCACCAGGGCCAGGACGGCGACGACGAGCATGGCGCGGCGCCAGCGCCGGCGCAGCCAGCCGAGGGGTCGTGCCGCGCGCTCCCTCAGCCCCTTGTGCCCTCTATCGTCCATCGTGGTCGCTCCCTCGGCAGGTCCACCCGCACATTCGGAGTGATCCAAAGGGGTGGATGAGGACGAATGCTGGGGGTGTCCGAAGCGGGGTGGGGGCCGCCGCGGCCGTCACGCGATCGACAATTGACACGAGTCCAGGCCGTCCCTTAGCGTCCCGCTACATGTGACGGCCGTCACCATTGGCGTCGTCCGCGACCGTGGGGACGCTGACCAGGAGGGAGCTACGTGGCTTCGACAGCAAAGCGTGGGCGCTGGTACAGGCGGGCATCCGCCTTGATGGTGGTGGCCCTGTTGGCCACCGCCTGTGGCGGGGGCGGCGACGACGACTCCGGCGGCGGCGGTAACACCGCCGGCGGCGACGAGGGCACGCCCACGCCCGGGGGTCGGGTCGTCTACGGCCTGGAGGCCGAGACGGCCGACGGCTGGTGCCTCCCGGAGGCCCAGCTCGCGATCTCGGGCATCATGGTCGCCCGCACGGTGTACGACACGCTGACCCGGCCCAACGCCGAGGGCGCCTACGAGCCCTGGCTGGCCGAGTCGGTCGAGTCCAACGCCGACGGCACCGTGTGGACCATCAAGCTGCGCGAGGGCATCAAGTTCCACGACGGCACCGACCTCGACGCCACGGTGGTCAAGAACAACCTCGACGCCTACCGCGGGGTGTACCCGGCTCGGGACCCGCTGCTGTTCCGGTTCACGTTCTCGAACATCGCCTCGGTGGACGTGGTCGACCCCTTGACCGTGTCCGTGACCATGACCGAGCCGTGGGTGTCCTTCGACGCCTACCTCTACGGCAGTGGCCGGGTGGGCATGATGGCCCAGGCCCAGCTGGACGACACGAACGACTGCGCCGAGAACATGATCGGCACCGGCCCGTTCATGAAGAAGGAGTGGGTCCCCAACCAGAAGTTCGTGGCCGAGAAGAACCCGGACTACTGGGCCACCGACGCCGAGGGCAACCAGCTCCCGTATCTGGACGAGATCGAGTACCGGCCCATCGTCGAGGTGGCCCAGCGGGTCAACGCGCTGGAGTCGGGCGACATCTGCGCCATGCACACCAGCGACCCGTCGACCATCGCCGACCTGCGCGGCGTGGCCGAGTCCGGTGACATCAACCTCACCGAGTCGACCGACTTCGGCGAGGTCACCTACACCATGCTCAACAGCTCGGTCCCGCCGTTCGACAACATCAAGGCCCGCCAGGCCCTGGCGTACGCCTTCAACTTCGACGACTACAACGCCATCCGCGGCAAGGGCATCCTCACCCGGGCCACCGGGCCGTTCGCCCCCGGCAACATCGGCAACCTCGACGACAGCGGCCTGCCCTCCTTCGACCTCGACAAGGCCAAGGAGCTGGTGGAGGAGTACGAGACCGAGACGGGCCAGCCGCTCAACTTCACGTACACGACCACCCAGGCGGCGTCCACCATCGCCGACGCGGAGTTCTTCAAGGAGCAGGCCGCGGCGGCCGGCATGGACGTCGAGATCGTCACCGTCGACCAGTCGACCCAGATCGACACCGCCATCACCGGCGACTTCCAGGCCATCGGCTGGCGCAACCACCCCGGTGGCGACCCCGACGAGCAGTACGTCTGGTGGAACTCGACCTACCCGACGAACTTCGGCCGCATCAAGGACCCCGAGATCGACCAGCTGCTCACGGAGGGCCGCACCAACCCCGACGACGACGCCCGGATCGGCATCTACGAGGACCTGAACCGGCGCTTCGGCGAGGAGGTCTACAACCTGTGGAACTACTACACGCCCTGGGTGGTGGCCACGGGTTCCGACGTCCACGGGGTGCTGGGTGAGGGCCCGACCAGTGCCGAGCCGTTCCCCGGCCTGGCCGTGGGCAACCCGGTGACCTACATGTGGGTCGAGCAGTAGCGGGGAGGGCACACGAGACGTGCGCGCCATCCTGCGCCAAGGGCTGCACCTGCTGGTGGTGCTGTTCTGCGTCACCCTCTTCGTGGCGCTGCTGACCAGCATGCTGCCGGGGGATCCGGTCAACGCCATCGCCGGCTTCGGCACGGACGAGCAGAAGGACGAGATCCGCGACAAGCTGGGCCTCGACGACCCCATTCCCGTGCAGTACGTGCACTGGGTGGGCGACTTCGTCCAGGGCGACCTCGGCAGCTACTGGACCGTGACCGGCGACCGGCCGGTCATGGACCGGGTCCGCGACGCCCTGCCGGTGTCGCTGCAGCTCATGCTGTACGCACAGGTGCTGGCGCTGGTCGTCGCCATCCCGTTCGGGGTGGCGACGGCCTACCGCGCCGGCTCGCGCTTCGACCGCGCCTCCAACGCCACCGCCTTCGGGCTGCTGGCCATACCCAACTTCGCGCTCGCCCTGGTGCTGGCGTACTACGTGGGCGTGCAGGCCGGGTGGTTACCGGTGAGCGGCTACGTCGCGCCCAGCGAAGACCTGCTCGAACACTTCCGGCGCATGGCGATGCCCGCCATCGCCCTGGCCGTCGGCCAGATCGCCGTCTACATGCGCCTGCTGCGCAGCGACATGATCGCCACGCTGCAGGAGGACTTCATCACCATGGCCAAGGCCAAGGGCATCTCGCCCCGCCGGGTGCTGTGGCGCCACGCCCTGCGGCCCTCCAGCCTCACGCTGCTCACCGTGGCCGGGCTGAACGTGGGGACGCTCATCGGCAGCACCGTGGTGGTGGAGGTGATCTTCTCGCTCCCCGGCCTCGGCAGCCTGCTGTTCGAGGCCATCAACGCCCGCCAGTACGTCGCCTTCCAGAGCCTGGTGGCGATCATCGCCATCGGCTACGTGCTGCTGAACTTCTGTGTGGACGTGCTCTACGCCGTGCTCGACCCGAGGATCCGCCATGCCCGAACCTAAGGTCGACGTGACCGCCGACCGCGGCGGCGTACCCGAGCTTCCGTCGCTCACGCCGATCACCACCGTCCAGCCCGTCGACCTGGTGCGGGCCGAGGGCGGAGTCCCCCTCACCGGCCGGGCCGCCCGCCAGGGCCGCCTCGGCGTCATGGGGATCCTGTCGCTCTCCTGGCTCGTCCTGATCGTGGCCCTGGCGCTGCTGGCGCCGGTCCTCCCGCTGGAGGACCCCAACAAGATCATCGCCTCCATCGCCCGCCAGCCACCGGGCACCGACGGCCACATCTTTGGCGGCGACGCCCTCGGCCGCGACCTGCTCAGCCGCGTGATCTGGGGCGCTCGCGCCTCGTTGCTCATCGGCACCCTGTCGGTGCTGCTGGGCCTGATCCTGGGGGGCCTGCTCGGGCTGATCGCCGGCTACTTCCGAGGCCGCTGGGATGGCGTGCTCACCGGCGGGTTCGACGTCCTGCTGTCGTTCCCCCAGCTCATCCTGGCCCTCACGCTGGTCACGGTGTTCGCCTCGGGCGCCGGCACCACCTACGGCAAGCGCATGACGGTGCTGATCCTGGCCCTGGGCGTGGTGTCCATCCCCGTGCTCGGGCGAATAACCCGGGCCAACACGCTGTCGTGGACCCAACGCGAGTTCGTGCTCGCGGCGCGCGCGCTCGGCGCCAAACAGCGGGAGATCATGTTCAAAGAGGTGCTGCCCAACGTGCTGCCCGCCATGTTCTCGATCGCCCTGCTGGGCGTGGCCGTGGTCATCGTGGCCGAAGGCGGCCTCAGCCTGCTGGGCGTGGGCACACCGCTGCCCACCCCGTCGTGGGGCAACATCATCGCCGAGGGTCGCAGCGAGCTGCGCAGCTCCCCGCACATCGTGATCGTGCCCACGTTCTTCATCTTCCTGACCGTGTTCGCCCTCAACTACCTGGGCGACGTGGTCCGGGCCCGGTTCGACGTGCGGGAGAGTGCCCTGTGATCCGCAGCCGCCGCCGGGTGGGCCCCGTCGCCACCGACTACCACCAGCCCGGCCGCCGCCTGCTCGACGTCAACGACCTCAAGACCTACTTCCGCACGCCCCGGGGCATGGTGCGGGCGGTCGACGGGGTGTCGATCACGCTCGACCGGGGCCGCACGCTCGGCCTGGTGGGCGAGTCGGGCTGCGGCAAGTCGGTCCTGTCCCGCTCGATCATGGGCCTCCTGCCCTCGACCGCCGAGCGCACCGGGGAGATCATCTTCGGCAGCGAGCGGCTCGACACGATGAGCCAGGACGCGCTGCGGGCCTACTGGGGCACCCAGATGGCCATGGTGTTCCAGGACCCGATGACCTCGCTCAACCCGGTGATGCGCATCGGGCGCCAGATCACCGAGTCGCTCCAGGTCCACACGGACATGGACAAGGCCCAGGCCCGGGAGACGGCGCTGGCGCTGCTCCGCTCGGTGCACATCCCCGAGGCCGAGCGCCGGCTGGACCAGTACCCGCACGAGCTCTCGGGCGGCATGCGCCAGCGGGTCGTCATCGCGGTGGCGCTGGCCTGTGGGCCCCAGCTCCTGTTCGCCGACGAGCCCACCACCGCGCTCGACGTGACCGTGCAGGCGCAGATCCTCGACCTGCTGTCCGAGCAGCAGCGGGAGCGCCACATGGCGGTCGTCCTGGTCAGCCACGACCTGGGCGTGGTGGCCGGCCGCACCCACGACATCGCGGTGATGTACGCGGGCCAGATCGTGGAGCAGGCGCCCACCGAGGTGCTGTTCTCCGAGGTGCGGATGCCGTACACGGAAGCGCTGCTGCGCTCGGTGCCCCGGTTGGAGAACCCCAGCCACACCCGCCTGGCGGTGATCGGCGGGCGGCCGCCGGACCTGATCGACCCGCCGACCGGCTGCCGGTTCGCGGCGCGCTGCCCCTACGTGCAGCCCCGCTGCCTGGAGGAGCAGCCCCCGCTGCAGGAGGCGGACACCCCCGGCCACGTCTACCGCTGCTGGTACCCCGTGGGCACCGAGGCGGGCAAGGAGGCGCTGGAGCGCAACCTGGCCGCGGAGCTGCCGCAGGCCGCGGCGGCGGTGACGGGCGAGCTGGCCGTGGAGGCGTCGTGAGGGGGGAGCACTGATGGCCGGCACCGGCACCGCCCACCTGCGGGCGGCCGACGACATGCTGCTGCGGGTCGAGCACCTGGTGGTGAACTTCCCCGGCGGCCACGGCCGCACGGTGTCCGCCGTGGCCGACGTCAGCTTCGACGTGGCCGAGGGCGAGACGCTCGGCCTGGTGGGCGAGTCGGGCTGCGGCAAGTCGACCGCGGCCCGGGCCGTCATGCAGCTCCCCGCGCCCACCGGGGGCACGGTGCTGTTCCGCGGCAAGGATCTGACCGCGGTGCGGGGCGAGAAGCTGCGGACCCAGCGGCCCCAGATCCAGATCGTGTTCCAGGATCCCATCTCGTCGCTGAACCCCCGCCGCACGGTGGGCGACATCGTGGGCGCCCCGCTGCGCATCTGGAAGCGGGGCACGCCGGACGAGCGCAAGGCCAAGGTGGACGAGGCGCTCGACGCAGTGGGCCTCGACCCCGAGATCGCCCGGGACAAGCGGCCGCACGAGTTCTCCGGCGGCCAGTGCCAGCGCATCTGCATCGCCCGGGCGCTGGTGCTCGAGCCCAAGCTCATCATCTGCGACGAGCCGGTCTCCGCCCTGGACGTGTCGGTCCAGGCGCAGATCCTCAACCTGCTGGAGGACCTCAAGGCCCGCTACGGCCTGACGCTCGTGTTCATCACCCACGACCTGGCCGTGGTCAAGAACGTGAGCGACCGGGTGGCGGTCATGTACCTGGGCAAGATGTGCGAGCTGGCCACGCCGGACCAGCTCTACGCCTCGCCCGCCCACCCCTACACGGCGGCCCTGCTGTCGTCGATCCCGGTCCCGGACCCGAGGGTGACCACGCTGTCGAGTGGTCTCGTGCCCGGCGACCTGCCGTCACCGCTCGACCCGCCCAGCGGGTGCCGGTTCCGGACCCGCTGCCCGCGGGCCCAGGAGCGCTGCGCGGTCGAGCAGCCGCAGATCCGCGAGGTGGCCGACGGCCAGTTCGTGGCCTGCCACTTCCCGCTGGTGGGCGACGTGGCGCCCGCCGAGGCGGTCCAATCGGCGGTCCAGCCGATCAGCTCGGGGGGCAACGGGGCCGGAACGGTGGCCTCGGGCGGCGACGACAGCACGCCCGAGGCCCCGTCCGGCCCGTCGGACGCGGCGCCGGGGGACGCCCCCTCCGACACGCCGGCGGTGGCGCCCACGGACGCCTCCGCCGGCGACGGCGCCCGCGCCGGCTGACCATGAGCAGCGCCCGAGCCGCGCCCGCCGACCTGCGCCGCCGCCTGGAGCCGGCCGAGCGGCGGGCGCAGATCGTGGTGGCGGCGGCCGATGTGTTCCGGGGCCGCGATCCGGCCTCGGTGCGCTTCGAGGAGGTGGCCCGGGCCGCGGGGGTGTCGCGCTCGCTGGTCTACGCCTACTTCGGCGAGCGGGGCGAGCTGATCGCCGCCGTCTACCTCCACAGCCTGGCCGGCCTGGACGACGAGCTTTCCGCGCTGCTGCGCGACGGCCCGGTGGACGAGAATCGCCTGGCGGTGGTGGTCCGCCACTACCTGAAGCTGGCGGCGGCCAACGCCGACTCGTGGCGCCTGTTCGCGGCGGCGGGGGCCATCGCCCACCCCGCGGTGCAGGAGGCCCGCAAGGCCCGCTGCCAGCGCATCGCCGACACCTGGGGCGGCGGTCCCGCCGAGCGGCTGCTGGCCCGAGGGCTGGTGGGGATGCTGGAGGCGGCGGCCAGCGAGTGGCTGGAGCACAACGGGTGCAGCCTCGACGAAGCGGTCGCGCTGCTGACCGGAGCGGTGTGGAACGGGGTCGGCCAGCTGGCCCGGCCGGAATGACCCTCCTGTTCAATCGGGGTGCCGGCAGGGAATACTGATTTCATGCCTCGGGCCATGTGGAGCGGCGCCATCAGCTTCGGGTTGGTGAACATCCCGATCAGATTGTTCAACGCGGTGTCGCGCAAGAGCGTGCACTTCAACCAGATCGACACCCGTACGGGGTCGCGCATCCAGTACCGGAAGGTGTCGGCGGCCGACGGGGAGGAGGTCCCCAACGAGGCGATCGCCAAGGGGTACCAGCTCTCCTCGGGCGACTACGTGCTGGTGGGCGACGACGAGCTGGCGGCGCTCGACCCGGTGGCCTCCCGCTCGATCGACATCGAGCAGTTCGTGGACCTCGACGAGATCGACCCCGTCTTCTACGACGCCGCCTACTACGTGGCTCCCGACAAGGCCGCCCGCAAGCCCTACGCCCTGCTGGTGCGGGCCATGGAGGAGCAGGGCAAGGTGGCGATCGCCCGGCTGGTCATGCGGTCCAAGCAGTACCTGGCGGCGCTGCGGCCGGTGGACGGCGTGCTGGTCATGTCGACGATGGTCTACGCCGACGAGCTCAACGACCCGGCCGAGGTGTTCGACGGCGACGACGTGCGCGACGTCGAGGTCAGCGACCGCGAGCTGACGATGGCCTCGGCGCTGGTCGAGTCGCTGACCGAGCCGTTCGAGCCGCAGCGCTACGAGGACTCCTACCGCAACCAGGTGCTCGACCTGATCGACCGCAAGGCGTCGGGCGAGGAGCTCGTGGCCGCGCCCACCCCGGTGGCGGAGGACAAGGTGGTCGACCTCATGGCCGCGCTGGAGGCCAGCGTGCGCGACGCCAAGGCCGCCCGCACCCGCCACCCGAGCGCCAAGGCCGCGTGCGTCGAACGGCGACGGCGACGAGGAGGCCGGCCCAGCCAAGGCCACCAAGGCCACGAAGGCGGCCAAGGCCACCAAGGCCGGCAAGGCCGCCAAGGAGACCACCAAGGCGAGGGCGCCCCGCCGGAAGTCGGCGTAGCCCGCCGTGGCCGGCCGCGCCGGGGGGCCGTCGTCGACGGTCGAGGTGGACGGCCACCGGCTGAGGTTGTCCAACCTCACCAAGGTGCTGTACCCGGCCACCGGCACCACCAAGGCCGAGGTCATCGACTACTACGCCCGGGTGGCGCCGGTCATGGTCCCCCACCTGGAGGACCGGGGCGTGACCCTGCGCCGCTTCCCCGACGGCGTCGAGGCCGGCTCGTTCTTCGAGAAGCGCTGCCCCGGACACCGGCCCGGCTGGATGCGGACCATCGCCGGGCCGGGCGACCGCTCCGGGCCGATCCAGTACTGCTGCCTGGACTCGGCGCCCGCGCTCGTGTGGGCGGCCAACATGGCCGGGCTGGAGATCCACGCGCCCATGGCCCGCTCCGACATCGAGACCCCCACCATGGTCGTGTTCGACCTCGATCCCGGCGAGCCCGCGGACATCGTCAGCTGCGCCGACGTGGCGCTCGACATCCGCCACGTCCTCGACGGCCTGGGACTGGTGGGCCTGCCCAAGACGTCGGGGTCCAAGGGCATGCAGGTCTACGTGCCGCTCAACACCCCGGGCGTCACCCACGAGCGGGCCAGCGGCTTCGCCCAGGCCGTGGCCCAGCTGCTGGAGCGGGCCCGTCCCGACGACGTGGTGTCCAACATGAACAAGGCGCTGCGCCGCAACAAGGTGTTCGTGGACTGGAGCCAGAACAGCCGCCACAAGACCACCATCGCCCCGTACTCGCTGCGGGCCCGCCCCCACCCGACGGTCTCGACCCCGCTCACCTGGGACGAGGTGGAGGCGTGCGCGGACGGCGAGCCGCTGTCGTTCGAGGCCGGCGACGTGCTGGCCCGGGTGGAGGAGCACGGCGACCTGTTCGCAGCCACGCTCAGCGTCCACCAGCGCCTGCCCGACCCGCAGTCGTGACGTCGGGGAGGGGCCGTGGACTCGATCGAGCTGACCATCCGCACCGGCGACGAGCCCGCGGTCGTCGACATCACCGGGGAGGTGGCGGTCTTCTGCCGGGACCGGGGCGACGGCCTGGTGTCGGTGTTCGTGCCCCACGCCACCGCCGGCGTGGCCGTGATGGAGACGGGTGCGGGCAGCGACACCGACCTGCTGGCCGCCCTGGCGGAGCTGCTGCCCCGCGACGGCCGCTGGGGGCACCGCCACGGTTCGCCGGGCCACGGCGCCGACCACGTCCTGCCCGCCCTGGTCCCGCCCAGCCTCACCGATCCCGGTCCTGCGCGGCCGCCCCACGCTGGGCACCTGGCAGTCGATCGTGCTGGTGGACACCAACGTCGACAACCCCATCCGCACGGTCCGCCTCAGCTTCCTCCCGGGCTGACCCGCTCGCCTCGCGCGCAGGGAGGCGAGGCAATAGGGGTCGGCGGCGGCGTCACTCGAGGCAATAGCGGCCGCATACGGCCGCTATTGCCTCGGTGACGCCGGACGACCCCTATTGCCTCGCCTTGCCTGTCACTCGGGGCGGGGCATCTGCCGGGTGGGGTCGGTGGTGGCTTCGGGGATGGTGGTGGTGGCGTCGGGATCCTCGTCCTCGGACGCGTCGGGCTGGAGGCGGGGATGCCGACCGCCTGGGTGGCGTCGGGGTCCGACGGGTGGGGGTCGCCCGAGGCGGTGGTCATCTCCCGGGCCTCGCCACCCGGCGGGGACGGGGCGGCGTGCAGGGGCTGCCCGGGCTCGACGCCGGCCACGACCGGAGGCATGCCGCCGGCCGGGAACACCGACGGCCCGGGGCGGACGGCGGTGCCGCCCTCGCCGGTGGTGGCGGTGGGCGCCCACCAGGGCGCCGGCGGGTCGGATGCGCCGCCCGCCTGCCGCGGGGGCGGCGTGGCCGGCGGTCTCGTCCGCGAACACGAAGGCGGGCTCGGTGCGGGTGGCGAGGGCCACGGCCAGGCCCACCAGCCAGCCGGTCCAGGCGCCGAACCCGATCCCGGCGTTGACCGCCCCGACCACGCCGTCGCCGGTGACGTCGCCCAGGCTGGCGCCCTCCACCACCACCGCCACGCCGTAGAGGTAGCCCGCGACGCCCGCCAGCCCCGCCGCCACCACCAGCGCGCCCCAGCCGGCCAGGAGGGCGGCGCTCCGGCTGCGGGACCGGCCCGCGACCGCGCACAGGCCGAGGGCCACCAGGAGGAGGACGGCAAGGCGCAGGACGATCCCCCACACCAGGCTGGCGGGCGCGCCGTCGGGCACCTCCCACGACGGGAGCGCGGTCACCGTGCGCGTCAACAGCGGGGCGCCGTCGCGGGACGCCGCGTCCTGCGCCGCCGGGCTGCCCAGGACGCCCGCCAGGACCGCGGTGGCGGCGGCTCCGGCCAATGCGGGACGCGTTGACATATGTCGTTCTATACCCGATGTCACCGTCCGAAGCGACACATCACTCAGAGAGGTGTGATCCCACGCTGAACGTCGGCTGACCATTTCGATACGCCGCGCACGCTCGTTGACGCGTTGCGTACGGCTGGTCCATGCTGCGGGGCGCATTCCGATCAGGGGGGAATGGTCATGATGTGGCAGCGGTCCGCAGGGGTTTCGTCGCGAGCGCCCAAGTGGAGGAGGCGGGCTCTCGTCTCCACCGTGGTGGTCAGCCTCCTGGGGTTGAGCGCCAGCGCACCGTCGGCGGGCGCCCAGGAGGGCGGCCCGGACCTGACCGCGTCGCCCGACCAGATCACCCTCGAGAGCGTGCAGGACGGCGCCCGCTCGGCCAGCGGCCGGGCGGCCAAGACCGACGACGGACCTGCTGAGCCTGACCAGCGCCGACCCGGTGGCGGTGGTGGTGAAGCTCGACTACGACTCCCTCGCCGCCTACACGGGTGACATCGAGGGCCTGGACGCCACCAGCCCGTCGGTCACCGGCCAGCCGCTCGACCCCGACTCGGCCGCCTCCGAGGAGTACCTCGGCTACGCCGAGGGCGTCGAGTCCACCTTCGTCGACGCGCTCGACGCCGCCATCCCGGCTGCCGACGTCGGCGAGTCGCTGCAGGTGCTGTACGGCGGCATCGCGGTCAAGGTTCCCGGCAACAAGGTCTCCGAGCTGGCCAAGCTGCCGGGCGTGGCGGCGGTGCAGGCCAACGAGCTGCGCCAGCCGCTCACCGACTCGAGCCCCGACTTCATCGGCGCCACGCCGGTGTACCCGCAGCTCGGCGGCATCGGCAGCTCGGGCGCCGGCGTGATCGTGGGCGTGCTCGACACCGGCGCCTGGCCGGAGCACGTCTCCTACACCGACCCGGGCAACCTGCCGGCCCCGCCGCCCACCACGAACGGCACGCCCCGGGCCTGCAACTTCGGCGACAACCCGCTGACCCCGGCCAACGACCCGTTCGTGTGCAACAACAAGCTCATCGGCGGCCGGGTGTTCCTCGACACCTACCTCGACAACATCGATGACCCCGTCGAGGTGTTCCCCGACACCGCCCGTGACTCCAACGGCCACGGCACCCACACCTCCACCACTGCGGCTGGCGGGCCGGCCAACGCCGCGATGCTCGGGGTCGACCGCGGGGCCATCCACGGCATCGCCCCCGCCGCCTCCATCTCCGTCTACAAGGTGTGCGGGTTCCTGGGCTGCTTCGACTCGGACTCGGTGGCGGCCGCGCAGCAGGCGATCATCGACCGCGTCGACGTCATCAACTTCTCCATCTCGGGCGGGACCGACCCCTACGCCGACGCCGTCGAGCTGGCCTTCCTCGACCTCTACGCGGCGGGCACGTTCGTGGCCACCTCGGCGGGCAACGAAGGTCCCGGCGCAGGCACGTCCAACCACAACAGCCCGTGGGTCAGTCCTCGGTGGCCGCCTCCACCCAGGAGCGGGCCTTCCAGTCGACCGTCACGCTCACGGGCAGCGGCGGCGCCACCGCCATGCTGACCGGCTCCAGCATCACGACCGGCATCGCGTCGCCGTTGCCGGTCGTGCTCGCCAGCGCACCGCCGTACAACAACCTGGGCTGCACGGAGCCCGCCCCAGCGGGCACGTTCACCGGCAAGATCGTCGTGTGCGTCGCGCGTGTTCCCGCCCGACGGCGTCGGCCGGGTCGAGCGCGGCTTCAACGTGCTCCAGGGCGGCGCGGCCGGGATGCTGCTGCGCAACCAGGTCCTGTCCGACACCGAGACCGACAACCACTTCCTGCCGGCTGTCCATCTCGAGCAGCCCGCGGGCGACGCGCTGGTGGCGTTCCTGACCGCCAACCCGGGCGCCACCGCCACGTTCCCCACCGGCGCACCGGCCACCGACCAGGGCGACGTCATCGCCGGCTTCTCGTCCCGCGGCCCGGGCACCGACTGGATCAAGCCCGACGTGGCCGCCCCCGGCGTCCAGATCCTGGCCGGGCACTCACCCGTCCCGGACGACGTCGCAGGCGGGCCGCCCGGCAACTTCTTCCAGGCCATCGCAGGCACGTCCATGGCGTCCCCGCACGTGGCCGGGGCGGCGGCGCTGCTCATGGACCTGCACCCCGACTGGACGCCGGGGCAGGTCCGCTCGGCGCTGGCCCTGACGGCCACCACCGACGTGGTCAAGACCGACCGCACGACGCCGGCCGATCCGTTCGACACGGGCTCGGGGCGCATCCAGGTCGACGCGGCCGCCCATCCGAACCTGACCCTGGACGAGTCGGCGGCCAACTTCGCGGCGGCGGGCCTCGATCCGCTGGCCCGGATCGACCTCAACATCGCGTCGATCAACGCGCCCACCATGCCGGGCTCCATCACCACCACCCGCACGGTGACCAACGTGACCACCGGGCCGGTGCGCTACCGCGCCGCCGCCACCTCGGCCGCGGGCTCGACCATCACCGTGTCGCCCAAGAACGTCAACCTCGACCCGGGCGCCTCGGCCGAGCTGACGGTCACCATCTCGGCCCCGGGCATCGCCCCCGGGCAGTACTTCGGCCAGGTGGTCCTCGAGGACCGCAACGGCGACGTCGACCTGCACATCCCGGTGGCGTTCTCGCCGGGTCAGGGCGCCGTCACCCTCACCCAGGCCTGCGACCCGACCACCATCGGCCGGCCCGACGGCCGCTCGACCTGCACGGTCACGGCGCAGAACACGTCGAGGACGGCCGCGACGGTCAACGCCACCACCCACCTGGACTCCGGCCTGCGGGTCACCGCGGTGAGCGGGGCCACGCAGACCAGCAACCGGGACGCCGCCGCCAGCGCCACGCTGAGCGCGGTCGACGCCGGGCACGCCCACGGTGGCACCGGGGAGCCTGTTCGGCTACGTCCCGCTGGACGCCTTCGGCGTCACGCCGATCCCGGTGGGCGACGAGCAGGCGGTGAACTTCAACGTGCCCCAGTTCCTCTACGGGGGCCTCCGCTACACCCGGCTCGGGGCGACGTCGGACGGCTACATCGTGGTGGGAGGCACGACCGCCGCGGCCGACATCCAGTTCGATCCCACCCCGTTCCCGAGCACCGGCCAGGCCCAACAACGTGCTGGCCCCGTTCTGGACCGACCTCGACGGCGCGGGGGCGCCCGGCATCTTCATCGAGCGTCCTCACCGACGGGCCGTCGGTAACAGCTGGATCGTGGTCGAGTGGCGGCTCAACGTCTTCGGCACCAACTCGCAGCGGGTCTTCCAGACCTGGCTCGGGATCAACGGCGTCGAGGACAACACCTTCGCCTACGACCCGGCCAACCTGCCCGCCGACCCCGCCGGCCTGCCGTTCGTGGTGGGGGCGGAGAACCTCGACGGCACGGCCGGCTCCAGCATCGCCGGGCCTGCCCACCGAGGACCTGCGGGTCACCAGCACGCCGTTCGTCCCGGGCGGCACGCTGACCTACACGGTGCAGGTCAAGGGCGTCCAGCCCGGGCCCCAGCGCGTGACGACGTCGGTGACGACCCCGCTCGTGGCCGGGACGACCCAGGAGGTCGACACCATCAACGTCCTGTAGGCGGGGTCGGGTAGGGTCCGCGACCGTGCTCGACCACATCTCGATCCAGTGCGCCGATCTGGGTGCCAGCGCCGGGTTCTACGACGCGGTGCTGGCACCGCTCGGCGGCGCCCGCATCATGGAGTTCGGCCAGATCATCGGCTACGGCGTCGACGGCAAGCCGGATTTCTGGCTCGGCGCCCGCCAGACCGGCGAAGGCTTCCGCGAGTCCCACATCGCCTTCGAGGCCGCCGACCGGGCCACGGTGCGCGCCTTCTTCGACATGGCGGTGGCGGAGGGCGCCGAAGTGCTGCACGAGCCCCGGGTGTGGCCCGAGTACCACCCCACCTACTACGGCGCCTTCGTGCGCGACCCCGACGGCAACAACGTCGAGGCGGTCTGCCATCTCCCCGAGTAGACCGATGACTTCCGGGTAGGGGACGAGTCTGAACGGCACCACAACCGGAGCGAAGGAGCTCGCCATGGTCAAGCGTGACTCGGCACCCGCTGGGTGCCCCGTGCTGGATCGACCTGTTCACGACGGACCCGGAGGCCAGCAAGGCGTTCTACGGCGGGCTCTTCGGCTGGACCGCCGAGGATGCCGGGCCGGAGTACGGCAACTACATCAACTTCTCCAAGGACGGGGTGCGGGTGGCCGGCGCCATGCAGAACGACGGCGCATCGGGCCAGCCCGACGCCTGGTCGATCTACCTCGCCACCGACGACGCCAAGGCGACCGCCGACCTGGCCCAGGCGGAGGGCGGGCAGATCATCGTGGCCCCCATGGACGTGGGCACCCTCGGCACCATGCTCGTCCTGGTCGACCCGAGCGCCGCCGCCATCGGCGCGTGGCAGCCCCAGGACTTCCCGGGCTTCGGCGTGTGGGGCGAGGACGGCACGCCCGGCTGGTTCGAGCTCCAGACCCGTGACTACGACACGGCCGTCCGCTTCTACGAGCGGGCGTTCGGCTGGGACACCCACGTCGTGAGCGACGCGGACGACTTCCGCTACACCACGCTGGGCGAGGGCGAGAACCAGCTGGCCGGCGTCATGGACGCCTCCGCCATGCTGCCCGAGGGCGTCCCGTCCCACTGGGCGGTCTACTTCGCGGTGACCGACACCGACGCCACCATCGCCCGCGCCGTCGACGCCGGCGCCACCGTGGTCAGCCCGGCCATGGACACCCCCTACGGCCGCCTCGCCTCCCTGTCCGACCCCACCGGCGCCCTGTTCAAGCTGGGGTCCATCACCTGAGCCCCTACGCCGTCCGCCCCGCTGCCCCCGGCGACCTCGTCGGGGTGCTGCGGGTGGAGGCACGCGCGCCCGACCTCGAGTCCGGTGAGATCACGGCCCGCCAGCGGGCGACGTGGGACCGGATGATGGCCACCGAGGATCTCACCGTCTACGTGGCCACGGTGCCGTCGGGCGAGATCGTGGGGATCGTCACGGTGCTGGTGATGCCCAACCTGGGCTACGACTGCCACCCGAGCGCGTTCATCGAGGCCATGGTGGTGGCCGAGCCCCACCGGCGCCGGGGCGTGGGTCGCCTGCTCGTCGACCGGGCGTTGGCCGGCGCCGCGGCCGCGTCGTGCCGCAAGGTCCAGCTGCTGACCCACAAGCGCCACGCCACCGACGGCGCCCACGACTTCTACCGAGCCATGGGCTTCTCGGCGGAGGCCGAGGGATTCCGCCTGTACCTCGACCCGGCCGGCTGACACGCTGAGCGGAGTGGGCTTCGTCGAGCGGGTGGCGATCGTGGTGGACGACTACGACGAGGCCATCGCCTTCTTCGTGGGCACCCTGGGGTTCGACCTGGTGGAGGACGCCCCGGCGGAGACCACCGACGGCCGCCCCAAGCGCTGGGTGGTGGTCCGCCCGCCGGGCGCGGAGACCGGCATCCTGCTGGCCCGGGCCGACGGCCCCGACCAGCAGGCCGTGGTCGGCCGCCAGGTGGCCGGCCGGGTCGGCTTCTTCCTCCGCGTCGACGACTTCGCCGCCAGCCACGCCCGGCTGACGGCCCGGGGCGTGCGGTTCGACGGCCCGCCCCGCACCGAGCCCTACGGCCGCGTGGCGGTGTTCCGCGACGTGGCAGGCAACCGGTGGGACCTCCTCGGCCCCGCGTGACCGCACCGGCGGGCACGTTTCCGGGCCGTCGCCGGTCAATCGACCATGAGGACCACTCCTCGCCGCTGGGGCCGGGACTCGGCATGACGGTCCCGGGCACGTCCGAGGTGGCCGGCTTCGACCGCGTGTACCGCGAGCACCTGCTGCCGATCACCCGGCTGGCCTTCCTGCTGGTGCGCTCGCAGGCCGTGGCCGAAGACCTGGCCCACGACGCCTTCGTCCGCCTCTATGAGCGCCTCGACGACGTCTACAACCCACCCGGGTTCGTCCGCACGGCCGTGGTGCGCCTCGCCATCACCTGGCAGGAACGCCAGCGCATGGAGCGCGCGCCGCCTGACCGCCGTGGGCGAGGTGCGCACGGTCGACGGCCCCGAGATCGACGAGACGTGGGAGGCCATCGGCCGGCTGGCACCCGAGCGGGCCACGGTGCTGGTCCTGCGCTTCTACGCCGACATGGCCTACGACGGAGATCGCCGAGATCACTCGGGTGTTCGCCTGCCACCGCCCGCAGCCGCGCCCGCCGGGCGGTCGCCGACCTGCGCGAGGAGCTGAAGCGATGACCCTGCCGGCCGAGCTGTCCGATGGCGAGCTGACCGAGCGGGTCGGCCGCACCCTGCGGGCCAAGGCACGGTCGGTGACCGCGCCGGCGACGCCACGCCCCTTCGATCCCACCCTCCGGCTCCCGGCGCTGGCCGACGCCCCGCCCCGCAGTCCCGCCTCGGCCGCCGGCGGGGACAGCGACGTCGTCCTGCCCGCCGCCGCCGGCGCGGGGTACCGCCGCTGGCCGCGGTGGCCGCTGCCAGTGACCGCAGCCGTGCTGGTCCTCGTGGTGGGCTGTGCGAGCCTGGTCCTGTCCTCCCGCGACGGCACTCAGGTGCGGGTGGGGACGCCCGATCCCACCGAGCCGGACCTCGAGCTCCCCTCCACCCCGCCCGGGGTGCCAGCTGATGCCCCGGTGGGTGCCCGAGGACCTGGCGCCCACGAACGGCTCATCGCGCACCGGGGAGGACTTCTCCGAGTACGGGCCGATGCAGCTGTTCCTGGGCGACGACCACGCCGGCGTGGCCATCGAGCTCGGCCCGGCCCAGCCCGGCACCCGCATGGGGGGCGACGTCGTAGCCGTCCGCGGCGTCGAGGGCACGATGACGGACCGTGGCGGGTCTCGGGGAGATGACGCGCTCACGGTGTACTGGCAGGAGGACGCATCCCTGACGGCCACGATCTCGGGCCTGACGCAGGAGGAGGCCATCGACTTCCTCGACAGCCTGACCTGGCGCAGCGACGAGCACGCGGCCGGGTTCGCCCCGCCCACGGAAAGCGAGCTGTCGTTGGTGGGCGAGAACGTCGGCCCGGGCGCGCCCGTGACCATCGTGTACGTCACGTACAGCAGCCCCACCGGGCGCACGCTCTCGCTGCGGACCGTGGGCGGGACCGGCCGGCCGTCCAGCCACTACCTCATCGGCTGGCTGTTCGAGGGCCGCCGCGACGATGAGCATCGTGGGCATGTTCGATCCGGATGTCGTCGGGGAGATCAGTCTCCGCTGGCCGGACGGCCAGGAGGTCGAGATGGAGGGCACGGGTCTCAGCGGCGAGGAGATGCGCCGGGTGTTCGCCAGCCTGGCGCCCGCCGGCCCCGAAGCGCTGGAGGCGCTGGAGGTCCAGCTCAGCGGCCACCTGGCCGAGCTGCCGCTGATCGCCGAGGCCACGCTGCCCTCCGGCACCGTCCAGCGACGGGAGGCCGGCGACGACCACGCCGCCTGCCTGCGCATCGGCGATGCCGCGCCCGTGTGCCCGCATTTCGACTACATCCAGGGGTGGTTCGGCTATTCCGACTCCGTGGTCGCCAACTTCTCGCTCGACGGCACGTGGTACGTCATAGCCATCGCGTCGCAACCGGTGCACATCACCGCGGGCAACCCGCTCTCGCCCGGCGCCCCGGGGTCGGTCCCCGTCGAGACCACCTTTGACGGCACCTACCACTACGTCCTGGCCCGCCCGGACGCGAGCCTCTCCAGCGTCACCATCGGCCAGGACGGCATCGGCTCCATGGGCCTGCCCCGGCCGCTGGGCGTCGACACCGGCTGATCCACACGGCACGCTACGGAGAAGGAGGCCGGGCACGTTTCCGCGGCGCCACCGGTCTAGGGGGCATGGGGCACGAACCGACCCGGTCGATGCGGCAAGCGGCGGAGCGGGACTGGCCCGGCCGCCGGCCGAGCTCCAGAACGTCGGGCTGCGGCTGGACGGCAGTCTGGCCCACTACCAGCGCCGCCCGATGAGCGCCTTCCCGGACGGCTGAGGCTCAGCGGGCCACGAAGTACTTGGCCTGGGGGTGGTGGCAGATGAGGGCGGACGTGGTCTGCTCGGGCTGGTACTGGTAGCCCGTCTCCTCGCTGCACTCCAGCCCCAGGCGCTCGCCGCCGAGCAGGCCGAGGACCTTCGTGTTGTCCTCCAGGTCGGGGCAGGCCGGGTAGCCCCACGAGTAGCGGCCGCCGCGGTACTGCTGGCGGAACAGGCCGGCCAGCGAGGGCCCGTCCTCGTGGGCGAAGCCCCACTCCTCCCGCATGCGCCGGTGCCAGTACTCGGCCAGCGCCTCGGCCATCTCGACGCCGAGGCCGTGGAGCAGCAGGTACTCCTGGTAGCGGTCGTCGGCGAACAGCTTGGCCGTGCGCTCGGACACGGCGTGGCCCATGGTCACGATGGAGAAGCCCGCGTAGTCGACCGCGGCGTCCACCGGCCGGAAGAAGTCGGCGATGCAGTAGTAGGGCGCCTTGGACTGGCGGGGGAAGCCGAACCGGGCCCGCTCCTCGGTGCGGGTCTCGTCGGTCCAGATGACCAGGTCGTTGCCGTCGCCGTTGGCGGCGAAGTAGCCGTACACCACCTGGGGCACCAGGAGGCCGTCGGCCTTGGCCTTGGCCAGCTCGTCGCGCAGTGTGGGGCGGATGCGGTCCTTGAACTCGCCGTCGGGCTCGCCGCCCTCGGGCCGGAACTGCCACTGGTTGCGGAACAGCGCGGTCTCGTTGACGTAGCCCGCGATCTCGTCGATGGGCAGGCCCTTGACCACCCGGCTGCCGAGGAACGGCGGCTTGAACACGTCGTTGTCGCTGACCACGTCGGGGGAGCGGGACGGCAGCTCGGCCGGCGGCTCGGAGCCCTTCTCCGCCAGGCCCAGGGACGCCCGTGACGGCACCCGGGACTCCGACCGGACCCGGCCCCAGTCGGGGTCGTCGGCCTCCGCGCCCCGGCGGATGGCGCCGAGCCGGTCCATCACGTGGAGGCCCTCGAACGCGTCCTTGCCGTAGAACAGCCGGCCCTCGTAGACGTCCCGCAGGTCCCGCTCGACGTAGCTGCGGGTGAGGGCGGCGCCGCCCAGCAGCACGGGGATGCCGGCCAGCTCCCGCGAGTTCAGCTCCTGCAGGTTGTCCCGCATGATCAGCGTGGACTTCACCAGCAGGCCGGACATGCCGATGGCGTCGGCCTTGACCTCCAGCGCCTTCTCGATCATGTCGGCGATGCCGATCTTGATGCCGAGGTTGTGCACCTCGTAGCCGTTGTTGGTGAGGATGATGTCGACCAGGTTCTTGCCGATGTCGTGGACGTCGCCCTTGACCGTGGCCAGCACGATGCGGCCCTTGCCCGAGTCGCCCTCGACCTTGTCCATGTGCGGCTCGAGGTGGGCGACCGCGGCCTTCATGGTCTCGGCCGACTGGAGCACGAACGGCAGCTGCATCTGGCCCGAGCCGAACAGCTCACCGACGACCTTCATGCCCGCCAGCAGCGTCTCGTTGATGATGTCGAGCGCGGCGGTGCCCTCGGCCATGGCCTGGTCGAGGTCGGCGGTGAGGCCGTCGCGGTCGCCGTCGATGATGCGGGCCTTGAGCCGCTCGTCGACCGGCCAGCCGCTGCGGTCCACCTTCTCGGCCTTGGCCACGGTGACGTCGGCGAACACGTCGAGCAGCGTGGCGAGCGGGTCGTAGCCCTCGGAGCGCCGGTCGTAGACCAGGTCGAGGCACACCTTGAGCTGGTCCTCGGGGATCTTGTTGAGCGGCATGATGCGGGCCGCGTGCACGATGGCCGAGTCGAGCCCCGCCTCCACCGCCTCGTGCAGGAAGACCGAGTTGAGCACGTGGCGGGCCGCGGGGTTCAGGCCGAAGCTGACGTTGGAGACGCCGAGGGTGGTGTACACGCCGGGCAGCTCCGCCTTGATGCGGCGGATGGCCTCGATGGTGTGCATGGCGTCGTGGCGCAGGTCCTCGTCGCCGGTGGAGAGCGGGAAGGTCAGCGCGTCGAAGATCAGGTCGCCCGACGCCAGCCCGTAGCGCTCGGTGGCGAGGGCGTGGATGCGGTGCGCGACCCGCAGCTTCCACTCGACGTCGCGGGCCTGGCCCTCCTCGTCGATGAGCAGGCACACCACTGCGGCCCCGTACTCGCGGGCCAGCCGGCACACCCGGTCGAAGCGCGAGCCCTCGCCCTCGCCGTCCTCCAGGTTGGCCGAGTTGAGCACGGCCTTGCCGCCGATGCGCTGGAGCCCCGCCTCGATGACCTGGGGCTCGGTGGAGTCGAGCACGAGGGGCACCGTGACCTGGGTGGCGAAGCGGCTGGCGATCTCGTCCATGTCGAGCGTGCCGTCGCGGCCCACGTAGTCGACGCACACGTCGAGCACGTGGGCGCCCTCGCGCTCCTGGTCGCGGGCGATGCGCACGCACGAGTCCCAGTCGCCGGCCAGCATCGTGTCCCGGAACTTCTTGGAGCCGTTGGCGTTGGTGCGCTCGCCGATGATGAGGAAGCTGGCGTCCTGGTGGAACGGCACCGCGTTGAACATCGACGCCGCGCCGTCCTCCAGGCGGGCTTCGCGCGGCGCGGGGGTCAGGTCCTTGGCCACCGCGGCCAGCTGGCGCAGGTGCTCGGGCGTGGAGCCGCAGCAGCCGCCCACCACCCGCACGCCCAGCTCGGTGATGAACCGGGTGTGGAACTCGACCAGCTCCTCGGGCGTGAGGTCGTAGTGCATCTGGCCGTCGACCACCGACGGCAGGCCCATGTTGGGCAGGCACGAGATGGGGATGGGCGAGTTGGCCGACAGGTGGCGCAGGTGCTCGTGCATCTCGGACGGGCCGGTGGCGCAGTTGAGCCCGAACACGTCCGGCCGCAGCGCGCCCAATGCGGTCAGGGCCGCCCCGATCTCGCTGCCGAGCAGCATCGTGCCGGTCTGCTCCATGGTGACCTGGAGCTGGAGCGGCACGTCGCGGCCGGTGGCGGCCATGGCCCGGCGGGCGCCGATGACCGCGGCCTTGGCCGCCAGCAGGTCGAAGTGGGTCTCGGTGATGAGCAGGTCGACGCCGCCCTCCAGCAGGCCGCGGGCCATGACCTCGTAGGCGTCGCGTAGCTCGGCGAAGCGGATCTGGCCCAGCGACGGCGACTTGGTGCCCGGGCCCATCGACCCGGCCACCAGCCCGTCGTAGCCGTCGGCCACCTCGCGGGCGATGCGGGCCGAGGCCAGGCACATCTCGTGCGCCCGCTCGGGGATCTGGTACTCGCCCAGCGGCACGGCGAAGGCGCCGAAGGTGTTGGTCTCGACCACGTCGGACCCGACGCGGAAGAACGACTCGTGCAGGTCGGCGATGACGTCGGGCCGGGTCACCGACAGGATGTCGACGCAGCCCTCGAGCTCGGGCCCGCCGTAGTCGTCGGCGTGGAGGTCCAGGCCCTGGAGGTTGGTGCCGGTGGCGCCGTCGTACACGACGACGCGCTCGTTCACGAGGTCGAGGAAGCGGCTCATAGGATCATATGAGGCTACCGCCCGCGCCTCGTGGCACCGTGAACCCGTTTCATCCCCGGCGGGTGATGTCCCGGCGGCCCGGGTGTGGCCCGCTGGGGCTATGACGAAGAGTGGCACCTGGCGAGCACTCTGCGTGGCGGTCGCGGCCCTGGGGCTGCTGGGCGCGGCGGCATGCGGGGACGATGACGACGACAGCAGCAGCGACACCACCGCTTCCGACTCCAGCGACAACGGCATCGGTGGTGGAGTCGGCACAGGCCCTGTGCGACAGTCTCGAGACCCTCGACACGACCGTGCAGGACATCAACGCCGACCCGGAAACGACCACCATCGCCGACATCCAGGATGGCCTCGACGAGCTGAGCACCGAGGTCTCCGACGTGGCCAGCTCGGGCTCCGCCCTGGCAGGCGCCCTCGGGACGGCCCTGGAGTCGGCCTTCGAGCGGTTCCAGAGCGCGGTCGAGGGCCTGCCCGAGGACGAGACCCTGCGGGCCGCGGGCGAGGCCGCGCAGTCGGCCGCCGAGGAGTTCGACCAGGCCTGGAACGCCGCCCTGGACTCCCTCAACTGCGAGCGGGCCTCGTAGCCGCACACCCATTCACCCTCCGCGGGCGATGTGGGGGGCGAGGCCGGGCGGGACCGTGGGGGCCATGGACGAGGCCGAGCAGTGCCGAGCAGGCCGAAATCGAACGACTGAGGGCGGAGCAGGCCCGGCTGGAGGCGGAGGTGGGCGAGTTGCGGGCCCACGTCACCGCCGACACCGCCCGGGAGCAGCGGCGCCAGCGCCACCGGACCCGGCGGGTGATGGCGGCCGCCCTGGTGGTGGTGACCTCGCTGATCTTCACGGTGGCCGCCACCGGGGTGTGGACCCGGCGCAACGCGCTGAACACCGACCGCTGGGTCTCCACGGTCACCCCCATCGCCGCGGACCCCGAGGTCCAGGCCGCGCTGGGCCGCTACGTCACCGACCAGCTCATGACCGCGATCGACCCCGAGGCGTTCTTCGAGAGCGTCCTGCCCGAGCGCGGCCAGATCCTGGCCGGGCCCCTCACCAACGCCCTGCGCGGCTTCGTGAACGACAAGGTCAGCGAGTTCCTGGCCTCCGACACGTTCCAGAAGTTGTGGGTCGAGATCAACGAGCGGGCCCACACCCGGCTGGTCGACGTGCTCGAGGGCGACCTGGACGGCCAGGTCCCCGGCGTCACAGTCCGGGGCGACGACGTGGTGCTCAGCGTGATCCCGATGATCAACCAGGTCCTCGCCCGGATCGGCGAGGAGTCGCCGGACCTGTTCGGCCACACCATCAACCTGCCCACCATCACGGTGGACGAGATCCCGAAGGATGCCATCGCCAAGATCGAGGACGCCCTCGGCAAGCCGCTCCCCGACAACTTCGGGCAGTTCACCATCTTCGACGTCGCGCGGCTGCGCCAGGCGCAGGACGGGGTCGATCTGTTCAACAAGTTCGTGGTGCTGGCGGTGATCCTGGCCGTGGTGCTGTTCGCGCTGACGCTGTGGATCTCACCCCGCCGGCGCCGCACGCTCATCCAGCTGGCGGTGGGCATCGGGCTCGGCATCGTGGTGATCCGGCGGCTGGCGATCCATTTCGAAGGCGACGTGGTCCACCTGGTCAAGCCGGACAACCAGGAGGCGACCAGGGTGATCACCCGCGCCTTCGTGTCCAGCCTGCTGGACGCGTCGCAGTGGATCCTCGGCATCGCCGCGTTGGTGATCGTGGTCGCCGTCCTCACCGGCCCCTACCCGTGGGTCCGGGCCCTGCGGTCCCACATCGCCGCGGGAGCGCGGACGGTGTTCGCCGCCGGCCGGGCCGGGGTCACCAGCGACGTCGACGACCCCGCCGCCCAGTGGATCGCCGGCCACCGCGAGGTGGTCCAGGGTGCGGCCATCGTGGTGGGGATCGTCCTGCTGTGGCAGTTCGACCTCTCGTGGCTGGCCATCCTGCTGCTGGGCCTGCTGGTGGCGGCGGTCGTGGTGGGCGCCCAGCGCATCGCCGACGCGGTCGCCGGCGGCGAGGCCGACGAAGCCGAGGAAGGCGAGGCCCCGGAACCCCCGAAGCTCCCGGAGGTGCCGGCCGAGGCGCCGCCCGCCAGCCCCGCGTGACCGGCGCGGCCGCCGGCAGGGTCAGTGCGCGAAGCCCTCGCCGTTGGTGCTGGGCGGCAGCGGAGTGGGCAGCCGGTCCAGGTACTCGATGTGGCGCTTGAGGTCTTCGATCAGCAGGTCCGCCAGGTCGCGGGACACACCGTTGCGGATGACGATGCGCAGGGCCGCCACGTCGGTCCGGTTCTCCGGGAAGGTGTAGGCCGGGACCAGCCAACCCCGGTCCCGCAGCCGCTCGGACATGTCGAACACGGTGTAGGGCCGGTCGGCGTCGTCCAGCCTGAAGGCGAACACGGGCAGCTCGCTACCGTCGGTGATCAGCTGGAACGGTCCCAGCCCCGCGATCGCGTCGGCCGTGTAGCGCGCCACGTCCCGGGACGCCTGCTGCACCTGCCGGTAGCCCTCGAAGCCGAGGCGCACGAAGTTGTAGTACTGCGCCGCCACCTGGTTGCCGGGCCGGGAGAAGTTGAGGGCGAACGTGGGCATGTCGCCGCCCAGGTAGTTGACCTTGAACACCAGGTCGTCGGGCAGGGCCTCGGGGTCGCGCCAGATGACCCAGCCCACACCCGGGTAGACCAGGCCGTACTTGTGGCCCGAGGCGTTGATCGACTGGACACGGGGCAGGCGGAAGTCCCAGACCAGGTCGGGGTCGATGAAGGGCGCGACGAAGGCACCCGAGGCGCCGTCCACGTGCACCGGGACGTCGAGGCCGGTGTCGGCCTGGAGCCGGTCGAGCGCGGCGCAGATGTCGGCGACCGGCTCGTAGGACCCGTCGAAGGTCGAGCCCAGCACGGCCACCACGCCGATCGTGTTCTCGTCGCAGGCGGCCACCGCGGGCTCGGCCGTCAGGTGGTAGCGCTCGCCCTCCATGGGCACCAGCCGGGGCTCGACCTCCCAGTAGCGGCAGAACTTGTCCCAGCAGACCTGCACGTTGGCGCCCATCACCATGTTGGGGCGGTCGCTGGGCTCGCCCGCGGCCCGGCGCCGGTCCCGCCAGCGCCACTTGAGCGCCATGCCGGCCAGCATGGCGGCCTCGCTCGACCCCGTGGTCGAGGTGCCGGTGGCCTCCTCGTGGTCGGGCGAGCCCCACAGGCGGCTGAGCATGCTCACGCAGCGCTGCTCCAGGTCGGCGGTGCGCGGGTACTCGTCCTTGTCGATCATGTTCTTGTCGAACGTGGCCGTCATCAGCAGCCTGGCCTGCGGCTCCATCCAGGTGGTGACGAAGGTGGCGAGGTTGAGCCGGGCGTTGCCGTCCAACATCAGCTCGTCCAGCACGAACTGGCAGGCGGTGTCCGGGTGCATCCCGGTGTCGGGGATCTCGTGGCGCGGCGCCCGCGCCACCTCCCCGGGTCGGGCGTACATGGGGTTCAGCGCCAGCGGCGTGTGGTCAGGGGACTGCTTTCGGTGCACGGCCATGGCGCCATATGGCGCGCGCGCCCGGTGACGCGCATCCCCCGGAGAGGGTGGATCAGCCCCGCGTGCGCTGGCGGGTCTCCTCCCGCAGGGCGAGCAGCCGGCTGGTCTGGGCCGACGGCTCCGACGCCAGGAGCGCGGTCACCAGGTCGGTGAGGTGGCTGGTGAACAGCCGGTCGTCCTCGCGCGGGTCGCTGGCCGCCCGCCGGGCCATCTCCACGAACGCGAAGCGGATGGCGGGGTAGCGGGAGTGCAGCACCGCCAGCTCCTCCTCGGGGACCAGCGGGTCGAGCAGCTTGTGCCAGCGGGTGATGCTGTCGTCGGGCCCCATGATCGGCGTCCGCTTCCCCATGCGGGCGGGCCGGCTGTAGAACTCGGCCGACACCTGGAGGTACTCGCGCCCGCCGTTCGGGTCCGACAGCTTCGACGCCAGCGGGGACACCAGCGCCGCCGCCAGCGCCCGCAGGTCGTCGGTGCCCGCCTCCTCGTACTGGTCGAGGAGGGCGTGGCGGCGCGGCTCGGTGTCGCGCCGGTGCTTGTCGATCAGCGCCCGGACCAGCCCGTCCCGGTCGCCGAAGTGGTACTGGACTGCGCCGGTGTTGCTCTGACCCGCCGCTCGGTTGATCTCGCGCAGGGACACGCCGTCGATCCCGTGCGCGGCGAAGAGCTGTTCCGCCGCCCGGATGATCTGGTCCCTGGTGTCGTTCTGGACGCTCGTGCTCATCGCGCGCTCGTCGATCCTTCCCTGTTCCGCCCCGGATGCCCGGACATCTGAGAGTTTAAGACAAACGCTTGCGCGTAGCTCTCACCCGTGACAAGTGTTTGACGAAAGGGTGCGCGTGTGCGTGCGTGCGGGGTAGCCGTGGTCGCATGCCGTTGCACGTAGGGACGTCCGGCTGGCAATACCGGGACTGGAGGGGTGTCCTCTACCCCGACGGCCTGCCCCAGGCGGCCTGGCTGGAGCACTTCGCCACCGAGTTCCCCACGGTCGAGGTCAACAACGCGTTCTACCGGCTGCCCCCGCGTGACGGTCTTCGAGCACTGGCGGGACCAGACCCCGCCGGGGTTCGTCATGGCGGTGAAGGTGAGCCGCTACCTGACCCACGTCCGCCGCCTGCGGGACCCGGCCGAGCCGGTGGGCCGCCTGGTGGAGCGGGCCGCGGGCCTGGGCGACCGGCTGGGCCCGTACCTGCTCCAGCTCCCGCCCACCCTGCGGGCCGATGCGGACCGCCTCGACGCCTGCCTCCGCGCCTTTCCCCGCGGCGCCCGGGTGGCGGTCGAGCCCCGCCACGAGTCGTGGTGGACCGACGAGGTCCGCACCGTCCTCGAGCGCCGGTCGGCCGCGCTGTGCTGGGCCGACCGCCGCGGCCACCCGGTCACGCCCCTGTGGGCCACGGCGCCGTGGGGCTACCTCCGCCTCCACGAGGGCACGGCATCGCCCCGCCCGTCCTACGGCCGCACCGCCCTGTCCACGTGGCTGGACCGCATCACCGCGGCCTGGCCCGCCGCCCACCACGACGTCTACGTCTACTTCAACAACGACGCCGGCGGCGCCGCCGTCCGCAACGCCCGCACCCTCCGCCGCCTGGCCGCCAACCGGGACCTCCCGGCGCCGTAGCGCGGTTGCCCCGGGTCGCGGCGCCGTGTGCGACGTCGGGCGCTGGCGGGGCTGTGGGCGCCCTAGCCTCTGGAGCGTGAACGACCGACCCGGACCGCCGATCGCGGTGCTGCCCGATGGGCTCCGCACGTTCCTGGCGCCCGCCGTCGAGGCGGGCGGCGGCGTGGTGTCGGACCCGGGCGACGCCGAGGCGCTGGTGTGGGCGGCCATCGGGGACTCCGACGGCCTGGCCTCGGTGCTCGACGGCAACCCGCAGGTGCGCTGGGTCCAGCTGCCGTGGGCCGGCATCGAGCCCTACGTCGACGTCATCCGGGCCCACGCCGATCTCATCTGGACCTGCGCCAAGGGGGTCTACGCCGAGCCGGTGGCCGAGCACGCCCTGGCCCTGGCGCTGGCCGGCCGGCGCAACCTCGGCCGCTACAGCCGGGCCGGCACCTGGACCAGGGCGCGGGGACGCAACCTCCTGGCCGCCCGGGTCAGCGTGCTCGGCGGGGGCGGGATCGCCGCTTCGCTCCTGCGGCTGCTGGGCCCGTTCGGCTGCGACGTCACGGTGGTCCGCCGCAATCCCGCGCCGATGGAGGGAGCGGCCCGGGTGGTGGGCTCCGACCGCGTGGACGAGGCGCTCGACGGCGCCGAGGTGGTGGTGCTGGCCCTGGCCCTGGTCCCCGAGACCGAGGGCATCATCGACGCCCGCCGGCTGGCGCTGCTGGCGCCCGGACGCCACGCTGGTCAACGTGGCCCGCGGGCGGCACGTGGTGACCGACGACCTGGTGGCGGCGCTGCGGGACGGCACGCTGGGCAGCGCCGGGCTGGACGTCACCGATCCCGAGCCCCTGCCCGACGGGCATCCCCTGTGGGAGCTGCCCAACGCCATCATCACCCCCCACACCGCCAACACGCCGGAGATGGCCATCCCGCTGTTGAGCGCCCGGGTCACCGACAACGTCCGGCGCTGGGCCGCGGGCGAGCCGCTGGCCGGCCCGCTCGACCCGGCGGCCGGGTACTGAGGCGGCCGGGCGGGGGACGAGGCGGGGACCGGTGTCCGATCACACAGAGCTGCGGGCCGCGCTCGACGCCTTCGCGCCGGGCTCGCCGGCCGAGGCGGACGACGTCGCCCGCATCCGGGCCCTCCTGGCGGAGGGCGACCCCTTCTCCCGGGCGCTGCCGCTGCACGTGACGTGCTCGGCGCTGGTGGTCCACCCGCCCTCCGGTCGGGTGCTGCTGCGCTGGCACGAGCGCCAGCAGAGCTGGTTGCAGGTGGGTGGGCACGTCGATCCGGGCGAGGCCGACCCCACGGCCGTCGCGCTGCGGGAGGCGGAGGAGGAGACGGGCCTCGACGACCTGGCGCCCTTCCCGGGCCCCGAGGCTCGGCTGGTTCACGTCGTGATCGTCCCGGTGCCGGAGGGCAAGGGCGAGCCGGCCCACGAGCACGCCGACCTGCGCTACGTGTTCGCCACCGATCGCCCCGACGCGGTGGTGCCCGAGTCACCGTCAGCTCGGCTTCGCTGGCTCAGCCTCGCCGAGGCCCACCGACTGGTGGGCGCGGACAACGTGCGGGTGACGCTGGCCCGCACCGCGGCCCTCCTGGCCTGAACCTCCACCCGAGGTCGAGGGTTGAGGGTCGTGCCTGACCTGGGCTTCTGTCCCGGGCGCAGCCGGGGCGGTACCGTCGCCGCCCGTGACGCGGCTCTACACCGGCAAGGGCGACGACGGCACCACCGGGCTCCTGTTCGGCGGACGGGTGCCCAAGGACTCGCCCCACCCGCGGGCGACCGGCGCCGTGGACGAGGCCCAGGCGGTGATCGGGGTCGCCCGCTCGCTGGCCGAGCGGGGCGGCGAGCTCGACCGGGCGCTGACCCAGGTGTGCCGGGACCTGTGGGTGCTCATGGCCGAGCTGGCCACGCTGCCCGCCTCCCACGACAAGCTGACCGACGGCCAGACCCGGGTGTCGGCGGCCATGCTGGCCGGCGTCGAGGCGCTGGTCGATGACCTGGGCGCCCGGTTCGAGCCCCCGGCCCAGTTCGTGGTGCCGGGACAGACCCCGCTGGCCGCCCAGCTCGACCTGGCCCGCACGGTCGTCCGCCGGGCCGAGCGGGAGGCGGTGGCGCGCCACCGTCGACGGCTCGCTGGTCCTGCCCTACCTCAACCGCCTGTCGTCGCTGCTGTGGGTGCAGGCCCGCTGGGTCGAGGGCGAGCACCTGCTCACCCGGGACGTGCCGCCCGAGGGTGGCTGAGCGCCTCCCTCCCGCGTGAGGGGTGCGGCTCGTACCCTGACCCCCATGTCGATCGCCATCGAGCTGACCCGCACCCTCGACCGCGCCGTGGACGCCGTGGGCACGGGGGTGTTCGCCGAGCAGCTGGACGGGGAGGAGGCGGCCGAGGGCAGCGACCCGGGACCGGCGTCCCTGGAGGCGCAGGGCATCGACGCCGGCTTCCTGGCGGCGCGGGGGTTCAAGGCCAAGCCGGGCGAGTCGTGCGTGGTGCCGGGCGCCGGCGGCGGGGTGGTGGTCGCGCTGGGCCTCGGGCCCCGCGACGAGGCCACCGTGGCCACCTACCGCAAGGCGGCCGCGGCCCTGGCCCGGGCGACGACCCGCCAGGCGCACCTGGCCATCGACCTGCTCGACGACGTGCCCGAGCACCTCGAACGGCCCGACGTGGCCCAGGCGCTGACCGAGGGCGTGGTGCTGGGCGCCTACCGCTACACGGCGCTCAAGTCCGACCCCGAGCCCCACCACGTCGAGTCGCTGACCGTGGTGGGCCGCGGCGCCAAGCGGGTGCAGACGGCCCTGGAGCGGGGCCGGTCGGTGGCCGAGGCGGTGTGCCTGGCCCGCGACCTCGTCAACCAGCCCGGCGGCACCCTGACGCCCACCGCCTTCGCCACCCGCGCCGAGGAGCTGGGCGCCCTGCGGCACTTCGAGGTCGAGGTGCTCGACCGGGAGGCCATCGAGGAGGAGGGGCTGGGCGGCCTGCTCGGCGTCAACCGGGGATCGACCGAGCAGCCGCGCTTCGTCCAACTGTCGTGGCAGCCGGACCGCAAGCCCCGCGGGACGGTGGCGCTGGTGGGCAAGGGCATCACGTTCGACTCCGGCGGCCTGTCGCTGAAGACGGCCGACGGGATGATCGGCATGAAGGGCGACATGGCCGGCGCCGCCGCCGTGCTGGCCACGTTCTCGGCATTGGAGACGGTGCACCCGCCGGTGCGCGTCCTCGGCTTCCTCCCCCTGACCGACAACATGCCGGGAGGCGACGCCACCCGGGTGGGCGACGTGCTGCGCATCCGCAACGGCAAGACGGTCGAGGTGCTCAACACCGACGCCGAGGGCCGCCTCGTGCTGGCCGACGCGCTGTCGCTGGCCAGCGAGGCCGAGCCCGACGCCATCGTCGACCTGGCCACGCTCACGGGTGCCTGCATGGTGGCGCTCGGCATGAAGGTCGCCGGCGTCATGGGCAACCACGAGGGGTTCATCGACCAGGTGCGCGCCGCCGCCGACGCCGAGGCCGAGCCCATGTGGCCGCTGCCGCTCCCGGAGGACATGCGCCGCCAGATCGACTCCGACGTGGCCGACATGAAGAACGTGGCCAGCGCCCGCTGGGGCGGCGCCCTCATCGCCGGGGTGTTCCTCCAGGAGTTCGTGGCGGAGGAGACCCCGTGGGCGCACCTCGACATCGCCGGTCCCGCCGACGCCGCCGAGGACGACGGCCTGACCCGCAAGGGAGGCACCGGGTTCGGCGTGCGCACCCTCCTGCGCCTGTTGTCGGACTTCCGGCGGCCCTCCCCTCAGTAGCCGGCGTCCCGCCGCCGGAAGCCGGCCAGCCCCACGGCCATCAGCGCGGCCGCGATGGCGGTGAGCGCCAGCAGCGGGCCGAGGGCGAAGTCGTCGGCCGGCATGGCCGGCACGTGCTGGAACGGCGACAGGTCCACCACCCAGGACGGCAGGCCCCACAGCTCGGCGAACAGGCCGATCACCCCGCAGGCGGCCAGCGCCCCCCACGTCACCGCCACGGCCCGCGGCGCCAGGCCGAACAACGCCAGCCCCAGGCCCACCAGCACCCACATGGCCGGCGCGAAGGCGAGTGCCGCCACCATCAGCTCGGGCAGGTCGCCGAGGTCGCGGATGGACACGCCGTAGGCCAGCGCCATGCCCAGACCGGTGCCGGCCAGGATGACCACCGATCCGCCCGCGGCCATCGCCACGTGCGACATGGCCCACTGCCGCCGGGACAGCGCGGTGGCGAGCAACGGCTCGGCGCCCCCGGCCGTCTCCTCGCTGCGCAGTCGCAGGATCGAGGCGATGGCGTAGCCCGCGGCGATGAGGGCCATCGTCAGCAGCGAGGTGGCGAAGTACGTGTCGGTCAGGCTGCCCGTGCCCTGGGCGATGAGGGACTCGACGGTCTCGTTGCCTCCGATGAAGTCGGCCACGTCCTTGCCCAGCGCGCCGTAGGCGAGCCCGAAGGCGACGAGCCCCGCGGTCCAGCCGATGAGGCTGGCCCGCTGCAACCGCAGCGCCAGCCCCCACGGCCGCCCCAGCCAGGGCGCAGCCTCGGGGGGCCCGGGCTGCGGCGGCACCAGGCCGCCGCCCAGGTCGCGCCGGGACAGCAGGGCGTAGGCCGCCGCCACCAGCAGCAGCGACCCCGCGGCCAGCAGCAACAGCGGCCACCAGCGCTCGTCGGCGTAGGCCCGCACCTGCTGCGCCCAGCCCATGGGCGACAGCCAGCTCAGCGTCCCGCTGCCCGCGTCGCCCACCGCCCGCAGGATGTAGGACAGGCCGAGCAGTGCGCCCGTCATGCCGTAGGCGGTGCGGTTGTGCTCGGTCACCTGGGCCATGACCGCGGTCACGCAGGCGAAGAAGATGCCGAAGGCGGCCATCGCCGCCCCGTAGGCCACCGACCCGGCCACCGGCAGCGCCAGGCTCAGCATGCTCAGGGTGGTGGCGACGCCTGCGACGGCCACCGCCCCGACCGCGACGATGAGCGCGGCGGTGACCGGCGCGTTGCGGCCGACGACCGTGGCCCGCAGCAGCTCGGTGCGGCCCTCCTCCTCGTCGGCCCGGGTGTGCCGGCCGACGAGGAACATCCCCATCAGGGCCATGGTGGCGTAGCCGAACGCCCCGAGCTGGAACACGATCTGGCCGCCCAGCGTGTCGATCGCATAGGTGGGGCCGAGCATGGCGATGACGGCGGTGTTGTCGTAGAGCGGGGCCGCGGCGGCGTCGAGGTCGGCCTGGGTGGGGTAGAGGCGGTCGATGCTGACCGCGGTCGACCACACCAGCAGGCCGATGCCCGCGATCCACAGCACGATGCGCAGGCGCGAGACCCTCAGCAGGAAGCCGATCAGCGACCCGGTCCCGGCGAGCGTCATGGGGTCTCCCCGTCCCCTCGCTCGGCCGCGTGCTCCAGCTCGGCCAGCTCGTCGCCGTAGTGGCGCAGGAACAGCTCCTCCAGCGTCGGGGGCTGGCTCACCAGCGAGCGCACGCCCACGGTGGCGAGGTAGCGGACGACGTCGTCGAGCCGGGCCGTCTCCACGTCGAAGCTGGCCCGGCCGTCGTCGAGCTTGAGGTCGTGCACGTCGGGCAGGTCGGCCAGGCCGGTGAGGGGCTGGTCGGCCTCCACCGTGATCTGCGTGCGGGTGAGGTGGCGAAGCTCGGCGAGGGTGCCGCTCTCTACCGTGCGCCCCAGCCGGATGATGCTCACCCGGTCACACAGCGACTCGACCTCGGCCAGGATGTGGCTGGACAGCAGGACGGTGCGGTTGCCGCCCGCCATGATCTCGCGCACCGTGTCCTGGAACACGGTCTCCATGAGCGGGTCGAGCCCGGACGTGGGCTCGTCGAGGATGAGCAGCTCGGCGTCGGAGGCCAGCGCCGCCACCAGCGCGACCTTCTGGCGGTTGCCCTTGGAGTAGGTGCGGGCCTTCTTGCGGGGATCGAGGTCGAAGCGCTCGATCAGCTCCTCCCGGCGCGCCCGGTCGAGCCCGCCGCGCAGCTTGCCGAGCAGGTCGATCACCTCGCCGCCGGTGAGGTTGGGCCAGAGGTTGACGTCGCCGGGCACGTAGGCGAGGTGTCGGTGCAGGGCCACCGCGTCGCGCCAGGGGTCGCCGCCCAGCATGGTCACGTCGCCGGAGTCGGCCCGCAGCAGCCCGAGCAGCACGCGGATGGTGGTCGACTTGCCGGACCCGTTGGGCCCGAGGAACCCGTGGATCTCGCCGGTCGCGACGTCGAGATCGAGCCCGTCGAGGGCCCGGGTGTGGCCGAAGGTCTTCACCAGACCGGAGATGGCGATGGCGGCGGCATCCATGGCGTCAACGCTACGACCGGGGCCCTCACCCGAGGGCCGATGCCCCGCTGACGAAGGCGTCGAGCACCCCGTCGCCCACCCGGACCGGGCCCTCGGGCCGGGTCTCGCCCGGGATGGTGTGGATCGACTCGGCCTGGCCGGCCAGGTTGGCGGCCTCGCTCAGCCGGGCCTCGGCCGTGGCGCCGTCGCCGGCCGTCCGCGCCGCCAGGCCGTCGAGCGTGGCCAGCAGCGCCTGTCCCCACAGGCCGGTGGCGTCGAGCCACGGCCCGCAGTCCGCGGCGAAGGCGGGGTCGACGACGTGGGCGCGGATGAGCGCGGGAGCCTGGGCCACGAGCTCGGCGTAGGGCCGCAACCCGGCCACGGCCCCGGCCCGGTCGCCGCCGCGCCAGGCGGCGCGGAAGCCCTCCAGCCGCGCGGCCAGCGCGGGTGCCTGGGGTTGGGAGACGAGGCCGGAGCGGGCGGACGTGGGCGCCAGGTTCTCCAGGTCGAAGAACGCCAGCAGCGCGTCCTCCGTGGCGGGATCGCCGCCCGCCAGGTCGTGGGCGGCCGCCCGCTGGGCCCGGGCCGGGTCGTAGGCGGCGTCGTTCCAGGCGAAGTCGGCCCCGCCGACCAACTGGACCTTGCTGGCCGACGCCTGGTTCATGGGGTTGAGGACCACGCCGGTCACGTGCGCCGACAACCCGGGCTCCCGCCGTGCGTAGGGGGCGAGGATGAGCCGCCCCGCGGTGCGCGGGAAGTCGTTGACGGGGGTGTTGTCCCAGACGAACACGGGTCGCCCGAACCATGGTGTGCGCGGCGTCGGCCTGGGCCACCGTGATCTCGTCGGGCACGACGTAGGCCCCGGTCCACATCACCTCGACCGCCGGATCGAGGCCCGCCCGCAGCGCCTGGCGGTACTCGCTGTCCCGGGTGCCGCGGTATTCGGTCGGGACCATCTGCAACGGGCGAGCGCCCTCGTGGGTGGCGATGAAGTCGTGTTGCAGGGCGTTGAGCAGGTCGGCCTGGGCTCCGGCAGCCGACCCGGTGGAGGGCGCGCCGTACCGGTCCGCGTCACCGGCGCAGTTCCAGCGGGTGTGGTCGATGTCGTCCAGCGCGATCGAGAACGAGCGCACGCCGAGCGCGTACATGGCGTCGAGCTTGGCGACCAGCGCCGCCCGGTCGGCCGGGTCGCCGTAACAGATGGACACGCCGGGCGACACGGCGAAGGTGAAACGGACGTGGTTGGCCTGGGCGGCCCGCACCAGGCCCGCCAGCTCGGCCACCCGCTCGGCGGGGTACGGCTCGCGCCAGCGGTCGCGGTGGAAGGGGTCGTCCTTGGGGGCGTAGATGTAGGTGTTGAGCTTGAACCGCCCATAGAAGGCGAGCTGGTCGAGGCGCTCGGCCGGTGTCCACGGGCTGCCGTAGAACCCTTCGATGACCCCGCGGTGGGTCATCCCCGGACGGTCGATCACGCCCACCCCGGCCACCGATCCGTCGCCCACCAGCTGGCGCAGGGTCTGCGCCGCGTAGAACGTGCCGGCCGGACCGCCGCCGGCCAGCACCACCTGGTCGTGCCCGTCGCTCTGCCGGAAAGCGGCCAGGGCGTACCCCTCCTCGCCCAGGTCGCCGGGCACCACCAGCCCGACGGTCGCCAAGGCCGCCGCGGCCTCGGGGTCGCCCGTGGACGCGACGGACACGGTCAGGCGCCGCCCCCGGTCCCGCCCGCGGCGGCTCGCCGGCTCGCGCTCGCCCGAGCCCGCCCCCTCCACGAGGTCGACGTCGGTGGCCCCGGCCGCGGCCAGCGCCTCGCCCACCGCGGTCCTGGTGCCGTCGTCCACTCCGGCCGCCACGCGCACGGTCACCGTCTCGGGGACGGCAAGGTCGTCTCCCAGCCAGCGCATGTCCCGCGGCGCCGGTGTCACCACGGGCAGCGGCTGGTCCCGGGCATGCAGCTCGGGCTCGGGTGGCTCCGTGGTCGAGGTGGTCACCTGGCCTCCTCCCTCGCCGTCGCCGCCGTCCGCGCCCCGGGTGTCGCCGCCCGTTGTCCCCGCCGCCGGCCGAGCAGCCGCCCGCGAGCACGACGGCCACCAGCCCGGCGAGCGCCAGGCGGCGCCCGCGGCCGGCCACCGGCCGACGTGCGACAGTCGGGACTCGGACCACAGCACCTCTCCCCGCGCCGGGTGGCGCAAGCGGTCGCCCCTGCGACCGGGCTGTCGAGGGTACCGCCGACCACGAGACGCACTGCCACGCAGCCCCGCGCCCCGGTGAGCCGGCGCCCCGGGATGGGCGGGCTCATGCCGTCGAGCCTCGCGCCGACGACCGGGCGGCCTGGCGGCCGAGCGCCCAGGTGGTGGCCTCGCTGGCCATGGCGGGGTGGAAGCGCCAGCGGTTCAGCTGACGCTCGGCGGCCGGGCCGTCCTCGCCCAGCTCGATGAGGCTGAGGGCGAGCTGGCGGGCCCGGTCCTGCAGCGCGCGGGCCACGGACGTCGGCGCCTGGTCGACCCAGCCGGCATGGTCGTCCTGCAGGCGGCGGGGCAGGCGGGCGATCTGGCGGCGGGAGAGCGGCGGGAGCATGCGGCGCACCGCCAGCTTGGTCGGCCCGCAGAACCGGGCGGCCCCGAACTGGCAGCAGCGGGAGAGCGTGCGAGGCAGAGCCGCCGTCGCCCCCGGACGCCGCCCCAGGCCGAGGGACTGCGCGCACTCGTTGAGGTCGAGGTCGAACCCGGCGGGCTGGGTGTCGAAGCAGTTGACCAGATAGCGCAGCAGCCAGGTGGCGCTGGGACCGAGGATGCCGAGCCAGAACTGCTCGACATAGAGCGTGCGGGGGTCGTAGCCGACCTGGTCGACCACCGGGTCGGACCAGGGCACCACGTGGAGCGTGCGCTTGTTCAGGGGGATGTCGCAGAGCTGCATTCGGTGGATCTCCAAGAGCAACGAGGTCGGGCGAGCGCCGCGCGATGGGCCCGCCGTCGATGTCTCTACGATGCTTCCCGGGCGATAGGTGCTGTGTCAAGTCATCAGATGGTGTTTTGGCCTCAACAAATATCTTTGCGTATCACCCGGGCCAGGGGTAGCGTGCTCATCCGTGACCGGCGACACGAGCGGTGACATGGACGAGGTTCGCAACTGGGTCGAGGAGGCCCAGCGGATCGTGGTGCTCACGGGCGCCGGCATCAGCACCGACAGCGGCATCCCGGACTTTCGCGGCCCCCAGGGCGTGTGGACCCGCAACCCCGAGGCCGAGAAGCAGGCCACGCTGCAGAACTACATGGCCGAACCCGAGGTCCGGCGCCGGTCCTGGCAGGCGAGGCTCGACCACGCCGCGTGGGTCGCGGAGCCCAACGCGGGCCACCGGGCGCTGGTCGCCCTCGAGGCCCGGGGCAAGCTCGACACGCTGGTGACGCAGAACGTCGACGGGCTCCACCAGGCCGCCGGCTCCGACCCGACGAGGGTGGTCGAGGTGCACGGCACCATGCGGGAGGTCGTGTGCATGTCGTGCGGGGAGCGGGCGCCCATGCAGCGGGCGCTCGACCGGGTGCGGGCGGGGGAGGAAGACCCGGACTGTCGCACGTGCGGCGGCATCCTCAAGTCGGCGACGATCAGCTTCGGGCAGAACCTCGTCCCCGACGACATGAAGCGGGCCGGCGAGGCCGCCCGGCGCTGCGACCTGCTGCTGACAGTCGGCTCGACGCTGGCGGTGTACCCCGTGGCCGACATGGTCCCCGTGGCCCGGATGTCCGGCGCCCGCATCGCCATCGTCAACGGCAGCGAGACCGCCATGGACCACCTGGCCGACGCCGTCCTCCGGGGCTCGATCAGCGAGATCCTGCCTCGCATCGTGGGGGCCGACCCGTGACGGCGAGTGCCCCGCGCTGCGGGGCGGGAGTGGGGTCGGGGAAAGCGGCCCGCCTCGGTTTCCGGTGTGGGCGGGCGGCGGGCTGTGGGCGGCGCCTTGCGGTCGGGACCCGGCGTGAGGGTGACGGGCGGGCGCGTGCGGCTATTGCCTCGGGTCGTGGTGGAGCGGCCTCGTATTGTCCCAGGTCGGCGCCGGTGGCCCGTGGGTTGTGTCCACGGTCACCGGATGTGGCTAGCCTGCCCGAGTGATGGCTGCGCTGCTGGAGGCTGCGAAGCGCCGCAATCCCTTGCCGTCGGGCACGGCTGCGGTCGGGGCTGGGTTGATCGTCGCGGGTCTGTCCGCGTACGGGTTCCTGTTCGTCGCCAACAAGGCGTTGAGCGAGACCCAGTACTCGCCCCTCGGTGCGCTGTGGAGCCTGGTGTTCCTGGCGGGCCCGGGCCTGTTCCTTCCCTTCGAGCAGGAGATCAGCCGGGCGCTGGCCGAGCGGCGGGCCCGCAACCTCGGCGGTGCGCCGGTCGTGCGCCGGGCGGGGACGCTCGGGGTCGGCCTGCTGCTGGGCGTGCTGGTCCTGCTCATCCTGTCGGCCCGCTGGATCGTCGAGCACCTCTTCGACGGCCAGATCCTGCTGCTCGTCGGCCTGGCGCTCGGCCTGGCCGGAGCGCTGGCGGGCCACCTGACCCGGGGCTGCATGTCGGGCAGCGGGCGCTTCAAGGGCTACGGGACCTACCTCGGCGCCGACGGCTTCATCCGGGTGCTGGGGGCGGTCATCTGCCTGGTGGCCGGGGTCACCGTCGCCGGGCCCTTCGGCATCGCCGTCGGCATCGCCGGCCTGCTGGCCGTGCCCGTGGCGCTGCGGGTGCAGAAGCCCGAGCTCGAGGAAGGGCCCGAGGCCGCCCTGAGCGAGGTGGGCAGCGCCCTCATCCTGCTGCTGGTGGCCTCGCTGTGCGCCTTCGCCATCATGAACATCGGCCCGGTGCTGGTGAAGCTGCTGGCCGACGACTCGCAGAGCGCGGCCGCGGGGCGCTTCGTCAACGGGGTGGTCATCGCCCGCATCCCGCTGTTCCTGTTCCAGGCCGTCCAGGCCTCGCTGCTGCCCAAGCTGTCCGCACTGGCCCACTCCGGCCAGCTCGGCGACTTCCGCTCCGGGCTGCGCCGCCTGCTGATCGCGGTGGCCGCCCTGGCCATCGTCGGCACCGTCGTGGGTGCGGTCCTCGGGCCGTTCGTGGTCGACACCATGTTCCCCGGCTCCGACCTCGGTTCCCGCACCATGGGCCTGCTGGCCGCGGGGGCCGGCCTCTACATGCTGGCCATGGCGTGCGCCCAGGCCCTGATCGCGTTGGGCGGTCACGCCGACCAGGCGGTCGGCTGGTTCCTGGGATGCGTGGCGCTGGGCCTCACCGTGTGGTTGTCGTCCCAGGACGTGTTCTTCCGGGTCGAGCTGGCGCTCTTCGCCGGCAGCGCCGCCGCATTGCTCGTGATGGGGGCCCTGCTGATCCGGCGGCTGACCGCGGCCGGACCGCTCTACGTCGAGGAGGGTGACCTCATCGAGGCCTTCCACGAGGTGCCCATCGAGCCCTGACGACCGGCACCGAGCGACGCGACCAGGCCCGGCCGGCAGCGGGAACAGGCGACCTGGCCAGATTGTTGACGAAGTCGCTAGGCTTTTCCGGCCGCCAAGAACGCACGAGAGGGTGCCCGATGCCGAGCTTCCGTGAGCTGCTCGCCGCCACCAAGTCCCAGATCCGCGAGGTCGACACCGCCGAGGCCGACGAGCTGCGCCGGCAGCCCGGCGCCGTGGTGCTCGACGTGCGCGAGCCCGACGAGTACGAGCAGGGGGCCATCCCCGCGGCCGTCCACATCCCGCGGGGCACGCTGGAGAGCTCGGTCGAGAGCCGCATCACCGACAAGTCGGCGCCCGTGATCATCCATTGCGCCAGCGGCATCCGCTCGGCCTTCGCGGCCAAGACGCTCACCGACATGGGCTACCAGGACGTCGTCTCGGTGGTCGGCGGGTTCAACAAGTGGAAGGACGAGGGCCGGGACTGGTCCACCCCCCGCAAGCTCTCCGCCGAGCAGCGCAATCGCTACCAGCGCCACCTGCTGCTGCCCGAGGTCGACGTCGCGGGCCAGCTCAAGCTGCTCGACGCCAAGGTCCTGCTGCTCGGGGCCGGCGGCCTCGGCTCGCCCGCGGCCCTCTACCTGGCGGCGGCCGGCGTCGGCACCATCGGCATCGTCGACATGGACGTGGTCGACGAGTCCAACCTGCAGCGCCAGATCCTCCACAACCTGGACCGCATCGGCGAGCGCAAGGTCGACTCGGCCAAGAAGACGCTGACCTCGATCAACCCCGACGTGAACGTCGTGACCCACGACGTGCGGCTGGGGGCCGACAACGTGATCGAGATCCTGTCCGGCTACGACATCGTGGTCGACGGGGCCGACAACTTCCCGGTCCGCTACCTGCTCAACGACGCGGCGCTCAAGCTCGAGATCCCGGTCGTGCACGGCTCGATCTTCCGCTTCGAGGGCCAGGTCACGGTGTTCAAGCCCCACGACGGGCCGTGCTACCGCTGCTTCCTGCCCGAGCCGCCCCCGCCCGAGCTGGCGCCCTCGTGCGCCGAGGCCGGGGTGCTGGGCGTGCTGCCGGGCATCGTGGGCTCCATCCAGGCCGTCGAGGCCATCAAGCTCATCCTCGGCATCGGCGACAGCCTGTCGGGCCGGCTGCTGGCCTACGACTCGCTCGAGCAGTCGTTCCGCACCTACAAGATGCTGCGGGACCCGCAGTGCCCGACGTGCTCCATCGATCCCGAGAAGATCGTGATCGCCGAGTACGACCAGTACTGCATGCCCCACTGATCAGGCGAGGCGCCGCCGCAGCCGGGTGAGCAGCCCGGCCGGAGGCGCCGGCGGGGCCGTCGCCAGCATGGCGTGGACGGCGCGGCGCTGGCCCGCCCACAGGTCGTAGCCGGCCCGGAACCGGTCGGCGGCCACGTCCGGGGCCAGCTCGACCGGGGAGCGCCGCAGCACGAAGCCGAACTCCATGCCGTCGGGTCCCTCGTCGTCGGCGAGGACCCCGTCCACGAACTCCCAGCGGTGGCCCAGCGTGCGGAGCGCGTGGTCGAGCACCGGGAGGAAGCCGTCCTCGGCCCAGCAGTGCACATGGATCGACCGCTGCCGGTGCCAGTCGAACAGCGCGGCGCGGGCCTCGGGGTCGAGCGCGGCCACCGTGTGCTCGTAGTCGGGCTCGGTGAAGCGCAGGAACTCCCGGATGTGGTCGTCGTCCACCTCGGTCACGCCCGCCTCGAACTCGCGCACCAGGTGGTCCAGGCCCGTCGGCGGGCGGTCCCGGTCGAAGGTGCGGCGCATGTCCGGCAGCAGGATCAGGGCCGAGCCGCCGGGACGCAGGACCCGGTGGATCTCGTCCAGCAGGGCGAGCGGGCCGGCCACGTGCTCCAGCACATGGCTGGCGATGACGAAGTCCTGGGAGGCGTCGTCCAGCGCCTTCAGCCCGTCGACGTCGAAGTCGCACACGACGTCGGGGACCGGGAAGGGCGCGTCGTCGCCCAGCTCGGCGAACAGGGACCGGTTCTGCTCCGGGTCCCAGCGGTCGACGTAGGCGACCGTGGTCCCCGGTAGGTCGAGGGGGTACGGGTTGTGGCCCGGGCCCAGCTCCACACCGTGCCCCACCAGGTGCCGGGCGAGGCCCCGCCGGACCGCGGCCGTGTCCTGCGCCACGCCCGGGAGCGGGGTCGCCGGGCGGCCGGGCCACGCCCGGGGCGCGGGGTCGGTCAACGGTCCTCCCGGGGCGGCATCCGAGGAACGCTACTGCGCGTGGCGGCGGTCCGGGGCCCGGTGTGGCACTGATAGTGTGCACGGCCGCGGTTGGTGGGTGTGGCAGCCTCTCACTGTCCGTGACGAGGCGCATTCGCCCATGTGCCTGTCCGCCCACACGCCCACTCGCTGCCTGGACCCCTGCCATGATCATCACCAGAACCCCGTTGCGGATCTCGATCGGCGGCGGCGGGACCGACCTGCCCTCGTACTACCAGCGGCGGGGCGGCTACCTCATCTCGGCCGCCATCAACCGGTACATCTACATCGCCATCAACGACACGTTCACCGACGACTACGTCATCAAGTACTCCGCGCTGGAGCGGGCCGAGCGGGTCGAGGACATCTCCCATCCCCTGGTGCGGGAGGCGCTGCTGCTCCACCCCATCGGCGGGGCCAAGGAGATCGTCAGCATCGCCGACATCCCCGCCGGCACCGGGCTGGGCTCGTCGGGGGCCTTCACGGTGGGCCTGCTCCGGGCCCTCTACGCCTACAAGCGCGAGCACGTCACGGCCGGGTCGCTGGCCGAGGAGGCGTGCCACATCGAGATCGACCGCCTGAGCGAGCCGGTCGGGAAGCAGGACCAGTACATCGCCGCCTACGGGGGCCTGTCCTGCTTCGAGATCGAGCCCGACGGCAAGGTGCGGGTCACGCCCCTGGGCATCACCACCGACACGCTGCGTGACCTGGAAGAGCACCTGCTGCTGTTCTTCACCGGCTACTCCCGGCGGGCCGGCGAGGTGCTGTCGGACCAGCACCGCCGGTCGATCGAGGGCGACGAGGCCATGCTCAGCCGCCTGGCCGAGACCGAGTCCATCGGCCGGCGCATCGGGGCGGCCCTCGAGGAGGGCGACACCACCGCCTACGGCAACCTGATGCACGAGCACTGGCTGGCCAAGCGGGACCGGTCGCCGCACATGTCCAACTCCGACATCGACCGCTGGTACCAGGCGGGCATCGACAACGGTGCGGTGGGCGGCAAGCTGGTGGGTGCGGGGGCCGGCGGCTTCCTCCTGTTCTATGCCAAGGACGCGGCCCGGCTACGGGAGACGATGGCCGCCGAGGGGCTGGCCGAGGTCCGGTTCTTCTTCGACCACGACGGCAGCACCGTCATGACGCGGGACTGACCGCCGCGTGCAGGTCCTCGTCCTGGCCGGCGGGCTGGGCACCCGGATGCGGCCCCGCACGGAGACGATGCCCAAGGCCACTCCTGCCGGTGGCGGGGCGGCCCTTCGCCGAGCGCCAGGTCGAGCTGCTGGCCGAGCACGGCGTGGACGACATCGTGTTCGCGGTCGCCTACCTCGGCCACATGATCCGCGACACCCTGGGCGACGGCAGCCGCTGGGGCATCCGCATCCGCTACGTGGACGAAGGCGACGAGCGGCGGGGCACCGGCGGAGCCACCCGGCTGTTCGTCGAGGAGGGCCCGGCCGACGACGACTTCGCCATCCTCTACGGCGACTCCTACCTTCCCATCGACTACCAGGCGGTGTGGGAGGCCTACGAGACCAGGACCGGCCGGCGCTCATGACCGTCATCCGCAACCACGATCGGTGGGACACGAGCAACGCGTCCCTCGACGCGGAGGGGCGGGTCCGCTACCGCAAGGGGGCCGGTGTGGACGCCGGCCTGACCTACATCGACTATGGTCTTTCGGTTGTCTCCGCCAGGGTCGTGTCCGAGCGCATACCGCGTGACGCCGTAAGCGACCTGGGGGAGCACTTCACTGATCTGGGCGAACGCGGCCATGCTGGGTGGTTTCGAGGTCTACGAGCGCTTCTACGAGGTCGGCTCGGAGGCCGGGGTCGCGGACCTGGAGGACATGCTCGCCCGACGCACCGGAGCGCATCGACCATGACCAGTCTCGACGTCAAGCAGGTCACCGACAGTGACGTCCAGCTCCTCGTGCCGGAGCGGGACGAGCCCGACCCCGAGCTGTCCATCGTCATCCCCGCGCTCAACGAGGAGCTGACCATCGAGGACTTCGTGGCCTGGTGCCACCAGGGCCTCGCCGACGCCGGGATCAAGGGCGAGATCCTCATCGTGGACAGCTCGACCGACGCCACCAGCGAGCTGGCGCTGGCCGGCGGCGCCCGGGTGCTCCGCACGCCCAAGCGGGGCCTGGGCCGGGCCTACATCGACGCGCTGCCCTACATCCGGGGCCGCTACGTCGTCATGGGCGACGCCGACTGCACCTACGACTTCCGCCAGCTCCGCGAGTTCGTCGAGCGCTTCCACGACGGCTACGAGTTCGTGATGGGCTCGCGCTGGAAGGGCTCGATCGAGCCGGGCTCGATGCCGGGCCTCCACCAGCACTTCGGCACGCCCTTCACCACCTGGATCCTCAACCGGGTCTACGGCTCGAAGTTCTCCGACATCCACTGCGGCATGCGGGGCATCACCCGTGACGCCCTGGAGCGCATGGACATCTCCTCCCAGTCGTGGGAGTACGCCTCGGAGATGGTGCTCAAGTCCGTGCACATGGGCCTGCGCACCGCCGAGGTGCCGGTCCGGTTCCTCAAGGACCGCGAGGGCCGCCTCAGCCACCACAAGCGCTCGGGCTGGTTCTCCCCGTTCCAGGCGGCCTGGATCAACCTGCGGGCCATGTTCGTCTACGGCTCGGACTTCTTCCTGCTGAAGCCGGGCGCGGTCCTCGCCGTCATCGGGCTGCTGCTCACCCTGCCGCTCAGCTTCGGCGACGTCGACCTCGGCCCGTTCGGCCTGTCGCTGCACTGGCAGTTCCTGGGGGTGACCGCCCTGGCCGTGGGCTTCCAGGCGTTCCTGCTGGGCTGCATCGCCCAGATCCTGTTCGACTACACGGGCCGCAACGCCCTGCGCTGGCAACGGGTCTTCCCCTACACGCGCACCGTGCTGGTCGCCTTCGGGCTGTTCGTCGTGGGCGTGTTCCTGGCCATCCCGCTGGTGGTCACCTACACCGGCAACGACCTGGCGCTGGAGGAGGCGAACACCATCCAGAACCACCTGGCGGTCACCGGCCTGGCCGCGGCGGTGGTGGGCGCCCAGCTGTTCGTGTCCACGCTGGTGCTGCACGGGACGATCATCGCCACCACCCGCCCCCGGGCACGAGCAGGTAAGGAGTAGGAACGACGATGTCCTTGCTCAGGTACTACGGCCGCCTCGCCAAGCAGTCGAGCTTCTCGATCGCCAAGGGCGTGGCCCTGCCCTTCGTGCGGGGCGAGGCCGTGCGCTCGGGCGCCCACGAGATGGCCTATCCCATCTCCACCTACGCGCCGTGGCAGTCCGACCAGGACTTCCGCCGCGTCTACGACCAGGTGCGCAAGAACACGCTGGTCGACGTGTGGCGGCTCTACGAGCTGTGGAGCATCGTGGGCGAGCTGGCCGACGTGCCCGGCGCCATCCTCGAGGTCGGCGTGTGGCGGGGCGGCAGCGGCGCGCTCATGGCGTCCCGGGCCAAGGCGCTCGGCAGCGAGGACGGGGTCTACCTGTGCGACACGTGGGAGGGGGTGGTGAAGACCGGCGAGGTCGACACCTACTACCGCGACGGCAAGCACGACGACACCTCGCTCGGCATCGTGGAGAAGCTGCTGGCCGGCATGGGCCTCGACCGCGTCGAGTGCCTCCAGGGCATCTTCCCCGACGACACCGGTGACAAGGTGGCCGACCAGACCTTCCGGCTGTGCCACATCGACGTCGACGTCTACCAGTCGGCCAAGGACGTGCTCGACTGGGTGTGGCCCCGGCTGTCGCCCGAGGGCATGGTCGTGTTCGACGACTACGGCTTCCCGGCCTGCCCGGGCATCACGCAGTTCGTCGACGAGCAGCGCATGCAGGCCGACCGGCTCGTGCTCCACAACATCAACGGCCATGGGCTCATCGTCAAGCGCTGAGGGGTCGGGCCGCTCCGAGTCGTTCGGCCAGGGCCATCGCCTCACCCCGGTCGACCGCTTCGGCGTGTGGCTGTCGGGCCGCAGCATCCGCCGCCACGTGCGCAGCTTCGCGGGGAAGCGGCTCGCCGACGTGGGCTGCGGCTACCAGGCCACCTTCGCCCGCACGGTGCTGGACGAGGTGAGCGGCGCGGTGCTGCTGGACGTGGCCGTCGACCCCGAGCTCAAGGACCATCCCAAGGTCGAGGTGGTGGAGGGACCGCTGCCCGACACGCTGGCCGGACTGGACGACGCCAGCGTGGACGTGGTGCTCTGCACCTCGGTGCTGGAGCACCTGTGGGAGCCGCAGCGGGCGCTCGACGAGATGCGCCGCGTGCTGCGCCACGACGGCGTGTGCCTGGTGAACGTGCCGTCGTGGCGGGGCAAGTGGTTCCTGGAGCTGTCCGCCTTCCGCTTCGGGCTCAGCCCCGCGGCCGAGATGAACGACCACAAGACCTACTACGACCCCCGCGACCTGTGGCCGATGCTGGTGCGGGCCGGGTTCCGCCCCCAGGACATCCGGGTGTCGAAGCACAAGTTCGGCCTCAACACGTTCGCGGCCTGCCGCGTGCGGGCCACCGATGACGGAGGATCATGACCAGCTTCACCGAGGACTTCCTCGCCGAGACCCGGCGCATCCTCGACGCCCTCGACCCGATGAGCGTCGAGGCCGTCGCCCGTGACCTGGCCGCGGTGCGGGCGCGGGGCGGCCGGCTGTTCATCCTCGGCGTGGGCGGATCTGCGGGCCACGCGGGTCATGCCGTGAACGACTTCCGCAAGCTGTGCGGCTTCGAGGCCTACGCCCCGACCGACAACGTGTCCGAGCTCACCGCCCGCACCAACGACGAAGGCTGGGACACGGTGTTCTCGGCCTGGCTGGAGGGCTCCCGCCTCGGCCCGGACGACGCCCTGCTGGTGTTCTCGGTGGGCGGCGGCGACCTGGAGCGCAACGTGTCGCCCAACCTGGTGCGGGCCGTCGAGCTCGCCCAGAAGGTGGGCGCGGACGTCCATGGCATCGTCGGCCGCGACGGCGGCTACACCGCGGCGGCGGCCACGTCCTGCATCGTGATCCCGCCGCTGGTGGCCGAGCGGATCACGCCCCACACCGAGGGGCTGTGCGCGGTGATGTGGCACCTGCTGGTCAGCCACCCGGCACTGGCCCGCGGCGCCACCAAGTGGGAAGCGGTGGCGGGCGACGCGGGAGCGCCCGCGTGAGCGAGCGGTTCTTCGTCGTCGGCGGCGCCGGTTTCATCGGCAGCCACTTCGTGGACCGGCTGCTGGCCGACCCCGAGGTCGCCGCGGTCACCATCTACGACAACTACTCCTCGGGCCGGCACTGGCACCACGCGGCCCACGACACCGATCCCCGCTTCACCGCCGTGGAGGGGGAGGTCGGCGACCTCGACCGGCTGCGCTCGGCCATGGACGGCCACGACGTGGTCATCCACCTGGCCTCCAACCCCGACATCGCGGCCGCGGTCACCAACCCGGCCATCGACTTCGACCAGGGCACGGCGCTGACCAACAACGTGTGCGAGGCCATGCGCACCACCTCGGCCCGGCGGCTGCTCTACGCCTCGGGCAGCGGGGTCTACGGCGACCTGGGCCACACCGAGGCGCAGGAGGACCACGGCCCGCTCATCCCCGGCTCCACCTACGGCGCCAGCAAGCTGGCGGGCGAGGCGCTGATCAGCTCGTACGTGGCCATGTTCGACCTGAGCGGCTGCGCCTTCCGGTTCGGCAACGTGGTGGGCGCCCGCCAGACCCACGGGGTGGGCTTCGACTTCGTGCGGCGCCTGCTCAAGGACCCGACGTGCCTGTCCATCCTGGGTGACGGCTCGCAGTCGAAGTCCTACATCGACGTGGGCGACGTGGTGTCGGCCGTGCTGCAGGCCCACCGGAAGACCACCGAGCCGTTCCGGGCCTACAACGTGGCCACCGGCGACTACATCACCGTGACCGAGATCGCGCACCTGGCGCTGGAGGTGCTGGGCCTCGACCCGGCCGAGGTCACCTTCGAGTACTCGGGCGGCTCCCGCGGCTGGAAGGGCGACGTGCCCATCGTGCGCCTGGACACCGCCCGCATCCGCTCGCTGGGCTGGAGCCACAGCGCCGGGTCGGCCCAGGCCCTGTCCGACGCCATGCGGGCGCTCGCCCGCGACGAGGCTGCGGGGCTGCTCTGACCATGGGCGACGGGCCGACCACCGGGCGGGTCGCGGCGTTCCTCGACCGGGACGGGGTGCTGAACCGGGCCGTCCTCCGCGACGGCAAGCCCCGGCCCCCGGCGACGGTCGCCGACGTGGTGATCCTGCCCGGGCGTGCGGGCCGCATGCAACTCTCTCCGGGAGGCCGGTGTCCTGCTGCTGGTCGTGACCAACCAGCCGGACATCGCCCGCCGGACCACCACCCGCGACGAGGTCGACGCCATCAACCAGCACCTCACCACCGAGCTGGGGCTCGACGCGGTGCTCGTGTGCCCGCACGACGATGCCGACGGCTGCGACTGCCGCAAGCCCCGGCCGGGACTGCTGCTGCGGGCCGCCGAGCAGTTCGGCGTCGACCTCGGGCGCAGTGCCATGGTCGGCGACCGCGACCGGGACATCGAGGCCGGCCGCCGGGCCGGCGTCACCACCGTGTGGGTGCGCAGCGACTACCCCGAGGGCCCGCCCACCGCCCCCGACCACACCGTCGACGGCCTCGCCGAGGTCGTCCCGCTCCTGATCCGCCCATCCCTCAACGTCGAGGAGGAGTCTCTGCGATGATCGACGCCAGCAAGCTCTCCGTCCGTGTGTTCGCCGACGGCGCCGACATGGCCAGCGTCCGCAAGCTGGCGGCCGACCCGCTCATCGCCGGCTTCACCACCAACCCGACGCTGATGCGCCAGGCGGGCGTGGAGGACTACGAGTCCTTCGCCCACGAGTTCCTGGACACGGTCAGCGACCGGCCCATCAGCTTCGAGGTCTTCTCCGACGACTTCGCCGACATGGAGCGCCAGGCGCTGAAGATCTCGTCCTGGGGCGACAACGTCTACGTGAAGATCCCCATCACCAACACCGAGGGCGCCTCCAGCCTCGACCTGGTGCGGCGGCTGACGCAGGAGGGCGTGCAGCTCAACATCACCGCGCTGATGACCAACGCCCAGGTGGACGCCACCGCCGAGGCGCTGGAGGGCGGCACGTCCGCCTTCGTGTCGGTGTTCGCCGGGCGCATCGCGGACAGCGGCCGCGAGCCCGAGCCGATCATGGTGGCTGCGCTCGACACGCTGCGGCCGCTGGCGGGCGTCGAGCTGATCTGGGCCAGCCCCCGCGAGGTGCTCAACATCGCGCAGGCCGACCGCATCGGCTGCGACGTGATCACGGTGACGCCCGACCTGCTGGCCAAGCTCGGCCTGTTCGGCAAGGACCTCACCGAGTTCTCGCTCGACACCGTGCGCATGTTCCACCGCGACGCCACCACCGCCGGGTACACGTTGTGACCGGCACCGACGCGCCCCGCGAGGTCGCCCCCGACGACTGGGAGACCCACTGGGACGACTACGCCGACTGCGCGGGCCGCAACCCGGCGCAGACGTTCCGGCGCCGGGTCGTGCTCGGGCTGCTGGCCAAGGCGGGCCCGGGCCGGGCGCCGGCGCGCTACCTCGACATCGGCTGCGGCCAGGGTGACCTGGCGGCCGACGTGGCCCGGCGCTGGCCGGGCGCCGAGGTGGCGGGCCTGGAGCTGTCGGCCAAGGGCGTCGAGCTGGCCTCGGGCAAGGTGCCCGGTGGCCGCTTCGTCCAGTTCGACCTGCTGAGCGGCGAGGACCCGCCCGACGCGCTGGCCGGCTGGGCCACGCACGCCACCTGCTCCGAGGTGCTGGAGCACGTGGACGAGCCGGGCGAGTTCCTGCTGGCCGCCCGCCGCTGGCTGGCCCCCGGGGCCACGCTGGTCGTCACCGTGCCGGGCGGGCCCATGTCGGCCTTCGACCACCACATCGGCCACCGGCGCCACTACGACATCCCGGACCTGACCGCCCTGCTGGAGGGCGCCGGCTTCACCGTGGGCCAGTGCGGCGGGGCCGGGTGGCCCCTGTTCAACCTGTACCGCCGGGCCGTGATCGCCCGGGGCGAGCGCCTGGTCACCGAGGTCGAGCCCGACGGCAGCGTGTCGCTGCCCGTGCGGGCGGGCCTGGCCGTGTTCAGCGGGCTGCTCGCCGTCAGCCCCACCGGGGGCCGGCGCGGCTGGCAGCTCTACGCCACCGCCACGCTGCCCGCGTCCGAGGAAGCCTGATCCCCCGAGCCATGCGCACCGTCCCCGAGCGAGCCGCGGACCCGGTCGAGGAGACCCCTCGCCCGAGCCCTGCGCCGACCCGGCCCCGCCGGACCGGTCCCCGCGGGGGCGGCGGCCTGGCGCTGGCCTCCCGGGTCATCGGCTCCGCGGCCATCGCGTTGGGCGTCAGCGACGCGCTCAACCGCTGGCTCTACACCGGGAAGCCGCTGGAGGAGAACACCGACGTCATCGGCTACCCGACGTACGCCAACTTCAACGTCCACCACTACATGCAGATGTTCGTGGTGGCGGTGGTGGTGTTCCCGGCGGTGATGGCGGCGTCGTACCTCGTGTTCGACCGGGTCGTCCCCCGGGTGCTGGCCCGCCACGGCTCGGCCGCGGTGGTGGCGGGCACCGGGGTCGCCGGGCGCATGGCGGTGCCGGGGGTGGCGCTGGGCCTGATCGCGGCCATCGCCTTCCAGGTGTCGGGCCGGTCGATCTGGGTGGTGCTGGGCCTCGGGGTCGGGGGCTACGCCGCGGCGGTGGCGCTGGGCGCGCTGGCGCTCGGGGCGCGCCGGCCGGCCCGGTCCTACGCACGGCGCCTGGCGCTGGCCAACCTGGCGCTGGTGCCGCTGACGGTGCTGGGCCTGGCGGTGGTGTCGGCGGCCACCACCATGACCGTGATCGAGTCGGACCGGGCGGTGTCGCAGTCGTTCCTGCCCTGGCCGCTGGTGGTGCTGGCCACGCTGGTGGTGGGGGCGGTGATCTTCCGGGCCGCACGCCGGGCGGCGCGGGGCCCGCTGGAGGACCTGCGCGCCGTCGAGTACACCAGCGTGTCGCTGGTGGCGGGGTCGGTCCTCGTGTTCCTCAGCACCGCGATGCTGCCCGCCGCCCTGGGCTACATGGACGCCTTCCACGAGGGCGAGGGCCTCGGCACCGCCACCCTGCTGCGCCACGGCCAGTTCCCCTGGCGGGACGTCCTGTTCATCCACGGCCCCCTGCTGGACGGGCTGTGGCCCTGGCTGGGCCTGAGCGTGTTCGGCGACTCGCGCTGGGCCATGGACGCCGGCTGGCACACGCTGGTCGAGCCCCTGTGCTACGTGCTCGTGTTCGTGCTGCTGGCGCTGGTCACGCGGCGCAACTGGGTGGTGCTGGCCGGCTTCGTGGTGCTGCTGCTGGCCGGGCAGCAAGTTCTTCGGCGGGGTGCTGCTGATCGGTCCGCAGGCGCCCCGATTGGCCTTCCTGCCGTTGTTGGTGCTGCTGCTGGTGCGGGCGTTGAGCGTGCAGGACTGGCGCTGGTCGCTGGCCACGGGCGCGGTGGCGTTCACCGCCATGATCCTCACGCCCGAGCTGTCGTTCTTCGTGCTCGCCCTGGCCGTCGTGGTGGTCGCCCACGACCTGGTGACGGGCCGGGGCGTGCCCCTCGTCCGGCGCTTCGCCCGCACGCTGTGGGTGGCGGCGGGCGGGCTGGCCGCCGCGCTGGTGTTCACCGCCTGGCTGGCCGTCAACGGCGCGGTCGACGACTTCGTCTTCTACTTCAGCACCTTCGCGGTCGACCACGTCCTGAAGGGCGCCTTCCCGGTCGACTTCGCGGCCAACGGCACCAACTTCATCTTCGCCGCGGCCCTGCCCTTCGCGCTGGCGGTGCTGACCGGAGGGTTCTTCGCCTGGCGGCTGGCGACCCGGGGGGCGATCCGGGCCGCCGACTGGGCCATGGCCACCCTGGCGCTGCTGGGCCTGTTCATCTACCCGAAGTTCCTGGCCCGGGCCGACAACCACGTGCTGCTGGGCGTGGTGGTCGCCTTCCCGCTGCTGGTCTACATCGTCGCCCGGCTCCTGGAGCCCGGCGACCGGGACGTCGAGCGGGCCAACCCCGGGCGGTCGCCCCGCCACCTGTTCAGCTTCGCGGTCATCGGCGCGCTGCTGATCACCGCGGTGCCCACCGCCCTGCGCACGGTGCAGAAGCTGCCCGACAACTTCACGCCCGTCTCGGAGACCGAGGCCAGCGGGCGGCTGGGCTACGCCACCGACGGGGCCGTGCCCACCGGCCTGCTCGACGACCTCCAGGTGGCGCTGGACGCGGTCGGCCCCGACACGACGCTGTTCGACTTCACCAACCAGCCGGCCATCGTCTACTACCTGCTGGGGCTGAGCCCACCACCCGCTACTTCCACGTGAGCATGGCCATCCGGGAGGTGAGCCAGGCCGACGTGATCGACGAGCTCGAGGCCGACCCGCCCGACCTGGTCATGTACTGGAGCGCCCTGGGGCTGCCCGACGTGGGACGGCATCGTCAACCCGGTGCGCCACTACGACGTCAGCCAGTGGATCCTCGACCGCTACCGGCCCTGGCTGTCGGTGCACGGCGAGCTGATCTACATCCGCAACGACCTGGACGCCCCCGCTCCCGCCTCGCTGGCGGGGGACATGGTGGCCGACCCGCTGGGCGACGACCTGACCTCGCTGCTGCCCACCTGCGGGTGGGGGTCGTCGCCCGCCTTCCTCGACGCCGACGACCAGGTGGGCACCGACGGGCCGGTGGTCGAGGCCACCCCGGCGGTCAACGAGGTGCAGTTCGCGGGCTGGGCCGGCCCGGTGGACGGCGAGCGCCCCACCCGGGTGCTGGCGGTCTCGCCCGACGGCCGCGTGCTCGACGAGGGCGTGGCCGACCTGCCCCGTGCCGACCTGGCGGAGGTGGCGCCCGAGGCCACCATGTCCGGGTTCGCCCTGGGCGTGCCCCTGGTGGAGGGGGAGGCGCCCGACGACGTCCGGCTGGTGGCCGTGACCCCCAGCGGGAAGGCGGCGATGGTCGGCACCGCGGCGCCCCTGCCCCCGGGGACCGAGCTGCGCTACTCGGAGGGGCGGACCGCGGTGCTGGAGCCTGGCCCGGGCGTGGGCAGCATCGACGGCAGCGTGGTGTCCGGGTTGCCCGCGGGGAACCAGGTGCTGCGCCTGGACATCCCGGCGGGCACCATCCAGGACTACGACTGGCTGGAGCTGACGGTCGACGGCGAGCCGGCGGCGGCCAACTTCCTGCTCACCAACACCTTCGGCCGCCCGGCCACGGGGGCCAACGGCGGCACGGTGGGCCAGGGCATCAGCTTCGCCACCACCGACCAGCCGGTCGACGGCCGCTACCTGGTCCAGGGCGCGGCGTGCGGGCAGTGGCGGGCCCTGGACGGCGGCGTCGCCTACCTCCAGGCCTCCACGCCCGGCGACATCACCCTGCGGCTCCAGCAATCGCTGGACCCTCCGGGCTAGCACTATGACCGTAGACGTGATGCGCCTGTTTGTGAGCCCGGGTGGGCGGATATCGCCCTATTGGACCGACGATCAATGATCGCCCACCATGTGACAAGCGAGATCGACTCGATGATTACTCGTAAGACATCTTGGACGTCCCGGCGCGTCTATCGCGAAAGCAGATGGGCATCTCGACGACCGCCAGGTCGGATCGGACCATTCGACGAACGAGCTCTGTGAGAAACACGTACCCTTCGGCAGTCGTGGTATGAGGTTCGATGACCCGGAGAGCGGACGAACGGTATGCACGAAATCCGGTGGTGCAATCGGATACCGGGACGCGAAGAGCAAAGGCCGTGTACCGATTGCCCCACGCGAGAGCAGCCGGCGATGGAGCGGCCAGTCGGAGACAGATCCGCCGCGGACATACCGAGATCCGAGTGCGACGTCATGACCTCTGGTGAGTGCCCCGATCAGATCCGGAATTGCGGCCGGATCGTGGGACAGGTCGACGTCCATCGTCACGACGATGTCATAGCCCTCATCGAGAGCAGCCTGCATTGCGTGGCGGTACGCGCTGCCGAGACCCATCTTGGTCTGGCGATGAAGCACCTTCACCATGCCCATCTGGGACGCGAGCTCTTCCGCCAGATCACCCGTACCGTCCGGACTGTTGTCGTCGACAACCAGGACTGTGGCGTCCGGTACAGATTCGCGAACACCTTTCAGGAACAGCTCGATGTTGTCGCGCTCGTTGTACGTCGGAGCGACGATCAGAACGGGCATGGCCGGCGAGGCTACCCGGTCGGTGGGGTTCGGACGTCGACGGCCGGGGGCATGGACTTGCCGCTGCACGCGGCGTTGTAGGGTGACCCGAGTGAGTCGCAGTCGCTCCGCAGGTGGAGGAGAGCTGACGCCGTTGGATGACCGCGGTATCGGGTCCAACGAACGGCGGCCCCAGACGGCCGACACCGAGCGTCACCGTGTGATGCGCCCGACGCCAGATGGCGCTGAGGACGGCGCTCGCACGCCGATCGTGCATGCGCTGTACGTCGCCGTCTGGTTCGCATTGGCCGGCGCACTCTTCCTCCTCGCGACGCCACCCGGGGCGGCCCCGGACGAGGGGTCCCATTTCGTCCGGGTCGCGGGTCTGGCGTCGGGCTCCCTCTTCGGCGAGCAGCCCTCGTGGGACTCGTGGGCGTATCGACACAAGCGCCATACACCACAATGGGATCGGGTTCGCAGGGAATCAGGTGGCTATTCTGTGAACTCGAAGTTCTTGTATCTTACCTCAAATCAGGCGTTGTGCAACCTTCAACAGCCCGATCTGCCAGCGTGTGTCGTCGGCCCAGGCGACCCAACTCAGGCAGCAAATCCCGATCAGCGACTGTCAGGGCATGCCCGAACGCAGCCCTTGCCTTACATACTCCCGACTCTCTTTTCGTCTCTGGGGTGGGGCGAGCAGTCAACCTTCTATCTGGCAAGACTCGGCATGCTTGCTCAGTGCTCGGCCCTCATCGGGGCATCGTTCTGGTGCTTCCGTCGAGCAACGCAAGCTCGATCGGAACGGACGGCACTGGCGGCTCTCGCATTGTCGATGACGCCGTTGGCTGTGTCCTTCTCCGGCGTTCTCTCGCCGAGTGCGATCGAAACGGTCGGCGTGATCGCGCTGGCTGTGGTCACGTGGTCGATGCTCGTGGCGGCCGAAGTCCCTACGAGTGCTCGTGTGATATGGGTCGTCGCTCTCGCGTTTGCTGTCCTCTCGCGGAGCATTGGATTGGCCTTTGGTGCTCTCGCAATCGTCGGTGCGACGTGGTGCGCCGGCCAGGGCCTCAAGAGCCTTGCCCGCCGTCTCGGAACCTGGCCGCTGGCCGCCGCCGGCGCGATCGCCACGGCGGCGCTGCTCTGGGAACCGCTGTTCAAGGCCAACCTTTCTCCGACAGTCTCCCTGTTCGACAGCTCCAGGGCGATCACCGACCTCAACGAGGTGTGGCGGAACACGATCGACGTATCGAATCACTTCGGTTGGCTGGACACCGTGATGCCGCTTCCGCTGCGAGGAGGCATCCTGCTGCTCGCAGTCTGGCTGCTCGTTGCATCCGCTCTGCTCTCCTCGCGAGGTTGGGCCCGCAGGCTGACGCTGCTGGTGGTGTTCTATGTCGTGATCGGGTTCGTGATGTCTCGCGGGCTCCAGCCGACAGGCTTCGGGATGCAAGCCAGGTTCGTCCTGCCCGGCGTCGGCGCGATCGTCGTGGTGTGTGGCCTGCGGCTGGTGGTGGAAGGCCCGGTCGCCGAGTCGGCGGCGCGCCTTCGGCTCGTCTTCCCGCTCGTCGCGCTGGCGTACCTCACCGCGTCGTTGGTCGTCCTCCGGCGCCATGTCGTCGGCACGTCGGGGCCGATGTGGTTCTGGGGGGATGGGGTCTTCAGGCCCCCGGGAGGCTGGGTCATCTACGTTCCGGTGGCGGTCGCCTTCGTCGGGTGGACCCTGTGGTTGACGTTCGCCGTCCGCGGACCGCGATCGCTGGACATGGCGCAGGTCCTGGCCGCATCGGTGCCGGAGGCAGGAATGGGCGTGGCCCCCAGTGAACCGGAGCTTCGTCAACCGATCGATGACCGACCGGCGGATGTGGACCCGGTGCGCGAGCTCGTCGTGACCCGTTCACGCTTCATCGAAACGTCCTCCTTGCCCGTAACCGAGCGGTCACCAGGCTGAGGCGAGCAGCCCGGCCTCCCCGTCGCTCGGTGGCGGGCTGCGGGTCGCGCGCGCCCAGGCGTACTCCGGGGCCCAGGCCTCCAGGCGGGCCGGCAGCCCGAAGGCGGGGAACAGCTCGGGGTAGACGAAGTTGTGGTGGCCGACGATCTTGCCCCCGGCCACCTCGATGACCTGGATGGCCCACGGCTCCCACACGCCCTCGGCCACCTTGTGGTAGTTGCCGAACCCGGCGGTGCCGTTGACCTGCACGGGGACCAGCCGGCCGTCGCGGCAGACCTTGCCCTCGCCCAGGAAGAACCCTGCCAGCTCCTCGGGGCCCTCCAGCCAGACGTCCCAGGGGGGCATGGACATGACCACGTCCTCGCGCACGAGGCCCACCAGGTCGCCGATGTCGTAGCGCTCGAAGGCGTCGACGTAGCGGGCCAGCAGCTCCTGCTGCTCGGGGTCGACCGTGGGGTCGAGGGGCACGCCCCGGTGCTCGGCCAGGGTGGCCCGGGCCCGCTGGAGGGCGCTGTTGACCGAGGCCACGCTGGTGTCGAGCAGCTCGGCGGCTTCGGCCGCCTGCCAGCGCAGCACCTCGCACAGGATGAGCACCGAGCGCTGCCGGGCCGGCAGGTGCTGGAGCGCGGCGACGAACGCCAGGCGGATCGACTCGCGGGCCGCGGCCACCTCGGCCGGGTCGGCGTCGAGGCGGATGACCCGCTCGTCGGCCACGGGCTGGACGTAGGCGTGCTCCGGCTGGTGCCGCTCGCTGAGCACGATCTCGGCGTTGACGCTCGACGGGCCCATCTCCATGGGCCGGGCCCGGCGCTGGGGGCTGCGGGCCATGTCGATGCACACGTTGTTGGCGATGCGGTAGAGCCAGGAGCGCAGCGACGAGCGGCCCTCGAACCCGTCGATCGAGCGCCAGGCCCGCACCATCGTCTCCTGCACGGCGTCCTCGGCCTCGGACCCCGAGCCCAGCATGCGGTAGCAGAAGCCGGTCAGCTCGGTGCGGTGGGACTCCAGCGTCGCCTCGAGCTCGGCCCCGGCGAGTGCGGCTCCGTGGTCGGTGGCTGCGTCGTCGGTGGCGCGTCTCTCAGCGTGGCGTGACCCCATAGGGGAATGATCGTAAGCGGTCTCGTCGGGGCTTCCGACCAACGTTTGCATCGTCAAGGACCTCCTGGGGTCAGGGCAGGACGTCGGACAGGCCGCACAGCTCCAGCAGGCTGGCGCAATTCCGGGGGCGGGTCGTGCAGGCGGACGGCGGCGCCGCGGCGCCGGGCCTCCAGCGTCAGGCGGGCGAGGCGGTCGACCAGGGCCAGATCGATGCGCCCGTCGAGGCGCGACACGACCACCTGGTCACCGTTGATCACGACCACCACGGTCGCGGCCGTCTCGTCGCTGGGCTCGTCGCCACCGGCCTCCTCGTCCCCTCGTCTCGGATTAGGACGGGGCGAGGGCGTGGAACTCATCGCCGGCGCTCTGGGCCGGCGCGGGGTGGGGCCGTGCCTCACCGACGCGGGTGAGGCTGAGCATGAACGACACCAGCATCGCCTGGGCGCCGGCGACCACCAGGAGCATCCCGAGCAGGGGGAGGCGCATGTCGTCGGTGGCGAGGTCGCCGAACCCGCCACTCGACCAGTGCAGCACCGCAGCCAGGAAGCTGGCGCCGCCACCGAGGGTCATCAGCACGCCCAGCAGCAGGCCCCACTCCAGGGTCACGCGGTCGAGGACGCGCTCCAGGCGGTCGCTGCGGGGCAGCAGCCCCAGCTCGGCCCCGTAGGCGCGCGAGACCAGCGCCACGCCCCCCGCCTGGAGCCCCACGACGATCGCCGTGGCGGCCAGGGTCATGGTCTGCACGTCGAAGGCGAGGCCGCCCACGTGCACCGGCCCGTTCCACAGGGCGGCGAAAACGAGGGTGCCCCCGATCACCAGCAGCAACGCCGGGTACAGGAACAGCCAGCGGGGGCAGAACGCCAGCAGGAAGCGCAGGTGCCGCCAGCCGTCCCGCCAGGTGCGGAGATGGGGCGCGCGGCTCCGACCGGCGGGTCGCAGGGTCGTGGGCACCTCACTGACGTCGAGGCCCGCCAGCGCCGCCCGCACCACCATCTCGCTGGCGAACTCCATGCCCGTCGTGCGCAGGCCGAGCCGCAGGATGCGGCTCGCGCCGGAAGCCCCGCATGCCGCAGTGGAAGTCGTGGACCGGGATCCGGAAGAACCGGCGGCCGACGAACGGACAGGACGGGGTTGCCGAGATAGCGGTGTAGGCGGGGCATGGCGCCCGGGCGCGATGCCCCCCGCGAACCGATCCCCCATCACCAGGTCTGCACCCTGCCGGAGCCGGGCGACGAAGGGCTCCAGGTCGTCGAGGGCATAGCTGTCGTCGGCGTCGGCCATGATCACGTAGGTGCCGCGGGCGGCGGTGATGCCCGCACGCAGCGGCGGACCCGTAGCCCCGCTCGGGCACGGGGACCACCCGTGCCCCCTGGGCGGCCGCGATCTCCGGCGAGCCGTCGGTGCTGCCGTTGTCGGCCACGACCACCTCGCCGTCGATGCCGAGGCGGGCCATGGCGGCCTGGGCCTTGGTGATGCAGCTCGCCAGCGTCTCCGCCTCGTCGAGGCAGGGGAGGACCACCGAGAGCTCACAGTGGGATGCCTGCGTCTTGTTCCCCATCTCGTTCGTGCGCTGGGTCGTCCGGGCAGCGGACCGGGACGGGACCCGTCCCCGATCGCGGCTGGCGACCCTAGCGTCGCGGGGCTGGCGTCGGCATATGGTTCATGCGAACATGTGTTCGTGTGCGGGCGAGGCCACGATCCTGCACGCCGACCTCGACGCCTTCTACGCGTCGGTCGAGCAGCGCGACGATCCCCGCCTGCGGGGCCGGCCGGTGATCGTCGGCGGCGGCGTCGTGCTGGCGGCCAGCTACGAGGCCAAGGCGTTCGGCGTGCGCACGGCCATGGGCGGCGGCCAGGCCCGGCGGCTGTGCCCGCGGGCGGTCGTCGTCGCCGCCCCGGATGGAGGCCTACACGGAGGCCAGCAGGGCGGTGTTCGAGGTCTTCGAGGACACCACGCCGCTGGTCGAGGGGCTGTCGATCGACGAGGCGTTCCTCGACGTCGGCGGCCTGCGCCGGGTGTCGGGCCCGCCCGGTCGAGATCGCCGCCGCGCCTGCGCCGGCACGTGGCCGAGCGGGTGGGCCTGCCCATCACGGTGGGGGTGGCCCGCACCAAGTTCCTGGCCAAGGTGGCCAGCGGCGTGGCCAAGCCCGACGGGCTGCTGGTCGTGCCGCCCGACGGCGAGCTGGCGTTCCTGCACCCGCTGCCGGTCGAGCGGCTGTGGGGCGTGGGCCGGGTCACGGCGGCGAAGCTGCGCGACCGCGGGCATCCCCACGGTCGGCGACGTGGCCGGCCCTGCCCGAGGGCTGCCCTGGTGGCCATGCTCGGGCCGGGCGTCGGGGCGCCACCTGCACGCCCTGGCCCACAACCGCGACCCCCGGCCGGTGGAGGTGGGGCGGCGGCGGCGCTCGATCGGCTCCCAGCGGGCGCTCGGGCCGGCCGCCCCACGCTCGCAGCCGACATCGACGCCGTGGTCGTCGGCCTGGTCGACCGGGTCACCCGGCGCATGCGCAGCGGCCCACCGGGTGGGGCGCACGGTGATGCTGCGCCTGCGCTTCGACGACTTCACCCGGGCCACCCGCTCCCACACGCTGCCGCGGGCCACCGCCCACACGCCGACGATCCTGGCCACGGTGCGGGGCCTGCTGGCGGTCGGCCGGCCCCGCTGATCGAGGCGCGCGGGCTCACGCTGGTGGGCATCTCCGTCGGCAACCTCGACGACGACGGGGCGGTGCAGCTGACCCTGCCCTTCGACCGTCGAGCGGGCCCGGCCCTCGACGCCGCGCTCGACGCGGTGCGGGAGCGCTTCGGCTCGGCGGCCGTGACCGCGGGCCGTGCTCCTCGGGCCGCGACCCGGGCATCACGGTGCCGATGTTGCCGGATTGAGGCTGGGGGTCTGTGGTGTTCCGCTGGGGGTGGTGCTCGGCCGTGACCCCGGGCTCAGGGTGCGTATGTCGCCGGTTGAGGCGGAGCGGTCCGGGGCGGGCACGACGGTCGAGCAGGACGCGGGCGAGCGTCCAACTGCCGAGCAGCACGAACAGCACCAGGAAATCGGTGACCGGGAGGATGTAGTTGAACTGCTTGGCGGCCGGCCAGGCGGTGGCGTCGATGAGGGCGATCAGCAGGAGCCGGGCGACGACGGCGACGAGCGTGGCCGCCACCAGCAGCAGGGCTCCCCAGTTGCGGCGGCCCTTCCGGGTGGCGACCCCGGCCACGAGGCCGGCGAGGGCCACCACGACCCCTATCCGCATGGCCCACCGGTAGAGGTCGGTGAGGCCGGCCACCACCTCCTGGTGGCGCAGCGGGCCGGCCTCGGACGCGATGTAGCCGGCCTCGCTGCCCACGCCGCGCAGGGGGTGGGTCAGCGGGGGCCAGTAGCCCGGAGCCGCCGCCGCCGGAGGGCGGGCGCTCGGGCTCGCCGACGTTGTAGGCAAGGAACGCCCCCGCCATGCGCCAGGTCGAGCGGTTGAGCTCGCCGCCGTCGATGCGGTTGAGCGGGGGCATCGGGCCGATGGGCCGTGCGGTGCAGCGCAGCGCGCCGGTGTCGCAGGCGCGGGCGATGTCATCGGCCACCTGGCCGAAGTAGTGCTGGGACTCGGCGCCCGAGCCGCCGTGGCCGCTGACCGTGCCGGCTTCGCGCATGGCCCACACGAAGAAGGGGCCGAAGTCGTCGCACACGCCGACCCACCCGCAGCCGAGGCCCACCCAGTCGGCGGCCTCGGTGCTGAACGCGCCGGCCATCTCGGCGGCGGCCGGGCTGACCCGGTACACGGCCTGGCGCTGAGCCTCGCTGACCGTCACGAACTGACGCTCCCGGCCGGCCTCCACCCGCTGCCACTCGCGGTATGCCCGGGCGATCTCACCGTCGGCCAGGTCGGCGGTGACCGACGTCCCGTACGCCTGCTCGTTCTGCGACGCGGTCCAGCCGACCGCCACCGCGCCCGTGGCCCCCGCCAGGACCGTGAACGCCCCGAGCACCAGCCCGTTGGCGACCGTGAGGCGCCGGCGGCGCGGCCAGCCGACCACGCACGCCAGCACGGCCACCGCCAGGGCCGGCATCAGCCATATGCGCTCCTCGCGGGTCAGGTAGTACCCCGCGGCCACCACGCCGACCGCCGGCCCGGCCACGACCGCCGCGGGCACGGCCCAGCGCGGGCCCCGCGCCGCCAGGTCGGGGACGCTGGCCACCACCAGCACGATGCCGCCGGCCAGCAGCAGGCCCAGCGACCCGTAATACGCGTCCCGCCCGATCCGGGCGGCGGTCGCGCCCAGGTAGGCCGGGTTGAGGGCCAGGGCGACGTATGTGGCCATGCCGGCGGCCCGGGACCGGAACACCCGCCACACCGCCACCCCCATGACCGCGCAAGCCAGCAGGTGGACGCCGTGCTCGGCCAGCTTGAGCGGGAGGTGCAGCCGGTAGGCCACGGCCATGAACAGGGGGTACCCGGGCCCCTTGGCCAGCGTCAGCTCGTTGTAGGGCCCGAGCCACTCGCCGTCCAACAGGTGGCCCGCCAGCCGGGCGAACAGCCCGTCGTCGTTGGGCGCGTCCACCAGCCACATGGGTGACCGCACCCGCAGCCAGAGGCTGACCAGCGTCACCCCCAACACCAGGAGCCATGGCCCCGCGACCCTCAGCCAGCGTGCGACCCGTAGCCACCGTTCGCGGAGGGCATCCGGTCCGCCAGGCTGGTCGGCCGCCGGATCGCGCGCCTTCGCCCGATCCCGCCTGCTTCGCGTCGGGCGCCTCGCCGCGGGCCGCGCCTCGGTGACACCCTCAGGGGGCGAGGCGGTGCGGCGCGATGTGGAGGGGTCGATCACCGCGGGTGGGTCCGTGGACGAGGGGGTTCCGTCGCTGTCCCGGTGTGCCGGGAGCGGTTGGCCGACACGTTAACCTCGTCCCAGCAGGTCATCGGTAAGGAGTCCCATGAGACGGCTCGCTCGCGTGCGGCAGCGCCGGCTGGCGGCCGCGCGCCATTCTGCGGTAGCGTGGTCTGTCTTGCCCCGAAATCCTATGACGAACATTGACGCGAGCATCTGATGGCCTATGTGACTCAGGTGTGGAGTTATCGCGGCCTGATCGGCAACCTCGCGCAGCGAGAGCTCAAGAGCCGGTACAAGCGCAGCGTTCTGGGATGGGCCTGGTCGCTCATCAACCCGGCCGCCACCCTGCTGATCTACACGGTGGTCTTCGGGACGGTGATGCGGGTCGAGCCGCCGGTAGCGGGCAACGGCACCCTCAAGTCGTTCGCGCTGTACCTGTTCTGCGCCCTGATCATGTGGAACTTCTTCAACGCCGTCGTGGTCGGCTCGATGGGGGCGCTGCTCGGGGCGGGGCCGCTGCTGAAGAAGGTCTACTTCCCGCCCGAGTGCCCGGCCATGGCCAATGTGCTCACCGTGCTCATCCAGACGGCCATCGAGGCGGGCATCCTCGTGGCGGTGCTCCTCGTGGTGGGCAACCTGTCGTGGACGGTGCTGTTCTTCCCCTACCTGCTGCTGCTCCTGGCCCTGTTCTCGCTGGGAATTGGCCTGGTGCTCAGCCTGCTCAACGTCTACCTGCGGGATATCAACTACCTGGTCGGCATCGCAATGAACCTGCTGTTCTACGGCACGCCGATCGTCTATACGTACACGCTCGTCCAGGACAATGCGCCCGAATGGGCCCAGACCGTGATCAAGCTGAACCCGCTGACCCAGTTCGTGGGCGCGTCCCGTGACATCTTCTACGGGATGGAGGTGCCGAGCCTGACCCGCATGGCCGGCCTCACCGCGGTCTCGGCCTTCACGTTCCTGGCGGGTTGGTCGATCTTCACCACCAAGTCGAAGGACGTGAGCGAAGAGCTGTGACCCTGCTGCTGCCCGACCGTCGCACGACCGCCGACGCCGACGCGGCCGTCGTCGTCAACGACGTCTCGAAGCGCTTCCGGCTGTACAAGGACAAGTCCACCAGCCTGAAGGAGCGGGTGACCCGCCTGCGCCGGTCGGTGTTCGACGAGTACTGGGCGCTGCGGGACGTGTCCCTGGAGGTGCCCGCGGGCACCACATACGGCCTCATCGGCCACAACGGCTCCGGCAAGTCCACGCTGCTGCGGCTGATGGCCGGCATCCACCGGCCCACCAGCGGCAGCGTCGACGTGCGCGGCCGGGTGTCGGCCCTGCTGGAGCTGGGCGCCGGCTTCCACCCGGAGCTGACCGGGCGGGAGAACGTCTACCTCAACGGCTCGATCCTCGGCCTCGGCCGCAAGGCGATCAACGCCAAGATCGACGAGATCGTCGAGTTCGCGGGGCTGGGCGAGTTCATCGACTCGCCGGTGAAGATCTACTCCAGCGGCATGTTCGTGCGGCTGGGGTTCTCGGTGGCGGTCCACGTCGAGCCCGACATCCTCATCATCGACGAGGTCATCGCGGTGGGCGACGAGGACTTCCAGCGCCGCTGCTTCGACCACCTGTACCGGCTGCGCAGCCAGGGGGCGACCATCATCATGGTCACCCACAGCCTCAACCTCGTGCAGACCATGTGCGACAACGCCGCCTGGCTGGACCACGGCAAGCTGCGGGCCCTGGGCCCCGCGCCGGAGGTGGTCCACCAGTACCTCGACCAGGTCAACGTGGTCGAGGCCGAGCGCATGGAGGGGGTCGGCCAGGACGTGGTCGAGGAGCGCGCCCTGCACGACCTCATCACCATCGAACGTGTCGAGTTCCTGGACCGCGAGGGGCGGCCCACCAGGACCGCAACGCCCAAGGAGCCACTCACCGTGCGCCTGCACTGGACGGCCCACGAGCCGATCGAAACCCCGCTGTTCTCGTTCGCGGTGGAGAGCGAGGCCGGGGTGTACGTGTCCAACCCCGGGATGCGCACCTCCGTCCGGCAAGCTGCCGGTCGGCCGCGGCTACACCGACTACCGCATCGACGAGCTGGGCCTCGGCCCCGGGCAGTACACGTTCAGCGTGGCGGCGCACGACCACACGGGCACGACCGTGCTCGACAAGCGGGAGCGCTTCCTCACCCTGCGGGTCCAGCCCGGCACGCAGGTCGTCTACGGGCTGGTCGACATGCTCGGCAGCTGGCAGCCGCCCGTGGGCACCACCGGGGAGTCGTGATGAGCGAGCAACCCCGCGACGAAGACGTCAGCGTGCGCGCCCGCACCCGGGACGCCCTGGAGCGCATCGCCCCGGCGGGCTCGTCGACCCGGGCCATGATGCGCCTGGCCCGCCAGATGGCCAGGGACGGGGCCCGCTTCGGCGAGCACATGCGCCACGTGTGGCGCGTCGCCCGCGAGCTGGAGGGGACGCGCCGGAGTACCGCCACTGGCTCCACGACCAGCGGCCCGAGGTCAACGCCCTGCTGCGCCAGACCGACCCGGCGCAGGTCCGCCGCATCCGCACCCGGGTCGAGCTGGTCGTGCTGCCCGGGCCGCGCGGCCGACATCGCCACCACGGTCGAGGCGCTGGCGGCCCAGACCTTCCGGGGCTGGTCGGCCACGGTGGCCGGGGTCGAGGCGCCGGGCGGCGAGGACCGCGTGGCGTCGGCTCCCGACCGCACCCCGCAGGAAGTCCTCGCGGCCGTGGCGGCCACCGGTGCGCCCCACGACCTGGTGGTGGTGCTTGAGGCCGGCGACCGGCTGGAGCCGGACCTGGTGTTCAACCTGGTCGCCCGGGCCTGGGACAACCCCTTCCTGGCGCTCATCCACTGGGACGACGACGTGATCAACGAGGCGGGCATGGTGGGCCACCCCCGCTTCAGACCGTCCTGGTCGCCCGAGACGCTGCTGTCGGCCAACTACCTGGGCCGCTCGTTCGCGGTGCGCCGGGACCGGCTGGCCGCGGCCGGCCCGCCCCGGCTGGAGCTCGGGGACGCGGCCTGGTGGGACCTGCTGCTGCGCCTCGACCTCGGCGAGGACGAGGTGGCCCGGGTGCCCCGGGTGCTGCACCACCTGGCCCGCCGGCCCGACGTGGCCCTCGGCCCCGCCGGGGTCGACGTGGTGCAGTCCCACCTGGCCCGCACCGGGCGGTCCGGCGAGGCGGTGGAGACCGCGGCCGGCGTGCGGGTGGCCTGGGCGCTGCCCCACCCGCCGCACGTCACGGTCATCATCCCCAGCCGCCACAACCGGGAGCTGCTCACCACCAGCCTTCCAGCCTGGCCAAGACCGACTACCCGTCGTTCGACGTGGTCGTGGTCGACAACGGCGAGCGCACGCCCGACAACGAGGCCTGGTACCAGACCGCCGCCGACGGGCTCGACCTCGACGTCCGCTGGTGGGACCGGCCCTTCAACTACTCGGCCGTGAACAACTGGGCCGCGGCCGACGCCAAGGGCGACGTGCTGCTGTTCCTCAACGACGACACCGAGCTGGTGGACCCCGGCTGGCTGCGGGAGCTGGTGTCCTGGGTTAGCCAGCCCGGGATCGGCCTGGTCGGCGTGCAGCTGGTCGACCCCACCGGCGCCATCCAGCACGGCGGCATCGTGCTGGGCATGCACGGCTTCGCCGACCACCTGTTCGCGGGGTCGCGGCCGGGCGACGACACGATCTTCGGGTCCACCCTGTGGTACCGCAACTCGCTGTCGGTGACCGCGGCGTGCGTGGCGGTCAAGCGCGAGCGACTTCGCCGCGGTCGGCGGGTTCGACGAGCGCTTCCTGCTGTGCGGCAGCGACGTGGCGCTGGGCTTCGACCTGCGCTTCCGGGGCCGGCGCCACGTGGTCACGCCCTTCGCCGGGGTCCGCCACATGGAGTCCGCCACCCGGGGCACGACCAGCGTGACCGAGGACTTCCCCACCAGCTACTGGCGCTACCAGAAGTGGCTGCGCGGCGGCGACCCCTACTACTCGCCCAACCTGTCGCTGCTGAGCGGCGTGCCCGTGCTCAAGCTCAAGGACGAGCCCACCCCGCTGTCCGCGGTGGGCGGCGTGCTGGGCCGCGACTTCTCGGTGTTCCGCCAGCGCACCACCGAGGCCGAGTCGCTGTGGCTGGCCGACCTGTGCCGGGCCGACGCCGGCCTGCGGGGCCGGGTCGAGGCCCAGCACGCGGCGGAGCGCGCGGCCCTTCGACGTGCGCACCGTCAACTGGTTCATCCCGGACATCGACAGCCCCTTCTACGGCGGCATCAACACCGCCTTCCGCATGGCCGACTACCTGGCCCGCGAGCACGGGGTGGAGAACCGCTTCGTGGTCATGGCCGCGCCGAACGACGCCTTCCTGCGCTCCGCGCTGGCCGCCGCCTTCCCCGCCCTGGCCGGCGCGCCGATCCAGTTCTTCGACGGCGGGACCGGCGCCCGCCTGGAGGGCATCGCCCCGGCCGACGCCTCGATCGCCACGCTGTGGGTCACCGCCTACTCGGTCGCCCACGTCGAGGGCAGCCGCCGCCGCTTCTACCTGATCCAGGACTTCGAGCCGATGTTCTACCCGGCGGGCACCAACTACGCCCTCGCCGAGGAGACCTACCGGCTGGGCCTCTACGCCCTGTGCAACACCCCGCGGCTGCTCGACATCTACCGGCGCGACTACCACGGCGAGGGCGCCTCGTTCGTGCCCGCGGTCGACCCGACCGTGTTCCACGCCGAGGGGCGGGCGCCGCTCGACCACGACGGCCCGGCCACCATCTTCCTGTACGCCCGGCCCGGCCACTGGCGGAACTGCTGGGAGATCGCGTCCCTGGCGCTCGACCGCCTCAAGGACGCGCTCGGCGACCGGGTGCGGATCGTGACCGCGGGGTCCTGGGCCCGGCCCGACGAGCTGGGCCGGGGCATCGAGCACCTGGGCCTGCTCGACTACCGCGACACGGGCGCGCTGTACCGCACCTGCGACGCCGGCATCGCCCTCACGCTGTCGGAGCACCCGTCCTACCTGCCGCTGGAGCTCATGGCGTGCGGCACCCCGGTGGTGGCGTTCGACAACCCCGCCGGCGATTGGATCCTCCACCACGACCAGAACGCGCTACGTTGCCCCCGCACGGTCGACGGTCTGGCCGACGCCCTGATCCGCATCGCATCCGACGGTCGGCTCCGCCGCCGGCTCGGCGCCCAGGCGCTGACCGACATCGCCGCCCGTCACGGGGACTGGGATGCCGCGTTCTCGGGCATCTACCGGTACCTGTGCGATCCGGGTGGGGTTGGGGGGAGCGAGTGAAGGAGTACCCGCGGGAGTTCGGCGAGCACGGCTCGCACGGCCACTGCCACCAGCTGCTGGCGCGGGCGGGGGTGAGCCAGGGCCTGGTGCTGGACCTGGGCTGCGCGGCGGGACCGCTGGCCGAGCCGGTGCGGGACCTGGGGGCCGGCTACGTGGGTGCCGACATCGACCCCGACGCCATCGCCGCCCTGCGCGAGCGTGGCTTCGAGGGCCACGTGCTCGACCTCGCGGGCGACGAGGACACGCTGGCAGCCGCCCTGGAGGGCATCGTCGGCGACCGCCCGCTCGCGGCGGTGCTGGCCCTCGACGTGATCGAGCACCTGGTCGACCCCGGCCCCCTGCTGCGGGCCGTGGGCCGCCTGGCCGCCGCCCGTCCCGGGCTCCACCTGGTCGTCAGCATCCCCAACGTGACCCACACCGACGTGGGCATCAAGGTGCTGCTGGGGCGGTGGGACCTGTCCAAGATCGGGCTGCTCGACGACACCCACGTCCGCTTCTACAACGAGCGGCTGGTGCACGGAGACGCTGGCGGACGGGGGCTGGGTCGAGGCCGACGAGCTCGACGTGGTCAACGCGTTCAGCGACCAGCTGTTCCCCGCGGACGCCCCCGCGCTGCGGCCGGGCGCCCCGCTGCGCCAGCTGATGTGGCGCATCCGCATGGCGGCCGCGCCGGGAGGCGAGACCTACCAGTACGTGCGCCGCTACGCCCACGACCCCGAGGCCGCCGCCGCCGTCCCCCGGGCGCCGATCCACGACGGCTCGCCCGACGACGAGGACCGGGCGCTGCTCAGCGTGATCGTGGGCCGGGCGGGCGAGAGCCCCGAGGCGCTGGCCGCCCTGCTGCGCGACCTGGCGGCCCAGACCGACCGACGACTTCGAGGTCGTGGTGGGCGGGGGCGACGGCTCCCCGCTGCCCGCCGGCGACCTGGCGGGCCTGGGCGTGCCGGTGACCGTGGTCGCCGCCCCCGAGCAGGGCGACTGGCGGGACGCGGCGGTGGCCGCCGCCTCGGGCCGCTACGTGAGCTTCCTGGACGCCTCGGCCCGGGTGGCGCCCGGCGTACGTGGCCACGGTGCGGGACGCGGTCGAGAGCCTGCCCGGCCGGGTCGTGCAGCACGGCGCGGCCGCGGCGCCTGCGGCCACGCTGGCCGAGCGGCGGCCCATGCCGTTCGAGGCCGTCACCGCCGACCGCGAGCAGCTGCCCCTGGAGCCGCTGGACCTGGCCACCACCGTGCCGTTCGGCCCGCTGGTGCTGTCGGCCCACGCCGTGCCCCGCGAGCTGTGCGCCACCAACGGGCTGCGCTTCCGCCCGGACGACCCCGAGGCGGCGGCGTCGCTGTTCCTGGTCCGGGCCGTGGAGCTGTGCGGCATCGTGCGCATCGACGACTGCCTCACCGTGGTGGACGAGGCCGCCGTCCGCGACCTGGCCAAGGACGTCGAGTTCGTGTCGGCCGACCTCGACCGCACCCCGCTGGTCCTCCCCGAGGGCGGAGGCTCCCAGCTGCTGCACATGCGCACGCTGATCGCCGCGCTGCTGCCCCAGCGAGACGAGCTGGCGCGCCCAGATCGACGACCTCAACGAGCAGGTCAAGGTGCTGTCCAACCTGGTCCGCACGCGCGACGCGGAGCTGACCCGCACCTCGGCCGAGGCCCGCTCGCTGAGCTCGGCGGTCAACCGCCGGGTGACCACCCGGGTCAAGCGGCGCCTGCGGCGGCGCCCTCCGCAAGCTCTAGCCGCCGGCGCGCTGCTCTCAGATGAGCACCGCCCCGTCGGCGTGGTAGATGGGCGCCACCATGTTGGGCGAGCAGGGGTGGAAGTTGGGGTTGTCGTAGGGGTCCAGCTCGGTGTGATGGCCCCAGCGGGCCCGGAACTGCTCGAACTCCCAGTCCGACACCTCGGGCGACCGGCTGGCGGACTCGAAGTGGTAGAGGACCGTGTCGGGGTCGTAGACCACCCGCAGCCCCCGCGAGCGCAGCTTGAGGCAGTAGTCCACGTCGTTGAAGTTGAGGGGGAACCGGGTCGACAGGCCGCCGACCTCGTCGAACGCGGCCCGCGGCGTCATCAGGCAGGCGCCGGTGACCGCGGTGAAGTTGTTGGCCACCCGCACCATGTTGAAGTAGCCGCCCGCCTCGCCCCGGAAGCCGCGGTACAGGTGCCCGGGCTGGGCGTGGCCCAGCACCACCCCCACGTGCTGGAGCCGGCCGTCGCCGAACAGCAGCTTGGCCCCGACCGCGCCGATGCCGGGGAAGGCCGAGTACATGACCATGCGCTCGATCCACCCCGGGGTGAGGACCTCCATGTCGTCGTTGAGCAGGAGGACGTGCTCGCCCCGGGCGGCCAGCGCCCCGGCGTTGATCTTGTCCGAGAAGTTGAAGGGCCGGTCGTAGCCGAGGATGCGCAGCCGGTCGCCGCCCAGGGCCCGCAGCCGGTCGGCCACCTCGGCGGGGGTGGCCGTGTCGGCCACCACCACGATCTCGTAGTCGGGGTAGCTGGAGGCGGCCACGATGCTCGCCACGCAGTGCTCGACCAGGCACACGCGCTCGCCCCGCACGTCCCGGGCCGTGCCCCGGGTGGGGATGACGATGCTGACCGGGGGATGGTCCGTCAGCGCGGGACGGAGGTGGTAGACGCCGGCGTGCTCGTCGTCGTGGTGGACGCGGGCGGGAAGGCCGATGCGGTCGCAGTGGGCCTGGAGCGCCCGGGTGCCGGCCTCGTAGGCATAGGGCTTGGCGGACTCACCCCGCCCCGCGGTGGAGGACGGCAGGGTGCGCCAGTGGTAGAGCACCCGGGGGACGTGCACCACCTTCCGGGCCCGCTCGGTCACCCGGAGCACGAGGTCCCAGTCCTGGGAGCCCTCGTACTCGGGCCGGAAGCCGCCCACCTCGGCCACCAGCGAGGCCCGCAGCACGCTGAGGTGGCAGGTGTACATCTGGGTGCGGAAGCGCTCGGGCGACCAGTCCGGCTTGTAGAAGGGCCCCGAGCGGCGGCCGCGGGCGTCGATCTTGTCCTCGTCGGTGTAGGCGTAGTCGGCCCCGGGCTCGGCCCGCAGCGCCTCGTCGACCAGGGCCAGGGCGTCGGGGTGGAGCTCGTCGTCGTGGTCGAGCAGGGCCAGGAACTCGCCCCGGGCCATCGCCACCGCGTCGTCGGAGGCGGCCACGATGCCGCCGTTGGCCGCCCGGGTGGCGACCCGGATGCGGTCGTCGCCCGCGGCCAGCTCGGCCAGGGTGTGGCGCACCCGGGGCGAGGGCGAGGCGTCGTCCACCAGGCACAGCTCCCAGTCGCCGAAGCTCTGGCGGGTGACCGAGCGGACCGCGGCCCGCAGCACGTCGTCCGGGGTGTCGTAGACGGGCGTGAGGACCGAGAAGCGGGGCCCGCCCACCTAGCGCCCCACGCGTTCCCGCCACATGCGCAGCGGCTTGGTCACCAGTCTGGCCCAGGCGCCACGAGTTGGACTCCAGCACCGCGTGCAGCCGCTGCTCGACGTTGTCGTAGCGGCCGATCATGCTCTCCATCTCGGCGACCTGGCCGAGGGCGGTGGCCAGCTCGGCCTCCCGCCCCACCACCAGGTCGCGCAGGCGCAGGATCTCCTTGCGCAGCTCGTCGACCTCGGCTGCGGGGGTCTGGGTGGCGAGCCGGTGGTTGGCCTCGGCCAGCGCCGCCCGCAGTGCCAGGGTCTCGGCCCGCTGCTCGGCCCAGGCCCGGTCGTAGTCGAGCACCAGGTCGGCGGGCGCCAGCTCCTGGCGGCGGTAGAGGACGGCCCACGGGGACAGGTAGGCGGCGTCGTGGCGGAAGTCGCGCAGCAGGCCCTGGGCGGCGAACAGCTGGGACCAGCGCTCGACCGGGAGCGCATCCGCCCCGGGCTGCGGCTCGGGCGTGGACGCGAACAGCACCCGGTCGCCCGCGGCGGCCAGGTGGGCGACGGCCCCGGCCGCCTGGGCGGGATCGAGGCGCTGGGCCACCTCCACGCACACCACCAGGTCGTAGGGGCCGTCGAGGGGGCCGGTGAGCGCCCCGGGCTCGACCCCGGTGGCCTCGACGCCGCGCCCGCGCAACTCGCTGACCAGGGCTTCCAGCCCGCAGCCGGCGTCGAGGACGGTGCCCGGCGCGAGCTGGGCGACGATGGCGTCGGCGACCCGGGCGGCGGGCCCCTCGGTGCTGGACACGAGGGGCAAGCGTACCGCCCGCACCCCCGCGCCACGGGTCGCCCCGGCGGTGGTCCCGGCCGGAGGGGCCTGGGCTGCGTATCATGCCCGCCCGGTGCCAGCATCGACGCCGCCGCTCACCACCGCCACCATCACCACGCCCACCACCGCCGCCCAGCCAGCCATGATGCCGTTCGTGCGCCTGGTCGTCCTCAACTGGAACGGGGCCGACCACCTCGGCGCGTGCCTGGACGCGCTGGCCGCGCTCGACTGGCCCGCCGACCGGCTCGACCTGGTGGTGGTGGACAACGCGTCCACCGACGGCAGCGACCGCATCGCGGCCGAGCGGGACCGCATCCGGCTGGTCCGCAACGACCACAACGGCGGCTTCGTGGCCAACAACCTGGCGCTCCGGGACCTCGACGGCGTCGACTACGTGGGCCTGGTCAACGCCGACTCCTTCGTGCAGCCGGGCTGGCTGCGGGCCCTGGTGGACGGCATCGAGGCCGACGACGGGCTGGGCGCGGTGTCGGCCCGCATGGTGTTCGCCGACCGGTTCGTGGAGGTGGAGATCACCACGCCCACGTTCGTGCCCGCAGGCCCCGACCCCCGGGACCTGGGCGTGCGGGTGAGCGGGGTGCGGGTCGACGGCGTGGACCGCTGGCGCGACGCCCAGGTGGCCGAGGGCGGCTGGGGCATCGAGCACCGGCCCGACGGCACCACGTTCCAGTGGACCGCGGGGCGGGCCACCGCTGCGGGTGCCGGTGGGCGACGGCTCGGCGCTGCCCGAGCGGGTCGAGGTGGCGCTGGACGCCGAGTCGCCCAAGCGGGTGGCCGTCCGTTCGGGCCCGTCGGCGGCCGAGCTGGTGGTGGGCAGCGAGCGGCGCTGGCACCGGCTCCCCGTGTCCGGCCCGCCGGTCGACATCGTCAACAACGTGGGCTCGGTGCTGATCGAGGGCGGCTACGGCGCCGACCGTGGCTACCTGGAGCCCGACCAGGGCCAGTACGACGCCCCCGCCGACGTGTTCGCCTGGTGCGGCGGCAGCGTGCTGCTCCGCCCCGCCTACCTGGCCGACGTGGGCCTGTTCGACGAGCGCTTCTTCCTCTACTACGAGGACACCGACCTGTCGTGGCGGGGCCGCAGCCGGGGCTGGCGCTACCGCTACGTGCCGGGGGCGGTGGTGCGCCACATCCACGCCGCCTCGACCGGGGAGGGCTCGCCGGTCTTCCAGCACTACGTGGAGCGCAACCGGCTGCTCATGCTGGCCAAGAACGCGCCCGCCCGCATGGCCGTCCACGCGGTGTGGCGCTACCTGCTCACCACCCTGTCCTACGCACGGCGCGACATGGTGTCCCCGGTGCTCGGCCGCGGGCGGCCCCGGCCGACCATCGTGGTGCGGCGGCTGCGCTCGTTCGCCGACTTCGCCCGGCTGGCGCCCGCCATCCTGGCCGAGCGGCGGCGGGTGCGGCGGCGGGCCACGGTGGGCGACGCCGAGCTGCTGGCGTGGGCGGTGCGGCGGTGAAGGTCGCGGTCTACGACCGCTACTGGCCCACCGGAGGGGGCGGGGAGAAGTTCGCGGCGGGGATCGCCGCCGCCTTGGCCGGCGCCCACGACGTCCACCTGCTGGCCCACGAGCCGGTCGACCGGGACTGGCTGGGGGAGCGGCTCGACCTCGACCTCGGCGGCGTGGGCGTGGACGTGGTGGACGACCTGGGCGTGACCGCCGCGTCGGAGGCCTACGACCTGTTCGTCAACGCCTCCTACCTGTCCTGGGACGCCAGCCGCGCCCGCCACGGCCTGTACGTGGTCCACTTCCCCGGTCCCCGGCCCGAGCGCCCCGAGGCGGCGCGCCGCTGGCTCGCCGGCCGCGCGGAGGGCCCGCTCACCGGGCGGGCCGCGTCGGCCGAGCTGGGCGACCGCTTCTACACCCCCGAGGCCACCCGCCGGCACGGCATCCGCTGGACCGGCGGCGACGCCGACCTGGTGGTGCGGGCGCCCGGCGGCGGGCGGGTGCCGGTCACCGTGCTGCTCGGCCGCTACGTGCCCGCGGCGGTGGGACCGGTGGAGGTGGTGGCCGAGCACGACGGCCGGGCACTGGGCCGGGCCGTGGTCGACGCGCCCGCCTCGCGGCTCGACCGCCGGCGCAGCGTGGCCCTGACCTTCACGGTGGACGTGCCCGCGGGCGAGCCGGTCCGGGTGGACCTGCGCTGCCGCTCGTGGATCCCGGCCGAGGTGGGCATCGGCACCGACACCCGCCCGCTCGGCGTCCCCGTCATCGGCGTGCACGCGGGCGGCGGCTGGCGGGCCCGGGTGGCGCGCGCCGCGCCGGTCCTGTCGGGGCCGACCGGCCGGCCCGGCTACCTCGACAGCTACGACCGGGTGCTGGCCAACTCGCAGTACACCCAGGGCTGGATCGAGCGGCTGTGGCACCGGCCCAGCGAGGTGCTGTACCCGCCGGTCACGCTGGTGGAGCCGGGGGAGAAGGAGCCGGTGATCGTGTCGGTGGGGCGGTTCTTCCTGCCCGGCACCGGCCACAACAAGAAGCAGCTGGAGATGGTGGGCGCCTTCCGCCGCCTGGTGGAGTCCGGCGGCGCGGACGGGTGGGAGTACCACCTGGTGGGCGGGTGCAGCCCGGAGCACCAGCCCTACCTGGACGAGATCCGGGCCGCGGCGGAGGGACTGCCGGTGGTGATCCACGCCGACGCCCCGGGGGCCGAGCTGCGGGCGCTGTACGCCCGCGCCGCCATCTTCTGGCATGCCGCGGGGCTGGGCGAGGACCCCGAGCGCCACCCCGACCGCTTCGAGCACTTCGGCATCACCACCGTGGAGGCGATGTCCGCCGGGGCGGTGCCGGTGGTCATCGACGCCGCGGGCCAGGTCGAGATCGTGGAGCAGGGCGTGTCCGGCTACCGCTTCGCGGGGATCGAAGGCCTGGTGGCGCACACCCGCGCCCTGATCGCCGACCCCGGCTGGCGGGCGACGATGGCCGAGGCGGCCCGGCGCCGGGCCGAGACGTTCGGCTGGGACGCGTTCACCGAACGCATGCGCCGCGTGGTCGGGGAGCTGGGCGCATGACCGCGTCGGGCGATTCCGGCCGCCTGATCCGGGCCGCCCGCACGCCGGTGGCGTCGGTCCGGTCCCTGGGCCGCCGCATCGCCAACACGCCCGGCACGCCCTGGGCCTACCGGCGGGTGCGGGCCGAGCGCGACCACCTGCGGGCCACCTACGAGACCTGGGTGCCGCCCGGCCACTTCTACTCGCCCTTCCCCGACCTGGCCGAGTTCGAGGCCCGGCTGGACACCGAGGGTGCCCGCAAGCGCCCGCTGGTGGGCATCGACCTGCGGGAGGACGAGCAGCTGGCCCTGCTCGACGAGCTGGTCCCCCTGGTGGCCGACGCCCCCTTCCCCGAGCGCCAGCCCGAGGGCGAGGCCCAGTGGCGCTACTGGTACGACAACTTCGCCTACGCCTACGGCGACGGGGTGGTGCTCCACGGCATGCTGCGCCGGTTGAAGCCCGGCCGGGTGATCGAGGTGGGCTCGGGCTTCTCGTCCGCCCTGCTGCTCGACACGGTGGACGGCTGGCTGCCGGGCACCGAGCTGACCTTCGTCGACCCCTATCCCGCCCTGCTGGAGAGCCTGCTCCGCCCGGACGACGAGGCCCGGGTGACGATCCACCGCACCGCGGTGCAGGACCTCGACCTCGCCGTGTTCGCGACCCTGGGCCCCGGCGACCTGCTGTTCGTCGACTCGACCCACGTGGTGAAGGCGGGCTCGGACGTGAACCACCTCATGTTCGAGGTGTTCCCCCGCCTGGCGCCGGGCGTGTGGATCCACGTCCACGACATCTTCTTCCCGTTCGACTACCCGCCGGACTGGGTGCGCCAGGGCCGGGCGTGGCACGAGGCCTACCTGCTGCGGGCGTTCCTGTCGTTCAACCCCACCTTCGCCGTCCGCTGGTTCCAGGACTTCCTGTGGCAGCGCCACGGGGACGCGCTGCGCCGCCTGCCGTGGGTCACCGCCAACTCGGGCGGCAACCTGTGGCTGGAGAGGATCGGCTAGGCGTCCGGCTTGGGGGTGAGCTCGACGGGGACGTACTCGGGGTCGCTCTCGTCCCGCATGCTGAAGCGCCACTTGCAGCACACGTCGCCCGGGTCCCGCCGGGGCGGGATGGCGAGGATCTCGACCTGCATGTTGGGGTTGTACATGCGGGTGGTCTCGATCATCGACTTCGGGCAGGTGGAGTGGCAGTTCTTCTCCAGGATGTCCGGGCGCCCCATGGCCTCCCACTGGTCGGCGGCGACGCAGCGGTTGAAGGTCATGATGCCGACCTCGGGCTCGGGCATCTCGAAGGAGAGGTCGAAGGCCTTGCCGGGCATGGCGGTGGCGTCGACCTGGAGGTCCTTCATCCAGTCCGCCACGGTGTTGCCGGTGATGCCCAGGTAGTCGGCCTTGAGCTGCTTTACCCCCGGGCAGCACCGTGTCGCCCCACAGGGCCCACTGGATGTCGAACATCACGTCGAGCCCGTAGCGGACCGTGATCTGGGTGGCCCAGGCCTCGATGCACTGGAGCAGGTATTCGTGGCTGCCGAGGAGCCAGGTGACCAGCTGGGTCTTCGACAGCTCGCCCGCGTCGGGGCGCGGGGTGAACAGGCCGGTGTAGACGATCCGGGAGTGGGCGCGGTCCGCCTCGGCCACGGCCTGGTTGGGGTCGTCGTAGGCCGTGCCGGCGGGGAGGAACTCACCCCTCATGCGCTCGAGCTCGGGGACGACCTGGTCGCACCACGCGGCCCACTCGATCTCGGCCATGGTGGCGGCGCCGTAGCGGCGGGCCACCTCGTCGGCCCACCCGTCCACGCACAGCCGGAGGTAGGCCTCGCTCCAGGGCAGGAACCTGGTGGCCAGGGCCTCACGGGAGAAGTCGGTGAAGCGCAGGTCGGCGCGGTACGGCCCGGCGTAGTCCGGCAGCTCGGCGCCGGAGTCGACGTCGAGCTCCTGGCGGATGTCGAGGTCGGCCCGGGGATAGGTGACGTCGTCGTCCACCCGGGGGAACTTGGGGAAGTTGGTCAGGTCGACCCCGAGCATGAGGACGAACTCGTCGGCGACGACGTCCTCCTCCAGGTGGGCGCCCGGCTTGCGGATCTCCAGGAAGCCGTCGAGCTGAGCGTCGGTCGTCGTCGGATCTGCCACGGTGTCCCCCTCGTCCTAGCCGAACGGCTACGATCAGCCTAGCCGATCGGCTACTTGGTCGGCTACACGGTCGGCTAGCCGCGGCGACCGTCAGCCGGGGAGCATGATGAGCCGCCGGGTGACGTGGAGCAGCTCGGCGCGCAGCGTGTCGTCGTCGAGGTCGGCGACGAAGGGATGGGCCACCGCACCGCCGATGGCGGCGGTGAGCACCGCGACCCGGACCCGGGCCCGGGGACCCGGCTCGTCGCCCAGCAGGACGGTGAACAGGCGCACGATCAGCTGCTGGAACGCCGGCTGCTCGCCCAGGAACCGGATGATCACGGGATCGCTCTGCAGCGTGGTGACCGCCCGCCGGCGCTCGACCGCGATGTCGATGACCCGCCGGAGCAGGATCTCGCGGCCCCGGGTGGCGGACTCCTCGGCCTCGGCCACCTCGAGCGCCTCCTCCAGCCGTTGGAGCTCGACCTCGGTCACGGCCAGGACGATCTCTTCCTTGGTCGGGAACTGGTGGTACACGGCGGCCTTGGTCACACCCACGGCGTCGGCGATCATCTGGAGGGACGTCCCGCTCACGCCGCGGTCGACGAACAGGTCCAGCGCCGCGACGATGATGCGCCGCTGGGCGGGGCCGTAGCGGCTCGCCCGCTCGCGCATGGTCATCGATCCATCCCCGCTCACTCGACGAGGGTAGCCGATCGACTCGCTAGCCGATCGGCTTGCACCCGCCTAGCCAATCGGCTACCTTGCGGGCGCGTTCGTCGGAGGCCAGTTGCCGTCACGGGTCGGCCCCCGGTGGCACGCGGTGGAAGGCTCGATGCGGCGCGCTCCAACGCCTCGCGCGCCGCATCGGGTCCTACCGCTCAGCCCGTCATGGGCGGCGGCTCGGTCCGCCGCTCGGGCTCGGCGGGGCTCATGATGCCCACGCCGTGGCCGTCCGGGTCGGCCAGCACCGCGAAGCGGGCACCCCAGAAGGCGTCGTAGGGCGGCTGGAGGCCGTCGTAGCCGGCGGCCGTCATGGTCTCGTAGATGGCGTCGACGTCCTCGCGCTCGGCCACCTTGAACCCGACGACCACGCCCGGCCGGCCGGCGGGCCAGCCCTCGCACCACACCGCGGCGAAGGTGGTGCTGTCGAAGTCCATGTCGAGGGCGCCGCCCGCCTGGGCGGGACGGTGGTAGCCGGTCCACGGCGCGTCCTCGCCCAGGTCGAGGCCCAGCGCCCGGTAGAACTCCACCGTCGCGGCCATGTCGGTCACGACCAGGTTGATCCCGTCGAGGATCAGCGGTCGACCCTGCTCCCTCATTGGTGCACCCCTACGGGATGCACCAATGAGGGATCGGCACTGAGTGCCGAGTACCGCACTGTGTCGATGGTTCGCTCGCTTCGCTCACTCACTGTGCTCGCCCCCCACGGTCGGCACCCGGCAATCCCAGGTCAGGTACATGTAACCCGGCTGGGCGCCGATGCGGGCAGCGGCCGCCCGATCGGCCACCACCACCAGGTCCCCCGCGACGTCGGGGGCGCGGGCCGCGGCCAGGATGCCGGGCACGTCGAACTCGCCCGCCCACTGCGGCCACGGGTTGGCGCCCTCGGGATCGGCCACCGCGCCGGCCAGGTCGGCGGTGCACAGCAGGTCGACCTCGAAGCCCTCGGCGCGCAGCCGGGCGGTCAGGTCGAAGCCGAAGCGCCAGAAGACGGGCGTGTCGTCGCCGTGGAACTCGGGCTCGGTGGGCGGGGCCGTGTGGCCCTGGAGGACCGGTATCTGCAGCAGCAGGTGGCCGCCGGGGGCCATGACCCGGCGCAGCTCGGCCAGGGCCTTGCCGGTGTCGGGCACGTGCTCCAGCACGTGGGCGCACAGCATGACGTCGAGGCAGGCGTCGGGCAGGTCGATGGCCTGGAGGTCGAGACGCAGGTTGCCCGCGTGGGCGCGCAGGTCGTAGTCGCTGGTGCGGTAGAAGAACCAGGTGCTCATGGCGGCCCGGTAGCCCGGCCCCATGCGCGGGCTGTTCTCGATCACCCGCAGCTCCGGCCCCAGCTTCACCCGCCGGGCCAGGCACCAGTGCAGGAAACGGTCCCGGCCGTTGCTACCGCACCGCGGGCACAGCGCCAGCTCCACGTGGGCGGGACCGTCGAACGCCCGTCCCTGCCAGCGGCACACGTTGCACAGCACGCCGCCCTCCGGTCCCGGCTCGGGCAGCGGCAGCCACGGTGGCACCTCGGGATCGGGCCCGGGCGGCGCCGCCGGTCCCGCAGCCGCGTCCGGCCCCAGCAGCTTGCGGCCCACCCGCCGGACCTGCGCCTTCCAGCTCACCATTCCCCCTCCAACCCCGACTCCGCCCCCTCGGACTCCGACTCCGACTCGCTGACGCCGTGGGCGGCCAGCAGCTCGTGGGCGGCGGTGGTGGGGGACAGGCGCCCCGAGCGCACCGCGGCCTCGACCTCGCCCAGGCGCTTGGCCACCCGCTCGTCCTGGCGGAAGGCGTCCACCAGCCGCTCCCGCAGCTCCGCCCACAGCCAGTCCACCGCCTGGGCCGACCGCAGGCGGTCGAGGGCGCCGTCGGCGCGCAGGTGGGCCGACAACCGCTCGAGGGCGGCCCAGGCCTCGTCCACCCCCGTGCCCTCCAGGGCGGAGGCCGGCAGCACCGGGACCGACCAGCCCGGGTGCTTGGGCCGCAGCAGGTGCACGGCATGGCGGTAGTCCGCCACGGCCCGCCGGGCCGCGGGGGCCAGGTCGCCGTCGGCCTTGTTCACCACCACCACGTCGGCCAGCTCCATGATCCCCCGCTTGATGCCCTGCAGCTCGTCGCCGCCGCCGGGCGCGGCGATGACCAGGAAGCAGTCCACCATGTCGGCCACCGCGGTCTCCGACTGGCCCACGCCCACGGTCTCGATGACGATCACGTCGAACCCCGCGGCCTCGCACAGCAGCGCGGCCTCGCGGGTGCGGCGGGCCACGCCCCCCAGGGACCCACCCGACGGTGACGGGCGGATGTAGGCGGCCGGGTCGCGGGCCAGGCGCTCCATGCGGGTCTTGTCGCCCATGATCGAGCCCCCGCTGCGCCGGCTCGACGGATCGACGGCGAGCACCGCCACCCGGTGCCCCGCCGCGGTCAGGTGGGTGCCCAGCTCGTCGATGAACGTGGACTTGCCCGCGCCCGGAGTGCCGCTGACCCCCACCCGCACCGCATGGCCGGTGGCGGGCAGGATGGCGTCGAGCAGCGCGGCCGCCTCGGCGCGGCGCTCCGGCAGCGTCGACTCGATCAGCGTGATCGAGCGGGCCAGCGCCCGCCGATCGCCGGCCCGCAGCCGCTCGGCGTCCTCGCCCATGACGCAGAGCTTACGGGCCATGGCGACGGGCGGAGGAAGCCTGGGTGAATCCCAGGTAAAGCTCATTGCGTCCGGCCGGGGTCGCCATGATGATCGGCCTCGCGTTCCGACAGCACGCGCCATGAAGCTCATCATCCAGATCCCGTGCCTCAACGAAGAGGACCAGCTTCCGGCCACGCTGGCCGATCTGCCGCGCCGGGTGCCCGGCATCGACCGGGTCGAGTGGCTCGTGGTAGACGACGGCTCCACCGACCGCACCGTCGAGGTGGCCCGGGCCCACGGCGTCGACCACATCGTCAAGCTGACCAAGAACAAGGGGCTGGCCTCCGCCTTCCAGGCGGGCCTCGACGCCGCGCTCAAGCTGGGCGCCGACGTGATCGTCAACACCGACGCCGACAACCAGTACTCGGCCGATGCCATCCCCGCCCTCGTCGCGCCGATCGTGGCGGGCCGGGCCGACATGGTCATCGGCGACCGCAACGTCCGGGACATCGACCACTTCTCGCCCGCCAAGAAGGCGCTCCAGCGGCTGGGCAGCTGGGCGGTGCGCCAGGCGTCCGGCACCGACGTGCCCGACGCCACCTCCGGCTTCCGGGCCTACAACCGGGAGGCCGCGCTCGGCCTCACCGTGGTCTCGACGTTCACCTACACGCTGGAGTCGCTGATCCAGGCGGGCAAGAGCCTCGCCGCGGTCGAGGCCGTGCCGGTGGGCACCAACCCCAAGACCCGCGAGTCGCGGCTGTTCAAGTCCATGTCGCTCTACGTGCGGCGCAACATGCTGGCGCTGTTCCGCATCTACACCGGCTACGAGCCGCTGCGGGTGTTCTCCGCCCTGGCGGGCCTGCTGGTGCTGGGCGCGCTGGCGGCGTGGAGCCCGTTCCTGTGGGACTGGGTGGTGCACGGCGACCGCTCCGGGCACCTCCAGTCGATCGTGCTGGGCGGCGTGCTGCTGGTGGCCGCCGGGCAGGTCTTCGCCCTGGGCGTGCTGGCCGACCTCATCGCCACCCACCGGGTCGTCACCCAGCGCACGCTGGAGCGGGTCCGCCGGATCGAGCTGGAGCTGGGCGTCGCCCCCTCGCACTACGAGCCGGGCGATTCCCCTCCCGAGCGCCGGGTGCGCGAGCTCACGGTGGTCGACGCCTGAAGCGCGGCCAGGCCCGCGCCGGCCACGTCCACCAGGAGGAAGACCAGGCGGCTGCCCACCGCGATGGTGGCGCCGATGCCCACCGGCAGCCCGGAGGCCGCCACGAACACGGCCTCCCGCACGCCCGCTCCCGCCGGCACGGGCACGGCCACGAACCCCGCGGTCCACGACAGGGCGGTGGCCACGCCGATGCGGAGCAGGGGCGGATCGGGGACCAGGGCCCGGGCCACGCACCAGGTGGCGGCCCAGATGGCCAGCCAGGCGGGCAGGTAGCCGGCCACCACGCCCACGGTGGCCCACCACCGGGGCAGGGTGATGTCGGCGCCCCGGCCGGTGAAGCGCACCAGCAGGTCGCGCCCCGTGCCCAGGACGCGGGGGTGCAGCGCCACCAGCCCGACCGGCAGCAGCACCAGCAGCGCCAGCGCGCCGGGCGAGGAGGCCTGATGGGCCAGGTCCAGGGGGACCAGCACCGCGGCCAGGACCAGCGCCGCCAGGTAGAGCGCGGCCAGCGACAGCGCCACGCTGGGGTAGGCCCGGTGGCGGGGCACGCCGCCCCGGCGGGCCAGCTCGCCCCGGCCCAGCACCGGCCACACCGCGCCCGGCACGTACTTGCCGATCTCGCCCGCGAAGTACCAGGCCATGGTGCGACCCCGCTCGGGCGCGGGGCCGAGCAGGCCCAGCACCCGCCGCCAGGCGGCGGCGATCCAGGCCATGGCGGCCGCGGCCGCCAGCCCCGCGGCGACGATCCAACCGATCGAGGCCCCGGCGATCTGGTCCCGCACCTCGGACCACTGCGCGGTCATGCGGGCCACCACGAAGCCGATGCACACCACGGCCACCGCGGTCCCCGCCAGCGCGGAGAGCGCGACCGTGCGGCGAGGCCGCCGGCTGGGGGTCGGCTCGCCCTCGACGGTGAGGGTGGCGGGTTCGGGGGCCATCGCGGGCCCATTCTGGCCGACACCCCGGCCCGATCCCGAACCCCGCGGGCGTGCGTCGGGCAAACGGATCGTGGCGCCCGGGTGAACTTTCGCGACCGACCTCGATGGATGGGCCCCGGTGTGCCGGCGGGGTGCCGCGCCCGTGCTAGGTCTGGCCGACCGTGACCACGCTCGTCCCGACGGGGAACACCTACGACAAGTACGCGTCCACCAACCCGGTCGAGCGTCGCCTCATGGCCGGCTTCCTCGCCGCGCTCGACGCCTGCCTGCCGGAGCGGGCGCCCGCCACGGTGCTCGAGGTCGGCGTGGGCGAGGGCGAGGTGGCGGCCCGGGTGCGCGAGCGCTACCCGGCGGCCACGGTCACCGGGGTCGACCTGCCCGACCCCGCGCTGGCGGCCGAGTGGCGGGCCCGCGGCATCGTCGCCCTGTTCGGCGACATCGCGCACCTGCCCTTCCCGGCCGGCGCCTTCGACCTGGTGCTGGCGGTCGAGGTCCTGGAGCACGTGCCCGACCCCGCGGCGGGCCTGGCCGAGCTGGCCCGCGTGAGCCGGGGCGACCTGGTCCTGTCCGTGCCCCGGGAGCCGATCTGGCGGGCCGCCAACCTGGCCCGCGGCAAGTACATCGGCGCGCTGGGCAACACGCCCGGCCACGTCCAGCACTGGTCGCGGCGGGGCTTCGCCCGCTTCGTGGCGTCCCAGCTCGACGTGGCCCGCGTCCGGGCCCCGTTCCCGTGGACGATGGTCGCGGCCCGGGCCCGATGACCGCCACCCTCACCGCGCCCGTGCAGGCGGCCGAGCCGCCTGCGCCGGCCGCCCCGCCCGCCCGGACCCCCCGGCTGGGCGGGCTCGTCCTCGCCGCCCTGGCCGTAGGCCTGGTGGTGCGGATCGCGGTCGGCCTCACCGACGACGCCGCCTCCACCGACGAGACCGCCTACCTGCACTCGGGCCTGTCCTTCGTGGAGGGCGACGGCTTCCAGCGCTACGGCGAGCCCGAGCTGCACTTCCCGCCCTTCCTGCCCGTGCTGCTGGGGGTGTCCAGCTGGGTCGTGTCCGACCCCCACACCGGCACGGTGGCGCTCACCGTGGTGTCGGGCACGCTGCTGATCGTCCCGCTCAGCCTGCTGGGCCGGCGCCTCGCGGGACCGGCGGGCGGGGTGGCCACCGCCTGGGTGGCGGCGCTGGCGCCGGGTCTGGCCACCATGCCCCAGATCCGGGGCACGGGGTCCGAGGCCGAGTACGCGCTGCTGATCGTCACCGCCCTGTGGCTGGTGGTGTCGGCCGCCGACCGCGACGGCCGCGCCCGGCTGGTTCGGGTGGCGGCCGCGGGCCTGCTGGTCGGGCTCGCCTACCTCACCCGGCCGGAGGGCCTGCTGGTGGTGGTGCCGCTCGGCGTCGCGGTGGTGGTGCTGGCCCGCCGGCGCCCGCCGCGGGCCGCCACCGTGGCCGCGTTCGCGCTGCCGATCCTGCTGTGCGTGGCGCCCTATGCCGCCTACCTGCACGCCAACACGGGCCGCTGGGAGCTGACGGCCAAGACGCAGGACGCGTCCATCGAGGCGTGGGCCGCGGTGGCCCGGGGCGACCGGGCCGCCCGCAACCAGGAGCTCTACGGCCTCGACGAGACCGAGCTGCGGTTCGCCGCCGAGTACACCCCGCTGACCACCCTGGCCCGCGCCCATCCGGACGAGTACCGGGGCATCGTCGGCACCAACGTGGGCAAGCTCGAGGACGTCGTGCGCACGCCCACGGTGCTGCCGCTTCCCCTGTGGGCGCTGGCCGCGTTCGGGGCCTGGCGGTTCCGCCGGTCCCGCACGGTGTGGCTGTTGCTGGCGGTGGGCGCGCTGCCGGTGCTGTCCGTCGCTCGCCTTCTTCGTCCAGCAGCGCTACCTGGTGGTGACCATCGCGCTGGCCACGGTGCTGGTGGGCGCGGCGCTCGGCTCCCTGCGCGGGCGCGTGCGGACGGTGGCGACGGTCGTGGTCCTGGCCCTGGTGGTGCTCCCCACGGTGACCTCGTTCCGGGGCGAGGTGGCGGGCTGGTGGCACCCGGTGGAGCAGACCGAGCAGCGCCGGGCGGGGGAGTGGCTGGCCGCGCACAGCGACCCGGACGCCCGGGTCATGACCCGCAGCATGATCGTGGAGTTCTACGCCGAGCGCCCGTCGGTGGCGATGCCGGCGTCCGGGTTGGACGAGGTGGTGCGCTTCGCCCGCCACTACGGCGTCGACTACCTGGTGGCCGACTGGTACACGGTGGACCGGCTCATGCCGGAGCTGGCCGTGCTCATGGACGACGGCGAGGTGCCCGGGCTGCGCCTGGTGCACGAGGTCCGGGCGGAGGGCCGGGTGGCCCGCATCTTCGCCCTCGACCCGCCCTCGCCGCCCTCGTCCGCGCCGCCGCCTCCGCTCGGCTTCACGGGTGACGGCGGTTGAGCATGAGCACCGTCACCCCGTCTCCCATCCTCGTCGAGCCGGTCGCCGTCCCGGCCCGGCGGCGGCTACCGCCCCGCCCACCCCGGGCGGTGTGGTTCGCCACCGGGCTGTTCGGGCTGGTGGCGGCGCTGTGGACGGTGGCGGTCCCACCCATGCGGGCGCCCGACGAGCCCGCCCACGTGGACCTCGTCCTCTACCTGGCCGAAGGCCACGGGTACCCGGCCTACGACGGCCGCTACTTCGGCGAGAGCCTGGAGCTGGACACCAAGCGCTACCTGGTCGACTCCCGCTTCCGCTGGCCCACCTTCGACGCGGCCGCGGCCGTGCCCCGGGGCCAGCGGCCCGACGCCTTCGACCTGGGCGGCACCGCGCCCGACGAGCAGGCCTATCCGCCCAACCTGGCGCGGCCCGACTTCCCGCGCGCCTACAACCAGATGCCCCAGCACCCGCCGCTCTACTACGAGGCCATGGCCGCGCTGCTGCGGGTCGAGCGCTGGCTCCTGCCCGGCCACGGGGTGCCCAGCCTCGACAAGGAGCTGGGCCTGCTGCGCCTGGCCAACGTGGCGCTGGTGCTGCCCCTGCCCCTGCTGGCGTGGGCGGCGGTCCGCCGGATCGGCGGCCGGGACCGGGCGGGCACGGTGGCCGCCCTGCTGCCCCTGGGCCTGCCGCAGCTCGTGCACATCGCCGCCTCGGTGAACAACGACAACCTGCTGATCCTGCTGGGCGGGGTGCTGGCGGTGCTGCTGGCCGGGGTGGCGCGGGGCCTGCGGGCGTGGCGCACCGACGTGGCGGTGGCCGTGGTCCTCGGCCTGGCCCTGCTGACCAAGGCGTTCGCGGTCATGTTCGTCCCCGGGGTCGTGGTCGCCTACGCCCTCTGCGCGTGGACGACGGGCCGGCGGCGCTCCGACCGCGGGCGGCCTGGTCCGGGTGGGCGCTGGTGTCCGCCGTGCTCGGCGGCTGGTGGTGGATCGCCAACCTGGTGCGGGAGGGCCAGGTGGCGCCGACCACCGAGTCGCTCACCCGCACCGAGAGCGACCGCCCGCCGGAGTTCCACGCCGACATGATCCGCTTCGTCTGGACGTTCTCCGGCCGGCTGATCACCCGCACGTGGGCGTGGATCGGGTTCCGCAACCCCAAGTTCGAGCTGCCGGTGTGGGTGGTCGCGCTCGCGCTGGCGGTCGCGGCGGTGGCGACGGTGGCCGCCGCCGTCCGCGCCCGCCCGGGACGGTCCCCCGAGGGCGGCCCCCGCCGGGCCGACGTCGCCTTCGCCTGGCTGGCCGTCGCGCTGCTCCTCACGTTCGTGGTCCGCCGGGCCTGGGGCCTGTACGAGACGACCGGCAACTACGCCTTCATCCAGGGCCGCTACCTCTACTCCGCCCTGGTGGGCCCCATGGCCGTCGTCGGCCTGGGCCTGGCCGCCCTGTTCCGCCGCCGGGCGGTCCCGCTCACCCTGGCCGCCACCCTCACGCTCCAGGCCTGGGTCCTGGCCGAGGTGGTCCACGGCTCGTGGTCCGGCCCTGGGCCGCTCGGGCCCGCTCCGCGGCATGCTGGCCTGGAGCCCCTGGCCGCCCATCCTGGTCGTCGCCGCTGCCGCCCTGGCCGCCGCCGCGGCCGTCGGGACCGTGCGCACCAGAGTGCGTCCGGTCGGCCGACTGACGGACTCCCTCAGGCCGCCGGGCGGCGGGAGCGGAGGAGCTCCAGGACCCGGCGGGCGGCGGCGGGGATGTTGGTGCCGGGGCCGAAGATGGCGGCCACGCCCGCGGCGGTGAGGGCGTCGTAGTCCTGCGGGGGGATGACGCCCCCGCACACCACCACCACGTCGTCGGCGCCCGCGGCGTGGAGCTCGTCGATGAGCTGGGGGACCAGCGTCTGGTGGCCGGCCGCCTGGCTGGACACGCCCACCACGTGGACGTCGTTGTCGACCGCGTCGCGGGCCGCCTCGGCCGGGGTCTGGAACAGGGGGCCGATGTCGACGTCGAAGCCCAGGTCGGCGAAGGCGGTGGCGATGACCTTGGCGCCGCGGTCGTGGCCGTCCTGGCCCATCTTGACCACCAGCAGGCGGGGCCGGCGGCCCTCGGCCTCGGCGAAGGCCTCGACCTCGGCCTGGACCCGGGCGAACTCGTCGTCGCCCTCGTAGGCGGAGCCGTAGATGCCCTGGATCGAGCGGATCTCGGCCTTGTGCCGCCCGAACACCTGCTCCATGGCGTCGCTCATCTCGCCCACCGTGGCCCGGGCCCGGGCGGCGTCGATGCACAGCGCCAGCAGGTTGGCGTCGCCGGCCGCGCCCTCCGTGATGCGGCGCAGCGCGTCCTGGCAGGCGGCCTCGTCGCGCTCGGCCCGCACCCGCTCCAGGCGGGCGATCTGCTGGCGGCGCACCTCGGTGTTGTCGATGGACAGCACGTCGACGTGCTCGGGGTCCGGGTGCTGGTACTTGTTGACGCCCACGATGACCTCTTCGCCCCGGTCCACGGCCGCCTGGCGCCGGGCCGAGGACTCCTCGATGCGCAGCTTGGGCATGCCCGAGGCCACCGCCTTGGTCATGCCGCCCATCTCCTCCGCCTCCTGGATGAGCGCCCAGGCCGCGTCGGCCAGGGCCTGGGTCAGCGACTCGACGTAGTAGCTGCCGGCCAGGGGGTCGACCACCCGGGGGATGCCGGTCTCCTCGGCCAGGATGAGCTGCGTGTTGCGGGCGATGCGCGCCGAGAAGTCGGTGGGCAGGCCCAGCGCCTCGTCGAAGCTGTTGGTGTGCAGGCTCTGGGTGCCGCCCAGCACCGCGGCCATGGCCTCGACCGCGGTGCGCACGATGTTGTTGTACGGGTCCTGCTCGGTGAGCGACACGCCGCTGGTCTGGCAGTGGGTGCGCAGCATGGCCGAGCGGGGGTCCTTCGGCTCGAACTGCGAGATGACCCGGTGCCACAGCAGCCGGGCCGCCCGCAGCTTGGCCACCTCCATGAAGAAGTTCATGCCGATGGCGAAGAAGAACGACAGCCGCCCCGCGAACCGGTCGATGTCGAGCCCGCGGTCCACGGCGTAGCGCACGTACTCCAGGCCGTCGGCGATGGTGTACGCCAGCTCCTGGACCGCCGTCGCCCCCGCCTCCTGCATGTGGTAGCCGGAGATCGAGATCGAGTTGAAGCGCGGCATGTGCTGCGCCGTGTACTCGATGATGTCGGCCACGATCCGCATGCTGGGCTCGGGCGGGTAGATGTAGGTGTTGCGGACCATGAACTCCTTGAGGATGTCGTTCTGGATGGTGCCGGAGAGCTGGGCCTGGTCCACGCCCTGCTCCTCGCCCGCCACCACGAAGGCGGCGAGCGTGGGCAGCACCGCGCCGTTCATGGTCATGGAGACCGACATCTTCTCCAGGGGGATCCGGTCGAACAGGATCTTCATGTCCTCGACCGAGTCGATGGCCACCCCGGCCTTGCCGACGTCGCCCACCACCCGGGGATGGTCCGAGTCGTAGCCCCGGTGGGTGGCCAGGTCGAACGCCACCGACAGCCCCATCTGGCCCGCGGCGAGGTTGCGCCGGTAGAAGGCGTTGGACTCCTCGGCGGTGGAGAAGCCCGCGTACTGGCGGATGGTCCAGGGCCGGTTGGCGTACATCGTGGCCCGCACGCCCCGGGTGAAGGGCGCGAAGCCGGGCAGCGAGTCGAGCCCGTCCACCGCGGCCAGGTCGGCCGCGGTGTACAGCGGCCGGACGTCGATGCCCTCGGGCGTGTGCCAGACCAGCGTGTCCGGGTCGGCGCCGCGCAGGTCCTGGGCCGCCAGGGCCCGCCAGTCGTCGAGGTCGGGCTGGTCGGTCACGCCCTCGATGCTACGGACCCTCGGCCGGCGGCGACGAATGGGCCGCTATGACAACGGACACGCCCCCTAGGCGTTGAGGCAGGCGCTGTCGCGGGACCCCATCTCCCGCCAGCTCACCTGGTAGTAGCTGCCGTCGGGGCAGTCGAGGGCGGGGTTGACGTCGGAGAACAGGCCGTCCCGGCTCTCGTACCCGGGCACCACCCACACGTGCACCATGTGCTGGATGAGGGGGACGAAGCGGCCGCCGATGGTGGTGCACATCTCCTCGGTGACGTCCTGGTCGGCCACGAACGGGGTGTCGAAGCCGCCGTCGGGCCGGTCCACCAGGCACACGTTCTCGTGGTAGTGCCAGTGGTCGTTGGGCCCGGCGAAGCCCTCGGGCTCGGTCCCCTGGTTGACCGCCACGTACATGAACCCGGCCAGCGCGGCGTCGGGCTCGGTGCCGTCGAAGACGAGCAGCGGCCCCACGAGCTCGGACTCGGTGATGGCCCCGTTCACGTAGTCACCGTCGGGTGGGATGAAGTGGGCGCCCAGCCCGGGCAGGAAGGGCCCGACCCGGTCGTACCCCGCCGCCTCGGCCGCGGCCACCGTCGGGTACCGCTCGATCAGCGTCCGGGTCACGGCCAGCTGGCGCGTCCAGCTGGGCCTGCGTGGCGCCGTCCAGCTCGACCGGGGCCGCGGCGCCGTGGTCGTGGCCGTTCCGGAGCAGCGACAGGCCCTTGTCGTCGGCGGGGGCGGCGGTGCCGTGGTCGTGGGCCGTGCCGTGGGTGCCGTGCTCGCCCTGGGCGTGGTCGCGGGCCGAGGGCGAGGCGATCGCCGCCGTGGTCAGCGCCATCACCGCCAGCGGCACGGCCAGCGCCGCGATCCTGCCCACCCGGCCGCCGGCCGCGGCCGCGGGCCGCCACAGCAGCGCCAGCGCGCCCAGCACCAGGACCGTCTCGAACGCCACCGCGGTGCCGTCCACCAGGGTGACCGAGGCGGCGTGGCCCGCGTGCGACGCCCACCCCGGGCAGGCCCGCGGTGCGGCTCACGGCCCACAGGGCGACCAGCGCGGCGTTGACGGCCGCCACCGCGCCCAGCAGCGGGCGCCGGGGCGGGGACGAGCGGATCAGCGCCACGGCCAGGCCGATCTGCACCCAGCCGGCGACGAGGAACCCGGCGCCCTCGGCGGTCGACTCCGCCAGGTGCGATGGGGCCATCACCAGATGGATGATCCCGGCGGCGGCCGACAGGGAGGCCAGCACCAGGGGGCCGAAGGCGAGGGCGCCGGGCTGGGGGGCGAGGCGAGGCTCGGGCGGCGGGTCCGCCCCCTGCGGGGCGCCCCCGGCCGGCCGCGCCAGGAGGTCGGTCATAGCGTGCTCCCCCTACTACGCATCGTGAACCTACTGCCAGTAAGCGGGAGTGGGTCGACGGTGTCAACCGGATCTTGGGGGCGCCGCAGCCACTACGATCCCGGGACCGTGGCCGAACCTCATCCCTGCCTGTCGGTCGTCATCCCGTGCTTCAACGAGCGGGCGACCATCTCCACCGTGCTGGGCCAGGTGCTGGCGTCGCCCTGGACCGCCGAGGTGGTCATCGTCGACGACGGCTCCACCGACGGCACCCGCGACATCCTCGCCGAGGTGGACGACCCCCGGGTGCGGGTCCACCTCCAGCCCTACAACCAGGGCAAGGGCGCGGCGCTGCGCCAGGGCTTCTCCGAGGCCACCGCCCCCTACGTGATCGTGCAGGACGCCGACCTGGAGTACGACCCGGCCGAGTACGGCGCGCTGGTCCAGCCCCTGGAGGACGGGCTGGCCGACGTGGTCTACGGCTCGCGCTTCATCTCCAGCCGGCCCCACCGGGTCCTCTACTACTGGCACTCGGTGGGCAACCGCTTCCTGACCACGCTGTCCAACATGTTCACCAACCTGAACCTCACCGACATGGAGACCTGCTACAAGGTCTTCCGCCGCGAGGTGATCCAGTCGGTGGTCATCGAGGAGGACCGGTTCGGCTTCGAGCCCGAGGTCACCGCCAAGGTGGCCCGGGCCGAGTGGCGGGTCTACGAGCTGGGCATCAGCTACAACGGCCGCACCTACGCCGAGGGCAAGAAGATCGGGTGGCGCGACGGCGTGCGGGCCGTCTACTGCATCCTCAAGTTCTCCCGCACCGGCGAGCGGGTCCGCACCGCCCTGGGCGACGCGCCGCCCGGCGGGCCCCGCGTCGAGGAGCCGTCGGTGAGCGGCAACGGCGTGCACGACGACCGCGGCGCCCGCTCGCCGCGCTGACGTGACGGCGCCCCCCGAGCCGGGCGCCCCGCTGTTCGAGCTGTCGGGGGTGTCGCTGCGCTTCGGCGAGGCGACCGCGCTGGACCGCGTCGACCTGGTCGTCGCCCCGGCCGGGATCACGGTGGTGGTGGGGCCGTCGGGCGCGGGCAAGTCGATGCTGCTGCGGCTGCTCAACCGCCTGGAGGTCCCCAGCGAGGGCGAGGTCCGCTACCGGGGCCGGCCGCTGGGCTCGCTCGACCCGCTGGCCCTGCGCCGCCAGGTGGGCATGGTGTTCCAGCGGCCCGCGCCCTTCCCCGGCTCGGTGCGGGACAACCTGGCGGTGGCGGACGCCGATCCCGAGGGCGGCGAGGCGGACTACGTCGCCGCCCTGCGGAGCGCGGGCCTGGGCCCGGACTTCCTCGACCGCGCGGCCGACGAGCTGTCGGGTGGTGAGTCCCAGCGCATGTGCCTGGCCCGCACGCTGGTGACCCACCCCGCGGCCCTGCTCATGGACGAGCCCACGGCCGCCCTCGACCGCGACGCCCGCCTGCGCCTGGAGCGCACCGCCCGGGCCCTGGCCGACGAGGGCTGCCCGCTGGTCTGGGTCACCCACGACCTCGACCAGTGCGAGCGCCTGGCCGACGAGACCGTGGTCCTCGTGGACGGCCGCGTCGCCGCCGGCGGCGTCCGCGAACGGTTCCTGGCGGGGGAGGTGCGCGAATGAACGACGCTGCGATCGGGTGGACCGGGCTGGGGCTGTCGCTGATCCTGGTGGGCGTGGCCGTGGGCCTGTCCCTGTGGCAGGGCCTGCGCCTGGAGAAGGACATGCTGTGGGCGACCGGGCGGGCGCTGGTCCAGCTCCTGGCCGTGGGCTACGTGCTGCTCTACATCGTGGACGAGGACACGCCCATCGTCTGGGCCTGGGTGTGGGTGGTGCTCATGCTGCTGGTGGCGTCGTTCACCGTCCGGCGGCGGGCGCCCGAGGTGCCGGGGATCATGCGCCTGACCCTGGGCGCGACGTCGGCGTCGGCCGCGCTCAGCCTGTTCGTGGTGTTCGGGCTGGGCATGTACCCGGTGGTGGGGCGGGCGGTCGTGCCCATCGCGGGGATGATGATCGGCAACTCCATCGGCAGCATCGTGGTCGCCTCCCGCCGCATCCTGGGCGAGCTGGCCGACCGGCGGCCCGAGGTCGAGGCCCGCCTGGCGCTCGGCCAGCCCTGGCAGGAGGCGTCCAAGCCGTTCGTGCGCTCCGCGCTGCGCACCGCGGTCACGTCCCAGATCGAGAACACCAAGGCGGTCGGCCTGGTGTTCCTGCCCGGGGCCATGACCGGCCTGATCCTGGCGGGCGCCGACCCGGTCGACGCCGTGCTGGTCCAGGCCGCGCTCGATGTACCTCATCCTCGGGTGCGTGGCCACCAACGTCGTGATCATCGGCCTCGGCCTCACCCGCAAGCTGTTCACGCCCGACCACCGGCTGGTCCGGCTCGCCCGGACCGGCGCCTAGACAGGCCGCTACACCTCCCGCAGCCGGCTGCGCAGGCGCATGCCGATGATGCCGAAGACGATGGTCGCGGCCGCCAGCAGGAACCCCACCCAGATCCAGCCGGCCTCGACCACCTGCAACAGCCCGATGAAGGCCAGCACGACGACCAGCAGCATCTCGCGGGTCTCCTTGGTCACCTGGTCCTTGCGGCTGGCCCGGACCCGCACCACCGCCAGCTGGGGCTGGTCCAGGGCGAGCTGGCTGCGCAGGGCGCGGTCGATGAAGATCCCGGGCAGGTCGGGGTAGACGCCGAGGGCGTCGCGGGCCGCGGGGAAGCGGTGCTGGAACCCGCCCCCACCGAGCCGCTCGCGGCGCTCGATGATGTCGCTGGGGGCCTCGAAGGCCCGGACGGTCACGGTCCGCAGCTCGCCGCCCGGCTCGGCGGGCAGGCCTTCGACCACCACCCGGTCGCCGGACTCGATGCCGATCAGGTCCAGCGCCAGCCGGCTGAGCAGCGCGGCCCGGCGCTCGGAGGTGACCAGCTCGGCCTGCTGAACCCGGCACAGCAGCGAGTGCGGCGTGCTCAGCAGCAGGTCGGCCACGTGGTGGTGGGCGACGCCGCACGGCTCCAGCGTCACGTGCTCGCCGATCTCGACCCCGATCCCGTTGCGGATGGCCTGGTCGACCAGGACCTCGTCGGTGTCCACCTCGACCACCCGGCCCACGGCGGCGGGCGCCATCGGGTCCATGCACGAGCGCACGACGACGTGGCTCGGGTGGCCCAGCTCGGCGCCGCGGGCCGGGGAGATGGCCACGGTGGGCTCGCCGCGGCGGTCGATGTCGTCGGGGGACGGCGCCACCCGCAGCGCCCCGGGCGCGCCCGTGGGCGACGGCAGCCCCGCCCGCGCCGCGCCGTAGCTGGCGGGGTCGCCGGTGCGGGTGGGGCCCCTCGAGCTGACGACGGGGACCGCCTCCGACGCCAGCAGCGCCTCGGCCAGCGCGGCGCGCCGCTGACGGTCGGTGGCCGCGGCCACGAAGGCGTCCGCGTCGCCCGCCAGCCGGCGCAGCGGGCGACCGGCCCGGGACAGCAGGGTCTCGATGAGCTGGCGCTGCTCGCGGGGCAGGTCCATGGGCTTGCCCTCGGGGTCGGCCAGCACGCCGCGGCGGGGCACGTAGATGCCGCAGCCGGCCAGCCGCTCGCCCGACTCCAGCTCCACCTGGGTGCCGTCGCCGTCGACCACCAGGCGGCGGTCGTAGCCCCGCTCGGTCTCGTCCAGGGCCGCGAGCTGCTCGGGGTCGAGCCAGTTGAGCGCCAGGCGGGACGTGACCCCCGGCTCGAACACCGGGGCCGCGGGCACGTAGCCCCAGCGGGAGATCATGGCGGCCACGCCCACGCGCACGCCGGTGACCTGGGCCCAGGTGAGGGGCATGACGGACGAGATGCCGGCGGTGGCGAACTTGTGCTGCATCTGCGAGATGGAGGCGTTGGACCCCACGGCCAGCACCGGGATCCGGGCCTCGATGGGCACGGCGTTGAGCACCAGCAGGGCGTAGCCCAGCGTGACCCGGGACGTGCCGCCGGCCAGCGCGGCCGGCCGGTCGTCGCCCAGCACCACCCGGGCCTGGGCCAGCCGGCGCGGGCGCAGGCGCTCGAAGGCCAGGAACGAGCCCCCGGTCATGAGGCCCGACGTGCGCGGCGTCGGCCCCCGGGTAGCTCAGCGGTTTCTCGCGGGGCGAGGGGCCGATCGTCGCCATCGGGGGGTGAGGCTAGAGGCCCGCTCCCGTAACCTGGTCACATGCCCTTGCGCTTCGTGATCATCGGTGGCGGACCTGCGGGCAACACCGCCGCCACCACGGCCGCCCGGCTGGGGGCGGAGGTGACGATGATCGAGCGCGACATCGTGGGCGGCGCCGCCCACCTGCTCGACTGCATCCCGTCCAAGGCCATGATCGCCACCGCCGGGGCCATGGGCGACGTCGACGCCAGCTCGGGCATGGGCCTGTCCGTGTCCGACGCCCGGCTCGACCTGGAGGGGCTGCGCCAGCGCATCAAGGCCATCGAGAGCCGCCTGGAGCACAACATCGTCGACCTGCTCACCAGCCAGGGCGTGCAGATGGTGCAGGGCACGGCCCGGCTCAAGGGACCGCACGAGGTGGTGGCCGAGACGCCCGACGGCGTCCGTGAGTTCGACGCCGACGCCATCCTGCTGTCCACGGGCAGCCGGCCCCGCATCCCCGACTGGGCCGCCCCCGACGGCGACCGCATCCTCACCACCCGCGACGCCTATCCGCCCAACGACATGCCGTCGCACCTGGTGGTGATCGGCTCGGGCGTGACCGGCGTCGAGTTCGTCCACATGTTCTCGTCCATGGGCAGCGAGGTGACGCTCATCGTCTCGCGCCAGCAGGTGCTGCCCCAGAAGGACCCCGAGGTGGCGGCGGCGCTGGAGGCCGAGCTGCTGCGCCGGGGCGTCCACCTGCTCAAGGGCGCCCGGGCCGAGGGCATCGACCGGCCCGGAGGGCGGCGGCGTGGCCGTGCGGTGCTCGGACGGGCGGGTGGCGACCGGCAGCCACGCGCTCCTGGCCATCGGGTCGATCCCCAACAGCGACGGGCTGGGCCTCGACGCCGCGGGCGTGGAGGTCGATGCCTCGGGCTACGTGCCCATCAACCACCACTGCATCACCAACGTGGACCACATCTACGCCGCGGGCGACGTGTCGGGGAAGCTGCCGCTGTCGTCGGTGGCGGCCATGCAGGGCCGCAAGATCGCCGAGCACGTCATGGGCCTGCACACCCGGGTCCACCGTCACCTCGACTACGACAAGGCGGCGTCGGCCATCTTCACCGAGCCCGAGATCGCGGACGTGGGCCTGGCCGAGGCCGACGCCTTCGCCGGGGGTCGCAAGCTGCGGGTGACCAAGGTGCCGTTCTCGGCCTCGGCCAAGGCGCTGATCAACAACGAGACCCAGGGCTTCGTGAAGATCCTGTCCGACCCGGCCACCGGCGTCGTGCTGGGCGGCTCGATCGTGGGCCGCCACGCGGCCGAGCTGATCTCGGTGCTGGCCGTGGCCGTGACCAACGGGCTGCGGGTCAACGACATCGTGGAGAGCCTGCTGGTCCACCCCTCCCTGGCCGAGGCCCTCGCCGACGCCGCCGAGTGACCACCTACCTCGTTCTGTCAGACGTGGCGCGCCGTAGGCACGGTGAGCGCTGACAGAACCTGGTGGTAGCGGGCCTCGTACAGCGAGCGGAGCTCGCGGCCGGTGCGGGTGGGGTGGAGGGTGACGTCGTCGTAGGTGACCTCGACGCCGTCCCAGCCCAGGCGCTTGAGGTGGCGGCGACGGGCCCGGTCCCACTCGTGCGCGCGCTTGCCCGAGTGGTGGGCGAGGCTGTCGCATTCGACCATCCAGCGGATGTCGGGCCAGGCGAGGTCCAGGTAGGCGACGAAGTCCCCATCCCGAACCGGGTGCTGCAGCTCGGGCTCGGGAAGGCCCGCGGCCCGCACGACGTGCACGGTGCGGGTCTCGAAGCCGCTCTCGGCGAACCGGCCCGTCCCCAGCCGCTCCTCCAGCAAGCGCCGCATGAGCACGATCCCGCGGCGCCCGCGGCGGGCCAGCTCGGCGTGGCGGGCGGAGACGTCCTGCAGCGTGCCGGGCCGGCGCCGGCATGCGTGGTCGAGTGCCTGGGCGACCCGGATCGGGTGGGACACGGCGGCGAGGTCGATGAGCGTGCGGGCCAGCGATGTCACGGCGATGCCGTCGATCTCGTCGAGGTCCACGCCCCGCATGGCCCGGGTCTCGTGCACACGCCAGGCCGTGCGCCGCCGGCGCTTGCCGTAGGGGACCAGCACCTCGATCCTCCCGGTCGAGAACCCGTCGAGACGCCACAGGGCGGCGGCCGTTCGGTGCGACGCCCACGCGCCGGACGAGCCCACCGCCACGCAGACCTGCTGGAACCACGAGTCGGGCGCCCCGGCGATCACGTACACGCCGGGCGGGGACGGACCAGCCGCCCGGCCCGGACCCAGGCGCCGACGTTGTCGGTCACCCGCAGCTCGTCCAGCTCCCCCACGTGATCGCGGCGTGCCTGTGCCGCGCCTGCTCGGCCACCCGCTCCCACCATCACCCACGTGACGAATGGTGATGTTCCAGGTGTTCAAGTCAAACAGGTCCGTTCTGTCAGACCTCACGTGCCGTCGGCACGGTCAGGTCTGACAGAACGTCTATTCGATGGTGACGACGACGTCGCCGGAGCCGACGGACTGGCCGGCCTCGACCTTGACCTCGGTCACCGTGCCGGGCTTGTCGGCCGCGATGTTGTTCTCCATCTTCATGGCCTCGAGGACGCAGACCGTCTGGCCCTCCTCGACCGTGTCGCCCACGCTGACCAGCACCTTCACGATGGTGCCCTGCATGGGGACGGTGACGCTGCCGCTGCCCACGGCCGCCGCGGACGCGCCGGCCGAGCGGCGCGGGCGGGTCGCCACCTTGGCGCCGGAGGCGCCGGCGGTCACCACCGCGCCGGCCTGCGACTCCGGCACCCACACCGTGACCCCGAAGCGGCGGCCGTTGACCTCGACGTCCACGTCCCGGCGCACCTTGGCCTCCGGGGCCTCGCCGTCGGCGGTCACGGCCGGGACCGGCGCGGCCGTGCCGGAGAGGTCGAGGGTGTCCTCCACCCACTTGGTCGAGTGGCGGGCGGCCACGAAGTCGGGGTGGCGCAGGATGGCGACGTCGGCGGGGATGGTGGTGGCGATGCCGGCGATCTCGAACTCGGCCAGCGCCCGCAGCGTGCGGGCGATGGCGACGTCCCGGTCGGCGCCCCAGCACACCAGCTTGCCCACCAGGTTGTCGTAGTACTGCGACACCTCGTCGCCGGCCTCGTAGCCGCCGTCCCAGCGCACGCCGAAGCCGCTCGGGGCCCGCAGCCGGGTGATGGCCCCGGGCGCGGGCAGGAAGCGCCCGCCGGCGGGGTCCTCGGCGTTGATCCGCACCTCGATGGCGTGGCCCCGCCGCTCGATGTCGTCCTGGGAGAACGACAGCGGCTCGCCCGACGCCACCCGGATCTGCTCGGCCACCAGGTCCCGGCCGGTGATCCACTCGGTGACGGGGTGCTCCACCTGGAGCCGGGTGTTCATCTCCAGGAAGTAGAACTCGCCGTCCTGGTAGAGGAACTCGACGGTGCCGGCGTTGACGTAGCCGCAGGCGCGGGCGACCTTCACGGCCGCCTCGCCCATGGCCTGGCGCACCTCGTCGGGGAACTCGGGGGCCGGGCTCTCCTCGATCAGCTTCTGGTGGCGGCGCTGCGACGAGCAGTCGCGCTCGCCCAGCCACACCGCGTTGCCGTGGGTGTCGGCGAAGACCTGCATCTCGATGTGGCGGGGCCAGGTCAGGTAGCGCTCGACGTAGCACTCGGCGCGGCCGAAGCCCTTGAGCGCCTCCGACTGGGCCGACTCCAGCGCCGCCGCCGCTTCCGCCGCCGAGGCCACCACCCGCATGCCCCGGCCCCCGCCGCCGTAGGCCGCCTTGATGGCCACCGGCCAGCCGTGCTCGTCGCCGAAGGCCACCACCTCGTCGGGCGAGGTGAGGAACTCGGTGGTGCCGGGCACGCCGGTCACGCCCGCCTCCTGGGCGGCGATGCGGGACGACACCTTGTCCCCCATGACCTCGATGGCCTCGGGCGGGGGACCGATGAAGGCCACGCCCCGGGCGGTGATGGCCCGGGCGAAGTCGGTGTTCTCGCTGAAGAAGCCGTAGCCGGGGTGGACGCCGTCGGCGCCGGAGCGCTCGATGACGTCGAGGATCTTGGCGGTGTCGAGGTAGCTCTCGGCCGCCGTCCGGCCCCCGAGGGCGTAGGCCTCATCGGCCAGCCGGACGTGGAGGCTGTCACGGTCGAGGTCCGAGTAGACGGCGACCGATGTGATGCCGAGCTCGCGGCAGGCGCGGATGACCCGCACCGCGATTTCGCCCCGGTTGGCGATCAGGATCTTCGAGAGCACATCTATATGTTTACGGGGATGCCGGAGGGTGGTGCCAGCGAGCGGGCCCGAGCGCTGCTGGCGGGCACCCGCTTCGCGGACGTCCGCTGGGTCTCCAGCACGGGGTCCACCAACGCGGACGTGCTGGCCCTGGCCCGCGACGGCGCCCCCGAGGGCATCGTGCGTGGTGGCCGACCACCAGACCGCGGGCCGGGGCCGCCGGGACCGCCGGTGGGTGGCCCCGCCCGGCGCCTCGCTGCTGGTCTCGGTCCTGCTGCGACCACCGTCCCGGGTGGCCGGAGGGGTCACGCTGGCCGCGGGCGTGGCCCTGGCCGAGGCGGTCGAGCAGGTGGCGGGCGTGCGGGCCGGCCTCAAGTGGCCCAACGACCTGGTGGCCGTCGGCGGCGGCGAGGAGCGCAAGCTGGCCGGCATCCTGGCCGAGGCCGACTGGCCCACGGGCACCACGATGTCGGGCGGCTACCGGCCCCCGGCCCCCGACGACCGGGTGGTCGTGGTGGTGGGCGTGGGGATCAACGTCGTCTGGCCCCGGGACCTGTCGGGCGAGGCGGCGGAGGTGGCCGAGGTCGCCACCGCCCTGAACTGGCTGGGCACCGGGGTGGAGGTCGACCGCGCCGACCTGCTGGTCGGGTTCCTGCGGGCCCTCGCCGGCCGCTACGCCACCCTGGTCTCCGCCGGCCCCGCGGACCTGCTCGACGCTTGGCGGTCCCGCTCGGCCACGCTGGGCCGCCGGGTCCGGGTGGACCTGGGCCGGGACGACCTGGAGGGCACCGCGGTCGACGTCACCGACGAGGGCCACCTCGTGGTCGAGACCCCGGAGGGCGACCGCCGCACCGTCACGGTCGGCGACGTCGTCCACCTGCGGGCGCCGCTGGGCTAGGGGTCCAGGTCGCGGGCCTGGAGGTCGGCGATGGCGGCCATGGCGCGGCGGGCGACCGGGCCGTCGACGCCGGGCAGGGGGCGGCCGTCCAGCATGCGCAGGGGCTGGACGTCGCGGGTGGTGGACGTGAGCAACACCTCGTCCGCCTCCGCCAGCGCGGCCATCGGGATGTTGGCCTCGTCGGCGTCGGGCAGCAGCTCCAGGACCAGCGCCCGGGTCACGCCGGCCAGGCAGCCGGCCAGGAGGGGCGGGGTGACCAGCTCGCCGCCGAGGACCACGAACACGTTGGAGCCGGTGCCCTCGCACAGGTTGCCGGCGATGTTGGGCTGGATCGCCTCGCTGGCGCCCACCTTGCGGGCCTCGGCCAGGGCCACCACGTTCTCGGCGTAGGACGTCCGCTTGACCCCGGCCAGGGCGGAGCGCTCGTTGCAGGGCCAGGGCACCGTGACCGCGGCCGTGTCCGGCGACCAGGGGACCAGCGGCCCGGCCGCGATCACCAGCGTGGGCTCGCCCTCGCCCCGGGCCGAGCCCAGCGGCGTGACGCCCGCGGTGAGGGTGATGCGCAGGCGGGCCAGGTCCAGGCCCGCGGCCGCCACCACCGCGTCGACCGCGGCCCGCAGGGAGGCGTCGCCGAGGGGCACGGCCAGGCCGAGGCCCCGGGCCGAGCGGTGCAGCCGCTCCAGGTGGCGCCGCAGGGCGAAGGGCCGCCCGCCCATGACCTTGACGGTCTCGAACACGCCGTCGCCGACCGTGAACCCGTGGTCGAACACCGACACGACCGCCTCGTCCGGGGGGACCAGCGCGCCGTCGAGCCAGACCGCGCCGGGCACGGTCACCGGTGCGCTCCCGCGCCGGTGAGCTGGCCGCCGGCCACCGCCAGCAGGCGCCGGGCCTTCAGCTCGGTCTCGGCCCACTCGCCCTCGGGCGTCGAGTCCCAGGTGATGCCGCCGCCCGTGCCCAGGTGCAGCCGCCCGTCCTCCACCCAGAACGTGCGGATGGCCACGTTGAGCTCGCCCCGGCCGCGGTCGGCGTCGACCCAGCCCACCGCGCCGCAGTAGACGCCCCGGGAGGCCGTCTCCAGGCGGGCGATGTGGTCGAGGGCGGCCAGCTTGGGGGCGCCGGTGACCGACCCCGGCGGGAACGTGGCCGCCACGATGTCGCCCCAGGTCACGCCCGGGCCGCAGCCGGCCGGTCACCGTCGACACCAGGTGGACCAGGCCCGGGTGGTGCTCCACCGCGCACAGCGCCGGGACCGTCGACCGACCCCCACTCGCACACCCGGCCCAGGTCGTTGCGCACCAGGTCCACGATCATCACGTTCTCGGCCCGGTCCTTGGGCAGGAACGAGGCCGCGTCGCGGCGCCGTGCCCTTGATGGGCGACGACGCCACCCGGTCGCCGTCCCGGCGCAGGAAGCGCTCGGGCGAGGCCGAGGCCACGTGGCAGCCCACCGACGGCAGGCGCACCACCGCCGAGTAGGGGGCCGGGTTGCCCTGCCCCAGGGCCGCGCCCAGGGCGGCGATGTCGGCGCCCGGCGGCAGCGGGGCCGACAGGCGGCGGGTCAGGTTGACCTGGTAGACGTCGCCGGCGGCGATGGCGGACCGGATGGCCCGGACCCCGGCGCAGAAGCCGTCCCGGTCCAGCGATGTCGACCACGCGTCGGGCGCCGGGCCCCGCCACGGCGCCCCCGGCCACGGCCGGGCCGGGCGGGACTCGGCGAAGCGGGCCAGCACCGGCTCGCCCTCGTAGGGCAGCACCACCGCCCACAGCCCCGAGCCCTCCAGGGCCGCGAGATCGGACGTCACGTCCTCCAGGCCGGTCAGCAGCCGGCCCCCGACCACGGCCAGTGGGGTCACGCCGGGAGCCTAGGGGCGGCCCGCCCGCCGTACGATTCACTTGTGCACGTGGAGTTCACCGACGAGCAGGAGGCGCTCCGCAAGCTGGTGCGCGACTTCGCCGAAGGCGAGATCGCCCCCCACGCCGAGCGCTGGGACGCCGAGCACACCTTCCCCACCGACGTGGTGCGCCACATGGGGGACCTGGGCCTGTTCGGCATCCCCTTCCCCGAGGAGTACGGCGGCGGCGGCGCCGACCTGACCACGCTGTGCATCGCCATCGAGGAGCTGGGCCGGGTGGACCAGTCCCTGGCCATCACGCTGGAGGCCGGCGTCGGCCTGGGCGCCACCCCCATCTACCGCTTCGGGACCGAGGCCCAGCGCCAGGAGTGGCTGCCCGACCTGTGCGCGGGCCGGGCGCTGGCCGGGTTCGGGCTGACCGAGCCCGACGCGGGCAGCGACGCGGGCGGCACCCGCACCACCGCCCGGCTGGAGGGCGACGAGTGGGTGATCGACGGCGAGAAGGCGTTCATCACCAACTCCGGCACCGAGATCACCTCGCTGGTGACCGTGACCGCCCGCACCGGCGGCGCCGGGCGCGGGCCAGCCCGAGATCTCGGCCATCGTCGTCCCCGCCGGGACGCCGGGCTTCACCGTGCAGCCGCCCTACCGCAAGATGGGCTGGCACGCGTCCGACACCCACGGGCTCAGCCTCAGCGGCTGCCGGGTCCCCGCCGGCCACCTGCTGGGGGAGCGGGGCCGCGGCTTCGCCCAGTTCCTGGAGACCCTGGACGACGGGCGCATCGCCATCGCCGCCCTGGCCGTGGGGGTCATCCGCTGCTGCCTGGAGCAGTCGGTCGCCTACGCGGGCGAGCGCCACACCTTCGGGCGGCCCATCGGGTCCAACCAGGCCGTGGCCTTCGCCTGCTCCGACCTGGCGGTGATGGCCGAGAACGCGGCCCTGGCCGTCTACCAGGCGGCGTGGCTGCGCGACACCGGCCGTCCGTACAAGCGCGAGGCGGCCATGGCCAAGCTGTACGCCACCGAGTCGGCGGTGACCGCCACCCGCATGGCCACGCAGATCTTCGGGGGCTACGGCTTCATGGACGAGACCCTGGTGGCGAGGCAGTACCGCGACGCCAAGATCCTCGAGATCGGGGAGGGCACGAGCGAGATCCAGCGCCTGGTCATCGCCCGCGACCTGGGCCTGCCGGTGGGCTGACCCACCGGGTTGTGTCCCGACGGTCCCTGAACTGCAACAATGTACGACCCGTGAAAGGTCTCATCCTCGCCGGGGGCACCGGCAGCCGTCTGCGCCCCATCACCCACACGAGCGCCAAGCAGCTCGTGCCCATCGCCAACAAGCCGATCATCTTCTACGGCATCGAGGCGATGGCCGAGGCCGGCATCAAGCAGATCGGCATCGTCGTCGGCGGCACCGGCGCCCACGACATCATGGAGACCGTCGGCGACGGGACCCGATGGGGCATCGAGGTCACCTACATCCCGCAGGAGGCCCCGCTCGGCCTCGCCCACTGCGTGCTCATCGCCCGCGACTACCTGGGCGACGACGACTTCGTCATGTACCTGGGCGACAACATGCTCCAGCAGGGCCTGGTCGAGCTGACCGAGGGCTTCGAGGCCGCCCGGGCCCTGGCCGCCGCCCCCCGGCTGGGCGAGGAGGGCACGATCGCCCCCGCGGCCCAGATCCTGCTGGCCGAGGTCGAGGACCCCACGCAGTTCGGCGTGGCCGCCCTCGGGCCGGACGGCGAGGTGGTCCGCCTGGTCGAGAAGCCGAAGGACCCGCCGTCCAACCTGGCGCTGGCCGGGGTCTACCTGTTCGACCACCGGGTCCACGATGCCGTGGCGTCGATCGAGCCGTCCGGCCGGGGCGAGCTGGAGATCACCGACGCCATCCAGTGGCTCATCGACAACGGCCATCGGGTCACCCACGAGGTGCTCGAGGGCTGGTGGATCGACACCGGCAAGAAGGACCCCCTGCTCGAGTGCAACCGCGTCGTCCTGGAGACGCTGGCGCCGCGGGTCGAGGGCTCGGTCGACGCCGGGTCCGCGATCGAGGGCCGCGTCGTGGTCGAGGCCGGGGCCGCGATCGTGAACAGCCGGGTGCTGGGGCCCGCCATCATCGGCGCAGGAACCCGCCTCGAGAACAGCTACGTGGGCCCGTTCAGCTCCGTCGCCGAGGACTGCTACATCGTCAACTCCGAGTTGGAGCACTCGGTGGTGCTGCCCAGGTGCCGCATCGTGGACGTGCCGCGGCTGACCGACAGCCTCATCGGCCGGGACACCGAGGTGACGCGGTCCCCCCGCCGGCCCCGGGCCCTGCGCCTCATGCTGGGCGACCACTCGGTCGTCGAGCTGCACTGATCCCGAATCCGCTAGGAGCACCCGTGGCCAAGATCATGCCCTCCGACGTCATCGACGGCGTCGTCATCGTCGAGCCCGACATCCATGGCGACGAGCGGGGGATCTTCATCGAGACCTACCGGCGCCAGTGGTTCCCCGGCGGCCGGGAGATGATCCAGGGCAACCGGGGCGACCGCAAGCAGGGCGCGGTGGTGGGCCTGCACTACCACCTGCACCAGGCCGACTTCTGGTACGTGCCCTACGGCCAGGCGCGGGTGGTGCTGCACGACCTGCGGGTGGGCGGCGGCACCGAGGGCAAGACCCTCGCCATCGACCTGGGCAGCCCGCCCGGCACCCTCGGGGTCGACCACGACCACCGGGGCATCTACATCCCGCCCGGCGTGGCCCACGGCTTCGCGGCGGTGACCGACATGACCATCACCTACCTGGTCGACGGCTACTACAACCCGGCCGACGAGCTGGGGGTGGCCTGGGACGACCCGGAGATCGGCGCCGACTGGGGCGTGCGCGACCCGGTGCTGTCCGCCCGCGACCTGGCCAACCCCCGCCGGGCCGACCTGCCCGAGGGGCGGCGGCCCTACGCCGCGCTGCGCACCGGCTGACACGCCACCCCAGGAGGATCTCCCCGATGAAGCAGTTCGTCACCGGCGGTGCCGGGTTCATCGGCTCCAACTACGTCCGGTGGGTGCTGGCCAACACCGACGACGAGGTGACGGTGTACGACGCCCTCACCTACGCCGGCAACCTGTCCACCCTGCGCGACGTCGACGACGACCCCCGCTACGGCTTCGTGAAGGGCAACATCTGCGACCCGGGCACGCTGGAGGACGCCATGGCGGGCCACGACGCCGTGGTCCACTTCGCGGCCGAGAGCCACGTGGACCGGTCCATCGCCGGGCCGGACGACTTCGTCAACACCAACTGCTTCGGCACCAACGTGGTCATGGACACGGCGCGGCGGCTGGAGATCCCCCGGGTCATCCACATCGGCACCGACGAGGTGTACGGCTCGGTGGAGGTGGGCTCGTCCCAGGAGACCGACCCGCTGGAGCCCCGCTCGCCCTACTCGGCGTCCAAGGCCGGCTCCGACCTGATCGCGCTGTCGTACCACGCCACCTACGGGCTGCCGGTCACCGTCACCCGCTGCACCAACAACTTCGGGCCGTACCAGTTCCCGGAGAAGGCGCTGCCGCTGTTCGCCACCAACCTCATCGACGGCAAGCCCCTCCCGCTCTACGGCGACGGGATGAACCAGCGGGACTGGCTCTACGTCGACGACCACTGCGCGGGGATCGCCCTGGTGCTGGCCGAGGGGGCGGCGGGCGAGATCTACAACATCGGCGCCGGCAACGAGACGCCCAACCGGGTGCTGGTGGACAAGCTGCTGGGGCTGTTCGGCGTGGGCGAGGAGATGGTCAGCTACGTGGCCGACCGGCTGGGCCACGACCGGCGCTACTCGGTCGACATCGCCAAGGTCACCGCCCTCGGCTGGCGCAAGCAGCGCACGCTCGACGAGGCGCTGGAGGAGACCGTGGCCTGGTACCGGGCCAACGAGTGGTGGTGGCGCCCCCTCAAGGAGCGGGCGGGCCTGTAGTGCGGGTCCTGATCACGGGGGCGGGCGGGCAGCTCGGCCGCGACCTGCACATCCACTGCGAGGCCCAGGGCGACGAGGTCATCCCCGGCACCCACGCCACGCTCGACGTGGGCGACCGCGACGCGGTCTACCAGGCGATCACCGGCGTGCGACCCGACGTGGTGCTGCACGCCGGGGCCTACACCGCGGTGGACGCCTGCGAGACCGAGGTGGAGACCGCCTACCGGGTCAACGCCCTCGGCACCCGCTGGGTGGCCGACGCCGCCCGCCGGGTCGGCGCGTACCTGTGCTACGTGTCGACCGACTACGTGTTCGACGGCACCAAGGAGGACCCCTACGTCGAGTGGGACCGCACCAACCCCCAGTCGGTGTACGGGCGGTCCAAGTGGGGCGGCGAGCAGGAGGTGGCGGCCCACGCCCCGGGTGCCTCGGTGGTGCGCACGTCGTGGGTGTGCGGCGAGCACGGCAGGAACATGGTCCGCACGGTCCTGTCGCTGGCCGACCGGCCCGAGCTGGCCTTCGTGGACGACCAGCGGGGCCACCCCAGCTTCACCGCCGACCTGGCCGTGGGGATCCGCCGGCTGGCCGCGGCCCGGATGCCGGGCGTGTTCCACATGACCAACCAGGGCGACGTGAGCTGGTACGAGTTCGTGCGGGACGTCCTGGCCGCCGCGGGCCACGACCCGGCCAAGGTGCGGCCCATCAAGACCGACGAGCTGGACCCGCCCCGCCCCGCCCCGCGCCCCGCCAACTCGGTGCTCGACAACGCCGCGCTGCGGCTGGCGGGCGAGCCCCTGCTCCCGCACTACCGCGAGAGCCTCGACCGCCTGGTCGCCCGCCTCCAGGCGTAGCGGTCAGGGCCGCAGGGAGCGGAAGAACTCGCGGATGTCGGCGACCAGCACGTCGGGCGCGTCCTGGGGGGAGAAGTGGCTGCCGCGGTCGTAGTGGCGCCAGTGGACGATCCCGGCGTGGTCCCGTCGGGCCAGCTTGGGCACCGACTGGAAGTCTTCGGCGAAGACCGCCACGCCGGTCGGCACCGTCGTCGGCTCGCTGGGCCGGTCCTGCGCGTCGCGCGTCCTCGTAGTAGTACCGCAGCGAGGAGCCGATCGTGCCCGTCAGCCAGTGCAGGGCGGCGTTGGTGATGATGAAGTCGGGGTCGGTCCAGTGCCGGTACAGCTGGCTCACCCAGGCCAGCCAGCCGGCCGGCGAGTCCTGGAGCGCGTAGGCCAGCGTCTGAGGCTGGGCGGACTGGTACTGGTTGTAGGCCAAGCCGCCGCCGGCGGTGAAGTCCTGGAGGAACGCCAGGGCGGCCATGTCCTCCTCGGTCATGCCCTCGAACTCGGCGGGGTCGCCGGAAGGGAACGAGAACAGCTGCGTCACGTGCACGCCGACCACCCGCTCCGGGGCGTGCCGGCCCACCTCGGGCGAGACCATCGAGCCGGCGTCGTTGCCGTGGGCGCCGAAGCGGTCGTAGCCCAGGCGGTCCATCAGCTCGACCCACGCCCGGGCCACCCGGCGCGTTTCCCAGCCGGTCTCGTGCGTTGGGCCCGCCGGCCCGATGCCCGGCCGCGACGGCACCACCAGGTGGAACGCGTCGGCGGGGTCGCCGCCGTGGGCCCCGGGATCGGTGAGCGGCCCGACGAGGTCGAGGTACTCGAAGACGGTCATCGGCCAGCCGTGGGTGGCGATGAGCGGCAGGGCGTCGGGGTGGGGCGACCGCACGTGCACGAAGTGGATGTCCTGGCCGTCGATCGTGGTCGTGAACTGGGGGAACGAGTTGAGCCTGGCCTCGTGCGCCCGCCAGTCGTAAGCGGTGCGCCAGTGGTCGACGAGCTCGCGCACGTAGCCGAGCGGCACGCCGTAGGCCCACTCGACACCAGGCAGCTCGTCGGGCCAGCGGGTCCGGCTCAGCCGGCCGGCCAGGTCGTCGAGGTCGGGCTGGGGCACCTCGAGCCGGAAGGGTTGGACGTTGGCGTCAGCTGCTGCAACGGTCATGACTGTGCGATCCCCGATCTTGAGCGCAGCCGCCCTGCGCGAGGCGCGGACCGTGGCGATCCGCGTGGATCACGATATCGAAGCGAAGCACTTCGTTTCGCGCGGGGTCGGCGGTGCCTGAGCCCGCCCTCAGCGGGCGCCAGGCCGAGGCGCGCCGGAACGACGCAGCGATCCTGGCCGCCGCCCGGGTCGTGTTCATGGCCGACCCCGACGCCCCGATCTCGGCCGTGGTCACCCAGGCCGGGGTGAACGTCAGCTCGCTGTACCGGCGCTTCGCCAGCAAGGAGGACCTGCTCCGGCGACTGTGCGGCGACGGGCTGCTGGCTTACGCGCAGATCGCCCGCCGGGCGGTCGAGCACATCGAGCGGGACGGGGACCCATGGCCGGTGTTCGTGCGCTTCATGGAGGAGATCGTGGAGGCCGACACCCATGCCCTGACCATCCGGCTCGCGGGCCGGTTCCGGCCCACCCCGGACGAGCAACGGAACGCAGCCGAGGCGTTCGAGCTCAACGAGCGGCTCGTGCGCCGGGCCCAGGACGCGGGCGTCCTGCGCGACGACGTCAACCCGCACGACCTGAGCTACGTGTTCGAGCAGGTCAGCAACCTGCGGGGCGCCACGACCGAGCGCACGGCCGAGATCCGGGCCCGCTACCTGGCCCTCCAGCTGGACGGGCTGCGGGCCCCCGCCCGCCATCCGTTGCCCGGCCCACCGCCGACCGGCGAAGAGCTGCGGGACCGCTGGGAGCCCCGCCCGTAGACGGCCTAGCCGAGGAGGTCGAGGCGGCGGGCCAGGTCGCTGGACAGGCGGCGGTCCGGGTCCAGCCGGTCCCGCACGGCCCGCCACTCGTCGAGGCGGGGGTACATGGCGGGCAGCATCTCGGGGCGCATGCGGCTGTCCTTGGCCAGGTAGAGGCGGCCGCCCGCCTCCAGCACCCGCTCGTCCAGCCGGTCGAGCAGCGGGCCGAGGTCGGGGTCGGAGGTGGGCACGTCGAGCGCCAGCGTCCAGCCCGGCCCGGGGAACGACAGCGGCCCGGGGTCGGCCTCGCCGAAGTACTTGAGCACCGCCAGGAAGCTGGGGGCGCGGTGGCCGGACAGGGCCTCGACGATCTCGCGCAGCACGTCCTCGGCCCCGAACGGCACGAGGCACTGCCACTGGAGGAACCCGCGGGGCCCGTAGATGCGGTTCCAGCCCTCCACCATGTCCAGCGGGTAGAAGAACTTGGCGATCGACTGCATCTCGCCGCGCCGGGCGCGGGCGCCTTGCGGTACCAGAGCTCGTTGAAGGCGGCGATGCTGAGCCGGTTGAGCACGCCGTGGGGCACGTAGGGCGGGGCGGGCAGGGCGCCCGACGGGCGCGTAGGCCAGCGGCTCGCGGCCCCGGCGGTCCCGCGTCGGCAGGTCCTCGACGGTGGCGAAGTCGCCCTGGCTGAGCACCGAGCGGCCCAGCGACCGGCCCTTGGCCAGGAAGTCGACCCATGCCACCGAGTAGCGGTGGGTGCGGCCGCCCTCCACCAGCAGCGCCAGCAGGGTGTCGAGGTCGGGCACCCGGTCGCTGTCCACCTTGAGCAGGCTGGTCTCGATGGGGTGGAGGTCGATGGTGGCCTCCACCACCGTGCCGGTCAGGCCCATGCCGCCGCAGGTGGCCCAGAACTCCTCGGGGTCGTGCTCGGGGGTCGAGCGTGCGCCGGGTGCCGTCGGGCAGGGCCAGCACCATGGAGCGCACGTGGGCGCCGAAGCTGCCGGTGGCGTGGTGGTCCTTGCCGTGGACGTCGGCGGCGATGGCCCCGCCGATGGTGACGTTGCGGGTGCCGGGCGTGACGGGCACGAACCAGCCCTGGGGGACGATGGCCCGCAGCAGGTCGTGGATGGACGTGCCGGCCAGCACCCGGGCGGTGCCGGCATGGTGGTCGAGCTCCAGCAGGCCGGACACGCCGGTCGACTGCACCACCAGGCCGCCGGCGTTCATGGCCGAGTCGCCGTAGGCCCGGCCCAGCCCCCGGGCGATGGCGCCTCGGCGGCCCGCGGCCTTGACCGCCATGGCCAGCTCGTCGGGGCTGGACGGCCGCACCACCTGGGAGGCGGTCGCCGGGTTGCGGGTCCACCCGCTGACCAGCTCGCGGGCCCCGGCCTCGTCGTCCATCCCGTGGTCGTGCCCGCCGGTCACCGCGCGTACACCCCGATGGGGAACACGACGGCCCACGCGAGGCCGATGAGCTGCAGCGGCCGGTCGCCGAGCACGATCTCCTCGGGCGCCGAGCCCCGCCCCTGGTCGAGCACGAGGGCGTAGCGCAGCACGGCCATCACGAACGGCAGGATCGAGAGCTGGTACCAGGGGATCGGGGCCAGTGGCGGTCTCGGCCTTCTCGAACGCCCACAGGCAGTAGGCCACCAGCACCGCGCCCGACGAGACCGCCCGCAGGTAGGCGGTGTAGCCGGGGCGTGTAGACGGCGAGCACCGGCGCGGAACTCGGTGGCGCCCTCGCCCATCTCCTTGGCCTCAGCGGCCCGCTTGCCGGTGATCATGAACAGGGCCCCGAAGCTTGTCACGATGAAGAACCAGTTGGAGATCGGCTGGTCGGTGGCGGCGGCCCCGCCGACGGCCCGGAGCACGAACCCGGCGGCCACGGCCACGAGGTCGACCACCGCCACCTGCTTGAGCACCGACGAGTAGGCGGTGGTCAGCACCATGTAGCCGCCCACGGTCGAGGGCCAGGTTGGTGTTGACCGTGAGCGACAGCCCGATCGAGGCCGCCAGCAGCACGACGCCGCCCGCGTAGGCCACCGGGACCGGGACGACGCCCGACGCCACCGGCCGGTTGCGCTTCTTGGGGTGGAGCCGGTCGGCCTCCACGTCGCGGGCGTCGTTGATGTAGTAGGTGCCGGCCGCCGCCAGGCAGAAGCACACGAAGGCGATGCACGGCGTCGACCGCCCACGCCCGGTTGTCGAGCACGCCGGCGGCGGCGGGCGCCGCGAAGACCAGCACGTTCTTGGCCCACTGCTTGGGCCGGGCCAGCTTGACCAGGCCGACCGGCAGCGAGTCGCGCTTGCGCGGCGCGTCCTGCGGCTCCGGCGCCGGGGCGTCGGGGGCCGCCGCCGGGCGTCGACGCGGTCGTGGTGCTCATGACGGCGCCGGTCTCACATCCGGGCCGACAGCCTGCGCCACAGCGGGCGGGGCAGGTGGCGGAAGCCGGCCATGACGTAGCGGAACGTGCCGGGCACCCACACGACCTCCTGGCCGGAGGTCAGGGCGTCGGCCACCGCGTCCGCCACCGCGTCGGCGGTGGTGGCGAGCGGCGGGGCGTCCTTGCCCTCGGTCATCGAGGTGTGGACGAAGCCCGGGCGCACCACCACGAGCCCCGACGCCGGTCCCGACCAGGGAGTCGCCCAGGCCCTGGCTGAAGCCGTCGAGGCCGGCCTTGGACGAGCCGTAGACGAAGTTGGAGCGCCGCACCCGCTCGCCGGCCACGGAGCTGAGCACGACGATGCGGCCGTGGCCCTGCTCGCTGAGCCGCTGGGCCACGTGCAGCAGGGTCGAGGCGGGGCCGGCGAAGTTGGTGGTGATCAGGTCGGCCGCGGCGCTCGGGTCGTCGGCCAGGTGATCCTGGTCGCCCAGCTCGCCGGCGGCCAGCACCACGCAGTCGACGTCGCCCCGCCGCGGCCTCCCACGCGGCCTTGACGGCATCGCCGTGGCTGCCGACGTCGGCCGCGTCCCACGCGGTGACGGCGACCTCGGCGCCCAGCGCCCGCAGCCGGTCGGCGACCGGCTCCATGGCGTCGGGACGGCGGCCCGCCAGGACGATGCGGCGGCACCCCCCGGGCACCAGCTTCTCGGCGATGGCGGCGCCGATGTCGGACGATCCCCCCAGCACCAGCAGTGATTGGACGGCCCCGAGGGCGTTGCGCACGGCAAACCTCTCAACAGCGACGGGGTGCGGATCCAGCCAGCGTCCGAGGCTAGCCCACGGACCGCCGCGGGCCGCCATGCAGGCCCGGTCATGATGTCGTACGCCGCGCGGCGCGCCCAGTAGCCTGTGACGATCCAACGGGCGGACCGGATGCGGCGGCGACCTGAGCGCGTGCAGCCGGCACAGGAGGACTCACATGGCGCAGATCGCCGTCATCGGCGCGGGGTACGTCGGGCTGACCACGGCGGCGTGCTTCTCGCATCTGGGGCACGACGTCGTGTGTGCGGACATCAACGAAGAGCGCGTCGCTCAGCTGAGCAAGGGCGAGGTGCCCATCGTCGAGGCGGGCCTCGACGCGCTGGTCCGCGACGGGCTCGACCAGGGCAACCTGCGGTTCGTGGTGGGCAACGAGGAGGCGGCGCGGACCGCCGAGTTCGCCTACCTGTGCGTGCCGACCCCCCAGGGCGACGACGGCTCGGCCGACCTGAGCTACATCGAGGCCGCCGCCCGCGAGATCGGCCCGGTGCTGCCGGCCGAGGCGCGTGGTGGTCAACAAGTCGACGGTCCCGGTGGGCTCCACCCGGGTGGTCGAGCGGGTGCTGGGCCGCGACGACGTGGTGGTGGTGTCCAACCCCGAGTTCCTGCGCGAGGGCTCGGCCGTGCACGACTTCCTCAACCCCGACCGCATCGTGATCGGCAGCGACGACCAGTCGGCCGCGGTGCGGGTGGCGGCGCTCTACATCGGGGTCACGGCGCCGATCATCGTCACCGACCCGGCGTCGGCCGAGACGATCAAGTACGCGTCCAACGCCTTCCTGGCCACCAAGATCAGCTTCGTGAACGCCATCGCCGCGGTGTGCGAGGCGGTCGGCGCCGACGTCAAGGACGTCGTGCTGGGCATGGGCTACGACAAGCGCATCGGCCACGAGTTCCTCAAGCCGGGGCCGGGCTGGGGCGGGTCGTGCTTCCCCAAGGACTCGCGGGCGCTGGTCCACATCGCCGACAACGCCGGCTACTCCTTCGACCTGCTGGCGGGCGTCATCACCGTCAACGAGGACCAGTTCCACCGGGTGGTGGCCAAGGTGCGGGCGACGGTCGGCGGCTCGCTCGAGGGCGTGAAGGTGGGGGTGTGGGGCCTGACGTTCAAGGCCCGCACCGACGACACCCGCGACTCGCCGGCGCTGCGGATCGTCGAGCTGCTGGCCGCCCAGGGCGCCGAGGTGCGGGCCTACGACCCGGCGGTCAAGGGCCCGGTCGGCGGCGTCGTGCCGGTGGGCGACCCCTACTCGGTGTGCGACGGGGCCGACGTCCTGGTGGTGCTGACCGAGTGGGACGAGTTCCGCTGGCTCGACTTCGACAAGGTGGCGGGGCTCATGGCTGCGTCCCGGGTCGTCGACGCGCGTAACCTGCTCGACAAGCCGGCGCTGGAGCGGCGGGGGTTCACCTACGTCGGCATCGGCCGCTGACCAGCGGCACCGGCGCTTCTGTGGGGAGGAAGGGCTGATGGCCCGTGTGGTGGTGACCGGCGGCGCCGGCTTCCTGGGATCGCACCTGTGCGACGCGCTGCTGGCGCGGGGTGACTCGGTCGTCGCCATCGACAACCTGCTGACCGGCTCGGTCGACAACATCGAGCACCTGTTCGGCCACGCCGGGCTTCACGTTCGTCGAGCACGACGTCAGCCAGTTCGTGTGGGTCCCGGGCGACGTGGACGTGGTCATGCACTTCGCCAGCCCGGCGTCGCCCGCCGACTTCGAGCGCATCCCCATCCAGATCCTCAAGGTGGGCAGCCTCGGCACCCACAACTGCCTGGGGCTGGCCAAGGCCAAGTCGGCCCGCTTCTTCCTGGCCTCCACCAGCGAGGTCTACGGCGACCCGCAGGTCCACCCCCAGCCCGAGAGCTACTGGGGCCACGTCAACCCCATCGGCCCCCGCGGGGTCTACGACGAGGCCAAGCGCTTCGCCGAGGCCATGACCATGGCGTACCACCGCGCCCACGGCCTCGACGTGCGCATCGTGCGCATCTTCAACACGTTCGGCCCCCGCCTGCGGGTGGACGACGGCCGGTCGGTGTCGAACTTCCTGCACCAGGCGCTGCTGGGCAAGCCCATCACCGTCTACGGCGACGGCTCGCAGACCCGCAGCTTCTGCTACGTCGAGGACGAGGTCCGCGGCTTCCTGGCCCTGCTGGACGGCGACCTGACCGGCCCGGTCAACATCGGCAACCCCGCCGAGTACACCATCGCCCAGCTGGCCGAGGAGGTGCTGGCGGTCACCGGCTCGCCGTCGGAGATCGTCTACGAGCCGCTCCCGGTCGACGACCCCACCCAGCGCCGCCCCGACATCACCCTGGCCCGCGACGCGCCTGGGCTGGGAGCCCCGCATCGGCCTCCACGAGGGCCTCGAACGCACCGCCGAGTGGTACCGCCGGGTGCTGGCCTAGCCGGACGCCGCCCCGACCGGGGAGGCGAGGCAATAGAGGTCACGGCGGCGGTCACGAGGCAATAGAGGTCGGGGGCCGACCGCTATTGCCTCGTGCGCCGGGTGCCGACCGTTATTGCCTCGGGACCTCGGTCGGCTAGAACCAGCCCCGGCGGAGGTGCCAGTGGCCGCCGGCGCGGATGTGGTCGACCACCGCCCGTTCGAGGGTCGGTGTGGGGGTCGAGGTCGTCGACCGGGGTGTCGAGCCGGCGGAACACGAACTCGACGATCGAGTCGTCGCCGGGGAGCGACCAGTCGGGGTCGACGGGGAAGCGCCGCTGGAAGCGGACGATGTTGCTGTCCGTCGGCAGGTAGTCCGCCAGCTGGGGGTCGAGCAGCCAGGAGGTGCACACGGACCAGTCGCTGTCGTCGTCGGGGAACACCCGCCCGAACAGGGTGCGGGCGCCGGCCAGGGAGCGGTCGACCGAGTCCGGGGTGAGCGGGCCGGTCGGCGGGATGTGCAGGTCGAGGACCGGCTCGCCCTCGGCGAACGGCAGGCCCGGGAGGCTCCAGTGGGCCCGGGCGCGGCGGAACTGGAGGCGCTCGACGTGGACCAGGGCGCCGCGGACGCCGAGCGTCAGCCACATCGGCGAGTGCAGGCCGGCGCGGCCGTGCATCTGGCGGTAGATGCCCACGTTGCGGCCGATGTTGGCCACCGTCGCCGCGGTCACCTCCGGCTCGATGCCCCAGGCCGCGTGCAGGGCCTCGACCGCGGGCACGGCCGCGGCGAACAGGTGGACGTGGAACCACTCCCACCCCGCGGCCCAGCCCGGCCGGGGGCACCGGCCACAGGCCCCACGGGCCGCGGCCATCGGCGGCGGGCGCAGCCCCTCGTGCGTGGCTCGTCCCGCCGGTGAGCCGCCACCAGGCCCGCTCCAGCGCCCACCAGCGGTCGGGGTCGCCCTCGGGCGTGGGCGCGGCCGCCACGATGGCCGGGATCTCGGCGGCCGGCGTGGTGAGGCGGGCCAGCAGGTCGGCCAGCTCGTCGCCCTCGGGCAGCACCAGCGGGGTGGGTGGCGGGCCGAGCGCGGCCAGCTCGTCGAGCCAGTCGCCCAGCCCGGGCGTGCCCGCCAGCGCGGGCGGGACCGTGGCGACGCCCTCGCTCAGTGGTCGCGGGCCTCGGCCTCGGCCCGGTGGCTCAGGTACCAGTCGACCGTGCGCCGCAGGCCCTCGGCGAAGGGCACCTCGGCCTTGAACCCGAACGCGGCCGCGGCCCGGCTGGGGTCGACCCGCCGGCGGGGCTGGCCGTCGGGCTTGGTCGTGTCCCAGCGGATCTCGCCCTCGAACCCGGTGGCGGCGGCGATCAGCCTGACCAGGTCGCGGATGGGCAGCTCCTCGTCGGTCCCCAGGTTGACCGGGTCGCCGCCGTCGTAGCGCTCGGCCGCCAGCACCAGGCCCTCGGCCGCGTCGTCGACGTAGAGGAACTCGCGGCGACGCCGAGCCTGTCCCCCACACCTCGATGTGGTCGGCCCCGGCCTCGACCGCCTCGACGCACTTCTTGATGAGGGCGGGGATGACGTGGCTGACCGCGGGGTGGAACTTGTCGCCCGGGCCGTACAGGTTGGTGGGCATCAGGTAGACGACGTTCTGCCCGTACTGGGCCCGGTTGGCCTGGGCCTGGACCAGCTGGGCCAGCTTGGCGATGCCGTAGGGGGCGTTGGTCTCCTCCGGGTAGCCCTGCCACAGCGAGTCCTCGCTGAAGGGCACCGGGGTGTGCTTGGGGTAGGAGCAGATCGTGCCCGCCACCACCGTCTTGGGGATGCCGGCCAGCCGGGCCTGGTCGATCACGTAGGTGCCCATGAGCAGGTTGTCGAGGTAGAGGTCGGCCGGCGCGGCCTGGTTGGCGCCGATGCCGCCCACCCGGGCCGCCAGGTGGATGACCAGGTCGGGCCGGGTGTCGGCCAGCAGCCGGGCCACGTCGTCCGACCCGCCGCAGGTCGTACTCGGCCGAGGCCGGGGTCACCAGCCGGCCGACCTCCCGCTGCCTCAGCCGCTCGCACACCGCCTGGCCGAGGAACCCTCGGCCCCCGGTGACGACCACGGTGCTCTCGGGCCACGCACGCATAACGGGCCATGGTAACGAGAAGCCGGCACCCCACCGCGGCTCCTCGCCGGGCGGGGCATGCGCCGTTGGTATCGGGGCTGCCACCTATGGTGGTCGTGTGTCCGCGGGCTCGTCCTGCGTGCGAGGATGCCCGGCCATGCGTGCCGCCGTCGTCATCGAGCAGTGCTGGCACCGGGTGCCCGGGGGCACCGCCAGCGCGGTGATCGACCAGGTGGCCGCGGTGGCGGCCACGGGGCGCGTCGAGCAGGTCGGCGTGGGCGCACGCCACAACCGGCCGCCGCCCGACGCCTGGCGCCCCGCCCTCCCGGTCCACCACCTGCCCCTGCCCCGGCTGGCGCTCTACTGGTCGTGGCACCTGGCCCGCCGGCCGGCCGTCGAGCGGGCGACCGGCCCCGTCGACGTCATCCACGCCACCGGCTACGCCATCCCGCCCCGCACCGTCCCGCTGGTGGCGACGCTGCACGACCTGGCCTGGCGGCGGGACAAGCGGATGTTCACCCGCAACGGCGTGCGCTTCTTCGACGCCGCGCTGCAGGCGGTGGTGGAGGACGCCGACCTGGTGCTGTGCCCGTCCCGGGCCACCATGGCGGACTGCGAGGCGGCGGGCATCGAGGCCGGCCGCCTCCGCCACGTGCCCTGGGGGATGACCGTGGTCGACCCCACCGACGACGAGGTCGCTGCGGCCCGGCGCCGCTACGGCCTCGGCGGCCGCTACGTGCTGTCCGTGGGCACGCTGGAGCCCCGCAAGAACCTGCCCCGCCTGCTGGAGGCGTTCGCCCGCCTGCCGCAGGACGACGTCACGCTGGTGGTGGTGGGGCCGGACGGCTGGGGGGAGGCGCTGGCCGCGCCCGCCGAGGCGCTGCGCGACCGCCTGCGGCTCACCGGGTTCGTCCCCCGCTCGCAGCTGGCCCCCCTGTACCGGGGCGCGTCGGTGGTCTGCTACCCGAGCCTGTGGGAGGGCTACGGCCTGCCGGTGGCCGAGGCCATGGGCGCGGGCGCCCCGGTGGTCACCTCGGCCGGGACCGCCACCGAGGAGCTGGTGGCCGGGGGCGCCGGCCTGGCCGTGGACCCCCGCGACCCCGACGCCATCGCCGAGGCCATCGCCTCGGTCCTGGACGACGACGACCTCGCCGACAGCCTGCGCGCGCCGCCGGCCGGGCCCGCGCCGCGCGAGACGACGTGGGCGGCCACGGCCGAGCTGCACCATCGCCGCCTACGAGGAGGTCCTGGGCCGGTGACGCTGAGGGTGGGCTGCAACCTGCTGTGGCTGGTGCCGGGGGCCGTGGGCGGGAGCGAGACCGCCACCGTCCACCTGCTGCGCACGCTGGCCTCGGATCGGCCGTCCGACGTCGAGCTGACCCTGTACGGCCTCGACGCCTTCGGCCACGCCTACCCGGAGCTGGCCAAGGCGTTCCCCACCAGGCTGGTCCCGCTCACGCGGCCGGCTCAAGCCGCTGCGGGTGGCGGCCGAGAACACCTGGCTGCCCCGCGAGGTGCGGGGGAAGGTCGACATCATGCACCACATGGGCGGCGTGGTCCCGCTGGCCCCGGGCGCCCCCAGCCTGGTCACCCTGCACGACCTCCAGCCCTTCGACCTGCCCGACAACTTCGGCCCCGCCAAGCGGACCTACCTGCAGCGCTCGATCCCCCGCACCGTCCGCCACGCCCGCCTGGTGCTCACGGCCAGCGAGTTCGTCCGCCGGGGCGTGGTCGAGCGCTTCGGTGTGCCCGGACGACCACGTGCGGGTCACGCCCTGGGGCGTCGGGCCGCCCTCCAGCGAGGTCAGCCTGGCCGAGGTGCAGGCCCGCTACGGCCTGCCCCGGCGCTGGTTCGTGTACCCGGCCTTCACCTGGTGGCACAAGGACCACGCCCTGGCCGTGCGGGCCTTCGCCACCCTGGCGGCCCGGGAGCACGACGTCGTGCTGGTCCTCACGGGCGGGGAGGGGCCGGCCGAGCAGTCGGTGATGGAGCTGGTCGACAGCCTCGGCCTGCGGGGGCGGGTGCGCCGCACCGGGCTGATCCCCCGGCGGGACGTGCTGGCCATCGTGCGCGGGGCCACCGCGCTCGTCTACCCGTCCCGCTACGAGGGCTTCGGCCTGCCCGTGGCCGAGGCCATGAGCCTGGGCACACCGGTGCTGGCGGCCGACGCCACCTCCCTGCCCGAGGTGGTGGGGGACGCGGGCTGGCTGCTGCCCCCGGGGCAGGTCGACGACTGGAGCGAGGCCATGGTCCGCATGCTGGCCGACGGCGACGAGCGCCGGCGCCTGGGCGAGGCGGGCCGGGCCCGCGCCGCCCGCTACACGTGGGCCGCGAACGCCGACGCCACCGTCACCTCCTACCGTGATGTGGCCGCCATGGTCGCGGCCGAAGACACCCGATCCCAGACAGCCGGTCCCAGACAGCGCGGTCCCGGACGGCTCGGGGCCGGACAGTGCTGCCCCGGACAGCAACGACAACGGAGTCGCCTCGTGAAGCTGCTCGTGCTCTGCCCCCACTACGCGCCCGACACGGCGCCCACCGGCGAGGTGATGACCAGCATCGCCACCGAGCTGGTGGCCCGGGGCCACGAGCTGCACGTGGTCACGTCCCTGCCCTGGTACGAGCACCACCGCATCGAGCCCGGATGGGAGGGGCGGGCGGTCCGCCACGAGGACACCGCCTGGGGGCGCATCACCCGCGTCCACCCGTTCCCCACCGACAAGCGCAACATCCCGGCCCGGGCGGCCGCCTTCGCCGGCTTCACCGTGCTGTCCACCGCGCTGGCGCTGCGGGGCCGGCCCGGCGCCCGCCCGGATGCGGTGCTGGCCATGTCCCCGCCGCTCACGCTGGGGGGCGCGGGCCGGCTGGCCGCCCGGCGCTGGCGGGTGCCGTTCGTGTTCAACATCCAGGACGTGTTCCCCGACGTGGCCGTCGAGCTCGGGGCCATCACCAACCCCCAGGTCATCCGGCTGGCGTCGTGGCTGGAGCGCTGGACCTACCGGCACTCGGACGCGGTGACCGTCCTGTCCGACGACCTGCGGGACAACCTGGTGGCCAAGATCACCGGCACGGTCCCCGACGCCCACGACCGCATCCGGGTCATCCCCAACTTCGTCGACACCGACCGCATCCGGCCCGCCGACCCCGAGGCCGGCGACTACCGGCGCGAGCACGGCCTGGAGGGCCGCCGGGTGGTGATGTACGCGGGCAACGTCGGCCTGTCCCAGTCGCTCGACCTGGTGCTCGACGCGGCCCGCAAGCTCGCCGACCGGTCCGACGTCGTGTTCGTGATCAACGGCGGGGGGTCGGGCCGGGCCGCGCCTGGAGGAGGAGGCGACCGGGCTGGACAACGTCCGCTTCGTCGACTTCCAGCCCAAGGAGCGCCTGGCCGAGGTGCTGGCCGCGGGCGACATCCACCTGGTCCCGCTGCGCCGGGGCCTCGCCCGGTCCAGCGTGCCGTCCAAGACGTACTCGATCCTGGCCGCGGGCCGGCCCGTGCTGGCCAGCGTGGACGAGGGCACCGAGGTGGCCCGGGTGGTCGAGGCGGCCGGCGCGGGCCTGGCGGTGCCGCCCGACGACCCCGACGCCTTCACCCACGCGCTGGTCAGCCTGCTCGACGACCCGGAGCGGGCCGCGGCCATGGGCCGGGCCGGCCGGTCGTTCGTGGAGCGCTGGGTGTCACCGGCCGCGGTGGCCGAGCGGTACGAGGCGCTGTTCGAGGAGCTGGCGGCCCGCCGGCGCCGAACCTGACGCGCCGCTGACCGCCCGCGGGCCCGCCCGTCCGGGTTCCACCGGAGCGTGCCGCGCACGATACCGTGGGCGCCTTATGGGTAAGGCCTCCTCCTCCAAGAAGGTGGCGCGGGCCGCACGCGCCGGTGGGCGGCGCGCCGTCGGGCGGCCGGCAGCGCGACCTCAAGTTCCCCGCCGTCATCGGCCTCATCGTGCTCCTGGGCGCGGGCCTGATCGCCTTCGCCGCCAACGACCGCAAGTCCGACGCGGCGATCCACCCCATCGCGCGGCGAGGACCACTGGCACGCCGCCTTCGGCGTCTACATCTGCGGCGAGTTCCAGCCCAACGTCCCCCTGTTCGAGAGCCCCATCGGCATCCACACCCACGACGACGGGGTCATCCACATCCACCCCACCTCCGGGGGCGGCGCGGGGGAGAACGCCACGCTGGGGGCCTTCCTCGACGGCGCCGGCATCGACCTGTCCGACACCACGCTCAAGATGAACGACGAGACCTGGAAGGAAGGCGACGACCAGTGCGACGGTGAGGACACCGAGCTGGTCGTGGCCCAGTGGAAGGACGTGCAGGACCCCGCGACCAAGCCGGCCCTGATCCTGCGCGACTTCAACGACATCCGGTTCCGGCAGAACGGCGAGGGCTACACCATCGCCTTCGTCCCCGAGGGCACCACCGACATCCCCAAGCCGCCGTCGGCCGCCAACCTGGCCGAGCTGGGCGCGGCCGACGCCGGGGGCACCGGCACCACGCAGCCCACCGCTCCGGGGGACACCGGCTCCACCGTGCCGGCCGATCCCAACGCCACCACCGCACCCGCGCGCGGCGGACCCCACCGCCACCACCGGCACCCGCCGACCCGACGGCCACCACCGCGCCGGGAGGCTGAGTGCGAGCCGTCGTGCTGGTGGGGGGGTTCGGCACGCGGCTGCGCCCGCTCACGTTCACTCGCCCGAAGCAGATGCTGCCGGTGCTGCACCGGCCCATGATCGAGCACGTGGTCGGTCAGCTGGCCGGCCACGGCGTCGACGACGTGGTGCTGTCGCTCGGCTACCGGCCCGACGGGTTCCGCCACGCCTACCCCGACGGCCGCTGCGCCGGGGTGCGGCTGCACTACGCGGTGGAGCCCGAGCCGCTCGACACCGCGGGCGCCATCCGCTTCGCGGCGCGGGACGCCGGCATCGACGAGCGCTTCCTGGTGCTCAACGGTGACGTGCTCACCGACCTCGACGTGACGCGCTTCGTGGCCTTCCACGACCGTTGCGGGCGCCGAGGGCGACGATCGCCCTGCACAAGGTGGCCGATCCCTCGCGCTACGGCGTGGTGCCGACCGACGCCGCACGGGCGGGTGACCGCGTTCGTGGAGAAGCCCCCGCCCGGCGAGGCGCCCACCGACCTGATCAACGCCGGCACCTACGTGCTGGAGCCGTCGGTGCTCGACCGCATCGACGGCACCCGGCGGGTCTCGGTCGAGCGCGAGGTGTTCCCGGCCATGGTGGCCGACGGCACCCTGTTCGCCCTGGACGACGAGTCGTACTGGATCGACACGGGCACCCCCCAGGAGTACATCCAGGCCCAGCTCGACCTGCTCGACGGCCTGCGGGGCGGGGACGCGGCCGTCGCCGGCATCCACCCGGCGGCCGAGGTGGCCCCGGACGCCCGGGTGGTCCACTCGGTGCTGGGCCCGGGCACCACCGTGGCCGCGGGCGCCCGCATCGAGGGCTCGGTGCTGCTCGACGGGGTCCGGGTGGGCCCCGGCGTGGTGGTCGAGGGCTCGGTGGTGGGCGCGGGGACCGAGCTGGGCGCGGGCGCCGAGCTCGTGGGATGCAGCGTGGTGGGCGACTGTCAGGTCATCGGGCCGGGTGAGCGCCTCGACGGTGCCCGCCGCCCCGAGGCCTGCGAGTGACCCGACCCGCCGCGAGGCGGAGGGCCCGCCGGATGAGGGCGCTGGTCACCGGGGGGGCCGGGTTCCTGGGGTCGACGCTGGTCGACCGGCTGCTGGCCGAGGGCCACGAGGTCGACGTGCTCGACGACCTGTCGACCGGGTCGCTGGCCAACCTGGCCGAGGCCCGGGCCGACCGCACCCACCGGCTCACCTTCCACCAGATCGACGTCCGCGGCGCCCAGCTGGTCGACGTCATCGCCCGGCGGGCGCCCGAGGTGGTGTACCACCTGGCCGCCCAGGTCGACGTGGCCTCGTCGGTGGCCCGGCCGGCCTTCGACGCCGAGGTCAACGTCATCGGCACCGTCAACGTGGTCGAGGGCGCCCGGGTGGCCGGGGTGCGCAAGGTGGTGGCCGCGCTGTCGGGCGGGACGATGTACGGCGAGGTGGCCCGCCGCCAGCTCCCGGTCAAGGAGTCGCAGGCCCTGGCCCCCTGCTCGCCCTACGGCGTGTCCAGCCGGGTGGCCCTCGACTACCTGAGCGTGTACCGGCGCCTCCACGGCCTCGAGTTCACGGCCCTGGCCCTGGCCAACGTCTACGGCCCCCGCCAGGACCCGCACGGCGGGGGCGGCGTGGTCGCCACCTTCGCGGGCCGCCTGGTGGCGGACGAGGCCTGCACGGTCTACGGCGACGGCGAGCAGACCCGCGACTACCTGTACGTGGACGACGCGGTCGACGCCCTGGTCCGGGCGGCCGAGCGGGGCGACGGCCTGCTGGTCAACGTGGGCACCGGCGTCGAGACGACGGTCAACGACCTCTACGCCCTCATGGCGTCCGCCGCCGGGGTCGACCGCCCGGCCCAGTCGGCCGCCGCCCGCCCCGGCGAGGTCTCCCGGTCCGCCCTCGACCCGTCCCGCGCCGCCATGCAGCTCGGCTGGCGCCCCTGGACCACCCTGGACGAGGGCATCGCCCGCGTCCTCGAGTGGCTCAAGTTTCGCGATTGAGTGTCACACCCCCGTGGCACACTGACCCCCATGGCAGCCGTGCCGGTCCCCGTTACCGAGCGCGAGATCGACGACCGACGTCGTCTCGGAATCGACAAGCACGACGAGTGCTGGGCCGGGGAATGGCATCTGGTGAATCCGCCGAAGCTGTGGCACGACAGGCTGAACATGCGTTTGCTCTTTGCGCTGGCCCCGAGGGCCGAGGCGCGCGGACTGGAGCCGCACAACGGGCCGGTCGGCATCTTCGGTGCGGACAACGACTGGCGGGTGCCGGACCAGATCTACTTCCGGCCCGAGGACGCCCGCGAGGAAGGCGTCGTGTCGGCCGAGCTCGTGGTGGAGATCCGCTCGCCCGGGGACGACAGCTACAAGAAGCTGCCGTTCTTCGCGTCCCGGGGCGTGGCCGAGGTCATGATCATCCACCAAGACCGCCGGTTCGAGCTGTACCGGCTCAACCGACGACGGGCACCTGGTGCCCGCGAAGCCCGAGGACGACGGGAGCGTGCAGGTCACACGTTCTCGACGTGGCCTTCACGACCGTGGACGGGCCGCGGCTGCGGGTCGAGTGGGACGGCGGGAGCGCCGAGGTCTAGCGGAACAGGTCCTCGGTCGCGGGGCGCACCACCTCGGCGCGGACCTCGCCGCGGCCGAGCCAGGTCGGGTCGACGCCGCGGACGACGGCGGCGCAGATGCCGCTGGCCTTGCCCATGACCAGCTCGGCCGCGGCGGCCAGCTCGTCGACCACGCACACCTCGGTGACGGCCAGCTCGCGGCCGAGGGCGTCGGAGGTGCCGCGCAGGTCGACCACGGCGCGGATGCCGGCGCAGCCGATGGCCACGTCGGTGAGGCCGCGGCGCCAGACCCGGCCGAAGGTGTCGCTGATGATCACCGCCAGGTCCACGCCCAGCCGGCCCCGCAGGCCGTCGCGCAGGCGGCGGGCCGAGCGGTCGGGGTCCTCCGGCAGCAGCGCGGCCCAGCCCTCCTCCACGTTGGACAGGTCCACCCCGGCGTTGGCGCAGACGAATCCGTGGCGGGTCTCGCTGATCACCAGCTCGCCCCGGCGGCGCAGGATGCGGACCGACTCGCCCTCCACGATGCGGGCCTTGCTGGCCGGGTCGTTGGGGTCGATCGGCACCAGCTGGGCCTCGGCCTTGGACACCACCTTCTGGGTGACGACCAGCACGTCGCCGTCGGCCAGGTCGGGGGCGGCCTTGGCCAGCAGCCGCGACAGGTCGTCGCCGGGGCGCACCTCCCCGATGCCCTCGACCGGCAGGATCTCCAGTCCGCGCCTCACATCGATCACCCTTCCCACCCCGAGACAGCGTCGCTACCGGCCGAGCGCCACCTTGCACAGGTCGGCGGCCGCGGCCGGGTCACGCATGATCGTGTCGGTGACGACGCAGCGCAAGCCCTCCGCCTCCACTGCGCCCGCGAGGGCCGCGTCGGCGGTGTCGATCACCAGCGTGCCCACGTAGGGGGCGTACAGGCGGGCCACGCCCACCACCGAGTCCTCGTGGCCCAGCTCCCGCATCAGCCGGTCGGCGGGGCCCTTGAGCGCCCGCCCGCCCACCAGCGGCGACACGGCCACCACCGAGGAGCGACGGGCGGCGACCGCATCCAGCACGCCGGGCACGGCCATCACCGGGCCGATCGACACGATGGGGTTGGACGGGGCGACGACCACCGTGTCGGCCGACGCCAGGGCCGCGAGCACGCCCGGGGCGGGTGCGGCCGCCGAGGCGCCCGAGATGCGCACGGACGAGACCGCCACCGAGTGCTGGAGCCGCACGAAGTAGTCCTGGAACGCCACCTCGGCGCCCGCCTCCGGCCCCGAGGCCAGCGTCAGCAGGGTCCGGACGGGGTCGTCCGACACGGGCAGCACGGCCAGCTCCAGGCCCCACGCCCGGGCGATCTCGGCCGTGACCTCGGACAGCGCCGCGCCCTCGGCCAGCCGTGCGGTGCGATAGAGGTGGGTCCCCAGGTCGCGGTCGCCCAGCCCGAACCACGTGAGCCCGCCGTAGCGCTCCAGCGTGGCCATGGCCTGCCACGACTCGTCCCGCAGGCCCCAGCCCCGCTCGGGGTCGATGGCGCCCGCCACCGTGTAGACCACCGTGTCGAGGTCGGGGCTGATGGCCAGGCCGTGCAGCACCGTGTCGTCGCCCACGTTGACGATGGCGGTGACCTCGGCGGGCGGCACCGTGCAGCACCATCCCGGTCAGCAACCGGGCCGCGCCGACGCCCCCGGCCAGGACCGCGACGCCGGCACCACCGCCGGCCGAGGATCCGGCCGCATGTCAGGCGATTCCCTTGAGCCGTCCCTCGAGCAGGGCCACGTCGGCGTCGACCATGAGGTTGACCAGCTCGGGGAAGGTCGTCTGCGGCTTCCAGCCCAGCTTCTCCCGGGCCTTGCTGGCGTCGCCCACCAGCAGGTCGACCTCGGCCGGCCGGAAGAACTTCTCGTCCACCACCACGTACTTCTCCCAGTCGAGCCCCACGCGGTCGAAGGCCAGCTGGCAGAACTCCCGCACCGAGTGGGTCTCGCCCGTGGCCACCACGTAGTCGTCGGGCTCGTCCTGCTGGAGCATCAGCCACATGGCCTCGACGTAGTCGCCCGCGTAGCCCCAGTCCCGCTTGGCGTCGAGGTTGCCCAGCCGCAGCTCCTGGGACAGGCCCAGCTTGATCTTGGCCACCGCGTTGGACACCTTGCGGGGCAGGAACTCGATGCCGCGGCGCGGCCCCTCGTGGTTGAACAGGATGCCGCTGGTGGCGTGCAGGCCGTAGGACTCGCGGTAGTTCACCGTGATCCAGTGGCCGTAGACCTTGGCCACGCCGTAGGGCGAGCGGGGATAGAACGGCGTCGACTCGCGCTGGGGGTCTCCACCACCTTGCCGAACATCTCGCTGGAGGAGGCCTGGTAGAAGCGGATCTCCGGGTCGATGATGCGGACCGCGTCGAGCATGCGGGTCACGCCGATGGCGGTGAACTCGCCCGTCAGCACCGGCTGCTGCCAGGACGTGGGCACGAACGACTGGGCGGCCAGGTTGTAGACCTCGTCGGGCTGGTGCTCCTGCAGGATCGTGAGGATCGACACCTGGTCGAGCAGGTCGCCGTGCACGAAGGTGATGCTGGTCCTGGAGGTGGCCGATGCGCTCCCAGTTGACCGTGCTCGTGCGCCGGACCATGCCCAGCACCTCGTACCCCTTGTCCAGCAGGAGCTCGGCCAGGTGGGACCCGTCCTGACCGGTGATGCCGGTGACAAGCGCTCTCTTGGTCACGATCAGGTCTCCTCCCACGGGCTGCACCCCGTCCGGGCCCCGGCGAAGCCCGTCAGGTTGTCAGCAGCCAAGGCGTGATCGCCAGTCGGCCAGTACGTCCGCCAGCGTCTGCTCGAGCGGGATCGTCGGTTCCCAGCCGGTCACCCGGCGCAGGGCCCCGTTGTCTCCCACCAGGATCGGGATGTCGACCGGCCGTTGCAAGGCCGGATCCGACACCAGGTGCATGGGCCGGGCCGCCATCGACAGCAGCTCCTCGGCGATCTCCTTCACCGACACCGCCTTCCCCCGGCACACGTTGTACACCGCGCCCGGCTCGCCGTGCTCCATCAGCAGCCGGTAGGCCCGCACCACGTCGCGCACGTCGGTCACGTCGCGCAGCGGGGTCACGTTGCCGATGGGCACCTCGTCGCCGCCGTCGCGCTCGTTGCGGGCGATGCGGGCGGCCAGCGAGGGGGCCACGAAGCGGTCGCTCTGGCCCGGGCCCAGGTGGTTGAAGGCCCGGACCCGGATCACCGGGCAGCCGGTGGCCCAGCCAGGCCTGCTGGGCCAGGGCGTCGGCCGCCACCTTGGAGGCGGCGTAGGGCGACACCGGCCGCAGGGGCTGGTCCTCCCGCAGCGGCAGCTCGTCCTCGGACACCCGGCCGTAGACGTCGGCGCTGGTCACGGCCAGGACCCGCTCGGCGCCCGCCGCCCGCGCCGCCTCCAGCACGTTGAGCGTGCCCAGCGCGTTGGCCAGGAAGGTCTCGTGGGGCGCCGACCAGCTGCCGCCGACGTCGGAGGCGCCGGCCAGGTGGTAGACGACCTGCGGCTTGGCCGCCATGACCGCCTCGGTCAGCGGCTCGGCGTCGGCGATGTCGATGCCGTCGACCATGCGCTCCATCTCGACGACCTCGTCACCCCGTGATTCCAGGTGGCGCACCAGGTGCGCGCCCGACGAAGCCCCCCGCTCCGGTGACCAGTGTTCTCACGGGCGGCATCGTAGGGGGTCGGCGCCGTCGACTCGTGAACTCCGATCACGTGACCTGAACGTCGCAACCCGGGCCAGCAGCTGCGGCGAAGCGGGCGGCCGTGACGTCCCAATCGTAGGTCGCCGCCACCCGGTGGCCCCGCTCGACCAGGGCGGCGCGGTGCGCCGGATCGGCCAGCACCCGGCCGAGGGCGGCGGCCAGGGCCTCGGGGTCCCGGGGCGGGACCAGGTCGGCGCCGTCGCCGCACACCTCGGGGAGCGAGCCGGCCCGGGTGGCCACCACCGGCACGCCCGGCGGCCATGGCCTCGACCGGGGGCAGCCCGAAGCCCTCGTAGCGGGAGGGGTAGGCGAACACGGTCGCCTCCCGCAGCAGCGCGGCCCGGCCCGTCGTCGTCCACCCAGCCCAGCCGGACCACCCGGTCGCGGTGCCGGGCCGCGGCGACGGCCTGCGTCAGGGCCTCGGCGCCCCAGCCGTCGGCGCCCGCGATGACCAGGCGCAGGTGGGGGTCCGTCGCGGCCAGGGCGTCGAACGCCGCCACCAGCGTGGGCAGGTCCTTGCGGGGCTCGACCGTGCCCACCGCCAGCAGGTAGCGCTCGCCCCCGGCCAGCCGGGCGCCCACCCCGCCCTGGCTGGAGCACACCGGCGGCCGGGACGTCGACGCCGTGGGGGATGGCCACCACCCGGTCGGGCTCGCACGCCGAAGTGGGCGATGACCTCGTCGCGGACGAAGGCGGACGGGGTGTGGACCCAGGCGCCCCGGCCGATGGCCCGGCGCACGAGGTCGGGGTAGGCCAGGGTGAAGCCGTCGGCCAGCTCGGGGTAGTGGACGGTGGTCAGGTCGTGCACGGTGACCAGCGCCCCCGCCCGGGTGGGCGGGACGACGTAGTTGGGGCCCCAGACGGCGTCGTGGCGGCCGATCCAGTGGTCGATGCGGGGGTGGTCGGTCCGCCGCCACAGCTCGTGCAGCGGCCGGGCCGCCATGGGCCGGTCGACCACCGCCACGCCCGGGGGCGCCACCTCGGCCGAGCCGGTGCCGGCCCCGCCAGGTCACGGCGTAGCCGGTGAGGGACACGTCCGGCCGGGCGGCCAGCCGGGTGGTGAGCTCGCGCACGAACACGCCGACGCCGGTGAGGCGGTCGAGCAGGGACGTCAGGTCGACGGCGACCCGGGGCGGGGCAGGCACGGTGGCGATGGGTCAGTCGTCGTCGGACCGGGTGTGCTCGACCACCTGGCGGACGGTGGCGTCGAGCGCCCGCATCAGCTGGCGCCGCTGCACCTGGAGGTGCTGGAAGCCGAGGATGCCGAGCCCCACGGCGGTGTACACGGTGTTCTCCACCCGCCTGGAGACGTCCTCGACGGAGATGGCCGCCATGGGGGCCGAATCTACACCGGCGCCCGGTCGGGGTCCGCGGGCCGGCCCGGGCCCGGCGCTACCCTCCGCGCGTTGTGGACCCGGAAGCCCAGCCCGTCGCACCGCGCCCCGTGGTCGTCGTGGTGGTGAGCCACGACCCGCCGGGCGAACGGCGCGACGCGCTGCTGGCGGCGCTGGCCGCCCAGGACCACCCCAACCTGGACGTGCTGGTGGTCGACACCGGCCGGGACGACGTCAGCGAGGCGGTCCACGCGGTGCTGCCCGAGGCGCGGGTCGAGCGCCGGCCGGGCGCCGCCGGGTTCGGTGCCGCCGCCAACACCGTGCTCGACCTGGTGGCCGGGGCCGAGTTCTACGTGTTCTGCCACGACGACGTGGTGCCCGACCGCCGGCGCGGTGTCGGCGCTGGCGGCGGCGGCGGAGCTCTGGGACGCCGACGTGGTGGGGCCCAAGCTGGTGGCCACCGACGACGACCGGCGCCTGCTCCAGTTCGGCGTCACCGTGGACAAGGTGGGCGTGGCCCTGCCGCTGGTCGAGCGCCGGGAGCTGGACCAGGGCCAGCACGACGGCCTCCGCGACGTGTTCGCCGTCCCCGGCGCGTTCACCCTGGTGCGGGCGTCGGCCTTCGCCGAGGTGGGCGGGTTCGACGAGGAGATCACGCTTCCTCAACGACGACCTCAGCCTGTGCTGGCGCATCCGGGTGGCCGGCGGGCGGGTGCTGGTCACCTCGGCGGCCCGCGTGCGCCACGCCGAGGCCTTCGCCACCCGGCCCGAGGCGGCGGCCGCCCCCGCGCTGGCGGCCCGGCACCGGGTGCGGGTCCTGCTCACCAGCTACCGGGGCTGGAGCCTGCTGACCATCGTGCCCCAGGCCCTGGCGCTGGCCCTGGTCGAGGCGGCCGGCGGCGCTGGTCACCGGGCGGGGCGGGCGGGCCCGGGCCGCGCTGGGTGCCTGGGTGTGGAACCTGGCGCGGCTCGGATCGCTGCTCGACGCCCGCCGGGCGGTGCGGTCGTTCCGGCGGGTGAAGGACCACGAGGTGCGCCGCTACCAGGCGCGGGGCGTGCTCGGCCCCCGGGTGCAGCGCCTGCGGGTCGAGGGCGACGGCCTGCTGGCCGGCGGGCGGTGGCCCGCCGCGAGCCGCCGGGTGGCGGCCGTCCCCGAGCGGGGCCACATGGCGGTCGACCCCGCCGCGTGGTCGCCGGCCACGGTGGCGGTGGCGGCCGTGATCGCCGGGGTGCTGCTGTTCGGCTCGCGCCACCTGTCACCCGGCAGGTCCCGGTGGTGGGGGAGATGGTGCCCTTCGGCAGCGACACCGGGGACCTGCTCGGCGCGTGGGCGGGCGGCGCGCGCCCCTCCGGCGTGGCCGGGCGGGCCGGCGCCCCCCACGCTGGGCGGCGTCGCCGGCGGGCTGGGCGCCCTGCTGGCCGGGCACCTGGCGCTGGCCCGCACCCTGCTGACCGTCGGCCTGCTCGCCCTGGGCGTCATCGGCGCCCACCGGCTGAGCCGGGCGCTGGGATCGAAGGCGGCGCAGGTGGCGGGCGCGCTCGCCTACGCGGCCCTGCCCCTGCCCTACGACGCCCTGGCCACCGGGCGCTGGTCCGTGCTGGGGGCCTGGGCCGGGTGCCCCGTGGATGCTTCAGCGACTGGCGGTGGCCTCGGGCGCCGCCCCGTTCGGCCCGCCGGGAGGCGACCGCCGCGGCCTGGTGCGGCAGGTGGTGGCGGCGGCGGTGGTCACCGCGCTGGTGGGGCTGCTGGTCCCCCAGGCGCCGCTGCTGCTGGTGCTGATGGGGCTGGGACTGGCCGCTGGGCACGCTGCTGGGGCTGGAGGTGCGCGGCATCGTGGCCCTGCTGGCGACCGCCGCGGGCGGCGCCGCCGGTGGCGTGCCTGCTTGCTGCTGCCCACCACGCTCGACGTGGTCGGGTCGCCGGCCGCGCTCCGGTCCTGGCTGGGCGGGCCGACCGTGGCCGAGGTGGGCGACACCGCCTTCGGGCCCGCCGTGGCCCTGGTGGCTGCGGCGGCGCTGGTCCCCCTGCTGGTGGGGCGGCGCTGGCGCCTGGGGTGGGCGCTGCGGGCCTGGGCCCTGGTGGGGGTGTGCGCGGCCATGGTGTGGGCCGGCGAGCAGGGCCACCTCGGCGGGCCCCGGCCGGACCCGGGCGTGGTGCTGGCCCCGGCCGCGGCCGGGCTGGCGCTGTGCGTGGCGCTGGGGGTGGCCGCCATCCCCGCCGACGTGACCCGCCGGTCGTGGCGCTTCGGGTTGCGCCGGCTGGTGGTGGTGGCGGGCGGGCTCGCCCTGGTCGCGGCGACCGTGCCCGTGGGCCGGGCCGCGGTGGACGGGCGCTGGGGGATGCCGCCCACCAGCTACGCCGGCGTGGTGCGCTTCGTCGACGAGGACCCGGCCGGCGAGGACGCCCGGGTCCTGTGGGTGGGCGACCCCGCGCTGGTCCCCGGCGGGGAGGGCTGGGCCCTCCGCCGCGGCCTCACCTTCGCGGCCCCGGTCGGATCCGCTGCCCGGCGTCGCCGACCTGTGGCCCGCCACCGGCGAGGCCCGCGCCACGCCCGTCCGCCGGGCCCTGAACGACGCCCTGGACGGGGAGACGACCCGGCTGGGCGCGGCGCTGGCTCCGGCCGGCGTGGCCTACGTGGCGGTCCCGCTGGCGCTGGCGCCGGGCGAGCCGGCTCCGGACACCTCCGCCGCGCCCGCCACCGGCGACCTCACCGGGGCGCTGGCCGAGCAGCTCGACCTCGAACAGGTCCAGGTCGACCGCGACCTGGTGCTCTACCGCAACGCCGCCTTCGACCCCGCCGCCGCGGCCCGCGCCGCGCCTCCGCCGCCCGACGGGCTGCGGCCCGCGTCCGCCGTGCAGCTCGCCTTGTGGCTGGTGGCACTGGCCCTGGTCGTGCGCCTGCGGTTCGCCGCCGGCCCCGGCTCCGGCGCCGGGCTGGCCGCCGCGCCTCGCCCTCGCCGCCCGCCACCGAGCCGGTCGAGCCAGGAACGGGTGGAGGTGGGCGTGTGAGCGACGAGGAGGTCCACCGGCCGGCCCATCACCGGGGACGCCGCCGGCCCCGGCCCGAGCGGGAGCCCCGCGACCGGCGCAGCCTGGCCGTCCGGGCCCTGGCGCTGGCCCTGGCGGGCGGGGCGGTGGCCGCGGCGGTGGCCCTGGCCGCCGCCGGGGACGGCGACGAGACGGCGCTCGGCCGACGTGCGGGCGGTGGCCGCCATGCCCGCGGTGCCGCCGGTCTCGGCCGCCACCTCGACCTGGTACTGCACCGCGGGCACCGCGGTGCCCGACGGCATGGCCGACCACACCGTGGTGATGGCCAACCCCGGCGCCGAAGACCGCACCGCCACCGTGACGGTGGTGGCCGGCGACCTGCGCCGCCCCGGCGTGCCGCCCACCGGCCCCCGCCCGGCCCCGAGGTCCGCCAGGTGCCGGTGCCCGCGGGCGAGCGGGTGGCCCTGCGCCTGGGCGACGTGGTGCAGGCACCGCTGGCCGCGGCGGTGGTCGAGGTCGACGGGGGCGGGGTGGCGGTCGAGCACCAGGTGACCGGGCCGCAGGGCGCGGACGTGACGCCGTGCTCCAGCTTCGCCGCCCCTGCCTGGCACTTCGCCTGGGGGACCACGACCCGCGACGCCCGCGAGCTGGTCGTGTTCTTCAACCCGTTCCCCAGCCCGGCCACCATCGACGGCGAGTTCATGACCGAGGACGGGCCCCGCGAGCCGACCCGCCTCCAGGGCTTCCCCGTCCCGCCCGGCAGCGTGGTGGGGATCGACCTCGGCGACGACGTGACCCGCAGCGAGCAGGTGGCCGGCCACCTTCCGGGCCCGCAGCGGCCGGGTCGTGGTCGAGCGGATCACGCAGATCGACGGCAGCCTCGGCGTCCGGGGCCTGACGCTCGGCCTGGGCGCCCCCGAGGCGGCCACCGAGTGGGTGTTCGCCGGCGGCGAGGCCTCGGTGCCCAGCCCCGAGACCCCGGCCGCCGGCGCCGAGCCGGCCCCGTCCACCACGACCACCACCGCCCACGACCACGAGCACGACGGACCGACGACACGACCACCGCGGCGGCCGGGAACGGCATCGCCACCAGCGAGAAGATCGTGGTCTACAACCCCGGCGACGAGCGGGCCCAGGTCGACGTCCGGCTGCAGGGTGCCAGCGCCGATGACGGTGGCAGCCCGCAGCCCTTCCACCTGACCGTGGCCGGGGGTGGCTACGAGGTGGTCGACTACGGCGCCCAGCCCCGGGTGATCGCCGGGGTGGACCACGCCACCGTGGTCCGGTCGACCAACGGCGTCCCCGTGGTGGCCGAGCGGGTCACGGCGGACACCCTTCCGGCCCCGCCTCCGCCCCCGCAGCCCGCGGGCCGGCGCCGCACCGCGCCACCGCCCGAGGCTCCGCCGGGCGAGATGACCGCCGGTGCCGGGGCCCGCTACGCGGCCCGGGACTGGACGTTCCCCACCCTGGCCCTCAGCGACGGGCGGCGCCGCCGGGTTCTCCGTCTACAACCCCGACCCCGACCAGCCCGTCCGGGTCGAGCTGGCCGCACTGGGCGACGGCGCCGAGGACACGGGCGTCACCGTGGCCCTGGTCCCGCCCGGTGGGCGGGCGACGATCCCCTTCGACCCCTTCGTGGCCGCGGGGGCCGACGGCGTGGTCGTGCGGGCCGCTGCGCCCGGTGGTGGTCGACCGGCTGGTCACCGAGAGCGACGGCCGGCGCCTGGCCCTGGGCGCGGGCCTCCCGGGCCTGGCCGGGGCCGAGCCCCTCGCCGCCGTGTCCGGCGACTGACGGCGACTGACGGCGCTGGCGGGCCGGCGCGCGCGGGCGCGACGATCGGGGCGTGGAGCGCCTCGTGCTCGTGGCCGTGCTGGTGGTGGTGGCGGTGGGCGTCGCCGCGGTCATCAACCGGCGCCGGCGCCCGCCCGCGCCCACCAATGTGACCCACACCGTGCCCGACCGGCTGGACCGGGCCGACTTCGACCGCCCGGAGGCGCCGTGGCTGGTGGCGGTGTTCACCTCCGCCACCTGCTTGTCGTGCGGCGGCGTGAAGGACAAGGCCCGCCACCTCGACGGCGAGGCCGTGGCCGTGCAGGAGGTCGAGGCGGGCGCGGACCGGGCGCTGCACGAGCGCTACCGCATCACCGCCGTGCCCACCCTGGTCGTGGCCGACGCCGCGGGCGTGGTGCGGGCCGGGTTCCTGGGGCCGGTCACCGCCACCGACCTGTGGGCCACCGTGGCCGAGCTGCGTGAGCCCGGCACGCTACCCGCCGAAGGCTGCGCCCACGGCGTCGACCCGCAGGAGGAGTCGCTCAGGTAGGGGGAGCCGGCGGGGGCGGCACCGGGGGCCGCGAGCCGGCCAGCGCGTCGCTGGGCGCGGGCACCGGGGCGTCCGGGCCGCGGCCGGGACCGATGTCGATGCCGCGGTCGCGGGGCTCGCCGGCCGCGTCGCCGTTGCCGCCCGAGGGCACGCCGCTGCCGCCCAGCCCGATGAGCCGGGTCACCTCGGCGCCGTCGATGGTCTCCCGCTCCAGCAGGGCCCGGGCCACCAGGTCGAGGCCGTTGCGGTGCTCGCGCAGCACCTCGCGGCAGCGGTCCTCCTGCTCCCGCAGGATGCGCTCGACCTCCTCGTCGATGACCCGGGCGGTCTCGTCGGAGTAGTTGCGGGTGTGGATGAGGTCCTCGCCCAGGAACACCTCGCCGTTCGAGCCCCACGCCATGGGCCCGACCCGGGTCGACATGCCCCACTCGGCCACCATCTTGCGGGCCAGCTCGGTGGAGCCCACGAGGTCGTTGTTGGCGCCGGTGGAGATCACGCCGAACACCAGCTCCTCGGCGCAGCGGCCGCCCATGCGCACCACCAGGCTGTCCTGGATGTAGTCCTGGCGGTAGATGTGGCGCTCGTCCACCGGGAGCTGCTGGGTGACGCCCAGCGCCATGCCGATGGGCAGGATCGTCACCTTGTGCACGGGGTCGGCCTGGGGCAGCACCGCGGCGCACACCGCGTGGCCGGCCTCGTGGTAGGCGATGACCTCCTTCTCGGCCTCCGACAGCGCCATCGAGTCGCGTCGCGCGCCCATCAGCACCCGGTCGCGGGCCTGCTCGAAGTCGGCGTTGCGGATCTCGTCCTGGCCCGCCCGCACGGCGAACAGCGCGGCCTCGTTGACCAGGTTGGCCAGGTCGGCGCCGGACATGCCGGGCGTGCCGCGGGCCACCAGGTCGAGGTCGACGTCGGGGGCCAGCCGCTTGGACTTGGCGTGCACGCTGAGGATGGCCCGGCGCTCCTCCACCTCGGGCAGCGGCACCACCACCTGGCGGTCGAAGCGGCCCGGCCGCAGCAGGGCGGGGTCGAGGATGTCGGGCCGGTTGGTGGCGGCCATCATCACGATGCCCTCGGTGGCCTCGAAGCCGTCCATCTCCGACAGCATCTGGTTGAGGGTCTGCTCGCGCTCGTCGTGGCCGCCGCCGAGGCCGGCGCCCCGCTTGCGGCCGATCGAGTCGATCTCGTCCACGAAGATGATGGCCCGGCCCAGCTTGCGGGCGTTCTGGAACAGGTCGCGGACCCGGCTGGCGCCGACGCCCACGAACATCTCCATGAAGTCCGAGCCGGTCACCGACAGGAACGGCACCCCGGCCTCGCCCGCCACGGCCCGGGCGATCAGGGTCTTGCCCGTGCCCGGGGGGCCGACCAGCAGCACGCCCTTGGGGATGCGGGCGCCGATCTCGGCGAAGCGCTCCGGGTGCTTGAGGAAGTCGACGACCTCGGTGATCTCCTGCTTGACCCCCTCGTAGCCGGCCACGTCGGCGAACGTGGTGCCCGGGCGCTCGGTCGAGTAGGTCTTGGCCTTGCTGCGCCCGATGGACATGATCCCGCCCATCTGGCTCTGGGCCCGGCGCTGGAGCAGCCAGAAGATGCCGATGAACAGCGCCACCGGGATGAGCAGGGGCAGCAGCGCCTCGAAGATCGAGGGCTGGGGGTTGGAGAACTCGACGTCGACCTCGTGCTCCCGGAACAGCGCCAGGTCCTCTTCCGGGGGCTCGTTGGGCCCGTTGCTGGAGAACTCGGTGCCGTCGGAGAGCGTGCCGGTGATGTTGCCGCCGTTGTTGGACCAGGTGATCGTCTCGACCTGGTCAGCGGCCACCTTCGTGCGCAGCGCGGTGTAGCTGATGCTCTCGCGGCTGTCGCGGGACACCACGCTCGGCAGCAGCAGCACCGCGGCCAGCACCCCTCCGAGCACCCATATGGTCCAGCGGGGCATCTGCTCCCGGCCCGTCCCACCCTGCCCGCGCGGCGAGCGCCCCGACGGCGGGGGCGGCGGAGGCGGGGGCGGTGGCTGACTCATGCATCACAGGATACGGGCGGATGGACGGGGAACTGCCATCGACACGCAAGGTAGGCCCGGGCCCGATCAGGGGGTCATCCACGCTGCGTAGGCGCGGCGGTACTCGCTAGCTTGTGGCGCCATGAACCGTGCCTGCGCCCGCCCCGCGTGCGGCCATCCCGCGGCGGCGACGTTCGTGTACGACTACCAGGCACGCACCACCTGGCTGGACCCGCTGGCGGGCGAGCGGCACCCGATGGCGTACGACCTGTGCGCCGGCCACGCCGATGCGGCTCACCGTGCCGCGGGGCTGGCGGCTGGTCGACCGGCGCCGGGGCGCGGCGTTCGGGGGTGCGCTGGCCTCGTGAGCGGCGACGTGAGGGTGGTCATGTCGCGGCCTGCGGTACGACGGCCGCCGCCGCGTACCCTGGTGCGGTGTCCGAGCCCGACCAGGCGTTGATCGCGCCCGACGACGAGCGCGTCCCCGTCCGCTGGGGGCTCGGCGACGCCGCGGCCGGCTGGCTGCTGGCCCAGGTCGGCGGGTTCGTCGCCATCGTCGTCGTGGCGAGCACTGAGCGGCATCGACGCCGAGTCCAGCGAGGATCTCTCGCTCGGCTGGCTGGCCGTCGCCCAGCTGGGCCTGTGGGCCGGCCTCGGGGGCGTACCCGTGGTCGCAGCCCGGCTCAAGGGCAACGGGGTGGTGGCCGACTTCGGCTTCCGGGCCAAGCTGGTGGACCCCGCGATCGGCCTCGGGGTCGGGCTGGGAACGCAGTTCATCCTGGTCCCGGCGCTGTACATCCCCATCTTCTGGCTGTTCGACGTGACCTCGAACGACCTGGAGGAGCCCGCCCGCGGCCTCACCGACCGGGCCACCGACCCGTTCGGGGTCGTGCTGCTGGTGCTCGTCGTGGGCATCGGCGCCCCCATCATCGAGGAGCTGTTCTACCGGGGCCTGCTGTTCCGCTCGCTGGAGCGACGCTTCGGCGAGGGCTGGGTGCCCGTCGCCGGTTCCGCCGCCCTGTTCGCCGCCTCGCACTTCCAGCCGCTGCAGTTCCCGGCGCTGGCGCTGCTGGGCGTGGTCCTCGCCCTGCTGGTGCGGCGCACCGGCCGCCTCGGCCCCGCCATCGCCACCCACATGGTGTTCAACCTGGTCACCGTCACGTTCCTGGTGCTGTCGTGAGCCTCGACACCAACCTGGGGACGGAGCCGGAGGCGGGCTACGAGGAGCGCTGGGTCGACGACGAGGCGGGTCGAGGCCGCCGCCTGGGACGACGAGGAGCTGGCGGCGCAGCGCCGCCGCGTGCGGGCCATCGTCGACCTGGTGGTGGTGGGGCTGTGCGTGGCCTTCGCCGTGTGGCACCTCCAGCCGGACCTGCTGCTGCGCGACACCACCCCCGCGGGCGGCGACATGGGCGCCCACGTCTGGGGCCCGGCCTACCTGCGCGACCACCTGCTGCCCCACGGCCAGGTCGCGGGCTGGTCGCCGGACTGGTACGCGGGCTTCCCCGCCTACCAGTTCTACATGGTGGTCCCGTCGCTCCTGATCGTCGCGCTCAACGCCGGGATCCAAGGGCTGGGCGGGCTGGTGCCCGCGGCGGTGGGCGCCGGGCTGATCGCGCTGGCCGTGGTCCGCCGCCACGATCGGCGGGTCCGGCGCCTGGCCATCACCGGCGCGGTGGTGGCCCTGCTGCTGGTCGGCCTGCCCTACGGGGTGGCCTTCAAGCTGGTGACGGTGAGCGGCATCGCCACCCTGCCGGTGGCGGCCTACGCCTTCGGGCGGCTGGCGGGCCTCCGCTTCCCGACCCCGGCGGTGCTGGCGGTGGGCACGCTGCCCTTCCTCTTCTACCGGGGCTTCACCATCTACGGCGGCAACATCGCCTCCACGCTGGCGGGCGAGTTCGCCTTCTCGATGTCGCTCAGCCTGGCGCTGGTCTACCTGGGCCTGGTGTTCAAGGGCCTGGAGACCGGCCGCTACCGGGCGCTGGCCGCGGTGACGCTGGCCCTGACCGGGCTGTGCCACCTCATCCCCGCGTTCTGGGCGCTGGGCGCCACCGCGGTGGCGCTGGCCGTGCGGTTCCGGCGCTCCTCGTCGTCGGGCGAGCTGGGCTACGGGCTGCTGGCGGGCGCCGCGCTGCTGGCCACGCCCGCGGCCTTCCAGCTGGCGCTGTCGCCCGTGTTCGACACGCAGCTGACCACCCTGGCGCTGATCCCCCTGGCCTTCGGCCTGGTCGTGGCCGCCGCCGGTCTGTGGGTCCTGTCCGACAGCGTCCGCTGGCTCGTGCCCACGGTCCTGGTGGGCGGCCTGCTGTCCATGTGGTGGGTGGGCCCCTTCTACCTGCGGCGGCAGTACCTCAACGACATGGGCTGGGAGAAGCTGCCGTACCGCAACGCCGACCCGCCCGAGACGATCTGGAAGTACCTGCTGCCCCGGGTCACGCCCGACGTGGACCTGCGCTGGGCCTTCGCCCTGGCGCTGGTGGGCGCCGGCCTGGCCCTGGCGCTTCGCCTGCGGGCGGGCATCTTCCTGGCCGTGATCACGGCGGGCGTCGGGGTGGTGTTCGTGGTCGCCCCCGAGGGCCGGCTGTGGAACGGCCGGCTGCTGCCCTTCTACTACCTGACCGCCATCCTGCTGGCGTTCGTGGGCGTGTCGGAGACCATGCGCACGGCCATGACCGCGGCCCGGGCGCCGGACTGGACCCGGGACGCGCACGTGCGCCGCACCGTGCTCGGCATCATCGGCGGCATCGCCGCCCTGGCCGCGGCCATCACCGTCCTGGCCGGGGTGGCGCCCGACGCCTCGCCCGTCGGCGACCTCGACCTCACCTGGGTGTTCCGCCTGGCGCTGACCGGCGCGGCGCTGTGCGTCATCGGCCGCCTGTGGGCGGGATGCGCCGTGGCCCTCGGCGCCATGGTGGTGGGGGCGACGTTCGACGCGGGCGACGCCCCGCTGCGGGACTGGTTCGTGGACAGCGGGCGGGCCACGGTCGCCTACCTGGTGCCTGGCGCTGCTGGTGGTGCTGACGGTGGCCGCCATCACGCGGGTGGTCATGGACCGCACCGACACCACCCTGCCCGACCCGCCCGGCGCCGGGGTGTTCACCGCGGCGGCCACCCTGGCGGTGGTGGTGGTGCTGGTGGGCGTGGCCGCGGGCCAGCTCCCGTTCAGCCAGCGGCTGGAGAACGGCTACGCGTGGCCCCGGTTCTCGCCCTGGAAGGTGGAGGCGACGCCGGCCAGCTTCGTGACCTCCTGGGCCCAGTGGAACTACACCGGCTACGAGGGCAAGGACGCCTACCGCGAGTACCACGACGTGGTCCAGACCATGGCCGAGGTGGGCGAGGACGAGGGCTGCGGCCGGGCGTTCTGGGAGTACGAGAAGGAGCTCGACCGCTACGGCACCCCCATGGCGCTGATGCTCCTCCCGCACTGGACCGACGGCTGCATCGGCTCGATGGAGGGCCTGTACTTCGAGGCCTCGGCCACCACGCCGTTCCACTTCCTGACCCAGGTCGAGCTGTCGACCGACCCCAGCGCGGCCCAGCGGGACCTGCCCTACGGCGGGTTCGACATCGACAAGGGCGTCGAGCACCTCCAGATGCTGGGCGTGAAGTACTACATGGCGAAGTCGGCCAACGCGGTCAGCCTGGCCCGCAGCCACCCGGACCTCACCGAGATCGCCAAGTCGGGCCCGTGGGTCATCTTCGAGGTGGCCGACGCCGAGCTGGTCACCCCGCTGGAGAACGAGCCCGCGGTGGTGACCGGCATCACCGACAGCCAGGTCGACTGGGTGGAGCAGCCCCTCGACGACTCGCGCCGGTTCGGCGGCCCCGCCGTCCGCTGGTTCACCGACCCCGACGCAGTGGGACGTGCCCCTGGCCTCCAGCGGGCCCGACGAGTGGCAGCGGGTGCGGGTGGGCGAGCGCCCCGAGGCCCGGGCCCTGCCCACGGTCGAGGTGTCGGACATCGTGACCGGCGACAACAAGATCTCGTTCGACGTGGACCAGGTGGGCACCCCGGTGCTGGTCAAGGCGTCGTACTTCCCCAACTGGAAGGCCTCCGGCGCCGAGGGGCCGTACCGGGTGGCCCCCAACCTGATGGTGGTGGTCCCCACCGATGAGCATGTGGAGCTGACCTACGGGCGCACCGGCGTCGAGTGGTTCTCGTACGCGCTCACGTTGCTCGGCCTCGTGGGCCTGATCCTGCTCATCCGGCGCCCGGTCATGCAGTTCACCGGCGCCGCCCCCGCCGGCGACTGGGACGAGGACTGGGACGGCGAGGACTTCGCCGAGGACGGCTACGACGACGAGTACGACGCCCCGGACGTAGACATCGGCCCCAACGGCACCCAAGAAGGCGAAGACCCGGACGACGAGACCCAGCCCGCCGAGCCCGAGCGCCGCCGAGCCCGCCGAGGCCGAGCTCGGGGCGACGACAGCGCCGAGTCCGCCGAGCCCGAGGCCGCCGAGGCCGAGGTCCGCAGGGCCGAGCGCCGAGCCCGAGGCCGGCCGAGTCTGCCGAGCCCGAGGCCGGCGGCCGAGCGGCCGAGCCCGAGGCCGACGAGGTGCCGGAGCCGGCCGAGCCCGAGGCCGCGGCCGAGCCTGCCGAGCCCGAGGCCGGGGGCGAGTCTGCCGAGCCCGAGGCCGGGGGCGACGATGGTGCCGAGCCTGCCGGGGCCGAGGCTCGTGGCGAGGACGGTCCCGCAGGCGAGACCGAGGCGGGTCCGGATGAGGACGGCGCCGAGGTCGAGCCGGAGCCTCGGGGCGAGCAGGGTGGCGACGGCGCCGAGGGCGGGATCGAGGCGGTGGCGGCGGAGCGGCCCGACGGCGATCCGTGACCGGGCGCCTGCGCCGGTTCGCCCTGGTGGCGCTGGTGCCGACGGTGGTCGATGTCGGGCTGCTGGTGGTGTTCCGCCAGCACTTCGGCTGGATCCTGGTGGTGGCCGACCTGGCCGCCATCGCCGTCGCCAGCGTGCTGTCCTACGTGCTGCACCGGGTCGTCACCTTCCGCAGTGACCCTTACGTGCGCTGGGTCCACATCCCGCCCGCGTTCGTGGGCGTGGCCGCGGCTCGCCGCGGTCGTCGACGTGGTGGTGCTGCGGGGCGCTCTACGCCGGGACCGGGTTCGCCTCGACCCGGTCGCTGGTCGAGGCCAAGGTGGTGGCGCTGGTGGCCGCCGGGGCGGTCCGGCTGGTGGGCTACCGGGTGGCGCTCCTGGGGCAGATGACCTCGGCCCGGCAGGTGCGCTGGGCCCGGCCCGAGGCGCCGGGCGACCGGCGGCTGAGCGTGGTCGTGCCCGCCTACCAGGAGGCCGACCGCATCGGCGAGACCGTCCGCCGCCTCGGGGCCGGGCTGTCCGAGGTGGCCGCCTCCGGGGGCCTGGAGATCGTGGTGGTGGACGACGGGTCGTCCGACGCCACCGCCGACGCCGCGCTGGCCGCGGGGGCCGACCAGGTCGTCGTCCAGCCCATCAACCGGGGCAAGGGGGCCGCCGTGCGGGTCGGGGTGCAGGCCGCCCGGGGGCGGACCGTCGCCTTCACCGACGCCGACCTGGCCTACGCGCCGGCCCAGGTGCTGCGGGTGCTGGCGGCGGTCGAGGACGGCTGGGACGTGGCCATCGGCGACCGCCGCCACCCCGACACCCGCACGCTGGTCCCGCCCTCCCGGCTCCGGGCGGTGGGCAGCCGGGCCGTCAACTGGCTGGGCTACGCGGTCCTGCTCGGCAGCTACCGGGACACCCAGAGCGGGCTCAAGGCCTTCCGCTCGGACGTGGCCCGCTTCCTGTTCGCCCGCACCCGGGTGGACGGCTTCGCCTTCGACGTCGAGGTGCTCCACCTGGTGGAACGGCACGGCCTGTCCCTGGCGGAGGTGCCCGTCGAGGTGACCAACTCGTCGCGCTCGACCGTGCGGGCCGCCCGCGACGCGCTGCGCCAGGTGGCGGACCTGTTCCGCATCCGCCACTGGGCCGCGGAGGGCGCCTACGAGGCGGACGGCGACCTGCCGCCCACCCTCGCCGCCGGCGCCGAGGCGGTTCCCGGGCCGTCGGGCCCGGTCCACTAGGTTGGACGCCCGCATGGCGGATCTCGCTTCCCTCGGTGCCATCTTCAAGGCCTACGACGTGCGGGGCACCGTCCCCGACCAGCTCGACGCGGCCCTGTGCGAGCGCATCGGCGCCGCCTTCGCCCGCTTCACCCTCGACCAGGGCGGCGCCGAGCGGGTCCTGGTGGCCCGCGACATGCGGCCCTCCGGGGTCGAGCTGGCCGCCGCGTTCGCGGCCGGCGTCCAGCGGCAGGGCGTCGACGTGGTCGACCTGGGCCTGGCCTCGACCGACCTCATGTACTTCGCCGCCGGCCACCTCGACGCGCCCGGCGCCATGTTCACCGCCTCGCACAACCCCGCCCAGTACAACGGGATCAAGATGTGCCTGGCCGGCGCCCGTCCCATCGGCGAGGACACCGGCCTGGCCGACATCCGGCGCCTGGCGGCCGACGGCGTCGCCACCCCGCCCCGGCCTCCGGGCCGGGTCGAGACCGCGCGACCTGCTGGGGGCGTTCGCCGAGCACGTCCGCGGCTTCGTGGACACGAGCGCCCTCGCCCCGCTCAAGGTGGTGGCCGACACCGCCAACGGCATGGGCGGCCTGGTCGTGCCCCACGTGTTCGCCGGCCTGCCGATCGAGCTGGAGGTCCTCTACGGCGAGCTCGACGGCACCTTCCCCAACCACCCGGCCGACCCGATCCAGCCCGAGAACCTGCGCGACCTCCAGGCCCGGGTGCTGGCCACCGGGGCCGACGTGGGCCTGGCCTTCGACGGCGACGCCGACCGCGTGTTCCTGGTGGACGACGAGGGCCAGCCGCTGTCGGGCTCGACCACCACGGCCATCGTGGCCAAGGGCATCCTGGAGAAGGAGCCCGGCGCCACCATCCTCTACAACCTGATCTGCTCGCACGCGGTGCCCGAGGTCATCCGCGAGAACGGCGGCACCCCGGTGCGCACCCGGGTGGGCCACTCGTTCATCAAGGCGGTCATGGCCGAGACCGGCGCGGCGTTCGGCGGGGAGCACTCGGCCCACTACTACTTCCGCGACAACTTCCGGGCCGACTCCGGCAGCATCGCCGCCCTGGTGGTGCTGGAGCAGATCTCCAAGGCGGGCGTGGCCCTGTCCGCCCTGCGCAAGCCGTTCGACCGCTACGCCGCCTCGGGCGAGATCAACACCACCGTGTCCGACGCCGCGGCCGTGATCGAGCGGGTGGCGGACGCCTTCCCGGACGCGGAGCAGGACCGCATCGACGGGCTCACGGTCGACCTCGGCGACTGGTGGTTCAACCTCCGTCCCTCCAACACCGAGCCGCTGCTGCGGCTCAACCTCGAGGCCGCCACCCGGGAGGCGTGCGACGCGCACGTCGCCGAAGTGCGCGCGCTGATCAGCTAGCTGCAAAGGTGGACGTCATGGCACTCGACACCCAGCTCCTCGAGATCCTGGCCTGCCCGGAGGACAAGGGCCCGCTGCTCTACTTCGAGGACGAGGACGCGCTCGTACAACCCCCGGCTCAAGCGCCGCTACCCGATCCGGGAGGACATCCCGATCATGCTCATCGACGAGGCCGAGACGGTCGACGACGGCGAGCACGAGCGGCTGCTGGCGAAGGCCGAGGCGGAGGGAATCGCCCCGACCTTCGAAGGCTGACGTGTCCCGCGCCACGAGCGAGCGGCTCGACAGCCTGGACATGTTCGGCCTGGCCGCCGGCTTCCCGGAGCAGGTGGCTCAGGCCGCCGTGCACGCGGCGCGGGTCGAGGGCCTGCCCCCGGCCGACGAGGTCGACAACGTCCTGGCGCTGGGCATGGGCGTCGGCGGCCTGGCCGGCGACCTGCTGGCTGCGGTGGCCGGCCCGTTCGTGCCCGTGCCGCTGGTCGCGGCCAAGGGCTACGGCCCGCCCGGGTTCGCGGGCCCCGGCACCCTGTGCTTCGCGGTGTCGTTCTCGGGCGACACGGAGGAGACGGTCGAGTCCGCCCAGGCGGCGGCGTCCGCCGGCGCCTGCATGGTGGTGGTGGCCCGGGGTGGCCGGCTCGGCGAGCTGGCGCCCCGCTGGCAGGCGGCCCACGTGCCGGTGCCCGACGGCATCCCCATCGCCCGGGCCGCGTTCGGCGCCCTGGCCGTGCCCATGGTCCTGCTGCTGGAGCAGGTCGGCCTGTTCCCGGGCGCCTCGGGCTGGGTCGAGGCCGCGGTCACCCAGATCCAGATCCGGCGGGACGCCCTGCTGGCGGGGGAGTCGGCGCAGCGCATCGCCCGCACCATCGGGCGCACCATCCCGATCGTGCTCGGCGCCGGTCCCCTCGGCGCGGTGGCGGCCCGGCGCTGGAAGGCCCAGATCAACGAGAACGCCAAGGCCCCGGCCTTCACCGACCACCATCCCCGAGATGTGCCACAACGAGATCGTGGGCTGGGGCCAGCACGGCGACATGACCCGCCAGGTCTTCACCCTGGTCGAGCTGCGCCACGACGAGGAGCACCCCCAGGAGGCGCGGCGCTTCGACCTGGTGCGCGAGCTCATGGCCGAGGTCGTCCACGACGTGGTCGAGGTCCGGGCCATCGGCGAGGGCCCCCTGGCCCAGCTCCTCGACCTCACCCTCGTGGGCGACTTCGTCTCGCTCCACATGGCGGCCCAGGAGGGCATCGACCCCGGCCCGGTCCCGGTCAAGGAGACCTTCCTGGCCTCATGAGCGGTCGACGGGAAGGGACCAAGGAACAGCGGAGAACAGAGGGACAGTGTCGGACGGCCGTGACGTGATGCGCGAGGCACCGGAGGAGTACCGCGAGGACCGGCCCTGGGGCAGCTTCCGGCGGCTGGTCCACAACGAGCCGTGCACCGTCAAGCTGATCTCGGTGGACCCGGGGCACCGGCTGTCGCTCCAGAGCCACGACCACCGCGCCGAGCTGTGGACGTTCCTCGATCCGGGCGGCATCGCCGAGGTCGACGGGCAAGGAGCTGCACCCCGAGCCCGGCGAGCAGGTGTTCATCCCCTGCGGCGCCCGCCACCGCCTGGCGACCGCGCCCGACGCCGCCGGCCCGGTGCGGGTCATGGAGCTGGGGTTCGGGCAGTTCGACGAGGACGACATCGTCCGCTACGAGGACCAGTACGGGCGCGCCTGAAGCGCCCGCAGGGGAGCGCGGGCGCGTCAGGCGTCAAAGCGAGGAAGGGGCGGGGTGACCGCTCACCTCCGCCCCCGCCCCGCGTCGGCCCGAGTGTCCCGCCTGGGGGTCGGCCGGCCCACCGCATATACGGCCTCGCCCCGAACACTCCGGCACGGCGGCTCCCGCCACCTGGAGCCGGTCTGGTCAGCCGGATGCCCGGCTGTCCGCCTCGACCGGCATGTCCTCGGCGCCTCCGCCCAGCATGAAGGCCACGAGCTGGTCGACGTCACGGAACGGCATGGTCGTCCCCGATCCGACGTGCTCGACGACCCCCCGCAGGGCATCGGCGTCACTGGGGAGACCTTCGTCGGCCGCCGGCCGCCAAGCACGCACCACGAACGTCTCCATGCCGCGCAGGATGCCAGACCACCCTTCCAGCGACCTTCGCCTGAGCTTCGGGTGAGCCTCAGAACGCCGGAACGCGCGCTCAGAGCGTGCTGGGGAAGGGGGCGGCCTCCACGCCGATCTCGTCCATGCGCTGGCCGTAGGCGCGGTAGGACCGGCGGGCCTCGCCCTGCTGGCCCGCGCGGAGCTGGGTGGCGACCAGGCCCAGGTGGGCGTGCTCGTCGTAGGGGTCGTGCTCCAGGACCCGCAGGTAGCAGCGCACCGCGGTGGCGCTGTCGCCGGCGGCGGCGGTGTCGTCGGCCAGGGTGCGGGCCACCGATATGTAGCGTGGCCCGGGCCCGCTCCCGCATCGACACCGACCAGTCCTCGTACGGGTCCTCGGTGAAGGCGTCGCCCATGTAGGCGGCCTCGGCCGCCGCCAGCGCCTCGAGCGCGGCGGGGGTGGGCCCGGCCTTGCGCTCGGCCGTGGCCTGGGCGGCCAGGGCGGTGAAGCGCAGCACGTCGACCTCGGCGTGCTCGACGTCGAGCCACACCGCGTCGGCCTCGGCGGCCAGGTACCAGTTCGGCGGGTAGGCCTTGACCGGATCGAGCACCGCCCGGGCCGTGCTCAGCGTGACCGAGAGCCGGCTGCCGGTGCGGGCCGGGTCCTCGTCCGGCCACAGCAGGTCGACCAGCACGCTGCGGTGCACCGGCCGGCCGTCCCGGGAGATCAGCACCTTGACCAGGTCGCGGGCCTTGCGGGACTTCCACTCGCTGACGGTGACCGGCTCGCCGTCCCGCAGCACCGCGAACCCGCCCAGGCACTGGACGGCCAGCGGCGGCACCGCCGGCGCCGCGGGCTCGGCGGACGACGCCGGGAGCGAGGCCGACCTCGGCCGCGGCCACCAGGCGCTCGGCCTCGGCCGCCAGCCGCCCGGCGCCCAGCGGGCGCAGCAGCTCGCCCGCGGCCCGGGCCCGGTCGAGCGCGTCCGGGCCGCCCAGGCGGGCCAGCGCCAGCAGCACCCGGCCCCGGCCCAGCGGGTTGCCCAGGTCGTCCCACAGGGCCAGCGCCTCGCCCAGCGCCGCCTCCGCGGCCGCGGGCGAGGGGGCGGTGGCCGCCCGCAGCTCCGCCACCTCGGCGAGCGCCGCCCGGTCCCGGCGCTCGCCGGCCACCTCCGCCGCCCGGGCGGCGATGGCCTCGGCCTCCGCCCCGTCCCCGGCCGCGAGCGGCGCAGCGGGCCTGGGCGATCAGGGCGTCGACGTGGCCCAGCACCGGCCCGCACGCCACCGCCTCGTCGGCCAGGGCCCGGGCGGCGGCGGGGTCGTCCTCGGCCAGCAGGCGGGCCAGGCCCGACAGCGCGGGGACCAGGCCCTGCATGTCGCCGGAGCGGCGTGACACCTCGGCCGCCTCGCTGAACGAGGCTCGGGCCAGGGCGGTGCGGCCCCGGGCCGCGTGCACGTCGCCCACCAGGCCGAGCGGGTAGGCGACCATCATCGACCCCAGCCGCTGGAAGACGGCCACCGCCCGGTCGAGGTCGTCGACGGCCAGCTCGAAGCGACCCAGGCGCCAGTGGGCCTCGCCCCGGTTGCCCAGGGCGATGCCCTTGAGCGCGGCGTAGCCGCCCAGGTCGGCGAGGCCGATGGCCAGGTCGAGCTCGGCGATGGCCTCGGCGTAGAAGCCCTCCTCGTTGAGCCGCGACCCCCGGTTGAGGCGGATGCGGATGATCTGGAGCAGGTCGCCCGCCCGCTCGGCGTGGTCCAGGGCCCGCAGGTAGTGGCCGTCGTTGGCCAGGCGGTCGCCGTCCAGCGCCGCCACCAGCGCCTGGACGGTGTGGGCCGCGGCCAGCGCCCGGTCGTCACGCGAGCGCCGGGCCCGGTCCATGGCGTCGTCGGCCAGCGCGCGGCAGCGCTCGCCGTCGCCGCGCAGCCAGTGGGCCGTGGCGGTCCACGCCACCAGCAGAGCCTCGTCGGCGGGATCGGCGCCGCCCGCCTCCAGGTCGCCCGCGGGCGTAGATGGTGAGCGCGGTGGCCAGGTCGCCCCGCAGGTGGTGGATGAGGCCCATGCGCCAGGCCAGGCCCGACCTCCAGCGCCTCGCCGCCCGCCCGTGGCCCGCTCGTAGCACGCCAGGGCGCCGTCCCAGTCGCCGGCCAGCTGGCGGGCGTCGCCCTCCAGGCGGTGGACGGCCGGCGGCCGCTCGCCCTCGACCAGGGCGATGGCGTCGAGCACCGCGCCGGTCTCGCCCGCCTGGAGCAGGTCGGGGCCCCAGGTGGTGACCAGCCGGGCGGTGGCCTCGCCCGAGCCGGTCGCCAGCAGGCAGCGCAGTGCGTCGGCGGCCTGGCCGTGGTCCTCGAACCAGCGGGCGGCGGCGGCCAGCGTGTCGCGCCGGGCCTCGGCCGACACGGGCGCCAGCACCTCCCGCACGAGGGCGTTGAGGTTGAGCCACGACTGGCCCGGCCCGGGCGTGTCCACGATCAGGCCCCGGCGGACCAGCGCCGGCCAGGGCGCCGGCCGTACCGTCGGGCCCGAGGGCCTCGGCCAGGTCGGGGGTGAAGCGGTCGAGCACCGCCAGCCGGGCCAGCAGGTCCTGCGTCTCGGCGGGCTCGGCCCCCACCACCTCGGCGAGCAGGTAGTCGTGGAGCACGCCGCCGGGGCGCCGCAGGCGGGCCAGCGCCGCCCCGGCGTGGCCCGCGGGGTCGTGCGCCAGGGCCTCGGCCGTCAGGCGCACCGCCGCGGGCCAGCCGCCGGTGAGCTCGTGCAGCTCGGTCGCCAGGCCGGGGTCCGCGTCCTCGCCCAGCGCGGCCCGCACCACCTCGGCCGTCTCCGCAGGCGTGAAGGCGAGGTCGCCCGCGGCCAGGTCGAGCACCTGGCCCTGCCCCCGCAGCCGGGCCACGGGGAACGGCGGGTCGCGCCGCGACGACAGCACCACGTGCAGCGTGGTCGGCGCCTGCCGGCACAGGCCGGCGACGAAGGCGGTCGACTCGGCCGCGCCGTCGATGGCCTCGACGTCGTCGAGCACCAGCACCAGGTCGCGGGGCTGGCGCTCGGCCAGCGCCTCGCAGATCCGCCCGGCGTAGGCCTGGGCCCGGCCCGCCTCGTCGGTGCCCGTGTCCGGGCCTCGGGGCCCCGACACCGCGGCCACCAGGTCGCGCCGGCAGCCCCGGCACCCGGGCCCGCAGGGCGTCGGTGACCGCCCGCACGATCACGCCCAGCGTCCGGTCGCCCGGGGTCAGGCTGTGCCAGGCCGAGGTGGTGCCCGCCGCCCACGCGGTGAGCAGCGTCGTCTTGCCGAACCCCGCGCCCGCGACCACCGATGTGAGGCGGCGGTGGCCGGCTCCGGCCAGGCGCTGGTCGAGGCGGGGACGGGCCAGGGTGAAGGGTCCATGCCTACCGTTCACCACGGCGCCGAGGCTAGTGCCGGCGGCACTGACGCCATGACCTCGCAGGTAAAGGGCCTGCGCCGCCCGATCGTGCCAGCATGGAGGGCATGAGCGACACCGCCACCCGCACCGCCTTCCGCACCTGTCCGCTGTGCGAGGCCGGCTGCGGGTTGGAGATCGGCCTGCTCGGCAGCAACGGCGGGACGAGCGGGTGACCCGCATCCGGGGCGACCGCGCCGACGTGTTCAGCCACGGCTTCATCTGCCCCAAGGGCTCGACGCTGAAGCAGCTCCAGGAGGACCCCGACTGGCTGCGCCGGCCCCTCGTCAAGCGGGACGGGCGCTTCGTCGAGGTGGGCTGGGACGAGGCCTTCGCCGAGGTCGAGGCCCGCCTGCTCCCGATCATGGAGGCCCACGGGCGCGACCGCCGCCGCGGTCTACGTGGGCAACCCCAACGCCCACTCGCTGGCCGGGCCTGCTCTACCTGCGCCCGCTGATCCGGGCGCTGGGCACCACCAACGTGTTCTCGGCCAGCACCGTCGACCAGCGCCCCAAGGAGATCTCGGCCGGCCTCATGTTCGGCGGCGGCCTCACCGTGCCGGTGCCCGACGTCGACCGCACCGACTTCCTGCTCATGCTGGGCGCCAACCCCTACGAGTCCAACGGCAGCCTGGCCACCGCGCCGGACTGGCCCGGGAAGATCGAGGCGCTGCTGGCCCGGGGCGGCACCCTGGTGGTGGTCGACCCGCGCCGGTCGCGCACCGCCGAGGTCGCCAGCCAGCACGTGGCCGTGCGCCCGGGCGCCGATCCGTTCCTGCTGCTGGCGCTGGTCAACGTGCTGGCCGCCGACGGCCTGGTGGACCCGGGCCCGGCGGGGGAGTACCTGACCGGGGTCGAGGAGGCGGTGGCCGCGGCCGAGCCGTTCACCCCCGAGGCGGTCGAGGACGTGACGGGCGTCGACGCCGCCACCATCCGCCGGCTGGCGCACGACCTGGCCGCGGCGCCCACGGCCTGCGTCTACGGCCGCATCGGCACCACCACCGCCCTCTACGGCACCGTGACCTCCTGGCTGGTGGACGTGCTCAACGCCCTCACCGGCAACCTCGACCGGCCGGGCGGCGCCATGTTCGCCAAGGCCGCGGCGGGCGCCGCCAACACCCGGGGCAAGCCGCGGGTCGGCCGGGGCCTCACCCTGCACCGGCGCCGCAGCCGGGTGCGGGGCCTGGGGGAGACCATGGGCGAGCTGCCGGTGGCGTGCCTGGCCGAGGAGATCGACACGCCCGGCGAGGGCCAGATCCGGGCCCTGGTCACGGTGGCGGGCAACCCGGTGCTGTCGACGCCCAACGCGGGCCGGCTCGACGCCGCCCTGGCCACGCTCGACTTCTACGTGGCCGTCGACCCTTACGTCAACGAGACCACCCGGCACGCGGACGTCATCCTGCCCGTGCCCACCCCGCTCCAGAAGGGCCACTACGACCTGGCCCTGCTCCAGCTCGCGCTGCGGAACGTGGCCAACTACAGCCCTGCGGTCCTGCCGCTGGACGAGGGCCAGCTCGACGAGTGGAAGATCCTGGCCCGCCTGGCCCTGGTGTTCCAGGGCATGGGCGCGGGCGCCGATCCCGCCATCGTGGACGACCTGATGGTGCGGACCCTGGTGGACGCGGCGGTCGGCGACGAGACCGGGCCCATCGCCGGGCGGGACCCGGAGGAGATCATGGCCCTGCTGGGCGAGCGCACCGGGCCGGAGCGGCTGATCGACCTGATGCTGCGCACCGGTCCCTACGGCGACGGGTTCGGCGCCGGCCCCGACGGCCTGTCCCTCGACGTGCTGCTGGACCAGCCCCACGGCGTGGACCTCGGGCCCCTGGAGCCCCGGCTGCCCGACGTGCTGCGCACGCCCTCGGGGATGGTGGAGCTGGCGCCCGAGCCGATCGTGGCCGACGTGGCCCGGCTGCGGGCCGCGCTCGACGCCCCGACGAACGGGATGACGCTGGTGGGCCGGCGCGACCTGCGCTCCAACAACTCGTGGATGCACAACGTCGAGGTGCTGGTGAAGGGCAAGCCCCGCTGCACCGTGCACGTCCACCCCGACGACGCGACCCGGCTGGGGCTGACCGACGGCGCCGACGCCGAGGTCGCGTCCCGCACCGGCAAGGTCACGATCCCGGTGGAGGTGACCGACGCCATCCGCCCCGGCGTGGTCAGCATCCCCCACGGCTGGGGCCACGACCTCGACGGCGTGGAGCTGGGGGTGGCGCGCCGCTACGCGGGCGTGAACTCCAACCTGCTGGCCGACGAGGAGCTGCTCGACCCGCTGTCGGGCAACGCCGTGCTCAACGGCATCCCCGTGGAGCTCAGCCCGGTGGCGGCGCGGTAGCCGCCACCACCCGCCCGCCGTCCAGCACCACCACCCGGTCCGCCCGCTCCAGCACGTGGGGCCGGTGGCTGACCAGCAGCGCGGTCTCGAAGCCGCCGGCCATGACCCGGTCCCACACCCGCGCCTCGGTGTCGGCGTCCAGCGCGCTGGACAGGTCGTCCACCACCAGCAGCTCGGGCCGCCGCACCAGGGCCCGGGCCGCGCCGGCCCGCTGCACCTGCCCGCCCGACAGGCGCAGGCCCTTGGGGCCGATGACCGTGCCGGCGCCGTCGGGCATGCGGGCCAGGTCCTCGTCCATGCAGGTGAGCCACAGCACCTCGTCGAGGTCGTCGCCGGGCACGCCCATGAGGACGGTGTCGGCCAGCGGCTCGCTGAACAGCCGCGGCACCTGGGGCAGGTAGGCCGCCCGCGGCGGGACCAGCACGGTGGACGGGTCCTCGATCGCCGCGCCGTTCCAGCGGATGGTGCCGGCCTCGGCGCCCACCAGGCCCAGCAGGGCCCGCACCAGGGTGGTCTTGCCCGCGCCCACCGGCCCGGTCACCACCACCAGCTCGCCCCGCCGCACCACGAGGTCGACGCCGCTCGATGCCGCGGCCCGACCCGGGGTGGGTGACGGTCAGGCCCTCCACCCGCAGCTCCTCCAGCCGCTCGTCGCCGGCCGCGGCCCGGTGCCGGACCGCCAGGGCGGGCGGACCGTGGCGCAGGTGGGTGAGGGTGGCGGCGGTGACCCCGGCCCGGTCCGGCTCGGGCAACAGTGCCGCCAGCCGGTCCACCGACACGTCGGCCTGGCGCAGGTACACCAGGTAGCGGCCCACCCACTTGGGCAGGTCGGCGATCAGCGAGGCGTAGGCCGCGAACAGGCCCAGGTCGCCGATGGTGAGGTCGCCACCGGCGAAGGACGAGGCCACCACCACCAGCGCCACGCCCGCGGCCACCTCGCCGGTGCCGTAGCCGAGCGAGCGCACCACCTCGGACCCGACCTGGTCGCGCCGGCTCACCCGGGCCCGGTCCGCGTTGAGCCGGCCGAAGCGCCGGCCCACGGCCCGCTCGGCCCCGCCGGCCTGCACGGCCAGCACCGCGCCGAACACGTCACCGATGTAGCCGGTCACCCGCCCGGTCGCCTCGCGGGCCTCGCGCCGCCACACCCGCAGGCGGGGGCCCAGCCAGATGCAGCCCACCGTGGCCACGACCACGGGGGCCAGCACCGCCAGCGCCACCTGGGGGTCGATCGTGATCAGCACCCACAGCGCCACCGAAGAGACCAGCACCGTCGCGCTCAGGTCCATGACGACGTCGAGCACCATGCTCACGTCCTGGACGTCGTCGCGGAAGCGGCTGACCGCCTCGCCCGGCGCGCCGGGCAGGCGCCCTGCGGCCGGCCCCGGGTCCGACACCAGGGAGCGCAGCAGGTTGATCCGGGGCACCGTGTGCCAGCCCACCCAGCAGCCGTGCCACTGCACGGCCACGCCCACGAACATGGCCCAGCGGGTCGTCTCCAGCCCCACCAGGATGGCCAGCAGGCCCCAGGGCGCGGTGGCGCCCGGGGTCGCCAGCCGGTCGAGGACGACCTTGACCGCCGCCCCGCTGACCAGCGGCAGGGAGAAGAACACCGTGAACCAGGCCAGGCACGTGAGGTAGGCGACCGGCTCGTGGCGGGCCAGGCGGTACGCGACGCGGATGGTGGAGCCCCGGCTCATGCCGTCGCCTCCTCGGGCTCGTCCTCCAGGCCGGCGGCCCGCACCAGCCGGGAGTAGCGGCCGTTGCGCCGCAGCGCCAGCTCGGCCCGGGGCCCGTGCTCGACGATGCGGCCCGCGTCCACCACCGCGATCTCGTCCATCCGGGCCAGGGTGTCGAGCCGGTGGGCGATGACCAGCGCGGTGCGGCCCGCCAGCAGCGCCTGGGTGGCCTCCGTGATGCGCTCCTCGGTGAGCGGGTCCAGCCGGCTCGACGCCTCGTCCAGCACCACCACGGCCGGATCGGCCAGCAGCGCCCGGGCGAAGGCCAGGAGCTGGCCCTCGCCCGCGGACAGGCCGTGCTCGCCGCCCAGGCCGGTGTCGAGCCCGTCCGGCAGCGAGGCGAACCAGTCGCCCAGGCTCATGCGGCCGATCAGGTCGACCAGCTCGGCGTCGCTCGCCTCCCGGGCGCCGAACAGCGTCAGGTTGTCGCGCACCGAGGCCCGGAACAGCTCGACGTCCTGGGTGACCACCGCCACCCGGCCGCGCAACGCCTCCAGCGTCAGGTCGCGGACGTCCACCCCGCCGATGCGCACGCTGCCCTCGCCCGCGTCGCGGAAGCGGGCCAGGAGCCGGCCCAGCGTGGTCTTGCCGCTCCCGGTGCGGCCCACCACGCCCAGATGGGTGCCCGGAGCCAGGTGGAGGTCGACGTCGCGCAGCGCGGCCGTGCGCCCGTCGTAGCTGAACGTGACCGCCTCGAAGTCGACCGCCAGAGCCCCGGGGGCCAGGGCCGAGGCGTCGAGCGGGCCGTCGGCGATGGCGGGTGGGGTGGCGAGCATGGTCGAGGCCCGGCGGGCGCCGGCCATGGCCTTCTGGAACTCCTTGAGCTGCTCGGCGATGCGCTCCAGCGGCAGGCGGAGCATCTCGGCGTAGCGGTACAGCGTCAGCACCGCGCCGACGGTGATCACGCCCCGCTGCTGGAGCAGGATGCCGGCCACCAGCGTGCCCGCGGTCCCCAGGCCGAACACGAGGGCGGCCATGGCGCGGGCCCCGTCGCCCCGCAGGCTGGCGTGGCGGGCCGCCCGCCACCAGCGGGCACTGTGGCCGTGCAGGCGGTGCACGGCGTAGTCGCCGCCGCCGTTGGCCCGGATGTCCTCCAGCCCGCCCAGGCGCTCCTCCAGGTCGCCGTAGAGCTGGGCGTTGACCTCGCGCTCGGCCTCCCGGGCGGCGACGGCGGCCAGGCGCAGCCGGACCATGACCGCGGCGCCCGTCACCGCGGTGACCGCCAGCAGCAGGCCCGTGAGCGGGTCGATGACGGAGGCGACCACCACCATCCCGACCACGAGCACCAGGTTGCCCACCGCCTGCACGGTGAACTCGGCGAAGAAGCGGGCCATGGCCTCGACGTCGCCGTCGATGCGCTCGATGAGCTGGCCCGGGCTGTGGCGGCCGTGCCAGGCCTGCTCCAGCCTCAGCGCGTGGGCCGCCAGGCGCTCCCGCAGGCGGTTGCCGACCCGCCAGGACACCCGCGCCGAGCGCCACACGACCACCAGGTCGAGGAGGTGCGCGGCCAGCGCGGCCGCGGTGTAGAGCACGGCCAGCCTGCCGAGGTGAGCCGTGGTCGCGCCCGCCAGGGCGTCGTCCGCGAAGACGCCCAGCAGCACCGGCAGGCACAGGCGCAGGCCCATGGCCGCGACCAGGACCGCGACGATGCCCGCGAGGCTGCGCACCTCGGGGCGGAGGGTGGCGGCGAGCAGGCGCGCCGCCCGCCCCCCTACGGGGGGATCGTCTCCAGGCACAGCCTCACGACTGTACGGGGGTGGCCTTCTGCCGCCCGAGTGAGTTTCCGACCGCCCCGGGCGGCTAGGCTCGAACGGCCTCGGGCTGACATGGGTGGTGCTGGATGCACCCGGCCCGGTGACGGAGCAAGCACAACGACGTCATCAGGGAGATCCCATGACCATCCTCCGAGAGGGCGACTTCAAGGTCGCCGACCTGACCCTGGCCGGCTGGGGCCGCAAGGAGATCGAGCTGGCCGAGGTCGAGATGCCCGGCCTCATGGCGCTGCGAGCCGAGTTCGCCGATGCCCAGCCCCTGGCGGGCGCCCGCATCATGGGCTCGCTGCACATGACCATCCAGACGGCCGTGCTCATCGAGACCCTCACCGTGCTCGGCGCCGACGTGCGCTGGGTGTCGTGCAACATCTTCTCCACCCAGGACCACGCCGCGGCCGCGGTGGCGGTCGGCCCCAACGGCACGCTCGACCGCCCCGAGGGCGTGCCCGTCTTCGCCTGGAAGGGCGAGACGCTGGAGGAGTACTGGTGGTGCACCGACCAGGCCCTGCGCTGGCCGGACGGGGGCGGCCCCAACATGATCCTCGACGACGGCGGCGACGCCACGCTGCTGGTGCACAAGGGCGTCGAGTACGAGAAGGCCGGCGCGGTGCCCGAGGCCACCGACGACGATCCCGAGGAGTGGCACGTCATCGTCGACCTCCTCGAGCGGACGATCGCCGAGCGCCCCGGCCGCTGGACCGAGACCGCGGCCGCCGTCAAGGGCGTCACCGAGGAGACCACCACCGGCGTCCACCGCCTCTACCAGATGTTCGAGACCGGCCAGCTGCTGTTCCCGGCCATCAACGTCAACGACTCGGTCACCAAGTCCAAGTTCGACAACCTCTACGGCTGCCGGCACAGCCTCATCGACGGCATCAACCGGGCCACCGACGTGATGCTGGGCGGCAAGGTGGCCGTGGTGTGCGGCTACGGCGAGGTGGGCAAGGGCTGCGCGCAGTCGCTGCGGGGCCAGGGCTGCCGGGTGATCGTCACCGAGGTCGACCCCATCTGCGCCCTCCAGGCCGTGATGGAGGGCTACGAGGTCAACACCCTCGAGGCCGTCATCGACCGGGCCGACATCTTCGTCACCGCCACCGGCAACAAGGGGCTCATCTCGGCCGAGCACATGGCCCGGATGAAGCACAACGCCATCGTCGGCAACATCGGCCACTTCGACAACGAGATCGACATGGCCGGCCTGGCCCGCATGAGCGACGTGCGCAAGGTCGAGATCAAGCCCCAGGTGCACGAGTTCGTGTTCCCCGACGGCCACTCGATCATCGTGCTGGCCGAGGGCCGGCTGCTGAACCTGGGCTGCGCCACCGGCCACCCCAGCTTCGTGATGTCGATGAGCTTCACCAACCAGGTGCTGGCCCAGATCGAGCTGTTCGGCAAGACCGGCAACTACCCGCTCGGCGTGTACGTGCTGCCCAAGCAGCTCGACGAGAAGGTGGCCCGGCTGCACCTCGGCGCCCTCGGGGTCCGCCTCACCAAGCTGACCACCGACCAGGCCGACTACATCGGCGTGCCGGTGGAGGGGCCCTACAAGCCCGACCACTACCGGTACTGATGCCGGGGCCCGCGGCCCCTGGGCGCAGGGGATCGGGCACCATGGTGGCCATGGGCCACGCTCACTCGTTGCTCGGTCCCCTGGCCGAGGTCGTCGTCCGCAACCGGTTCTGGATGATCTGGAACCTCATCCTGGCCACCGTCCCGCTGGCGCTGGCGGTGCCGGTGTTCCGGCACCAGGGCCCGCGCCGGGCGGGGTGGTGGCTGGGGCTGGGCCTGCTCGTCCTGTTCCTGCCCAACGCCCCCTACGTGGTCACCGACCTGGTCCACCTGCGGGGCGACGTGGTCGGCGCCCGGCACCGACATGGCCGTGGTGGGCGGCGTGCTGCCGGCCTACGCCGCCTTCGTGGCCGCCGGCTTCGTGATCTACGCGCTGGTGCTGCGCGAGGCGGGCGGCTTCCTGCGGAGGCGAGGGCCTGGGGCGCTGGCGGCCGGTGCATGGAGCCGGCGGTCCACCTGGTGTGCGCGGTGGGCGTGGTGCTGGGCCGGGTGGCCCGGCTCAACAGCTGGGAGCCGGTGACCGAGCCGCACACCACGGCCGAGCGGGTGGTCTCCACGCTCACCTGGGGCTGGAGCCCGCTGGCGGTGGCGGTGCTGTTCGTCGTGATCTGGGCGGGCCACGCCCTGGTCCGGGGCACCGGCCGCTGGGCGCTCGCCGCGCTAGGCGCCCTCGGCGGCTGGCTGCGGCTCGTCCTGATGCAGCGGCCTCAGCCCGGCGCGCTCTGAGCGCCGCGCCCGGGCGGCCTCCACCGACAGCCGGGGCAGGAACAGCTGGACGTTGGGCCCGATGGTCACGGCGAAGGCCAGCGTGCCCAGGCCCACCGACCCGCCCAGCGCCATGCCCACGGCCAGGGCGGTGAGCTCGATGCCGGTGCGCACCAGGCGGATCGACCCGACGCCGCGGGCGGCCAGCCCGGTCATGAGCCCGTCGCGCGGGCCGGGCCCGAGGCCGGCGCCGATGTACAGGCCGGTGCCCGGGCCCCACAGGAACACCCCGAGGGCCAGGTAGGCCACCCGCCAGGCGGTCGACTCCGGGGTGTCGAGCACCAGCAGGGCCAGGTCGATGGTGGTGCCGATGAGGATGACGTTGAGCACCGTCCCCAGCCCGGGGCGCTCCCGCAACGGGATCCAGGCGGCCAGCACCAGCGCCCCCACGATGATGCTCACCGTGCCGATGGGGATGCCCGTGTGCTCGGAGACGCCCTGGTCCAGCACCGACCACGGGGCCAGGCCCAGGTCGGCCGCCACCATGAAGGCGATGCCGAGCCCGCACAGGACCAGGCCGGCGACGAGCCGGGGCACCCGCTCGCGGGGCTCGGTGACGGGGCGCAGCAGGGCCATGCGGCGACCCTAAGGGCGCGCCCGCCCGCAGGCTCCGTCCAATTCGCCCGGATGTGGCCTGCTCCCGGCGACGAGCGGCGAGCCCGAGGCAATAGAGGTCGCGGACGGCAGCACGAGGCAATGGCGACCGGCCCCCGACCCCTATTGCCTCGTGCCGCCGCCGTCGGACGCTATTGCCTCGCCCCACCGCCGGGAGGGCGCCCGCCCGCAGGCTCCGTCCAATTCGCCGCGGATGTGGCCTGCTCGTCGGGCGGCGGACGATCGCCGGTCGCCTGGCTGTCACACCCCCTCCGTAGGGTTTGCGCCATGCTGCTGCGTGCTCTGCTTCCGGTGCGATGCCCCGGGTGCGGGGTCACCGCACCGGCCGGGCCCTCGCCGTGCGGGCGGTGCGCGGCCGGGCTCCTGCCGGCTCCCGCCGGTCCGCTTCCCCCGGGCTTGACGCCTGCTGGTCGCTGTTCGCGTACCAGGACGTCGGCAGGCAGGTGGTGACCAGCCTCAAGTACCGCCGCGACCGCAACGCGCTGGCCTGGCTGGCGTCGGGCATGGCGGCGCTGGCGTCGCCGCCGTCCGCGGTGGTGGTGACGTGGGCGCCGACCACCGAGGCCCGCCGGCGGCGCCGGGGCTACGACCAGGCCGAGCTGCTGGCCGCGGCGGTGGCCCGCCGCTGGGGCGCGCCGTGCGCCCCGCTGCTGGCCCGCAAGGCGGGCCCGCCCCAGACGGGCCGCTCGCTGGAGGACCGCCGGGCCGGTCCCATCGTGCTGGCCCGGGCGGGCTCCCGTGCGGTGGCCGCGGGGCGGCCGGTGGTGATCGTGGACGACGTGCTCACCACGGGGTCCACGCTGGCGGCCGCGGCCCGGGCGCTGCAGCACCGTGGACGTGGGCTGGGTGGCGGGACTGACCGCGGCGCGCACGCCGCGCGCCGGCGCCTCGCCCCCCTGCGTGTTGGCAATGTCACCCGCAGTCGAAGAATTTGCTCAAGTTCCCGGCCGCACCGGCCGATGACGAGCGGTGATGCAGGTCTCTCGCCGGCAGGCCGCTCTGGCCCTTGACGTGGTGCGCCGCCGGCATCGGCGCGCCACGGGCCGGCACCGCCACCAGGTCCGGCGCGGCCCCGGCTCCCGGCCCAGCCCCGTCGCCGTCGACCTGGTCCTCCGCGAGATCGAGGGCCTGGGCCCCGTGCGCATCGAGCTGGTCGAGGCGGCCAGCGCCCGGCGTGCCGCAGGCGAGTGGCCCACGCCCGACGAGGTCGCCGACATGGCGCTCCGCCGGGCCGTCTGCGACCGCCTGCGCTGACCGCCCGGCGGCGTGCCCGGGGATGTAGTGCTCCGCCGGCCGTCTGCGACCCTGCGCTGACTGCAGCCCGGCGGCTGCCCGGGAGTAGTGGTCCGCCAGCCGTCTGCGACCGCTGCGCTGACTGCGCCCGGCGGCGTGCCCGGGGATGGAGCCGTCGCGACCGCCGCGCCGAAACCGGCCCTCGCGTAGCCTTTCACCGGAGGCGGGCCCGCCAGCGGCGAGGAGGGATCCGTTGAGTGCCTACATGGTCGTCGCCCACCGCACGCTGGTGGAGGATCACCTGCTGGACCACGTCCGCGGCCTGTGCGAGGCCGGCGAGTGCCGCTTCCACCTGGTGGTGCCGGTGACGCACCCGATGGGGGCGTGGTCGGAGGGCGAGGTCGAGGCCGCGGCCGAGGCCCGGCTGGAGGAGGGCCAGGCCGCGTTCCGCGAGGTCGGGGCCGAGGTCACCGGCGAGGTGGGCGACGCCAACCCGGTGTACGCGGTGGCCGCGGCGCTGCGGGCCTCGGACGTGGACGACTGGACGGGGATCATCGTGTCCACGCTGCCGCCCGGCATCTCCCGCTGGCTGGGGCTCGACGCCGTCAGCCGCATCAAGCGGGAGTTCGACCTGCCCGTCACCCATCTGGTGGCGGAGCGGGCCGGCGCCGAGGCGTGACCGGCGCCTGCGGGCGCCGCCCCGGTCATCGGTACACTCGATGATCGCATGAGCCTGCTCGACCGCTTCCTCCGCGCCGGCGAGGGCAAGAAGGTCCGGGCGCTCCAGTCGCTGGTGCCCGACATCAGCGCCCTCGAGCCCGAGATGGAGCGCCTGTCCGACGATGCCCTCCAGGCCAAGACCCCCGAGTTCCGCTCGCGCCTCGACCGCGGCGAGGACCTCGACGACCTCCTGATCGAGGCGTTCGCCGCCATCCGGGAGGCCGCCAGGCGGACGCTCGGCCAGCGCCACTACGACGTCCAGCTCATGGGCGGCGCCGCCCTGCACTTCGGCTGGGTGGCCGAGATGAAGACCGGCGAGGGCAAGACGCTGGTGTCGACCCTGCCCGCCTACCTCAACGGCCTGTCGGGCCGGGGCATGCACCTGATCACGGTGAACGACTACCTGGCCACCCGCGACCGCGAGTGGATGGGCCGGGTGCACCACTTCATGGGCCTCAGCACGGGCCTCATCGTGCCCGGCAACCACGATCCGGTCTTCAAGCGCGAGCAGTACGCGGCCGACATCACCTACGGCATCAACAACGAGTTCGGCTTCGACTACCTGCGCGACAACATGGCGCCCGACCGGGAGCGCCAGGTGCAGCGGGGCCACGTCTTCGCCATCGTCGACGAGGTCGACTCCATCCTCATCGACGAGGCCCGCACGCCGCTCATCATCTCGGGCCGGGTCGCCGACGCCGCCCAGCTCTACTACAAGTTCGCCTCCATCACCCGCAGCCTGAAGCGTGACGCCGACTACGAGGTGGACGAGGAGAAGCGCACGGTCGCCCCCACCGAGGACGGCATCGAGAAGGTCGAGCAGCAGCTCGGCATCGACAACCTCTACGACGGCGTGGCCCAGAACCTGGTCCACCAGCTCCAGGCGGCGCTCAAGGCCAAGGAGCTGTTCAAGCGGGACAAGGACTACGTGGTGGCCGGCGGCGAGGTGAAGATCGTCGACGAGTTCACGGGTCGCATCCTCGAGGGCCGGCGCTGGTCCGAGGGCCTCCACCAGGCCGTCGAGGCCAAGGAGGGCGTCCGCATCAAGGAAGAGAACCAGACGCTGGCCACGGTCACGCTCCAGAACTACTTCCGCATGTACGAGAAGCTGGCGGGCATGACCGGCACGGCGCAGTCCGACGCCGCCGAGCTGGCCGCCACCTACGAGCTCCAGGTCGTGCCCATCCCCACCCACCGGCCCCTGGCCCGCGCCGACCAGGCCGACCTCATCTACAAGAGCGAGGACGCCAAGTTCGGGGCGGTGGCCGACGACATCACCGCCCGCTACGAGGCGGGCCAGCCGGTGCTCGTGGGCACCATCTCGGTGGAGAAGTCCGAGCGCCTGTCCCGGCTGCTGGACAAGCGGGGCGTGCGGCACGAGGTGCTGAACGCCAAGATCGGCCAGCACTTCCGGGAGGCCGAGATCATCGCCCAGGCCGGCCGCCTCCACGCGGTGACGGTCGCCACCAACATGGCCGGCCGCGGCGTCGACATCATCCTCGGCGGCAACGCCGAGGGCATGGCCAAGCGCGACGTGCGGGCCGAGGGCCTCGACCCCGACACCGACGAGGGCCTCGCCCGGGTCAAGGACCTGACCGCCCGCCACGAGACCGAGACCAAGGCCGAGGGCGACAAGGTGCGCGAGCTCGGCGGCCTGTACGTGCTCGGCACCGAGCGCCACGACTCCCGCCGCATCGACAACCAGCTCCGGGGCCGCTCCGGCCGCCAGGGCGACCCGGGCGAGAGCCGCTTCTACCTGAGCCTGGAAGACGACCTGATGCGCCTGTTCGCCACCGGCGCGGTCAACTGGGTGATGGGCAAGACCCTGCCCGAGGACGTCCCCCTCGAAGCCAAGATGGTGACCAAGGCCATCGAGCGGGCGCAGACCACCGTCGAGCAGCGCAACGCGGAGATCCGCAAGAACACCCTCAAGTACGACGAGGTCATGAACGAGCAGCGCAAGGTCATCTACGCGCTGCGCGACCAGGTGCTCGACGAGGCCGACCTGCGCGACCGCATCATCGAGGAGGCGCTGCCCGACGCGGTCAACACCCTGGTCGAGACCCACTGCGTCAGCGAGTACAACGAGGAATGGGACCTCGAGGGCCTGCTCACCGAGGTGCGCAGCTACTGGCCCTCCACGCTCTCGCCCGAGCAGGTCCGCACGGCCAGCTCCACCAACGAGCTGTACGAGATGCTCATGAACGAGGCGCTGACCCGCTACGAGGAGCACGAGTCCAAGCTCACGCCCGACCGCATGCGGCACCTGGAGCGCCGGGTGATGCTGAGCGTGATCGACCAGCGCTGGCGGTCCCACCTCTACGAGATGGACTACCTGCGCGAGGGCATCAACCTGCGGGCCATGGGTCAGAAGGACCCGGTGGTCGAGTGGCAGCGCGAGGGCTTCGACATGTTCGGCCAGATGATGCACCTCATCTGGCAGGACGCCATCCGCTACCTGATGCACGTCGAGATCGAGGTGCGCCAGCAGGTGCCGGTGGACGGCGGCGGGTCCGCCACGCCGGTGGACGCCCCGGTGGACGCCCCCGTCGATGCGCCGCCGGCCGACGACGGCCTGCGCAACGTCCAGTACTCCTCGCCCGAGGACCCCTCCACGGCCGGCGGCGCGGCCAGCATGGCCGCCGCGGCCCGGGCGGAGGCCGAGGCGGGCGGCGGCGCGCGCCGGCCGGCAACGGCGCCGCGGGGGCCACGGCCACCGCCACCGCCGGCCGCCGCCGACCAACACGCCGGTCCGGAAGTCGGAGTGGGACAAGACGCCGCGCAACGCCCCATGCCCGTGCGGCTCCGGCAAGAAGTTCAAGGCGTGCCACGGGCGCTAGCCCGGCGGCCGGGAACATGCGAGACCTGTCGAACGAGCTGAAGGCGCTGAGGGCCCGACTGGACGAGGCCGAGGGCTACCTCCGGGTCGACGAGCTGCGGGCCCGGCGCCCCCAGCTGGAGGCCGAGGCGTCGCGCCCGGACCTGTGGGACGACGCCGAGCGGGCCAAGCGGGTGACCAGCGAGCTGGCCGGCGTGACCAGTGACCTGGACCACTACGAAGGGCTGGCCGGCCGCCTCGAGGACGCCGACACGCTCTACGAGCTGGCCCGCGACGAGGGCGACGAGGCGTCGCTGGCCGAGGTGGAGCAGTCCCTGGCCGCGGTGGACGACGACCTGCGGCGGGTCGAGCTGCGCTCGATGTTCTCGGGCGACCACGACGAGCGGGACGCCCTGGTGTCGATCCAGGCCGGCGAGGGCGGCGTCGACGCCCAGGACTGGGCCGAGATGCTGCTGCGCATGTACACCCGCTGGGCCGAGCGGCGCGGCTTCGAGGTCGAGGTGGACGAGTTCACCGAGGGCTCGGAGGCCGGCCTGTCCTCGGCCGAGTTCGTGGTCAAGGGCCGCTACGCCTACGGCTACCTCCAGGCCGAGCGGGGCGTGCACCGGCTGGTGCGCATGAGCCCGTTCAACGCCCAGGGCAAGCGCCAGACCGCGTTCGCCGCCCTCCAGGTCGTGCCCATGCTCGACGACGGCGACGCCGCGGTCGAGATCGACGACAAGGACATCAAGATGGACGTCTTCCGGGCGTCCGGGGCCGGCGGCCAGCACGTCAACAAGACGTCCTCGGCCGTGCGCCTCACCCACCTCCCCACCGGGGTGGTGGTGTCGTGCCAGGTGGAGCGCAGCCAGTTCCAGAACCGGGACCGGGCCATGGCCATGTTGCGGGCCAAGCTGGCCGACCTGGAGCGCCAGAAGCGCGAGGCCGCGCTGGACGAGATCCGGGGCGACCAGCAGCGGGTGGGGTTCGGCAGCCAGATCCGCAGCTACGTGCTCCAGCCCTACCAGATGGTCAAGGACCTGCGATCCGAGCACGAGACCGGCAACGTATCCGCGGTGCTGGACGGCGACCTCGATCCGTTCATGGAGGCCTACCTCCAGTGGCGGCGGGGCGAGTCCGCCGGCCAGTGAGCATCCGACGACGAGAACCCGTTCCCGGCTACGGTCGAAGCCCGATGTCCGCCGCGCCGCGCGGTACTTGTAACCTCATCGCAATGACTGGGGACCCACGCCGCCTGCTTCCATCGCGCCCGACCTCGCCGGGTCGGGGCGCCCGAGGACGATGATCACCTTCGAGAACGTCAGCAAGATCTACAAGGGCAACGTCGAGGCGCTGTCGGGCGCGACGGCCACGATCGAGAAGGGCGAGTTCGTCTTCCTCGTGGGCCCCTCGGGCTCCGGCAAGTCGACGGTGCTGCGGCTCATCAACCGCGAGGAGACCGCGGACAAGGGCCGCATCTTCGTGGCCGGCAAGGACATCGCCCGCCTGTCGACGTGGCGGGTCCCCTACCTGCGCCGCAACATCGGCTGCATCTTCCAGGACTACAAGCTGCTGACCAACAAGTCGGTCTACGAGAACGTGGCCTTCGCCCTCGAGGTCATCGGACGGCCCCGCCACGTGGTCAAGGCCCAGGTGCCCGCCATCCTCGAGCTGGTCGGCCTCGACTCCAAGACCAACAACCTGCCGGATGAGCTGTCGGGTGGCGAGCAGCAGCGGGTGTCGATCGCCCGGGCGTTCGTCAACCGGCCGCTGATCCTCCTGGCCGACGAGCCCACCGGCAACCTCGACCCGGCCACCTCGGTGGGGATCATGCGCCTGCTCGACCGCATCAACCGCACGGGCACCACGGTGGTCATGGCCACCCACGACCGCTCCATCGTCGACACCATGCAGCGCCGGGTCATCGAGCTGGACCAGGGGTCCATCATCCGGGACCAGGTACGGGGGGTGTACCAGTGAAGTTCGACTACATCTTCCGGGAGACCACGCACCAACCTCCGCCGCAACATCACCCTGACCATCGCCGCCATCGTCACCGTGGGCGTGTCGCTGGCGCTGTTCGGCTCGACGCTGCTGGTGGGCCAGGGCGTGGACAACGTGTCGCAGCGCTGGAGCGACGGCATCGAGGTCATCGCCTTCCTCAAGGCCGACGTCACCCCCGAGCAGCGCGACGCCATCGAGGAGTTCATCAAGGACAGCCCCGAGGTGGGCAAGTGGCGCTACGTCGATCTGGAGGAGAGCCACCAGGAGGCCCTGCGCCTGTTCGAGCGCAACGAGGCGCTGCGCACCAAGATCGAGAACGGCTCGCGCGTCCCCGACTCCTACCGGCTGTCGCCCGAGTCCAAGGACGTCAACCTCATGCGCAGCCTGGGCGACCAGCTGCTGGCGCTGCCGGGCGTCGAGCTGGTCACCGACGAGCTGGAGAGCGTCAAGACCCTCACCGCGGTGTCCCACTTCGCCCAGCTCGCCATGCTGGTCGTGGGCATCGGCCTGCTGGTGGCCGCGCTGCTGCTCATCCTCAACGCCATCCGCATGGCCATGTTCGCCCGCCGCCGGGAGATCGAGGTGATGAAGCTGGTGGGCGCCACCAACTGGTTCATACGCGTGCCGTTCATGATGGAGGGCATCGTCCAGGGCCTGGTCGGCGCGCTGTTCGCGGTCGGGGCCCTCATGGCGGTGGACCGCGCCATGGACAACGCCGCCCAGAACCGCAACTACCGCACGATCATGGAGGGCTTCGTGGCCTCGACCGCCGAGGTCCGCCTCACGGTGGTGGTCGTGGTCCTGCTCGGCATCACCATCGGTGCCGCCGGCTCGGCCTGGGCGCTCAGCCGCTTCCTGCGGGTCTGACCTACACCGCGACAGGGCAGCGAGTCGAGGCCGCGCAGGATGATGCGGCCGTTCCACGCGGGCTCGTCGGCCGCCAGCTCCAGCCGGGGGAAGCGCCGGACCAGCGCGGGGACCGCCTCCGCGCCCTCCAGCCGCGCCAGGGCCGCGCCCAGGCAGTGGTGGATGCCGCTGCCGAAGGACAGGTGCGCGCTGGCGCCCTCGCGGCCGAGGTCGAGGTCGGCGGCGGTGGGGCCCCAGTGCTCCTCGTCGCGGTTGGCCGAGCCGAGCAGCGTGAGGACCAGCTCGCCGGGCCCCACCGTCTCGCCCGCCAGCTCCATCTCGCTGGTCACGATGCGGCGCGAGAGCTGCACCGGGCTGTCGTAGCGCAGCAGCTCGTCCACCGCGGGGGCGTCGAGCGCCGGGTCGGCGGCCAGGCGCTCGAGCTGGTCGCGGTGGCGCAGCAGCGCCAGCGTGCCGTTGCCGATGAGGTTGACGGTGGTCTCGTGGCCGGCCAGGTAGAGCAGCAGCACCTGGTCCAGCAGCTCGTCCCGCGAGAGCCGGTCGCCGTCCTCCTCCGCCGCGATCAGGGCGGACAGCACGTCGTCGGCCGGGTTGGCCCGCTTCCAGTCGATGGCGGCCTCGACGTGGGCGGCCATGCTCTCGCCCGCCTCCACGATGGCCGGGAGGTCGGCGGGGTCGACGAGCGGCTCCAGCGACTTGGTCATCGTGTGCGACCAGGCCCGCAGCTGGAGGCGGTCGCCCTCCGGCATGCCCAGCAGCTCGCTGATGACCACGAACGGCAGCGGGAAGGCGAAGCGGGCGATGAGGTCGACCGGCTCGCCGGCCCGGGCGGCCTCGGCGATCTCGTCCAGCAGCTCGGCCACCAGGGCCTGGACCCGGGGGCGGAGCCGCTCGACCTGGCGCACGGTGAAGGCGCTGCCCATGAGCCGCCGCAGCCGGGTGTGGTCGGGAGGATCGAGGTCGAGGATGGTGCGCCGGTTCTCGTCCCGGTAGCTCTCGAACTCGGGGGGCAGGGGCTGGCGGATGACCGTGGTGGCGTTGCGCTCGTCGACGCTGGTGCCCGGCTGGCGCAGCAGGGCGAAGCAGTCGTCGTAGTGCGACACCAGCAGGGCGCCGAACACGGTCCGCTGGCTGCGGCCGTGCGCCCGGATCGCCGCGTACTGGCGGTAGGGATCCTGGGCGAAGCCGGGCTCGAAGGGGTTGAAGGCGCCGGGCACCATCCCGTCGTCGAGGGTCTCGCCCGCCGTGTCGGGTTCCGTGTCGCTGCTCACCCGCCCAGATTTTCGCACGGCCAGTGCAAAGGCAAGGACAACTTGGGCTGCGCGAGGCTGGGGGCCTCCGCATGGCCTCGCCTCCTCCGCCGCCGCGCTCCGTCGTCGCCTCCTGCCCTCGATCTGGCGCTCCTGGGTGTGGCGGTGGTGGCGGTGTCGACCTCGGCCCCGCTGATCCGGGTGGCCGACGCGCCCGCGCTGGCCATCGCCTTCTGGCGCAACGCCCTGGCCCTGCCGGTGCTGGGCCTCCTGGTGGCCGTGAGCGCCCGGGACGCGTTCCCCGGGCTCGACGCCCGCGAACGCCGGCTGTCGGCCGTGGCCGGGCTGTTCCTGGCCGCCCACTTCGCCACCTGGGTGCCGAGCCTGTCGTTCACCTCGGTGGCGTCCTCGGTGGCGCTGGTGGCCACCCAGCCGGTCTGGGCCGCGCTCATCGCCCGGCGCCGCGGCGAGCACGTGGCGCCCCGGGCCTGGACCGGCATCGGCCTGGCGGTGGCGGGCGTGGTGCTGCTGGCCGGGGTGGACCTGTCGCTGTCGCCCCGGGCGCTGTTCGGCGACCTGCTGGCGCTGGCGGGCGGCGACGCTGGCCGCCGCCTACGTCACCGTGGGGGCCGAGGTGCGGCGCACGGTCCCCACCACCGTGTACGCCACGCTGTGCTACGGGGTCGCCGCGGCCGCCCTGCTGGCGGTGTGCCTGGTGGGGCGCCAGCCCCTGGCCGGCTACGACGCCACCACCTGGTGGGCGCTGGTGGCCATGGTGATCGGGCCCCAGCTGCTGGGGCACACGCTGGTCAACCGGGTGCTGCCCTCCACCGGTCCCACGCTGGTGTCGGTGGCGATCCTGTTCGAGATCGTGGGGTCGGCGTTCATCGCCTGGCTGGCCTTCGACGAGGTCCCGCCGCTGACCGCGGTGCCTGCGGGCATCCTCATCGGGGCGGGCGTCGTGCTGGTGGTGCGGTCCGAGGCGGACCAGCCGGCGGTGGCTGGCGCGCCGGCCATGGAGTGAGCCACTACGGTCCTCCCGTGTGCGTGCCCGTGGCCTGTGGATCGTGATCAGCGTCGCCGTGCTGGTGGGAGTCGTGGGGTGGTCGACCACCTGCACCGGCCCCCGCCCCCGCCCGACCGGCGAGACGTTGCCGCCCGCCGGCTCCAGCACGACCTCCGCTCGTGTCGGTGACGACGACGGTCCCGCCGCCGCTGTAGCCCTACCCCCAGTCGATGGCGGCGAGGGCGGCGCGCAGCTTGGGCCCGCGGGCCGGGTTGGCCGCCGTGACCCACGAGACCCGGCCCTCCAGGTGGGCCCGGAAGTCGGCGTGCCCCTCGCGGTCGGCCGCGGCCGGCCCGCGGCGGGCAGCGTCGTGGAGCACGGCCCGCAGCCGGTCGTACTCGGCGCGGCCGACGTTGGGGTGGGCGTTGACCACCAGGCCGAGCACGGTCTGGCGCTGGGCCGCGCCCATCCGCCGGGACTTGCCCTCGTGCACGCGGAACCCCTCGCCGGACGCGATCTCGGCCACCAGCGCCCCGACCCGCTCGCCGGCCCGGCGCCCCAGGTCGCCCGACAGCACCAGGTCGTCGGCATAGCGGGTGTAGCTGGCGCCCAGGCGCCGGGCCAGGCCCGCCAGGCGCCGGTCCAGGCCGTAGGCGGACAGGTTGGCCAGTGCCGGCGACGTCGGCGCCCCCTGGGCCAGGTGAGGGGCGGCCAGGTGCGCCAGCAGCCGGCGCCGGCGCTCGACCGCGGCGTCACCGGTGGCGGGCGGCGCCGTCCGCAGCACCGCGTGCGGGGTGACGGTGGTGCACAGGCCGGCGAGGGTGTGGGCCACCGGCTCGGGGTAGCCGGCCAGGCGGAAGATGCCGTGCACCCGCCCGGCGCCCACGGCGGTGAAGAACGACTCCAGGTCGAAGTGGAGGACCACCGCGCTGCCCGCGTGCAGCCGCGCGGCCGTCAGCGCCGAGCGCCCCGGCCGGAACCCGTGGGCCGCGTCGTGGGGCGGGATGCGGTCGAGGATGTGGTGCAGCACCTGGCGCTGGAGGTCCTTGAGCTCCCGCTTGGGCGCCTCCAGCAGGCGGGCCGAGCCGTCGGGCTTGCGCACCCAGCGGCGGTGGTGGTGGCGCAGGCGCTCGTCGACCGCGGTGCGCTCCCATGAGCGGCGGTCGGCGAACCAGGCCAGGTGGTCGGGCGTCACCCCGAGCCAGCGGGCCAGGGCGGCCAGGTCGTCGAGCACCGGGACCGGCCAGCGGCGCCGGCCCATCTCGGTGGGCGCCGCCATCCAGGTGTGCACCCGCACCGGCCGGGCCGGGTCGCGCACGGCCCGCCGGAACGGCTCGCAGGCGGCGATGAACGTCGCCAGCTCGCGGGGCCGGTCCGCCGGGCGGTCCGGGTAGGCCCGCACGACGATCTCGGCCAGGTCCGTGGGCCAGCGGCGCCGGTCGGCCAGCGCCCGCTTGCCCCGGCGACCCATGGCCGCGGGCTGCCAGTCGCCGGACAGGAAGGCCCCCGCCAGCGCGGTCGCGACCTTCCGCTCGTGGTCCGCCCGGCGCACGGGTCGCTCAGCCCCGGGCGTGGGGCGGCAGCGCCCCCCGACCGTCCCCGTCGTGCGTGCGCAACGGTGCATCGGTGTGCACTCGGGCGCATGCGCTGCGTTGCCGGACCACTACGTCACCCCCGGGGGAGCCCCGGAGAGGCCGACCGGCGCCCGAAGGCGCCCCCGGCCAGCTCGGAGGGCGCTGCCACGGCGGCGGACTCTACCGGCCCCGGGCCGGGGCGCCGAGGTCGCGCAGCGACCAGCGCAGCAGGTCGGGGTCGGCCCAGGCGGTCTCGGGGGCGGACAGCGCCCGGCCCAGGGCCCGCAGGGCGTCCACGGTCAGGGCCAGGGCCGGTGCCGGCTGGGCCAGCAGCTCGGCCACCAGGGCGTCCACCGCGGCGTCGAGCTCGGCCGCGGGCACGACCCGGTGGACGTAGCCCCAGGCCTGGGCCTCGGACGCCCCCAGCCGCCGCCCGGTCATGACCAGCTCCCGGGTGCGGGGCAGGCCGATCTCGCGCACCAGGCGGGGGAGGCCCGCCCAGGTGAGCGGGATGCCGATGGCCACCTCGGGGATCGCCACCGACAGGTCGTCGGCCGCCACCCGCAGGTCGCAGGCGGCCGCCAGCAGGGCCGCGCCCCCGATCACGTGGCTGTGCAGCCGGGCCACCGTCACCTGGGGCAGGCGCTCCAGGTCGTCCAGCAGGCGCTGCCAGCGGCCGCTGGCCCGGCGCCTCGCCAGGGGGTCGGGCGGCACCTCGACCCGCTCGGCCAGGTCGGCCCCGGCGGAGAACGCCCGACCCGCGCCCGCCACCACCACGACCCGGATGTCGTCGCGCTCGGCCACGTCGCGGAGGGCGGCATGCAGGCCGGCCCGGGTGGCGTCGTCGAGGGCGTTGAGCTTGTGCGGCCGCTCGAGCGTGAGCCGGCACACGCCCGTCCCGCCGCCGGTCTCGACGCGGACGGGGCCGTCGGTCACGGCCGGACCCTAACGCGCCGCAGGCCGTCCGATCCGCCGGATCGGACGGCCTGGCCGCTGCGGCGGGCCCTGGCGGCTGGGAGGAGCCGCGGCAGTGCCGGGCCGCTCAGGGGGAATGGGCGGGGCCCGTCCGAGTGGCAAGCTCGGACGGGCCCCTGCCCTGCCTGGCCCCTGGGTGACGGGCGGTGTCGGGGGGCCTGGCGCACCGGAGGCCTGTCGGGCGGGCGGCGCCGGCAGGCCTGGCGGATGGGGTGGCGAGCGGAGAGTGGGGCCAGGCCCGCCCGATTGGCGGAGTCGGGCGGGCCTGGCCCACCGGTGAGGCGGAAGCCGACAGGCGGCCTGCGTTACGCGTCACCGGTGTCATGGCGGATCAGTCGTCGCCGCCGTGGTCGTCGCCGGCCGGATCGTCGGCGCCGCCGCCGGAGCCCGATCCGCTGGAGCCGGAGCTGTCGCCGCCGTGGTCGTCGTTCGACGTCGTCGTTGCCGTGGTCGTCGTCGACGTCGTCGCCGGCGTTGCCGGGGCCGCTGTTCGTCGCTCGGGCCCTGGTTGTCGTCGTCGTCGTTCACGTCATCGGCGTTGCCGGGGCCGCTGTTGTCGCTCGGGCCCTGGTTGTCGTCGTCGCCGGCGGGGTCGTCGAAGCCCTCGGCCCGGACGACGACGCCGTTCTCGATGCGCACCTCGGTGCCGGCGACCTCGTCACGGACCCGCACCCGCTCGCGGATGGCGCCGTCCTCGATCTCGACGTTCACCTGCACCCGCTGGCCGGCCATGCGGAAGTCGACCTCGACCTCGCCGCCGGCCGCCTGCTCGACCTCGACGGTCCAGCCCGCGTTGGGGGTGGCCGACACGAGCGTGAGCTGGCCGCCCTGGCGATCCACGATGACGGTCCCGGCGCCGGCGGCGTCGATGGCACGGGTCTCCGACGCATCGCTGGCGGTGCCGGAGGGCACCGACGTCGGAACGGCCGTGGTGGTGGTGTCATCGTGGGACGAGCCGATGCTGGAAAGCGCCGGCGCCGGCCCGAAGCCGGAGAGCACGGCGACGCCGACGCTGCCGCCGACCAGCCCTGCCGCCAGGCCCAGGCGGGCCTTGGTCCCGGGGAACCTCATGGTGTGGAGTCCTCTCTCATGTGTGGTGTCCGATGGTGGGCCCACACTGCGGGACTCCCCGCTAAGGCTGCGTCGGTGCTCCCCTAAGCGCGGGCTAAAGCTCCGCCGCCCGCGCCCGGGCCGGTCACGAGCCGCTTCCGCCACTGCCGCTGCCCGAACCGCTGCCCGTTCTCGTCCACCCGGTCCTGGGGGCCGCCGTCCCACCAGGCGTCGATGCGGCTGCGGGCGTTGCTGCTCTCGAACTCCACCCGGATGCCGGTGCCCTCGGGCTCGCTGCGGACCGTGAAGCCGGGCGCGGGCGTGGCCCACAGCACCTTGACGTCGCCGGGGGCGAAGCTGATGGAGGCGGTGCCTCCCGCGACGCTGTAGTTCCTGACGACCGCGGCCGGCGCGGGCGCCGACGACGCCGGGGACGACTGTCCGCCGGAGCCCGAGCCCGTGTTCGAGCCGGTGGCGGGGGCGGTGCCGCGACTCGGGGTCGTGCTCCGTCCGGGGGTGGTGCCGGTCCCGATGCCGCCGGCGCCCGCGCCGGCCGCGGTCGTCGCTTGCGGTGTGGTGCCCGCCACGGAGGAGTCGCTGGTCGGAGGCAGGGTGGTCGTCGTCGGCGGGATGGGGATCCCGCCACGGTCGGCCTCCGCGAGGGCGGCGTCGATCTGGGCGGCGGTGAGCATGCCGTCCCGGTGGTCGGTCACCTGGTCGCCGATCAGGCCGACGCCCTGCCAGGCCACGACCGCCGCGACGATGGCGGCCGCCAGCCACGCGACACTGAGGGTGAATATCCGCCGCACCCAGCCATGGTCGCGTTCGTGGGCAACGCGTACCCAAAGCGGACCCTAAGGATTGGCTAAGTGACCCAGAGTCGCCGTCCCGGAGGTGCGTGCCGCGGTGGGTGCGGACGTACGGTGGTATCGGTGGCCTCCGTGCTGGTGATCGAGGACGACCTCCGCATCCGCGAGTCGGTGGCGCGCGGGCTGGTGGCGTCGGGCCACGTGGTGCGCACCGAGGCGTCGGGGGCGGCGGCGCTGGCCGCCGCGGTCGAGTGGCGCCCCGACGTGGTGGTCCTCGACCTCGGCCTGCCCGACATCGACGGCGCCGACGTCCTGCGCATGCTGCGGGGCGTGTCGGCGGTGCCGGTGATCGTGGCCACCGCCCGCGACGACGAGTCCGAGATCGTGCGGGTCCTCGACGGTGGCGCCGACGACTACGTGGTCAAGCCCTACTCCGCGGCCCACCTGGAGGCGCGCATCCGGGCCGTGCTGCGCCGGGCCGAGACCGCCGGGGGCGGGGAGGAGGCGGGCGAGGTGGTGGTGGGGGCGCTGGTGGTGGCTCCCGGCCGCCGGGAGGCGACCATCGACGGCCGCAAGCTCGACCTCACCCGGCTGGAGTTCGACCTGCTGGCCCACCTGGCCCGCCGCAGCCCCGAGGTCGTGACCCGGCGCGAGCTGCTGGCCGAGGTGTGGCAGCAGCCCTACGGCGGCGCCGACAAGACCGTCGACGTCCACCTGTCGTGGCTGCGCCGCAAGCTGGGGGAGACGGGGACCGAGCCCCGCTACCTGCACACGGTGCGCGGGGTCGGCGTGCGGCTGACCGCCCCTGCCGCCGGCTGAGACGTCCGTGCGCCGCCGCATCGTCCTCGTCGTCCTGGCCACCACCAGCCTGGTGGTGGTGGCGTTCGCGGTGCCGCTGGGGGCGCTGGTCCGGTCCGTGGCCCACGACCGGGCCATCGCCACCGCCGAGCGGGACGTGGCCTCGCTGTCCCCGACGCTGGCCGTGGACGGCGTGACCCCCGACGACGTCGCCTCGGCCATCGACAACACCGGGACCGGCGCCGCGGGCCGCATGGCCGTGTGGCTGCCGGACGGGACCGTGCTGGGCGACGGGGCCCGGGCCGACGAGGCCTCGGTCGAGCTGGCCCGCCAGGGCCATGCCTTCAGCCGGGAGCGGGACGGCGACCTGGAGCTGTACTCGCCGGTTCTCACCGGGATCGACTCCACGGCGGTGGTGTACGCGCGGGTGCCGGGCGAGCTGCTGGACGAGGGGGTGACCACCGCCTGGCTGGCCCTGGCCGGGGTGGCGGTCGTGCTGGTGCTGGCGGCAGTGGTGATCGCCGACCGCCTGGCCCGCTCCGTGACCCGCGACGCCACCGAGCTGTCGGCCACCGCCCGCGCCCTGGCCGCCGGGCAGGGCGACGCCCGCGCCGACCCCGGTCCCACCCCGGAGCTGGCCGACGCGGCCCGGGCGTTGAACCTGCTGGCCGACCGGATCGACGAGCTGCGGGCGGCCGAGCGGGAGCGGGTGGCCGACCTGTCCCACCGCCTGCGCACGCCGCTCACCGCGCTGCGCCTCGACGCCGAGGCGGCGGACGACGCCGCGCTGCTGGCCGACGTCGAGCGGCTGGAGGCGGCCATCTCCGAGCTCGTCCGCAGCGCCCGCCGCCCGCTGCACCCCGGCGTGGTGGGAGCGGTGTGCGACCTGGTCTCGGTGGCCCGGGAGCGGGCCGAGTTCTGGAGCGCGCTGGCCGAGGACGACGGGCGCGAGTGGACGCTGGACGTGGCGGGGGTGCAGGTTCCCTGCCCGGTGTCCCTGTCGTCGGGCGAGGCGGGCGCGGCCCTCGACGCCCTGGTCGGCAACGTGTTCGCCCACACCCCCGAGGGCACCTCCTACGCGGTGCGGGTGGCCGTGGCCGACGGGACCGCCCGGCTGGTGGTCGAGGACGCCGGTCCCGGGATCGCCGCCCCCGCCGACGCCCTCGACCGGGGCGTCACCGGGGCGGGCTCGACCGGCCTCGGCCTCGACATCGCCCGCCAGGCGGCGGAGGCCGCCGGTGGCCGCATCGCCATCGACCGGTCCCGCGGGGGCGGGGCCGAGGTCAGCCTGGTCCTCCCCCTGGCCCGCAACCGCATCTAGGGAGCGGCTCCTCCCGTTCTCCCGATCACTCGATGAGGTGGAGGGCGAAGGCGAGGGCGAAGCCCGCCGTCGTGACCAGTCCGACCAGGCGGCCGCCGTGCGCGTAGGCCTCGGGCATCATGGTGTCGGCCAGCATGGTGAGCACGGCCCCGCCCGCGAAGGCGAGGACGAACGCGATGGTCCAGGGCGAGGCGGTGTCGAACAACCCGAAGCCCGCCATCGCCGCCAGCGCGGAGACCAGCGCCACCAGCAGCCCACAGCCCGATGATGCGCCGCGGCGCCCAGCCCGAGGCCCGCAGGCCGGTGGTGGCGGCGATGCCCTCGGGCAGGTTGGACACGAACACGGCCACCACGAAGGCCACGCTGACCCCGGCGCCGGCCAGGAGCCCGATGCCCAGCACGATGGACTCGGGGATGCCGTCCAGCACCGCGCCGAGCACGATGGCCGGCCCCGAGCCCTCGGCCTGCTCGCCGGTCGAGCTCTTGCGCTTCTCGCCGCCCATGCGGTCGATGAGGGCGTCGCCCACGAAGAACGTGAGGGCGCCCACCGCCAGCCCCAGCGGCACGCCGCCCACCCCATGTGAGGTGTCGACCGCCTCCTCGACCAGGTCGAAGGCGACCGCGCTGATGAGCACGCCGCTGCCCAGGGCCATGACGAGGCCGAGCAGTCTGCCGGCGGATGGGCAGCACCAGGGCCAGCGCCGCCCCCAGGACCAGGGCACTCGCACCCAACGCACCCCAGAAGAAGGCCTCTCCCACGGGCGGACTGTACGGCGGTGCGGCTCGGCGTGCGGTCACCCGCTCGGGGTGACGTCAGCGGGCGCCCCGATGGGGTTCGGTGACCCCGAGCGCGCAAGGACGCGCCGAGAGAACCCGGGGGTTGGTCGATGTTGATCGCAGAAGTCGGACTGGCAGAGCTGCTGTGGACGACGCTCTGGCTCTTCTTCCTCTTCATGTTCATCTGGATCTTCGTGGCCCTCCTCGCGGACATCTTCCGTGACCATGAGATGTCGGGCTGGGGGAAGGCGGCCTGGATCCTGCTGCTGGTCATCTTCCCGTTGATCGGCTGCCTGATCTACGTCATCGTCCGGGGCCCGAGCATGGCCCAGCGCTCGGCCAAGCAGGCGGCGGACGCCCAGGCCCAGTTCGACGACTACATCCGCCAGGCCGCGGCCTCCACCGGCGGCGGTGGCAGCAGCCCCGTGGACGAGCTCCACAAGCTGGCCGCCCTGCGCGACAACGGCACGATCACCGAGGAAGAGTTCCAGACCATGAAGGCCCGGGTGGTCAGCGCCTAGCAGGCACCGCCGCCCCGTGGGCGGCTAGAAGGCGTGCCCGCCCATGTGGGCGGCGATCATCTTCATCGACTGCCGGATGCTGGTGGGGCCGTAGGTGCGGGCGGGCGCCATGGCAGACCGCACCGCCTCCACCTCCTCCGGCGTAAGCCCGCTCGACCCGGTGATGGGCTCGATGTCGTAGAGCCGGGCGGCGTTGATGCCGAAGATCTTGGCCTTCACCTCGTCGGTGAGCGCCGGGTAGCCGTGGGTCTCCTGGAGCTCGTCGCTGATCTGGAACGTGCGCATGGCCTGGATCTGGTCCTGCGGGGTGCCGAACCAGATGGAGTCGGTGCCCCACACCACGCGGTCCTCGCCGATGTACTTGAGCAGCTTGCCGATGATGTGGGCGGCCTCGGTGGGGTTGCGCATGATGAACCACCAGGTGCCGCCCAGCTCGGCGTAGACGTTGGAGTTGGGCTCGATGCCCGCGTCGGTGACCGAGCGGATGAGCCGGTCCACGCCCTCGGGGGCGGGGTTGGCCGGGTCGTAGGGCCCGCTGTCGCCCTCCTGCCCCGGCTCGTAGCCCGAGTGGTAGACGACGAAGTTGATGTCGGGGTTGCGGGCCGCGGCCGGGCCGATGTCGCTGGGGCTGGCGAGCTCGGCGGAGGAGCCGACGATGGCCGAGATGCCCTTGTGGGTGCAGATGATGGGCGGGCCCAGCTCGCGCACGTGGTCGATGAACGTCTGGCCGATCTGGGGCCGGCTGGGGTCGTGGTCGTCGAAGTAGAAGTGCGCCGCGGTGGGCGTCATCGTGTAGATCTTCCAGGCGGCGACGGGGTAGCGCTCCTTGAGGTCGTCCATGTCCTGGAGCGCCTGGTTGACGTCGCCGATGTGGGGATAGGCGCCGCCGTGCATCAGCACCCGGCCGTCCATGCCGATGCGGGTGGCCACGTCCAGGGCGAACAGCATGTCGTCGGGCTGGAGGCCGATCAGCGACTGCGTCGGCAGCGCCGACAGGATGGACATCGAGGTGTCCGAGCGGGCGTAGACCTCGCGGAAGTAGGCGTCGGAGGTGAAGCACAGGCGGCTGTCGCCGGTGGCCCCCTCGGCGCAGCGGGCCTGGGGGAACATGTCGGTCCAGGCCGCCACCTGCCCGCTGGTGTCGTAGTTCACGTAGTGGGTCTGGACGTCGAAGATGAACTCCTCGCCGCCCAGCTCCTCCAGGGCGGTGGCGGTGTCGGTGGTGGCGTCCTCCGACACGTCGAAGGTCCCGCCGGGGGACTCGCCCCGGGAGTTGGACTCCTCCTTGGAGCAGGCGCCGAGCACGAACAGCGTGGCCGCCGCGCCGCTGATGCCGTTGAGGAACTGCCGCCGCGAGATGCCGAGCCGGCGAGCCCGCTCGTCGGCCAGTCGGTGGGTGCGGCGGATCACCTCCTGCACCAGCGGGCTGTGCGGCTGCGGATGGAACTCGCCGTTCGAGACCGGGCCGAACTTGATCGGCAGCAGCTCGTCGTCGTCTCTGAATCTTCCCCCAGTTCCCATGGGTTACATGTTGTCGCATGGGGCAAGCATTCGCATCACCAAACGCGTTGGTAACTCCACGACAGCGTCTCTGCCAGGAGGTTCTCCCGGCTCACCCTCTCCGGGCGATGCCCGGTGGCCGCGCCGAGGCGACGATCCGGGTCGGTCTCACACTCACGACCGCAAGGAGCGTCACCTCATGGGCTGCCTGCTGGCCATCTTCGCCGGGGCGTTCCCCCGCATCGCCCTCTTCATCTTCTGGATCGCCCGGCCGGACACGATGGACGCCATCTTCACCAGCTTCGTGTGGCCGGTGCTGGGCATCATCTTCCTGCCCTTCACCACCCTGATCTACGTGCTGCTGTGGCAGTTCCCGCAGGGCGTGACCGGGTGGGACTGGTTCTGGATCGGCATCGCTTTCCTGCTCGACATCAGCCACTGGGGAGTGACGGCCAGCCAGCGCAACGACATGCCGGGCGCGCCGTCACCTGATCCCCGCGGTCCAGGCCATCACAGGCCGACGTCGGCGCAGGCATCCCGGATGACCTGCGCCGACGCCGCCAGCGCGTCGTGCTCGGCGGCGTCCAGCGGTACCTCCAGGCGCTCGGTCACCCCCCGGTGGTCGACCACGCACGGGACCGACATGCACACGTCGGCGATGCCCTGGTAGTCCTCCACGTAGGACGTCACCGGCAGCACCCGGCGCTCGTCGCGGGCGATGGCCTCGACCACCCGGGCGGTGACCACGCCGATCGCATAGTTGGTGGCGCCCTTGGCGGCCACGATGCGGTAGGCGGCCCGCCGCACGTCCTCCAGGAGGCTGCGGCGTTCCTCCGCGCCGGGCACACCGCCCAGCGCCGGTCCCCACCCGTCGACCAGCAGCCCGCCGATGGAGGCGCTCGACCACAGCGCCACCTCGGAGTCGCCGTGCTCGCCGACGATGTAGGCGTGCACGTTCTGCACCGCCACCCGGCAGCGCTCGGCCAGGAGCGCCCGGAAGCGGCTGGTGTCGAGGACCGTGCCGGTGCCCAGCACCCGGGAGGGGTCGAGGCCGCTCACCTCCAGCGCCGCCCGGGTCACCACGTCGACCGGGTTGGTCACCATCAGCAGCAGCGCCCCGGGCGACGGCGGTCACGACCTCGGGGACCACCGCCCGGCACATGGCCACGTTGGCGGCGGCCAGGTCGAGCCGCGTCTGGTCGGGCCGCTGCTTGGCCCCGGCCGCCACCACCACCACGTCGGCACCGGCGCAGTCGGCGAGGTCGTCGGTGCCCCGCACGTCGGCCATGCCCGCGAACTGGACGCTGTGGGTCAGGTCGAGGGCCTGCGCCTCGGCCTTGGCGGCGTCGATGTCGCAGATCACCAGCCTCTGGGCCGCGCCCCGCAGCAGGCAGGCGTACCCCGCGGTCGCCCCCACCTCGCCGGCCCCGACGATGGCGAGCTTCACCGGTCCCATCGCAGCCGCCGGTCAGCGCACCACGACGACGGCGCGGGCCGACCGGTGGGCCACGTGGCGGCTCACGCTGCCCACCAGCGGGTCGCCCTCTTCCCCGCGGCCGGAGGCGCCCAGCACCACCAGGTCGGCGCCCAGCTCGTCCGCCCGGGCCACCAGCGTCCCCGCCTGCTCGTCGAGCGAGCCGGCGGGGACGGTCACGACATCGCACTCCGCCCCGCAGCGGCCCGCGACGTCGAGGGCCCAGCGCACCGCGGCCTCGGCCGGCGGCAGGCCGTCGTTGCCCACCACCAGGTGCTTCAGCGCGGGCGGTGGCTCGGCCCCGTCGGCGGGGACCACCAGCACGGGCACGGTGGCCTCCTGGAGCAGGTGCAGCGCGGTGCTGCCCATGGCCTGGTCGTCGGGCAGGCCCGCGCCCCGGGTGCCCACCACCGCCAGCTCGGCCCCGAGCTCGCCGATCTCGTCCACCAGGGCGTCGACCGCGGGCTGCTCCCGCACGCTGACCCGGAAGGCGACGCCCGCCTCGGCCAGCGGGGCGCACCACTCCTGCTCGGCCACCTCCCGGATCTCGTCGCGGTGGGCGTGGCCGGGCACCAGCGTGCCGCCCACGGGCTCGAGCAGGCCCAGGGCGTGCACGGCCGACACCCTCGCCCCCAGCAGCGGGGCCAGCTCCGCCGCCCAGCCCGCGGCGCGCGCCGCGCCGCGGGGGAGCGGTCCACCCCGACCACGATCCAGGGTTGCGAGCCCGACTCGGTCACGCCGTCAGCCTGCCCCGCCGTGGCCGCCCACGTCGAGCACCGCCGCCCCGCGCACCCGCCCGTGGGCCAGGTCGGCCAGCGCGCGGTCCGCCGCCTCCAGCGGGTACGGCGTGGTGGTGACCCGCACGGGGATGCGGGCCGCGAGGGCCAGGAACTCCTCGCCGTCGCGCCGGGTGTTGGCGGTGACGCTGCGCAGCTGGCGCTCCTGGAACAGGTGGAGCTGGTAGTCGAGGCCGGGGATGTCGCTGAGGTGGATCCCGGCGATGGCCAGCGTGCCGCCCCGGTCCAGGGCCCGCAGCGCAGGCGGCACCAGCTCGCCCGCGGGGGCGAACAGCACGGCGGCGTCCAGCGGCTCGGGAGGCTCGTCCGTAGGCCCGCCGGCCGAGGCCGCGCCCAGCTCGAGCGCCAGGCGTCGGGCCTCGTCGCCCCGGGTCAGCACGTGCACGGTGGCGCCCTCGTGCAGCGCCACCTGGGCGGCGAGGTGGGCCGACCCGCCGAAGCCGTAGATCCCCAGCCGGCCGCCCGGCGGCAGCGCCGCCCGCCGCAGCGCCCGGTAGCCGATGATCCCCGCGCACAGCAGCGGGGCCGCGTGGCGGTCGTCGAAAGCGTCGGGCAGCCGGTAGGCATAGCCCTCGTCGATCACCGCGTGCTCGGCGTAGCCGCCGTCCGCGTCCCAGCCGGTGAAGGCCGGCGCCACGCACAGGTTCTCGTCGCCCCGGACGCAGAAGCGGCAGCGGCCGCACGTCCGGCGCAGCCAGGGCACGCCGATCCGCTCGCCGAGGGCGAAGCGGCCGGCCCCGGGACCGAGGGCGTCGACGGTGCCCACGACCTCGTGGCCGGGGACGACCCGGGACCGCCGCGGCGGGAGGTCGCCCTCGGCGAGGTGCAGGTCGGTGCGGCACACTCCGCAGGTGTGCACGCGCAGCCTCACCTCGCCCGGCCCGGGCTCGGGCACCGGCAGCTCCGCCGGCACCAGCGGGCCGGCGTCGATCGGTCCGGGGCGCTCCACCACCCACGCCCGCATCGTGGCCGTCATGCCGCTCACGTTCGCGCGCTTTGAACCTCGTGGCCGTCTGCGGCGTCAGACCACCAGGCGGAACGCCCGGCGGCGTGCGCCTCTAGCTGGCCAGGCGGTGCAGCTGCCAGCCCACGCCGATGGCCACCACCCCGGTGACCAGGAAGCGGATGCCGAGCACGAAGGCCAGCACCACCAGCGTGGCCTCCGGCCAGACCAGCACGACGACGCCGAGCGCGACGCCCAGCGCGCCCAGGCCCAGCTGGAGGGCGAAGTCGGGCTGGTCCCGCACGGACAGCGCCACCGCCACCCGCACCGCGCCTGCGGCCACCAGGGCGATGCCCGCCACGACCGCCAGCGCCCACAGCGTGATGTCGGGCCAGGCCACCACGGCGACGCCCGCGGCGATCAGCAACGCGCCGGACACCCACACGGCCCAGCCCATGCCCGGCTCGCCGTGCAGGGCCAGGATCTCCAGGGTCCCGGCCACGATGAGCGAGAGGCCGACCAGCCACGCGAGCACCACGACGGAGTCGTACAGGTTGGTCAGCACCCACAGGCCCAGCAGCACCATGATGACGCCGCCGACGACGGACACCCACCAGCCGCTGGCATCGACGTCGGCGTACTCGATGGGCCGGGGTGGCGGCGGCGGGTCCGCCGACGCGAACCCGGAGTCGTACTCGGTCACGACAGCTCCTTGAGACAAGGTGTGATGGCGTGATCGTCCGCCGCGACCCTTCGCCCGCATCGCCCGGCGCGGGTGATTCGCTCACCCTCGTGATCGACGGCAACAACGTGATGGGCGCCCGCGCCGACGGGTGGTGGCGGGACCGGCCGGCGGCCGCCCGCCGCCTGCTGGCGCGCGTGCAGTGCTACGCCACCAGGGTCGACCACCCGGTGGTGGTCGTCTTCGACGTCCCCCAGCCCGACCTGCCCGAGGGCGAGCACGACGGCGTCACCGTCCGCTACGGCCGGCGGCCGGGCCGGGACTCGGCCGACGACCGCATCGTCGCCGATCTGGACTCCGACCTCGTCAGGGGCGGCCGCGTCGAGCTCGTCACCTCCGACCGGGGGCTGGCCCGCCGGGCCCGCGCCCGGGGCGCCACCGTGACCGGCGCCGGCGCCTTCCTGGCCCGTCTCGACCGCAACGGGTGCTAACCGCGAGTAACTTCCCGCCAGCGCGGCTACGGTCGCGGTCATGGCGAGTCGGGCCGATGGCCGCTGACGCCGTTCCCGGGGGGATGTTCGAACCTGAAGGGTCCGAGCAGACCCTCGTCGGGCGCGGGCCGAGCACCCGGGACCGCTTGGTCGAGGTGGCCTGGGAGGTCTTCAGCGAGAAGCCGTACCGCGACGTGCGCATCGCGGAGATCGCGGCCCGGGCCGGGGTGTCGACGGGCAGCTTCTACAGCTACTTCGACTCCAAGGAGGCGCTGTTCCGGGTGGTGGCGACGAACGCGCTGGAGCAGCTGTTCTCCTACGACCGCATCGATCCCGACAACCACGAGCAGAACCCGGTGCGCGACCTGGCCTACGGCATGCGCGAGTTCTTCAGGTCCTGCCTGCGCAACCGCACCATCGCCCTGTCCATCGAGCAGGTGCGGGTGATCGACAACGACGTCCGGCTGAGCCGGCGCGGCACGCTCATGCAGGGCGCCAAGCGCATCGAGCGCTGGGTGCGCAACTTCCAGGAGCAGGGGGTGTGCGACCCGGCCGTCGACCCGTGGTTCACCGCCCTGGCCCTGCAGTCGATGGCGGTCAACCTGGCGTACGACCAGCTCGTGTTCCGGGACCGCCCCCAGGACATCGACCAGCTGGTGGCCGCGATCACGCCCATCTGGGCCCGGGCGGTGGGGCTGGAGCGGTGGCTGTACCCGATGTAGGCGAGGCCGGCGCCACCCGGGTGGACCGCTGGCTGTGGGCGGTGCGGATGACCAAGACCCGCAGCCTGGCCACGGACGCCTGCCGGGGCGGCCACGTGCGGGTCAACGGCCAGCCGGCCAAGCCGGCGGCGACGGTCCGGGTGGGCGACCGGGTCGAGGCCACGCTGGCGGGCCGCAGCCGGGTGCTCGAGGTGGCCCGGGTGATCGACAAGCGGGTGGGCGCCCCGCTGGCGGCGGAGTGCTATGTCGACCACAGCCCGCCCCCGCCCTCGTCGCACGACACCCCGGCCGTCTTCGCCCGCGACCGCGGCGCGGGCCGCCCCACCAAGCGGGACCGGCGCCGCCTCGACCGCTTCCGCACCCGCTGATCCTGCGGCCCGCCGCGAGTCGAACCGACCGGGTCGCGAGGCAATAGGGGTCGGCGGCGGTGGCCGCGAGGCAATAGCGGTCGGGGGCCGACCCCGATTGCCTCGACACCTGCCATTCGACCGCTATTGCCTCGGGTTCAGGCCGCGCTCTACTCGTTGAGCGTGGCGATCGCCTCGCCGTAGGTGCGGAGGGCCTCCCGCAGGTCGGCGGGAGCGAGCACCTCGACCGGGACGCCCAGCCCCGCCAGGTAGCGGGCCATGCCGGCCACGTCGCCGCCCCCCAGCTCCACGATGGTGGAGCCGGGCCCGTCCTCGGTGTGCATGCCGACCGTGCGGGGGATGACCTCCACCGCCGCGGCCGCACCCAGCGCCAGCCGCACCCGGGCCTGCAGGGGATAAGGGCCCAGCGCCATGCCCCGGGCCACCAGCGCCACCGGGTCGGGCGGGTCGGACAGATCGGCCCGGCCGCCCGCGGGCACCGCGCCGGTCACGCGGTCGACCCGGAACGTGCGCCAGTCGGCCCGGTCCACGTCCCGGGCGACGAGGTACCAGCGGGGCCCCGAGCGCACCAGCCGGTAGGGGTCGACCCGCCGCTCGCTGGGGCGGCCCTGGCGGTCGGCGTAGGCCAGTCGCAGCCGGTCGCCCGCCCGGCACGCCTGGGCCAGCGTGACCAGCAGCTCGGCGTCGAGCGGGTCCGGGTCGCGGGCCCGCAGCTCCGCAGTCGCGCCGTACACCGCCCGCACCCGGGCCGCCAGCGGCGCGGGCAGCACCTGGTCCAGCTTGGCCAGCGCGGAGACGGTGGCGTCGTCCAGCCCCACCACGCTGCCGTCGGCCGCGGCGCGCAGGCCCACGGCCACGGCCACCGCCTCGTCGTCGTCCAGCAGCAGCGGCGGCAGCGCCCCGCCCCGGCCGAGCTGGTAGCCGCCGTGCGGCCCGGCCCGGGCCTCCACCGGGTAGCCCAGGTCGCGCAGGCGGGTGACGTCGCGCCGGCACCGTGCGCTCGGTCACGCCGAGGCGGTCGGCCAGCTCGGGCGCCGTCCAGCCCGGCCGCGACTGGAACAGCGACAGCAGCCGCAGCAGCCGGGCCGACGTTTCCAGCACGCCGTCCAGGATTTCACATGACCCGGACCGAACCTGTCCGGGTTGCTGGGTACGGTCCCTGGCATGGAGACACTCACCGGAACCGCCACCTTCTCCTCGTGGGACGAGGATCCCGCCTACGACAGCGGCGCGCCCGTGCCCCGCCTGGCCCACGCCACCGTGGTCTTCGCCTACGAAGGCGACCTGGTCGGCACGTCCACCTGCCAGTACGTGCTGCACTACCGCGACGGGGCGGACGGCGTGGCCGTGGGCATCGAGCGGCTCGCAGGCCCGCCTCGGCGAGGACGGCCCCGAGGGGACCGTGGCGCTGCGCCACGACACCCGCTTCGGGGCGGACGGGGTGGACGTGACCTGGTCCGTGGTCCCCGGCTCGGGCACGGGGGCGCTGGCCGGGCTGGCCGGCACCGGAGGGTTCACCGCCCCGCCCGAGGCCAAGAAGTGGTCATGGCGGCTCGAACGGGAAGGATGAAGGTGTGGCCGCCCCCAGCCGTGACCCGCGAGCAGGTCCTGGCCCACCGTGTCGTCGCCCACGGCTTCGACCGGTCGGCCAAGGCGCCCGACGACCTCGCCATCGTCGACCTCGGCGTGCAGGACTCGCCGTCGGGCACCGCCGCTGCTGAGCCTGGCTGCCCGGCTGCGCCCGAGCCGAGTCGCCATCCCCGACGACTGGGTGCTGGTGTGGGGCATCCGCGGCGCTCCTCACTACCACCGGCGCGGGGACCTCGCGGCGCTGGCCCGGGCCCTGTGGCCGGTCGACGGCGCCGACGCCGCGGCCCGCATGGGCGGGGTCTCCCCGGAGCTCAAGCGGGCCGGCGCCGATCCGCTGGAGGCCCTGCGGGACACGGCCGAGGCCTTCGCCGCCGTGGTGGAGAAGGGCCAGGTGAAGGGCGACGCCAGCACCGCGCTGACCAAGCGTGCCCCCGAGCCGGTGACCGCCTGGTGCCGCGGCTGCGGGGTCGTGCACGTCCAGGACCAGGTCATGCGGCTGGCCGGCCTGCCCGCGGGCGTGCGGATCGAGCCGGGCACCAGCCCGCCGGTCCTCTCGCCCATCGCCCGCTGGCGGGGCGTGCCCGCCCGCCACGAGGGCGGCGGCGCCCTGGTCGACGCCTACCTGCGGATCCACGGCCCGGCCACCCCGGGCGAGGTGGCCGGCTACCTCCAGACGACGCAGCGGGCGGTCAAGCCGGACTGGCCCGACGGCCTGGCCGAGGTGCGGGTGGACGGCCGCCGGGCCTGGCTGCCCGAGGACCAGCTCGACGACCTGCTGCGGGCCCCGCCCGCCGACCTGGTGCGGCTGGTGCCCCGCTCCGACCCGTGGCTGCTGGCCCGCGACCGCGAGCTGGTGGTCCCGAGCAAGGCCCACCGCAAGGTGCTGTGGCCCATGCTGGGCCCGCCCGGCGGGGTCCTGGTCGACGGCGAGGTGGCGGGCGCCTGGCGCACCAAGTCGTCGGGCAAGCGCATCCACCTCGCGGTGCAGTGCTTCGCCAAGCTGCCGGCCGCCGCCCGCCGGGCCGTCGAGGACGAGGCGGCCGTGGTGGCCCGGGCCCGGGGCGCGTCCGACGTGCGGGTCAGCTACGAGTCCTGAGCCAGGAACTCGCAGAGCAGCCGCGACAGCCGGGGGTCGTTCAGCGCGGTGAGGTGGTCGCCCTCCAGCAGCTCGACCCGTGGTCGGAGATGGCGTCCGCCAGGACCTGCGGCCGCACCGCCAGCTCGTCCCGGTCGCCTGCGATGACCAGGGTCGGCGCGGTGATGCGGTCGAGCGCGATGGGCGAGGCGTGCACCACCCGGGCGTGGGCCGCCAGCGCCCGCCGGTCGGCGCCGACCGCGTCGGCGAACAGGCGGAAGGCCACCGCCTCGGGGTGGCTGAGCGAGGCGGGGCTCTCGGCCTCCAGCGCCTGGACGAGCGTGGCGCTGTCGAGCACCCGGGTGTCGACCCCGCCCAGCTCGACCACCCCGGCCCCCACCCCGCCGGCCACCAGCCGGCGGACGCGGAGGTCCCGGGCCGCGGCCAGCAGGCACACGATGGACCCCATCGAGTAGCCGACCAGGTCGACCCGGGGCGCGCCGATCTCGTCGACCAGGGCGAGCAGGTCCCGGGCCATGCGCTCCTCGCCGTAGCGGCCGGGGTCGGCCGGCTTGCCCGACCGCCCGTGACCGCGGGCGTCGGGCGCCATGCGCTGGCTCTCCCTGCAACAAGAACGTGTTCTACCCTGAGGGCATGGACGACCTCGGCCATCCGGTCTTCGACGCCGACAACCACTACTACGAGGCCACGGACGCCTTCACGCGCCATCTCGATCCCACGCTCGGGCCCCGGTGCGTCCAGTGGGCCACCATCGACGGCCGCCAGTATCACGTGCTCGGCGGGCGGGTGAGCCGGGCGGTGACCAACGCCACGTTCGACCCGGTGTCCAAGCCCGGCTGCCTGTACGACTACTTCCGGGGCCACACCGAGGGCGTCAACCCGCTGGCCCGGCTGCGCGACCACGAGCCCATCCGCCCCGAGTACCGGGACCGGGACGCCCGCCTGGCGGCCCTCGACGCCCAGGGCCTGGCCGGCTGCTGGCTGTTCCCCACGCTCGGCATGATCTACGAGGAGCCGCTGCACCACGATCCCGAGGCGACCTGCTGGACGTTCCGGGCCTTCAACCGCTGGCTGGCCGAGGACTGGGGCTTCGCCCACGAGGACCGGATCTTCGCCGCCCCCTACATCACCCTCGCCGACCCGGCGTGGGCGGCCGAGGAGGTCGAGTGGGCCCTGGGCGAGGGCGCCCGCCTGCTGGTCATGCGGGCCGCCGCCCCCACCACGGCCGTGGGCCGCCGCTCGCCGTTCGACCCGATGTTCGACGCGTTCTGGTCGCGGGTGGACGAGGCGGGCGTGACCGTGGTGGTGCACGCGGGCGACAGCGGCGTCTCGTCCGAGGGCTACGCGGTCGACGGGTTCGCGGCCACGTTCTCCGGCGGCTACGCCCCCTCGCTGAAGAGCTTCGCCATCGAGCGGGCGGTGCACGACCACCTGCTGTCGATGGTCCTGGCCAACCACTTCAAGCGCTACCCCAACCTGCGGATCGCCTCGGTCGAGAACGGCGCCGAGTTCCTCCCCGACCTGTTCCGCAAGCTGCGCTCGGCCGCCCGCAAGACGCCCGGCTGGTTCGAGGACGACCCGGTCGAGATCTTCCGCCGCCACGTCTGGGTCAACCCGTTCTGGGAGGACGACCTGGTCTCCGTGGTCGACTGGATGGGCGCCGACCGCGTCCTGTTCGGCTCGGACTGGCCCCACATCGAGGGCCTGCCCCAGCCCCTCGACTACCTGGCCGACGCCAAGGCCCTCGACCCGGCCGACCGCCGCAAGGTCCTCTTCGACAACGTCACCGACCTGACCGCCCTACGCCCACGCTGACCGCGCGCCGGAAGCCATGGTCCCTGCGCCGACGGCCTCGCCGCGCGCTGCGAGGCCGGAGCCCCGCAACGGTGGGTGGCCCGGGGAGCGCCGGGGGCCTGTCCAGGCCCCGGGTGCGTGTCCGGGGTCGCCCGCCCGACCCCGGCCCACCCACCTCTGCGACCGGTGTGTCCGCCCGCACACCCCGAGGGCCCGCGGAGGGGAGTGAAGTCCGCCCGAACTTTCTCCCCAACACCGATGCAGAGTTGTTGCATCCTCTAGATCGCGTGAGGCGTACAACGCGTTACAGCCGGCCCGAGAAATTTCTCGGATTCCCGCGAATCCCCTGGTCAGAGCTAGGGAGAAATTTCGCGGCTGCTCTGGATCGATCGACGCCGTGGTGGGGGTGGAGGTCGAGCGGCGGCGGGTCGGGCTCGCTGGTGGACGTCGTGGTCGACGTCGTGGTCGACGTGGTGGTGTCGGCCGGTGCCGACGTGGACGTCGAGTCCGGGGCCGTGGTCGCCGGCGCCACCGACGGCTCCCCGGTGACCGGGTCGGTGACCACGCTCGCCAGCGGGGGAGGCACGCACGGCGCCAGCACGGTCTCGCACGTGACGATGGGCGACGAATGGCTGCGCGAGCCCCCGCTGGTGGTGGTGTCGTCCTCGTCCTTCTGCTCGTCGGGCGACTCCGACGTGGGCAGCTCCCGCCGGTAGTGCTCGTTGAACGCGGGGACCACCACGTTGGCCACGATCCCCGTGGTCGCCGCGGCCGCCGCCGCCACCCCGATGACCGCCGCGGTGGTGATCGCCACCGCCTTCATGGCGATGACCCGGCCCACCGTGCGAGCCACCGGGTGCGGGGGCTCCTCGGCCGGGGGCGCGGCGTGCTTGGCCACGTAGTAGCGCTCGCCGGAGTGCTTGGCCCGGTACTCGTCGAGGTCGGACGCCGCGACAGCGGGCGGTGCCCGTTCGACGTGCCCGTTGACGCCGTTGACGTGCCCATTGACGTGCCCGTTGACGCCGTTGACGGTCCGGAGGGTCGGGGCGGGCGGGTCGGCCTCGCCGCCGCCCTCTTCGGCCTCGTCGCCGTCGTCGCCGGAGGCCGCGCCGGCCTCGTCCTCTGCCTCGTCGAGCACGGCCAGGCGAACCTCGACCATGCGGGCCACGATGTCGGCCTCGCGGGCCAGCTCGTCGGGGCGCGCGGGGGCCCGGGCCGTGCGGACGAGCACCGCCACGTCGCCGAACCAGGCCGGCGCCTCCGCGGAGGGCGAGCCGTCGCTCAACAGGCGTTCCAGCTCGGCGTCGATGTTCGACATGTCGGTCCAACGTTCGTCGGAGGTCATTCCGCCAAGGCCTCCTGGCTCATCTTGGCTGCCAGGCGCTTGAGAGCCCGGTGGCACATCACTCGGACCGAGCCCGGCGTGCGGCCCATGATGCGGGCCACCTCGGTCACGTCGAAACCGCCGAGCACCCGCAGGAGCACGGCCTCCGCCTGATCGGCGGGCAACCCGTCCACGAGCATCTCGACCGTCTCCTGCACGCCCAGCTGCTCGAGGACCAGCCAGGCCGGATCGCCGCCGAGGCCCCGCTCGATGGGGCCGTCCATGCGCTCGTGCGGCAGCAGCTCGGTGCGGCGGCGGGCGATGCGGCGGCGATGCTCGATCAACCGGTGACGGGCGATGGTGAACAGCCAGCCCCGGAAGCCGGACTCGTCGCCGCTGAAGCGGCCGAGGCCCCGGGCCACCGCCAGCCACACCTCGGCGGCGAGATCCTCGGCCATGCCCGGCTCCTGGGCGCGGAGGTAGCGCAGCAGGCGCGGCTGGTAGGCGCGGAAGATCTCGGTGAGCGCTCGCTGCTCACCGGCGATCGCCGCGTCGAGCAGCGTCGGGAAGTCAAGGTCACGGGTGGCGTCCGTGGGCGGCACTTTAATCACGTTCCAACGCCTCGCATGACCTTCGCGCCCCTTGTGGTCACCGGACCACGATTCGCTCGGATCGATCCCGGCCCCGGTGGCCGGGCCGCTCCCGGACTCGCTCCCCGGGGCGGTACGCTGGCGCGCACGTCCGGCGTGTGCCGGCCGCCAGGGAGGATGGCATGTCTGCTGCGCCCGTGGGCTACCGCCCGGTCGCCACGTTCGACGAGGTGGTGCGCGGTGAGTTCATCGTCCGCGTCTACCAGCACCTGGTGGCGGCCGTCATCGCCTTCGTGGCCTTCGAGGCTCTCCTGATCAACCTCGGCGTCGCCGAGGGCCTCTACAACTTCCTGGCCGAGCGCAGCTCGGCGCTGGCTGCTCATCCTCGGCGCGTTCATGATCGTGAACTGGCTGGCCACCTCGGCCGCCCACGACATCCTCAACCCCTCGCGCCAGTACCTCGGCCTGTTCGGCATGGCCGCGGCCGAGGCGCTCATCTTCGCCCCCTTCCTCTACTACTTCTTCTCGGTGCAGGACGACGGCACCACCACGGTGATGGCCGCCGCGCTCGATCACTGCCGTCGGCTTCGCCGGGTTGAGCGCGGTGGCCTTCGTGACCCGCCGCGACCTGTCGTTCCTCCGGCCGCTGCTGCTGTGGGGCGGCGTGAGCGCCCTGGTGCTCATCCTCGCGGCGGTGCTGTTCGGCCTGTCGCTCGGCATCTGGTTCTCGGTGGCGATGATCGCGCTGGCCGGGGCATCGATCCTGTACCAGACGCAGACGATCCTGCGCCGCTACCCGACCGAGGCCTACGTGGGCGCCTCCGTGCAGCTGTTCGCCTCGGTGATGCTGCTGTTCTGGTACGTCCTGCGCCTGCGTCGGCCAGCTCCGCAGCTAGCGCGTCAGGTCCCGAACGGCCGGCCGTCGAGCCGGTCCACGTGGGTGAAGTCCGCCACCGCGGCCCGCCGCAGCCGGCGCGGCTGGTGCACCGGGTGGCCGAGCGCGATCACGGCCGCCAGCGCCAGGTGGTCGGGGGCGCCGAACAGCTCCTTGACCTCGGCCTCCCGGCGGATGGGCATGGTGGTGATGACCCCGGCCAGGCCCTCCTCCCGGGCCGCCAGCAGGACGTTCCAGGCGAACGGGTAGACCGAGGCCCCGCCCGCGAAGGTGTAGCGGTCGTGGTCCCGGTCGACCGCGGCCAGGACCCGCAGGTCGGCGAAGAGGGCCAGCAGCACCGGCACCTCGTCGAGGTGCTCGGCGAACCCGCCCCGCTGGCCGGCGGCCTGCGCGGCCACCTGCGATGCGCCGGCCACCGCCCGGGCCTCGGCCTCCCGGTCCGTCACCGGCGCCCACGGGGTGAGCCCGGCCATGCTGATGGCCAGGTACTCGTACCAGCCCGCCAGGTAGAGGTCCCGCAGGGCGCGGCGGGTGGCGCCGTCCTGGACCACCACCACCTGCCAGCCCTGGCGGTTGCCGCCGCTGGGGGCGAAGCGGGCGGTGTCGAGCACCCGGGCCAGCACGTCGTCGGGGACCGGCTCGTCGGTGAAGTCCCGCACCGCGCCGGTGGTGCGCAGCGCCTCGATCAGCTCCACGGCTACCCCACCGACCGCGAGTTGGTGCGGAAGCCGTCCGGCGTCATGCCGGTGCCCTCGTCGCAGCCCCAGCTCACGATGCGGCGGGGACGGAGCCGGATGAACTGCTCGACGAAGTTGGGGATGCGGGGGTTGATCGTGGACCCGCCCGTCTCGTGGATCTCGGCGTCGCCCCGGATCTCGACCGCATGGGCGTCGGTGGGGGAGAAGTCGTCGACCAGGAAGGTGACCAGCGGGTTGGCCGACGGCGTCCCGCCACTTCTTGGAGTTGGCGAAGTCGATGCCGCCGAGGTCGATGGCTGTCCTCGTCGGGGTTGTACACGTAGGTCAGGGGCACGATGTGCGGCCGCCCGTCGGGGCCCACCGTGGCCAGGCGGCCCATCGTCTGGGTGGTCAGGTACTCGATCTCCCCGGGGGTGAACGCGCTCATCGGGCCTTCCTCCGTTGCGGGCGTTGTGCCGACTTCACACCTCGCCCACAACCATGCCCGCTCCGGCGCCATGGCCGCCCGGCCGTTGCGGCGCTGTTCGCACCCTCAGTCGCTCAGGCTGCCTTGCCTTGGATGATAAGCATGCCTAGCATGCGCTCCGCTCAGGGGATCTCAGGAGGGAACGTGGGCCGTCATCGATTCACCGCAGCCGCCGCGCTGTCGCTCGTGCTCGTCATGGGGGCCGCCGCGTGCGGCAACGACGACGACGGCTCCGACGTGCGGGACTCGGGCTGCGAACCGGCCAGCGACCAGGCGTCGGCCTCGGCGTCGGGCTCCGCCTCCGCCTCCGGCTCGGGATCGGCCGCCGGCTCGGGGAGCGAGTGCGACGAAGCGGGTGCCGGCGCCGGGTCCGGGTCGGGCATCGGCGACGAGGTCGAGGGCTCGCAGACCGACAACCCGCTCGTGCTGACGGCGCTGGAGGACTACAGCGGCTACGTCGAGCGAGCAGGTGGACGAGACCATCGCCGCCACCACCGTGTTCACCGACGCGGTGCGGGCCGGCGACCTGGAGGCGGCCCGGGCCGCCTACGCGCCCTCCCGCCAGGGCTGGGAGCGGATCGAGCCCATCGCCGGCCTGGTGGAGGAGATCGACGGCGCCGTCGACGCCCGGGTCGACGACTTCGCGGGCGTGGACGACCCCGAGTTCACCGGCTGGCACCGGCTCGAGTACTTCCTGTGGAGCCTCAACACCACCGAGGGCGCGGCGCCCTTCGCCGACCAGCTCGACGCCGACCTCCAGACGCTGAAGGTCGGAGCTGGCCGGCCTGGAGATCCCGCCCGCGGCGCTGGCCGTGGGCTCGTCCGAGCTGATCGAGGAGGTGTCCACGGGCAAGATCACGGGCGAGGAGGACCGCTACTCGGGCACCGACCTGTGGGACTTCGCGGCCAACGTCGAGGGGTCGCGGCAGGGCTTCGACCTGCTCACCCCGGCGCTCGAGGCCGAGGACCCCGAGCTGGTCACCACCATCGACGGCCTGTTCGACGAGCTGGACGGCCAGCTGGCCGTCTACCGCCAGGGCGACGGCTACGCGCACTACAGCGCCCTGACCGAGGCGGACAAGACCGAGATGCAGACCACCCTGGCCGAGCTGTCCGAGAACCTGGCCTCGGTGGCCGGCGTCCTCGGGCTCGAGGGCTGACGCCGGGCCCGTGGGCGAGGTCTCACGCCGCCGGTTCCTGGCCGGCGGCCTCGCCGCCGCCGGCGCCGCGGCCGGCCTGCCGGCGGCGGCCTGCGGGTCGGACGGCTCCGGGGGCTCCCGGGCCGGCCGTCCGGCTCCGAGGCGGCGGATCCGCAGTACCTGCCGTTCCGCGGTCCCCACCAGACCGGGATCACCCACCCGGGCAGGCAGCAGGGCCTGCTGGCGGCGTTCACCGTCACCGCCGCCGACCGGTCCGAGCTGCGGGACACGTTCGCCGCCCTGACCGCCGAGATCGACCGGCTCATGTCCGGCCGCCCCTACGAGGACCGCGACCCCGCGTACCCGCCCCTGTACACGGGCGCGGTGGGCAACCCGGCCCCCGCCGGCGGACCTGTCGGCGGTGGTCTCGGTGGGCGCCTCGCTGTTCGACGACCGCTACGGCCTGGCCGAGCGCCGCCCCCGGGCGCTCGAGCAGATGCCGTTCCTGGCCAACGACCGCCTCGATCCCGACCGGTCCCACGGCGACCTGCTGGTCACGCTGACCAGCACGCACCAGGACCTCAACCTGTTCGCCCTGCGCCAGATCCACCGGGCCACCCGGGGCACCCTGGCGCTGCGCTGGATGCTGGACGGCTACAACCGGCGCTCCGCGGCCGACGCCCGCCCGGGCGGCGCCGGACAGCGCAACCTGCTGGGCTTCATCGACGGCACCGCCAACCTGGATGCGGCGGACGGCACGGTGATGGACCGCTATGTGTGGGTCCAGCCCGGCGACGACGAGCCGGCCTGGACCGTGGGCGGCACGTACCAGGTCGTGCGGGTCATCCGCATGCTGGTCGAGTTCTGGGACCGCACCCGGCTGTCCGAGCAGGAGGCGATCATCGGCCGCCGCAAGGACACGGGCGCGCCGTTCACGGGCGAGGTCGAGACCGACGTGCCCGACTACGCGTCCGACCCCGACGGCGCAGCTGACGCCGCTGGACGCCCACATCCGCCTGGCCAACCCCCGCACGCCCGCCACCGAGGACGATCTCATCCTGCGGGCGGGGCTCAACTTCTCCCGGGGGTTCGACGCCGCCGGCCAGCTGGACCAGGGCCTGGCGTTCGTGTCGTACCAGCGGCGGCTGTCCCAGTTCCTGAACACCCAGGCCCGCCTGGCGGGCGAGCCGCTGGAGGAATACATCCGCCCCGAGGGCGGAGGCTTCTACTTCGCCCTGCCCGGCGTCGAGCGGGAGGGCGACATCCTGGGCGGCGCGCTCCTGGAGTGAAAAAGGTGCACCCGCGACCGGCTCGGCGGTTGATAGATTGCGGGCACCAGAGAAGGGAGGTGGTCCAAACATGAGTGACGGTAGTTCTGGGACCCTGGAGGTGGCTGGCCGCTAAGCGGTTAGTCGGACCACTTGGTGGAGTCCAACCAGTCCACCACCTGCCTGGCTGCTGGGGACTTGTCCCACCCGGCACATCCGGCCGAGCAGGGTTCTTCCGATGAATCTTCCTGTGGGGAGGCGTTCGCGCCTCCCCACAGCGCGTCCGTGCCTGGATCCTGGGCCGCACGCGGCCACAGCCACGCCCTCGAGTCGGACGCAGCCGTGTCCGGCCCCGTGACCCGCTCGGGTACGAGGGCGGCGAGCCCGGTGGCCGCCACGCTGCAGCCGGGTTGACCAGGCGCGGTGACGGTCGGGCGGACGTGTCCGGGCGTGCCCGCGGCCACAGGCGACCCGGCGTCGATGTCGCGGTATCGGCGCGGTCAGGCGGGTGCGGGGCGGGAGATCCCCACGCCTCCCTGGGTGTGGGCGCCGTAGCGCACCTTCTCGGCCTCGATGTCGAGCGGGCGGATGGTGGCCCGCGCCGCGAGCGTCTCCTCGTCGAGCCGGTCCGCGGGCACGACCCAGGCCACCTCGAACTCGATGCCGTCGGGGTCCTTGGCGTAGAGGCTCTTGGTGGTGGCATGGTCGCTGGAGCCGACCAGCGAGCCCTGCTCCCGCAGCCGGCCGGCGAGCCGGCTCAGGTCGTCGAGCGTGTCGACCTCCCACGCGAGGTGGTACAGCCCCACGGTGGTGCGCCCCGCCGGCGGAGGGCCCGGCGGCGTCCCCGATGGAGAACACGCCCAGGTCGTGGTCGTTGGTCGAGCCCGGGGCCTGGAGGAACACCGCGCCCGTGAAGTCCGCCGGGCCCACCGACACCCGGCGGAAGTCGAGGACGTCCTCATAGAATCCCGCCGTGCGCTGGGCGTCCCGGACGTACAGGACTGCATGGTTGAGGCGGTTGATCCCCATGGGTGGCCTCCCCGGACTAGGAGCTCGACGGTGAACACGTTCGTGGCTGCCCACGGTATCGACATCTATGTCGAGCGCCGAGGGGCGGGCCCGCCACTGCTGTTCCTCAACGGGTCGGGCCAGACCCTGGCGGGGATGGGCCCGCTGCTGGACGTGGTGGCCGCCCGCTTCGACGTGGTGGCGCACGACCAGCGGGGCCTGGGGCGGACGTCGATCCCATCGGGGCCGTACACCATGGCCGACTACGCCGCCGACGCGATCGCCGTGCTCGACTCGGTGGGATGGAGCGAGGCCCGCGTGATGGGGATCAGCTTCGGCGGCATGGTGGCCCAGGAGCTGGCGGTCACCTGGCCGGACCGGGTGTCCCGGCTGGCGCTGCTGTGCACCTCGCCCGGCGGCGCCGGCGGCTCGTCGTACCCCCTGCACGAGCTGGCCGGCCTGCCCGACGAGGAGCGGGCCGCGGCCCTGCTGGGCCTGACGGACACGCGCTACACGCCCGAGTGGCTGGCCGACCATCCCCGTGACCAGGCCCTGGCGGACATGCTCGCCGGCCGGCGCCGGGGGGCGGAGGACACGGAGGCACGCCGAGGTGAGCTGGCCCAGCTGGAGGCCCGCGCCCACCACGACGTGACCGACCGTCTGGGCGCCATCGACTGCCCGACCCTGGTGGCGTGCGGCCGCTACGACGGCATCGCCCCGCTGTCCAACGGCGAGGCCATCGCCGCCCGGGTCCGGGATGCCGAGCTGCGGGTGTACGAGGGAGGCCACATCTTCATGCTCCAGGACCGCACGGCCCTACCCGAGGTGCTCGACTTCCTGGAGCGGGCGTGACGTGGCGGTGACGTCAGCGGTGGGGGGCCCGGATCCGGCGGTGCTGGCCGGGGTCGAGGACCTCACCCCCGACTGGCTGGCGGCCGCGCTCGCCACCACGTCCGGTGCGGCGGCCATCCGGTCGCTGCGGACCGAACCGGTGGGCACGGGCCAGATGGCGACGACGGTGAGGGTCCACCTGGAGACCGACGCCGGCGCCCGCACGCTCATCGCCAAGGTGGCCCGCAACGACGTGGGCCCCGAGATGGCCCGCATGGCCTACCTCAAGGAGGTCGCGTTCTACGACGAGCTGCGCGACCACATCGCCATGCGCACACCCGGCTGCATGTACGCCGCGGTGGAGGCCGAGTCGGTGCGCTTCGTCCTGCTGCTGGAGGACATGTCCGATGCCCGCCCGGGCGACCAGATCGCCGGGTGCACCGCCGACCATGCCCGGGCCGCGGTGGTCAACCTGGCCGGGCTGCACGGCCCGACCTGGTGCGACGAGGCGTTGCGGTCGGCGTCCTGGCTGTGGACGGACCCGCAGGGCACGTCCGAGATCCTGGGCCCGTTCCTGTCGATCGCCGCCGACGGCTTCGAGGCCCGCTTCGCGTCCGAGCTGGACGAGGACGAGCGTGCCGTCCTCGCCGCGTCCCGCGAGCTGCTGGTCCCGTGGCTGCTGCTGGCCCCGGGTGGCCGCTTCGCCGTGACCCACGGGGACTACCGGCTGGACAACCTGCTGTTCCCCACCGACGACCCGGCCGGGGTGGCCGCGGTCGACTGGCAGACGGTGGGGCTGGGGCCGCCCGGGCGGGACCTGGCCTACTTCCTGGCCACCAGCCTGAGCACGGAGGATCGCCGCCGGCACGAGGCCGAGCTGGTGGCGACCTACCACCGCGCCCTGGCCGACCACGGGGTCACGGGGTACACGCTGGAGGAGTGTTGGGCCGACTACCGGCTGGGCATGCTCCACGGCCCCCTGATCATCCTGCTGGGGCGCCTGACGGCCACCGTCACCGACCGGGGCGACGAGATGTTCAAGGTGATGTGGCAGCGCTGCGCCCGGGCCATCCTCGACCTCGGCACCCTCGACGCCATCCGCGCCGCGGTCGAGCCCGGCTGACCCGCCGGCCTGTGTGCCCGTGGCGGGCCAGGGGGTACACCAGACCCGTGGCCCCCCGCACCGACAAGACCCCTGGCGGAGGCAACGGGCACCTTCCGCGGCCCGACCGACACGCCGCGCACCGACGTACCCGCCCGTCTGCCGGCGGACGTCGCCCGCCACGAACGTGAGCGAGGACCAGCCCGGCGCACCGGGGCGCTCCACGATGGCCGACGACGTGTCGGACGTCGTCCGCACCGCCTTCGACGCCGTCGCCAAGGCGGGCACGACGTCCGCCGCGGGCATCAACGAAGCGCTCGAGCGCGCCGGCCGCTCACTGGCCCGCCGGGCGGTCGCCAACGCGGCCACCCGCCGTCATCCCCTGCCCGACCGCTCGTCACTGGCCCGGGCCCTGTCCCAGAGGCCGCCCACCCCGGCCATCGCCGGCGCCGCGGCCGCCGCGGTAGGGGTCCGGTTCCTCGGCCGCTTCCGGCGCCTCCGCGGGCTGGCCAAGCGCACGCCGATGTGGCTGCTGGCCGACGGCCGTGCCGGCCCTGGTCGCATCGGTGACCCGAGGAGCGGACGAGCTGGGCATGGTGGCCGCCCACCTCATCCATCGGGCCAGGGCCGAGGGCGTCGAGCCCGACCTGGAACGAGTCCGCCGGGCGGCCGTGCAGATCGTGTCGCACCGCATCGTGGACCCCGACACCGAGCCCAGCCACGGCGCCCTCGCCGTCCGGTGGCTCCGCCGAGCGGTCCGGGCCGCCCTGCCGTTCACCTCGGGCGTCGCCACCGCCGACCCCGAAGGCCTGGCGGCCGCCGCCTCCGAGCTCGATCCCCACATCCTGGCCGCGCCCAAGGATCCTTAGGCCAGCGCCCGGACCCCGCACACCTCGACCACCGGCCCGCCCGCGCCTCCACGGCGGGGCGCCGTGCTGCTCGGCCCGCCCACGGGCCGCTACGCCCGCGAGCAACCGGCACACCTCCGACGCCGGCAAGCTGCCCCTCCACCGTCGGAGGTCGATCCGCACTGCTCGCCCCTGGGGCCGGCCGCTAGGGCGGCGCCAGGAACCGGCACACCTCCCTCGCCAGCACGTCGCTTCCCTCCAGCGTCGGAAGGTGGGCGACGCCGCGCAGCACCAGCAGCCGCCCTCGGGGCAGCCGGGCCGACACGGTCGCCGAGCGAGCCTGGATGTGGGGCAGGTCGAGCTCGCCGACCGCCACCAGCGCGGGCACTTCGATCTCGCGCAGGCGCTCCCACGCCGGCGACAACGGCTCCTCCGGCCCCGGGTCCTCCGCCACCAGGCCCCGCCAGTTCATGTCCAGGAACAGCGAGCGGGCCTCGCCGCCGACCCGACCCTCGGGCCCGGCCGGACCGTCGAGCCACAGGTGGGCCTCCAGCCGGTTGACCTCGTCGAGGTCGCCCGCGTCCTCCGCGGCGTCGATGGCGGCCACCAGCCGGTCGACCGCCGGGGACGACTCGGCCGGGTCGGGTGCGCCGCGCACGGCGGTCCCGATCAGCACCAGCGCCTCCACCACGTCCGGGCGGGCCAGCGCGAGGTCGAGCGCCACCCGGCCGCCCATGGAGTTCCCCACGGCCACCACCCTGCTCATCCCCGACCTCGCCAGCACCGCGAGCGTGTCCTTGACCGAGGAGTGGGGCTCCGGGGTGTACGCCGTCTCCCCGAACCCCCGCCGGTCGTACGCGGCGACCCGGTGCCCGGCGCCGGTCAGGGCGTCGACCAGCCCACCCCAGCCCCGGCGGTCGCACACCCCGGCATGCAGCAGGACGACGTCCGCCCGGCCGCCGCGCCCGTCGCCGGCGCGGCCGGAGCCGAACACGTCGAACGCGAGGTCGGCCTGTCCCGCGCGCACCCTCATCGCTACCCCACCAGCTCTCGCTCCAGCGGGGTCGGGAAGCGGGACCGGACCCGGGCCGTCCCCAACCACTCGGTGAGGCCCTGCGCCGCGGCCGCCACCGCGGCGCCGGCCTCCCCCCCGACGTCTTCCAGCAGGCGGGTGACCACCTCGCCGTCCCGGCGCTGGGCCCACCCGCCCACGATGCGGCCGTCCCACCACACGGTCGGCCCGATGTTGCCGGACCGGTCGAAGAGCGCCCCCCGATGCGCCCCGAGGTACCACTCACGCTGCGTCCACCCCATCGCCGTCGGGTCGAGCGCGGGCAGCAGGGCGACGGCCGGCGCCGGGGCCGGCACCGGATCGACGTCGTCGGCCAGGACGTACCCCACCACCCCGTCGAGGTCGACCTCCACCGCCCCGACCGCCGCCAGGGCCGAGCGGGCCGCGCCCATGGTCCATCCGGTCCACCACTTGAGGTCGGTGGCCGTGCCCGGACCGAACGCCGCCAGCCACCGCCGGGCCAGCTCGGCCCGGGCCTCCTCGACCGGGGGCGGGCCCTGGGCGTCGGGCAGCCACGCCGACCGCGGCGCCCAGCGGTACTGCGTCGAGGTCCACGTGCCGCGCGGGCGTCCCCGCACGATCCGCTCCTCGGCCGCCAGCACCGAGAGCACCCGGTGCGACAGCTTCTGGGTCACCGCCCACTTCGTCCCCTCGCCGACCTGGATCTCCGTGGCGAGGTCGGGCACGTCGGCCGACAGCTCCGTCGCCAGCGCCTCGCCCCGCTTCTCCAGCGCGGCGACCGTGGCGTCGCCCACCCGGGTCAGCCACGCCTCGCCGTCCTCGGTCACGCCACCCTGCTCGATGTGGCCCACCAGCTTGCGGCGCTCGACCGCCGCGATCGCCTGGGTGCAGGCGGACTGCACGACCGGCGCCAACCCGACCGGGACGACGAACATCGTGCGCCGCATGCCGAGCAGCCGCACGAGCGACCGGTCGTCGTACAACGCCTGCTCGACCGCGGTGACCGTCGGCGCGTTCAAGCGGGCTGCCGCCGCGAGGTAGACACTGGCCGGATCTGTCGCATGCAGGGCCACGACGCTGCGGACGACGTCGACCACGTCGTCCGCCCGCTCGGCGGGCACGAGCCGGTGGCGGACGGCCAGCCGGGCCCGGCGCTCGCCGGCGTCGATGGTGCGAGGAGTGCCCCTGCGATTCACGCCGGAGAGTCTGGCATAGTCGTACATATGTTCGATAGAGGCGGCACATGACGATCGGATGACGACGGCACCCGCGACTCACGCCGCGCGGCGATCTCTGTCACAGCCGATACGTACACTTGTTCGCATACCGCCGTTCGGAGGAGGATGACGTTGATGGGCAGGCGCAAGCAATCGGGACCGCACGACGGTCACACCGGCCGGTCGTCGGGTTCCCGGCCGCCGGGGCCGCGCCGGGCGCCCCGGTTGCGCGCCCACCAGGTGGACGCGGCCATCGATGCGGCCGTGGCGTCCTGCGGCGTCGCCGTGGGGCCACCGGCTCCCGACCTGGTCGAGCCGCTCGCCGCGGGCGCCGACACGGCCTGAGCCCTCGGGCCACGCGCTGGTCGATCGGGCGCTCGGTCGGGCGCTCACCTCGGCGGTGACCATCGCGTGGCGCCACGGCTGGCAGCCCGCCGACGTCCACCGCGCTCTCGCACGGCTGCACGGTCGGGCCCACGCCCAGCTCGTCGCCCACGCCATCGGGTGCGAAGCCCGCAGCTACCAGGCCGCCGACGTGTCGGCCCGCTGGCGGATGCAGCTCGACGCCATCGGCGCCACCGAGGTGGCCGCGGGCGAGGCCTGCTCGGGCACCTGGGTGGTGGCCGAGGGCACCCCGCGGCTCGCGGGGGTGAGCGTGGCGGTCGAGACGCTGGCCCGGGTCCGGCGCCTGCCGCGCCTGCCCACCTTGGGGCCGGCGCCCGGCGATCCGGCGCCGTCGCGTCCCGCCGGGGGCAGGCCCGCGAGCCGGCCCGGGGCCGATCCCCGCGTCCTGCAGCGGGTGACCGGGCTCCTGGCCAAGGCCGAGTCCACCACCTTCCACGCCGAGGCCGAGGCCTTCACCGCCAAGGCGCAGGAGCTGATGACCCGCCACGCCATCGACCGCGCCGCGCTTGCGGCCGGCAGGGGCGGGGGCGCGGGAGTGGGCGGCCGCCGGCTGGGCATCGACGATCCCTACCCGGGCCCGAAGTACCTGATGCTTGTCGGCCGTGGCCGATGCCAACCGGTGCCGGGCCGTGTGGTCCAAGGTGTGGGGCTTCGCCACCGTGTTCGGCGACGAGGACGACCTCGACACGGTCGAGCTGCTCTACACGTCGCTCCTCATCCAGGCGACGAGGGCGATGGTGGCCGGGGACCCGCCACGCTGCGACCCCGCACGCGGGACGGACCCGCTCGTACCGGCAGTCGTTCCTGGTCGCGTTCGCCGGCCGGATCGGCGCCCGCCTGCGTGAGGCTGCGAAGGCCGCGACCGCCGAGGCCACCCGCGACCGGGCCACGCTCCTGCCGGTCCTGGCGCGCCGGGACGAGGCCGCGGAGGCCGCCGTGCGCGAGGCCTACCCCTCGGTGGGCACGTCGCGCGTGTCGGCCAACGACGCCGCCGGCTGGCACGCGGGCCGGGCCGCGGCCGACCAGGCCCAGCTCGACCTGCACGAGGCCTTGCGCCGCCGTGCACCGGTGCAATGAGCCCGGGCACCGGCCCGTCGGGCGCTACGCGGGCGCTGTGAACGTGCCCGTGGCCACCTTGGTGGCCCACGGGTAGTCGGCCTTGCCGCTCGGCGAGCGCTGCATCTGCTCCACCAGGTGCAGCTCGCGTGGCACCTTGTAGCCCGCGATCTTCGTGCGGCAGTGCTGCTGCACCGACTCCAGGTCCGGCGCCTTGCCCTCGCGAGGTTGCACGACCGCCGCCACCCGCTGGCCCCAGCGGGGGTCGGGCACGCCCACCACCACCGCGTCGTACACCTCGGGGTGCGACTTCACGGCGGCCTCGACCTCCTCGGGGAAGATCTTCTCGCCCCCCGAGTTGATCGACTGCGAGCCCCGGCCGAGCAGCGTGATCGACCCGTCGGCCTCGACCATGGCCAGGTCGCCGGGGATCACGTAGCGGGTGCCGTCGACCTCCACGAACGTCTCGGCGGTCTTCACGGGGTCGCCGTAGTACCCCACCGGGATGTCCCCGCTGCGCGCCACGCGGCCGATCGTCCCCGACCCGGGCGCCACCGGGCGCAGCTCGTCGTCGAGCACCACGGTGCCGCTCACCGGAGCCACGGTGGGCCCGCCCCGCATGGCGGTCTCGCCCCGCTTCACCACCACGAGGCCGTTGGCCCCGCCCTCCGAGGACCCGACGGCGTCGGTGAGCACGATGTTCGGGAAGCGGTCGAGGAACTGGTCCTTGAGCGAGGGCGAGAAGATGGCCGCGGTCGACGACAGCGACAGCAGCGAGGACAGGTCGCGGCCGCTGCTCGGCTCGTCCGCGAGGGCCTCGACCAGGGGCCGGGCCATGGCGTCGCCCGTCATCATCACGGAGTTGGCCCGCTCGGCCTCGACCAGGCGCCAGACCTCGTGGGGGTCGAACTGGCCCATGAGCACGACCTTGTTGCCCAGGAAGCTCTGGCCCATGACGGCCCACTGGGTGGCGCCGTGCATCAGCGGCGCGATGGGCAGGAACGTGATGGCGAAGCCCATCTTCCGGCCCCGGGCGACCAGGTCCTCGGGCACCTGGGCCCGTTCGCCGGAGAGGAGGTCGATGCCGCCGCCCAGGGCGAAGATCACGTCGGCGTGGCGCCACACCACGCCCTTGGGCATGCCGGTGGTCCCGCCGGTGTAGAGGATGTAGCGATCGTCTCCCGAGCGGGGCCCGAAGTCCCGCTCGGGCGAGCCCGAAGCGAGGGCGTCCTCGTAGTCGCCACCGATCACGAGGCGGTGGCGCAGGTCGGGCATGTGGTCGGACACCCCGGCCACCCGGTCGGTGAAGCCGGCGTCGTGGATCAGCGCCTTCAGGTCGGCGTTGCGGAACAGGTAGGCCAGCTCGTCCTCGACGTAGCGGTAGTTGATGTTGATCCAGACGGCCCGCAGCTTGAAGATCGCCCACAGGCTCTCGACCCACTGGGCGGAGTTCACGCCGTAGATGCCGACGTGGTCGCCGGGCCCGATGCCCTGGTCGGCGAGGTGGTGGGCCAGCTGGTTGGCCCGGGCGTCCAGCTCGGCATAGGTGCGGCGGTGGCCGTCGGCCACCAGGTACTCCCGCTCCCCGAAGGCGTCGACCGCGTGTTCGAACAGGTCGGCCAGGTTGAACTCCATCGTGCCCCTTCGTCCCCCACGAGTGAGGCCACTGTTTGTAGCGCACGTTACGGTTCGTGTCTACGCTCGGCGCCATGTCCCGCGCTCGCCAGGCCCGCAGTGTCGAGACGCGCGGTCGCCTGCTGGCCGCGGCCCGGGTGGCGATCGCCGAGCACGGCATCGAGGGTGCCTCGGTCGACGCCATCGCGGAGCGGGCCGAGCGCACGTCGGGCTCGCTCTACGGGCAGTTCGGCAGCAAGGACGGTCTCATCGTCGCCCTGCTCGACGAGTCGAAGGACGTCGTGGCGCAGAGCATGCTCGCGGACATCGAGGCCGCGACCTCGCTCGACGAGCGACTGGTGGCGCTGTGGCGCAACTTCTCGCACCCCCCGGCCGAGGCCCGGGACTGGCTGCACTTCGAGCACGAGGTGTGGGTGTGGGCCACCCGTCCCGGCAACGAGCGGGCTCGCGCCCGGTTGGGCGAGCGCTACCGGACCGAGTTCGCCACGCTGGCCGCGGCCCTGGACGCGTGGGCCGCCGAGGGCCTCGTGGACCTGCCCGCCCCGTCCCGCGGCCTGGCCGCCGTGGTGGTGAGCACCCTGATCGGGCTCGAGATGTCCTACCGGCTGGACCCCGACGCGGTGGACGACGCGGCCGTGGTCGCGGCGCTGCGTGCCCTGGTCGGCGCGGCGGCGGTGACGCCGGCAGCGCAGGACGCCCGCACCGGTCGCCTGACCTCCCGTCCCCGCCGCCGGGTGGCAGCGCTGGGCGGAGCGCCGGATAGCGGGGCCGGGCCGGGCCGCTCCCCGAGTGGCGTTCCGTGAACGGGTCGGCGCTACTTTGCTGACCGGATGGTGTCGACAACGAGGCAGCCCGCGGCTGCCAGCTCAGATGACGTGTCGCCGCGGCTGGCCGACTGGTCGCTGCTGCTCATAACCGTGGTCGTGACCCTGCCGCTCATCTGGTGGGGGTACGGCACCGACATCGACGCGGGCTACCTGCTGGACGCGGGGGAGCGCATCCGGTCCTGGGACTACGCGCCGTCCCGCAATCCGGGGGTGCCGGTCGTCGAGGCGATCGTGGCCGCGCTGGGCCCGCTCGGGCACGTGGCCGTCAACCTCGCCACCGCGGCCGCGCTGGCCGCGGCCGTCGTCGGGTGTGCCCGGCTGGTGCGGGCCTGGGGTCATGACAACGGCGACGTGGTCGCGCTCGCCTTCCTGGCCTCGCCGGTCACGCTCATCGCCGGCACCTCGACGGGGGACTTCGTGTGGGCCCTGGCCCTGCTGCTGTGGGGCGCGCTGGCGCAGCTGCGGAACCGGAGCGTCGTGGCCGGCGTCCTGTTCGCCCTGGCCATCGGCAGTCGCTCGTCCACCGCCGCCATCGTCGCCGCGTTCCTGGTGGCCGACGGCTGGGACCGTGCCTCGCGGCGGCGCTGCCTCGTGGCCGCGGGCGGTGACGGTGCCGCTGGTGGTCCTGCTGTTCGTGCCGGCGTGGCTGTCCTTCGACCGCTCGTTCGGCTTCCTGGAGCACACCGAGGGCTGGCAGGGCCTGGCCAACAACTTCGGGCGCTTCGTGGTCAAGGACTACGGCGTCGCCGGGCTGGCGCTGATCGTGGTGGTGGCGCTGGCGGTCCCCGCGCTCGTCGGGTCGCTGCGGCGCTGGGGGTCGGACCCGCTGGTGCGCTTCGGCGTGCTCGGCCTCGCCGCGGCCCAGGCCACCTTCCTCCTCTTCCCGTGGAAGCCGGCGCACCTGCTCCCCAGCCTGCTCGGCCTCGTGCTGTGGATCGCGGCCACCGACCGCAGCCGTCGCTACCTGTGGCTGCTGGTCGCGGCCGTCGCGGTCAACGGCCTGGTCACGCTGCGGCTGTTCGCGCCCGACGACCCCGACGCCAGCCGCAGCGCCCGCTTCGAGCCGGCCCTGTCCTGGGGCCTCCTGGTCAACGACGTCCGGTGCCGCGTCGAGTTCATGGACGAACCGCCCGACGCCGACTCGGGCGCCTGGTCATGCACGCTCGAGCCCCTCCGCGGCGAGGGCGACGAGGAGACGCCCCCGCGGTGAGCGCCGGCCCCAAGTAGAACACGTTCTCGTTGGCGGTCCATACTGGGCGCCGACCGGGACCGGGAGGGGACGTTGCACCTGGCGTACACCGAGACGGAGGAGGCGCTGCGCCGGGAGCTGCGCGCCTACTACGACGACCTGCTCGACGAGGACACCCGGCGCGAGCTGCGCCACGCCGAGGGCATCGGCCCGGTCATGCGCCGGGTGGTGCGGCAGATGGGCGCCGACGGCTGGCTGGGCATCGGCTGGCCCGAGGAGTACGGCGGGCAGGGACGGGGGCCCGTCGACCAGTTCATCTTCTTCGACGAGTCGATGCGGTCGGGGGCGCCGGTCCCGATGCTGACCATCAACTCGGTCGCCCCCACGATCATGCAGTTCGGCAGCGACGAGCAGAAGCGGCGCTTCCTGCCCCGGATCCTGCAGGGCGAGATCCATTTCTGCATCGGCTACAGCGAGCCCGGCGCCGGAACCGACCTCGCCAGCCTGCGCACCCGGGCCGTGCGCGACGGCGACAGCTACGTCATCACCGGGCAGAAGATGTGGACCAGCCTGGCCGGCGACGCCGACTACTGCTGGCTGGCCGCCCGCACCGGGGACGAGGACAGCCGCCACCGCGGGATCTCCCTGTTCATCGCCCCCATGGACGCCCCCGGCATCGAGCGCACCCCGCTCCACCTGCTGTCGTCGCACGACATCCACTCCGTCTACTGGGACGACGTGCGGGTCCCGGCCGAGAACCTCGTCGCGGGCGAGAACGAGGGCTGGAAGCTCATCGTGAACCAGCTCAACCACGAGCGGGTCACGCTGTGCAGCCCGGGGATGGCCGAGCACATGCTGCACGAGACCATCGACTGGGCCCGCGAGGCCCGCCTGCCCGACGGCCGCCGGGTCATCGACCAGGAGTGGGTCCAGCTCAACCTGGCCCGCGCCTATGCGGGCTTCGAGTTCCTGCGCCTGGCCAACTGGAAGGTGGCCTGGGCCGCCACCCGCAGCGAGCTCCCCGTGGCCGACGCCAGCACCATCAAGGTGTTCGGCACCGAGCACTACCTCACCTCCTTCCGCCTGCTCATGGAGGTCCTCGGCGAGCGGGCCTACCTCCTCGAGGGCGCGCCCGGCGCACTGCTGGGCTCCCGGCTGGAGCAGATGTACCGCAGCCTGCTGATCCTCACCTTCGGCGGCGGCACCAACGAGCTGCAGCGCGACCTGATCGCCGCCTTCGGCATGGGCATGCCGATGGCCAAGAGGTAGGGGGACGATGGACTTCGACCTGACCGACGAGCAGCAGGCCACCATCGACGTGGCCGCCAAGCTGCTGGGCGACAAGGCCACGCCCGACGCCATCCGGGCCGTGGAGCACGCCGACGACCTGCGCTTCGACCGCGCCCTGTGGTCGGCGATGGCGGACGCGGGCCTGCTGGGCATCGCGGTGCCGGCCGAGCACGGCGGCGCGGGCCTGGGCGTGCTGGAGCTGTGCCTGGTGCTGGAGGAGGTCGGCCGCCGGGCCGCGCCGGTGCCGGCCCTGGCCGCCCTGGCGTTCGGCGGCCTGCCCGTGGCCCGGTGGGGGACCGCCGAGCAGCAGGCCGCACTCCTGCCCGGGCCTGGTGGCGGGCACGACCGTGCTGACCGCCGCCCTGGTCGAGCCCCTGGGCGACCCGGCTCGGCCCACCACCACGGCCCGTCCCGACCCGGGACGCGCGGTGACGGTGACCGGCGGCGGCTGGGTGCTCGACGGCGTCCGCACCAACGTGCCCGCCGGCCTGGTGGCCGACGTGATCGTCGTCCCGGCCACCACCGACGGGCGGCGACGTGGCGCTGTTCCTCGTGCCGGCCGGCGCGCCCGGCGTCGAGCGCGAGCGCCAGGACACGACCACCGGCACGCCCGAGGCGCAGGTCCGGCTGGACGGCGTGCGGTTGGGTGCCGGCGCGGTCCTCGGTCCCGTCGACGACGGCACGGCGCTGCGCTGGACGCTGGAGCACGCCACGGTCGGCATCTGCGCGGTCATGGCCGGCGCCGCCGCCGAGGCCGTGCGCATCACGGGCGAGTACACCACCGGCCGCGAGCAGTTCGGGCGCCCCATCGCCACGTTCCAGGCGGTGGGCCAGCGGGCCGCCGACGCCTACGTCGACGCCCAGGCCGTGCGGCTGACCATGCTCCAGGCGGCCTGGCGGCTCGACGCGGGCATGCCCGCCGACCGCGAGGTGGCCGTGGCCAAGTACTGGGCGGCCGCCGGCGGCCAGCGGGTGGTGCACGCCGCCTCCCACCTGCACGGCGGCGTCGGCGTGGACCGGGACTACCCGCTGCACCGCTACTTCCTCCTGGCCAAGCAGCTGGAGCTGGCCCTGGGCGGCGCCTCGCGCCAGTTGCTCCGCCTGGGCGGGATCCTCGCCGCCGAGGGCGCCCAGCGCTGATGGCGGGACCGCTGGCCGGGGTGTCGGTCGTCGAGCTGGCCGGCATCGGGCCGGCGCCGTTCGCGGCCATGGTCCTCGCCGACCTGGGCGCGGACGTGCTGCGGATCGACCGGCCCGGCGTGCCCAACGCGGTGGCCCGCATGGACGTGCTGAACCGGGGCCGCCGTTCGGTGGCGGTCGACCTCAAGCATGCCCGAGGGCGCCGAGGTGGTCCTGCGGGCCGTGGCCGGCGCCGACGCGCTGATCGAGGGCTTCCGTCCCGGCGTGGCGGAACGGCTCGGCGTGGGCCCCGACGCCTGCCTGGCCCGCAACCCCCGCCTGGTCTACGGCCGGATGACGGGCTGGGGCCAGGACGGCCCGTACGCGGCCGAGGCGGGCCACGACATCACCTACGCGGCGGTGGCGGGGGCGCTGGCCCACATCGGCCGGGCGGGACAGCCGCCCACGCCGCCGCTCAACCTGGTCGCCGACTTCGGCGGCGGCGGCATGCTGCTGGCGCTGGGCGTGGTGTCCGGGGTGCTGGCGGCCCGCAGCAGCGGCCGGGGCCAGGTGGTGGACGCGGCCATGGTCGACGGGGTGGCCCTGCTCATGGCGCCGTTCTTCATGGCGCTGCGCTCCGGGTACTTCAGCAACGAGCGGGGCACCAACCTGCTGGACTCGGGGGCGCCCTTCTACGACTGCTACGCCTGCGCGGACGGGCGCTGGGTGGCGGTGGGGGCCTTGGAGGCGCCGTTCTTCGCCGCGCTGCTGGCCGGGCTGGGGATCGGTCCCGACGAGGTCGGCGACCAGCACGACCGCACCGGGTGGCCGGAGCATGCGCCGCCGGTTCGCCGAGGCGTTCGCCACCCGGAGCCGGGACGAGTGGGTGGCCCAGCTCGCCGGCCGGGACGCGTGCGTGGCCCCGGTCCTCACCACCGAGGAGACGCTGGCCGACCCCCACCTGGCGGCCCGGCACACGGTGATCGAGATCGAGGGCGTCCCCCAGCCCGCTCCCGCGCCCGCGCTTCAGCGCGACGCCCGCCACCCTCGACCGGCCCCCGCCCGCCCCGGGCGAGCACACGGACGAGGTGCTGTCGGGCCTCGGCTACGGCGACGACGAGATCGCTTCCCTGCGCTCGGCCGGCACGGTCGCCTGAGCCCGGCCGGGCCCGGACGTCGCCGCGCGCGGGACCGAATGGGACCGTGGTCGACAGGGGCGGCCGGGCCGGGTTCGGCGACGGATGGACGGTGATCGCCGACTGGGCGGCGTGGCGGGGCGGTACACGTTCGGGGACAGCGACCTGGCGGCGGAGCGGATGGCGTTGGTGGCCGAGGTGTTCGGGCCGTCGTCCCGGGCGTTGCTGGCCCGAGCCGTCCCGCCCGGGGTCGGGCTGGCGCTGGACCTCGGGTGCGGGCCGGGGCACACCACCCGGATGCTGGCCGAGGTGTGCCGGCCGCGGCGCACCGCTCGGGCCTGGACGGGTCCGAGCGCTACGTCGGGCTGGCCCGGGCCACGACGCCCGACCCGTCCGTCGGGTTCGCCCGCCACGACGTGACCCGCCTGCCCCTGCCCGAGGCGCCCGTCGACGTCGTGTACGCCCGGCTGCTGCTCGCCCACCTGCCCGACCCGCCCGGGCTGGTCGAGCGGTGGCGCACCCAGCTGCGGCCCGGTGGGCGTCGCTGGTGGTCGACGAGGTCGAGTCCATCGAGGCGCCGCCCGGTGTGCTGCGCGACTACGAGGACCTGGTCGTCGCCCTGGTGGCCGCCGAGGGCGGACCCGATGTACGCGGGCCCGCTGCTGGCGCCGCTCGGGCGGCGAGTGCGTCGAGGTGCTGGTCGAGGCGGCCGTGGCCGCCCGCATGTACGGGATGAACCTGGCCACCTGGCGGGACCGGGCGCTCGGGCTCGGGCTGGCGGACGGCGAGCTGGATCGGGTGGCGGCCGGGCCGGCGGGAGTGGCGGACGGCGGGGCGGCCTCGGCCCGGTGCGCTGGGTGCTGCGCCAGCTGGTCGTCCCCGCCTGAGAGGCCCAGCGGACAGGGCGCTGCGAAGGGCACCCCGCGTGGATTTTGGCTGGGTCGCAGCTCTACAGCTGGGCCTCCCAGCCGCGCTGACCACTCGAAGACGACGTGCCTATCCGCTGATGCTCTGAGCGGATCGGATCGGGCGGGCCGGCCCGCTAGACAGTGCGGTCATGGCAGAGGTCGTGTCCCCGCTGACCGGCACGGTGGCCCGGGTCGAGCGGGCGGCCGGCGCCGCCGTCGATGCCGGCACCACGCTCGTCATCGTCGAGTCGATGAAGATGGAGTACGCCATCGAGGCGGGGTGGCCGGCACGCTCGCCGAGGTCCGGGTGGCGGCGGGGACACGGTGCAGGCCGGGGACCTGCTGGCCGTGGTCGATGCGCACGGCCACGTCAGGCGACGCCGCGACCCCGATCGTGCCCAGCGGCCGAGGCCACGCGCGGCGGCCGCGCCGGCGGCGCAGCCCGGGGTCCGGGCCGACCTGGCCGAGGTGGTGGAGCGGCACGCCGTGGGTCTCGACCCGGCGCGGCCCGACGCGGTGGCGCGGCGCCGGCGGACCGGGCAGCGCACGGCCCGGGAGAACGTCGAGGACCTCCTCGACCCCGGGTCGCTGGTCGAGTACGGCCCGCTGGCCATCGCGGCCCAGCGCCGCCGCCGGCCCGTCGACGACCTCATCGCCCGGACGCCCGCCGACGGGATGGTGGCGGGCATCGGCACGGTCGAGGGGCGGCCCACGGCCGTCCTGTCCTACGACTACACGGTGCTGGCCGGCACCCAGGGGTACCAGAACCACCGCAAGAAGGACCGCCTGTTCGACGTGATCGAGCGCCGCCGCCTGCCGGTCGTGTTCTTCGCCGAGGGCGGCGGCGGGCGGCCCGGGGACACCGACGCGCCCGGCGTGTCGGGCCTCGACACCATGGCGTTCCACCTGTGGGGGCGGCTCAGCGGGCTGGTGCCCCGGGTGGGGATCACCTCCGGGCGGTGCTTCGCCGGCAACGCCGCCATCCTGGGCTCCAGCGACGTGGTCATCGCCACCCGGGGCTCCAACATCGGCATGGGCGGCCCCGCCATGATCGAGGGCGGCGGCCTGGGGGTGTTCGCCCCCGAGGACATCGGCCCGCTCGACGTGCAGGTGGCCAACGGCGTGGTCGACGTGGCGGTGGAGGACGAGGCCGAGGCGGTGGACGTGGCCCGCCGCTACCTGTCCTACTTCGCCGGTCCGAGCCGAGGCCTGGGAGTGCGGCGACCAGGACGGCGCTGCGGACGCTGATCCCCGAGAACCGCCGCCGGGTCTACGACGTGCGGGCGGTGGTGGCGGGGCTGGCCGACACCGGCTCCGTGCTGGAGCTGCGGCGGGGCTTCGGCCGCGGCATGGTCACCGCCCTCGTGCGGGTCGAGGGGCGCCCGCTGGGCCTGGTGGCCAACGACCCCGCCCACCTGGCCGGGGCCATCGACGCGGACGGCGCCGACAAGGCGGCCCGCTTCCTGCAGCTCTGCGACGCCTTCGACCTGCCCGTGCTGTTCCTGTGCGACACGCCCGGGATCATGGTCGGGCCCGAGGCCGAGACCACCGGGCTGGTGCGCCACGCCAGCCGCCTGTTCGTGGTCGGGGCCAGCCTCAGCGTCCCGTTCGGGACCATCATCCTGCGCAAGGCGTACGGGCTCGGGCGCCCAGACCATGGCGGGCGGCAGCTTCAAGGCCCCGCTGTTCTGCGTGTCGTGGCCCACGGGCGAGCTGGGCGGCATGGGCCTGGAGGGCGCGGTGCGGCTCGGCTACCGCAACGAGCTGGCGGCCATCGACGACCCCGACGAGCGCGAGCGCACGTTCCAGACCATGGTCGACGCCGCCTACGAGCACGGCAAGGCGCTCAACTCGGCCAGCCACTTCGAGATCGACGACGTCATCGACCCGGCCGACAGCCGCCGCTGGATCGCCACGCTGCTCGGCCGAGCCGCCGGCTCCCCGGCACAGGGAAGAAGCGCCCGGCCGTCGACACCTGGTGACCGCCCGGGCGTGTGCACCGGCCGGTTCGGTGCGGGGCGGCGGCGTGGGGCATGCTGCCCGGATGAGCGACCTCTTCTCCATCGCCGGCAAGACCGCCGTCGTCACCGGGGGCTCCCGGGGCATCGGCCTGATGATCGCCCGCGGGTTCGTCGAGGCGGGGGCGCGGGTGTACATCTCGTCCCGCAAGGCCGACGTGTGCGACGAGGTGGCGGCCGAGCTGTCGAAGGTGGGGGAGTGCGTGGCCCTGCCGGCCGACCTGGCGAGCGAGGACGAGTGCCGGCGCCTGGCCGAGGCGGTCGCCGAGCGGGAGGATCGCCTCGACATCCTGGTCAACAACGCGGGCGCCACCTGGGGGGCGCCGCTGGAGGAGTTCGACGAGGCCGCCTGGGAGCGGGTCCTGGCCCTGAACGTCAAGGCGCTGTTCCACCTCACCAGGTTCCTGCTGCCCCTGCTCAAGGCGGCGGGCACGGCCGAGGAGCCGGCCCGGGTCATCAACATCGGGTCGATCGACGGGCTGCACGTCCCCGCCATGGAGACCTACTCGTACTCGGCGTCCAAGGCCGCGGTGCACCACCTCACCCGCCACCTGGCCCGGCGGGTGTCGCCCACCGTGACGGTCAACGCCATCGCCCCCGGGCCGTTCGAGTCGAAGATGATGGCGGCCACGCTCGAAGCCTTCGGCGACCAGATCGTGGCGCAGTCCCCGCTGAAGCGGATCGGCCGGCCCGACGACATGGCCGGGACGGCCATCTTCCTCGCCTCCCGGGCGGGGGCCTACGTGACCGGCGCGGTCATCCCCGTCGACGGCGGCCTGGCCACGCTGCTGTAGCGCTACCAGGCCCGCACGTCGGTCACGGGCGCAGGCCCCAGGCGGGCGGACCGGGGCACGATGTGCGGGGCGGCGACCGCGAGGGCGGCGGCCACCACGGCCACGAACAGGAACGCCCAGCGCAGGCCCGACCGCCTCGGCCAGCGCGCCGACGACCAGGGGCTCGGCCAGGAAGCCCAGGCGGGCGGCCAGCGAGACCGTGGCCGCCCCGGCGCCGGGGGCCACGCCCGGGCAGCCGGGCTGCGGCGGAGAAGGCCAGGGGGAAGAAGGCCGAGGCGCCCGCGCCCGCCAGGACCAGCCCGGCCGCGAAGGCGATGGGCCGGTCCACCACCGTCCCGAGGCAGAGGCCCACGGCCGCGAGGGCCATGCCGCCGCGCAGCACCGCGGCGCCGCCGTAGCGGTCGGTGAGGTGGTCGCCCGCGGCCCGGCCGGCGAGCATGCCGGCCATGAAGGCGGCCACGCCCAGGGCGGCCGTGCCCGGGCCGGTGCCCAGGCGCTCCAGGCGCAGGGCGGACCAGTCGGTCGGGTGCTCCCTCGACGATGGCGCCGCCCACCGTGAGCAGGCCCAGCACCACCAGCGGGCCCAGCCCAGCGGCGGCGGGCCGCGGGGCGCCGGCAGGCGCCGGGGTCGGGGCGGGCAACGGCGGCGCCGGCGAGCGGCCGGGGACCAGGCCGGAGCGGGTGAGCAGGACCGTGAGCGCGATGACCGAGCCCCGTGGCGGCCAGCTGGGCGGTGAGGGGGACGCCCAGCGCCGCGGCGAAGGCGGCGATGCCGGCAGCGCTGAGGGCGCCCACCGCCCAGGCGCCGTGCAGGCGGTGCATGATCGAACCGCCCGGTGCGGCCCCTCGTAGGCCGCGGCGTTGGCGTTCATGGCCGTGTCCATGGCCGCGTCCGCACGCGCCGATCACGGCCAGGGCCAGGGCCAGCAGCAGCGGGGTCGGCGCGGCGCCGGCGGTCCACAGGGACTGCGCCCAGCGCCACGGCCGAGGCCACCACCACCGGGCGGCTGCCCCGCGTGCCGATCAGGCGGCCGGCCACCGGGCTGGCCACCAGGGCGCCCGCGGCCATGCCCACCAGCACCAGGCCCAGGCCCGCGTCGGACAGGCCCAGGGCGGCCTGGCGCTCGGGGAGCCGGGGCAGGAACCCGGGCCCGCCGAGGCCGTTGACCACGAAGGTGGCGGCGACGGCGCCGGCCCGGGGCCTCAATCGAGCAGCGCCAGGGCCCGGACCGGGAACGTGCCCATGCCGGCGATGGCCGGCGGCACGGCGAAGAAGCGGAACGGCCGGTCGCCCACGGCGTCGAGGTTGCACAGGTGCTCGATCACGGGGACGCCGGCCGCCAGCAGGATGGTGTGGATCGGGCGCTCGCCCGTGTGGGTGCCGTCGATGTTGACCGAGTCGATGCCCACCACCGCGGCGCCCGCCTCGGCCAGGCCTGCGGCGGTGGCCGAGGCCAGGTAGGGGTGGTCCGGCTCGCCGTAGCGCTCGGTGCTCCCAGTGCCGGGACCAGTCGGTGCGGAACAGCACGGCCCGCCCGGCCACGTCGAGCCCGGCCAGCAGGTCCGACGCCGATCTCGGGGTCCCCGCCGGTGGCGTCCACCACCACGCCGGGGACGTCGGCCACCCGGGCCGGGTCGAGGCCCGCCAGGTCGTGGCCGTGGGGGAAGCGGTGGAACGGGGTGTCGAGGTAGGTGCCGGTGTTGGACACCATGTAGATGTGCCCGATCTGGAACTCGTAGCCGGGGGCGTAGCGCTCGCGCGACGCCTCCCGCGACAGGTGGTCGCTGATGCTGGAGCGGGCAGGCCCGGGTAGGTGACGGTGCCGTCGGCGATCGTGTGGCTCAGGTCGACGATGGTGGGCATCGCCCCGGTCTAGCCGGGACCGGGCCGCCCGCACCCAGGGAGATTCGCTCAGCGCGGCACCTGCGACCAGGGCAGGTCCTTGTCGGCCCGGGGCTCGCCGGGCAGGCCCAGGACCCGCTCGCCCAGGATGTTGCGCTGGATCTCGGACGTGCCGCCCTCGATCGAGTTGGCCCGCGCCCGCAGGAACATCTTGCGGGACCACCCCGGCGGGCCGGTGAGGCCCAGGCCGGCGTCGGTGCGGCGCATGGCGTAGTCGTAGCCCACCAGGGCGTCGGCGCCGAGCAGGTCGACGCACAGCTCGTAGATGGCCATGTTGACCTCGGCGAACTTGAGCTTGGCGATCGAGCCCTCGGGGCCGGGGTTGCCGGCCCGGCGGTTCTGGCCCGCCCGGACGTTGGTCAGCCGCAGCACCTCGGCCTCGATCCACAGGCGCATCAGCCGGTCGCGCATCGGGGCCGAGTGGTCCGTCGACCTCCTCGTGCCAGATGCGCACGGCCTCGGCGATGCTGCCCGACCCCCGCGGCGGGGCGCCCCCGCCGCCGCCGATGGTGGTGCGCTCGTTGGCCAGGGTGGTCATCGCCACCCGCCAGCCGTCGCCCACGTCGCCCACCCGGTCGGCAGTCGGGGACCCGCACGTCGGTCATGTAGACCTCGTTGAACTCGGCCTCGCCGGTGAGCTGGCGCAGCGGCCGCACCTCCACGCCCGGGGCGTGCATGTCGAGGGCGAAGTAGGTGAGGCCCTTGTGCTTGGGGGCCTCGGGGTCGGTGCGGGCCACGAGCATGCCCCGGTCGGCGAGGTGGGCGAAGGTGTTCCACACCTTCTGGCCCGACACCAGCCACTCGTCGCCGTCGCGCACCGCCCGGGTCGCCAGGCCGGCCAGGTCGGACCCGGCGCCCGGCTCGCTGAACAGCTGGCACCAGGCGTCCTCGCCGGTGAAGGTCCGGCGCAGCAGCCGCTCCCGCACCGCGTCGTCGCCGTTGGTGACGATGGTGGGCCCGGCCATGGTCAGCCCGAAGAAGTGGCGCACGCCGGGCCGGCGGGCCCCGGCGCCGTAGAGCCGCTCGTCGATGTGGCGCTGGACCACCGGCTTGAGGCCCAGGCCCCCGTACCCCTCCGGGAAGTGGACCCAGGCCAGGCCCAGGTCGTACTGGCGCCCCCGGAACTCGACCGGGTCGGTGGTGGCCGGGTCGAGCTCAGCCAGCAGCTCGTCGATGCGCTGGTCGACGAGGGACATCGGGTCCGTCATGCCCAGACCATAGTTGAATCGCGCTTCATGTTGGCACTTGGTCGCTGCGGTCGGCGGCCACGGACTCCAACGTGATGGCTTCGGCCGCGCTCATCGTGGCCTGCGAGATCGAGTGCCACACCGGCGCGAGGTCGTCGTCGAGGCGGTCGGTGGCCACCGTCCCCGCGCCGTCGAGCGTGCGGATCACCTCGGCCACCGTGATGTCCTCGGGCGGCCGGGCCAGCCAGTAGCCGCCGTGCCCGCCCCGCTTGGACGCCACGATCCCGGCCCGGCGCAGCTCGGCCAGGATGTTCTCCAGGAAGCCCTTGGACACCCCGTGGCGGCCGGCCAGCACGCCGCCCTTGACCGGCCGGCCCGCGGCGGCCAGGTCGACCAGGGCGTCGAGGCCGTAGGCCAGCCGGGCCGTCACCCTCATGCGACGGGGCCCGACAGGCCCCAGCGCCGGGCGACGGCCCGCTCCAGGGTGCCGAACAGCAGCGAGTCCACCAGGATGCCGAGGACCAGGATGATGAGCATCATGGCCACCACGCCGTCGGCGTTGCTGAGCGTGCGGTTGATGTTGAGCAGGCCGCCCACGTTGGGCTCGCCCGGAACGGTGGTGATGATCTCGCCGGCCATGAGGCTGCGCCAGGCGAAGGCCCAGCCGTTCTTGAGGCCCGCCACGTAGCCGGGGAACGAGGCCGGCAGCACGATGTGGCGGTAGGACGACAGGCCCTTGGCGCCGAGCACCCGCCCGGCGCGCAGCATGATGGGGTTGATCTGGTCGCTGCCGCTGATGACGCCGTTGGCGATGGCCGGCACCGAGCCGATCACCGTCACGAACAGGATGGCGCCGGTCGACAGCTTGAACAGCAGGATCGACCACGGCACCCAGGCCACCGAGGGCATGGTCTGCAGCCCGGTGATCAGCGAGCCGAAGGCCGCCCGCAGGACCCGCACCCGGGCCACCGCCAGGCCGAGGACGGTGCCGAGGATCACCGCGATCACGTAGCCGGCCGCGGCCATGCTCATGGTGTTCTCGATCGCCGTGACCAGCGTGCCCTCCGACCACATGTCGGCCAGCTCGTGCGAACACCGCCGAGGGCGGGGGCAGCAGGTGGGGCGGGCGCCATCCGGACCACACCACGATCTGCCAGGTGCCGAAGAACAGGGCGATGGCACCGAGCTTGGGCCAGGTGGCCCGCCAGATCCGCGCCCGACGGCTGGTCCGGGCCCTCTCGGCCAGCTCCAGGGCGTCGAGGCCGGCGAGGTCCTGGTCGAGCCGGGACAGGATCTCGGTCTCGTCAGCGGTCGACGGCATGGCGGCGCACCTCCTGGCGCAGGAGGGCGGTGATCTGGGCGGCGAGGCCCGACACGGCGGGCGACTCGATGGTGCGGGGGCGCTCGACGGGCACGTCGACCGTGGCGGTGACGTGGCCCGGGCGGCTGGAGAGGACCACGATGCGGTCGGCCAGCCGGGCCGCCTCCCGCACGTTGTGGGTGACGAACAGCACCGTGAGGTGCCGCTCCTGGTAGAGCCGTTCGAGCTCGTCGTGCAGAACATCCCTGGTCATGGCGTCGAGCGCGCCGAAGGGCTCGTCCATCAGCAGCACGTCGGCGTCCTGGGCGAAGGCCCGGGCCAGGGCCACGCGCTGGCGCATGCCGCCCGACAGCTCGTGCGGGCGCCGGCCGGCGAACTGCTCCAGCCGCACGGTCTCCAGCAGGGACCCGACCCGCTCGCGGCGCTCGGCCCGGGGGACCTTGCGCAGCTTGAGGGCCAGGTCGACGTTGCCGGCCACGGTGAGCCAGGGGAACAGGGCCGACTCCTGGAACATGAGCCCGGTCCGGCCCACCACCGAGATGTCGCCGGCGGTGGGCTCGTCCAGCCCGGCGAGCAGGTTGAGCAGGGTGGACTTGCCGCAGCCCGAGGCGCCCACCACGCACACCAGCTCGCCCACCGCGACATCGAGGTCGACGCGGTCGAGGGCGGCGACCGCAGAGCGGCCGCCGCCGTAGACCTTCGTGACGCCCCGGAGCCTCACCGCCGGGGCCGGGCCCGCCGGGGGAGGCGGGTCGACCGTGCCGGCGATGGTGGCCGTGGGGTGCTCGCTCACGATCCTTCGACCTCCGGTTCGCCTCGCTCGGCGAGCAGCTCGTTGAGGATGCTCAGGTCGTAGATGCCGTCCAGGTCCACCTCGTCGAGCAGGCCGACCGCCACGGCGTCGTCGGCGGACTGCTGGAGCGAGGCGGCCACCGGGTCGGGGGTGAACTCGAGGTTCTCCCAGGCCCCGGCGATGATGTTGTCGGCCAGCCGCTTGGTGGTGATCTTCTCGATCCCCTCGTTGGTGGTCGCCTGGGCGGTGGCGGCGTCGCCGTTGGCCTCGTCGATGGCGTCGAGCAGGCCGCTGATCAGCGCCCGGACGTTGGCGGGGTGCTCCTCCAGGTAGTCGGTGCGCACCAGGAGGTGGGTGGTGACGAACTTGCCGTCGGTGTCGGTCCAGAGGTCCTTCTCGTCGACCAGCACCTTGCCGCCGCCCTCCTCGACCAGGCGGGTGGCCCACGGCTCGGGCACCCAGGCGCCCTGGATGTCGCCGGCCTGGAAGGCGGTCAGGGTGTCGGCGTTCTCCTGCGGCGTGATCTTGACGTCGCCGCCGCCGGTCTCGTCGGTCTCGTAGCCCTGGTCGGCCAGCCAGGCCCGCAGGGCCACGTCCTGGGTGTTGCCCAGCGACGGGGTGGCGAGGGTGGTGCCGGCCAGGTCCTCGGGCGAGCTCGATGTCCTGGGACACGACCAGCGCGGCGCCGCCCGAGGTGGTGCCGGCCACCAGGGTCACCCCGCCGTCGGACTGGGCGAAGGCGTTGATGGCCGGGTTGGGCCCGATGAAGGTGGCGTCGATCGAGTCCGACAGGATGGCCTCGCTGGCCTCGGTGCCGGAGTTGAACGTGAACGTCTCGAGGGTGGCGTCGCCGAGGGCGCCGGCGAAGAGCCCGTCCTCCACCCCGATGATGGCCGGGGCGTGGGTGACGTTGGGGAAGTAGCCGAGCCTGAGCGTGCCGCTGGGCTCGGCATCGGCGGCCGGGGTGCTGCCCCCGGACGCCTCGGCCTGGTCGTCGTCATCGCCCCCGCCACAGCCGGCGGCCACCAGCCCGAGAGCGAGGGCGAGGACGTGCGGCCTTCCTTGCAATTCCGATTGACATAGTCCGGATTACTAGCGGGGGCCGGAGCCGGCCGGCAAGAGTTTTCTTGTAATTATGATCGAAAAAGTCATCTTTAGCTTGCGGCCGGACTGCCGGAAGGCTAATCCTGAGTAAGTCGATCAGATTTATCTCGGAGAGGTCATGCTCACCACCCACCCCCCGTTCGCCCCCGCCGAGCCGCTGCCCGCCGCCGTCCTCGCCGACATCGTGGCGGGCCTGGCCGCGGCCCGCGACCTGTGGGGGGCGGCGGTGTGCCACGACCCGGACGGGCGCCGCCCGGTGAGGCTGCTGGCGGCCGGGGCCTACGAGGTGTGGGTCATCGGCTGGACCACCGGCCAGCACGTGCGGCCCCACGACCACGGTCGCTCGGCCGGCGCGCTCGTGGTGGTGGAGGGCGAGCTGGTGGAGGTGCTGCCCCAGCCGGGCGGGCCCGCGCTCGAGCGGGACCTCGGGACCGGCCGGGTGCGGCACCTGGGCGTCGGTACGGTGCACGACGTGGTGAACCGAGCGCCCGAGCCCGCGACGAGCCTGCACGTCTACTCGCCGCCCCTCACGTCGATGACGTACTACGACCCGGCCACGCTGGTCCCGGTCGAGACCGAGGTGATCGTCCCGGTGCCGCCCGTGCTGGGCGCGCCCGCCGCCTCCTACCTGCTGCACCCCGCCCGGCGGCGGGAGCTCGTGACTCGCGCGTGAGCGGACGGCGCGAGCCGTCGACCGCCTGCTCGGCCCGGGCCCGGGCCGACGATCGCGCCGCGGCCCGGGCCCGGCGACCTGGCCGCGGTGTGGGCCGCGGGCGGGCTGGTGGTCGACATCCGGCCCGTCGAGCTGCGCGAGCGGGACGGAGAGATGCCCGGGGCGCTGGTGGTCGGCCGCAACGTGCTGGAGTGGCGCCTCGATCCCACCAGCCCGCACCGGCTCCCGGACGTCACCGGGCCGGACCAGCCGGTCGTGCTGGTCTGCGACGAGGGCTACGCCTCCAGCCTGGCCGCGGCCACGCTGCGGGAGCTGGGACTGCGCCGGGCCACCGACCTCGACGGCGGCTACCAGGCCTGGCTGCGGGCGAACGCCGGCAGCGGGAAGCGAAGGCGGTTCTGTCAGCGCTCACGAGCAATAGAGCCGCTCACGTCTGACAGAACCGGAACGAGCGTCGCTCGCCGTTGCACCCGGGAGCCGGCCGCGCCGCTCAGACGTCGACGGGTTGGTGCTCCCGCGCCGCGGCCGGTCCGGGCGATGGCGGGCGGGGCCTGTCGGGCACGCCGGCCCGGCGGGGCTGGCCGGGAGCGGGGGCGTCACCGGGGCGACCGGTGCGCTCGACGCTGAGCCGGGGGAGGATCCGGTCGAGCCAGGCCGGTAGCCACCAGTTCCGGGCACCGAGCAGCTCCATCGTGGCCGGCACCAGCACCATGCGGACCAGCGTGACGTCGAGCAGCACGGCCACGGCCAGGCCGGTGCCGAGCATCTTGAGGAGGCGGTCGTCCTCCAGCGCGAACGAACCGAACACGACCACCATGATGGCGGCGGCGGCGGTGATCACCCGGGCCGTGCTCGCCAGCCCGTCGGCCACCGACTCGACGGGGTCGCCGGTCCGGTCGTACTCCTCGCGCACCCGCGACAGCAGGAACACCTCGTAGTCCATCGACAGGCCGAACACGATGGCGAAGAGGATCATCGGCATGAACGGCTCGATGGGACCGCCCGAGACGCCGGACAGCTCCCCGCCCCAGCCCCACTGGAACACGGCGACGAGGATGCCGTAGGTGGCGGCCATCGCCAGCGCGTTCATGGTCACCGCCTTGAGCGGGACCAGCAGCGAGCGGAACACCACCATCAGCAGCACGAACGACACGGCCAGCACGGCGCCGAAGAAGACGAAGACCCGCCGGGCCAGGAAGGCGGTGAGGTCGATGTCCGCGGCGGCCGAGCCCGTGACCTTCACGTCGAGCCCGGTCCCGGCGACGGCCGCCGGGATGACGTCGTCCCGCAGGCGGGTGACGAGGCCGGTGGTGGCCTCGGCCTGCGGAGCCGTCGTGGGGACGACGGTCATGAGGAACGCCGCCGGGCGCCGCCGGCCGGTCGGGCACCGCCGGGGTGACGGCGGCGACCCCCGGCGTCCGGGCCAGTGCCTGCTCCAGGTCGGCGACCGCCTCGGGCGTGGCGCCCGGGCCGGCGACCGCGGTGAGCAGGAGAGGCCCGTTGAACCCCTCGCCGAACCCCTCGGCCAGCAGGTCGTAGGCCCGCCGGGTGTAGCTGGCCTCGGGGTAGGTGCTCTCGTCGGCCACGCCCAGCCGGAGGCCGAGGACCGGGGACGCCAGGACGAGCAGTGCGATCGCCGCGCCACCGAGCCACCGCCACGGATGCCGCTGGATCGTGCGGCTCCAGCGGTAGGCGAGGGTCTCCCGCACCGGCTTGGCGGCCCGCAGGGGCACCTCGCTGGCGCAGCGGTCGCACGGCGAAGCTCGCCAGCAGCGTCAGCGCCGCGAGGACGGCGCCACCGGCCGCGAGCGGCGCCACCCCCGCGCCCGCCCCGAACAGGGCGACGGCCACGAAGCCGGCCGTGATCAGGCCGCGCCAGCGGGTGACCTCGACCCGCTCCCCGGCCAGGCCGAGCAGGGCCGGCAGCAGGGTCACGGAGGTGACCATCGTCGCCAGCACGGTCACCGACGCCCCGACGCCCAGGCCCGAGACGAGCGCGATGCCGATCAGCAGCATGCCGAGCAGCGAGATCACCACCGTGAGCCCGGCGAGGATCACGGCCCGCCCCGCGGTGTCCATGGCGGCCACCAGCGCCGCCCGGGGCGTGAGGCCGTCGTGGGTGCCGCGGCGGAAGCGGGTGACGATGAACAACGCGTAGTCGATGCCCACGCCGAGGCCGATCATGGCGCCGACGGTCACCGTGAAGTCGGGCACCATGAAGAGGTGGCTGAGCAGCAGGATCAGGGCGCTGCCCGCCCCGACGCCACCCACGGCCACGGCGACGGGCAGGCCCATGGCGAGGACCGACCCGAACGCCACGATCAGGACCACCACCGCGAACGCCAGCCCGATCAGCTCCGTCGCGGGCAGGGTGCCCTCAGCGAGCGCCATGCCGCCGGGGAGCACCTCCAGGCCCTCGAGGTCGGGCGCGTGCTCGTGGATCGCCTGGCCGAGGAGGCCCGACTCCGTCAGGGCGACGTCGGCCGCCAGGTTCACCCGCGCGTAGGCGAGCTCGCCGGCCAGCGGTCCCTGGCGGGCGATCTGATCCTGCCCCTCCTCGGAGTAGGGGGAGATGACCGTGGCGCCGGGATGCTCCGGCACCCCGCTCCCGTCGGGGAACCCGGCCTCGACGAGCGCGAAGAACTCCTCCATGGTGGCCGTGACCGCGGGGTCGTCGACGCCCTGGTCGGCCCGGAACACGATCGTTCCCGACATGCCTCCTGCCCCGAGGTCGGGGAAGTGCTGCTCCAGCACGTCGAAACCGTCGCGCGCTGTCGGACTCGGGGATGTCGATGGCCGCGTCGTAGGCGGGGCCGACGGCCCCGGCCACGCCGAGGATGGCGGCCAGCCCGACCACCCAGAGTCCGACCGCGGCGATCCGGTGGTCGAAGCACCAGGCGCCTATGCGTGTGAGCCTCATGCCCAGACCTTGACTGCGCGGGGTTGGCTCGCGGACGTAGGTCGCTGTCGTCCCGGTCGAGGCGGCCGCGGCGGGCTCCACCGAAACACAACCCGGGGCCCGACCGGACACAACCGGCGCCCCGCAGGATCTCACGGTGGGCGAAGATTGTGGCACGAGGGTGAGAGGGAGCGGCCCGGTGGTCCAGGTTCGTCTCTTCGGCGGCGTCAGCGCAGCCAGCGATGGTGGCGAGCCGCTCGACGTCGGTCCGGCCAAGTGCCAGGCGGTGCTGGCGGCGCTCGCCCTGTCGGCCGGGTCCGCGGTGCCGGTGTCACGCCTGGTGGAGGTGGTGTGGGGCGAGAAGCCGCCGCGCACGGCCGGCAAGACCCTGCAGTCGTACGTCACCCGCCTCCGCAAGGGGCTGGGCCCCGGCTCGATCGTGCGCACCGGCGCCGCCTACCGCCTCGACGTGGCGGCCGACTCGGTCGACGTGGCCCGCTTCCAGCGCCGCCTCGCCGACGGCGACGTCGATGCGGCCCTGGCCGAGTGGCGGGGAGCGCCGCTGGCCGGCCTCGACGCCCCCGGCCTGACCGGGACCGTGGATGCCCTGGTCGAGCAATGGCTCGGCGCCATGGAGATCGAGCTCGGTCAGCGCATCGAGACCGACGCGGCGGCCGTCATCGGCTCGCTGACCGAGCTCACCGCCGCGTACCCCTTCCGCGAGGAGCTCTGGGCGCTGCTGATGACGGCGCTCTACCGGGTGGGACGGCAGGCCGATGCGCTCGCGGCCTACCGCAAGGTGCGGTACCAGCTGGTCGAGCACCTCGGGGTCGAGCCGGGCCCCCGCCTGCGGGAGCTGGAGTCGCTGATCCTCGGCCACGACGAGCAGTTGCGGGTCGATCGATCCGCGGCACGGCCCCGAGCCCGGCCTCCCGACGGGCACGGTGACGTTCGGCTTCACCGACGTCGAGGACTCGACCCGGTTGTGGGCCACGCACCGGCGCGAGACCGCCGCGGCCATGGCCCGCCACGACGAGCTCGTGCGGTCGGCGGTCGACCGATCACGGCGGCTACCTGTTCGCCACCGGTGGCGATGCGTTCGGCGTGGCCTTCCACCGCGCGGCCGACGCCGTCGCCTGGGCCCGCGAGCTGCAGGCTGCGATGGGCCGCGAGCCGTGGCCCGGCGGCGTCGACCTCCGCCTGCGGATCGGTGTGCACACCGGCGAGACCCAGGAGCGCCAGAAGGGCTACTTCGGCCCGGCCGTGATCGTGGCGGCGCGCCTCGCCGCCGCCGCCCATGGCGGCCAGACGCTGGTGTCCGGGGTGACGTCGGTCCTGCTCGACGGGAGCGACCTCCGTGATCTCGGGACCTTCCGCCTCGACGGCGTCGTCGCCGAGCAGCGCATCTTCCAGCTCGGCGACGCCGAGCACCCGCCGCTGCGCACCGAGGCCCGCCGCCGGGGCAACCTCCCTCGCCGGTTGGGACGCCTCATCGGCCGTCACGACGATCTCGAGCTCGTCGCCGACGCGCTCGACGCGTCGCCGGTCGTGACCCTGGTGGGGCCGGGAGGGATCGGCAAGACGCGGCTGGCACTGGCCGCCGCCCGGCGGTTCGAGCTCGGCCAGGCGGGCGCGGCGTGGCTGGTCGAGCTGGTCCAGACCGCGGCGTCGAGCGATGTGCCCCGCGCCGTCGCCGCCGTCCTCGACGTGACCGAGCGCCCCGGGCGCACGCTGACGCAGTCGGTCGTCGGGGCCCTGGAGTCGCAGCGTGCGCTGCTGGTGCTCGACAGCTGCGAGCACGTCATCGAGGGCGCTGCCGACCTGGCGCGTGCCGTCGCCGAGCGCTGCCCCGACGTCCGGGTGCTCGCCACGTCGCGGGAAGGCCTCGGCCTCGGCCACGAGCAGCTCATCGCGGTCGCCCCGCTCGAGCCCTCGGGCCCGGGAGTCGAGCTGTTCAACGAGCGCGCCTCGGCGGCGTCGCTGACCTTCGACCCCCACGCCAGCCGCGACGACGTCGAGGAGATCTGCCGTCGTCTCGACGGCGTCCCCCTCGCCATCGAGCTGGCGGCGGCGCGGACCACGAGCCTGTCGCCGGCCGACCTGGTGGCGCGCCTCGACGATCGCCTTCGCCTCCTGACCGGCGGCCGTCGGAACAGCGTCGAACGCCACCGGACCATGCGGGCCACCATCCAGTGGTCGTACGACCTGCTGACACCGGCCGAGCAGGTCCTCTTCCAGCGGCTCTCGATCTTCGCGGGCCCGTTCGACCTCACCGCCGCCGAGACGGTGACGGCCGACGCGACCCTCGACGTCGCCGATGTCGACGACCTGTTGGGGGCCCTGGTCGAGCGGTCGATGCTCGTCGTCGAGTCCGGCCCGTTCAGCCGCCGCTTCCGCCTGCTGGAGACCATGCGCCAGTTCGGCGCCGAGCACCTCTCCGCCGGCGACGACACCGACCTGATGGCCGAGCGGCACGCCCGCTGGTGCCTCGATCGGGTGACCCACATCGGCGAGCTCCTCGCCGGGCGCGCCGAGATCGAGGGCGTCGCCCGCCTGGGCGAGCTGTGGCCCAACCTCCGCGCCGCCGTCGACTGGGCCTGCGCCACCCGGGATCGGCGGCTGGCACGGGCGCTCGTCGGCCCGATCGTGACCGAGATCTACGTCCGCAGCCAGAGCGAGATCGGCGACTGGGCCGAGCGGATCCTGGCCATGACCCCACCCGAGGACGAGGACATGATCATCTTCGGGCTGACCTGGGCCGCCCGTCGCTACATGCGCAACATGGACCGCGACGGCTACGAGCGTCTCGTCCGGCGCTACGGCGAGCCCGACCACCCGATGATCCGCTACGCGCGTGGGTTCCTCTACTCGGACTACGGCGAGATGGCGCGCTGGGCCCCCCGGGCCGTTGCGGAGCTGCGCGCCGCCGGCGACGACCACGTGGCCGACCGCTTCGAGCTCGCCGGCATGGGCATGATGCTGCTGCTGGCCGGGCGGTTCACGGAACACGACACCCTGGTCACGGGGCTGGCCGAGCGCTACCGGGCGGAGGGCCCGCCGACCTCGCCTGAACTGGGCGCTGACCTATCTCGGCACGTCGGCGGCAGCCCAGGGCAAGGACGAGGAGGCCTGGCAGCACTTCGCCGACGCCGCCAAGGTGCCCGTGCCCCCTCGCACCTCGACGCAGCGCAACCCCGCCGAGGCGAGGGCCGCACTCCAGCGGGGCGACCGCGCGCGAGCCTTCGAGATGCTCCGCGCCTACATCGTCGAGCTGCTGGAGCGCGACGACATGTACATGGCCAAGGTCGCGGGCGCCGAGTTCGTCGACATGATGGCCAAGGTCGAGTGCTGGCCGGCGGCCGTCCGCATGCTCGACTACCTCGAAGGGACCGGCGCCTTCGGCGACTCCCCCGCCTTGCGCTCGATCGTCGCCGACGCGGCCATGACGATCACGGCCACCGTCGAGCGAACCGCCGGCCAGGAATCTCGCCCGGGCGCTACCTCGACGACCGGCACGCCCTCGCCTACATGCGCGACACCCTCGACCAGCTCGCCCTCACGGAGCGGACGACCGACTGATCCGACCTCCGCTAGGAGCTACACCTGGCGGGGCGAGCCGGCCGCCCGCCAGGCGCGCCAGCCGCCGTAGGACGTGAGGTCGGGCAGGCCGTCGAGGGCGGACGCGGCGGCCACGAACCCGGGGAGCACCCGGCCGCCGCCCAGCTCGACCCGGCCCACGGCCAGGCCGGGCACGCCCGCGGCCACGAACCGGGACCAGCCCTCGGGCGGCAGGGCCCAGACGTCGACCTCGATGGCCGCGCCCCGCCCCGGGCCCACGTCCACCAGGCCGGGCCGGGGGGGCGACTCGGACAGGAGGCGCAGGTGGTAGCGGGGGGCGGTGCGGGTGGTCCCGGCCCAGGTGCCGCCGCACGCCACCACCTGGTGGTCGAGCGCCTCGCCCCGCAGGTGGGCGCCCGCCACCACCAGGCCCACCAGGCCCTCGGGCACGACGGGAGCGTCGCCCGCGGCCGCCATCGCCAGGTCCTGGGCCAGCGCGGCCACCACGCCATCGGAGAAGGCGGGGCCCAGGAGCTGCACGCCCCACGGGTGGCCGTCGGCCCGGGGCGCGGTGGGGGCCACCGAGGCGCACAGGTCGAACAGGTTGGCGAAGGTGGTGTAGCTGCCGAGCGTCCGGTTGGTGCCGACGGGGTCGGCGGCCACGTCGTCGATGCGCAGCACGGTGGGCACCACCGGCAGGGCCAGGGCGTCGAGCGTGTCCCACTGCGCTGCGGTCTCGGCCCGGAGGCCCCGGATGCGGTCGAGGTCGGCGAACGCCCGCCAGGCGGGGATGGCCGCGCTGGCCTCGATGATCGCCGCCACCACCGGGTCGAGGCCCGCCACGCCGCGGCGCACGGCGTCGCCCACCGCCGCGAAGCGCTCGGCCACGAAGGCGCCCCCGTAGAGCAGGTCGCCCCCGGCCCGGAACGGCCCGATGTCCACCGGGACCAGCTCCCAGCCCAGGCGGCGCATGGCGTCCTCGGCCGCCTCCTGGGCCGCGGCGGACTGGTCGTCGCCCAGCCACTCGCGGTCCTCGGGCCGGGCGACGCCGACACGGGCGGGCCGCCCCAGGGGCTGCCACCAGCCGGCGCCCTCCGGCGCGGGGCGCGACCACGCGTCGCCGGGGTCGGGGCCGGCCATGAGCCCCGTCACCAGGGCCGCGTCCGCGGGCGTGGCCGCGAACACGCCCACGCAGTCGAGGGACCGGCACGCGGGCACCACGCCGGTGGCGCTGACCCGGCCCCGGGTGGGCTTGTGGGCGGCGATGGCGTTGAGGGCGGCCGGGACCCGGCCCGAGCCGGCCGTGTCGGTGGCCAGCGCCACGGGCACGTCGCCCTGCGCCACCACCACCGCCGAGCCCGACGACGAGCCGCCCGACACCCAGCCGGGCTGTCCCACGGCGTGGCAGGTCCCGTAGGGCGAGCGGGTGCCGACCAGGCCGGTGGCGAACTGGTCCAGGTTGGTGGTGCCGACCGGCATGGCCCCCGCCTCCACCAGGCGGGCCAGGGCGTGGGCGTGGCGGGCCGCGGGCCCGGTGGCGAAGCCGGGGCAGCCCGCGGTGGTGGGCAGGCCGGCCACGTCGATGTTGCCCTTCACCGCCACCGGCACGCCCCACAGCGGCCGGTCGCGGGCGCCCTCGGCGGTCAGGCGGGCGGCCTGGGCCCGCAGCTCGGCCTCGGGCACGTGGTCGATCCAGGCCGCGGCCTGCCCCGACCCCCGGCGGGCGATCACCGCCTCGGCCACGTCCGCGGGCGACCAGCGCCCGGCGGCCAGGCCGTCGCGCAACGCCCCGAGCGAGCCCAGGGCGGCGTCGAGCGCGTCGCCGGCGGACGGCGGGGCGTGGCTGTCAGGCATCGGGGGTCACCCCCACCAGGGGCTGGCCCGCGGCCACCAGCTGGCCCGGGCGGCAGCCCACCCAGGTCACCACGCCGCCCTGCTCGCTGTACAGCGTGACCTCGGTCTTCATGGCCTCCAGCACCGCCACCCGGTCGCCCGCCCCCACGGTGGCGCCCGGGGCCACCGCCACGTCGCCCACCTTGGCCGCGAACGGGGCCGCCACCAGGGCGGCGCCCGGCGGGGGCGCCTCGCCGTCGTCGGGCGGCGGCTCGGGCGTCGCCACCAGGCGGTCGGCCCGGTCGAGCTCGCCGCTGTCCCGCCAGCGCTGGCGCTCCTCGGCGAAGGCGGCCTGCTGGCGGGACCGGAACTCGGCGATGGAGCCCTCGTGGCCGGCCAGGAAGCGGCGGTGCTCGGCCAGGTCGAACACCGTGTCCTCCACCGCCACCTCGCCCCGGCCCGCCACCATGTCGGCCCGCAGGTCCAGCAGCTCCTCGGCACTGACCGGGTGGAAGCGGATCTGGTCGAACCAGCGCAGCAGCCAGGGCCGCTCGGCGGTGGTCTGTCGGAAGGGGCGGTGGCGGGACCACACCGGGACGGTGCGCCCCACGAACTGGTAGCCGCCCGGACCCTCCATCCCGTACACGCACAGGTAGGCGCCGCCGATGCCCACCGCGTTCTCGGGGGTCCAGGTCCGGGCCGGGTTGTACTTGGTGGTGACGAGGCGGTGGCGGGGATCGAGGGGCGTGGCCACCGGGGCGCCCAGGTACACGTCGCCCAGGCCCAGCACCAGGTAGCGGGCGGCGAACACGATCTCGTGCACCGCCTCCACGTCCGCCAGCCCGTTGACCCGGCGGATGAACTCGAGGTTGCTCGGGCACCAGGGGGCGTCGTCGCGCACCACCCGCATGTAGCGGGCGACGGCCTCCCGGGTGGCCGGGTCGTCCCACGACAGCGGCAGGTGGACGATGCGGCTGGGGATGCGCACGTCCTCGCCCGCACCGACCTCGTCGTCCAGCTCGCGCACGATCTCCAGGGCTCGGCCCACGGTGAGCCGCTCGCCGTCCACGTGGAGCTGGAGCGAGCGGATCCCCGGCGTGATGTCCACGATGCCTGCGAGCTCGGCCGCCTCCAGCCGGGCCATCAGCTGCTGGACCCGCACCCGCAGCCCGATGTCGAGCACGGGCTCGCCGTACTCCACCAGCAGGTAGCGGTCGCCGCTGCGCCGGTAGGTGACCGCGGGGCGGTCGCCGGCGGCGGCCGTGCCGGCCAGCACCGCGGGGGAGCGGGCGGCGCGGAAGCGCACGGTGTCGCCCGGCCGCAGCTGGCCCAGCTTCCAGCGCTCGTCCGCTGCCACCGTGACCGGGCACACGAAGCCGCCCAGGCTGGGCCCGTCGGGGCCGAGGATGACGGGCATGTCGCCGGTCAGGTCCACCGCCCCCAGGCCGTAGGGCGTGTCGTGGATGTTGGAGGGGTGCAGCCCGGCCTCGCCCCCGTCGGGCCGCGCCCAGCGGGGCTTGGGCCCGACCAGCCGCACCCCGGTGCGGGCCGAGTTGTAGTGGACCTCCCAGGCGGTGGCGCACAGCTCGTCCATGCCCTCGGGGGTGAGGAACTCGGGGTCGGCGTGGGGACCGGCGAGCACGCGCAGGTCCCACTCCCGGGCCAGCACCGGGCGCTCGGCCGGGGGCAGGGCGGCGGGCACGACCCCGGGGCCCACGTCGTCCGCCGGCCGCAGCACGTCGCCCGGCCGCAGCGCCCGCCCGCCGTGGCCGCCGAACCCGCCCAGCGTGAACGTCGAGCGCGAGCCCAGGTGGAAGGGGACGTCGAGGCCGCCCCGCACCAGCACGTAGCCGCGGGCGCCCGGCCCGGTGACGGGGCCGCAGGCCAGCGTCGCCCCCGCCGGCACCGCCACCGGCTCCCACCGGGGGACGGGCGCGCCGTCGAGCGTGGCGGCCATGTCCGCCCCGGCGAGGCACACCAGGGCGGTGCCGCCGAAGCGCAGCGTGGGGCCGTGGACCTCGCACTCCAGGCCCGCGGCGCCGGGGGCGTTGCCGACCACCCGGTTGCCGAGGCGGAACGACCGGTCGTCCATGGGACCGCTGGGGGGCACGCCGACGGCCCAGTAGCCGAGGCGGCCGGGCCAGTCCTGCACGGTCACGACCCCGGCGGCCGCGGTGACCGCCGACCGTGGGCGGGGCGAAGTCCCAGCCGTCGTAGGTGGCGGTCGCGTGCTCGCCCGCCCCGAACGCGGGGTCGGCCAGCACCGCGCCCACCCACTCGCGGTTGGTCTCCACCCCCGCCAGCCGGGTGCCGTCCAGCGCGCTCGCCAGCGCGGCCACCGCCGCGGGCCGGTCGTCGCCCCGGACCATCACCTTGGCCAGCAGCGGGTCGTAGCGGGGGCTCACCTCGGTGCCCGCGTCCACCCACGTGTCGACCCGGGCATCGGCCGGGAACCTCACCTCGGTGAGCAGCCCGGTGCTCGGGCGGAAGCCCTGCGCCGGGTCCTCGGCGTAGAGCCGGGCCTGGATCGCGTGGCCCGTCGGGGACGGGTCGCCCGCGTCCACCGCCGACGTGTCGCCCGCCGCCACCGCCAGCATCAGCTCCACCAGGTCGAGCCCGGTGACCAGCTCGGTCACCCCGTGCTCCACCTGGAGGCGGGTGTTGACCTCCAGGAAGTGGTGGGTGCCCCGGGCCGGGTCCACCAGGAACTCGACCGTGCCCACCGAGCGGTAGGCCACCGACGCGGCCAGGGCGCGGGCGTCGGCCGCCAGGGTGGCCCGCAGGGCGGGGGAGAGGCCCGGCGCGGGCGCCTCCTCGATCACCTTCTGGTGGCGGCGCTGCACCGAGCAGTCGCGGTCGCCGAGCACCGTGACGCCGCCCCGGCCGTCCCCCAGCACCTGCACCTCGACGTGCCGGGCGACCGGCAGGTAGCGCTCCACGAACACCGCGTCGGACCCGAAGCTGGCCCGGCCCGCCCGGGTCGCCCGGGCCCAGGCGCCGGCGAGGTCGCCGGGGCCGTCGCAGCGGGCCATGCCGATCCCGCCGCCCCCGGCGGTGGCCTTGAGCAGCACCGGGTAGCCCAGGCGCCCGGCCTCGGCCGCGGCCGCCTCCAGGTGGGGCAGCACGCCCGACCCGTCCAGCAGCGGCACGCCCGCCGGCGCGGGCCAGGCGCCGGGCCCGGTCCTTGTCGCCGAACGCCTCGATCTGGTCGGGGGTCGGCCCCACGAAGACCAGGCCCGCGCGCTCGACCGCCCGGGCGAAGGCGGCCGACTCGGCCAGGAACCCGTAGCCCGGGTGGACGGCCTCGGCTCCGGCCGCCACGGCCGCCTCGACCAGCTCGTCGATCGCCAGGTAGCCGCCGTCGCCGAGCGGCACGGCCCGGTCGGCCGCGCCGACGTGGGCGGCGGCGCGGTCGTCGGGCTCGAACACCGCCAGCCGACGCGATGCCGAGCCGGCGCAGCGTGGCCAGGATGCGGCAGGCGATCTCGCCCCGGTTGGCGACCAGGACACCGCGAAACGGCGCGTCGGACGCGGTGACGCGGGGCACGTCGCTCAGGCCGGCCGGGTCACGATCATCCGCACCGGCGTCGGGTCGAACCCGTTGCAGGGGTTGTTGATCTGCGGGCAGTTCGACACCAGCACCAGCACGTCCAGCTCGGCCCGCAGCTCGACGGCCTTCCCCGGGGCGGAGATGCCGTCGACGATGCCGAGCGTGCCGTCGGGCTCCACGGGCACGTTCATGAACCAGTTGACGTTGCTCTGGAGGTCGCGCTTGCCCAGCCCGTGGGCCGCCCCACCGAGCAGGAAGTTCTCCACGCAGGCGTGCTGGTGCTTGGTGTGGTGGCCGTAGCGGACGGTGTTGGACTCGCACGAGCAGGCCCCGCCCACGGTGTCGTGACGGCCGCAGGTGTCGTCCACGATGGTGAGCAGCGGGCGGCCCCGGTTGGTCATCAGCACGCTGCCGGTGGTGAGGAAGATGTTGCCCTGGGCCGCGATGGTGTCGGGGGCGCTGTAGCGCTCGACCGGGTCGCCCGCCACGTAGGCGAGGAAGTCGACGGCCTGGTTGCCCTCCAGGTCCACGATGCGCAGGTGGTCGCCGGCGGCGAGGGTGTGGGTCCACGGCGCCCGCGCCGGCACCACCTCGTCGTGCACGACCGTCACCGCGCCCTCTAGCGGCCCCATGACCCCAGCTCCTCTCGGTGTTCTCGAAGGCCCGGGCCGCCTCGGGGCCGGCCGAACGGGCGGGGTCGTCCGGCCCGGCCGGCTCGCCCCGCCAGGCGGTGATGCGGACCAGCCCGGCGGTGTAAGCGGGCCGGTCGTCGAGCCGGTGGGGCACGGCCACCACCGTGACCACCAGGTCCATCTCGGCCCGCAGCACGACGTGCGCCCCGGGGTGCGAGGCGCGCCGCACCCGCACGGCGCCGTCGGGCTCGATGCGCACGCCGGTGAACAGGTTGACGTTGGGGGCGACGTCGCGCTCGGTCAGGCCGTGCTTGGCCAGCGCCACCACGAACCGGTCCCGCCCCGCGGGCGTGGGCCCCTGCGCCGCACCGTCGCCGTAGCGGCGCTGGTTGTCGAGGCGGTTGGAGGTGCCGGTGAAGCTGTCGTGGGCGGCGCAGGTGTCCTCGACCAGCGTGGCGAGCACCCGGCCCATGTCCGACAGCAGCAGGTAGCCCGGCCCCGGGTAGGCCTGCCACTGGAGCTTGACCGTGTCGGCCACGTTCAGCCGCTCGGCGGGCCGGTCCGCCCGGTGCAGCAGCAGCCCGGCGCAGGTGTCGCCGTCGACGTCCACCAGCCGCACGTGCGTGCCCCGGGGCACGGCCCGCGACGCGTAGCCGCCGGCGCCGATCGTCTCCTCCCACACCACGTCGGCGCGCGGCCACGCCGGGCGGCGGGTCGGTCAGGCCGGAGGCGGGGACGGTGGGCTGCGTCGGCGCGGCCTCGCCCGCCTGGGCGCGGGCGTGGGCGCGGGCTCCGGACGTGGTGGCGGTGTCGGGCACGGGGCGGGGCCGGTCCTTTCAAGGCTCATTTGAAATCCGAGTGCGGGTGATGCTGGCGGGAGCGGCGACCGCCGGTCAACGGGTCCGGGCGCCATTTCACGGTCCGGAAACGAAACGTCGGGAGCCGCGTCCGGCTCCGGTACCTTCCCTGCCATGTCCGGTCCGTCGCCCTCGCCGTCCGCGGGCGGGCGCCGGCGTGTCGGGCGCCCGCGGGCCAACCCGCAGCGCGGCGACCTGGCCCCCCGGGACGAGATCCTGGCCGCCGCGGCGCGGCTGTTCGCCGAGCGGGGCGTGGCCGACGTGACCATGTCGGAGATCGCCCACGCGGCCGGGCTGCGCCAGGCCTCGCTCTACTACTGGTTCCGGCGCAAGGAGGAGATCCTCGCCGAGATGGTCGAGCAGGTGAACCGGGTGCCGCTCGAGTTCGTGCTCAAGCTGGAGGAGGAGGCGGGCGACCCCGCGGTGCAGCTGTGGCGGCTGGTGCGCTTCGACGTCGAGGCGCTGTGCGGGTTCCCCTTCGACATCAACGAGGTCCACCGCCTCAGCCGGCGGGTGCCTGAGGCCTTCGACGTCTACTGGCAGGAGCGCCAGGCGCTCAACGACGCGGTGGAGCGGCTCATCGCCCGGGGGGTGGAGGCCGGCGCCTTCCGTCCGGTCGACGCCCGGCTGGCCGCGCTGGTGGTCCTCTCGGACGACGAGGGGCTCCAGAACTGGTACCGCCCGCTCGACGGGCGGAGGCTGGCGGGCAGGCCCGAGGGCGACTACACCGCGCCCGAGATCGCCGGGTTCGTGGCCGACCTGACGCTGCGGGGCCTGCTCGCGGACCCCGATCGCCTCGCCGCGGTGCGGGCGGCGGCCGGAGGCTAGCCACCGGTCACTTTCGGGTCAGAGAACGGCAATCCCGCCGTATTTCTATGGAAACTCGATTGTGACCGCGGGTGCTTACGGTCGCCCCAAACCGACGACCCTCACCCGGAGGTCCCGCCGCCCATGGCCACGCCCTTCCCCGTCCCCGGCGCCGCCGCGGGCTCGCCGCCGCGCTCGCGGTGCTCCTCGGGACCGCGGCGTTCGCCGCCTGCGGTGGCGACGACGACTCGGAGTCGGCCGACACGACCGAGGGCGCCGCCGAGTCGTCGGGCGACCCCATCGTGTTGGGCTACTCGGCCTGGCCCGGCTGGTTCCCGTGGAAGGTGGCCGAGGAGCAGGGGATCTTCGAGCAGGTGGGCGTGAACGTCGAGCTCAAGTGGTTCGACGACTACCTGGCCTCGCTGACCGCGCTCACCGCGGGGTCGCTCGACGGCAACAGCCAGACCCTCAACGACACGCTGGTGGGCATCTCGGCCGGCAGCGACCAGGTGGTCGTGCTGGTCAACGACAACTCCGCGGGCAACGACGCCATCATCGTCGACTCCTCCATCAGCTCCATCGAGGACCTGGCCGGCCGCACGGTGGCGGCCGAGCCCGGCGTGGTGGACCACTTCCTGCTGCTCCAGGGCCTCGACTCGGTGGGCATGACCGAGGAGGACATCGACTTCCAGGGCCTGCCCACCGCCGACGCGGCCGCGGCCTTCTCCACCGGCCAGTTCGACGCCGCCGGTGTGTTCGCCCCCTTCACCCTCCAGGCGCTGGAGCGGGAGGGCAGCAAGGTGCTGTTCGACTCGTCCGACTTCCCCGGCACCATCCCCGACTTCCTGGTGCTGGACCGGGCGCTGGTGGAGGAGCGGCCGGAGGACGTCCAGAAGCTGATCGACGCCTGGTACGCCACCCTGGACTGGATCGAGGAGAACCCCGACGACGCCATCGCCATCATGGCCGAGCAGGCCGGCATCACCCCCGAGGAGTACGCCTCGCTGGCCGGCGGCACCCGCATCTTCACGGCCGAGGACGCGCTGGCCAGCCTGACCGGCGACGCCGGCACCGACCTCGGGCCCATGGCCGAGGAGGTCGCCGCCTTCCTGCCCGACGCGGGCCTGGTCGAGCAGCCGCCCTCGCTCGACGGCCTCTTCGACCCGTCCTTCACCCAGGACTACCTGGATCGCCAGGGGTCGTGACGACCCCGGTCGACAGCGTGCCCGCGGTCGACGCCGCCGAGCCTGTCGCTCCGGCGGCGCCGCCCGCAGCGGCGCCGCCCCCGGGGCGCCGGGGGAGGCCGCTGGGCACGCTCGGCCGCATCCGGGGCACCCTGTCGGTGCGCTGGCGCCTGGCCCTGGGCGCGCTGGGCATGGCGGGCGTGCTGGTCCTGTGGATCGTGGCGGCGCGGGCCACCGCGGGCAACGGCACCGGCGTGCGGGTGCCGACCATCGCCGCCACGTGGGACGCGCTGGTCGAGCTGTGGACCAGCGGCACGCTGGGCGCCGACCTGGCCGCCAGCGGGGAGCGCATGCTCTACGGCTACGGGATCAGCGTGCTCATCGGCATCGTGGTGGGCATCGCCATGGGTGCCATCCCCGCGGCCGAGGGCACGCTGGAGGCGCCCATCGGCTTCCTGCGCTACATCCCGGCCAGCGCCCTGACCCCGATGATGGTCCTGTGGCTGGGCGTGGACGAGGCCCCCAAGATCACCCTGATCGTGGTGGGCACCGTGTTCTTCAACATCCTCATGGTGGCGGACGTGGCCCGGAACGTCCCCCGGGAGCTGATCGACGCCGCCGCCACCCTGGGGGCATCGCGCCGGCGCATCGTGGCCCGGGTGGTGATCCCGCACTCGCTGCCCGGCATCGTGGACGTGACCCGCATCAACCTGGCGGCCGCCTGGCTCATGCTGGTGGTGGCCGAGCTGCTGGCCTCGGACGAGGGGCTGGCGGTGCGCATCGTGCGCTCCGGCCGGTTCCTGCACTTCGACACGATGTTCGCGGTGCTGGTCGTGTTCGGCGTGATCGGCATGGTGAGCGACCTGGCCCTGCGGGGCCTGCGCTGGCTGGTGGCCCCGTGGGACCGGTGAGCGACCGCGCCGTCCGCGGCTCCGCGGCTCCGGAGGCACGGCCCAAGCTGGCGGCGGGCGCGGACCGCCCGCCCAAGCTCATGGTGCGGGGCCTGGTCAAGCGCTTCGCCACCAAGGACGGCGACACGCTCGCGCTCGACGGCGTCGACCTGGACGTGGCGGCGGGCGCCTTCGTGTCGCTGGTGGGCATCTCGGGGTGCGGCAAGTCCACGCTGCTCAACATCGTGGCGGGGCTGGAGCAGCCCAGCGAGGGCACGGTGACGGTCGACGGCGACCTGGTGGTGGGCCCGGGGCCCGACCGGGGCGTCGTGTTCCAGGCCTACTCGCTGTTCCCGTGGCGCACGGTGGCCGAGAACATCGCCTTCGGCCTGGAGTGCCTCAAGCTGGGCCGGGCCGAGCGCCGCCGGCGGGTCACCGAGATGCTGGGCGTGGTGGGCCTGTCCGAGTTCGCCGGCCGCCTGCCCCGCGAGCTGTCGGGCGGCATGCGCCAGCGGGTGGCCATCGCCCGGGCGCTGGTGGGCGAGCCCGACGTGCTGCTGCTGGACGAGCCGTTCGGCGCCCTCGACCTCCAGACCCGCCAGAGCCTGCACGAGTTCCTGCGCCGGGTGTGGCTGCGCACCGGGGCCACGGTGCTGATGGTGACCCACGACGTCGGCGAGGCGGTGTACCTGTCGGAGCGCGTCGTGGTCCTCACCAAGCGCCCGGGCACGGTGGCCGAGATCATCGACGTCCCCTTCGGCCGGTCCCGCGGCCCCGACGTGCGCCGGGAGCAGCGGTTCCTGGCCATCGAGGACGAGATCGACGACCTCCTGCGCTCCCGCCGCGCCAGCCTGACCCGAGGTCAAGTTAGCCTCGGGCCTCGTGACCACACTGACGTTCGGACCGCTCGACGCCGGGCGGGTGGGGCTGGGGTGCAACAACTTCGGCATGCGGATCGGGGAGGACCGGGCCGCCGAGGTGGTGCACGCCGCCCTCGACGCCGGCATCACGTTCTTCGACACCGCCGACACCTACGGCGCCACCCGCTCGGAGGAGTTCCTGGGCAAGGCGCTGGCCGGCCGGCGGGACGAGGCCATCGTGGCCACCAAGTTCGGCTCGTCGCTGGGCGAGGGCCGGGGCGGGGCCAGCGCCCGCTGGGTGGCCCAGGCCTGCGAGGACAGCCTGCGCCGGCTGGGCATCGACCGCATCGACCTGTACCAGCTGCACCGGCCCGACGACTCCGTGCCCATCGCCGAGACCCTGGGCGCGCTGGACGAGCTGGTGCAGGCGGGCAAGGTGCTGCGCATCGGCAACTCCAACTTCGAGCGCGGCCCAGATCGACGAGGCCGCGGCCGCCGCCGACGCCTCGGGCGGCGCCGCCTTCGCCACGGCCCAGAACCACTTCAGCCTGCTGGATCGCCGGGTGCAGGCCGAGGTCGTGCCCGCGTGCGAGCGCCACGGGTTGGCGATGCTGCCCTACTTCCCGCTGGCCAGCGGGCTGCTCACCGGCAAGTACACCCGGGGCGAGGCCCCGCCCGAGGGCACCCGGCTCGCGCTCATGCCATCGGAGCGGGTCGACCGGGTGCTGTCCGACCGCAACTTCGACCTCGTGGAGCGGCTCACCGCCTGGGCCGAGGGCGAGGGCCACACCATCCTGGAGCTCGCGTTCGCCTGGCTGGCGGCCCAGCCCGCCATGGGCCCGGTCATCGCCGGCGCCACGTCCGCCGAGCAGGTGCGGGCCAACGTGGCCGCGGGTGGGTGGGTGCTCGGCCCGGACGAGGTGGCCGCGGTGGACGCCATCCTGGCCGGGGGGTGACGACCCCCGGCGGCGGCAACTCGTTGGGTTGCCGCCCCGGCGGGCACCAAACTGGGAGACACGACTCGGATGCGGCACCTCGCTGGGGCGACGCTGCTACTGACCATCGCGCTCGCGGCCGGGTGCACGGCGCCCCCGACCCCGGGCCCGACCACACCCCCTGACCGGGGCCGGCCCGCGCCGGACGCCACCTTCGACTACATCCTGAGCGGCGGGGGAGCCGACGCCTGCGCCACCGGCGCCGCCAGCGTGTGCGGCTTCGACTGGCGCGAGGGCGAGGACGAGAGCCTGCCCGCCACCCATCCCGACAACGTCGCCGCGGTGGCGGCCCGCCGGGAGGCCATCGCCGGCCTGCACGACCATCACAAGCTGGCCATCGCCTACGTCGACGCGGGCGGCTGGGAGACCTACCGGCGCGACTGGGACGTGCTGGCGGCCGGCGGCCACCTCGGCGGGCCGGTGGACGGCTGGCCCCAGGAGCGCTGGGTGAACTTCACCGGCGCCCACGGTGCGGCGGTGCTCGCCGCCATCGAGGCCCGGGTGGCGGAGGCCGCGGCCGACGGCTTCGACGCGGTCGACTTCGACCTGGTGGAGGCGAGCGACGCGGGTGCCGCGGAGGTCGGTTTCGGGGTGAGCGACGACCAGCAGCTGGCCTTCGACCGCGAGCTGTTCGGGCTCGCCCGCGCCCATGGCATGGGGGCGTGGATGAAGGGCTTCCCGCGCATGGCCGGGGAGCTGGCGGGCGACGCCGACGCCTGGATCGTGGAGGAGTGCCTGGCCGACGCCGAGCGTCGGGCCGAGTGCGTGGCCGCGACGCCGCGTTGGGAGGGCAAGCTGATCGTGGTGGTGGAGTACGTGCCCGCCGGTCGGGCCCTCGCGGCCGACCCCGGCAAGTCCGCGATCGCCGCGGCCAACGGCTGGCACATGCTCTTCAAGCGCCTCGACCTCGACCCCGCGGTCGCTTACTGCTGACCCGGCGCACGGGATTGCACACGGGTTGAAAAAACCCTACCGTTCGCCCCCGTGGGTGAGACATCCGTCACAACCGCGTCGGACGAGTCCGGGCAGCCCGAGAGCGGGGCCGTCGCAGGACGGCCGGCTGACCCGCGCGGCCCGTACTCGCGCCGCGGTGGTCGACGCTTTGCTCACGCTGAACGAGCGCGGCAACCTGCGTCCCACCGCCCGTGACATCGCCGCCGAGGCGGGCGTGTCCCTGCGCTCGCTCTACGTCCACTTCGACGACCTCGAGGCGCTGTTCGTGGCGGCCGCCGAGCGCCACACCGACCGCCTCGCCGCGCTGGTGGGCCCGCTGGTGGTCGAGGGCGACCTCGCCACCCGCATCGAGGCCCTGATGGCCCGCTACGCCACGCTCTACGAGGCGGGCGCGGGCGTCCGCCGCGCCGCGCTGCTCCAGGAGCCGTTCTCGCCTGCGCTCCAGCAGGCGCTCACCCTCGGCCGCAAGGTGGCGCGGTCGACGATCCGCCAGATGTTCGCGCCCGAGCTGGCCGCCGCCGGCTCCGAGGCCGGGGAGGCCCTGGCCCGGGCGCTCGAGATCGCCACCAGCGCAGCGACGTGGGATGCGCTGCGCACGTTCCAGCAGCTCAGCGTCGAGGCTGCCACCGACCAAGTGCGCGAGATGGTGCTGGCGTTCCTGACTCGCTGGGGACCATCGACCGGCAACGGGCGCCAGGGCTGACCGACACACACCGAGCATTGGGGAGAAGCAGTTCGATGACGACCGCCGCCGTCGACCGCACGAAGTGGGCAGACTTCGACGACCTGCGCCGACGGTTGTCGTTCCTGTTACCCCTCGTGGGTCTGGTCGCCTTCCAGCGACTCTTCTTTCCGGCCCCGCTGGGCATCATGCTCAACGGCGCGCTGGTGGGGGGCCGCATCGCGCTGATCGCGGTCGGCATCGCGCTGGTCTACCGCGCCAACCGCATCGTCAACTTCGCCCAGGGCGACCTCGGCGCCGTGCCGGCCACGCTCGGCGTCATGCTGGTCGTGGCCTGGGGCTGGAGCTACTGGCTCGGCCTGGCCGTGGGCCTGGCGGGCGCGCTGGTGCTCGGCGGCCTGGTCGAGATGCTCATCATCCGGCGCTTCTTCAACTCGCCCCGCCTGCTGCTCACCGTGGCCACGATCGGCATCTCGCAGATCCTGGCGGGCGCTGCCCTGTTCCTCCCCCGCGCCTTCGGCAACACCTCGTTCGGCACGCAGCTGCCCCAGCCCTTCGACGCCCAGTTCACCGTCTCGCCCGTCATCTTCAACGCCAACGACATCTTCACCATGATCGTGGTGCCGGTCTGCCTGGTGAGCCTGGCCGTCTTCCTCCATCGCTCCAAGGTGGGTGTCGCCATCGTCGGGGCGGCCGAGCGCGCCGACCGGGCCTTCACGCTCGGCATCCCGGTCAAGCGCCTCCACACGATCGTGTGGGTCGTGGCTTCCGTGCTCGCCTTCCTGGCCATGTACCTGCGGGCCGGGGCCGTGGGCCTGCCCATCGGCCAGGTGCTGCCGCCGGTGTTCCTCGTCCAGGCGCTGGCCGCCGCGGTGTTCGGCCGGTTCGAGCGGTTCCTCACCATCGGCGCCGCTGCCATCGGCCTCGGCATCGTCGACCAGTCGATGACCTTCCAGCCGGGCAGCCGGCCGGCAAAGAACGACGCCATCATGTTCGTGATCGTGCTGGTGGGCCTGCTGGTGACCCGGCGCAACCCCGGCTCGGGCCGCGTGGACAGCGACGCCTCCGCCACGTGGCAGGCCACCCGGGAGACCCGGCCGGTGCCGCGTGAGATGCGTCGACTGCCCGAGGTGGTGTGGGGCCGGGTGGCCCTGTGGGCGGTGCTGCTGGCGTTCGTGCTGACCTTGCCGATGTGGCTGTCCACCAGCCGCCTGCACCTGGCCTCCATCATCGCGATCTTCGGCATCGTGGCCGCGTCGCTGGTGGTGCTCACCGGTTGGGCGGGCCAGGTGAGCCTGGGCCAGATGGCGTTCGTGGGCGTGGGCGCGGCCGTAGGCGGCTCCCTCACGGACCACAAGGGCTGGGACGTCGCGCTGGCGCTCCTGGTCGCCGGGTTCGTGGGCGCCATCGCCGCCGTCGTCGTCGGCTACCCCGCCCTGCGCCGGCGGGGCCTGACCCTGGCGGTGAGCACGCTGGCGTTCGGCCTGTTCGTGTCGTCGTACCTGCTCAACCGCACCGTGTTCCCCGACTTCCTGCCCAGCCGCCAGTTCGACCGGGGCACGATGCTCGGGATCGACCTCACCAGCGAGACGGCCATGTTCTACGTGTCGCTGGCGGTGCTGGCCCTGGGGCTGGCCATGGTGATGGGCTGGCGGCGCAGCCGGACCGGGCGGGTGCTGATCGCCATCCGCGAGAACGAGAAGGCGGCGCTGGCCTACGGCGTCAACGTCACCCGCACCAGCCTGGCCGCCTTCGCCTTCTCCGGCTTCCTGGCCGCCTCGGCCGGCGTCCTCTACGTGCAGCTCTCCAAGGGCCTCAGCTCGGAGCCGTTCCTGCCCCAGCGCAGCCTGGAGCTGTTCACGATGGTGGTGATCGGCGGCCTCGGCTCGCTGCCCGGTGCGCTGCTCGGCGCCACCTACGTCCACAGCGTCGACTTCTTCCTGCCGGCGGAGTGGCAGTTCCTGGCCACCGGCGCCGGCCTGCTGCTGGTGCTGCTGCTGTTCCCCAGCGGGTTCGGCGGGGTTCTGGCCGACGTGCGCGACGGCGCCCTGCGCCGCATCGCGGTACGCCGCAAGCTGATAGTGCCCAGCTTGCTGGCCGACGTGCGGGTGGAGGAGGGCGGCCGACGCACCGCCCGAGGAGGAGGTGCTGGCGGCCGCGGGCGAGATCGCCGAGGAGGCGGAGGCGGAGGCCCCGGTCGCCGGCCGCGCGCCGAGCCCGTCGCCCGGTCGACGCCGGTGGACACCAGCGGCAACGGGGACGGCACGCCCGTGCCGTGCCGGACCACCGGGCGACAACGGGTGGGGCGTCGCGCCCCGCGCCGGGCCGACGGGACCGACGGGGACAGCGTGGAGGTGGGATCGTGACCACCCACGACGTGCCGCCCACCGACGCCGAGCTCCCCGAGGAGGCCCCCCGCCAGCCGGGCCAGCGGCCGACCGGCCCCGCCCGGCCCACGCCGCGGCGGCGCCCGAGGGCCGCTTGAGGCACCGGGCGATGGAGATCACCGGCGGGCTGCCCTTCCTGCCGCTGTTCGTGCTGTTCGGCCTGAACATGGCCGACGAGCTCGACCGCAACGCCTTCGGCGTGCTGCTGCCCGAGATCCGCGACCACTTCGGCCTCAACACCAGCGGCATCCTCACCGTGGTGTCGCTGTCGCTGGTGGCGGCGCTGCTCATCGCCCTGCCCATCGGCTTCATGGGCGACCGCACCCGGCGGCTGCCCATCGCGCTGGCGGGGGCGGTCGGCTGGGGCGTGTTCTCGATCATGACCGGCCTGGCCCCGACGCTGTTGGCGCTCGGCATCGCCCGGGCGGGCTCGGGCCTGGGCCGGGCGGTCAACGAGCCGGTCCACAACTCGCTGCTGGCCGACTACTACGACATCCCGACGCGGCCACGCGTGTACGGCGTGCACCGCTACGCCAACGCGCTCGGGCAGTTCATCGGCCCGCTGGTGGGCGGGATCATGGCCTACTACTGGGGCTGGCGGTCGCCGTTCTTCGTCTTCTCGTTCGTCACGCTGTTCTTCGTCCTCGTCGGCCTGAAGCTGCGGGAGCCCGTCCGCGGCCGCTGGGAGCGCAAGGCGATGGGCGTGTCGGAGGACGTGGCCGACACCGAGGAGGTCGCGCCCTCCTGGGCCGAGTCGTTCCGCATCGTGTGGCAGGTCCGCAGCCTGCGCCGGATCTTCTTCGCCCTGCCCTTCCTGGCCATCGCCCTCGTCGGCCTGCTCACCCTGGGCGGCCTCTACTACGACGAGGTCTGGGGCTTCAACGAGGTCCAGCGGGGCTTCCTCACCGCCTGCATGGAGGGCGGCGCCCAGCTGGTGGGCCTGCTGCTCGGCATCCCGCTCGCCACCCAGCTGCTGGCCAAGGGCGCCGGCCACGTGCTCCGCTTCCTGGCCGTCGTCTCGCTGCTCATCACCGGCGCCTGGGTGGTGTTCGCCATCGCCCCCGTGCTGCCGATCGCCCTGCTGGCCAATGCGGTGATCTCCGCCAGCTTCTTCCTGCTCATCCCCGGCATCTTCACGGTGATGTCGCTGGCCGTGCCGGCCAAGGTGCGCACCTTCGGCTTCGCCATCGGCACGCTGTGGGTGCTGCCCGGCCTGCTGCTGCTGCCCGTGGTCGGCGGCCTCGCCGACGCCTACGGCATCCGCTGGGGGCTGCTGGCCGCCGCGCCGGTGTTCGCCATCGGCGGCTGGCTGCTGGCCTCGGGCGGGCAGTTCGCGGAGCACGACATCAACCAGGTCTGGAAGTCGGCCGCGGCCCGCTCCGAGGTGGCCATGCTGCGCCGCCAGGGCAAGGTCAAGCTGCTGCTGGCCCGCGACGTCGACGTCCACTACGACAACGTGCAGGTCCTGTTCGGCGTCAACATGGAGGTCGACGAGGGCGAGATCGTGGCCCTCATGGGCACCAACGGCGCGGGCAAGTCGACGCTGCTCAAGGCCATCTCCGGGCCTGGTGCAGGCCAGCGGGGGCGCCGTCATCTTCGACGGCCGGGACATGACCCACACCCCGCCCGACGAGATCGCCGACAAGCGGGGCGTGGCCGTCGTCCCCGGCGGCCAGGGCGTGTTCACGCAGCTCAGCGTGGGCGACAACCTGCGGCTGGCGGCCTGGAACCGCAAGTCGCGCTCGCCCGAGGTGAGGGCCGACACCGAGCGGGTGCTGGAGCTGTTCCCCGCCGCTGAGGGACCGGCTGGACGAGCCCGCGGGCAACCTGTCCGGCGGCCAGCAGCAGATGCTGACCCTGGGCATGGCCTTCATCGGCAAGCCCCGCCTGCTCATGATCGACGAGCTGTCGCTGGGCCTGGCGCCCGTCGGTGGTGACCCAGCTGCTGGAGATGGTGCGCTCGCTGCGCGACGCCGGGCACCACCGTCATCCTCGTGGAGCAGTCGGTGAACGTGGCGCTGACCGTGGCCGACCGCGCCTACTTCATGGAGAAGGGCGAGGTGCGCTTCGAGGGCCCGACCAGCGAGCTGCTGGGGCGCACCGACCTGCTGCGCTCGGTGTTCCTGCGGGCCGCGGCCAAGGAGGTCGAGGGCGACGGGGCCGAGGAGGCCCGGGCCCACTCGGGCCTGCGCGAGGGCGCCCCATGCTCGAGGTCCGGGACGTGACCCGGCGCTTCGGCGGCATCCGGGCGCTGGACGACGTCTCGTTCGACCTGCGGCCGGGCGAGATCCTCGGCTTCATCGGGCCCAACGGCGCGGGCAAGACGACGCTGTTCGACGTGATCTCCGGGTACACGCCGGCCGACGCGGGCACGATCCGGCTGCGGGGCGGGAGGGCCAGATGGTCGACCTGCACGGCACGCCCACGTACCAGCGCTCGTGGCATGGCCTGGGCCGGTCGTTCCAGGACGGGCGCCTGTTCCCCGGGCTCACCGTGGACGAGGCCATCGCGGTGGCGCTGGAGCAGCACGTGGACGTGCGCGACCCCATCGCCGCCACGCTGCACCTGCCCTCGGTGAGCGACTCGGAGCAGGCGGTGCACGACCGGGTCGACGAGCTGATCGAGCTCCTGGCGCTCGGCGCCTACCGTGACAAGTTCGTGCGCGAGCTGTCGACCGGCACCCGCCGGGTGGTCGACCTGGCCTGCGTGCTGGCCCAGCAGCCCTCGGTGCTGCTGCTGGACGAGCCCTCCAGCGGCATCGCCCAGCGGGAGGCCGAGGCGCTCGCCCCCATGCTGCGCCGGGTGCGCGACGAGCTGGGCGCCAGCCTGCTCGTCATCGAGCACGACCTGCCGCTGCTGGGCTCCATCTCCGACCGCATGATCGCCCTCGACCTGGGACGCCGTGGTGGCCGAGGGCTCGCCCGCCGAAGTGATCGAACACCCTGCCGTGGTGGCCTCGTACCTCGGGACCGACGAGGACGCCATCACCTCATCCAGTGCCACGACAGCCGGCTGAAGGTCCTCAGCCGACATCAAGCACGAAAGGAGCCGTCGATGTCGACCACCGACGAGACCAAGGCTGGCGGAGACGTAACCCCACCGCCTCCCAAGAAGAGCAACACCCGCCGGATGCTCATCCGCTACGGGCCGATCGCCGTGGTGGTCGTGCTCATCGCCGCCGCCGTGCTGGTGTTCGGAGGTGGTGGCGGTGACGACGACGACCAGAGCGGCTCCGCCACCATCAACACCGACGAGGAAGCGCTCATCAGTAGCGGGCCCATGACGCCGCAGAAGGCCGAGCTGGAGGGCGAGGACGTCGACTTCGGGCCCCGCTGCGACACGACAACTGGTCGCATCATGCTGGTCTCGGTGTACGCGCCCCCGTGCGTGGAGCCGTTCACCGGCGACAACGGTGGCGAGACCGCCCAGGGCGTCACCGGCGACACGGTGAAGATCGTCTACTACCGGCCCGACCCCGCGCTCGACCCGCTGCTCGCCGCCACGGTGGAGGGCGCGGGGCGGACGTCGACCCGACCTCGGCCGACCGCACCATCGAGGACTACGCGGATCTCTACAACAAGGTCTTCGAGACCTACGGCCGCAAGGTGGACGTGGAGATCTACGTCGGCACCGGCGCCGGCACCGACCAGACGGCGGCCAAGAGCGATGCCATCGCCATCGCCGAGAAGGACCCGTTCATGGTGATCGGCGGCCCGGCCCAGTCCAGTGCGGTGTTCGCCGGGGAGCTCGCCTCCCAGGGCATCGTGTGCGGCCCCGGCTGCGCCGTGGCGCTCAACGAGGACATCGTCAACGAGTTCGCGCCGCTGATCTGGCAGGTGGGCCCGACGCCCAACCAGGCCGTGCAGCTGGCGGGCGAGGCCATCGGCAACATGGCCGGCCCGGGCAAGGCGACGCTGGCCGGTGACGACGCCACCAAGCAGCAGGACCGGGTCTACGCCCTGCTCCACTACGACACCCCCGATGGCGACCACCAGCAGGTGTTCGAGGACTTCAAGGCCTCGCTGGCGGACAACGGCATCGACGTGGCCACCGACATCGAGTTCACGCTCGACCTGGCCAACGCCCAGGAGAACGCCCGGACCAACATCTCCAAGCTGAAGGAGGCCGGGGTCACCACGATCATCCTCTACACCGACCCCTTCACTCCGGCCTCGCTCACCAAGGAGGCGACGGCGCAGGACTACCACCCCGAGTGGATCCTCGGCCCCAACACCCTGATGGACACGACGATCTTCGCTCGCCAGCGTCGACCAGGAGCAGTGGACGCACGGCTTCGGCATGGCGTTCACCGGCGCCCGGGGCCAGCAGGAGGACGACGGGGCGTTCAAGATCTACGAGTGGGCGTACGGCAGCCTGCCGCCCAACAACACGGCCAACGTGCTGGAGCCCCCGCTGCGCACCGTCTTCACCGGCGTTCACCTGGCCGGCCCCGAGCTGACGGCGGAGTCGTTCCGTGACGGCCTGCTGCGGTACCCGCCGTCAGGTGGCGGCCCCACCGAGCCGCAGGTGTCCCGGGGCGAGCACGGCGTCTGGCCCGACTTCGACTGGGGCGGCTCCGACGACGTGGGGCTGATCTGGTGGGATCCCACGGCCACCGGCGAGGACGAGGTCGGCAACGCGGGCACCGGCATGTACCGCTACGCCCTCAACGGCCAGCGCTACACGCTGGGCGATCTGCCCGCCTCGACCGACGATGCCGGCATCTTCGACGTCGACAAGTCGGTCACGGTCTTCGACGAGGTGCCCGAGGAGGACCGCACCGAGGACTATCCACCGCCGGACTGAGCTACCCAGAAGACCGGACAGACGACCACCCTCCGGGGGAGTAACCTCACGGTAACTTCTGGGGGAACGGGGAGGGGAGTCGCCGATGTCCACCACACAGGACACTCGCGAGCAGGGAGGACTGCCGGGCGGAAGGCCGCCCGGCAGTCGCCCTGCCTGGGTCAAGGCCATGCGCCGTTACGGGCCGATCGCCGCCGTGGTCGTGCTGATCGCCGCAGCCGTGCTCGTCTTCGGCGGCCGCGGCGGTGACGACAAGGGCGACCAGTCGGCGTCGTCCGGCAGCGTCGAGGCGGCGTCCGAGGACGAGCTGACCCGGTCGCGGGCCCATGACCCCGGCCAAGGCCGACCTGCTGGGCGAGCAGGTCGACTTCGGCCCCAACTGCGACACCGAGCTGGGGCGCATCAAGATCCCCACCGTGTACGCCCCGCCCTGCGTCGAGCCCTTCGCGGGCGACAACGGCGGCGAGACCTACCAGGGCGTCACCGCGGACGAGATCAAGGTCGTCTACTACCGCAGCGACCCGGCCCTGGACCCCCTCACCACCGCCATGGTGGCGAGCGCCGGCGTCGACATCGACCCCAACGCCGAGGCCGACACCATCCAGGGCTTCACCGACCTCTACAACCAGCTGTTCGAGACCTACGGCCGCACGGTCACGGTCGAGGTGTTCACCGGGACCGGGGCCGACGACGACATCGAGGCGGCCCGGGCCGACGCCATCGCCATCGCCGAGAAGCACCCGTTCGCGGTGATCGGCGGGCCCCGGCGGGCCAGCCCCACCTTCGCCGCCGAGCTGGCGTCGCAGGGCATCGTGTGCGGCCCGGTGTGCGCCGAGGCGCTCCCCGAGGACATCGTGCGGGAGAACGAGCCCTACCTGTGGCAGGGCCTCCAGACGCCCGACCAGGCGGTGATCGGCGCCTCCGCGCTGATCGGGTCGCTGGCCGGGCCGGGCAAGGCCGTGCTGGCGGGCGACGAGGCCATGCACGACCAGGACCGGGTCTACGGCCTGGTCCACTACGACACGCCCAACGGCGACCACCAGCCGGTGTTCGAGCGGTTCCGCGACGCCCTGGCCGACAACGGCATCGACCTGGCCACCGACATCGAGTTCACGCTCGACCTGGCCCAGGGCCAGGAGAACGCCCGCACGAACATCTCCAAGCTCAAGGCGGCCGGCGTCACCACCGTCATCTACTACGGCGACCCGCTCACCCCCGGCCTGCTGACCAAGGAGGCGACGGCGCAGGACTACCACCCCGAGTGGATCCTCGGCCCCAGCCTGCTCATGGACACCACGGTGTTCGGCCGGCTCACGGACATGGAGCAGTGGAGCCACGGCTTCGGCGTCTCGGCCACCGGCGCCCGCGGGGCGCTGGAGCAGGACAACGCCTTCCGCATCTACAAGTGGGCGTACGGCGTGCTGCCGCCCCACAACGCGGCCAACGTGCTGGAGCCGCCGCTGCGCACGATCTTCACCGGCATCCACCTCGCCGGTCCCGACCTGAACCCCGAGTCGTTCCGCGACGGGCTGTACCGCTACCCGCCCTCGGGCGGCGGTCCCACCGAGCCGCAGATCTCCCGGGGCGAGCACGGCTTCTTCGAGGACCTGGACCTGGGCGGCGTCGACGACGGCACGCTCATCTGGTTCGACCCCGAGGCCGAGGGCCCGGACGAGGTGGGCCATGTGGCCCAGGGCATGTACCGCTACGCCCTCGGCGGCAAGCGCTACACCTTCGACGACACCCCGCCCACCATGGAGGAGTCGGGCCTGTTCGACGACGCCACGTCGATCCTCGTCTACGACGAGGTTCCCGATGAGGACCGGTCGCCGGACTACCCGCCGCCCGAGGGGGGCTAGAGCACCTGGGCCACCGCGTGGATGAGGAGGCCGGCCAGGCCTCCCACCACGGTGCCGTTGATGCGGATGAACTGGAGGTCCGGGCCGAGCAGCAGCTCGAGCCGGTCGGCGGTCTCGCGCCCGTCCCAGCGGGAGATGGTGCCGCTGACCATGGCGGCGATCTCGTCGCTGAACTGCTCGGCCACGTAGCGGACCCCGGTCTCGACCGCGTGCTCGACCCGCTCGGCCAGGGCGGGGTCGTCCCGCAGCCGCCGGCCGAGGGCGACCAGGGTGGTGGCCAGGCGGCGCCGCAGCTCGGAGTCGGGGTCGTCGGCCTGGGCCCGCAGGCCGGCCTTGACGTCGCTCCAGACGCCGGCCACCCAGGCCCGCAGCTCGGGCTGGGCCAGCAGGTCGTGCTTGAGGTCCTCGCCCTTGGACCGCAGCGCGGGGTCGGTCTGGAGGTCGTCGACCAGCCGGCGCACCCTGGCGTCGAAGTCGCGGCGCAGCTCGTGGTCGGGGTTGCGGACGATCTCGGCCAGGATGTTGTGGGCCCCGTCCAGCAGGCGCTCGAAGATGCGGTCGTCGGCGGCCTCGGGCAGCCACCACGGCGACTCGTCCCCGAAGCGGCGGCGCAGGCTGTCCCGGTTGTCGGCGAGGAAGCGGTCGAGGCCGCGCAGCAGCACGTCGAGCAGCTCGTGGTGGCGGCCGTCCTCGGTCATGACGCCCAGCGCCCGCCCCGCCAGCGGCGCCAGGGGGGTGGTCTCGATCCGGCGACGGGCCACGTCCTCCAGCGCCCGGTGGACCTCGTCGTCGCGCAGCAGGTCGGCCGCGGTGACGGCGGCCTCGGCCAGGTGGCGGGCCAGACGCTCGGCGTTGCCCTCGTCCGCCAGCCAGGCGGCCAGCCGCGGCACGACCCGGGCGGTGCGCACCCGCTCGGCGATGATGTCGGGGGTCAGGAAGCTGGTCTGCACGAAGTCGCCCAGCGTCTCGCCGAACTGGTCCTTCCGCTCGGGGATGACGGCCGTGTGCGGTATCGGCACCCCGGCCGGGTGCCGGAACAGGGCGGTCACGGCGAACCAGTCCGCGAGGCCGCCGACCATCGCGGCCTCGACCCCCGCGATGGCATACCCGGCCCAGGTCCCGGACGGCCCCCACACCTGGAGCGCGACGAAGCCCAAGCTCGCCACGACCAGCAACCCGGTGGCCCGCCGCCGCATCCGCGCCAACCGCTGCCGCCGCAGCGCCGTGTTGGCCGGCTCGGGCGGCCGGCTCCGTCGCCCGGACCCGTCCGGGCCGGGTGCCCCGGTCGTAGCGGTGGTGCCGGTGGTGCCGGTCGTGCTGCTGGCGGCGGCGGTGGCCATGACCCCGGGTGTACCCCATCGCCCACCCCTGCGTCCGCCTCGGGCAGCGATGTAGCCTTACATCATGCACCGCACGCAGGTCATGCTCGAGGAGCACCAGTACCGGCGGCTCAAGCGTGAGTCCGAGTCGAGCGGGCGCTCCATCGGCGAGCTGGTACGCGAGGCGATCGACGACAAGTACCGGCCCTCCCAGGAGCGCATGTGGGCCGCCCTGCGGGCCAGCCGGGGCGCCTGGGCCGACCGCAACGACATCGGCGACGGCGCCGAGTACGTCGAGCGCATCCGCAACCAGTCGCTCGACGACCGCCTCCGCGAGCTGGGATGGGACTGATCGTCGTCGACACGTCGATCCTCATCGACAACCTGCGGAACGACCCGGGCGCCGTGCTGGCGCTCGACCGCGCCCAGTCGGACGGCGACCAGCTCTATGCGTCGGTGATCAGCAGGGCGGAGCTGCTGGCCGGCATGCGGGCGCACGAGCGCCGGGTGACCCGGGCGCTGATCGACAGCCTGGACTGGGTGGCGGTCAGCGAGGACATCGCCGAGCTGGGCGGCAACCTGGCCCGTGAGTTCCGAGCCTCGTACCCGGGCCTCGGCCTGCCCGACATCCTGATCGGCGCCACCGCCCAGCACGTGGGCGGCGAGCTGTGGACCCGCAACCCCCGCCACTTCCCCATGTTCCCCGGGCTGCGGGCCCCGTACTGATGCCCGGGCCGGTGACGGTGGTGGGCGCCGGGGTGAGCGGGCTGACCACCGCGGTCCGCCTGGCCGAGGCGGGCCACGAGGTGACGGTGGTGGCCCGTGATCGCCCCCTCGCCACCACGTCCGCGGTGGCGGCCGCCATGTGGTTCCCCTACCGGGTGCTGCCCTACGACCGGGTCCTGGCCTGGTCCCGCCAGTCGTACGCCACGTTCGCAGCGCTGGCCGGCCAGGCCCCCGAGGCCGGGGTCCGCCTGCGCTGGGGCACCGAGCTGCTGCGCGACACCCCGTCCGAGGTGTGGTGGGCCGAGGCTGTCCCCGACCTGGCGCTCACCCGCGACGTCCCGCCCGGCTACCAGGCCGGCTGGCGCTTCCCGGCTCCGGTGATCGACATGCCCCGCTACCTCCCGTGGCTCGCCGCCCGCGCCGCGGCCGCGGGCGCCACCCTGGTCGACGGGTCGGTCGACCGTCACCGACCTCACCGACCTCGGCCCGGTGGTGGTCGACTGCGCGGGCCTGGGCGCCCGCGACCTGGTCCCCGACCCGACGGTGACCCCGGTCCGCGGCCAGGTGGTCGTGGTCGACCAGGTGGGCGTGGACGAATGGGTCACCGAGGACCTGGACGAGCACACCCTCACCTACGTCATCCCCCGCCAGGACGACGTGGTGGTGGGCGGCACCGCGGAGGAGGGCGAGTGGGACCTGACCCCCGACCCCGCCACGGCCGAGGCCATCCTCGCCCGCGCCACCACCCTGGTCCCCGCCCTGGCCGGCGCCCCCGTCCGCGCCCACAAGGTCGGCCTCCGCCCCACCCGCCCCGCGGTCCGCCTGGAGCCCGAGCACCGCGGCCCCCAGACCATCATCCACAACTACGGCCACGGCGGCGCCGGCGTCACCCTCTCCTGGCCCTGCGCCGACGAGGTCGTGGCGTTGCTGTCGGATCGCTAGACGAGGGCGGATCCGACCTACCCGAGGGCGCGGAGCAGCTGCTTCGCCTCGCTCGAGACGCCGCCGGCCCCAAGACAGTCGGCTGCGAGGGCCGCGTGCGCTGAGGTGGGCTCTTGCTCGCGGCGCGTCTCGCTGCAGCCAAGAATCGACCCCACTCGAGGTCGCAGACGGGCGTCCGAAGATCGGTGCGTCGCAGTCGCGCATGGCTCGCGGCCCGTGTCCCGGAAGGCCCCTTCGGTGTCGGCGACTCGAGCCAGACGTGCCACGAGCTGAGCGATTCGGATGCGTCATCGCACCGAGAACGTCGCCGGCGGTGGCGGCGCATTGATCTTTCCAAGGTATGAAGCAGGTCGTAGAGCTCGGACATGATGGCCTCGTCGCCGAGTTTGAGACAGCCACATCCGCCGCCAACGCGAGGATGGTGAGCCAGAAGCCGTCGAAGCCGACATCGGCGAAGTCGCGTGCGGCCAGGCCGGCGAGCAGGCGGTGAGCGTCTTCGCGCCGGCCGAGCTGTGCATAGGCGTGTCAGGCGACGCCGGTCGAGCGCCGACGCGAGCGGCTGGGAATCGAGGTGCTGCGCGGCTCGTGCACCCGTCCCTGCTGCCAGCGGATGAGATAGATCTGCACTCCGAAGATGGATGCCGCGTCTTCGCCGGCGGACCGCCCGACTCGCAACGCCTCGACCGCTCGCTGCTCGGCCGTTCCGTAGGTCTCCGGCGCGTGTGAGATCTTGGGCCTCGACGAATCTGCGCGCCACCTGCGCACCCGGCATCAGCTCGTCGGCGAGCTTGCCGGCGAGCCGGTCGTTGTCCTCGGCTTCGGCCACCATGCCGGCGTCCAGGCAGGTCAGCGCGGGGCTCCACGCACCCCAGCGACGACGAAGATCGCCGTCGCCGGCTGTGAGCAACAGGTCCTCGGCCGTGTTCGAGAGCCGCTCCGCAAGTGTGTCGGGTGCGCGATCGTCGACGCACGGGCGGCGAGGACCTGGTGCAGTGCGTGAGGGTCTCCGCATTCGCGTGCGAAGGCCAACGCTTCGTCGCTCAGTTGCCGCCGCTCGACGTGATCGGGTGCGGCGGTGAGCTCGGATGCGAGGACGGCGAGAATGCGTGCCTTGGTCGCCGTGGTGGTTGCGACTTCGGCCGCCCTTCTCAACGTCGCGACGCGCTCGGGTCGATTCTAGTGGTCGCGGCCTCCACCTGCCGTGCGGCGGCGAGGCAGCGCGCCCAGGAGGTCCTTGTCGTTGAGGTGGTCTGCGAGGCGAGCCGCAGCGGTTCCGACTCTCGCGATGTGCGGGGTCGCCGGCGAGGTACTCTACCTCAGCGAGGCGGATGAGGACTTCGCACTCGCGCCGCGAGTGTGCGCTCCCGCCCTCACTCGTCGCAAGGGCGCTGCGGTACGCCGCCATGGCGTTAGCGAGCTCGCCGCGCGTGTGCGCGTCGTCGCCGGCGCGCACGTCCTCGTTCCACGTGTCCACCTCACCCGGAGCGACGCGGGAGAGAGGAGAAGCGTCGAGGGAGGGATCGTGTCGCAGGATCGCGAGTTCGAGGGCTCCGCGTGCGGTTCCCGGTTCCACCCCGTGCTGTTCGAGGAGCGTCGTGCGGGCACGATCGGTAGGCACGTAGGGCCTCGGCCTGTCGACCAGCGTGGTACAGCTCTAGCATCGAGCAGCTCCCACCGGCGCTCACTCAACGGTTCTCCACGACTAGCCCTCGAGCTCGGCATACGTCGCCATGCAGTCCGGCCTCGATGAGGCTTCTGCCCGCAGCTCCTGCCTTGCGCCCGCAACTCGTGCAGTCGTCAGCGCCTCGTCCATCACCTCTCGTCCAATCGTCGAGCTCGGCGTACGGATCGCCGCGCCACAGGCTCAGCGCCTGTGCCAGGATGGCCGCTCTCCGTTCCGCGTCGCCGGAGCGCTCTCGCCTCGTCTATCAGCGACTACGAACCGGTGCACGTCCGTCCGTACCGCGACTCTCAGATAACTCCGATCCTCCGTCAGCACCGCCGACGTACCCAGCAAGCGCCTCAACTGCTCACGTGAGTCTGCAACGTCTTGTGTGCGCTGGACGGCGGCCGCTCACCCCAGGGCGGCGACCAGCTCACCGACCGGGACGCCGGCCCGTGCGTTCATCACGAGCGCCGCTACTAGCGCCCGTAGCTTCTTATCTCCCACCGGTATCTCTACACCATCTCGCACCGCTCGGAGCGGACCGAGCACGTGCACCTCGAGGGCGATGCAGGCGGCCCCTGTCTCCGAGAGGTGCTCTGGCGTGACTCCACCGATCCTCTACCTCGGCCGTCCATCCTGCGTGTGACCAGTGTGACAGGTGGCGAGCGCTTGGGGAGGATAGTCATGACGAGGAGCACAACACACCTCATCGCCGCGATCGGCCTCCTGTGCGTGCATTGCTCGGAGCCTGTAGGCTCACCGCCGCTCTCCCTCGGCGTCGACGCCCGACGCCCGCGCGGCGGCGGCACTAGCACCACTTCGGATCAGCAGGCCCGAGGATGGTTCTCCGTTCGATTACGACGTGTTCGCGTCGTGCCGTCGATAGTGCTGGCGCCGTCGTGTGACTCGGCCGGTCGTTCGCGCTCCCCTACGCGACACGACGGCAACCGCTCACGGGCGACATCGGCGGTACCGCCGTGCGCGCGAGCTGCACCATCATCGGGACCGACTTCGCCAGCTCCGTCGCTAACGCAATCGTCACGCGAACGATCCCGCAGTGCGGTTCCGGAACATTCTTCACGCTACTCCGTCGTCTACGACCTTCACGACGTCAGCGCCGGCATCGCCCGGCACGTGGCAGATCATGCCCGTTCTGCGGTCCGGCGACCTCGCATCGCTCACGCGTGACGGCACCTTCACCATCACGCAGACCAACCCTGACCTGTCGAACCTCAGTGCGTGGCGAGGAAGAGTCCGCTGCCCGGGACGAACGACCAGGAGTGAACGGCGCTGCCGGACCCCGAGACGGGAAGCCCGCACCACATCTGCCGCCAGCCCGCTCACGGCAGGATCACGGCGCGGTGCTGCCAGGCCGAGGCGAGGACCGCGGCGCCCGCAGCCTGCATCGGATACGACGCCAGAGCTCGGGTGACGTGCTCGGCGTCGAACCGATGGTGGCCGATCACCTGCCCTTCGGCGTTGGCCGAGACCGCCCGGCCGAACAGGTCGTCGTAGCACGGCGTCCTCGAACACGACCGCCACCAGCATGTCGGTGACCAAGCTCAGGGGGTCGGTGCCGAGTCCGAGCCAGTGGGCGGTGACGGCCCCGGCCTCGACGTCCCTCCGCCAGGGCCCGGAAGAAGGGCCAGCGCTCGTAGTCGAGCGGGCCGTCGTCGCCGCGGTGCTCGGGCTCGCCGAGGAACTCCTCGGCTGTACTCCCGGGCCAGGGACCGCCACAGGTCGAAGTCGTTCGGCCTGGTTGGCCTCCCCCGGGCCGGTGGGCTGGAAGACGCCGACCGGCATGACCTGGTACAGCCCCCCGCCGTGAGCGACCTTGGCGCTGTCCCGGCGGTGGAGCACGAAGGTGGCGCCCGTCGCCGATCGGCGGAGCGTCGAGCGCGCTCGAGCGCCACGGTCACCGGGTGGCGACTGAGGTCGCAGGGGTCGCCGATCAGCGACCGGAATGGCAGGTCGGGTGCACCGGCCGAGTCGCTCCGGCGGGCCTCCGCCAGCTCGTGCGCCACCGCCTCGCACGTGTCGATGGTGCCGAAGTAGTGGCCCGGCCCGAACGACAGCTCGACGCCTCCGCCCTCCAAGACCACCCCGAGCAACCGGTAGCACGGCCGGTCCTCGAACAACCGCGGGCCTCGCCAGCTCGCCGACCGCGCCCGAGTAGGTCTCGTACCTGGTCCCGTCCGCGCCCGCAACGGACGGACCGCGGCCGACTGGGGCTCGGTCCCGTCGACGCTCCCGCCCGGGAGCGCCTCGCACCACCGGAGCCGCACGCCCGTCCCCAGGGAACGGGCCCCGGCGGGACCCACGCCGCCCGCGTCAGCAGATCGGTCGCGCCCACCCACGGGTGATCCGCATACAGGGTCCGAGCGGCCCACGTCGACAGCTCGTGTCGGCCCGCGTCGAGGGCCCGGCGCCCCTCACGCCAGCCGCTCCCGGCTCGCCTCGATCGCGTCACGTCCATCGATGTCAGTCATGCGGCTCCGTCAGAGCACATCTCCGAGCGCAGGCGAGCTCGAGGCACGCCGCACCCCGGAGGAGCGATGGAATTAAGACGAATGATTTGGTTGTGGTGTCGATCGTGACATGACTGGGTACAGGTCATTGTGGGTGTCAGAGGGGGTCACCGATGAGTGCCACACGCCGTCGTCATGGGTCGCGGGTCGGGTTCGCCGGGGTCTTGGGGGGTGTGCTGGCGCTCGTGGTCGGCGTGGGGGTTGTGCCGGCGGGGCCCGTGGGGGCGCAGGTGCCGCGGGCGGTGCCGGCGGCGATGGTCGAGGGGCCGGTGCCGGGGACGGTGCCGGGTGACCCGTTGGCGCCGGCGGTGGAGGACACGTATCCCTTCTTCTCCACCTATCTCGACCTGGCGGCGCGGGGGTACGTCGAGCAGGAGTTCATCCTGTCGGGGGCGGCCGACGCCTACTCGGCCACCGGGGCGCTGGTGGGCGAGGACGTGCCCTACCGGACCCGGATCGTGGTGCGGCGGCCCGAGCGGAACCGGCAGTTCAACGGGACCGTCCTGGTGGAATGGCAGAACGTGACCGCGGGGTACGACCTCGACGCGCTGTGGAGCCCGGACCAGATCATGGACCGCGGCTACGCCTGGGTGGGCGTGTCGGCGCAGCGGGTGGGCGTGGACCAGCTCGCAGGTTGGAGCCCGGCGCGGTACGGGACCCTCGACGTGACCGGGGGCCGGACCTTCATGGCCGACGAGATGTCCTACGACGTGTTCAGCCAGGCGGCACAGGCGCTACGGGCGCCGCAGGGCGTCGATCCGCTGGGCGGGCTGCGGGTGGACAACCTGTCTGGCCATCGGGGCGTCCCAGTCGGCGGGGCGGATGGCCATCTACTACAACGCCGTCCTGCCCCAGATCGAGCCGGTGTTCGACGGCTACGGCTTCGTGGTGGGGGCGGCGCCCACGCGGGTGGGCCCCGAGCCGGTGTTCCAGATCCTGTCCGAGACCGACGTGCGCACGCCCACCCGGCCGGAGGACACCGACCACTTCCGCCGGTGGGAGGTGGCGGGGGCGGCCCACTCGGGCTTCGCCGGGCAGGTGTACCGGCGACCCCTGGCCGAGCGGGACCTGGGGCCGCCCGCGCCGGTCGAGTGCACCCGGCCGCCGTTCAGCCGGGTACCGCTGCACCAGGTGCTGGGCGCCGCCTACGACCACCTCGTGCGCTGGGTCGAGGACGGCACGCCGCCGCCCACCGCCGAGCCGCTGGCCTTCAACCCCGACGGCACCAAGGCGCGGGACGCCATCGGCGTCGCCCGGGGCGGCATCCGCCTGTCGCAGGTCGAGGTCCCGACCGCGGTCAACACCGGCGACAACGGCGGGGCCGGCTTCTGCCGCCTGTTCGGCAGCCACGAGCCCTTCGACGCCGCCACCCTCGACCAGATCTACCCCAGCCACGACGGCTACGCGGCCATGGTCAAGAGCGTGGGCCTGGCCAACGTGGCCGCCGGCTACATCGGGGCCGAGGACGAGCACCGCAACCGGGTCGAGGCCAACCGCTCCGACGTGGGCGGCTGATCGTCGGGACGTCGGTGAGCCCATTGTCCCTGTCTCTCAGCCCTGATCCTCGATCCGTCGATTTCGACGCTGGCTGAGGTTTGCGAGGACAGGGATGGCCTCGATCGTGGCGGGATCGAGGTGATCCCAGAGGATGCCCCGGGGCCGGCGGGGTGGGCTGCACTCGATGATCTCGTCGGGCGTGACGATGAGATCGACGCGGAAGTCGTGATCGGTCTCGGGGAGTTCATCCTCGATGATCTGTAGCGGGTGGACCGTGGTGACGATCGGAGTGGTGTGGTTGATGAGGCCCGCCTCCTGAAGGAGGGCGACCTCGATGTCGGAGTAGCCGGCACCTTTCCCGAGGCGGGCTCCGGTTCGGTTGACTGCGACGCTGCCGCAGACGACGAGGTCGACCGGCCGCATGTGGCCGGTTCCGACCCGGACAGCCGTCGTAGCTGCCCCCCGACCCGTGGCGACCTGCGCGAAGGGCGCAGTGAGGGTCCCTGGGTCAAGGACATAGAAGGGCTCGACATCGGCCATCTTGGGCACGGCCATGTAAACGAGCTTGCCCTCGCTCAGCGCCTGGACCCGCACGGGCAATTGAGCGCGGTCAGGGACGGCCTTGAGGACCGCGCGGCGGCCCACTCGGCCCGGCCGGCAAGGCGCATGGCGGCTGCCTCCGCCCCGGCGAAGGCGGGGATGCTGCCGCGCACACCGGGTTCCGCAGCGCCCGCGGCCTCGAGCTCTGTCCAGACCCGCTCACGGATGGCCTGTTTGGCCTCGGAGATGGTCGTTTCAGCCACGTCGCTCCTATGCCGCTGTCATCAACGTGAGCAGTCTGTCGTGCACGTCGGTCACGGCGGGCAGGTCCCGCCATCGATGGAGCTCTCGTCCCGCGTCGAAGACGATGTTGAGGCCCCCGCCGCCCCGAGTGCTCTCGATGACGTCGATCGCCCGATGGAGTGCGTCCGTTGCTTCCTCGATCTCGTTCCGGTGGATGTGCGCCAGCCCCAGATTGCCCCAGACGATCGCCTGATTCTTCGAGTGTGCGGTGAAGGACCTCGCCGTTTCCTCGAGTGTCCGGAGTGCTCTCTTCTCCTCGCCAAGGACGAGATAGCACGAGCCGGCCAGCCGCCCGGGCTGCGTCGGCGAGTACAGGTCGTAGGCCGGATCAGCGACGTCGATCGTGATCAGGTGCTGCTCGGCGTCGCCCAGGGCGGCCTCGCACTCGCGCCGATGGCGCAGCATGGCGTGCGCCTCCGCAGCATGCAGAAGTCCGAGCCCCGCGATTACTGAACTGGTAGCCGATCCTGTCCGGGCGGCAAGAATCGCGAGGTCGAGTCCCGAGTGCGGGTCGTGCTCCCCGTAGAGCGCGACGATGCTCTGCCGTAGCAAGGCGAGGCCTTCCATTGCCGGGTCGTGGACCCGTCGCGCGGCAGCCTGCGCCTGCTCGAAGTAGATCCTGGCAGCCACGTGCTCCCGCCGCTGGGACGCATCCCAGGCGAGTTCCCCGACGAGGATGGCTGCCTCTGCCTCGGCCCTGCAGAGAGCGCCCATGACACGCCCGGTCGCGCAGCCCTCGAGGACCATGACATGGCCGAGCAATTGAGCGGCCTCCCCGATGAGCTGGGCCGATGGCGTGGTGTCATACCTTGCGTCGAGCGTGTGGATCCGTTCCCGGAGTGCTCCTACCGCAATCAGGTCGACGCTCTGCGGGTTGTGGAGGACGAAGTGCACGCGGTCCTCGGTCTGAACGGCGCCCGAAGCGGGAGCCTGGTCACGCTGGAGGCAAGGAGGTCGTCAAGCCGGCTGAGGGAGATCTTGAGTGCCCGCGCCAGCGCCGACCGGTGACGCGGTTGCGGTTCGCTCTTGCCGGACTCCCATCGGATCGCCGTGCTGCGGTCGACGTCGAGCGCTTCGGCGAGCGACTCCAGCGTGTGCCCCGCCGCCCGTCGTGCTGCGGCGAGGGCGTCCCGCCTGCCTATCACGACGCACCTCCCGACAGAGCTGCGTACCGCGGCCGTCGGACGTCTGTGCCCCACTTGCCACCCTTTTGCGCCTGGTACGCCCTGTTCGGTGGGGCGGCGCTGTCGTCCACTGGCGGTGTGGCACGAGCTGAGCGACTTGAAGGACCGGGGGGCGAAGCCGCCCCAAGAGCCTCGAACCGGACGATGAAAGGCGGCATACCTGGCCCAGCATTCCGCGCCGGACGAACCTGCCGCGTCCTGCTGGCTGGACCTCGTAGGACGGCGTGCCGTGCGTCGAGACCGTAGAGCGCACCGGACTGGTCCGTGCGACGCGAACCGGGCCGAGCTCATCGATGTCGATGGTGCGTGGTGGCAGGGCTTCGTCGCGGGATGGCGTGACGGCGACGGGGGCTGCGAGGCCGCCTGGGACGTCGGGGGCACGGCATGGTCGATCGGGTACGGAGCCGGTTGGACCGCCGGCTGCGCTGATCGGGGTTGCCCGGCACGTCGCCAGCCGCGGCGGGCCCCGCGGGGCTAGAAGCGGAGGTGGGCTCGGATGGGGCGGTGGTCGGAGAGGGCCTGGGGGAGGACCTCGGAGGAGAGGACCGTGACCGCGGGGGTGACCAGGATGTGGTCGGTCTGGCTGTGGGGCCGGGGGGACGGGTAGGTGCGGCCCCGGACCGCCCGGCGCCAGCCGGGGCCGGCCAGGCGGTCGGCGCACCAGCCCCACATGTTCATGTCGCCCGCGAAGGCGGCGGGCGAGGACGCGGCGGGGAGTGAGGCGCGGAGGGACGGGACGAGGCGCCAGACCGGGTCCTTGAGCAGCGGCATGTGGGTGCCCGCCACCGTGAACGGGACCGGACCGCCCGCGTCCACCTCGGCGACGACCAGGGCGCGGCGGCCGGGGTCCCGGGGGAGCTGGGGGGTGAGCGGGACCACCCGGGTCGAGAGCACGGGGAGGCGGGACAGGACCGCGACCACCCAGTCGCCGTCGCCCGCGGGGCCCTCGCGGGCGATGAGGCGGACCTGGTCGTGGCACGAGGCGCGGGCGACGGCGAAGGTGCCGGCCACCACGTAGCCCAGGGCCGAGGCCACCGCCAGGATGTCGCCCTCGTCGCCGTCGGGGACCCAACCCTCCTGGAGCACCAGGACGTCGGTGTCGACCTCCTTGCACGCCGTCACCACGTCGTAGAAGGGCGCGGCGTGGCCCCCCGGGCCGCGGCCCATGTGCAGGTTCAGGCTCCCCAGCGTCAGCTCGCCCATGGCCCGCCCAGTCTGGCGGACCGGGGCCTACCCCCGCAGGTCCGGGGGGATGCGCTCGTCGCCCTCGGGGGCGCCGTCGGGGAACACCAGGAACATGACCTGCGAGGCGTGGGCCACCAGCGCGCCGCCCTCGTCCCACAGCGCGGCCTCCACCGAGGCGTAGCCCTCGCCCGCCCGGCGGGCGTGCAGGTGGGCCAGCAGCCAGCGGGACCGGGCCTCGCCGAACATGTGGACCGTCAGGTCGGTGCTCGGCGGGTACCACTGCCGGCCGAGGGGCCCCATGCGCTGCCCCACCGACGACGGCATCAGGTCGGCCAGCGCGATCACCGCCAGCGGGTCGAGCGTGCCGTCCGCCCGCATGCGGCGGCTCGTCGAAGGCGTACCAGAAGGCGCACTCCGACGACGTGGGCACGAACGGCTCCCACGGCGGGCGCCCGATGACCGCCCGGCCCTCGACCCGCTCCCAGAACGGGAACGGCTCGCCCTCGTCGAACTCGACCTCCGGGGGCGGCGGGTCGCGGAACGACGGGGCATCGGCGGGGCCCACCACGTCGGGCATGGCCAGGTCGGTGAACTCGAAGCCGGGCCGGGCCCGCCCGAACACCGCCACCGTGGTGTGGCCCGCATCGGCCCCGGCCGCCCGGGCCGTGGCCATGAGCTGCGACATCGAGCGCCCCCGGCGCAGGACCGCCACGTCGATGGTGACCTCTCCCGCGGGGATCATGGCCGCGAACACCGTGGTCTGCGTGCGCAGCCGCTGCTCGGGATCGCCCAGCTCGAGGGTCATCGCCGCGGCGGCCAGGGCGGCCATCGTCCCGCCCTGGGGGACCGTCGGGCAGTTCCAGCACGGGTCGACGTCGACGTGGTAGCGGCCCGGCTGGTCCGGATCGGCCTGCAGCCGCGCCATCTGGTCCGCGTAGGAGGGGGTGCCCACGCCTCCAGTGTGGCCCGACCGCCCCGCCCGACAGGTGTGGATTTCGGCGTCATGAATCCCGGCCTGGCCCCTCTCAAGACAGTGAACCGGCACTCCAGGGCCGGAGTACCGACGAGGGAGCCCGTTCGTGACCGACCACACCAGCAGAGACATCGCCACGCCGACAGCCGGCTGGCACCCCGACCCCACGGGCCGGTTCGCTCACCGCTGGTGGGACGGGCGGGCTTGGACCGACCACGTCCATCCCCACGGCGCCTACCCGCAGGCCGGCGCCACGCCGAACTTCAACCTGCCCACCGGGGCAGGGGTGGCTGCACCCCAGCAGATCCTCATCGCCAACGCCAGCAAGTCACCGGGCCTCGCGGTCGCGGCCCTCGTCCTCGGCGTGGGAGCGTTCTTCTTCTCCCTCATCCCGGGCTTCGGCTTCACTTCGATCCCCTTTGCCATCACCGGCCTCGCCCTCGGGATCGCCGGCTTGGCCCGGGCGAAGAAGGGGTACGAGGGCAAGGGACTGTCCACGGCCGGAGTCGTCGCCAGCGCCGCCGCCCTGCTGGTCTCCCTCCTGTACCTCGCCGCGATCGGGGACGCCTACGACGACCAGAGCAACGGGTACTACGGTGCAAGCGAGCTCATCGTGGACGCCGGCGTGTAGCCGGGATCGCGCCTCCCGCATCGGGCCGCTACGGTGGGCGCACAACAGACCGCGGGAGCTCGGGCGACCGGGCTGAGAGGGCGCACCAGGCGCCGACCGCCGAACCTGATCCGGGTAATGCCGGCGAAGGGAGTGATGCTGCATGGGCATCCGCCGCAAGACCTATGTTGCGGGGACCCGCTCCGACGTGCGCGTGCCGTTCTGCGAGGTCACGCTCGAGCCGCCCAACGAGCCCGTCCGCCTGTACGACACCAGCGGGCCCGGGCAGCGACCCCCGGGTCGGGCTGCCGCCGCTGCGGGCCGCCTGGATCCACGAGCGCGGCGACGTGGAGCACTACACCGGCCGGGTGGCCTCGCTGCGCGACGACGGCCGCGCCTCGTTCCGCGCCGGCCGCTCGGCCGCCGAGCCGTTCCCCGGCGAGGACGCCGACGGGCCCCGGCTGCGCGCCGGCGGCGGGCGCCGCGTCACCCAGCTCCACTACGCCCGGCGGGGCGAGGTCACGCCCGAGATGCAGTTCATCGCCCTGCGGGAGGGCATGGACCCCGAGGACGTGCGCGACGAGGTGGCCCGGGGCCGGGCCATCATCCCCGCCAACGTCAACCACCCCGAGTCCGAGCCGATGATCATCGGCTCGCGCTTCCTCACCAAGATCAACGCCAACATCGGCACCTCGGCCGTCACGTCCTCGGCCGCCGACGAGGTGGACAAGCTCACCTGGGCCACCCGCTGGGGCGCCGACACGGTCATGGACCTGTCGACCGGGCGGGACATCCACACCACCCGGGAGTGGATCATCCGCAACAGCGCGGTGCCCATCGGGACCGTCCCCATCTACCAGGCGCTGGAGAAGGTCGACGGCGGCCCGGAGGACCTCAGCTGGGAGGTGTTCCGCGACACCGTGATCGAGCAGGCCGAGCAGGGCGTCGACTACATGACGATCCACGCCGGCGTGCTGCTGCGCTACATCCCGCTGACCGTCGACCGCGTGACCGGCATCGTGAGCCGGGGCGGGTCGATCCTGGCCGCGTGGTGCCTGGCGCACCACCGGGAGAACTTCCTCTACACCCACTTCGCCGAGCTGTGCGAGATCTTCGCCGCCTACGACGTGGCCTTCAGCCTGGGCGACGGGCTGCGGCCCGGGTCCATCGCCGACGCCAACGACGAGGCCCAGCTGGCCGAGCTGGCCACCCTGGGCGAGCTGACCCAGGTGGCGTGGGAGCACGACGTCCAGGTCATGATCGAGGGACCGGGCCACGTGCCCATGCACAAGATCAAGGAGAACGTCGAGCTGCAGCAGCGGCTGTGCGGCGAGGCGCCCTTCTACACGCTGGGCCCGCTCACCACCGACGTCGCCCCCGGCTACGACCACATCACCTCGGCCATCGGCGCGGCCATGATCGGGTGGTTCGGCACCGCCATGCTCTGCTACGTCACGCCCAAGGAGCACCTGGGCCTGCCCGACCGCGACGACGTGAAGGCGGGGGTGATCGCCTACAAGATCGCGGCCCACGCCTCCGACCTGGCCAAGGGCCACCCGCAGGCCCAGGCGTGGGACGACGCCCTGTCCAAGGCCCGCTTCGAGTTCCGCTGGCAGGACCAGTTCGACCTGGCCCTCGACCCCGACACCGCCCGCGCCTACCACGACGAGACGCTGCCGGCCGAGCCGGCCAAGACCGCCCACTTCTGCTCGATGTGCGGGCCCAAGTTCTGCTCCATGGCCATCACCGAGCAGGTCCGGGCCTACGCGGCCGAGGGGATGGCCCGGAAGTCGGAGGAGTTCGTGGCCGCCGGCGGGGAGGTGTATCTGGCGGACCCGGGCCTCAAGCCCGAGCCGGATCCCCAGCCCGCCGCGGCCCCGGGCGTGTCGTGACCCCTGCGCCGGTCGCCGACCCCCGCCTCGGGCGGCTGCACGTGCTGGTCGACTCGCTGATCGTGGCCGAGGCCGCGCTGGAGGCGGGCGCCCCCACCCTGCAGATCCGGCTCAAGGCGGGCACGGACGGCGACCGCTACCGCCTGGCGCACGCCATCGCCGAGCGCTGCCAGGCGGCCGGCGCCACCTGCCTGGTCAACGACCGGGCCGACCTGGCCGTGGCCATCGACGCCGACGGCGTGCACGTGGGGGCCGACGACCTGCCCGTCGCCGCGGTGCGCAAGGTGGTGGGCCCCGGCGCCCTGGTGGGCGGGACCGCCCGCGACCCGGCGCTGGCCGAGCGGCTGGTGGCCGAGGGCGCCGACTACCTCGGCGTCGGCCCCACCTTCGCCACCACGTCCAAGCCCGGCCTGCCGGACCCGATCGGCGTGGCCGGGGTGCGGGCCGTGGTGGAGGCGGTGGACGTGCCCGTCATCGCCATCGCGGGGATCACCACGGCCAGCGTCGAGGAGGTCATGGCGACCGGCGCGTTCGGCGTGGCGGTGATCGGCGCGGTGGTGGACTCGCCCGACCCCCACACCGCCACCCACGACCTCATGCTGGCCGTGACCAAGGCGGTCGACGCCCTGGGCGGCGAGCTGTGAGCGCCCGACGTGGTGGTGGTGGGGGGCGGCGTCATCGGGCTGTCGGCGGCGTGGCGGCTGGCCCAGCGGGGCGCGTCGGTCGACGGTGGTGGACGCAGGCACACGCGTCGTCGGGCCGGCCTCGGCGCTGCCGCCTTCGGGGCGGCTCGGCGTCGCGGCCGGGATGCTGGCGCCGGTGACCGAGGCCCGCCTGGGGGAGGAGCCGCTGCTGGCGCTCAACCGGGCGTCGTGGGCCCGCTGGCCGGCGTTCGCGGCCGAGGTGGCGGACGCCGCCGGCCGCCCGGTCGGCTACCGGGCCGACGGCACCCTGGTGGTGGCGCTCGACGCCGACGACCGGGCCGCGCTGGAGGAGCTGGCCGCCCGCCACCGGCTCATGGGCCTGGAGGTGAGCCTGCTGCGGGCCCGGGAGGCCCGCGCGGTCGAGCCCGGCCTCGCGCCCGGGGTGCGGGGCGGCCTGCTGGCCGCAGGCGAGCGCTCGGTGGACCCGGAAGCCCTGGTCCCCGCCCTGCGGGACGCCGCGGCCGCCGCGGGGGTGACGCTGCTGTCCGCCGAGGTCGAGCGGGTGACGACCGGGCCGGACGGCGGGGTCACGGGCGTCGCCCTCACGTCGGGCGAGACGCTGGCCGCGGCCACGACCGTGCTGGCGGCCGGGTGCCGCAGCGGGTCGATCCCCGGGCTGCCGGAGCAGGCCCGGCCCCCGGTGCGGCCGGTGAAGGGCCAGATCCTGACCCTGCGGCAGGCGCCGGGCGACCCGCTGGTGGGGCGCACGCTGCGGGGGCTGGTGCGGGGGTCGAGCATCTACCTGGTGCCCCGGGACGACGGGCGTGTGGCCGTGGGCGCGACGGTCGAGGAGCGGGGCTGGGACGCCCGCCCCACCGCGGGCGGGGCCTACGAGCTGCTGCGGGACGCGCTGGCGCTGGTCCCCGGGCTGGACGACGCCGAGCTGGTGGCCGTGCGCACGGGGCTGCGGCCCGGCTCGCCCGACGACCTGCCGATGGTGGGACCGGGGGCGGTCGACGGGCTGGTGGTGGCGACCGGGCACCATCGCAACGGCATCCTGCTCACCCCGATCACGGCCGAGGCGGTGGCCGCCGCCGTCCTGGGCGAGCCGGTGCCGGCCGAGGTGGCGGCCTGCGACCCGCGGCGCTTCGCGGGCGAGGGAGCGGGCGCGCCGGCATGAGGGTTACGGTGAACGGCGACGAGCGGGTCCTCGACCCCGGCACCACGGTCGCCGGGCTGGTGGCCGCCCTGGGCCTGGAGCCGCGGGGCCTGGCGGTGGCCGTGGACGGCGAGGTGGTGACCCGGCGCACGTGGGGGGAGCGGGCGCTGGCGGCCGGGGCGCAGGTCGAGGTCCTACAGGTCGCGCAGGGAGGCTGACGGCGATGGAAGATCCACTGGTCATCGCAGGCGAGCAGTTCGCCTCCCGGCTGATCGTCGGCACCGGTGGCGCCCCCAGCCTGGAGGAGCTGGAGCGGGCGCTGGTGGCGTCGGGCACCGAGCTGACCACCGTGGCGCTGCGCCGCGTCGACCCCCGCGCCCCTGGCAGCCTGTTCGACGTGCTGCGCCGCACCGGCATCCGGCCCCTGCCCAACACCGCGGGCTGCTACACGGCCCGCGACGCGGTCCGCACCGCCCAGCTGGGCCGGGAGGCGCTGGAGACCGACTGGGTCAAGCTGGAGGTGGTGGCGGACGAGCGCACGCTGCTGCCCGATCCCGTCGAGCTGCTCGACGCGGCCGAGCAGCTGGTGGAGGACGGCTTCGTGGTCCTCGCCTACAGCAACGACGACCCGGTCCTGGCCCGGCGGCTGGAGGACATGGGCGTGGCCGCGGTCATGCCGCTGGGCGCGCCCATCGGCAGCGGCATGGGCATCCGCAACCCGTACAACCTGGCCATCATCCTGGAGTCGGCGGGCGTGCCCGTCGTCCTCGACGCCGGCATCGGCACCGCCTCGGACGCGGCGCTGGCCATGGAGCTGGGCTGCGACGCGGTGCTGCTGGCCACGGCGGTGACCCGGGCCCGGGAGCCGGTGCTGATGGCCACGGCCATGCGCCACGCGGTCGAGGCCGGGCGGCTCGCCCGGAGGGCGGGGCGGATCCCGCGGCGGCTCTACGCGGAGGCGTCGACCAGCTTCGAGGGCTTGGCCGACCTGTCGTGACCCGGCTGGTGGTGGTGACGGACCGGGCCCGGGCCGAGGCCGCGGGCCACCCGCTGCGCTCGGTCGTGCTGGCCGCGCTCGAGGTGGGCGCCCGCGAGGTCCTGCTGCGGGAGAAGGACCTGCCGGCCCAGGCCCGCCGCCGGGTGGCCGAGCACCTGGCGGCCCAGACCGCGGCGGCCGGCGCGGCGCTGTACGTGGCGAGCGACTTCGCCCTGGCCTGGTACGTGGACGCCCAGGGGGTGCAGCTGGCGGCGAGCGACCCGTGGCCCGAGGCCGACGTCGGCCATGCCCTGGGGGCGGTCGTGCCACACGGCCGACGAGCTGGTCGAGGCCCAGCGGCGCGGCGCGGCGTGGGCCACGTTGTCGCCGGTGTTCGCCAGTGCGTCCAAGCCCGGCTACGGGCCGCTGCTGGGCGTGCGCGGGCTGGCGATGGGAGCGCGGGCGGTGCTCGGGCTCCCGGTGCTGGCGCTCGGCGGGATCGTCCCCGGGCGGGCGCGGGAGTGCATCCAGGCCGGGGCCGCGGGGGTGGCGGTCATGGGGGCGATCATGGGGGCGGACGATCCGGGCGCGGTGGTCCGGGCGCTGCTGGACGAGCCGGCGCCGCTACGTTCCCCGCCGTGATCCCCGACACGCCCCCGGTGGCGCTCACCATCGCCGGCTCCGACTCGGGCGGCGGGGCCGGCATCCAGGCCGACCTGCTGACCTTCGCCTCGCTGGGCGTGCACGGGACCAGCGCGGTGACCGCGCTGACCGCCCAGAACACCGTGGGCGTGACCGGCGTGCACGTCCCCCCGGTCGAGTTCCTGCTCGCCCAGGTGGAGGCCGTGCTCGACGACCTGCCGGTGGTCGCCACCAAGACCGGCATGCTGGCCACCGAGGAGGTGGTGCGGGCGGTGGCGGGCCTGGCCGCGGCGGGGCGCCTGCCCCGGCTGGTGGTCGACCCCGTGCTGGTGTCGTCCACCGGGCGCCCGGCTGCTCGACCCCGGGGCCGAGCGGGCCTACACCCAGGCGCTCTTCCCCCACGCGCTGGTGATCACGCCCAACACCCGGGAGGCCACCGCGCTGCTCGGCACCCCGGTGGAGACGCGTGGCGGACGCCCGCGAGGCGGCCCGGCGCCTGGGCGACCTCGGCCCCGCCTGGGTGGTGGTCAAGGGCGGGCACCTGGCCGACGACGGCGGGGACGCGGTGGACGTCGTGTACGAGACCGCCACCGGCGAGCTGGGCGAGCTGCGCCTGCCCCGCATCCCCACCCGCAACGACCACGGCACGGGCTGCACGTTCGGCGCCGCCACCGCCGCCGGGCTGGCCCGGGGCGCCCCCATGCGCGACGCCCTGGACGCGGCCAAGCGCTTCGTCCACGCCGGGCTGGCATCCTCGGCCGGCTGGCGCCTCGGCGCAGGCCACGGCCCGGTGGGCAAGCTCGGCGCCTGGAACCCGGCACCCTGAACCGGCTGCCATGGCCGGAGTGTACGGGCCGCCCCGCCCGCCGCTCGGCCGAGGGCGGACCCGAGGGCGGACCCGAGGCAATAGGGGCCACTGCGGCAGCCCCGAGGCAATAGCGACCGGCCCCCGACCCCCATTGCCTCCGGCGCCGGCCGCGACCCCTATTGCCTCCGGCGCCGGCCCGACCCCTATTGCCTCCGGCGCCGGACCGCGACCCCTATTGCCTCCGGCGCCGGGCCGGTAGCGTCGGGGGTCGGTGGAGCCGGGGAGGGGTGCACTCGTGGCCGCGCGCAGGCCTGCCCGGGCGGCCGCGCCCGGGGGCCGGGGCCGGCGGAGGGCCGGGGCGAGCGGGCGGCCGCGGTCACGGCTCGGCGGCGTAGCCGGCGGTGGGCCTGGCTGGCGCTGGCTGCGGCGCTGGTCCCGCTGGTGGTGACGGCGGGGCGGGCCGTGGCGGGCGGCTGGGTGCCGGTGGGGGACGCGGCGCTGGTGGCCGTGGGGGCGGGCGATGTGCTCGACGGGGGATCGGTGCCGGGCGTGGGGCCCTGGGCTGCGACGTCCGCGCCGCTGGGCGTCGAGGTGCACCACCCCGGGCCGCTGCTGTTCGACCTGCTGGCCTACCCGCTCCGCTGGGGAGGCGACGCGGGGCTGGCGGCCGGCGCCGCGCTGGTCAACGCCGTGGCGGTGGTGGGCATCTTCGTGACCGCCCGCCGCCTGGGCGGGGACTCGGGCGACACGGTGGCGGCGCTGGCCATGATGCTGGTGGCCGTCCTGTGCTGGGTGATGGGGCCGGCCACCCTGGTCGAGCCCGGCTACCCGGGGACCGTCGTGCTGCCGTTCCTGTGGTTCCTGGTGCTGGTGTGGGCGGTCCTGTGCGGGCGCCGGTGGTGCCTGGTATGGGCCGGCGCGGTGGGCGTGCTGGTGGCGGGGACCGACCTGCGCGTCGCGCTGTTCGTCGCCGTGCTGCTGACGGTGGCGGCGCTGGTGGTGGCGGCGGGGGCCTGGGGGCTGCCGGTGCGGCGCTGGGCGAGCGCCGCGGGCGCGCTGGCCGCCACCGCCCTGGTGGTCGCGGCCGGCCTGGCCCAGCCGGTGGCCGAGGAGGTGGGAGCGGACGGCGCCGGCAACCTGGTGCGGCTGTGGCGGTCGGCCGGGGACGTCCCCACGCTGGCGGCGGCGCCCAGCGCCCGGGTGGTGGCCCGGGTGGTGGCGCTGCCGCCCTGGTGGGTCCGGCCCTGGCACGCGGACGACCTCGGCGTGGGGCCCAAGGGCACGGTGGGGCCGCCGCTGGTGCTGGCGGTGGTGGGGCTGGTGGGGCTGAGCGTGGGGGGCGTGCTGCGGTTGCGGGACGCCCGCCGCCGGGGCGACCGGGTGGCGGCCACCGGCATCGGGCTGGCGTTCGCGGTGTCCGGGCTGGCGTTCTTGACCGCCCTGCTGGTGCCCACCACCCGCTTCGGGACCGCGGTGCCCCAGCTCCGCTGGCTGTGGGGCGCGGGCGTGTTCGTGTCGCTCGTCCTGTTCGTGGCCGGCTACCACGGGCTGAAGCCGGGCGCCGGCGCGCTGGTGGCCGGCGGCCGCCTGCGCGGGCGTGACGCTGGTGGCGGCGCTGGGCACGCTGTCCGCCGGGGACCGGAGCGCCACCGCCACGCCCGCCACCTACCGGGTGGCCCGGTCGCGTGACCGACCAGGTGGCGGCGGCCGGCCTCGACGGGCCGCTGCGGGTGGAGTGCGACGAGTCGCTGCTCGACCCCTACTGCGAGGCGGTGCTGGCCGAGCTGGCCGTCGAGCGGGTGCCCGTCCGCAGCGACGCCGGCCGCACGCTGGTGGTGGCGGTGGGCGACGCGGCCGCCCGCTACACCCGGGGCTGGGCAGGTGGTCGCCCGGCACCGGGCCCTGTCCGACGGCGAGGAGGACGAGCTCGACCGGCTGCGGGCCGGCGCTGGAGGGCGCCATCGCCGCGGGCGACATCACCCTCAACCGCCGGGGCCGGGATCTGGCGGCCCGGGGCGACCTGGTGTCGGTGGACCCCGACCGGCCGGGCCAGGGCATCGACCCCGGCGCGGCCACGGCCCTGCGCACCGAGCTGTTCGGCGCCCACCGGCGCGACCTGGTGGCCCTGGTGGCCCACGACCTGGTGTCCGCCGACAGCCCGTGGCCGGGGGCGCTGCTCCGCTACCGCGAGCTACAGGACCGCGCCGACACGGGCACCGTCGCCGTCGTCCTCCGCTCGGGCTAGCGCCGGGAGCCCGTCGCGCCAGCGCCCGGGGCCCGCCAGCCACGCCTGGCCCGCAGGGCAGGCGCCGGCGTGGTCGCAGCGGCGGCAGCGGGCCGACGGGGTGGCGTCGACCGGGTCGAACCCCCGCTCGGCGGCCGCCACCCGCTGGCGGACGGCCTCGACCAGCAGGCGCCCGCCCTCCTCCAGCACCGCGGCGTCGACGTCGAGCCGCAGCCGCTCGCCGGTGTCGCCGGTGGTGACCACCACGGCCTCGGGGGCGATGCCCCGGGTCAGGGCGCCGGTGGCCGCCTCCACCGTGGCCCGCAGCCGCACGGCGCCGTCGTCGCCGCCGCTGGGGCGGTGGACGACCAGCGCGAAGTGCCCGGACCCGCTCACCCGGCCCAGCCGGGCGTCGGCCCCGGCCGCCACGCTGATCCCGGACAGCTCGGGCGGCCGCCACGTGGGCGTGGTGGGCGCGGGACCGTCGCGGGCCACGTTGAGCAGGGCGAGGTCGGGGGGCAGCGGCCATCCCAGCGCCCGGAGGAACCCGGCCAGCCAGCGGGACGCGGCCGCGGCGGTGGCGGCCAGCGCGGCGCCGTCGCCCTCGTTCCGGCGCTCGGCCACCCAGCCCGCAGCCCCGTCGGCCGACAGGTCCCGGGCGGCGCGGATCCAGGCCCGGACCAGCTCCAGCGGGTCGGGCGGCGCTGTCCGGCGCCTCCTCCAGGTGGCGGTCGAGCGCGGCCCGCGCCACTGCGCCGGCGGCGGTGGCGGGCGACCAGCCCGGGAACCCCCAGCCCTCCTCGCCCTCGGCCCGGTAGGCCGCGGGGCAGGCCGCGGCGGCCAGCGCGGCCCACCAGCCGACGTGGATCCGCCCGGGCGGGGCGCCGCCGCCGGCCAGCGCGCCCGGCCAGCGCGCGCGGCCACGCCGGAGCGCAGCCGGTCGGCGGCGCCGACCGCGTCCCTCACGCGCCCACCGCCTCGGCCGGCGGGCGCCAGGCGAGCCCGGCCGGGCAGTCGGGGCGGGCCGGGCAGTGGGCGCAGTGCGGCCCGGGGCGGACCGCGGGGGCCTCGCCCGCGGCCAGGGCCGCGGCCACGCCCATGGCCTCCTCCACCCGCTCGGCCGCGTGGGCCAGCACCGCGGGACGGACCGGCTCGACCTGCGTGGTGCCGTCGGCCACCACGGTCACCGCCGCGGCGGGCGGCCGGCCGTCGCGCAGGGCCACCAGCAGGAGGTAGAGGTGGGCGTCGGCCCGCATCCCGTCGTACCAGCGGCCGGCCTTGACCTCGACGACCACCGCGGGGCGGGACGTGGGCGGTCCCCCGAAGATCAGGTCCAGGCGGCCGCCCACGGTCACCGCGCCGCCCGCCAGGCGGATGCGGGCCGGGTCCTCCACCCGGGGCCACCAGGCGGGATCGACGGTGGGCCAGCCCGGCGGCCAGCATCGCCACCCGGGCGCCGGCGTCCCGCAGCAGCGCCCGCCGGGCGCCGGGCGTCTGGGCGTCGAGGTGGTCGGCGACGCGCTCCTCGCCGGTGGCGGCCAGGAAGGCGACCGCCGCGTCCGCCGTGGGCCGGCGCTGGGGCACCAGCGTGGCCAGCTTGGCCGCCGCGTCCACGATCAGGCCCGCCACCAGGTCGTCGCTGACGCCCGCCTCGTCCGGGGCGGCCAGGGCCCGGCGGGGGCAGCGCAGCAGGTCGCCGACCCGGCGCTTGGTGAGGCGCAGCGGGTCGTCCTCCGACCATCCCGCCAGGGCGGTGGCCCGGGCCGCGGCCTCGTCCAGCCCGGCCCGCAGCAGCGTCCAGGTCGGGCCCGCACTCGACCGGCTCGCCCGGCGCGGCCAGCACGTCGGCCAGCGTGCGGGGCGGCGGGACGGTCATCGCCCGATGCTAGGGACGGCCGGCTCCCCGGCCGCGGACCCGCTCAGGCGGTGCGGATGCGGGCGCGGTCGGCCAGCCAGCGGGCCTCGGCCTCACCCATGGGGGTCGCCGGAGGCCCTTCCACCCAGGGCCACAGCTCGTTGGCGATGCGGCGGTAGTTGGCCGTGGCCGCCAGGTCGCCGAGGATGGCCATCAGCCCCAGGTTGATGCGCTGGATGATGACGAAGCTGGGGGGCAGGTTGGCCGCCTTGATGATCGGGCCGTACGGGCCGTTGGGGTCGAAGTAGCGGGCGGCCGCCTCGGTCGACCACTCGGGCGTCACCGTCACGACCTCGTCCTCCATGACGAACTCGTAGAAGTGGCTGTAGTAGTCGAGCACCTCGGCGTCGGAGACGGGCGTGCCCGGGGCCAGCAGGCCGAGCCCCTCGATGATCCGGCGGAACCGGGGCAGGTCCCGCTCGATCACCATCATGCGGATCATCTCCCCGAACGTGTCGATCTCGGGGCCGGTGAAGTGCTTGACCAGCCCGAAGTCGAGGAACGTGACCCGCCCGCCCGGCCGGAACAGGTAGTTGCCGGGGTGGGGGTCGCCGTTGAAGGCGTGCACCCGGTACAGGCTGCGGAACACGAAGCGGTAGATGGCCTCGCCCGCCAGGTTGCGCTCGTCCTGGCTCCAGGTGAGCATCTCCTCGAAGCGCACGCCCTCGGCCAGGTCGGTGGTCAGCACCCGGCCGGTCGACAGCTCGGGCACCACGTCGGGCACGGAGATGAACGGGTGGTGGCGGTAGAAGTCGGCGAACAGCTGGGTGTTGCGGGCTTCGAGCTGGTAGTCCAGCTCCTCGACGACCCGCGTCCGGATCTCGTCCACCACCGGCCCGGGGTCGAAGCCGGGCAGGGCGAGGCCCATGGCCCCGAAGATCAGGCCGGCGCCGTCCAGGTCGGAGCGGATGGCGTCGTCCACCCCCGGGTACTGGACCTTGACCGCCACCGGGCGCTCGTCGCGGGTGATGGCCCGGTGGACCTGCCCGATGGAGGCCGACGCGATCGGCGCCGGGTCCCACTCCAGGAACAGCCGCTCGGGCGGGGCGCCCAGCTCGCGCTCCACGACCTCGGCGGCCAGGCCGGCGGACATGGGCGGGGCGTCCTGCTGGAGGGTCGCCAGCGCCTCGCGGACGTGCGGGGGCAGGCCGACGTCGAGGTAGGACGCCATCTGGCCCAGCTTCATGAACGCGCCCTTCATGTTGCCGAGGGCCTCGGCCACCTGGGCCGCGGTGCGCAGCTCGAACTCCTGGTCCAGCTCGGCCTGGCGGGCGGCACCGGCGAAGACCCGGCGGGCGCGGTGCAGGGCGAAGTCGGCCCCGGCGCGGCCCCCCAGCCGCGCCAGCTCGGCCCGGCGCTGGAACGTGGTGCGGCCCCGCACCGGTCCCTCCTGGCCTGCCGGGCGGCGCCGCGAGACGGCGACGGCCACGGCTCACGGCCACGCCACCGCTGCCCGGCGGCGGCCACCACCGCGGCCCTGCCGTGCCCTACGACCCCAGCGACCCACGGGGCCAGACCCTACCGCCGGCATCTCCGAGAGCCCCGGTCACCAACCCCGGTACACGGGGTCGCGGCGCTCCACGAAGGCGTCCACGCCCTCGTTGGCGTCATGGGTGGTCATGTTGAGCTCCTGGGCCAGCGCCTCCTCCCGGAAGGCGGTGGCGCGGTCGCTCTCCAGCGAGCGGTTGAGCAGGCGCTTGGTGAGCCCGATGGACCGGGTCGGCCCCGCGGCCAGACGGCCGGCCCACTCGGCGGCCAGCTCCGGCAGGGACTCGGCGGGGACCACCCGGTTGACCAGGCCCCACCGCTCGGCCTCGGCCGCGCCCAGGTCGTCGCCGAAGAACATCAGCTCCTTGGCCTTGGACAGCCCCACCAGCCGGGGCAGCAGCCAGGCCCCACCCCCGTCCGGGACCAGTCCCCGGCGCACGAACACCTCGATGAAGCGGGCACCCTCGGCCGCCAGCACCAGGTCGCAGGCCAGCGCCATGTGGGCCCCGATGCCGGCCGCGGTGCCGTTGACCGCGGCGATCACGGGCTTCTCGCAGTCCACGATGGCGGTGATCAACCGCTGCGCCCCGCCGGAGATCATGCGGGCCACGTCGCCCACGACCTTCTCGGGCGCCCCGTCCGGCCGCACCGGTCCGGGTCGCGAGGCCCGCAGATCGGCCCCGGTGCAGAAGTGCCGGCCGGTGGCGGTGATCACCACGGCGCGCACCTCGACCCGCTCGCTCGCCTGCTCCAGCCGGTCGGCCAGCTCGTCCCGCTGGTCGGGGGTCAGGGCGTTGGCGGCGTCGGGCCGGTTGAGCGTGAGCCACAGCACGCCGCCGTCCTCGCGCACGACGAGCTGCTCGTCCGTCATGCCCGCACGGTAGCCAGTCTCTGACGGGTCGTCAGATTCGGCCGTCGACCGGATGTGACGCCAGGCGGTGCCCGCCGGAAGGCGCGGGTCTGGGCCTCGCCGGTGCCCGACAGGCGGGCCAGCTCGGTGACCAGCAGGGTGCCGATGCCGCGGCGCTGGTGGCGGTCCTCGACCGAGACCGCGAGGGCGGCCTCGCGTCCGACGGGGTCGGCGTCGTAGCGGCCCATGCCCACGACGTCGGTGCCGATCAGCGCGGCCAGGCCGACGTGGTCGCAGCCGTCGTTGCGCAGCAGGGCGTCGTCCACCTCGGGGACGGGGAACGAGCAGCGGGCGCGGTGGGCCTCCACCGCCTCGCGGTCGCCCGGGCCGAGGTGCCGCAGGCGGACCAGCCCGCCGTCGGTGAGGACCACCAGGCGCTCCAGCGTGGTCGTGGGCCGGCGCAGGGGCATGGGGGAGGCGGGCGCGGCCGCCGAGCGGGGCTTCGCCGCGCCCAGCTGGGCGGCCAGGCGCAGGACGGCCCGGCAGCGGGCGACCTCGGTGGCGGTGAAGCGGGGCCCGCGGCGGCGCAGGACCGCGATCTCCTGCACGCCGTCGTGGTCGTGGGGCACCACCGCCAGCCAGGGCCGGTCTTCGCCGCCCGAGGGCCCGGACAGGTCGACCGCGTCCACCACCGGCGAGCCCGAGGCGGCGGTCTCGATGCGGACCTCGTCGGCCGGGATGAGGCGGCGGATGGCCTCCACCCGGCGCGTCCGGGCTGTCGCTGGCCACCAGCAGGTGGGCGGTGTCGAGCGCCCGCACCACGTCGTCGACCAGGGCGTGGGGATCGGCCTCGTCCAGGTGGAGCAGCGTGGCGCCGCAGCGGGCCGCGGCCTCGGCCAGCTCGTGGCTGCGCTCGTCGGGCACCTGGACCACGAGCCGGTCCACCACGGTGGCCTCGCCGCCCGCGTGCACGTCGAGGTGGAGGATGTTCGCGCCGCAGGCGGCCAGGTCGGCCGCCACGGCCGCCAGGTTGCCGGGCGTGTCGGCCAGCTCGACCCAGAGCTCATGTCGACCCATGTGTGGAACGTTCCTCCTGTGTTCCCACCACGATGTGTCGTATCCGTTGCCCGCGCCTCAACATGACGCGACCAGTGTGCGAACAGGACCTGACGCGGATCTGACCATCACTCGAGGCGCCGGCGGGCGCGCCCGATGACCACCCGGGCCGCGTGCTGGCGGCGGGTGCCGTCGGGCGACAGGCGCTGCTTGAGGGTGGGCCGGTCGATGACCGCGTGCACCATGCGCTCCAGCGCCGTCGCCCACTCCGAGGCGGGCGGCGCCGGGGGGTGCGGGGCGCGACGCCGAGCGGCTCCTCGCCTTCGCCCTCCACGCCCAGCACCCGGCCGCGGGGCCGGCGCAGCGCCTGGCCGAACAACGCCACCAGGTACAGCGCGGTGGCGTCCCACGGGCGGGACTCGGCCTCGACCCGCAGCGCCTCCACCAGCTCCTTGGCCGCCACCCGGTCGTGCAGCAGCCCCCAGGCCGCGTCGGCCCCGCGGGCCACGTCGAAGCCGTCGAGCACGGTCAGCCCCGGAGGCAGCACCTCGTCCAGCCCCGCGCCGCGGGTGGACAGGGTGGGCACGCCGAAGCGGGCCGCCTCGAAGGGCACCAGCCCGAAGCCCTCGACCGAGGACGGGTAGAGGACCAGCGCGGCGTGCCGGTACAGCCAGCGCTTCTCGTCCTCGCTCACGGTGCCCAGCGTGACCAGGTCGGCCCGGACGTCCTCGGCCATGGCCAGGCGCAGCTCGGCCTCCCGGGCCAGGGAGTTGCCGTGCGGCGGGGTCGGGCCGGCCAGCACCAGGCGGCCCTCCCACCCCCGACGCCGCAGCTCGGTCCACACCTCGACTGCGAAGGGCCGGTTCTTGTGCAGGTAGGAGGCGCCCAGGCACAGCAGGAACCCCTCGTCGCCGGGGCCGAGCCCCGCGGGCGCGGCCTCGGGCCCGTCCTCCGTGCCCGGGGCGCCGTCGACGCCGCAGCCCACCACGGCCTCCGCCGCCCGCCCGCTCAGCAGGCCCTGGGCGTGCGTGGCCCGCCGGCCGGCCTCGCTCAGGAAAGCCACGCCGTGGGCGAGCTCCAGCGCGAGCCGGGTGGCGTCCCGGTAGGCCAGCCAGCGCTCGTCGGACGCGAAGTAGGCGGGGTTCTCGAAGGCGATGGTGTCGAGCTGGTTGACCACGAAGCGTTCGGCCACCCGCTCCAGCACGTCGAGGTCGGCCAGCGACGTGACCTGGTAGGGCCGGTACACGACGTCGACCGACGGCGGCATGGTGGTCGAGGTCGCCCCGTTCCAGCTCCACGAACTCCACGCCGGCCAGCTCGGCCCTGAGCTCGTCCACGTAGGCGGGGGCCGCGGGCGGCACGAAGGCCACCAGGCGGTCGATGCCCGGGTAGCGGGCCAGGGCGCGCAGCGTGTCCATCACGATGTGCTGGGTCCCCATCTGGTCGGGGCCGAGGCACAGGGCGTCGACGCCCACGGTCACGCCCAGCAGCGCCCGGCGGGCGGCGGCCAGGGCGTCGGCCAGCGGTGAGGCCGGGTCGAGCTGGGCGGTCTCCACCCACGCGCCGTACCAGGGATAGCGGCGACGCACGATGGCCTCGTGGCGGTCCTGGCGGGCCTTCACCTCGGGGGCCAGGCCGAAGCTGGCGCCGCCCCGGTGGTAGGTGAAGACGTCGTCCGCGCACACATGGCGCAGGCCGTGGGACAGCGCCCGCTGGCTCCAGTCGACCTCCTCGCCGTAGCCGGGGTCGAACGTCTCGTCGAAGCCGCCCACCAGGTCGAGGGCGTGGCGGCGCAGGTACATGCAGTGCCCGATGGCGGTGGGGATGGAGGGCCGCAGCCGCAGGCTCCCGACCGCCACCCGGCGGGCGGCCTCGGCCGGCAGCAGGCCGCCGGGCAGCGTCGCGCCGCGGGCGGTTGCGGTCGGGGACCGACAGGATCGTCCCGTGGTTGGTGAGGCTGGTGGCGCTGGCCACCGTGTCGGCGCTGCACGCGGCGGCGGTCAGGCGCTCCAGCCACTCCGGGCCCACCACGACGTCGCTGTTGACCACCACGACGTCGCGCCCGGGCGTGGCCGCGAAGGCGTCGTTGCAGGAGCGCACGAAGCCCCGGTTCTGGGGATGGCGCAGCACCACGACGTCCTGGGCCAGGCGCTCGGCCGGAGGCGTCCAGCAGGTCGACGATGCGCCGGTCGAGGCCGGCGTCGTCCACCACCAGCACGGCGACGCCGCGGTCGGTGTGGGCGGCGATGGCCTCCAGGCACTGGACCGCGTCCTCGTAGGAGTCGTGGACGGCCACCGCGACCACGGGCGACGGCGCGCCTGCCAGCCGCTGCCTGGCCTCCTCCACGGTGGTGACTGTCGTGACGGGCACCTCGACCTCTCAGCTCCAGGGGGGTGGAACGATCACAGCGCGAACCGACCCCAGCGCGGAGCCACCGCCAGGTCTGCCCGCGCCGAGACGCCGAACCATCGCGCGTGCTCGTTGACGAGATCGACCTCGACAGTGTGCACCCCGGGGCCGTCAGGCACGCGGATAAGTGCCTCCATGAGCCGGCTCTCGCCCGGCGGCACGTCCCCGGGCAGCGCGGTCAGCGCCCACTCGCTCACCGGGACGCCGTTGTCCCGGTCGAGCAGGCGGGCGCCGAGCCGCAACCGCAACCCGGGGCTGTCCTGGTGGGGGAGTGGCGCCGTTCCCGTGTTGCTCACCTCCACCACCAGGTACGTGTCGTTGCCCGGTTCGGTTCGGCGATCGAGCTCCGCCACCCGCAGCGCCGCCCGGTAGCCCTGGGGGGCGAGGGGATCGGCCGGGCGGTGCTCGGCGATCTCGGCCGCGCTCACCACAGGCAGGTCGCCCCCGCCGTCGCTCGGCGCCGTGCCCCGGGCCGCCAGCACGGCCCGCAGCCGCTCGGCGTCCTCGGCGGGGACCGGGCGCGGGGCGCAGGGTGGCGAAGTGCTCGGGCACGTAGAGCGTGTCGTTCATGGGCCCGCCGCCCACCGCCACCAGGCCCGGGCGCTGGGCCTCGTAGCGCCGGACCCGGGCCCGGCGCTCGGCGAAGGGGGTGACCACGCAGGCCAGGTGGTACAGCGGCTCGTCCAGGTAGCGGGCGGGGAGGGCGTCGCGCACGCCGCCGTGGACCGCCAGGTTGAAGTCGAGCACCGGCCCCCGGGCCACCAGGCGGCGCTGGTAGTCCGGCCACCACGGCCGCTCGGCGAGCCAGTGGGCCGCGTCGGGGAAGCACCAGCGCCGGGGCACCCGGAACTGGGCGGTCACGTCGTCGGCGGCCAGGGCGGGCAGGGCCGCGACCAGGGCGCCGCTCGCCACCTCGTCGCCGTCCACCATGAGCACGCGGTCGTGGCGGCACTGGGCCACCAGCCACGGGCGGGCCGACTCGGGCGGGTCGGTGTACTCGAAGCGGACCAGCCGGTCGGCCAGCTTCCGCAGCGGCCCCAGGCTCGCCGGCTCGACGCGGCTGTCCACCGCCACCACGATCTCGGCGGCAACCTCGCGCAGCACGCCGAGGGCGGCGGCCACCATGGCCGGGTCGTCCCCGGTCAGGCAGCACACCGACAGCGGCGCGGCGCCGCTCATGGCCGCCGCGCCAGCGACGAGCGGGCCAGCTCCAGCGCGGCCGAGGCGTGCGCCAGCGCCCGGATGGTCGGGTCCAGGTCGTCGGGCCCGGCCCCGCGGCGCTCGGCCAGCGCCTCGCGGGACTCGCGCGCCTCGTCCACCGCCCGGCGCAGCCGCTCGCGCCGGGACGGCCGCTCGCCCAGCACGTCGCGGCGGGCGTTGCTGACGCCCTGGGCCCAGCTGCGCCGCATCAGCCAGCGCTTCTCCAGGCGCTCGGGCAGCACCTGCTGGACGACGGCCGCCTCGGGCTCGTAGCGGATGGCCCAGCCCGCGGCCACCAGCCGCCGGGTCAGGTCGGGCTCCTCGGACGACAGCAGCTTGGTGCCCCGCCGGCCCAGCCGCGGGTCGTAGCCGCCCACCGCCAGCGCCGCCGCCCGCCGGACGGACATGTTGGTGCCGTAGGGCCCGTGCTCGGTGGGGAAGGGACCGGCCTCGTCGCCCAGGTCGAGGGCGCTGTACCAGCACATCACCGCGGGGCCGATCCACGCCGGGCGCCCCGCGGGCCACACCACGCCGATGGGCCCGCCCACGCTGCCCACGTCGGGCGCGGCGTCGTGCGCCGCCAGGTGGGCCCGCGCCCAGGTGGGCGGGGCCAGGGCGTCGTCGTCGAGGAACAGCACCACGTCGCGGTCCGAGGCGGCCAGCGCGGCGTTGCGGGCCCGGGACAGCCCGACCCGCGGCTCGCTGACCACCCGGCGGCCGTCGCCCCCGTCACGCCAGGCGCGCAGCAGGTCGGCGGTGCCGTCGGTCGAGCCGTTGTCCACCACCAGCACCTCGAGCAGGCCCGGCTCGGCCAGCTGGGCGTCGAGGCTGGCGAGGCACTGGGGCAGGACCGTGGCCCGGTCCCGGGTGCACACCGCGATGGTGCCGGTGGCCATGGCTCAGGCCAGGACGTCCGCCGCGATCATCTCCTCAAGGTACCGGTCGCCCCACCACGAGACCTGCAGCGCCTTGGCCCGCCGGAAGTAGAGCTGGACGTCGTAGTCGAGGGTGAAGCCGTTGCCCCCGTGGATCTGCTGGGCGGTCGCCGTGACGTCGCGGGCGACCCGGCACGCGAACAGCTTGGCCATGGGCGCCAGCCGGGCCACGGACCGGCCGGCGGTGCGGGCCCAGGCCGCCTCGTGGACCAGCGTGCGGGCGCCGTCCAGCTCGGCCTGGCGGTCGGCCAGGTAGTGGGCGATGGACTGGAAGGCGCCGATCGGCTTGTCGAACTGCTCGCGGTCCTTGGCGTACTGGACGGTGATCTCCTGCACGTAGCCCGCGGCCCCCACCGCCCACGCCGCCAGCAGGATCAGCGCGTCGTCCCGCACCACCTCCCAGGTGGACCAGCCGGTGCCCGGCGCGCCGAGCCGGTCGGCGGCCTCGACCCGCACGCCGTCGAGGTCGACCCGGTACTGGGTGTCGGACGCCAGCGACAGCTGCTGGGTCAGCGTGACCCCCGGGGCGTCCGGAGCCACGAGGAACAGGTCGATCTCCTGGTCGATCTCGTCTCCGGTCCGGGCCGGCACCAGCAGCCGGGTGGCGGTGGAGGCGAAGGCCACGTGGCGCTTGGTCCCGGTCAGCCGGAAGCCGTCGCCGTCGGGGACGGCCCGGGCCTGCACGCCGCGGGGCCCGAAGCCGCCGTCCGGCTCCAGCCATGCGGGCGTGAGCACCGCCTCGCCCGCCGCCACCCGCGGGCAGCCACTCGGCCTGCTGCGCCGCGGTCGCCCCTGCGACCAGCGCGCCCGCGCCCACCACGCAGCTCACGAAGTGGGGCGTGGGCGCCAGCGCCCGCCCCAGCTCCTCGTACACGACCACGCCGTCGAGCGCGGTCATGCCCGACCCGCCGTGCTCGGCCGGGACCAGCAGGCCGCACAGGTCGGCCGCGGCCAGGCGCTTCCACAGGTCGGTGGCGATACCGGCCGGGTCGTCCTCCAGCTCGCGGACCACGCTCAGGGGCGCGTGCTCGGCGCACAGGCCGCGCACCATGGCGCGCAGCATGTCCTGCTCGGGCGAGAAGCTGAGGTCGAGCACGGGTCTCCTCGGCGTCGGGGTCAGGGGGTCCACTGGTCGCCGCAGCGGGACCAGGGGTTGTCGTCGGCGGTGGTGGGCAGGGCGATGCGGAGGCCGGCGGTGGTGCACAGCCGCCCCCCGGCCCGCACCTCGGCGGCCACGGTGGCCCAGCCGCACCCGGTGGCGTCGGTGTGCGAGCGACTCGACCGTCCCGGCGATGGTCATGGTGTCGCCGGGGTAGACGGAGTCCCGCATGCGGAAGCGCAGGCGTCCGAGGCGGCCGCGGGGGCCGGTCCAGTCGGTGGCGAAGCGCTCCAGCCAGGCCTGCTGGTTGGGGGTGTTGAGGAAGATGTCCCGGGCGCCGTTGCGCTCGACCGCGAAGTCACGGTCGTGGTGCATGGGCCGCCAGTCCCGGGTCGCCAGGGCGCCGAGGACCACCGTGGTGGCGCTGACCTCGTGGCTGAGCACCGGCAGGGCGTCACCCTTGTCCACCTGGTCGTACCGCACGTCGCCCGCCTCCCAGCGCGACCGGGCCCGGGGGTGGCGCCGGGTCGGCGGTCGGCGCGGCGGCTCCGGCCGCCGACCCGGTGGATTCGGCCCGGCGGTAGCCGAAGCCGGTGAACGTCTCCACCCCGACCAGCTCGTCCCGCTGGTTGCGGTAGGGCACGTCGATGACCCAGAAGCGCCCGGTCCCGAGCTTGGTGGTCTTGGGCTCGCTGAGCGAGCGCAGCACCTGGCACGTGCTGATCACGTCGCCCGGCCGCACCGGGGCGTGGAACGTGACCTCGCTGTCGCTCATCACCGCCTCGGGCAGCCCCAGGCGCTCCTTGAGGTCGAAGTGGACCTGCAAGGGCAGCCGCTGGCTCAGCGCGCCCGGCTGCCAGTGGTGGGGCCGGAACCACAGCGACAGCGTGGAGGGCGGGGCGATGGGGCCGCCGGTGATCGCCTCGGCCACCGCGTCGTCCCAGAACAGCGGGTTGCCGTTCTCCACCGAGGCGCAGGACGTCCAGATGTAGCCCCGCTCCACCGGGAAGTCGGCGGTCTCCGGATAGCGCGTCTCGCCGATCCAGCCCTCGACGCCCCCGTGTCCGGGTCATGCGATCACCCCGTCGGCCGCCAGGGCCTCGATCTCGGCCGGGGACAGGCCCGCGCCCTCCAGCAACGCCGCGGTGGCGGTGGCCTCCGGGTCGGGCAGCCGGTAGGTCGCCTGGCGGACGGTCCCGGCCAGCAGCGGGGCCAGCTGGCGGAAGGGCGGCTCGCCGTCCCGCTGGGCCTCCACCACCGCGCCCCGGGCCTCCACGTGCGGGTCGTCCACCACCTCGGGGATGGACAGGACCGGCGCCACGCAGGTGTCGGCGTCGGCCAGCAGCCGCACCCACTCGTCCCGGGTGCGCTCGGCGAACACCCGCCGCAGGTCGGCCCGGATCTCGGCCTGCACCGCGTCGTCGCTCTGGTGCCCGCTCCAGCGCTCCAGGCCGAGCGCCCGGCACAGGTTGGCCCAGAACGCCGGCTCGATGGCCGCCACCGCCAGCCAGCCTCCGGCCCGGGTGCCGTAGACGTCGTAGCAGGCGTAGCGCCCGGTGAGGATGTAGTGCCCGGGCCCGGGGACCTCGCCGGTGGCCAGGTACTCGTCCACGTACAGCGACAGCATCCACAGCACGCCCTCGGCCACCGCCACGTCGAGGTGGACGCCCTCGCCGGTCCGCTGGCGGCCGACCAGCGCGGCGAGGATGGCGACGGCCGCGGCCATGCCCCCGGCGGCGATGTCGGCGATGGTGGCGCCGGGGAGCGGCGGGCGGCCCCCGGTGCCCCGGCCCGACATGTGCAGGTAGCCGGCGGCGCCGAGGTAGTTCAGGTCGTGGCCGGCGCGGGCCGCGTAGGGCCCGGTCTGGCCGTAGCCGCTGGTCGAGCAGTACACGATGCCGGGCTGCGCGGCCCGCACCGCCTCGTAGCCCAGGCCGAGCCGGTCCATGACCCCGGGCCGGAAGCTCTCCAGCACGACGTCCGCGGTGGCGGCCAGGCGCAGGAAGGCGTCCCGGCCCGCCGGCGCCTTGAGGTCGATCTCGGCCCGCTCCAGGCCCCGCTGGCCGCTGTAGGCGTGGAACGGCGGGACCAGCGGCGTGGCTCCCGCCTTGGGGGGCGGGCCCACCTTGACCACCCGGGCGCCGTAGTCGGCCAGCAGCCGCGAGCAGCGGGTGGCCGGCCCCACGGTCGACAGGTCGAGGACTGTGGTCCCGTCGAGCAGTCCCCGTGCCGGCAGTGCGTCCATCAGAAGTTCTTGGGCAGGCCGAGCTTGCGGGTGGCGATGATGTTCTTCTGCACCTCGGACGTCCCCCCGCCGATGGTGTCGATCACCGTGTAGCGGTAGGTGGACTCGGCCCGGCCCGCCATGGGCGCGTCCTCGGTGCCCACCCGCAGCTGGGACCCGGGGCCGCCCAGGTCCATGGAGGCGTCGGCCAGCCGCTTGGACAGCTCGGTGGCGAACAGCTTGTACTCCGAGGCCTCGGCCCGGGGCGGGTCGCCGCCCTGCATGGAGGCGTGCACGAAGCGCAGGCCCAGCAGCCGGGCGACCTCGCCCTCGGTGACCAGCCGGGCGACCTGGCGCCGCACCACCGGGTCGTCCCGCAGCGGCTCGCCCTCCACCGTGGCCGTGCGCACGTGGTCCAGGAGCAGCTGGAGGCGGGCGTCGATCTGGCTGTAGGTGAACATGGTGAAGCGTTCGAGGTCGAGCGCCTGGGCGATGTACTGGAAGCCCCGGTTGAGGTCGCCGACCACGTAGTCGTCGTGGACGAACACGTCGTCGAAGAACACCTCGTTGGTGCGCTCGTCGCCCATGGTCCAGATGGGCCGGATGGTGAGGCCCGGGTCGTCCAGCGGCACCAGGAACAGCGTGATGCCGTGGTGCTTGGGGGCCTCGGGATCGGTGCGGGCGCCCACCCAGTACCACTCGGCGAAGTGCGCCGAGGTGGTCCAGGTCTTCTGGCCGTCGAGCCGCCAGCCGTCGCCGTCGCGGGTGGCGCGCAGCTGCATGGCGGCGGCGTCGGAGCCGGCGTTGGGCTCGGAGTAGCCCACCGCGAACTCGACCTCGTTGCGCAGGATCTTGGGCAGGAACTCGGCCTTGAGCTTGTCCGAGCCGTGCTTGATCAGCGTCTTGCCGATGATGCCGACGCCCTTGCCGATCTGGGGCGCGCCCCGGCGGGCCAGGGCCTCGTTGAGCAGGTACTCGTAGACGCCGTCGCCCTCGGACCCGCCGTACTCCTTGGGCCAGGTCATGCCCAGCCAGCCCCGGTCGCCCACCTCGGCCATGAAGGCGCGGCGCTCGGGCGTGTCGCAGATCTGGGCCATGTTCTCGCGGGTGGGGTCCATGACCGCGGGGTCCTGGCGCTCGTCGAGGAAGGCCTCGACCTCGGCGAGGAACGCCCGCTGCTCCTCGGAGAACTCGAAGTCCATGCGCTGACCCCCACCACGAAATCTGACGGACCGTCAGATTAGCAGTCAGCGGGCGACGAAGCCTCGCAGCGGCTGCCAGGGCGCCAGGCGCCGCTCCTCCACGTGGGCGAACCCGGCCGCGGCCAGCGCGCTCACCATCTCGCCGCTGGTGGGCAGGCCGACGCTGCCGGCCGTCGAGCGCAGCACGACGTCGAGGTGGGCGGCCGCCGGGATCGCCGGTGCCCGCCACCGCGGTGCCGAGGACCACCGTGCCTCCCGGTGCCAGCTCCCGCAGGCGGGCCAGCAGCGCCGGCTGGTCGCCGGGCGCGAAGTAGTAGATGTTCTGGAGCGCCAGGACCAGGTCCCACGGCCCGATCAGCTCGGGCGGCAGGCAGCGCAGGTCGGCCACCTCGACCCGGAACCTCGCGTCCAGCCCCCAGTCGGTCAGGCGGCGGCGGGCCAGCGCCACCACGTCCTCCTGGACGTCGACCCCGGCCCCGGTCGCCTCCGGAGCCGCCTCGGCCACGTGCCGCAGGTAGACGCCCGAGCCGCAGCCCACGTCGAGCACCCGCCGGGGCCGGCACCGGGCCACCACGTCGGCCACGAAGGGGGCGAAGATCGGCTCCGACACCCGCGAGGTGCGGGCCACCAGCTCGGCGTGGCTGGCCAGGTAGTCGCCCGGCCCCGCCCCGGCCAGCCGGGCGTCGAGGCTGCGGTACACGTCGCTGCCGTACACCACCGCCTCCTCGGGCAGGGCCGCCAGCCCGTCGACCGCGGGGTCGGCCACGGCCCGGGCCCGCACGCCCGCCAGCCGCCACCGGTCGCCGCGCCGGCCCAGCTCGCCCACGGCCCGGCCCACCTCCAGCAGCGACCTCAGCAGCCCGGTGTCGGCCACCCCGAGCTCGGCCGACAGCTCCTCCACCGTCCGGGGGCGGCCCAGCGCCGCCAGCAGGCCGATCCGCGCCGCGGTGCCGAGGAACTCGACCCGCAGCCACGCCACGAAGTCCCGCACCAGCAGCCCGTGGGCCCGCTTGTGCCGCAGCCGCAGGCCCGACAGGGCCAGCCGGGCCGAGTAGCGCATCCCCCCATCATCGCCCCTTGTTGCCGAGGTCGGCTGCGATCAGGCGATGACGCCCGCCGCCCGCAGCCGGGACCGCTCGCCCTCGTCCAGGCCCAGCTCCTCGGCCAGCACGGCGTCGGTGTGCTCGCCCAGCCAGGGGACCCGGGTCTCCGGGCCCTCGGCCACGCCCGACAGCTTGACCGGGTTGCCCGGCACCAGGATGGGCTCGGTCACGCCATCGCTGCGCGGCACCTCCACGAGCATGTCCCGGGCGGCCACGTGGGGGTCGGCGATGACCTCGGGCGGGGTGAGGCACGGTCCCGCGGCCAGCCCCGCGGCGCTCGAGCGCGGCGGCCGCCTCCACCTTGGTGCGGGGCGCGGCCCACGCCTCGATGGCGGCCCGCACCTCGTCCGCGTGCTCGATCCAGCCCGCGGACGAGGCGAAGCGGGGGTCGTCGTTCCACTCGGGCCGGCCGATGACCTCGGCCAGGGCCACGAAGTGCTGCGGCCGGACCGCCTGGAGCACGAACCAGCCGTCGCCCGCGGCGAACGTGTCCACGATGGCCTTGATCTCGGTCTCCACCGGGCCGTGCACGCCCATCGACCACAGGTTGGTGACGATGTCGGTCATGGCCATGACCGCGTCGAGCATGGCGACGTCGACGCGCTGGCCCCGCCCGGTCCGGTCGCGGTGGCGCAGGGCGGCCAGCACCCCGACCGCGCCGAACAGGGCCGAGCTGATGTCGCCCAGCGCGCCGACCGGGTTGGCCCGGGGGTTGCGGCCCGGCTCGCGGCGGTACTCGTAGATGCCCGACATGCCCTCGACGATGGCGGCGTAGGCGGGCCAGGACCGGTAGGGCGTGTCCACGGTGTTCCCGAAGCCCGACAGCGACAGGTAGACCACCGCGGGATGGCGCTCGGCCACCGCCGTCGTAGCCGAGGCCGAGCCGGTCCATGGTGCCGGCCTTGAAGTTCTCGCACACCACGTCGAAGCGCCCCGCCAGGGCCAGGAACAGCTCGCGGCCCTCGGGGTGCTTCAGGTCGAGCGCCACGCTGCGCTTGCCCAGGTTGTTGCGCAGGAACGTGGCGCCCGACCTTGCGGCCCTCGGGGTCGAGCATGTGGGGGAAGGCGCCCCGGCCCGACTCGCCGGTGCCCGGGGTGCTCGACCTTGACCACGTCCGCGCCCAGCCGGGCCAGCAGCTGGGTGGCGTAGGGGAGCGACTGCATCTGCTCGGCCGCCAGCACCCGCACGCCGTCGAGCGGCTTGCCGTTGCGCGGCGGCGTCGGGGTTGGCGACGTCTCCCAGGTGCATGCCCGGCATGGTAGGAACGAATGTGACGGGCCGTCAGGTCCGCCGCCGCCAGGTCATGGTGCTTCCCCGGCGCGATCGCCGTGGGTGGGAGACTGGGGCCGTGGCGCTGACCGCCGAGTCGCCGCCGGCCACGACGCGGCGGCGGGCCTCGGCGCCCGTGCTCGGGTTGGCTGCCGGCGTCGGGGCCGTGCACGTCGTGCTCAGCGGGCGCTACGGGTTCCACCAAGACGAGCTGTACCTGCTGGCGGCCGGGCGCCATCCCGCGCTCGGCTATGTCGACCAGCCGCCGCTCGCGCCCGCTGGTGGCGCGGGGGGTCACCGCGCTGGTGGGCGAGCACCTGTGGGCGCTGCGGCTGGTGTCGGGCGCGGCCCACGCCGGTGCTCGTCGTGGCGGTGGCGGGCATCGCCGCGGCCCTGGGCGGCCGGGCCCGGACCATCGTGCTCGCCGCCCTGGCCGCCGCCACCATGCCGCTGCTGGTGGCGGCCGGGCGCCCGCTTCGACCCCGGGTCCCTCGGGCTGCTGTCTGGGCGCTGGCGCTGTGGGCCGTCGCCGTCGGTGCTCGGCGGCGCCGATCCCCGCTGGTGGCTGGGAGCGGGCGCCGCGCTGGGCGCCACGCTCATGTCGACGTGGACGGGCCCGCTGCTGGCGCTCGGCCTGGTCCTGGGCCTGGCGCTGGCGCCCGGCGCCCGGCGCCCGGCTGCGCAGCCCCTGGGCGGCGGCGGGCGCGCTGGTGGCGCTGGTGGTCTGGTCGCCGAACCTGGTGTGGCAGGCGCTCAACGGCTGGCCCGCGCGTCGACGTGCACGCCGCGGCCGTGGCCCCCGCGGGCCCGGACGGGCTCGCCGACTTCGTGATCCGCCAGATGGTGCTGGCCGGCCCCGCGGGGCTGGTGCTGGCGGTCGCCGGGGTGGTGTGGGCCTGGCGGCATCCGCCGTGGCGGCGCCCTGGCCATCGCCGGTGGTCGATCATCGCCGCTGGGCTGGCGGTCGCGGGCGCCCGGGCCGAGGACCTGGGCCTCGCCTACCTGGCCGCGGTCCCCGCCGGGGTGCTGGCCGTCCAGGCGTGGGCCGAGGGCGACAGCCGCCGCTGGCACCAGGCGGTGGGCGGGCGGCGGCCAGCGGGCTGATCCTGGTGCCGCTGGCCGCGCCGGCCGCGCTCGCTGGACGTGTACGCCGACCTCTACCTGAACCTCGACGCCAGCCTGGCCGAGGAGATCGGCGGGCCGGAGACGGCGGCCCTGGTCGCCCGGGTGTACGACATCCTGCCCGCGGACGAGAAGGAGGACGCCCGGGTCGTCACCGCCCGGGCCGGCGAGGCGGCCGCGCTCGACCTCTACGGGCCGGCGCGGGGCCTGCCGCGGGGCAACGTCCTCTCCCCGGACCGCAGCTACGGCGACTGGTGGCCCGACCTCCAGCCCGCAGGGACGGTCGTCTTCGTGCACTACACCCGCCAGGAGCTGGAGCCCTACTGCGACGCGCTCGGTCCCATCGCCATCCTCGGCAACGAGCTCGGAACATGCGCAACGAGGCCTACGAGTCGACGATCTCGGTGTGCAGCGTCATGAAGGTCACCCCGGGCCAGCTGCGGGCCGGCCTGACCGGGGACGGGTAGCAAATGTGACGACCCGTCAGATTCGGCCGTAGCCTGGCGGGCCATGACCGCCCGCGGGATCCTGAGCTACGGCGCCTACCTGCCGTACCGGCGCCTCGACCGGGCCGAGATCCGCGCCGTGGCCGGCAGCGGGCGGGGGCAAGGGCACGCCGCACGGTGGCGTCCTACGACGAGGACAGCACCACGCTGGGGGTGGCCGCCGCCCGCCAGGCGCTGGCCGCGGCGCCGCCGGGCGTGCGGCCGGGCTCGCTGTGGTTCGCCACGGTCAGCCCCGCCTACCTGGACAAGACCAACGCCACCGCCATCCACGCCGCGCTGCGCCTGCCCGACGACGCCGCCGCCTTCGACGCCGGCGGCGCGGTCCGCTCGGCCGTGGGCGCCCTGCGGGCCGGCCTGGCGGGACCGGGCCCCGCGCTGGTGGTGGCGGCCGACATCCGCACCGGCCGGCCCGGGCTCGCCCGACGAGGCCGAGGGCGGCGATGCCGGCGTCCGCGCTGCTGGTGGGCTCGGACGCCGACGGTCCGCTGGTGGCCGAGGTTCTGGGCATCGGCCGCGGCCACCGAGGAGTTCCTCGACCGCTGGCGGGTGCCGGGCGAGAGCCACTCCCGCCGCTGGGAGGAGCGCTTCGGCGAGGGCCGCTACGCCACGCTCGGCGCTCGGGCCTGGGACGACGCGCTCAAGGCCGCCGGCGTGGTGGCCGAGCAGGTCGACCGGGTGGTGATCGCTGCCTCCCACGGGCGGGCCGCCACCATGCTGGCCCGCACGCTGGGCGTCGACGCCCGGCTGGCGCCCGGCCTCGACGCCACCGTCGGCTTCACCGGCGCCGCCCACCCGGCGCCTGGCCCTGGCCGGCGCCCTCGACGCCGCCGGGCCGGGCGAGGTCATCGCCCTGGTGGTGCTGGCCGACGGGGCCGACGTGGTCGTGCTGCGCACCACCGAGGCGCCGGCCGCCGGCCGCCCGGCCGCCACCGTCGCGGCCCAGGTGGCGGCGGGCGCCCCGCTGCCCTACGGCAAGGCCCTGGCCTGGCGGGGCTACCTGCCGGTGGAGCCGCCCCGCCGCCCGGAGCCCGCCCGCCCGTCCGCCGCCGCGGCGGGCCGCTCGGCGTCGTGGAAGTTCGGGCTCGTGGGCCCGGACGACCGCCCCCTGGCCGACGTCCGGGGCACGATCGTGACCTACACGGTCGACCGGCTGGCCTACTCGCCCTCGCCGCCGGTGGTGTTCGCGGTGGTCGACTTCGACGGCGGCGGCCGGCTGCCGGTCGAGCTCACCGACGTGGACGCGGAGGACGTCGCCATCGGCGGCCGGGTGGAGATGACCTTCCGCCGCCTGTTCACCGCCGACGGCATCCACAACTACTTCTGGAAGGCCCGGCCGGTCCGGGAGGGGAGGCAGCTAATGGGATCGCACGGGATCCGCGACCGGGTGGCGATCGTCGGCATGGGGTGCACCCGCTTCGCCGAGCACTGGGACAAGGGCGTCGACGAGCTGCTGCTCGACGCCACCGGCGAGGCCTTCGCCGCCACCGGCATCGGCAAGGACGACGATCGACGCCTACTGGCTGGGCACGGCCCAGTCGGGCATGAGCGGCATGGTCCTGGCCAAGCCCCTGCGGTTGGAGGGCAAGCCGGTGACCCGGGTCGAGAACATGTGCGCCACCGGCTCCGAGGCGCTGCGCCAGGCGGCCTACGCGGTGGCGTCCGGCGCCTACGACGTCGCCATGGCCGTGGGCGTCGAGAAGGTCAAGGACTCGGGCTACCAGGGCCTCAACGCCTTCCCCATCCCCACCGACGGCACCAACCGCACGCTGACCGCGGCCGCCATGTTCTCGATGGTGGCGCCCGCCTACGCCGAGCGCTACGGCGTCGACCGGGACGAGCTGCGCCGGGTGCTGGCCCGCATCGCCTCCAAGAACCACGCCAACGGCGCCCGCAACCCCCGGGCCCAGTTCCGCCGGGAGATGTCGGTCGAGCAGATCTGCGCCATGCCCGCGGTGGCGGGCGACCTGTCGGTGTTCGACTGCGCGGGCGTGGCCGACGGGGCGGCCGCCGCGATGGTGGTGCGGGCCGAGGACGCCCCCAGCTACACGGACCGGCCGCTGTACATCAAGGCGCTGTCGTTCGTGGCCGGCAACGGCTCCGGGCTGACCGACCCCGACTACGACTACACGACGTTCCCGGAGGTCGCCCGCTGCGCGGCCGACGCCTACGCCCAGGCCGGCGTGACCGACCCCCGGGCCGAGCTGGCCATGGCCGAGGTCCACGACTGCTTCACGCCCACCGAGCTGGTCCTGATGGAGGACCTGGGCTTCGCCGAGCGGGGCACCGCCTGGCGGGAGGTGCTGGCCGGCACCTTCGACCTCGACGGCGACCTGCCCGTCAACCCCGACGGTGGCCTCAAGTCGTTCGGCCACCCGGTGGGGGCCAGCGGCCTGCGCATGATGTTCGAGGCGTGGCTGCAGCTGCGGGGCGAGGCGCCGCCGGAGCGCCGCATCGCCACGCGTGGGGGAGCGCAACGCTGGCGCTGACCCACAACCTCGGGCGGCTACCCGGGCGAGATGGTGAGCTTCGTGTCCATCCTGGGGTCCGAGCCGTCGTCCTGACCCGCCGGGCCCGGACTAACCTCCGCAGCGTGACGGCCGCGCGGATGTCGGCGCGGCGGAGGTGAGCGGCACGTGTCCTACTACCCGCCGGGCCAACCCGGTCCCTTCCAGCCGCCGCCCATGGCGACCGCGGCGCCCTACACGCCGCCGCCCACCCCGGCCGACGGCCTGGCCATCGCCACCACGATCCTGCTCGCGATCATGGCGCTGCTGTCGCTGGTCGTGGCGGCCGCCGGTTTCAACGAGTACGCGGTGGTCGACGACATCATCAGCGCCTCGGGCGACTCGACCATCGAGGACCTGTTCGACGCGGACGACGGCCGTGCCGCCGGCCTCGGGTTCTTCTACCTGGGGTGGATCGGGACCGGGATCGTGTTCGTCTGCTGGCAGTACCGGCACTCCCGCAACGCCCAGTCGCTGGCGGGCCCCGGCGGCCTCGGCCCGCCGTGGGCCATCGCCGGGTGGTTCATCCCCTTCGCGGGCCTGGTCCTGCCGGGCATCGAGCTCTACCAGTCGTCGCAGGCGTCGTCGCCGCCGGTGCCCGGCGGTGGCCCGCGCTCGGGGAAGGGCAGCGGCCTGGTGATCGCCTGGATCGTCGCGTTCGCGCTCGGCTCGTTGCTGCCTGTCGGCCAGCTTGTTCGTCGGCACGCTGGACGACGGGTTCGGGGGCATCGAGCCGGACGACGTCCGGACGCTGCTCGCGCCTCGGAGGCCTCGGCGGCCTGGTCCTGGTGGCGGCGGCGGTGCTCGGCGGCGATCATGGTCCAGTCGCTCACCAGGAAGCAGACCCAGCGCATCAACCAGGTCTACGGCGGCGGCATGTTCGTCCCCTGGGGCGCACAGCCCCCGCCCGCGTGGGGCCCCGCCCAGCCGGCCCCGCCGTGGGGCGCGGCGCCGCCGCCGCAGGACCAGGCCCCCTGGGGCGCGCCCCCGGGTGCCCCCCCGCCCCCGGGGCCGGGCGGCCCGGCCCCCTGGCCGCCGCCCACGCAGTGACCGGGTAGGGCCGGCCCGCGGGCTGGGGACCGCCGCCTCGGTGCTGCTCGGGCGTCATGGTCCTGCTCTCGGCCCTCGTGGCTCTCACCGTCAGGTCGGGGCCGGGGCCTGGGCCGCCTCGTGGGCCACCAGGGCGCGGCGGTCGAGCTTCTGGCCGGGTGTGAGGGGGAGCTCGGGGACGATGCGCAGGGCCTCGGGCAGCTTGTAGCCGGCCAGGCGGCCCGCGAGGAAGTCCCGCACCTCGGCCAGCGTGGGGGGCGCGGCCGGGTCGGCAGGGGCGACCACCGCCACGCCGATCTCGCCCATGACCGGGTCGGGCCGGGGGACCACCGCCACCTCGGCGACGGCCGGGTGGGCGGCCAGGGTGGACTCGACCTCCGCCGGGTAGACGTTGTAGCCGCCCCGGATGAACATCTCCGTGCTCCGGCCGGCCAGGCGCACCAGGCCGCGCTCGTCGATGCGGGCCAGGTCGCCGGTGCGGATCCAGCCGTCGACCAGCGTGGCCGCGGTGCCCGCCCGGTCCCGCCAGTAGCCGGACATCTGGGTGGGGGAGCGCAGCCACAGCTCGCCCACCTCGCCCCCGGGCCTCGGGCGGCCGTCCTCGTCCCGCACCGCCACCTCGACGCCCGGGCGGGGGCGGCCCACCGTGTGCAGGGCCTCGTCGTCGTCCGCGTCGAAGGCGGTGCCGGTCCCGCATCCGCCCGACTCGGTCGAGGAGTAGCGGATCGAGTAGGCCGCGCCGAACCGGTCCCGCACCGCGGCCACCAGTGCCGGGGGCGAGGCCGCGCCCCCGACGACCACGGTGCGCACGTGGTCCCAGCCGTGGCGGGCCGCCTCGGGCGAGCGCACCATCAGCGCCAGCTGGGGGGCCACGCCCCCGATCGAGGGCATGCGCTCGGCGGCGATGGTGCGCAGCGCGTCGTCGGCCCGCCACCGCCCCAGGATGTGGGTGCGGGTGGCGAGGCGCAGGTACCACACCAGCTTGGTGGTGAAGCCGACGTGGGCGAACTGGGTGGACGCCAGCATGGCCGGCCCCGGCTGCGAGCCGCTCCGCCCAGCCGCCCCCGGTGTCGGTCTCGGCCACCGCCGCCAGCTGGCGCTCGCAGAACACCGCCCCCTTGGGGACGCCGGTGGTCCCCGAGGTGAACACGATGGCGACCGGCCGCTCGGGATCGGCGCCAGCACCGGCGGCGCCCCACCGCGGTCGACCAGGCCGGCCCCCTCCAGCGCCAGCGCCGCCACCTCCCCGGGCTCGCTCAGCGTCACCGCCGGGTCGGCCAGCCCCACCAGCTGCTCCTGCTCGGGTGGCGCCAGCCGGGGATTGATCCCCGCAGTGATGGCCCCCAGCTTGGCCGCGGCCGCATAGGTGACGACGTACCCGGTGTCCGACGGCAGCCGCAGCGCCACCCGGTCCCCATGCCCGACCCCCCGCCCCGCCAGCCCCGCGGCCACCAGGTCCGACCGCCGGTCCAGCTCCGCATAGCTGGTGACCGCCCCGTCCGGATCGACGAACGCGGGCAGCTCCCCGAAGCGTCTGGCGGCCTCCCGGACCGTGGCGGCGAGCACGCCGGTCACGGTACCGACCGGGCTGACACACCGTCAGATCCGGCTCGCCGTCGTCACCTCGCCAGCCACCAGGGAGGTCGAGGCGAGGCAATAGGGGTCGGTAGGGCGGTCCGGAGGCAATAGCGACCGGCCCCCGACCGCTATTGCCTCGGGACACGCCGGGTGGCCCCTATTGCCTCGGCACCTGGTCGGTCGCTATACGCCTCACGCCACGGAGCAGGCGGTGCCGTTGAGGGTGAAGGCGGTGGGGGCGTTGCCGTTGGACTGGAAGCTGGCCTGGAAGCCGATGGCTGGCGGTGGCGCCGGGGGCGATGGTGGCGTTGTGGGACAGGTTGCGGGCCTCGACCGTGCGGCCGGTCTGGGTGGGGGTGGCGTTCCACATGTTGGTGATCGCCGCGTCGCCCGGGAAGGTCCAGCGCAGGGTCCAGCCGTTGACCGGGGCGCTGCCGGTGTTGGTGATGGTGAGGTTGGCGACGAAGCCGCCCGCCCACGTCTCGGCGGTGTAAGCCACCCGGCACGGGCCCCCGCCGCCGGGCGGGCGGGTGGTCGTGGTGGGTCGTGGACGTCGGGGCGCGGGTGGTCGAGGTCGGGTGGTCGTGCCGGAGCCGCCGCCGGTCTCCACCGAGAACGAGCTCGACCGCCAGGCCGGGCCCGCCCACCCAGGGCTCGAAGCCGAGCTGCACGCTGGTCAGGTACCAGGCCCGCTGGGCGTGGCCGCGGGCGATGGCGTCGTCCACGAACGAGCGCAGGCTGCCGTCGAACGCGGTGGTGGTCTGCTGGCGCACGTAGGAGATGACGTTCCAGCCCGAGTTGCCGAACCACACGTCCCAGGTGGCGCCGGCCAGGCTCACGGTCGCCACCTTGGACCCGACCGGCTGGGGCGGGCCGAGGTGGTTGATCCAGATCATGATCTCGGCCCCGGTGTTCTGGCCGTCGACCCGGGGCGTGGGGTCGAGCCACAGGTCGTACGACGCGTTCCACGCCCCGCTGGACGGCACGGTGACCCGGGCGCTGGAGGCGAGCGAGCCCAGGTCCGACACCCGGGCCGGCAGCCCGCTGGCGGTCGAGCAGTTGTTGTAATGGCAGCCCCGGAAGATCGACGGGTAGGCGCCGGGGGCGCCGTTGGTCGGCTTGTGGTGGTCGCCGGCCGTGACCGTGAAGCCGGTCTCGGTGACCGAGATGCACTGGCCGACCGAGTCGCCCCACTCGTTGTTCTGCACGATGTAGCGGCCGCCCTGCACCCGGGCCGAGCCGAAGCGATCGCAGATCTGGGTCACTGCCTGCCCGGGCCGGGCGTCGGCCTCGGGGCCGGGCCCGTCGGCGCCCGCGGCGATGGCGGCCAGGGCCAGCCCGCCCACCGCGACGAAGACCAGTTGGCGGGTGCGATTCGACACGACTGCCTCCGGATCCCCCGCCGGATCCCCATCGTGGTGGCTGCCGTCCCCTCCGTGCAATCCGCTGCTACAGGTCGAGGGCTGAGCATGCGGATGGCGTTGCCCCGCATGATCTTGTCCACCGCCTCCTGGGGCACGCCCGCCATCAGCTCCTCGGCCACCTTCTTGGTGTCGGGCCAGGTCGAGTCGGTGTGGGGGTAGTCGGTCTCGAAGGTGATGTTGTCGACCCCCACGACGTCCAGCGACTCGATGCCGTGGCGGTCGCGGAAGAAGCAGCCGTAGATCTGGCGGTAGTAGTAGGTCGACGGCGGCTCGGGCACCAGGTCCTGGGTGTGGGCCCAGGCCCGGTGCTCCTCCCACACCGTGTCGGCCCGCTCCAGGATGTAGGGGATCCAGCCGATCTGGCCCTCGCTGTAGGCCAGCACCAGCTCGGGGAACTGGACCAGCTTGCCGGAGAACAGCCAGTCGCTCATCGACGCCATGGCGTTGTTGAAGCTGAGCGTGGCGGCCACGCCCGTGGGGGCGTCGGGCGAGGTCGCGGGCATGCGGGACGAGGACCCGATGTGCATGTTGATGGTGGTGCGGGTCTCCTGGCAGGCGGCCAGGAACGGGTCCCAGGCGCCCGAGTGGATCGACGGCAGGCCCAGGTGCGGCGGGATCTCGCTGAAGCACACCGCGTGGACGCCCCGGGCCGCGTTGCGGCGCACCTCGGCCGCCGCCAGCTCGGCGTCCCACAGGGGGACGATGATCAGCGGGATCAGCCGGCCGCCGGAGTCGCCGCACCACTCCTCGACCATCCAGTCGTTGTAGGCCCGCACGCAGGCCAGGCCCAGGTCGCGGTCCTGGGCCTCGGTGAAGGTCTGGCCGCAGAACCGGGGGAAGGTGGGGAAGCACAGCGACGCCTCGACGTGGTTGAGCTCCATGTCCTCGATGCGGGCCCGGGCGTCGTAGCAGCCGGGGCGCATCTCCTCGTACGTCATGGGCGTCATGGTCATCTCGTCGCGGGGGTAGCCGACCGCGGCGACGTGGCGCTTGTGCACGTAGACCAGGTCCTCGTACACCCAGCAGTCGGCCTTCTCGGGGGCGTCGTCGTCGAAGACCTGCTCGTAGTGGCCGCCGCCCACGTGGCGCATGCCGGCCACGCCGCGGCGCTCGACGCGGGGGCCGCGGTCGCGGTAGGCGGCGGGCAGCCAGCGCTCCCACACGTGCGCCGGCTCGACCACGTGGTCGTCGACGCTGATGATCATGGGGATCTCGGCCATGCGCGCTCCCGGATCTGACGGTGTGTCAGATCATAGGGAGCGGGGCGTCAGCACGCAGAACTCGTTGCCGTCCGGATCGGCCAGCACCACCCACGTCTGCTCGCCCTGGCCGATGTCGGCGTCGGTGGCGCCCAGCGCCCGCAGCCGCTCGACCTCGGCGGCCTGGTCGTCGCCCTCCTCGGGCGCCACGTCCAGGTGGACGCGGTTCTTCACCACCTTGGGGTCGTCGACCTCGAGGATCTCCAGGCGGGGACCGGGCCGGTCGGGCGAGGCCAGCGCCACGCCGTGGGTGGCCCGGTGCACGATCGGCCAACCGGACGCCACCGTCCAGAACTCGGCCAGCGCCGCGGGGTCCGGCGAGTCCAGGCACGACCGACGCCACCGGCCCCGCGCCCGTGTAGGTCTCCCGCGGCTCCAGGATGCAGAACTCGTTGCCGTCCGGATCGGCGAGCACCACCCAGGGCACCGCGCCCTGGCCGATGTCGACCGGTGTCGCCCCCGCCCGCCGCAGCCGCTCCACCAGCTCGGCCTGGTGCTCGGGCGACTGGCTGGTCAGGTCGAGGTGGACCCGGTTCTTGCCCACCTTGGGATCGTCGTTCGCCCGATCACGAGGCCGATGCCGGGCTCGCCCTCGGGCGGCTCGACCACCACCTCGTCGGGCTCGTCCAGCGGTGATGGGCCAGCCGGTGGCCTCCGACCAGAACCGGCCGAGGGCCGCGGGGTCGGGCGCGTCGATCACGACGGAGTAGAGCCGGGTCGCCATGCGCGGAACGTACCCCTAGGCAGGGTCGGGGAAGTCGGGATTTCGCCGCTCGGTCCAGGCCCGGACGCCCTCGGCGTAGTCGGGGCCGCCCATCATCTCGTCGGTGAGCTCCACCGACCGCTCGACCGCGCGGCCCACGTCGCCGTGCAGGTCGCCGTAGATCTGGCGCTTGGTCTCCCGCAGCGAGGCGGGCGACACCTCGTGCGCCAGCGCCCGGGCGTAGTCGTAGGTGGCGGGGAGCAGCTCGTCGGGCGGCAGCACCCGGTTGACCAGCCCCATGGCCGCGGCCTCCTCGGCCAGGACGACCCGCGACGACAGCAGCAGGTCGGCGGCGTGGCCCAGCCCCACCAGCCGGGGCAGCACCCAGGACAGGCCGTACTCGGCGGGCAGGCCCAGCCGGGGCGCCGAGGTGGTGAGCTTGGCGCCCGCGGCGGCGAAGCGGAGGTCGCAGTAGCAGGCGAGGACCAGCCCGACCCCGGCGGCCGGGCCGTTCACGGCGGCGATCACCGGCGTGGCCATGCCGTAGTGGAAGGCGAAGGCGTGGTCGAACTCGCTGCGCACCCCGTAGCCGGGGCGTGGCCAGCGGCTCCCGCACGCCGTCGTCGTAGCCGCCCGCCTCCACGTTCTTCGCCAGCGCCGCGGAAGTCGGCCCCGGCGCAGAAGCCCCGGCCCGCCCCGGTCACCACCACCACCCGGACCGCGGGGTCGGCCTCGGCCTGGGCCAGGCACCAGCGGTACTCGGTGTGCATCCGGCCGGTCCACGCGTTGAGCCGCTCGGGACGATCCAGCGTGACGGTGGCGACACGGTCCGAGACCTCGTAGCGGACGACGTGGAGGTCCATGGCGCGAGTCTGACTCACCGGCCCGAGCAGGTCCGTTATGGTCGGCAGATGGCTGTGGACCTTGCCGCTCTGGTGTCGCCGTGGCGAACCGCGGTGCTGACGTCGGAGGTACAGAACGGGGTGCTGGGCGAGGAGGCCGTGCTGCCCGCACTGGCCGAGGCGGCCCGGGGGACGATGATCCCGGCGCTGGCCCGGCTGCTGAAGTCCGCCCGGGCCGCCAGCGTCGACGTGGTGCACGCCACGTTCGAGCGCCGGATCGACGGCAAGGGCGCCAACACCAACGCCCGGCTGTTCCACGCGGTGGCCGACTCGCCGGTCAAGCTGCTGCCGGGCTCGCCCGCCACCAAGGTGGTGCCGCGAGGTGGGCGTAGAGCCCACCGACCTGGTCCTCACCCGCACCCACGGGCTGAACCCCATGAGCGGCACCGAGCTCGAGCCGGTCCTGCGCAACCTGGGGGTCAGCACGCTGGTGGTGACGGGCGTGTCGGTCAACGTGGCCATCACCAACCTGGTCATGGAGGCGGTCAACCGGGGCTTCGACGTGGTCGCTGCCGCGGGACGCGGTGTGCGGCATCCCGGCCGACTACGCCGAAGCGGTGATCGACAACACGCTGGCGCTGCTCGCCACCATCACCACGGTCGACGAGCTGGCCACCATCTGGGAGCGCGAGGCGTGAGGTTCTGCCAGTCGCTCATGTACTCGTCGCCCGACGACTGGGTGGAGCTCACCCGGGTGGCCGAGGCCGCCGGGTTCGACCAGGTGTCGCTGTCCGACCACGTCTTCTACCCGGACAAGCTCGACTCGTCCTACCCCTACACCGACGACGGGCGCCCGATGTTCCCGCCCGAGACGCCCTGGCCCGACGTGTGGGTCATGACCGGCGCCATGGCCGCGGTGACGTCCACCATCCGCTTCTCCACCCACGTGTACGTGCTGCCGGTCCGCAACCCGTTCGTGGTGGCCAAGGCGGTGGGCACCGCCGCCTACCTGTCCGGGGGCCGGGTGGTGCTGGGCGTGGGCGCGGGCTGGATGCGGGAGGAGTTCACCCAGCTGGGCCAGCCGTTCGAGCGGCGCGGCGCCCGCATGGAGGAGCAGATCGAGGTGCTGCGCACGCTGTGGCGGGGCGGCATGGTCGAGCACCACGGCGAGTTCTACGACTTCGACCGCCTGGAGATGAGCCCGGCGCCCCCCGCCGCGGTGCCCATCCTCATCGGCGGCCACAGCGAGCGCGCCCTGCGCCGGGCCGCCCGGGTGGGCGACGGCTGGATGGGCGTCTACTACCGCTTCGACGAGCTGGCCGGCTACCTCGACCGCCTGGCCGCCTACCGGCGCGAGTACGGCACGCAGGACCGACCGTTCGAGGTCCAGGTCTCGGTCATCGACCGGCTCCCCACCCCCGATGTCTGCGCCGAGCTGGACGAGCTGGGCGTCACCACCCTCATCACCTCGGCCTGGCTGATGGAGGGCCGCCAGTTCGCCTCCCGGGACGAGAACATCCGGTCCCTGGAAGCGCTTCGGCGAGAGGTACATCGCGCCCTTGCGCTGACCGCTTCCCACCCTCCGCGGTCATCACCTGATGGGGCGTCAGTTCTCGCTAGCCTGTCGCCCGTGGCGGAGACGAGCGAAGCGGTCGAGGACCTGCGGGCCGCGGACGGGCGGGTGCCCGGCCGGCGGGGGCGGGCCACCCGGCAGCGGCTGCTCGACTGCACGGCCGAGATGCTGCGGACCACGTCGTACCGCTCGGTCAAGGTCATCGACATCGCCCGCGAGGCCGGCACGTCGCCCGCCACCTTCTACCAGTACTTCGCCGACGTGGAGGCGGCCATCCTGGTGCTGGCCCAGGAGATGGCGCTCGACGGGCAGCGGCTGGTGCGGCTGGTGGCCGAGAGCCCGTGGAAGGGCAAGGCCGGCTACCAGACGGCGCTCGACCTGACCGATGCCTTCTTCGAGTTCTGGGACCAGCACCGCCCGGTGCTCCGGGTCGTCGACCTCAGCACCGAGGAGGGTGACCGCCGCTTCCGCAACATCCGGGTGCGGCTGCTCAACGCGGTGACCACCGAGCTGGCGGGGGTGGTGGCCGTCCTCCAGGCCGAGGGCAAGAACCTGGGCGTCGAGCCCATGGCCCAGGCCGGCACCCTGGTCACCACGCTGGCCAACGTCGCCGCCCACCACTACGGCTTCGAGTTCTGGGGGATCCGCACCGCCGACGTGCGCATCTCGGTGGCCCGCCAGGTCTACTGGGGCACCACCGGCCAGCGGCCTCCGACCAGCGATCCCGCCCCGGCATGAGCCGGCCGGCGGGCCAGGTCGCGTCGTCAGCGCCGGCTGCTCGATCTACTGACTCAGGCCGCGACGGGCTGCTGGGGGCGGTGGGTGCCGTGGTGCCCGCAGGCGCAGACCCAGCGGACGGTGAGGTCGCGGCCGCGGCCCTCGATGCCGAGGATCTGGCCGTGGCCGACGAGGACCTCGCGGCCGTGGCGGGGGCAGTGGATGCTCATCATGATCGGGTTCCTCCGGTGCGGATGCTTCGGGCGGGGCGGATGCTGCGGATGCTGAGTAGGTACGGCTGCCCGAGCGGAGCAGTTCATCGCGCCGCATGGCCGCCAGCTGGATCGTCGTCTCGGGGTGCATGTGAGCAACGTACGCCGATAGTGGACCCCTGATAAGGTCCAGTCGGAGGATCTGTATGGGTACCACTTCGCCGGACCTGTTCGTCGCCCTCGACCGCTCGCGGCCGCGGGGCCTGCGCTCCCAGGTGGAGGACGGGCTGCGGGCCGCCATCCGCGACGGGCGGCTGGCGCCGGGCACCCGCCTGCCCTCCAGCCGGGCCCTCGCCGTGGACCTGGGCGTCACCCGCGGGGTCGTGGTCGAGGCCTACGAGCAGCTGGCGGCCGAGGGCTACGTGACCACGGTCCAGGGGTCCGGCACCCGGGTCAACGACATCACCGCCCCCGCGCCCGGCAACGGCTCGACCGCCCGCCGCCGCCCGCGGCCCCGCCGCTCACCCACGACTTCCGCACCGGGCTGCCCGACCTCGGGCTGTTCCCCCGGGCGGCCTGGGTGCGGGCCACCCGCGAGGCGCTGGCGACCATGCCCGACGCGGAGCTGGGCTACCTCCCGCCGGCCGGGCTGCCCCGGCTGCGGGCGGCGGTGGCCGCCTACCTCGGGCGGGTGCGGGGGGTGGCCTGCGAGCCGGACCAGGTCGTGGTGTGCAACGGCTTCGGCCACGGGTTCAGCCTGGTGCTGCGGGCGCTGGTCGACCGGGGCGTGCGGGACGTGGCGGTGGAGGTGCCCGGCTACGCCGATCCCCGCGACCAGGTCGCCTGGGCGGGCGCCCGGGTGGTCCCGGTCCCGGTGGACGGCGAGGGCCTGCGCACCGCGGACCTGGCGGGCTCGCCCGCCCGGGCCGTGGTGGTCACGCCCGCCCACCAGTCGCCCACCGGGGTGGTGCTCTCGGCCCGGCGCCGCGCCGAGCTGGCCGACTGGGCCCGGGCGGTGGACGGCTGGGTGGTGGAGGACGACTACGACGCGGAGTTCCGCTTCGACCGCCACCCGGTGGGGGCGCTCCAGGGCGTGCTGCCCGACCGGGTCGTCTACCACGGCACCCTGTCCAAGAGCCTGGCGCCCGGCCTGCGGCTGGGCTGGCTGGTGGTGCCGCAGGACCTGCTCGCCGCCGTCCTGGCCGCCCGCAGCGCCACCGACCACATGACCGCCTCGCTGGTCCAGGCCACCTTCGCCGTGTTCCTGGAGCGGGGCGACCTCGACCGCCACCTGCGGCGCTCCCGCCGGGTCTACCGCGAGCGCCGCGACGCCCTGGTGGCCGCCCTGGCCCGCGAGCTGCCGGGGGTGCGGGTGGAGGGCGTCTCCGCCGGCCTCCAGGCCCTGGTCACCCTGCCCGCCGGCTGGGACAGCGCCGAGGTGGCCGCCGCCGCCCGCCGCCACGGCATCGGCGTGTACCCCCTGCCCGACGAGCTGGCCGACCCCGCCCTCCGGCGCTCCTCGCTGGTCCTCGGCTACGGCATGTTCCGGCCCGACCGCATCGACGAGGGCATCCGCCGCCTGGCTGCGGCCGTGGCTGCGCGCCACGCTCTAGCTTGGCGCGATGGAGATCAAGCCCCGCTACGACGGCCCGCCCATCGTCGACGGTGGCGGAGGAGGGCGACTGCTCGGCGGCGTTCGTGCGGCAGCGGGAGCGGCTGGCGGCCACGCTGGCGTCGCTGAGCGGCGACGAGTGGGCGTCGCCCACCCGGTGCGAACGCTGGACCGTCCAGGACGTGGTGTCCCACCTGGTGACCGTGAACCAGTTCTGGGCCTACTCGATCACGTCGGGGCTGGCCGGGGAGCCGACCCGGCTGCTGGCCGGGTTCGATCCCAAGGCGACCCCGGCGGCGCTGGTCGAGGCGGCGGGGTCGGTGGCGCCGGCCGAGACGCGGGCGAAGCTGGTCGAGAGCAGCGAGGCGCTGTGCGCGCTGGTCGGCGGGCTCGACGCCGAGGGGTGGTCGACCCTCGCCGAGGCGCCGGCGGGGCTGATCCCCATCCGCATGCTCGCCCGTCACGCCCTGTGGGACTGCTGGGTGCACGAGCGGGACATCGTGCTCCCGCTGGGGCGCCCCGCGGTCGTGGAGCCGGACGAGGTCATGGCCAGCCTGGAATGCGTGGCGGGCCTCGGGCCCGCGTTCGTGCTGTCGCTGGGCCGGGCCACGCCCGCCACGCTGGTGCTGGAGACGACCGAGCCCGACGGCCGGGTGGTCGTCGAGGTCGCCGAGGACGGGATCACCATCGGCGACCGGCCGGTGGAGGACCCACCCTGGTGGTCCGCGGCCGGGCCGTCGACCTGATCGAGGGCCTGAGCGCCCGGGCGCCCCTGCCGGGCACCGTGCCCGACGAGCACCGCTGGCTGGTGGCGTCCCTCGCCGAGGTGTTCGAGGCCACCTGAATGCCGCTATCACAGACCCTGAAGTGCCTGACAGTGGCATGGGTAACACGAACCGTGCTGTAATTGCTTCGCTGGCATGGCGTTACGGGCAGTAAGTGCTTGAAGAGCACTTGATGGTGTGCCAGATTGCCCGAGGTTCCAGGCCATGCCGGGGAAGGCCGAGGGGAGAACGAGCGTGGAGCGTCTCGACGCTCGGGCAGCCGTCGCGTTCGGCATCCAGTTGCCGATCCAAGCGCAGTCGACCCTGTTCGCCGAGACGTGGGAGGCCCGGGCCGGGGTCGACGAGCTGGGGGCGGTGGCCCGGGTGGCCGAGCACTCGGGCTTCGACTACGTCGCCGTGTGCGATCACGTGGCCATCCCGAAGCCCCGGGCGCCGGCCATGTCCACCACCTGGTACGACTGCGTGGCCACGCTGGCCTACCTCGCCGGGCTCACCCACCGGGTGCGGCTGTTGAGCCACGTCTACGTGCTGCCCTACCGCCACCCGCTGGTGGCGGCCAAGCAGTGGCTGACGCTCGACGCGCTCTCCGGTGGGCGGGCCATCCTCGGCGTCGGCACCGGCCACCTGGACGCCGAGTTCGAGGCGCTGGGCGTCGACTACCACCGCCGGGGCGCCCTGCTGGACGAGTCGATCGACGCGGTGAGGGCCGCGTTCGCGGGCGAGTTCTCGTCCCACGAGGGCGCCGACCTGGGCCTACGACGAGGTGGGCCAGCATCCCCGGCCGGTGCAGCCCCGGGTGCCGATCTGGGTCGGCGGCTCCTCGCCCGCGGCGCTGCGCCGGGCCGCGGAGCGGGGCGACGGCTGGCTGCCCCAGGGCCCGCCCGAGGGCGGCATGTCGGCCGGCATCGCCCGGCTGAGGAGATGCGGCACCGGGCCGGCCGGGCCGGCGAGCCCTTCACCGTGGGCGCCCTGTCCGGGCCCGCTGTACGTGGGCGATCCCCGCTGGGACGTGGGCCGGGCGGTGCACGGCTCGCCCGAGCAGATCGCCGGGTTCCTGCGGGTGCTGGCCGGCTTCGGCGTGGACCAGATCCAGGTCGCGTTCCGCAGCCGGGACATCCACGAGCTGTACGACCAGCTGCGGGTGTTCGGGGCCGAGGTCGCCCCGCGGGTGCGCCGCTAGATCAGGCTCAGCCCGCCGTCCACCGCCAGCACCTGGCCGGTGATGTAGCTGGCCTCGTCCGACAGCAGGAAGCAGGTGGCCGCCGCCACCTCCCAGGCGGTGCCCTGGCGGCCCAGCGGGACCGGCGTGCGCTCGCGTGACGGCCGGCCCCGGCTGGCGAGCCGGCCCAGTGGGGTGTCGATGAGGCCGGGGGCGACGACGTTGGCCCGCACGCCTCGCCGGGCGCCCTCGATGGCCACGTGGCGGGACAGGCCCAGCAGCCCGGCCTTGGAGGCGTCGTAGGCGGGCAGGCGGCTGCCGGGCTGGAGCCCGGCCACCGAGCTGATGAACACGAACGCCCCGCCCTCGGCCATTGCCGGCAGGGCCGCCTTGGCCACCAGGAAGTGGCTGCGCAGGTTGACCGCGAAGGTCGACGTCCCAGTCGTCGGCCGACGTGCCGGCCAGGCCGCCGCCCCGCCCGATGCCCACGTTGAGCACCGCGCCGTGCAGCGAGCCGCCGCCGGCCTCGACCGCCGCGGCCACCAGCGCCGTGCAGTCGCGCTCGTCCCGCACGTCGCCGAGGACCACCGTGGCCGGACCCGCCCGCCTCGCCGCACCAGCGCGGCGGTCTCGTCGGCCGCCTTGTCGTCCCGGTCTGCGCACACCACCGCGGCGCCCTCGCGGGCGGCGGTGACGGCGATGGCCCGCCCGTTGCCCACCGGCGGCTCTTCCTCGTCGCTCGGCTGGGTGCCCGCCCCCACCACCAGGATCGGTGCGGCCGGCCAGCCGGCCCTCGCCGGTCACGACGTCTCCGCGGCCACGGCCGGCTCGACCTGCACGCCCAGCGAGTTCAGGGTGTAGGCCACCAGGTGGTAGTGGCCCACCACCATGGGCACCTCGATGAGCTGGCGCTCGTCGTAGCGCTCGGACAGCGCCGCCCAGGTGGCGTCGGACAGCGTGGACCGGCCGTGCAGCTCGTCGGCGGCTCGCAGCAGGGTGGCGTCGAACGGCTCCCAGCCCGCCGCGTCCGGGCCCTCCTTGACCCGGGCGATCTCGCCGTCGTCGATGCCCGCCCGCCGGGCGATGACGACGTGCTGGGCCCACTCGTAGTCGGCCTGGCAGTTCCAGCCCGTGCGCAGGATGAGCAGCTCGCGGTCGCGGTCGGGCAGCTTGCCGGCCAGCAGCTTGCCGCCGAAGGGCATCCAGCGGCGGAACAGCCCGGGGTGGCGGACCAGCGTGGTGAAGATGTTCATCGCCCCCCGGGTCTCGCCGCCGACCTGGCGACAGCAGCTCGCGGGCCTGGTCGTCCTGGTCCTCGGGGGCCAACGGGGGAATGCGGGGCGTGGCGGGCATGGCCCGCGAAACTAGTGCCTTCGGTCACACATGCGGGAAGGACCTCGATGATCCGCCTCACCGCCATGCTGCGCCGCAACCCCGCGCTCGACGCCGCCCAGTTCCACGCCCACTGGCGCGAGGTGCACGCCACCAAGATCCTCTCGGTGCCCGGCATCGGCGACCGCGTGGTCCGCTACGAGCAGCACCCCCGGCTGCCCGAGGTCGCCCGGGCGGTGGACCGGCAGCGAGGGCTTCGACGGCGTGACCGTCCAGTGGTTCCGCGACCTCGATGCCTTCGCCGCCATGATCGCCGACCCCGAGTACCGGCGCATCGTGGGCCCCGACGAGCGGGAGCTGCTCGACCTGGCCGGCAGCGTCTACCTGTTGACCGACGAACCGCGGGTGGTCCTGGACAGCTACGGTCCCCCGTCGTGATCGAGCTGGCCATCGCCGCCGTCGAGGCCGCTCTCGCCGCCGGGGCGCGCTACGCAGACGCCCGCGTCATGGTGCGCCGCCAGGAGGCGATGTCGGCCCGCAACCGGGTGGTCGAGGACCTGTCGCAGACGGAGGAGGCCGGGGTCGGGGTGCGGGCGCTCATCGGCTCGTCGTGGGGGTTCCAGGCCACGCCCACGCTCAGCGAGGCCGAAGCCCGGCGGGCAGGGGAGGGCGCGGCCGCCGTCGCCAAGGCGTCGGGCCGGGTCCCCGGGCCGCCGATCGAGCTGTCGCCGCCCCGGTGGTGGTCGAGTCGTGGTCGTCGGACTGGACCGAGCACCCCCTGGACGGCGTCAGCCTGGCCGACAAGGCCGACCTGCTGGTGGCGGCCACCGGCGCCGCCACAGACGCCGGGCGTCGACCTGGCCCAGGCCCACTACCAGGCGTGGGACACGGAGAAGTGGTTCGCGTCCAGCGAGGGCAGCCGCATCTACCAGCGCATCGTCGAGTGCGGGGCGGTGGTGGACGCCACCGCCATCGGCGACGGCGAGACCCAGCGCCGGTCCTACCCGGGCGTGCGGGGCCACTACGGCACCCGGGGCTGGGAGCTGGTGCGCAGCCTCGACCTGGTCACCAACGCGGCGCGGATGGCCGAGGAGGCCCGGGCGCTGCTGTCGGCCCCCCAGTGCCCGGCGGGCACCACCACGCTGATCCTCGACTCCAGACCAGATGGCGCTGCAGATCCACGAGTCGGTGGGCCACGCGGTCGAGCTCGACCGCATCCTCGGCTGGGAGGCCGCCTTCGCGGGCACGTCGTGGCTCGACCCCGGCCAGCTGGGCCGCCTGCGCTTCGGCAGCGAGCTGATGCACATCACCGCCGACGCCACCCTGCCCGGCGCCATGGGCAGCTTCGGCTACGACGACGAGGGCGTCCCCGCCCAGGCGGTGGACATCGTGCGGGACGGGCTGTGGGTGGGCGTGCTGTCGGGGCGCGACTCGGCGCCCGAGGTGGGCCTGGTCGTCGGGCGGGATGGTGCGGGCCGACGGCCCGGCCCGGCTGCCCATGGTGCGCATGACCAACGTGGGCCTGCGCCCGGGCGACTCCTCGCTGGAGGAGATGATCGCCGGCACCGAGGACGGCATCTACATGCAGACCAACCGCTCGTGGTCGATCGACGACAAGCGGCTCAACTTCCAGTTCGGCTGCGAGATCGGCTGGGAGATCAAGGACGGCGCCCTCGGCCGCATGCTCAAGAACCCGACCTACACCGGCATCGGCCCCACGCTTCTGGGCCTCGCTCGACGCGGTGGGCGGCCCCGACGAGTGGATCGCCGTGGGGCCTGCCCCACTGCGGCAAGGGCCAGCCGCTGCAGTGTGGGCCACACCGGCCACCCCTCGGTCCCGTGCCGCTTCCGCGACGTGCGGGTCGGGGTGCGTTAGCTGCGACCCGGATCATCGCCCGTCAGGCGACGATCGTCACCATGATGTAGTCGAGCAGCTCGCCGAGCCCGGCCTGCTGGTCGGGGTCGCGGACGTCGTCGGTCGACCACAGCGCCTGGCAGATGCGGGGGCCCTGGCGCACGATCGCCCGGTAGCCGAGCGTCTCCAGCCCGGGATCGGACAGCTCCATGTCCTGGATCACGCCCTGCTCGCCGGCGATGCCGTCGTAGGGCGTCGGTGCCCTCGATGATGTCCAGCCTGAGCTGGAGATCCTCCACGGCCGCCTCGACGGACTCGTAGTTCGAACAGCCGATCATGACCCGCAGGTCGCTGTCGTCGGATTCGTAGGTGCAGTCGAGCGTCCCCTCGGCCTCGACCTCGGCCGCGTAGGTCAGGCCCAGGGTCTCGCCCGTGTGTTGCTCCAACTCGTCGACCGGCGGGCACACGCTCGGGTCGACGACCGCCGTCGCCGCGTCCGCTCCGCTCCCGGGGTCGTCCTTGCCGGACGCCTCGCCCGAGCCATCCGAGCCGCCCGAGCCACCACCACCACCGCCGCACGCCGCGAGGGCGCAACCCAGGAACGCGACCGTTGCCGCCAACCGCCTCATGCCACCGGACCTCCGCTGAACGGACCCCGGCCGGTACGGCCACCGTACCCGTCGTGCCCCGGCAAGTGGCCGCGGGTCGCGAACTACGATGTGGCGTCCGAGCGGGTGGAGTGGGGAGTTGGGGATGCGTTCGAACAGGTGGGCCGGCGCGGCCGTGGCGATCGCGCTCCTGATGAGCGCCGGGTGCTGGTGGGGCAGCCCGGCGCGGCCCGGGCAACACGTTCGCCAACTTCGACCAGGACCTGACGGTCGGCAACGTGGCCACGCTGGAGCAGGTCTGGTCCGGCCGTGGCGGGCTGTCGGCGGTGGTGGAGGCAAGGTCATCGGCGCCTACTGGACCGGTAGCGGCGTCGACCTGGTGGCGCACGACTTCACCACCGGTGCCGAAGCCTGGTCTCACACCCTGTCCCCGCCCGGAGCCGTCTCGGGCTTCCCGACCCATCAGCCGGTCGTGTCCGGCGCCGGCGTCTGGGTCGGCCATGTGGCCCGCACGGCCGCCGGGACCTGCGCCTTCGGCCTGTCCCGCTTCGACCTCGCCAGCGGCGCGCTCCTGGGGACCGACACCAGTTTCGCTCCGCTCGAGCTCGTCCCCTTCGACGACCATGTCGCGCTCGGTGTCCACGACCTACACGCCGAGCATCGGGGACACTTGCATCCTCGGCCTCGTCGCCCGTGCGGGTTGCCGACGGTGCCACCGGCACGACGGAGTGGACGTCCGGCTTCTCTCTCGTCTCAGGCGATCACCCAGGTCGGCGACCGGATCTACGGGACGTCCGGGCCGCATGCTTCGCAGCTACCCGTCGGCCGGATGCGGGGCGGCCACGTGCGCACCGATCACGCAGACGCAGCCGGCCGGGGTGGGCGCCATCAACGACCTGGCCGGTGAGTCGAGCGGTCCGCTCTTCGCCATCGCCGTCGGCCCCGGCCCAACGCAGCTCAGCCTGCATGCCATCGATCCCGCGACCGGGAACTCGCTGACATCGACCCTCCTGGGCGTGAATGCCACGTCCCTGGCCCTGGCCGACGGCACCGTGTTCGTCGCGGGCAACACGACCGTGGCTGCCTACGACGTCGCCTCCTGCGCCGCCGGCAGCTGCACGCTCCAGTGGTCGGCACCCCTGGGCGGCCAGGTGACATTCGCGAACGGGCTGGCCGTAGCCGGTGGCGTCGTGTACGTCGGGCGGGACGACGGCGTGGTCGAGGCCTTCGCCGCCGGCGGATGTGGCGCGGCGACGTGCCCGTCGCTCACCAGCGTGAGCACCGGCGGCACCGTGCTCCAACTAGCCGTGGCGCAAGGCCGGCTCTTCGTCGGATCGGCCGGCGACACGGTCACGGCCTTCGCTCCGGCGGCCTAGCGGCTCTACGCCGAGAGGCGCTCGATCAGGTCGGGCAGCTCGCGGATCGACGTCAGCTCGTGGAAGCCCTGGCGGTCGGCGTCGGCGTCGGGGACGTGCTCCAGCTCCCAGGTGTACTCGTACGGCAGGTGGGCGGCGTGGCCCCCCAGCTCGACCACCGGCAGGATGTCGGAGCGCACCGAGTTGCCGATCATGAGGAAGCGCTCGGGCTCGACCTCGGACGCGGCCATGACCCGGCGGTAGGTGGCGACGTCCTTCTCCGACACGATCTCGACCCGGGAGAAGCGGTCGGCCAGGCCCGAGCCCGCCACCTTGGCCTCCTGGTGGAACAGGTCGCCCTTGGTCACCACGATGAGGCGCCGGCCCGTGCCCGCCAGCTCCTCGACCACCTCGCCCACGCCGTCGAGCAGCTCGACCGGGTGGGCCAGCAGCATCTTGCCCAGGTCGAGGATGGCGCTGATCTCCTCGGCTGGTGATGCGGCCCTCGGTGAGCTCGATGGCCGACTCGATGAGCGAGAGGGTGAACGCCTTGGCGCCGTAGCCGTAGATGGCCAGGTTGTCCCGCTCGGTCGCCACCACCCGCTCGTCCACCAGGCCGCGGTCGTCCACGTACGGCTCCACCAGGGCGCAGAAGCGATGGTGGGCGTCCACGAAGTGGCTCTCGCTGTGCCAGAGCGTGTCGTCGCCGTCGAAGGCGACCACTTCGATGCCGGTAGCGCCGTTGTTGGTCACGGGCATCCTCGCTCGGATTGGGGGAGGGCAGGTTAGCGGCTGCGGCGCGCTTTGCGGCGCTGGTTGGCTACGGTCCGGGCGATGGTCGACGCCGCCGAGATCTGCGAGCGCACGCTGGCCCTGGTGGGCGACCGGGGCGGACGCGCTGGTCACCGCCACGGTGGGCACGTCCTCGCTCACCCGCTTCGCCAACAGCCGCATCCACCAGAACGTGACCGAGGACGTGGCGCTGGTGGCGCTCACGCTGGCGGTCGAGGGCCGGCTGGCCCGGGTGACGTCCAGCCGCACCGAGCCGGACGACCTGGCCTCGCTGGTGGAGCGGGCCCGGGCGGCGGCCCGGCTGCGTCCGGCCGACCCCGACTTCCCGGGCCTGGCGCCCCCCGCGGCGGTCAGCCCGGTGGACCACTGGGACGACGGCACCGCGGGCGCCACGCCCGACCAGCGGGCCGAGGTGGTGGCCGCGTTCGTGGCCGCGGGTGGGGACCTGGAGGCCGCGGGCTACTGCTCGACCCTGGCGACCGAGCAGGTGCTGGCCTCCACCACCGGGCAGCGCGCCGCGGGGCGCTCGACCGTGGCCCAGGTCGACGGGATCCACCGGGCGGCGCTGGGCGGCGACCACCCGGCCGACGGCTACGCCCAGGCCACATCGGCCCGCCTGGGCGACCTCGACGGCGCCGCGGTCGGCGCCCGGGCCGCGATCAAGGCGACGGCGGGGCGCGACCCGATCTCGCTCGACCCGGGCGCCTACGAGGTGGTGCTCGAGCCCAAGGCCGTGGCCGCCGCCCTGCTCTACCCGGCCTACCTGGGCTTCTGCGGCAAGTCCCACGCCGAGGGCACGTCGTTCGTGCGGCTGGGCGAGCTCCAGTGGGACGAGGCGGTCGACATCTGGGACGACGCGCTCGACGCCCGGGCACTCGGCATGGGCTACGACGCCGAGGGCACGCCCAAGGCCCGCCTGGACATCGTGCGGGCCGGCGTGTCGGCTGGGCCTGACCCACGACCGCCGCTCGGGGCACCTCGCCGGCGTCGAGTCCACCGGGCACTCCAACGGGTACGACGCCGAGGGCGGCACGCCGTCCAACCTGTTCCTCGGCGGCGGCTCGCCGGCGCCCGAGGCCCTGGTCGGCGAGGTCGAGCGGGGGCTGCTGGTGACCGACCTCTGGTACAACCGCATCCTCGACCCCAAGACCCAGGTGGTCACCGGGCTGACCCGCAACGGGCTGTTCCTGATCGAGGACGGCCGGGTCACCGCCCCGGTCCAGAACCTGCGCTACACCCAGTCCATCGTGGCCGGCTTCGGCCCCGGCAAGGTGCTCGGCCTGGGCGACGACGCCCAGCTGGTGGGGGGCGAGGGCGGCGACGTCATGCACGTCCCCAGCGTGCGGCTGGCAGCGTGGTCGTTCACCGGCAACGCCCAGGGCTGACCCACGACGGCCGGCTGACCAGGACAACGGTTCACGAACCGCCCCCCTGGGTCCTCAGCCGGTCCTCAGCCCCAGGGGCGAACGCCGCCGTCACCGCCCGCCCTCGGCGGTGCTCTCGGTTCGGGCCTCCAGGGTCGGTCCTTAGAGCCGCACCGCTGTCCACTGTCAGTGGATGCGGCGTCGGCGGGCGAGACCGGCCCCCTCGGGCGGCGGACCCGGTGTGGCGGTTGGAGCCGGTGAGAGGAGCGAGCAAGCCTATTCGTAGGCGAGTTGGGGGGTGACCGGTCGTCGGGCGAGGAGTCTGGCGGGGATGGCGGCGATGAGGGCCGTACAGCGTCAGGGCGGCCAGGATGGTGGCGACGTAGGTGAGCGCGCTGAGTCCGATCGGGTCGAGGACCCGACCTCGGATGGATGATTCGTAGAACGCGATCCCGAGGGGGATGCCGAGCGCGCACGCGAGGAGGCAGGCGGTCAGCTGGGCGACGAGAAACGCCGTGACGGTCTGGCCGGGGGTGGCGCCGATCGTGCGCATGATGGCGTGGTTGCGGGCGTGGTCGTGGGCGGCGAACACGGCGGCGACGGTGGCGTTGATCAGGGCGAGGGCGATGAGCAAGGCCGCGACGGTGAACCCGAGGCTGCTCGCGCGGTCCTGGTTCGCGATGTCGGCGGCGCGGGAGATCGGGTCGGGCTCGTCGATGGACAGGCCCTGTTGGCGGAAGGTGTCGACGCCGGTGCGCAACGCGAGGGCCGTGATCAACAGGGTGATGCCGACGGTCAACCCCAACGTGTTGGCGAGGAACCGGCCGCGACGGCGGTTGGCCCCGCGCAGCCCCAGCCATACCGGCAGGGGGAGCGGCAGCCTGGTGATCGCACGGATCAGCCGGCCGGGCCGGTGGGGTGGCCGGGTGTTGCTGGCGAGGGACCGCAGGGTGCTGCGCCGCACGCCGCGCAGCGCGGGCCGCACCGTGGCCAGGACCACGACGGCGGTGGTGACGGCAAAGGCGGTCGCGGCCCGTGGCCACGTGATCGGTGGGGCCTGGGCGCCGTACACGGCCAGCACGTCGGTGACGCGGGCCAGCGACGGCGCCAGCAGGCTGCCGACGGCCAGCCCGACCGCGGTGGCCAGGACGGCGACGGCGAGGTACTCGACGAGCAGGACGCAGGTGACCTGGCCGGGCGTGACACCCACGGCTTTGAGGGTGCCGACCTGACGGATCTGAGCGGCCATCCGCCCCGCGACCAGGATGACGGCGGTGCCGATGGTGAGCACGACGACGAAGACGGCCAGGATGCCGAAGACGGCGGCCAGGTCCTCGATGTCCGCGACGGCTTCGCTCTTGGTCTCCTGCCAGGTGTCGTCGACCTCCGGGTGGGCGGCGGCGAACGACTCGGCCTGGTCGGGGTCCGCCAGCCGCAGATCGAGCGCATACCCGCCGCTCGTCGAGGGCCGTGCCGAGCCGGGCGGCGGTGGCCGGGCTGATCCACACCCAGGCCGGCTGATCCGTCGGATACGGGCCCACGTTGACCGTCAACGCCGCGCCCCGTACCGGCACGCGCTGTCCGGCGATCGTGATGGTGTCGCCTGGTTGGAGGCTTGCCGCGGCGGCGAACCCGTCTTCGAGCACCACGCCTTCCCGATCGTCCAGCCAGTGCCCGGCGGTCACCAGCGGCTGGTCGACCGCGGCCGGGCCGGGTCGCGGACCTGCACCCTGAGGCGGAGCGGCACGCCGTCGATCTCGGCATCGACCTGCGCTTGTCGCCACGGGCCACCGACGGCGACCACCCCGGGCGCGTCGCCGAGGCGGGCCAGCTCGGCCCGCACCCGCTCGAGCTGGGCCGGCGACATGTCCGGCGAGATCTCCGCCCCCGCCCCGACGTGGAAGCCATTGGTGGCTCGTGCGACCCGCTCCCAGGAGCGGCCGCTGACGTCGACGAGCGCCAACGCCAGCGTGATGGTGGTGGTGGCCACGCTCAGGGCGAGCAGCAACAGCAGCGCCTGCCAGGGCCGGTGGCGCACGTTCCGCCATGCCAGCCCGACCACCAGACGTCCGGCCCCCATCTATGCCTCCCACCCGGCCAGCTGGGCGAGCAAGGTCTGGCGGGGCAGGCCACCGTCGAGGCGGGTGTCCTCGACGATCGCGCCGTCGCGCATGCTCAGCAGCCGCTCGGCGGTGGCCGCCACCCGTGCGTCGTGGGTGACCAGCACCAGGGTCTGCCCGGTGTCGCGCAGCTCGGCGAACAGCTGGAGGATCTCGTTGGTGGCCTGGCTGTCGAGGTTGCCGGTCGGTTCGTCGGCCAGCACCACCAGGGGCTCGTTGACCAGCGCCCGGGCCAGCGCCACCCGCTGGCGCTCGCCGCCGGAGAGCCGGTCGGGAAGGTGTCCGGCCCGGTCGGCCACACCCAGGCGGTCGAGCAGCTCGGTCGCACGGCGCCGTGCCGCCCGCCGGGACGTCCCGACCAGCAGCGCCGGGAGCTCGACGTTCTCGACGGCGGTGAGCTCGTCGACGAGGTGGAACGCCTGGAACACGAACCCGATCGTGCGGCGCCGCAACCTGGCCCATGACGCCTCCGACAACCGGTCGACCCGCTGGTCGCCCACGATCAGGGTGCCGGCGTCGGGTCGTTCCAGCCCACCCAGCAGGTGCAGCAGGGTGGACTTGCCGCAACCGCTCGGGCCCATGATCGACACGGCCTCGCCCTGCTCGACGACCAGGTCGACTCCGTCGACGGCACGCACCGGCTCGCCATCACCCCGGAAGTGGCGCCGCAGACCCTCGGCCCGCACGACCGTGCTCATCTCGTCCTCCCGGTCCACCGCTGTCTCGCACGCCTCGAGCCAGCGGATGTCGGCCTGCAACCGCAGCGCCGAGCCCTCCAACAGCAGCACACCATCGCCGTCGTCCCCGGCGATCTGGGACTCGGCGAGGCGCTGAACGTCCCGGAGCCGCCGCATCAGCTCGCGGCGCTGGGCATCGATCAACGCCACGGGGTCGGCCAGCCCGGTCCCGGCCGCCGCCACCAGCTTGAGATGGAACTCGACCTGCGCCACCCGCGGCCACGACGAGTCCAGCAGCCACGCCGCGACCTCGTCCCGGCCGGCGGCGGTCACCTCGTAGACCTTCTTGTCCGGCGCCGCGCTCTGCGCGATCTGCACCCCCCGGACCAGGCCGGCCCGTTCCAGGCGCGCCAGCGTCACGTACACCTGACCCGAGTTGAGCACCTCGCCCACCGGCCCCAACGCGGCCGCCAGGCGCTGGCGCAGCTCGTAACCATGCGCCGGCTCCTTGGCCAGCAAGGCCAACATCGCCTCCCGCATCGACGCTCCCATCTCCCGGACTGCTAGCTAACAGGAACCTACAACAGTAACCTAGTAGGTGCAAGGGGCGACTGATCGGAGGTCGGTCAACTGGCTCCCCTGTGCCAGAACGACAGCCGCCACCTGCGCACGAGCGGCGACTCACGCATCAACCTCGGCCCGGTCGCCCTGGTCATGATCGGCGCAGGTCAGCCGTCCTAACCGCAGCGCACACTCTCAAGGTGGTGGCCAGGACGAACGTCGCCGGTCCTCACCCAGTCCTCAGCGCCACCAAGCGGGCCGAGACACGACGAGTTCTGACAGCCCATCGTTCCGCATGTCGGACGGCTCGGTCCCGGCTCGGAATCCCCGGCGGCGGGGCACCCCGAGGCAATAGGGGTCGCGGTGGGGGGCAGGAGGCAATAGGGCCCGGCCCCCGACCCCTATTGCCTCGCGCCCCGCCCATCGACCCCTATTGCCTCGTGCGCCCGAGGGCCCGGCGGGCCCGTGAGTGTCACACGCCCGTCGGTAGGGTCCCCACGATGACCAACCTGGTGACGGGCGACGACGGGCGCAGCCGCTGCGCCTGGGGCGCCAGCGATCCCCTGTATGTGCCCTACCACGACGACGAGTGGGGCCGGCCCCTGCGCGACGAGCGCGCGCTGTTCGAGCTGCTGACCCTGGAGGCGTTCCAGTCCGGCCTGTCGTGGCTCACCATCCTGCGCAAGCGCCCGGCGTTCCGGGTGGCGTTCGAGGGCTTCGACGTGGACACGGTGGCCGGCTACGGCGAGGCCGACCGGGCCCGGCTGCTGGCCGACGTGGGCATCGTGCGCAACAAGGCCAAGGTCGACGCCACCATCGCCAACGCCCGGGCCACGGTGGCGCTGCACGACCAGGGGCGCACGCTGGTCGACCTCGTGTTCTCCCACACCCCACCGCCCGAGGAGCGCCCATCCGGCCGCTTCCGTTCCCTGGCCGACATCCCCGCGGCTACGCCCGCGTCCACCGCGCTGGCCAAGGAGCTCCGCAAGGCGGGCTTCCGCTTCGTGGGACCGACGGTGGCCTACGCCCTCATGCAGTCGGCCGGCGTGGTCGACGACCACCTGGAGGGCTGCTGGGTGACCGGGTAGCTACCAGAGCTCGTCGGTGTAGCGGTCGGTGCCGGGCACGGTGGGGAGGAAGGGCGAGGCCCAGCGCACCGTGCCGGTGCCCGAGCCGTCGACCGCGGCCGCGTAGCGCTCGACCGCGGACCACCACTGCGTCGGGCTCGCGGTCGGCGAACCAGAGCTGCAGCTCGCGGCGCTCGGCGCCCTCGGTGCCGGGCTGGGTGACGGGGGCGTCCGCGGGCATGGGCACGGCCCGGAAGCTCAGCACCAGCGCCACCGGCGAGTCCCCGTCCAGCTGCGGGCCTCGGCGGCGGGTTGTCGTCGCTCGCCCGCTCCACGAACAGCGCGGCCAGGCCGCGGAACGGGTGGTCCAGCGCCAGCTCCGCGGGCACCCCGTCGGCGTCGCGGGCCTCGGCGCCGTTGTACAGGTACAGCAGGGTGTGGACGTGGTCGCGCTCGGCGAACATCCGCCCGTTGCGGTGCAGCCAGTGGACCTGGCGCGTCGACCAGTCGGTGTTGTCCCGGAACCGGCCCTTGAGCGTCCAGTACAGCGCCAGGTACGAGCCGGCCCGGTCGTCGCCGAACAGCGGCACGTCCCCGCCCAGGCGCATGTCCTTGAGCTCGCGGGTGCACACCCAGCGCCGGCCCGCGAAGTACCACGGGCCGATCATGCAGCCGGCGTAGAAGTGGTCCCGCTCGTACCAGCGGTTGTAGGCGACCTCGTGGCCGCGGTGCGGGCTCGACCAGGGTGAACAGCGCGCTGCCCAGCCGGACCTCGCCGCCGAGGTCGGCGTCGCGTGTGTCGGCGGTGGCGGTCATTCGGTGATGCCGAAGCGCTCGAGGCCGAAGGCGGTGATGGCGTTGCCCCGCAGCAGCTTGTAGATCTCGGTCGTCGTCCAGGCCCGCCTGCTCGCAGATCTCGGTGGCGACCCGCTTCGACTCGGGGAACGTCGAGTCGGCGTGCGGGTAGTCGGTCTCGAAGCAGATCTGGTCGATGCCGATCACGTCGCGGTTCCGCAGCCCGGTCTCGTCGTCGAAGATGCAGCCGTACACCCGCCCGGGGAGGTAGCTGGTGGGCGGGTGGGGGAGCGAGGTGCCGAAGCTGTTGTCGCTCCGCTCGGCCCACAGCTTGTCCGCCCGCTCCAGCACGTAGGGCATCCAGCCGACCTGGCCCTCGGAGTAGGCGATCTTGAGCTGGGGGAAGCGCTCCAGCGTGCCCGAGAAGATGTAGTCGAGCAGCGAGCCCATGGCGTTCTGGAACGTGAGCGTGGACGAGACGATGAAGGGCGCGTCGGGCGAGGTGGCCGGCATGCGCGAGGACGAGCCGATGTGCATGCACACCACCGTGCCGGTCTCCTGGCAGGCGGTGAACAGCGGGTCCCAGTGCCCGGAGTGGATCGACGGCAGCCCGAGCGGGTGCGGGTTCTCGGAGAACGCCACCGCGTAGCAGCCCCGGTCGGCCGAGCGCCGCACCTCGGCCGCGGCCAGCTCGACGTCCCACAGGGGGATCATGCCCAGCGGGATGAGCCGGCCCTTGCCCTCGCCCCCGCACCACTCGTCGATCATCCAGTCGTTGTAGGCCTGGACGCACAGCAGAGCGAGCTCGGGGTCGCCGCCCTCCCGCTTCACGCCCTGCTCGTAGAAGGTCTGGCCGCAGAAGCGGGGGAGCGTGTTGGGGAAGCAGATCGAGGCGTCGACGTGGTTGGCGTCCATGTCGGCCAGCCGGTCGTGCTGGATCCAGCACCCGGGGCGGATCTCGTCGAACGTGGTCGGGGTGACGTCGAGGTCGTCGAAGCCGACCGCGGCCGACAGCTTGGGGAAGGGGTAGACCGAGCCCGTCGTAGAGCCACCAGTCGCACCATTCGCCGTCCGGGACGCCCTTCTCGTAGCTGAAGACGCCACCCTTGAAGCTGAACTTCGCCCGGTCCCGCACCACCCGGGGACCGGTGTCCTGGTACCGGGCCGGCAACCGGTTGGCCCACAGGTCGGGCGGCTCGACCACGTGGTCGTCCACCGAGATGATGCGGGGCAGCGTCGACCATGGGCCGACTGTAGAACGTGTTCTAGTTCTGCGCCAGCAACCATCCTTCGCCAAGGAGCCAGCGTGCGCTTCGCCCGGGACGGCGAGGCGCCGTCGATCCGCCGCCCGCGGCTGATCGTCGTCGCCACCGCCTGACGATCTGCGAAGATCCCGGCGATGGAGGCCGACGTCCTCGCCGAGGTGACCGCGTGGATCGAGGCGCACTGGGACCCGGACCGGTCGCTGCTGGACTGGCGCCGCCAGCTGTTCGCCTCGGGCTGGGCGGTGCCGTCGTGGCCCGAGCGGTGGGGCGGCCGGTCGCTGCCCCGCGTGGCGGAGGACGTGGTGGCCCGGGCCCTGGCCGCGGCCGGAGCCGTCGGCCTGCCGCTGGGCGTGGGCCCGGCCCTGGCCGCCCCCACCATCCTGGAGCACGGGCCCGACTCCCTGCGGGAGCGGTTCCTGGCGCCCACCATCACCGGCGAGGCGACGTGGTGCCAGCTGTTCAGCGAGCCGGGGGCGGGCTCGGACCTGGCCGGCCTCACCACCACCGCCCGGCTCGACGGCGACGAGTGGGTGGTCAGCGGGCAGAAGGTGTGGAACACCAGCGCCCACCACGCCGACTACGGCCTGCTGGTGGCCCGCACCGACTGGGACGTGCCCAAGCACAACGGCCTGACCTACTTCGTGCTGCCGATGCACCAGCCCGGGGTCGAGGCCCGGCCCCTGCGGCAGATGAACGAGCACCGCTCGTTCAACGAGGTGTTCCTGAGCGAGGCCCGGGTGCCGCGGGACCACGTGGTGGGCGAGGTGGGCGAGGGCTGGCGGGTGGCCCTGACCACGCTGGCCTTCGAGCGGCGCTTCGGGGCCCTGGCCCGGCCGTCGTTCGCCCCCTCGGGGGGCCGGGCGGTCGAGGAGGCCGCGGCCGAGGCGGCCGGCTACTTCGAGACCTACAAGTGGTACCCGCAGCGGGCGGGCCGGGCCGACCTCGTGATCCCCCAGGCCCGGGCCACGGGAGCGGCGGCCGACCCGGTGGTCCGCCAGGAGATCGCCCGGCTGCACGCGCTCCAGCGGGCCAGCCGGTGGACGGCCGAGCGGGCCCGGGCCAACCTGGCCCTGGGCCGCACGCCGGGGCCGGAGGGCTCGATCGGCAAGCTGGCGCTCAGCCACGTGGCCCGCCAGGCCGCCCGGGTGCACTCGCTGATCGCGGGGGCGGACGCCCTGCTCACCGGGCCGGACAGCCCGCTGGGCGGCGTGATCGCCGAGGTGCTGGTGTCGGTCCCGGCCCAGTCCATCGCGGGCGGGACCGACGAGATCCAGCGCAACATCCTGGGGGAGAAGGCCCTGGGCCTGCCGCGCGAGCCGTCGGCCGATCGCAGCACCCCGTTCCGCGACCTGCCGCGCAACGCCTGACTGGTAGCTTCCCGCGGGTGAGCGACGACGAGGTCGGGGTCGAGCGGGGCGACGACCACGTCGCCACCGTCGAGATCCGCCGGCCGCCCAACAACTTCTTCGACGCCGCCCTGATCACCCGCCTGGCCGACGCCGTCGAGGACCTGGCCGCGGGCGAGGACGTCCGCGCCGTGGTGCTGTGCAGCGAGGGCCGCCACTTCTGTGCCGGGGCCAACTTCGCGGCCGAGGGCGAGGGCGCGGGCGAGACGACCCGGCTCTACCAGGCCGCGGTGCGGCTGTTCCGCCAGCCGCTGCCCATCGTGGCCGCGGTCCAGGGGGCGGCCGTGGGTGGCGGGCTGGGCCTGGCGCTGGCCGCCGACTTCCGGGTGGTGGCGCCCGAGGCCCGCTTCACCGCCAACTTCGCGCTGCTCGGGTTCCACCAGGGCTTCGGCATCTCCGTCACCCTGCCCCGGGTGGTGGGCCCCCAGCAGGCCATGGAGCTGCTGACCACCGGCCGCCGCATCGGCGGCGAGGAGGCCCTGCGCATCGGCCTGGCCGACCGCCTCGTCCCCCTGGACGAGGTCCGGGCCGGGGCCCGCGCCCTGGCCGCCGAGATCGCGGCCGCGGCCCCGCTCGCCGTCCGGTCGATCCGGGCCACCCTGCGGGGCGACCTGGCCGACCAGGTGGCGGCGGCGGTCGACCACGAGCGGGCCGAGCAGCAGCGGCTCATGCGCACCGCCGACTTCCGCGAGGGCGTGGCGGCGGTGGCGGAGCGCCGCCCCGGCCGCTTCACCGGCCGCTGACCCTTGCTCTCCCTGCGCCGCACGGCGGTGCTGCCGGAACGGTCGCGCGTGGCCTCCGCCGTGGCGGCCCACGACGGCCGCGTGCTGCGGGCGTGGACAGGCACCAACCGGCACCTCAACACGATGTCGTCACGCGACGGCCAGACCTTCGGGGACAAGGCCACGCTGCCGTTCACGAGCCGAACGCTTCGCAGCGAAGCAGGGCCCCTGGCACCTGAGCCCGGCCTTGGCCGGCCGGGACGACGGCTTCCACATGGCGTGGGCGAACATGCTCCGGCGCGAGGACGGCGCCTGGGGCCCGCCGCGGCGCCTCGACGGGCTGAGCCCCCAGGCGCTTTGCACCCACGGCGAATCCGTCGTGGTCGCCTGGACGAACCGGCTCGGTCGCCTGTGCGCCGGCCTGGCGGTGTGACGAGCCCGGGCGCGGCGTATTGCCCGCCGTCCTGCGCGACTCTGAGTGGGGGTTCAGACGGACGGGAGCGTGCCATGGTGGCGCTGGCCAGCAATGTCGTACTCGGGGAGCGGTCGAACGCCGCCTGCGCGGTGGCGTCGTACCAGGGGCAGGTGCGCCTGGCGTGGACCGGGACCGACACGCGCCTCAACCTCCTGTATTCGTCGAACGGCCAGACGTTCGGGGACAAGCGGACCCTGCCGTTCCGCAGCTACGTCACCGAGTCCCAGGACGACGGGAACGGGGGCTCGACCCAGCGCACGGTCCCCCTGGCGCCTGCGCTGGCCCGCAACGAGGCCGGCGACCACCTGGCCTGGACCAGCTACGACCAGCGGGTCAACTACTACACGCCCGGTCACCAGGGCGGGGGCGGCCTGGGCGAGCGCAGCGACGATCCGCCCGCGCTCGCCGGCCGGGGCGCGGATCTGCTCCTGGCCTGGACCGGCACCGACCGGCGACTCAACCTGCGCCACCGCCAGGACGGCCGCTGGGGCGAGAAGTGGACGCTGGACGAGCGGAGCTCGGTCGCGCCCGCGGTGTGCGCCTCGGCGGGCGAGCTCGCCCTGGCGTGGACGGGCAGCGACCGCCACCTCAACGTGCTGGTCACACAGGGCGGGTCCTGGGGCGTGCCGGTCCGGCTGGACGAGACCAGCTCCGACCCGCCTGCGCTGTGCGCCCGGGGCGACGGGTTCCTCCTCGCCTGGACGGGGACCGACCGGCGGATCAACCTCGCCACCCTCGGTCCCGGGGGCGCCTCGCTACCCGAGCAGCTGGCGGCCAAGAGCTCGCACGCCCCGTCCCTGTGCCCGCTGGGCCCCCAGGCCACGCTGGTCGCCTGGACCGGCGGCGACCGCCGGATCAACCTCGCCGTCCTGGGATAGGCAGGATGGGCGGATGCACATCCGCCTGGCCACGGCCGCCGATGCCGCCGCCGTCCGTGCCATCTACGGCCCGGTGATCGAGACGACCGCCATCTCGTTCGAGCTCACCGTCCCGTCCGAGGAGGAGATGGCCGCCCGCATCACCGGGCGCCAGCCGGCCCATCCCTGGCTGGTGGCCGAGGACCAGGGCGAGGACGGCCAAGGCGTGCTCGGCTACGCCTACGCAGGCCCGTTCAAGGACCGGGCCGCCTACGACTGGTCGGTCGAGACCAGCGTCTACCTCGCCGAGGCCGCCCGGGGCCGGGGCGTCGGTCGTGCGCTCTACGCGGCGCTGCTGGCCGTGCTGGAGGCGCAGGGCTACCGCCAGGCCATGGGCGGGATCGCCCTGCCCAACGAGGCCAGCGTCCGCCTCCACGAGGGTGCCGGCTTCGCCCCGGTCGGGGTCTACCGGGCGGTGGGCTGGAAGTTCGGCGTCTGGCACGACGTGGGCTGGTGGCAGCGCCCGCTGGCCCGGACCGACGGTCCGCCGCCGGCGCCCGTGCCGCTGACGGAGCTGGCACCCGCCACCCTCGCCACCGCGCTGCGCGCGGGAGCCGACACCGTGCCGTGACACGCGCAAGGCTGGGGCCATGACCGACGGGATCATCGCGCAGACGACCACGATCACCGGGCACGGCGGGGACGAGATCGAGGCCTACCTCGCCCATCCGCTGGAGGGGGGCGACCAGCCGAGCGTGGTGGTGTGCCACCACATGCCCGGCTACGACCGGGCGTCGAAGGAGATCGCCCGCACCTTCGCCGTGTACGGCTACGCCACGCTCATGCCCAACCTGCACCACCGCTACGCGCCCGGGGCCAAGGCGTCCGACGCCGCGGCGGCGGCCCGGGAGGCGGGCGGGGTGCCCGACGAGCAGTGCCTGGGCGACGTGCAGGGCGCCATCGACTTCCTCCGGGCCCGGCCCGAGTCCAACGGCAAGGTGGGCGTCATCGGCTACTGCTCCGGCGGCCGCCAGAGCCTGCTGGTGGCGTCCCGGCTCGACGTCGACGCCGCGGTCGACTGCTACGGCGGGCGGGCCGACCCGGCGTGGGGCGCCGACCTGCGCTGCCCGCTGCTGGGGCTGTTCGGCGAGGAGGACCAGTTCCCCACGCCCGACGACGTGCGGGCGCTGGCCAAGGTGCTCGACGAGCACGGCAAGAGCTACGACTTCCACTCCTACGAGGGCGCGGGGCACGCCTTCTTCTCGGTCGACCGGCCCTCCTACCGCCTCGAGGCGGCCAAGGACGGCTGGAAGCAGATCTGGGCGTTCTACGGCGAGCACCTGCGGGGGGCCTGAGCCATGTGCACCTACGTGACCACCACCACCCCGGTCGCGGGCAGCGGCTACACGGGCGACGACTGGTTCCCGGTCGACCGGGCCGTCGTCTACTTCGACCACCCGCAGGACGCCCCGCTGGACCACGCGCTGTGCGTGGACGTGTGGGGCGCCGGCGGGCGGGTCGCGGTCGAGCTGGACGCGGCGTCGGCGCGGCGGCTGGCCGAGGCCATCCTCGGCATCCTCGACCACGAGGAGGTCAGGCCGCTGGTGTGAGCCGCGTCACATCACGATCTCCACGATGTCGCCGTCGGCCAGGCGGTGGCCCGGTCCCACCCGCTGACCGGAGAAGCGGGCCGAGCCGCCCCACAGGCGGGCGCCGCGGCAGCCCTCGCCCACCTCGTGGTGGATCGAGTGGGCCACGTCGGCCACCGTGACCGGCGGCCGCAGGGCCACCGGATCGGGGTCGACCGTCCCGTCCCGCCGCAGCCAGACCCGGGTCAGCCCGGTGAGCGCCCAGATGGCGTCCCGCAGCGCGTCGAGCGAGGCGTCGTCGAGCACCGACACCTCCACCACGGGCACCGTTACCGGCGCACGGCGCCGGTGCGACATGGCGGCGCAGGGCGTCCGCCGCGCCGGGGGCGGCCTCGTCCGCCTTGGTGGCCGCCACCAGCGCCGGCAGGTCGACCCCGGCCGCCCGCAGCTCGCCCCGCAGCGCGTCGAGCCGGGCCACCGGCTGGGCCAGGTCGTGGCACAGGACCATGGCGTCGGCCGTGCGCAGCACGCTGAGCAGCGCCAGGCCCCCGCCCCGGCCCTCGGCCGCGCCGTCGATCAGTCCGGGGATCTCCACCAGCTGGACCAGCACGCCGCCGGCCCGCGTGGCCGCCGCCACCGGCCGGGTGGTGGTGAAGGCGTAGTCGCCGGTGCGGATCTGGACGTCCGACAGGGCCTGGAGCAGGCTCGACTTGCCCGCGTTGGGCGGGCCGACCAGGGCGATCTGGGCCGCGCCCTGGCGGCGCACCGCGATGGAGTCGCGGTGGGTGGCGCCGCGGCGCCGTTCGGTCTCGCCGATCTGGGCGGTGACCCACTTGCGCAGGTCGGCGTAAGGGCCGTTGCGGTAGTCCGGCAGCTCGGCCAGGATCGCCCGCAGCTCCCGGGTGCGGGCCGACCCCTCCTTGCCGGTGAGCCGGCGCTTGATGACCTGCTGGAATGTCCGATGCGGCATCGGCATGGCGCGTTCCTCCGACCTCGGGGCAGGAGAGCACCGCGTTCGTGACGGACGCGCCGTGTCTCCCGCCGCTTCCTTCGACGTGCGTGGAAGCGGCGGGATCAGCCGTTGAGTCTGGTCACCTCGGCTCAGCCAGGCCATCTCACGGGACATGGGCCGAGACGGTAGCCCGAGGGGGCAGGCTGTCCCAGGGATTTCACGCCAGCCGACGGGACGCCGGCACGACGAGTACGACGAGCCGCACGCTCGAGAGCGGTGGTCTAGCGTCACGCCATGGTCAGCGTCGCGCTCGTCGTGAAACTCGTCGCCAAGCAGGGGGTGGAGGAGGAGCTCGCCGGCTTCCTCGAAGGGGCGCTGGAGCTCGCCAACGCCGAGGAAGGCACGCCGGTGTGGATGGCGCTCCGCAGCGACCCGTCCACGTTCTGGATCGTCGACGCCTTCCCGGGGGCGGACGAGCGCCAGGCCCACCTGGACGGCGAGATCGCGGCGGCGCTGTTCGCCAACGCCGACCGGCTGCTGGCCGAGGCGCCCGAGGTCAACGTGGCCGAGGTGCTCGCGTTCAAGTAGTGGAAGCGGAGCGGCTCTTCGAGCGGGCCGCCGAGCTGTGCCAAGGGGCGGGCACGATGACCATGTCCGTCGCGCTGGTCACCGCGGGCGGCGAGGAGCGGAGCGTCACCCTGGGCGCCCCGGAGGGCACGCGGCTGCCGTCGTGCTCGGCGTTCAAGCCGGTCGTGGCGGCCGCGGTCCGCGCCGCGGCCCGGGACGGCGTCGTGTCGCTCGACGAGCCGTTGGCCGGCGGCGGCTCGCTGGAGCTGTTGCTCGGCCACCGGTCGGGCCTGGCCGGGGACCTCTACCTGGTGCCGGTGCAGCGGGCCAGCGACGAGGAGGCCGCGGCCGCGCTGCTCGACCGCTTCCTGCCCCTGGTGCCCCGGGTGGCGCCCGGTCGCTTCTGGTACAGCAACCTCGGCTACGTGCTGGCGGGCCTGACCCTGGCCCGCGCCGAGGGCGAGCCGCTGCTCGACGTGCTGCGCCGCCGGGTGCTGGCCCCGGCCGGCGCCGAGGTGGTGGCGGACCCGCCGTGCGAATCGCTGCGGGCGGCCGGGTCGGGCATCTGGCTGCGGGCGCTCGACCTGGCCCGCACCGGTGCCGCCCTGGCCCGGGGCCCGCTGGGGGGCCTGGGCACCGCCGCGGCCGTCCCGGTGGCGGGGCTGGCCACGGGGGCCGGGCAGCACCCCGGGGGCGGCTTCTTCGTCGACGACCGCTACGGCCGGCGGCTGCTGGCCCACGGCGGCGGCCAGGGCGCCTACGGCTCGGCCTGGATCGTGGACCCGGACGAGGGGTGGTCGGCCGCCGCCCTGTTCGACCACCCGGCCGGCTACGGGCTCGACCTCCCCGCCGCGGTCACCGGCCAGGACCGGGGCGCCGACCCGCTGCGCCCCGACCGGGCGACCGTCACCCCCGCGCCCGGCTGGTACCTGAACGCGTACGCGGGCGTGGCCGTCCTGGACGCGGGCGAGGTCCGGCTCAACGGCCGGCCGGTCCCGGCCCGGGTGGCGGCCGACGGTGCCGGCATCACGGTCAACGCCACCCGGATCGTGATCGGCTCCCTGCCCTACGACCCCATCCCCGCCCCCGGCGACGTCCGGCCCGACCCCCGGCTGGCGGGCACCTTCGCCGCCCCGTGGGACGAGCTCAGCGTCGAGCTGGACGGCGCCCCCACGGTCCGCTCGGCCCGCCGGGGCCCGTCGCCCGCGGTGGTGCTGACGCCCACCACGCTGGCGTCCGACCTCGGCGTCCTGGAGCTACGGGGAGACGACCTCGTCGCCGGCGGCGCCTACCCCTTCACCCGGACCTGACAGCAGCCCCAGGCCGAAGCGGGTGATGTCGGCGAGCCGCCGGTCGCCGAGGCCGGCCCAGGGCACCCAGGCCGCCCGGTCGGTGCTGCCCCCGATCTCGTGGACCAGCTCGCCGCTCGGCCACCCGCAGCCGGTAGATCACGCTGACGAAGTGCAGCGGCGGATAGGGCCGGGCCTCGCTGCGGGAGTAGGTGGTGGACCACACGCCGGCCAGCGCCTCGGGCGTCGCCTCCAGGCCGGTCTCCTCCCGCACCTCGCGGACCACGGCATCCTCGGGCGCCTCGCCCCACTCGACGCCCCCGCCCGGCAGGGTCCACAGGCCGGCGTTGAGCAGGTCCGGGGACAGCCGGACCAGCAGGATCCGGTCGTCCACCACGCAGAAGCCGTGCGCCGCCAGCCGGGTCCAGGGCACGTCGTCCTCGGGCAGGGGTGTGCTGGCGACCATCGGCCCATCCTTACAGTGGGGGCATGCACCTCGCGCAGCTCAACATCGGCCGGCTGCGAGCCCCGCTCGAAGACCCCCGCAGCGACGGCTTCCGGACCAACCTCGCCCGCATCAACGCCCTGGCGGAGGTCAGCCCGGGGTTCGTGTGGCGCCTCCAGGACGAGGCCGGCGACGCCACCGGCATCAAGCTGTTCGAGGACGACCTGGAGATCGTGAACCTCACCGTGTGGACGTCGATCGAGGCGCTGGCCGACTTCACCTACCGCAGCGGGCACGTCGAGATCCTGCGGCGGCGCCGCGAGTTCTTCGAGGCGCCCACCCAGCCCATCCTGTGCCTGTGGTGGATCCCCGAGGGGACGCAGCCCACCCCGGCCGAGGCGCTCGCCCGGCTGGAGCACCTGCGGGCGCACGGCCCCACCTCCCGGGCGTTCACGTTCCGCCACCGCTTCGAGCCGGGCTCCGCCGAGGCGATCCCGGGCAGTGAGCGAGACACCTGCCCCGCGTAGGGGACAGACTGGGGCGGTGCGACCGCTCGCCGTGCACCACGTGTCCATCAACGTCGACGACGTCGGCGCCGCCCTCGGGTTCTACACGGAGGTGCTCGGGCTCGCGGCCCGGGGCGACAGACCCGACTTCCCGTTCGCGGGCGCCTGGCTGGACGCGGGCGGCCAGCAGGTCCACCTGATCGAGGGCAGCCCGCCTTCGCCCGTGGGCCAGCACTTCGCGCTCCAGGTCGAGGACCTCGACGCCACCGTGGCCGAGCTGCGGGCGCGCGGGGTCGAGGTGAGCGACCCGCGGCCCGTGGGCACCAGCCGCCAGTCCTTCGTGTCCGACCCCGCGGGCAACCTGGTCGAGCTCCACCAGGTGCAGGCGCGCGCCGGCGTAGCCGCGCGTGGACGACGCGGTCCGGGCCTACGTCGACGCGGTCCCAGCCGAGCACCGGGCGCTGTTCGACCGGGTCCACGGCCTGATCCTGGCCACCCGGCCCGACGCCTCGGTGAGCATCTCCTACGGGATCCCGACCTACCGGACCGGCCGCCGCCGCCTCTACCTGGGGGCGTGGCAGCACGGCGTGTCGCTGTACGGCTGGGGCCAGGACCGCGACGGGGGCTTCGGCGCCCGCCACCCCGAGCTGGTCACCGGCAAGGGGACCATCCGGCTGACGCCCGAGGACGCCGGCGGCATCGGCGACGCCGAGCTGCAGGCCCTGGTCGAGGCCGCCCTCGACCCCTGATCACCGGAGCGCCCGGCGGCACCCGATCACCTGGCCACCCGGCGGCGGGTCACGCCCGCCACCAGCGCCGCGGTGTGGGCCGGGGACAGCCGGGCGGTGTCGATCACCAGGTCCACCGGGCGCCGGGGCACCACCATCTGGTCGAACGCCCGCCAGACCGCCCGGTTGGCGGCGACCTCGTCGCTCAGGTGCCGGTCCCGGTCGCGGGTCGCCACCCGCCGCAACGCCTCGTCCTCCGCCACGTCGAGCCGCACCACCAGGCACCGGTGCTCGCGCCCGAGCGCGTCGAGGAAGGCGGCGTCCGACAGCCCGGTGGTCTCGATGGCGGCGGGCGGGCCACCCTCGGCGATCCAGGCCCGGATGGCGCCGTGCAGCGCGGGCAGCGCCTCGGCCTTGCGGGCCACGAAGGCCTCCCGGGAGCCCCAGCGGGCCAGGATCCACAGCTCCCACTCCCGCCAGCGCAGGCCCCGCCGGGCCAGCTCCTCGCCCACCGCGGTCTTCCCGCTGCCCGGCGCCCCCAGCAGACACGACGTACATCCGCCACCGCGCACATCTTGATCCGTGAGAGGATGGCGTGCCGATGCAAGGCGCACGTCCAGGGGGTGGTGCCCATGGCGACCGATCTCCGCGTCGAGGCCGAAGACAGCCCCGGCCAGCTGGCTGCGATCGGGGGTGAGCTGGGCAAGGCCGGCATCAACATCGACGGCTTCTGCGCCGCCGTGGCCGGGGGCCGCGGCGTCGTCCACCTGCTCGTCGAGGATGCCGACGGGGCCCGCCAGGCGCTGGAGGGCGCCGGCTACACCGTCGACGCCGAAAAGGAGGCGCTGGTCCTCTCCGCCGAGGACCGCCCGGGCTACCTGGGCGAGATGGCCGGGCGGCTGGCCGGCGCCGGCGTCAACATCGAGGTCGCCTACCTCGGGACCGGCACCCGGCTGGTCCTGGCGGTCGACGACCTCGACGCGGCCCGGAACGCCCTCTAGCCCGCCGGCGCTCCCGCCCCGGGCCCTGCCGTGGACCGGCGCCGGCAGCGCGGCGGCGCGGCGTCGCGTGACGGTCGCGGCTGCGCGGTCGAGAACGTGCCGGCGGTGCGGCGGCGCCTGCACGCCGAGGGGGTCCTCGCCGGCCCCGACCGCGAGGTGCCCGCCGTGGAGGGCCTGCCGAAGCGGCCTACGGTGGGCGGTGGCGTCCCTCGACGGGGGGAACGACTACTGGCATCCCCGCGGACGGCGCCGACCCGTTCGCGGCGGTGACCGACGCCCTGCTGCCCAGCCTGGTCCCGGCGGGCGGGCCCTACGCGGTGATCGGCTGGTCGATGGGTGGCTACGGGGCGCTGCTGCTGGCAGAGCGGGCGGCGCAGCTTGCTACCGGCCCAGCTCGACTGGCTCCGCGCCGTAGTGACCTGACTCGTCCCCGTCGGGCGCCAACACTGCTCGCGGTTGAGGATCGGACGCCCGCGGTAGATTCCTCTGCGTGTCGGCGTCCTCCGCGAGCCAACGGAAGGCGGCGGTCGACCGCCTGCGGGACATCGTGTCCGTGACCGACGCAGGGCTCGCGCACCTCGGTGTCGAGGAGCTCCTGGTCGAGCTGCTGGAACGCGTGCGCGACGATCCTGGAGGCGGACACCGCCGCCGTCCTGCTGCTCGACGAGCCCAACGGCCAGCTGGTGGCCACCGCGGCCCGGGGCATCGAGGAGGAGGTCTACCAGGGGGTCGCGGGTGCCGCTCGGCCGCGGCTTCGCGGGGCGGATCGCCGCCACCCGGCTGCCCGCCACCATCGAGGACATCGCCGACGCCGACGTGGTCAACCCCCTCCTGCGGGAGAACGGGGTCCGGTCGCTGATGGGCGTCCCCCTGCTGGCGGGCGGGGAGCTGCTGGGCGTGCTGCACGTCGGCACGATCGCCCTGCGTCGCTTCGGCAACGACCGACGTCGAGCTCCTCCAGATGGTGGCCGACCGCATCGCGCTGGCCGTCGCGCGCCGACGCTGTCCGACACCGAGCGCAAGGCGTCGGTCCTGCTCCAGCGCAGCCTGTTGCCCCAGCGGCTCCCGCACGTCCCGGGACTGGAGGTGGCGGTGCGCTACATCGCGGGCGGGGGCGGCACCGTGGGCGGTGACTGGTACGACCTGTTCAGCCTGCCGTCGGGCCGGATCTGCATCGCGGTGGGTGACGTGGTGGGGCGGGGGGTGCGGGCCGCGGCGGTGATGGGCCGGCTGCGCAGCTCGCTGCGGGCCCACGCGCTCGCCAACCAGGGCGACCCCAGCGAGGTGCTCGACCTCATGGACCGCCAGCTCCGCCAGTTCGAGCCGGGCGAGATGGCCACGGCCGTCGTCGCCCTGATGGAACCGTCGTTCGACCGCCTCCACGTGTCGTCGGCCGGCCATCCGGCCCCGGTGGTGGCGGGTAGGGGTCAACCCGGCCGCTTCGTGGACGTCCCGGCCGACCCGCCCCTCGGCGTCGCCAGCCCGACCGGCCGGCGGGCGGTCAGCGTCGACATCGCCGCCGGCTCGGTGGTGTGCTTCTACACGGACGGGCTGGTCGAGCGGCGTGACCAGCCGCTGGACGTGCGGCTCGCCCGCCTGCAGGAGGCGGTCACCGTGGCGCCGGCCGAGGAGGTGTGCAGCACCGTGATGGCCCACCTGATCGGCCTCGAGGCCCCCACCGACGACGTGGCCCTGCTGGCGCTCCGGCGCGTCGACAGCCGCTCGGAAGCGCTCGACATGACGGTCCCGGCCGTTCCCGCCGCGCTCGGCGGCATCCGCGCCGCGGTGCGCCGGTGGCTGACGGACGTCGGTGCCGGGGCCGATGACGTGACCGACGTGCTGCTGGCGGTGGGCGAGTCGACCAGCAACGTGGTCGAGCACGCCTACGGCCCGGGCGGGGGCACGGTGCAGGTGCGGGTCGAGCTGGACGACCCCAACGTGGTGGTGACCGTGCGGGACACGGGCCGGTGGCGGTCGCCGCGGGGCACCAACCGGGGCCGCGGCACCCTGATCATGGAGGCGGCCGGTGACGACGTGCAGGTCGCCCGCACGACCGGCGGCACCGAGGTCGTGATCCGCCGCCGGCTCAACGCGTTCCGGCGCGGCGCGTGACCGGCGCGCTGGTCTCGGCCACGGCCGACGGCGGGCACGTCCACCTCGCCGTGGGGGGCGAGGTCGACCTGGCCAACGCCCGCGATGTCGAGGCGCAGCTGCTGGACGCCATCAGCAACCAGGCCGACCGGGTCTCCCTCGACCTGACCGACGTCAGCTACCTCGACAGCGCCGGGCTGCGCATCCTGTTCCAGCTGGTGGACCGCCTGCGCACGCTCCAGATCGAGGCTCTGCTCATCGCCCCGCCCCGTTCACCGGCGCGCCGGGTGCTCGAGCTGTCGGGCCTGGCCGCGCTGGTCCCGCTCGACCCGCCCGTGGACTCGATCAGCCCGCGGGGTCGAGCCGCTGGGCCACCACCAGGCACACGTCGTCCTCGACCCGCAGCACCAGCTCGGCCACCAGGCTCTCGCAGTGGGCCTGGAGCGGGCCTCCGGCGCGGGCGCGGGAGGCGGCCGCGGCCAGCAGGCCGAGCCCGGTGTCGATGTCCCGGTCCCGGCCCTCGACCAGGCCGTCGGAGTACAGGTACAGCGACTCGCCGGGGGCGAGACAGGCGCGCCGGTTGCGGTACGGCTGCGGTCGATCGCGGGGGATGGCGCCCAGCGGCGCCGCCGGCGGGTCGTCGAGCCAGCGGGCCTCGGCGCCCGGGGAGGTGACCAGGGGCGGGGGATGGCCGGCCGAGGCCCACACCAGCTCGCCGCTCCCCGGGTCGGCCACCACCGCCACCGCGGTGGCGTGGGCGGTCGGGGCGGTCCAGTCCAGCAGGGCGCTCAGCTCGGCGAGGGCGGCGGCCGGCTCGATCCCCGCCACCAGGCGGCTGCGCATCGTGTTGCGGAGCTGGCCCATGAGCGCCACCGCGGGCACGCCGTGGCCCGCCACGTCCCCCACCGTGAGCGCCAGGCGGCCGTCCGGGAGCATCAGGCCGTCCCACCAGTCGCCACCCACGGTGGGGCTGGCGGTGAAGGGGACGTAGCAGGCGGCGACCTCCCAGCCGGGTACCTCGGGGGCCTCGGCGGGCAGCAGCACGTGCTGGAGGGCGTCTATCGCGGCGCGGTGCTGGGCGAACTCGCTGGCTTCCCGCAACAGCGCCGAGGCCCGCTCGGCCACCCGCCCGGCCAGCTCGACCATGTCCTGGCTCATCTCCTCGCCCACCGCGGTGGCGAAGCCCATGGCCCCGAAGGGCCGCGGGCCGTCGCTGAGCGGCATCACCCAGCTGTCCCCGAAGCGGACGTGCGCCACGCGGGTGCGGAGCTGGGGCGGCGAGATGGCGTCGGGATGCTCGGCCGCATCGGGGGCCGGAAGGTGGACGGCCCGGCCGGTGCGGATGACGGTGGCGGTGGGGGTGTCCGAGCTGACCGGCGTCGGGTAGGCGTCGATGACGTCGCCGAGGACCTCCGGGTAGCTGCGGCTCGACCCCGCCACCCGGCGCAGCAGGGCGCCCTCCCGGATCGTGATGCCGCACGAGTCGACGAAGTCCTCGGTGCACACCCGGGTGATGCGGCGCGCGATGTCCTGCCAGTCGGGGCCGCCGCCGGCGTCGGACACCCGGGCCAGGAGCTGGTTGGCGGCCACGTCGGCCCGCGCCTGCTCGTACAGCGCGGCCCGGTCGAGGGCGATGGCGCACTGGTCGGCGATGGCCAGGAAGGCCACCCGGTCCTGGCTGTCGAACTCGCGGGGGCCGCCGAAGCCGAACGCCACCACCCCGACGATCGTCCCCGCGTTGGACAGCGGGAGCACCACCACGGCGTCACTGGGCGAGGGTGTCCCGGCCACCGCCGGCCAGCGGGCGTCGCGCTCGGCCCGGGAGCTCATGAAGCACGGCTGGCCGGTGCGGACCACCTCCGAGCCCGGCAGGTCGCCCGTCAGCGGGAGCCGGGGGAAGCGGGCCAGGGCCGCGGGGTCGAGGCCGCTCTCGTGCACCATCACCAGGTCGTCGCCCTGCACCAGCCAGATCGTGGCGGTCACCGCGTTCAGGTGCTCGGCCACGGCGGTGAGGACCGCGTCCGCCACCTCGCGCTCGGTGTGGGCGGTGCCGAGCGCGGCCGCGACCGCGCGCACCGACGCCAGCCGGGTCGGCAAGCTCAGCCCTCCAGGTGGACGAGGGAGGCGACGCCTGCCAGCTCGAGGGTGCGGCGGACCGCCGCCTGCGGGCTGCGCAGCACCAGCCGCCGGCCCTGGGTGTTGAGCGGCTTGAACGAGCGGATCAGGATGTTGAGGCCGGCGGAGTCCATGAAGCGCACCCCGGACAGGTCGATGACCACGTCGCCGTCACCCCCTGCGACGGCGTCGCCGACCACCCGGTCCAGCACCGGCGCACTGTAGAGGTCGACCTCGCCGTGGACGATGACCGCCCCGTCCGCGTCCGTGCTCACCGAGAGGTACTGGTCGTCCACCGCGCTCACGCCGACAAGTTACTGCGGTCGGAGAGGGGGAATCTCCCCGTGGCCTGGTCGGGGCGCCGTAGGTCAGCGCCGCTGCCAGGCGCCGGCCTGGTCGGTGAGGGCCTCGATCCCGGCGGGCAGGGTGCCGGACGCCAGGTCGGCCAGCGTCACGTGCTCGAGCACCGAGCGCAGGCTGGCCCGCGTCGCGATCCACAGGGCACGCAGGACCTCGCCGTCACCCGGGTACGAGAGGGCCTCGGGCGCCTCGCCCCGGACGTCGGCCAGCGGGCCCTCCACGGCCCGAACGACGTCGGCCACGCTCAGCGCGGCGGGCTCGATCCGCAGGCGGTAGCCGCCGTCGCCGCCCCTGTGCGCCTGGACGACGGCGGCCCGCCGCAGGCGCGCCAGGATCTGCTTGGTGAAGGCGAGCGGGAGCTTCTGGCGCTCGGCGATCTCGTCCGCGGTGAGGCTGCGGGGGTGCTCCAGCGCCAGCTCCCGGGCGGCGCGCACGGCGTAGTCGACACGGGCGGTCACGCGCACGCGCCAGCCTCGCGCGCGGGGGCGCCGGTCACGGCGGCGCGGCCCGGGCGTGTAGCCGGGCGCGCTGGCGCTCGTAGAGCCGCGGCCGCGGCGGAGGTAGTCGCGGACCGCGGCGCGCTCGGCCTCGCTGTAGTGCGCGATGCCGGCCAGGCCGTCCTCGGTCAGTGGTTGGGCCCACCGCCTGGTGGTCGCCACCCACCGGGCCACGGGCAACGACCTGGCGGCCCGGCGGGCCCTGCGCCGCTACCGCGAGGCCATCCGCGAGCTGGGCCTGGGGCCGGACGAGGCCACGCTCATGATGGAGCGGCTGCTCGACGCCCTGGGACCGGTCCATCGCCGCTGCCCCTCCTTACGCTGACGGCCATGGCCGACGACCTCGCGTCCTTCCCGACCGACGGCTACGCCGTGCTCCGGCGGGCGTTCGACCCCGCACCGCTGGCCGCCGAGGCGGACGCCGCGCTGGCCCGCGGCTTCACCCACGGCGGCCACCGCAACACGGGTGACGCGGAGAACTCGTTCCGCTACGTCCCCATGATGGGCGAGCGCACGCCGGTCAGCCTCGCCCTGCTGCGCCGGTTCGAGCCGCTGGCGGCCCGGGCGCTGGGCGGGCCGGTGCTGCCGGTCCGGGCCAAGGTGACGGAGTACCACACCGGCTCGAGCTGGCACCGGGACAGCGACGGGCCCGTGCCCAGCGCCGGGTTCGTGTGCTACCTGGAGCCGCCTGGCGGCGGACACGGGCGCGCTGCGGGTCGCCGCCCGGCTCCCACCGCCACGACGATCCCCCGGAGGAGCACCGGCGTGCCGGTCGAGACCGAGCCGGGCGACGCGATCCTGTTCGACGAGCACCTGCTGCACGCCAGCGACGGCGGGGGAGTGCGGCGCCAGTGGCGGGTCGACTTCGTCCGCGCCCCCGAGGGCCCGGACGAGGAGGCCGCGCTGCGCCGCTACTACGCCGGCAACTACTCGCCCGACTGGGACGGCGGCTACGACGTCGAGGCCTTCCCCAGCTACGGGCCCCACTGGCGGGCGCAGTGCGATCCCGCCACCGACGCCGCGCTCGACGCGCTCGGCGCCTACGCGGCGGCCGCCGCCGAGGAGGACGCGGCCCGGCGCCGGGCCGGGGGCGAGCTGCTGGCCCGCCTGGGCGGCGAGGACGGCATCCGGACGCTGGTGGCGGCCTGGTACCCGCAGGTGCTGGCCGACCCGCTGCTGGTCCCGCTGTTCGGCGAGGGCGATCCCCGCCACGTCGACCACCTCACGGCCCTGCTGGCCGAGGTGTTCGGCGGGCCCGCCCGTTACTCGGGCGAGCTGGGCGGGTTCCCGTCGCTGCTGGCCCACCACCGGGGGCTGCGCATCGCCGAGCCTCAGCGGGCCCGCTTCGTCGAGCTGTTCCTGGCCGCCTACGACGCCGTGCGGCCCCCCGACGACATGACGCGGCGCCACTTCGCCGAGTACCTGGCCTTCGGGACCGAGGTCGCCGTCGTGAACTCCCACGCCGAGAGCGACGGCGACCTCCATCCCTGCCAGGAGATCCCCCACTGGCCGTGAGTCAGGCGACCCGGGTCACGGCCGGCCGGTAGCCGCCGCGGGGCGGGCCCGCTCGCCGTCGCCGGTGGCGCCTGCCACAGGCGCCGCAGGTGCCCGGCCAGCAGGTCCGGCCGCTCCAGCGGGTGGAACAGCTCGGCCCCCGGGATCTCGACCAGCTCGGCGCCCGGGATCAGCGCGGCCAGGTGCCGGGCGTCGTCCATGGGGAAGAAGATGTCGTCGGTGCCCCACAGGATCAGCGTGGGCACGGTCAGGTCCTCGAGCGTCGGGCTCGGACGGCCCGCAGGTCCCGGTCGGTGAGGTCGGTCATCCAGCGCTGGATGGCGCGCTCGGACCGCTCGTGGCGCACCACCGGCTCGACGAAGCCCCGGAGCGACGCTCGTCGCTGACGGAGTCCGGGTCGGCCAGCCCGGTGCCGAGCATGGCCCGGGCCACGCCCATGTCGGCCGCCATCGACTCGAACAGCCCGAGCGCCTCGCCCCGCCGGCACGCCTCCATGAAGGCGACCAGGGCCTCGGGCACCACGTTGCCGGCCGTGTCGCAGTTGGTGAGCGCCAGCGCTGCGCACCAGGTCGGGGCGCCGGGCCGCGAAGATCTGGCAGATCGCCCCGCCGCTGTCGTTGCCGACCAGGTCGACGGGCCCGCACCCGAGTGCCTCGACGAGCTCCACGAGCATGTCGGCGTGCGACCCGAACGACAGGTCCTGCTCGGCATCGGCTTGCCCTCGGTCTCGCCGTGGCCCAGCAGGTCGGGCGCGAGGCACCGGCGCCGGCCCCGGCGACCTCGGCGATCACGCCGTCCCACAGCGACGCCGTTCGCCAGCACGCCGTGCACGAACAGGGCGGTGGGCCCGTCGCCGGAGGCCCGGTAGGCCACCCGCCCGAACGAGGTCTCGGCATCCCGTGCTTCATCCCATACTCCTTGTACGTTGCATATCATCTGTACGTCGCATACAGGTGTATGTTACCTACACTGCGCACGTGGTGCCGTCAAGACTCCAGCAGGCTCGGGCCGACGAGACCCGCCAGGCGCTGCTGCGCGCCGCCCGCGAGCTGTTCGCCGAGCAGGGCTACGCCCACACCGGCACCGAGCAGCTCGTCCAGCAGGCGGGCGTGACCCGAGGCGCCCTCTACCACCACTTCGACTCCAAGCAGGCGCTGTTCGAGGCGGTGTTCGTCGAGCTGGAGGAGGAGTTCATCGAGATCCGCGGCCCAGGTGTTCGCCGCCCGGCGCCTCGGCCTGGGACAACCTGGTGGCCGGCTGCCACGCCTACCTCGACACCTGCCTGCGCCAGGACGTCCGCCAGATCGTCCTGCTCGACGGCCCCGCGGTCCTCGGCCCCGACCGCTGGCGTGAGCTGGAGGACCAGTACGCCCTGGTCGGGATCCTGGCCGCCCTCCAGGTCGCCATGGACGAGGGCGTGGTGGCCCCCCGCCCCCCGGTCCCCCTGGCCCGCATGGTCCTGGCCGCCGTCAACGAGGCCGGCCTGTTCATCGCCCAGTCCCCCCACCCGCGCACCGCCCGCCGCGAGGCGGGCGAGGCGTTCGACGCCCTGCTCGACGGCCTCCGCGCCTGACCCTCGAGGTGGGCCCCGGACAGGCCGGTCAGCGGTACCCGGTGGTGTCGGCCGGCTTGCCGGGGTCCTGCACCTCGACCATGTAGCGCCAGGCGTCGGGCCGGCTGCCGTCGACGTCGGTGAAGCCGTACACCTGGGCCAGCTCGCCGCTGGACAGCGACTGCTGGTTCCAGCGGGCCACGTCGGGGTCGGCCGCCAGCGCGGCCACGGCCCGGCCCACGAAGCGGGGGCTCTCGGCGATGGCGAAGTGGGGGATGCGCTCGGCCGCGTCGAGCCAGTTCTCCTCCGTCACGCCGAAGCCCTCCAGCATCGCCTCGGAGCGCAGCCAGCCCGGGGTCAACGCCACCGCGGTGGCGCCGTGGGGCGCCAGCTCGTGGCCGAGGGCGAAGGCCATGCGCAGGTTCGCCGCCTTGGCCATGTCGTAGAAGAACGACACCCGGTAGTGGTCGGCGTTGTACTCGGCGGTGCCGTCGGTGACCTCCACCACCAGCCCGCCCGGCTGCCGCACCAGCAGGGGCAGGGCGTGGTGGGCGGTGATGGCGTGGGTGTCGACCGCCAGGCGCAGCAGGTGCAGGCCGTAGTCGAGGTCGGACTCCCACACCGTGGCGTCCCACTCCATCTTGGTGGCACCCCAGATGTCGTTGACCAGCACGTGGAGGGCGCCCTGCTCGGCGTCGATGCGCTCGACCAGCGCCGCCACCTCGTCGGGGACCAGGTGGTCGACCCGCACCGCGATGCCCCGGCCGCCGGCCTCGTCCACCAGGGCGGCGGTCTCCTCGATGGTCTCGGGCCGGTCCATCTCGGACCGGCTGGCGCCGCTGGTGCCGCCCGGTGCAGTAGACGGTGGCGCCCGCCGCGCCCAGCTCGACCGCGATGCCCCGGCCCGCGGCCCGGCGACGCCCCGGCCACCAGGGCGACCTTGCCCGCCAGCGGCCCGCTCACGGCCGCACCCGCTTCTCGTAGCGATGGACGGCCACGGTGACGGTCCCCGCCCCGGCCCGGGCCCGGTAGGTCTAACGGCCCGGCGTCGACCCAGCCCCGGCGGGCGTAGAACCGCCGCGCTCGGGCATTGGCCGCCACGACGGCCAACCAGGCCCGTCGTGGTGCTCGGCGATGTCCCGCTCGGCCTCGGCCAGCAGACGGTCGGCCACCCCGGCGCCCCGCGCCTCGGGCGCCACGTAGAGCTGCTCGACCTCGTCGCCGTGCACGGTCACGAACCCGTCCACGCCCGTCCTCGCCCGGGACGACGCGGATGGCGCCGAGGTCCTCGCCCACCCGGTCCCGCAGGTCGGCCAGCCCGCGGTGCTGCGCCAGCTCCGCCGGCACGTGCCCCAGGTGGGCCTCGCTGCCAGCCGGCGTGCCACAGGCGCGGCGATGGCCTCGATGTCGCTCGCGGTGGCCGGCCTCAGCAGGCGGGGCGGCGCTGTGCTCACTGCCGTCATTCTCGTCCCTCCGCTCGTCTGTAGCTGGCGTCACTGGTGTAGACTGCTTTGCCAGTGACAAAGTAGGACCGGACGGGGTGACTGGTCAAGTGAAATTAGACAGTTATGCCGATACCGGCGTGCTCGCCGCCATCCTCCTGGTCAACGGGCTGGCCGTGGCGTCCCCGGACGACCCGGTGGCCGCGGTCCGGGGGGTGCTGGCCATCGACCCGCCCTCGCAGGACCAGTTCGTCCCGGCCGACACGCCCGGCTTCGTGGCCCTGGCCGCCGACCTCCGCAGGATCTTCGGCCTGGTGGGCGAAGGCGACATCGAGTCCGCCGCCGCCTGGCTCAACCACCTGCTGGCCACCCACCCGTCGCACCCCCACCTGGCGATGGAGGACGGCGTCTGGCGGCTCCACCACCACCCGGTCGACGCCGAGCTGGTCCCCATGTGGACCGCCATCTGCGCCGAGGCCCTGGCCCGGCTCATCGGCAACGGCCACGCCCGCCGCCTCGGCACCTGCGAGCGGCCGGGCTGCGGCCGGGTCTTCGTCGACGTGTCGAAGAACGCCAGCCGCGCCTTCTGCTCCACCACCTGCCAGAACCGGGTCAAGGCGGCCGCCTTCCGCGCCCGCCGCGACCCGGCCCTCACCCCGCCGCTCACGCCCGCCGAGTCGAGCCACTCCTCGAACGTGGGGCCGCCGACGCGTGGCGCCCGGACCGGGGAGCAGGTCGCCCTCGTCGTAGAGCTTCTGGTCGGGATCGTCGGCGTCGCTGACGCCCACGATCTTCAGCCCCAGGTCCCGGCGCTCGGACCACAGCGTCGCCAGGTCCACCATGCTCTCCGCGCGAGGGCCGGCCACCTCGCTGAGCGCCGGTCCGTCCTCGCCGGGATCGGTGGCCTGGGCGACCAGCGCCTCGGCCACGGTCCGGGCCGCCACCGCCTGGGTGCGGGTGTCCAGCACGTAGGCGGTGTCGCCCTGCGTGCCCCACTCGATCAGCTGGGGCAGGAACTCGTGGAACTGGGAAGCCCGCACCACCCGGACCGGGATCGGTCCCGCGGCCGCGGCCTGCTCGTGGCGCGTAGGTGGCGGCGGCATACCCGCCGGCGAAGCGGTCGGCGCCGATGATCGACACCACCACCATCCGCTGCACGCCCGCCCGCTCGCCCGCGGCCTGCAGGTTCCGGGCTGCGGTGGTGAAGAACGCGGTGGCCTCGTACTCGTCGCCCGACGGCCCGGTGGCGGTGTCGACGATGCAGTCGACGCCCACCAGCGCGGCGTCGAGCCCCTCGCCGGTGATGACGTCCACGCCCAGCGAGCGGGCCATCGGCACCACCTCGTAGCCCTCGTTCCCGCACCACGTCCACGACATGGCGCCCCACCCGGCCGGTGGCGCCCGCCACCGCGATCCTGCTGGTCTCGTTCATGGTCACATGTCCTTTCTTCTCGTCGTCATTGGCTATGACGGATCGCCGACGGAGGATGTGACGATGGACGAGAGCGAGTGGCTGGCCCAGCGGTTCGAGGGCCACCGGGCCCACCTGCGGGCCGTCGCCTACCGGATGCTGGGCTCGTCCGCCGAGGCCGACGACGCCGTCCAGGAGGCGTGGCTGCGGCTCAGCCGGGTCGACGCCGGCGAGGTCCGCAACCTGGGCGGGTGGCTCACGACGGTGGTCAGCCGGGTGTGCCTGGACCGGCTCCGGTCCCGCACCGCCCGGCGGGAGGACACGCTCGACGGCCACGTCCCCGACCCGGTCGTCATCCCCGACACGGGGGCCGACCCCGAGCACGCGAGGCCGAGCTGGCCGACTCGGTGGGGCTGGCGCTGCTGGTCGTGCTGGACACCCTGCCGCCCGCCGAGCGGCTGGCCTTCGTGCTGCACGACATGTTCGCCGTGCCCTTCGACGAGATCGCGCCGGTGGTCGACCGCTCGCCCGAGGCCGCCCGCCAGCTCGCCAGCCGCGCCCGGCGCCGGGTCCAGGGCGCGTCGCCCACCGGGACCGGCGCGCGTCGATCCGGCCCGCCGGCGCCGGGTGGTCGACGCCTTCTTCGCCGCCGCCCGCGACGGCGACTTCGACGCCCTGGTGGCGGTGCTCGACCCCGACGTCGTGCTGCGCTCGGACCGGGGCCCGGCGCCCGGCGAGTCGGTCCTGCGCCGCGGTGCCGCCGCGGTCGCGGGCCAGGCCATGATGTTCGCCACCGCGGACCGGGAGCTGCGCCCGGTCCTGGTCAACGGCGACCCGGGCGTCGTCGTGGTGGTCGAGGGCCGGCCGTTCTCGGTCATGCAGTTCACCGTGGTCGACGACCGCATCGTCGCCATCGACGCCCTGGCCGACCCCGAACGCCTGGCCCGCCTCGACCTGGCCCTCGACTGATCCGGAGCCGCCCGCATGGACTTCGACCTGCACTCCCTGCCCGCCAACGCCGCGGTGCTGGCCTACACGGAGGGCGGCTACTCCCACAGCGACCTCGGCGGCGAGCTCGAGATCTATGCCCGGGAGGCCGGCCTGGAGGTCGTCGTGGTCGGCATCAGCGCCTTCCCGTCGCTGGTGGCGGTGACCGACCGCGGACTGGTCGTCTCCTGCGCACGGGGCATGCAGCGCCTCGGCCTGCGGGCCGGTCCGGAGCCGCCCGCCGGTGCCCGCCTGGAGCACAGCCCCGTGGCCGAGCTGGGCGAGGGCTGGTGGTGGGTCCACCCCTGGTCCGTCGACGCTGCCGAAGCCGGAGGTCGCGCGCCGAGATACGCGCCTGGTTCGCGGCCGCGGCCGCGGCCCGGCCCGGCTGAGCGGCACTACCGTGGGCGGCCATGGCCGGGTCGCTGGAGGTCAACGGCGTCCACCATGGGTGGGGGCCGATCCGGGCACGCCGCTGCTGTGGGCCCTGCGGGGCGAGGTGGGCGACCGCAGCCCCAAGTACGGCTGCGGCGGCGAGCAGTGCGGTGCCTGCCGGGTGCTGGTCGGCGGCCGCCCGACGTTCTCGTGCACGCTGCCGGTGGGCGACGTGGGCGACCGCCCGGTGACGACGCCCGCCGGCCTGGCCGCCGATGAGGCCGGCGCCGCGGTCCAGGCCGCGCTGGTGGCCCACAACGCCGGCCAGTGCGGCTACTGCCTCCCGGGCATCGCGGTCACGCTCACCGAGCTGGTCCGCCGGGGCGAGCCGGTCGATGCCGCCGGCGTCCGGGCCGCCCTCGACGACCACCTGTGCCGGTGCGGCGCCCACCCGCGCATCGTCCGCGCCGCCCTGGAGGCGCTCGGCGCCGCGCCGCCGCGAGGCGGTGCTCCCGGAGGTGCACGCCGCCGACGTGCCGGTCCGCCCGCCCAGCGAGGCGCGGCGGCTCGGGTCGCTGGCCGGTGTGCCCGACCTGGACCGCTGGGTGCGCATCGTGGCCCCCGACCGGGTGGAGGTGCAGACCGGCAAGGTCGAGCTGGGCCAGGGCATCCTGACCGCCCTGCTGGCGGTGGCCGCCGACGAGCTGGGCGTGGACCCCGCCCGCATCGACCTGGTCAGCGGCGTCACCGGCACCACCCCCAACGAGTGGGTGACGGCGGGCAGCGGCTCGATCGAGCAGAGCGCCATGGCGGTCCGCCAGGCGTGCGCCCACGCTCGCCGGGTCCTGGTCGCCCGGGCGGCGGACGGTGCTCGGCCTGGCCCCGGGCGACCTGGTGGTCGAGGACGGGGAGGTCGTGGCCCCGGACGGCCGCCGGGTGTCGTACGCGGCCCTCGGCGCCGGCCGTCCCTTCGGCGTGGCGGTCGACGGTGTGGTCGATCCCGTGCCCGCGGCCGAGCGGCGCTGGACCGGCCGGGGCCTGCCCCGGGTCGACCTGCCGGCCAAGGTGCGCGGCGAGCCGGTGTTCCTCCACGACCTGGTGCTGCCGGGCATGCGCTACGCCCGGGTGGTGCGCCCGCCCCGCCCCGGCGCCCGCCTGGCCGGCCGGGTCCCGGCGGTGGTGGCCGGGGCCGACGTGGTCCGCAACGGCGAGCTTCCTGGCGGTGGTGGCCGACCGGGAGGCGGACGCGGTGCGGGCCGCGGCGGCGCTGGCGGCGGAGGCCCGCTGGGACGGCGGCGACGACCTGGTCCCGGGCACGGCCGGTGCGGCCCACCTGGTGGCCCAGCCCGCCCGGGCCACCCCGGTGGTGGACGGCGCCGCCGTGGACGGTCCCGTCGGCCCCGCCCCCGACCACGGCGAGCGCCGCCTGCGCGCCACCTACACCCGCCCGTTCCTGCTCCACGGGTCGATCGGCCCGTCGGTGGCGGTGGCCCAGTTCGCCGACGGCCGCCTGGCGGTGTGGAGCCACAGCCAGGGCGTCGAGCTGCTGCGCCTGGCACTGGCCGAGGTGCTGCGCCTCGACCCCGGCGCCGTCACCGTCACCCACGTGCAGGGGGCGGGCTGCTACGGCCACAACGGCGCCGACGACGTGGCTCTGGACGCCGCCCTGGTGGCGATGGCCGATCCGGGCCGGCCCGTGTCGCTGGCGTGGACGCGGGCCGACGAGCACGCCTGGGAGCCCGCGGCCCCGGCCATGGCCGTGACCCTGGAGGCCGGCCTGGACGAGACGGGCCGGCTGCGCTCGTGGCAGCACGACGTGCACAGCTACTCGCACATCGGCCGGCCCCGGCCCACGGGCGACGGCAGCTCGTGGCTGCTGGCCGCCTGGGACCTCGACTCGCCGTGGGACCGGCCGGCCCCGACGCCCAGCCGGGGGTTCCATGCCGGCGGCTACCGCAACGCCGACCCGCTGTACGAGGTGGGGGAGCGCCGGGTGGTCGAGCACTTCGTGGCCGGGTCGCCGCTGCGCACGTCGTCCACCCGCAGCCTGGGCGGGTTCGCCAACGTGTTCGCCCTGGAGTCGTTCGTGGACGAGCTGGCCGAGGCCGCGGGCCGCGACCCGGTCTCGTTCCGCCTGGACCACCTCGACGACCCCCGCGCCCGTGCGGTGATCGAGGCCGTGGTCGAGGCTGGCCGGAGGCCTGGAGGCCCCCGGCGGGGTGGACGCCCCGGGCCGGGGCCTGGCCTTCGCCCGCTACGAGAACATCAAGGCCTACGCCGCGGTCGTCGCCGAGGTCACGGTGGACCCCCGCACCGGCCTGGTGGTGGTCCGCCAGGGCTGGATCGCCGCCGACGCGGGCGAGATCATCGACCCCGACGGCCTGGTCAACCAGCTGGAAGGCGGCTTCGTCCAGGCCGCCAGCTGGACGCTCAAGGAGCAGCTGGACCCCACCGAGAGCGGCCAGGGCGGCGGCCGCCCGACGGACTGGGACACCTACCCGATCCTCCGCTTCGCCGAGTCACCCACGCTCACGACCCGCCTCCTCGACCGCCCCGAAGCCCGCCCCCTCGGCGCCGGCGAAGCCACCACCGGCCCCACCGCCGCCGCCATCGCCAACGCCGTCCACCAGGCCACCGGCGCCCGCATCCGCGACCTCCCCCTCCGCCCCGCCCGCGTCCGCGCCGCCCTGGCGGCCCTGATGTGATGCGGTCCGATGACTCGACGGGCGCGCTCGACGCGTGCTCGGGCAGATAGGACCGGGTGGTGATCGGGTCCGCTGGTGGTGGTGAGCCGCTCGACGCGGCTCCGCGGGCGGAATCACGGGCGTCCGGACCGGCCGGCCCGACCGCCTCGCTGGTCGTCGTCGCTGTCTTCGCTGGGTTCACCTTGGTACTCGGCTGGGCGTTCGACCGGGCGATCGACCTGCCCGGCAGTCCGGACTGCGCCACGAGCTCCAGGATCTACTCCCCACCGTGTCCGCAGCAGTTCTCGCTGGTGTGGGTGCTCGCTGCCGACGCTGCTGCGGCGATCGTCCTGGCCGTCGTCGCCTGGCGCTGGCGCCGTGTGCTGCTCGATGTGTTCCCCGACTCTCCTCCGGGAGCGGGCCGATGGCTGTTGGGTATGAAGCGACCGGTGAATGTCGTCGGCCTCTTGGCATTCGTCGCCGTCATTGCGTTGCAGCTCCCGTATGGTCCCAACTTCGACCTCGCCCGTTCCTACGGCGGTCGAGTTCCATTTCGGCGTGCTGGAAGAGGCGATCGTGCGGGCTCCCCTCTGGTTGGCGTCCGTGCCTGTGGTGCTGTCGCTTGTGACGATTCTCGACATCTACGAGGTGGCCAGCCGCGGCCGTGACCGATTCGTGCCGCCAGACGAATCTCGGGTCAGCGACATTCGTCACGCTCCGCCGCACCCTCGACAGCAAGCGGAACTCACGGCTGGCACGACGATCGTGGTCATGGGCGCGGTCGTCACGGCGATCCTGGCACTGATGTATGTGCCGACCTCGCTCGCGGTCGATGCTGTTGCGGTGAAGATGCTCGACACCGCGGATCGCCTCGGGAGCGACGAGGGTGTCGTGGCCGGCGACCTGCGCCAGAGCCTCGGCGTTGACCAGTCGGTGCAGGAACGCCTGTACAAGGGCCTCTCGATCGCCGCGCCGCTCGCGGGCGCACTCGTCACCACCCTCGTCCTGTGACGCGACGTCACGCGTCCTAGCCTGTGGCTACGGAGCCGAGCGGTGAGATGTCGGGGCTGAATCGGATCTTCTTCACGGGGGACGACCTGGCCCACGTGCGGGTCGGGGGCCAGTTCGGGCCGTTGGCCGAGACCGCGTTCAGCTTGGAGCGGTTGTTCGGGCGGGCGCCGTCGGTGGCGTTCGATCCGTGGCGGCGGCGGGTGGGGCCCCATGTGAACGGTGGGGTGCAGGCGCTGGCTCGGCTGTTCCCCTGGGCGTTGGACCTGGGGACCGTGTCGGCGGCGAGCCCTTCGCTCGACGAGGGGTTGGAGCGGTTTCGCGGGCGGCCGTCCCAGTTGGTCGCCAGTGAGCTGGACTACAGCGCCAGCAGCTCCTTCTGTCCGCCGGACTGGGCGGGCAGCCTCGTCGAGCCCGAGCCGAGGGAGCGGGTGGCCGGGGCGCTGCGGTCGTACCACGAGGCGGCCATCGAGCCCTACTGGCCGGCGGCGTCGCAGATCCTCGAGGTCGAGGCCCGGCGGGCGGCGCGGCGGCTTGGGGGAGCTGGGCGTCGAGGGGTTCCTGGGGTCGCTCGGTCCCGAGATCCGGTGGCGGGGCGCGGTGCTGGAGGTGCAGTGCTCGGCGCGGTTCGTGCACGACTGCCACCTCGACGGGCGGGGCCTGGAGGTGGTGCCGTCGCTGTTCTGCCCCGCCGGGTACCCGCTGTGCATGGGCGACGACCCGGATGCGCCCTACATCCTCTTCTACCCCGTGCGGCTCGGCCCCGCCGACCTGGCCCGGCTGTGGACGCTCGACGGCCGGCCGGCCCGGTCGCTGGCCGCCTTGCTCGGGCGGAGCCGGGCCGCCGTGCTCGACATCGTGGCCGCCCGCCCCTGCACCACCAGCGACCTGGCCCGCCGGGGCGGGATGTCCGTGTCCTCGGCCAGTGAGCACGCGTCCGTCCTGCGGGCCGCGGGGCTCGTCGCGAGCACCAGGCGCGGCAGTGCCGTCGTCCACACCGCCACCGCCCTGGGTATCCAACTCCTCGGCGGTAGCTGGGGCGCGGACGACGGCTGGTGACCGGCCCCCCATCCGCCGCGACGGGGGGCCGGTCACCTGCTGTCGCGGGTCGATCCCTGGCGGGCCCTGGACCAGTGTCCGTGTTCGGGCGGCCTGCGGGCAACGCTTTCGGGCCAGCCCGAAAGGCGCCGTCGGAACCGCGGGCTGGCACGATGGCGGGCATGGCCGGCTGGATGCTCGACGAGGTGGCCAGCGCCGGGAGGGAGAACCTCGATCCGGGGCACGTCGCCCGCTACGACGCCAAGGAGGACGCGGGGGCGGGCTCCGAGGTCGCGTCTGCTGGCCGGGCTGGGGCTCACGACCGGCTCGGTGGTCGTGGACATCGGGGCCGGGACCGGACAGTTCGCCCTGGCGGTGGCGCCGCTATGCGAGCGGGTCGTGGCCGTCGACGTGTCGCCGGTGATGCTCGACGCGCTGCGGGCCCGGGTGGCCGCCGCCGGCGTGGCCAACGTCGAGGTCGTGCAAGCGGGCTTCCTCAGCTACGAGCACCGCGGGGCGCCGGCCGACCTCGTGTACTCCCGCTACGCCCTCCACCACCTGCCCGACTTCTGGAAGGCCGTGGCCCTCAGCCGCATCCGCCGGGCCCTGCGCCCGGGCGGCGTGCTCCGCCTGTGCGACGTGGTCTACGACTTCGAGCCGGGCGAGGCGGCGGACCGGATCGAGGCGTGGTGCGCGACCGGGAGCGCCGACGCCGACGTCGAAGGCGACTGGACCCGGGCCGAGCTGGAGGAGCACGTGCGGGACGAGCACTCCACCTTCACCTGGCTGCTGGAGCCGATGATCCGGCGCTGCGGGTTCACGATCGAGCGGGCCGACCACTCCGAGGACGGCATCGTCGCCGCCTACCTCCTCCGGGCGGACGGGCCGTGACCGACCGGTACGACGTCGTGGTGGTGGGCGGGGGCCACAACGCGCTGGTGGCCGCGGCCTACCTCGGACGGGCGGGCCTGTCCGTGTGCGTGCTGGAGCGGGCCGGCCACGTGGGCGGGGCGGCGGTGAGCGGGCAGGTGTTCCCGGGCGTGGACGCCCGGCTCTCCCGCTACTCCTACCTGGTCAGCCTGCTGCCCGACCGCATCGTGGCCGACCTCGACCTCGACCTGAGGTTGAGGTCGAGGCCGGTGGCCTCGTTCACGCCGGTGCGCCGGGACGGCCGTGACCTGGGCCTCCTGGTCGAGCGGTCCCCGGGTGCCGCCACCGCGGCGTCGTTCCGGGAGCTGACGGGGTCCGACGGCGAGTACGCCGCCTGGCAGGGCTTCTACGGGGACGCCGAGCGGATGGCGAAGGCCGTGGCACCCACGCTGCTCGACCCGCTCCCGAGCGCGGGCGAGGCGCGCCGCCGCATGGGTGACGACCTGTGGCAGCGGTTCGTGGCCCGGCCGCTGGGGGAGACCATCGAGGCGACGTTCCGGGACGACACCGTGCGGGGCGTGGCGCTCACCGACGCGCTGATCGGCACGTTCGCCGCCGCGTGCCAGCCCGACCTGCTCCAGAACCGCTGCTTCCTGTACCACGTGGTCGGCAACGGGACCGGGGAGTGGCGGGTGCCCGGTGGGCGGCATGGGGGCGGTGACCGCGGCGCTGGAGCGGGCCGCCCGGGCGGCGGGGGCGAAGCTGGTCACCGGGGCCGAGGTGACCGGCGTGGCCGCGGACGGGCGGGAGGGCGAGGTGACCTATCGGGACGAGGGCGGAGAGCGGACCGTCGCCGCGGCCTTCGTCCTGGCCGGCGTGGCACCGTCCGTGCTGGACCGGCTGCGGGGCCGGAACGGTGAGGGCCCCGGCCCCGAAGGGGCGCAGATGAAGATCAACATGGTGCTCGACCGGCTGCCCCGCCTCCGCAGCGGGCACGACCCGGCCGTCGCCTTCGCGGGCACGCTTCCACATCGACGAGGGCTACGCCGGGCTGGAGGCCGCCTACGCCACCGCGTCCGCGGGCACGCTTCCCGGACCCGCTGCCCGGGGAGGTGTACTGCCACACGCTCACCGACCCGTCGATCCTGGGGCCGGACCTGGCGGCGCGGGGCGTGCACACCCTGACGCTGTTCGGCCTGCACGCCCCCGCCCGGCTGTTCGCAGGGGACGAGGACGGAGCCCGGCGGGACGAGGCCGTGCGGCGCCACCTCGCCGGGCTCGACGCCTACCTGGACGAGCCGATCGCCGAGTGCCTCGCCCGGGACGCGGACGGTCGGCCGTGCGTCGAGGGTGTCAGCCCGCCCGAGCTGGAGGCGAGCCTGGGGCTGCCCGGGGGCCACATCTTCCATGCCGACCTGAGCTGGCCGTGGGCGGGCGACGAGGCCGACGGCCCCGGCGCGCAGCCCGGGCGCGTGGGGGGTCGAGACCGACGTCGCCAACCTGTTCGTGTGCGGAGCCGGGGCGCGGCGGGGCGGCGGCGTGAGCGGCATCGGCGGCCACAACGCGGCGATGGCCGTGCTCGGGCGGGCTGAGCGGCGATAATCGTCCCATGCCGGGCGAGCCCCGCATGGTGTTCCTGGGCTTCGGCAAGTTTGCACGGGCCGACAGGATCTACGCCTTGGAACCGCTGCGCGGCGACGAGCGGGGCGGGGGGCGGCGGACCCGGGTGTGGGTCGAGGGCATCCCCGACCCGATCGTGGCGTCCCGGACCGAGCGGACGATCCTGCACGACATGGGCCAGGACGCGGCATCGCAGGCGCCCCTGATGGACGATGCGCTGGACCTGGCCGAGCGGCTGGTGGCGGCGGTCGACGCCGGGCGGGTCGACCTCGGCGACCTCGGCCGCCGGGCCCGCCGCCTGCTCGCGGCCACGACCGGCGCTGAGCCAGAGGATTAGGGGACACCCGCGGCCACGACCGGCGCGGAGCCGGGGCACGGAGGCGGCGTCGGGGTCAGTCGACCAGCACGCCGGGGTTGAGGAGGCCCTGGGGGTCGACCGCGTGCTTGGCGGCGCGGAGGGCGGTGGCGAAGAGGTCGGGGCGCTGGTGGTCGTAGGTGGGGCGGTGCATGCGTCCGACCGCGTGGTGGTGGGTGACGGTGCCGCCGGCGGCGAGCACGGCTTCGGATGCGGCCTGCTTGAGCTCGGCCCACTGTTGCTCCTCGCCGCCCTGGGTGCCCATGCCGGCGAAGGTGTAGTAGGGGGCGGGGCCGTCCGGGTAGACGTGGGTGAAGCGGCAGGTGAGGAGGCCGCCTCCGCAGACCTCGTCCAGGGCGCGACCGACGGCGTCGCGGACGTGGGCGTCGAAGTCGGGCCAGCGGTCCCAGGTGACCGCGGTCTCGAAGGTGTCGGCCACCAGGCCCAGGCCCGTCAGGCCGTTGATGTCGAAGCCGACGAAGCTGTCCCGCCAGGCGCCGACCGAGCCGTCCCGGGGGGCGGAAGCCGGCGTGTCGGTCACCTTGAGCTCGTCGTCGTCGACCTGGCCGCCGTGGTCGCGGGCCAGGCCGACGGCGGCCGCGAGGTTCGGGGCCTGGGACAGCTCGGAGGACTCGAAGCCGACGATGACCAGGGCGGTGGAGCCGTCGAGCCCGGCGCCCCGGCCGGCCTCCGCGGGGTCGAGGATGCGGAGGTTGGCGGGCCACAGCTTGGCCTGCACGAGGGCCTGGACCGCCTGGTAGCCCGCCTCCCAGGACGGGAAGCGGATCCCGGCGCCGGCCCGGAACGTCGGACGGCGCTGCACGCGCAGCCAGGCCTCCGTGACCAGGCCGAGGATGCCCTCGCTGCCCAGCACCAGTCGGTCTGGGCTCGGTCCGGCGCCGCTGCCCGGCAGCCGGCGGGACTCCCACCAGCCCGACGGGGTGAGCATGCGGACCGACTCGACGAAGTCGTCGATGTGGGTGTGGTTGGTGGCGTAGTGGCCGCCCGAGCGGGTCGCGATCCAGCCGCCGACCGTGGACCACTCGAACGACTGGGGGAAGTGGCGGAGGGTCAGGCCGTGCGGCCGCAGCTGGGCCTCGACCGCGGGGCCCAGGGCTCCCGCCTGGATGCGGGCGGCCCGGGACACATGGTCGATCTCCAGCACCCGGTCCATGGCCGTGAGGTCGACCGTCACGACGCTGGCGGCGGAGGCGGGTGGGTTGACGCCCCACACCACCGACGAGCCGCCGCCGAAGGGGACCACCACGTGGCCCGCGCCCGCGCACCAGTCGAGCACCGCCTCCAGGTCGCGCTCGCCGGCGGGGTAGGCGACGGCGTCGGGTGGGTTGTCGAACACGGCCCCGGAAGGCCCGCAGGCGGTCGGTGTAGGCCATCCCGTAGGTGTGGCGGGCGCGCTCGGAGGCCTCGGTGGTGCAGACGCCCGCGAGGGCGGCGGGCACGGAGACCCGTGGCGGCCGCAGGGCCACGTCGGAGAGGGCCACCGGGCGCTCCACCCGCGGCTCGACGCCGTAGCGGCGAGCCAGGGACGCCGCCAGCCGCCGGCGCTCCTCGTCCGTGGGCTCGTCGGCCGCCAGGCCCCAGCCCCACAGGCTGCGCGGCCCCGAGGCGTTCCAGCGCTGGTCCGGCCCCTCCCGCATCCTCGGGAGCGTAGGCGCCGTCCCGGTCAGGCGGCGGGGAAGCGCTCGTCGGGCCGGATGCGGACCCGGCCCCGGGGGTCGACCACCACGATCAGGTGCGAGGCATCGTCGACGATGGTGACGGCGTGGTCGACCGTGCGGGCCGTGAGCGAGGCGTCGGTGAGCGCCCTCATGGTCAGTCCGTTGATGTGGGTGCTCATGGCAGCGCCCCCTTTCCGATCTGGTCCTGTCTCTCTGTCTGTCTGTACCGGGTATTCGTTACCGCGGCACGCAGGGATGACGGATCGGCGGCGCCGAACTCATCGCTACATTCTAGGCCTCTTCGGCGACGGCTTCGGTGACGCGCTCGACCAGGATCGACACGACGTGCTCGGACTGGTCGCGGTCGTACGGGCGGAGTCTGGGACTGGAAGCTGAAGCTGATCAACGCCCGTCCGACCCGTACGACGACCGTGTCGAGGTACATGTTCGCGTGCTCCCTCCCGGCCGTGATCGGGTACGACATCCGCCACGCCACCGTGGTGTTGCCGAAGTCGGCGTAGGGGATCGGCACGGCGGACACGGTCCCGACCTCCACGCCGGCCGGTGCGCCGTCGGGCTCGAACGCGCCCGCGGCCTGGAAGGCGGCCTCGGCATAGCAGTCGGGGGCCGCGGTGCGCCGCAGGACCTCGATGCTGCGGCGGGGGCCGGTGTCGTCCGCGGCCAATGAGACGCGGGCGGTCACCGTGTCCCCGGCCGGCGAGACGAACGTCGGGGTGCCCGCGTGGGGCAGATCGAGGTCGAAGACGTCGCTGTCGGCCCCGAGGCAGCGGGCGAGGTCGGCCTTCTCCTGCCGCCCGAGCGTGACCTCCTCGGGCCCGGGGAGGGCGCGCCAGCGGGCGGGGAAGTCGTCGAGGGTGAGCAGCGTCGAGTCCGCAAGGGCCTCGTCCGCGGCCGCCTCGCGCCGGCGAAGCGGTCACGTCGAGGGAGCGCAGCCGGTGCGCGTCGTCCTCCTGCGCGCAGCCCGCGGCGACGAGGACCGCGGCCAGGAAGCTCGCCACCCACGCACTTCGCATCGATCCGAGTTGTAACTGACGCAGCGCGCGATTGGATGACGGCCGCTAGGGCGCGTCGCCGCGCAGCAGCAGCACGCCCGACGGGGTGCCGCCGCCGGTGGTGACGACCGCGGTGCGGGCGCCCGGCACCTGGCGGTCCTCGGCCGAGTGGCGGAGCTGGGCCATCGCCTCGTAGATGAAGCCGAACCCGTGGGTGCGGCCCTCGGACAGCTGGCCGCCGTGGGGGTTGACCGGCAGGTCGCCGTCGAGGGCGATGCGCCGCCCGCCGTCGAGCCAGTCCTGGGCCTCCCCCAGGCCGCAGAAGCCCAGCGCCTCCAGCCACGAGATGGCGTTGAAGGTGAAGCCGTCGTAGACGAGGGCGACGTCGACGTCGGCCGGGCGCAGGGCCGTGCGGGTCCACAGGTGCGCGGACTGGCCGAGCACCTGGGGCTCGTGGGTGATGGTGTCCTGGTCCCAGGAGATGCGCTCGGTGATCTGGGTCCCGACCGCCTCGACCCACACCGCGGGCCGGGGCAGGTCGCCGGCCACCGAGGCGTCCGACACCACCACCGCGATGGAGGCGTCGCAGGGGACGTCGCAGTCGTAGAGGCCGAACGGGCTGGTGATGGGCCGGGCCGACAGGTAGTCGTCCATGGTCATGGGGTCGCGGTAGATGGCGGCCGGGTTGCGGGCGGCGTTGGCCCGGCCGTTGAGGGCGATCCAGCCCAGCATCTCCTTGGACGCCCCGTAGCGATGGAGGTACTGGTTGGCGTTCATGCCGATCCAGTTGGCGGCCGACAGGGCGCCGAAGGGGGCGCGCCACTCCTGGAACGGGCCCGAGCACCCGCCCGCACCGCGCCGGTGGCGCCGGGGCCGAGGCGGAGGGCGGCGAACGTCGACTCCCACACGGTGCGGAAGCACAGGACGTGGCGGCACAGGCCGCTCGCCACCGCCAGCATGGCCGCGATCACCGCGCCGCCGGGGCCCGGGATGTCGCCGCCGCCGTTGATCCAGGTCGGGTGCAGGCGCAGCGCCTCCTCCACCGCGGTCACGCCGCCCTCGCTCATGCCCACCCCGGCCGCGCCCGGGTAGGTGGACAGGCCGTCGATGTCCTCGGGGACCAGGCCCGCGTCGGCGATGGCGGCCAGGCAGGCGTCCACCGTCAGCGACAGCGGGTCGACCATCAGCCGGCGCCCGATGGCCGACCGGCCCACGCCCGACAGCACCGAACGGTGCTCGAACCGCTCCTCGCCGAGGGGCGCCCGGGGCGCAGGGCGCACCGGCTCGCCCACCCGGTCGACCGGATCGGTGTCGCCGGTGGGCTCGAACAGCGGCAGCCACACGTCCTCGTGCTGCTCGAAGCGGACCATGACCTCCTGGCCGACGTGGACCTCGCCGGGCTCGCAGCCGACCACGTTGGTGGTGAGGTGCACGGTCGGGTCCTCCGCCAGCGCCACGTTGGCGATGACGTAGGGCGGCTCGAACGCGGGATGCCAGGGTTGGTGGTTGACGGTGAACGCCACCACCGTGCCCCGCCCCGACACCACCGTGGGCTGCCACGACCGGCTGCGGCACGCCGGGCACACCGGCACCGGCGGGTGGACCAGCGCCTTGCAGTCCTGGCAGCCCTGGACCCGGAGGCGGCCATCCGCCCCCGAGGTCCAGAACCACTCGTTGACCGGCGTCAGCTGGGGGAGCGGGCGCACCGGGAGGGTCAGAAGGTGGTGTTGGCCAGGAAGTCGACCGCGGGCGACGCGGGCGGGAACGAGCCGCTGATCCCGGCGCTGAAGTACCCGGCGTCGGTGACCATCGTGATGCCGGTGATGCCCGTGGCCGCGTCGCTGCACAGGAACAGCAGGGGATAGGCCTGCTCGGCCGGCGTGGACGCCTCGATGCCGGCCTCCTCGCGGTAGTCGGAGCCGAAGCCCAGCCACATCTCCTTGTTGGCCTGGGCCAGGGGGGTGTCGGTGGGCCCGGGCATGATGGCGTTGATGCGGATGCCCTGCTTGAGCAGGCCGAACGCCTCACGGGCCACGTAGGCGTTGATCGACAGCTTGCTCCACATGTAGTCCGCCTTGCCGTTGTCCTCGGCCCAGCGGGTGGCCTCGTCGAAGTCGGTGACGGCCAGGTACTCGCCCAGGCGCTCCAGGTTGGCCTGCCAGCCGAAGCCGGCCGCCGACGAGATCATGCCGATGGCCGAGCCGCGGGGCAGCAGGCCGCCCTCCAGCAGCTTGTCGATCAGGTAGCGGTGGCCGATGAAGTTGATGCGCTCGATGCCCGGCGTGCCGTCGGCCACGCCGGCGCAGGAGAACAGCGCGTGGACGGGGCCGCCGCACTCCTCGACCGCGGCGTCGATCGAGGCCTTGTCGGACAGGTCCAGGTGGATGGCCTTGACGCCGGGGAGGGTGATCTCGGCGCGGTCCATGACGACGACCTCGGCGCCCGCGTCCTTGGCCAGCTCGGCCGCGGCGGCGCCCATGCCCGTGGCCCCGCCGACGACGAGCGCCCGGCGGCCGTCGTACCTGAATGCGTCGAACAGTGTCATGTGATCTCTCCTTGTCAGGCCACTACGCCGCGGACCTTGAGGTCCAGGATCGTGTCGGTGTCGAGCCCCAGCTGGTCGAGGATGGCGTCGCCGTGCTCGTTGAACTCCGGCGCCCGCCGGGGCGCCGCCGCCTGCCCGCCGTACTGGACGGGGGCGGCGGCGAGCCGGAAGGGCACGCCCTCGGCGGTCTCGCAGTCCTGGACGTAGCCGTTGGCGATGGACTGCGGGTCGGACGCCGCCTCCAGGGTGTCCTGCACCATCGCCCACTGGCCGCTGAACTTGGCCAGCCGCTCGCGCCACTCGGCCGCGTCGCGCTCGGTGAACGCCTCCCGGACCGCATCGGTGGCGGCGGCGATGTTCTCCCGGATGGCCTCGGCGTTGGCGAAGCGCTCGTCGTCGGCCAGCTCGGGCCGGCCGAGGACCGCGCACGCCTCGGGCCAGTAGCGGGCCGCCTGGAGGCAGGTGAGCGAGACGAACTTGCCGTCGCGGGTGCGGTAGGTGCCGCTGAGCGGGTTCCCGGTGGGGGCGCCCACCGGCGGCGGGGCCCAGCCCACGTTGTGCTGGAGCGAGAGCGCCAGCGCCGCGCCCATCGACCACATGCCGATGCCGAGCAGCGAGACGTCGACGGTGGTGGCCTCGCCGGTGCGCTCACGGTGGAACAGCGCGCCCATGATCCCGCCCGCGATGGTCATGGCCCCGATGGAGTCGCCGAACGCGGGCGCGGGCGGGGCGGGCACGTAGTCGTAGTCGGCCTGCTTCACGCCCATGGCGACGCCGGCCCGGCACCAGTAGGCGAGGGAGTCGTAGGAGCCGCGGTCGGCCTCGGGCCCCCGCTCGCCCTGGCCGGTGCCCCGCACGTAGATGATGTCGGGGTTGTGGGCCCGGATGTCCTCGACGTCGATGCCCAGCTTGGTCCGCACGCTGGGGAGCTTGTTGGTGAGGAAGACGTCGCAGGTGGCGGCGAGCCGGTAGAGGATGTCGAGGCCCTCCTCCGACGTGAGGTCCAGCCCCAGGCTCTGCTTGCCCCGGTTGGAGTGCTCGAGCAGCACGTGGACGCTGCTGCCCATGATGGCGAGGCCGCTGGAGGCCAGGCCGCGCATGGCGTCGCCCCGCTCGACGTGCTCGATCTTGACGACCTCCGCGCCCCAGTCGGCCAGGAGCGCCGACGCCGCGGGCACGAACGTGTGCTCGGCCACCTCGAGGATGCGGACACCCTGCATGACTGCGGTCATGACCCCTCCCTGTATCGGCCGCCATTATGACCAAGGCGTTAGGTACTGTGCACGTTTGACCACCGCGAGTGACCCAATCTGCAGGTAGACGGCGTGTCACGGGTTCAGGAGTTGACCCGAACGTTAGAAACGATCTACCTTCTGGAGCATGACGAGACGGCTCGGGTTCCCGGTCTTCGATGCGGACAACCACCTGTACGAGACCCGCGACGCGTTCACCCGCCACCTGCCGGACCGCTACCAGGGCGCCATCGACTACGTGGACGTCCGGGGGCGGACGAAGATCGTGGTGCGGGGCACCATCAGCAACTACATCCCCAACCCGACCTTCGAGGTGGTGGCCCGGCCCGGCGCCCAGGAGGAGTACTTCCGGATCGGCAACCCCGAGGGCAAGTCGTACCGCGAGATCGTGGGCGACCCGATGCGGTCCATCCCCGCGTTCCGCGAGCCCGGGGCACGCCTGGAGCTGATGGACAGCCAGGGCCTCGACCGCACGCTGCTGTTCCCCACGCTGGCCAGCCTGCTCGAGGAGCGGCTGCGCGACGACCCCGAGCTGACCCACGCCGTCGTCCACTCGCTCAACGAGTGGCTGTACGAGGAGTGGGGCTTCAACTACGAGGACCGCATCTTCACCACGCCGGTCATCACCCTGCCCATCGTGGAGCGGGCCATCGAGGAGCTGGAGTGGGCGGTCGAGCGCGGCGCCCGCACCGTGCTGATCCGGCCGGCGCCGGTGCCCGCCTACGGCGGCTCCCGCTCGTTCGCCTTCGAGCAGTTCGACCCGTTCTGGCAGGCGGTGGTGGACGCCGGCGTGCTGGTGTCGATGCACGCCTCCGACAGCGGCTACTCCCGCTACCAGGCCGACTGGACCGGGCCCCAGGAGATGCTGCCCTTCCGGCCCGACCCCTTCCGCATGATGACCATGGGCAAGCGGCCCATCGAGGACGCCATGTCCGCCTTCGTGTGCCACGGGACCTTCACCCGCTTCCCCGACCTGCGGGTGGCCTCCATCGAGAACGGTGGCGACTGGGTGGTCCCGTTCCTGGCGCACCTGGAGGACACCTACCGCAAGATGCCCCATGCGTTCGACGAGGACCCGATGGAGGCGTTCAAGCGCAACGTGTGGGTCAGCCCGTTCCACGAGGACGACATCGAGGAGCTGGTCTCGGTGATGGGCGCCGACCACCTGTTGTTCGGCTCCGACTACCCCCATCCCGAGGGCCTGGCCGAGCCGTGCAGCTACATCGACCACCTGCCCGCCGGGCTGGCCGCGCAGGACGTGGCGGCCATCATGGGCGGCAACCTGGGCCGGCTCATGCAGATCCCGACGCCGGCCACCGTCTGAGTAGGGGAAGGGAACACCATGGACCTGGATGGACGATCCGCGCTCGTGACCGGCGGGGCCGGCGGGCTCGGCTCCGCCGTCGTGCGCCGGCTGGTGGAGCAGGGCGTGGGCGTGGCGATCTTCGACCGCGACGCCGACCGCGGCGCCGAGCTGGCCAAGGAGCTGGGCGACACGGCGGTGGCCGTGGCGGGCGACGTCAACGACGACGGCGACGTGGCCGCGGCCATCGAGGCGGCCCGCTCGGTCGGCACCTTCTCGCTGGTGGTCAACGTGGCCGGCGGCGGCGTCGGCGGCGGCCGCACCGTGGGCCGCGACGGCACGCCGCACGACAAGGCGGCGTTCGTCGGCACCATGGAGATGAACGCGTTCGGCACCTTCAACGTGACCCGCCTGTCGGCGGCGGCCATGGCGGCCAACGAGCCCGACGAGCACGGCCAGCGCGGCGTGGTGGTCAACACGGCCTCCATCGCCGGGATCGAGGGCCAGACCGGCCAGCTCGCGTACGCGGCGGCCAAGGCCGCCATCCTGGGCATGACCCTGCCGCTCGCCCGCGACCTGGCGGCGGTGGGGATCCGGGTGTGCGCCATCGCCCCCGGCACCATGGGCACGCCCATCATGCTGAGCGTGCCCGAGGCGCTCCAGGAGAACCTGGTGCGCAGCATCGTGTTCCCCAAGCGCATGGGGCGTCCCGAGGAGTTCGCCCTGCTGGTGGAGTCGATCGCCCGCAACCCCTACCTCAACGGGGAGAACATCCGGCTGGACGGCGCCCTGCGCTTCCCGCCGAAGTAGCCCGTGCCCTCCATCGACGACCTCGTCGGCGCCCTGGCGCTGGAGCCGGACGGCCCCGACCGCTACCGGGCCCCCAACGTCGAAGCCGGCCCCGGGGTGATCTTCGGCGGCCAGCTCATGGGGCAGGCGATCGTCGCCGCGCTGGCGGGCCAGGACGGCAAGCGGGTCAAGACCGTGCACACGATCTTCGCCCGCAGCGGCCGGCCGGACACCCCGGTCGAGATCGCGGTGGAGCGCATGCACAGCGGGCGCGCCTTCGCCAGCAGCACCGTGACGATCGGCCAGGGCGACCGGCTCTGCTCCCGGTCGCTGGTGCTGCTGAGCGTGGACGAGCCCGACTTCATCCGCCACGCCGACGCCCTCCCGCCCACGCCCGGTCCCGACGAGAGCGCGGCCATGGGCGACGGCTCGGACGACTGGCAGGTCCGCATCGCGGGCGGCGTCGACATCCGCGACCCCGAGGCGGTGGGACCGCCCGACCTCGACGTGTGGACCAGGTTCGCGGGCGCCCCCGACGACCCCGCGGTGGACCAGGCCCTGCTGGCCTACGCCACCGACGGCTTCCTCATCGCCACCGCCATGCGGCCCCATGCCGGGGTCGGGCAGGCCCAGGCCCACGTCACGGTGTCGACCGGGGTCGTGAGCCACACGCTCACGTTCCACGAGCCGGCGCCCGCGGGGGAGTGGCTGCTGCTCTCGCACCACAGCCCCTACGCCGGCCGCGGCCGCAGCTACGGCACCGCCCAGGTGTTCCGGGCCGACGGCGCGCTGGTGGCCTCCTACGTGCAGGACGGGATGATCCGGCCCCTCGACCAGAGCCGTTCGGGGCCGGCGCTCTAGGCCGGTGAGCACAACGATTCCAGCAGCGTGGACGACACGTTGCCTCATGTTGCAATGACCATTCTCGTAGTGTGAATATATGCTTCACAGTGACGGCGGGCACAGGCCGTGCCCGGGAGACGGAGGGGTAGATGCCGATGCCTGACGCGGTCGTCGTGTCCGCGGCGCGGACCGCGATCGGGACGGCGTTCCGGGGCACGCTCGTCGACGTCGACGCCTTCGAGCTGGGCACCCGGGCCGTGGCCGAGGCCGTGCGCCGCGCCGGCATCGATCCCGCCCTGGTGGACGACGTGGTGCTGGCGGAGGCGCTCTACGGCGGGGGCGACATCGCCCGCTACGCCGCCATCGAGGCGGGCCTCGAGCATGCGCCCGGCCTGGCCCACAACCGCCACTGCGCCGGCGGCCTGGCGGCGCTCACCACCGCAGCCGCGGGCGTGCGGGCCGGCATGGACCGCGTCGTGGTGGCCGGCGGGACGCAGTCGTCCTCCACCTCCCCCCGCTCCACCCGCCGGACCCCGGGGACCGACGAGTGGTACGACTGGTTCTCACCCACGCACCCCGACCGCCCCGCGGCGCCCAACATGGACATGTCCATCACCGTGGGCTGGAACGCGGCGGTGGAGGCCGGCGTCACCCGCGAGGAGATGGACGCCTGGGCGCTGCGCTCGCACCAGCGGGCGGTCGCCGGCATCGACAACGGCAGCTTCGTGGACGAGATCTTCCCGCTGGAGGTGGCCCGGCGCGACGGCACCACCACCACCTTCGCGGTCGACGAGCACCCGCGGCGCGACACCTCCATGGAGAAGCTGGCGTCGCTCAAGCCGCTGCACCCCGAGATCGAGGGGTTCAGCATCACCGCCGGCAACGCCTGCGGGGCCAACGACGGCGCCGCCGCCCTGGTGGTGGCCGACCGGGGCCTGGCCGAGGCGAACGGGATCGAGCCGCTGGCCAGCGTGCGGGCGTGGGCATCCGTGGGCGTCCCGCCGGAGCGGACCGGCCTGGCCCCGACCATCGCCATCCCCAAGGCGCTCGACCGGGCCGGCCTGACCGTCGACGACGTGGCCCTGTGGGAGATCAACGAGGCGTTCGCCTCGATGTGCGTCGCCACCACCCGGGTCCTCGGCATCGACGAGGAGATCGTGAACGTCCTGGGCAGCGGGTGCAGCCTGGGCCACCCCATCGCCATGACCGGCGCCCGCATGGCCGTCACGCTCATCCACGAGCTGCGCCGGCGCGGCGGTGGCACCGGCGTGGCCGCCATGTGCGCCGGGCGGCGGGATGTCCACCGCGGTGGTGCTCGAGGTGCCCGCGCCGTGACCGTTTCTCCCTGACCGACAGCAACAGACAACAGAGGGGCGTCAATGTTCAGAGATCGATCTGCGCGCAGGTGGGCTCGCCTGCTCAGTGTGCTGGCCATATTCGGCCTGGTGGTCGCCGCCTGCGGAGGCGATGACGACGACGACTCGAGTACGGCCGATACCGAGGCCCCGTCCGAGGAGGGCACGGACCTGCTCGGGCCGGAGGACGTCGCGTCCGGTGAGCCGATCAAGGTGGGCATGGTGTCCGACGGCGCCACGCAGGCCTTCGACAACACCGACGAGCTCCGCGCCGCCCAGGCCGCGGCCGAGTACTACAACAACCACAAGGGCGGCATCGGTGGCCGGCCCATCGAGGTCGTGACGTGTGAGACCGGAGCCGATCCGGCCGGCGCCACGGACTGCGCCAACCAGCTGGTCGAGGCCGAGGTCGTCGCCGTCGCGCTCAGCCAGTCCGCGGTGGCGGACTCGGTGTGGGAGCCGTTGCACGCCGCCGGCATCCCCACGCTGTTCTTCCAGACCAGCACCGAGGACATGCTCGCCGACACCGAGGACAGCTTCGTCATGGTCAACCCGCTGGCGACGCTGTACGGCACCCCGATCGCGGCGGCCGAGGCCGAGGACACCGACAAGATCGCCTTCGTCCTCATCGACGTCCCCCAGGCGCTCGCGTCGTTCGAGTCGGGGGCCGCGGACGCGATCCTGGAGAACGCCGGGCTCGAGTACGAGCTCATCAAGGCCCCGCCGGGCACGGCGGACATGACGGTGCAGATGCAGCAGGTGGTGGACTCCGACGCGGGCGTCGTGCAGATCGTCGGCAACGACGCGTTCTGCATCGCCGCCATCCAGGGGCTGAACGCCGTCGGCTACGACGGTGCGATCACGTCCATCTCCCAGTGCATCACCGACGCCACCCGCGAGGCCCTGCCGGGCCAGCTCGAGGGGATCTCGATCACCTCGACCATGGCCCTCGGCGCGGCCGACGACCCGGCCTACCAGCTCTACCTCGCGGTCATCGGACACCTACGGCGAGGACATCGAGGACGTCGAGAACGCCGCCGCCATGGGCGGCTACACCGTGATGTCGTCGCTCGCCCTCGCCCTCCAGGGCATCTCGGGCGACGTCACCCCGGCGACCGCCGCGTCGACCATCAAGGCGATGGCCGAGTCCGACTACCCCGGTGCCGACGGCCTCACGTTCCAGTGCGGCGGGACGGCGTTCGAGCCGCAGCCCGCCGTGTGCTCGAATGGGTCGCTGCGGGCCACGCTCGACGCCGACGGGTTCCCCGCCAGCTACGAGGCCGTCGACTCGACGGACATCCTGCCCTGACCGACTCGGCGCTGCGGGTCGGCCCCTCCGGCGACGGGGTGGGCCGGCCCGCAGGCTGACCGTATGACCCCCGGGCCCGGAGGCCCACGCCGTGGACCACATCGCTTCACTCCTGCTCGGCCTCGGCGCCGGTGGGGTGTACGCCGCGCTCGGCGCTGGCGCTGGTGATCACCTACCGCGCCTCGGGCGTCGTGAACTTCGCGACCGGGGCGATGGCGCTGTACGTGGCCTACACCTACGCCGGCCTCCGCAAGGGCGAGCTCATCGTGCCCATCCCGGGGCTGCCGAAGACCGTCGACCTCGGCGGGGAGCTGGGGTTCTGGCCGGCCGTGGCCATCGCCATGGTCGTCGCCGCCGTGCTCGGGGCGGTGCTCTACGCGGTGGTGTTCCGCCCGCTGCGCGACGCGCCCCCGCTGGCCAAGGCGGTGGCGTCGCTCGGCGTCCTCGTGGTGCTGCAGGGCGCGCTGGCCATCCGGCAGGGGACCAACCCCGTGACGGTCGCCCCCATCTTCCCGGCCGAGCGCTGGGAGCACGGCGAGATCGTCGTCCTCTCCGATCGCTTCTACCTGGCGCTGACGGTCGTCGTCCTGGCGCTCGTGCTGGCGGCGGCGTTCCGCTTCACCCGCTTCGGGCTGCTCACCCGGGCGACGGCGGAGTCGCAGACCGGCGCCTACGTCAGCGGCGTCTCGCCCGACCGCGTGGCGCTGCTCAACTGGATGATCAGCGCCATGGTGGCCGGGCATCGCCGGCATCCTCATCGCCCCCGTGAGCCCGCTCACGCCCATCACCTACACGCTGTTCGTCGTGCCCGCGCTCGCCGCCGCCGTGGTCGGCCGGTTCCAGTACCTGCTGCCGATCGTGGCCGCCGGCCTCGCCATCGGGATGCTGCAGGCCGAGGCGCTGTCGCTCGTCGGGGACGTCTCGTGGATGCCCCAGACCGGCGCGGCCGAGCTGGTGCCGCTCATCGTCATCCTGGTGGCGCTGGTCCTCGTCGGCGGGGGGATGCCCGCGCGCGGCGGCCTGATCCGCCAGCGGCTGGGCCGGGCGCCGCGCCCGCGGTCGCTCCTGTGGCCCACGGTCGTCGGCGCCGGGGTCGGCCTCGTCGCCCTGGTGCTCACGGCGGGGACCTGGCGCGCCGCGGTCATCGGCTCGTTCATCGCCGCGGTCATCGGGCTCTCGCTCGTCGTCGTGACGGGCTACGCCGGCCAGGTGTCGCTGGCCCAGCTGGCGCTGGCCGGCACGGCCGCGTTCACCCTCAGCTACCTCACCGAGAGCTGGGACGTCCCGTTCCCGATCGCGCCCGCTGCTGGCCGCGCTCGCGGCCACCGCCATCGGGGTGGTGGTGGGCCTGCCGGCCCTGCCGGACACGCGGCCTCACGCTCGGCATCGTGACCCTGGCGCTCGCCTACGCCATCGAGGCCGTGTGGTTCCGGAACGGCGACGATCGTCCCGAGCTCCGGCGCCCGGGTCACGCCCCCGTCGATGTTCGGCATCGACCTGGGGATCGGCGCCGGCAAGGAGTTCCCGCGGATCGAGTTCGGCCTGGTCTGCCTGGTCACCCTGACCCTGGTGGCGGTCGGCGTCGCCACCCTGCGCCGGAGCACGCTCGGCTCGGCCATGCTCGCCGTCCGGGCCAACGAGCGCTCGGCCGCCGCCGCCGGCGTCAACGTCGTGCGCGTCAAGGTCCTCAGCTTCGCCCTGGCGGCCTTCATCGCCGGCCTGGGCGGCAGCCTGCTGGCCTACCGCCGGGGGGTCGTCACGTTCGACTCCTTCACCGCCATCGGCGGGCTGGCGCTGCTGTCGACCGCCTACCTGGCCGGCATCACCTCCGTCTGGGGCGGCATCAACGCCGGCATCCTGGCGGCCGGGGGCATCACGTTCATCGCCCTGGACCGCTGGGTGAACCTCGGCGAGTGGTTCCAGGTCATCACCGGCGTCCTGCTCATCGTGACCCTCATCACCAACCCCGAGGGCATCGCGGCCGCGGGCCACGAGCTGGCGGACCGCTGGGCCCGCTGGAGAGCCGGCCGGCGCGCCGCCGGGGCCCACGTCGAGCGCCCGGCCGTCGCGGCCGTCGAGCGCCCGGCCGTGGCGCCGGTCACCGGCACGGCCCTCCTGGTCGATCGCCTCACGGTGCGCTACGGGGGCGTCGTGGCCGTCAACGACGTGTCGCTCCACGTCGACCGCGGCACGATCGTCGGGCTCATCGGCCCCAACGGGGCCGGCAAGACGAGCGTGATCGACGCCGTCACCGGCTTCGCGCCGGCGACCGGATCCATCGAGCTGGCCGGGCGGCGCCTCGACAAGCTGGCCCCGCACGCCCGCGTGCGTGCCGGCCTGGCCCGCACCTTCCAGTCGCTGGAGCTCTACGACGACCTGTCGGTCGAGGAGAACGTCAGCGTGGCGGCCCTGGGCGGGCGCCAGGCCGACCGCCGGGCCGCGGTGGCCCGGGCGCTCGCCAACGTCGGGATCGCGGCGCTGGCCGACCGCCCGGCGGGCGAGCTCAGCCAGGGTGAGCGCCAGCTGGTGTCGATCGCCCGGGCCTGCGTCGCCGACCCGGAGGTGCTGCTGCTCGACGAGCCGGCCGCCGGGCTCGACAGCGAGGAGAGCACGTGGCTCGGCCAGCAGATCCGGGCCATCGGCGCATCGGGCACCGCCCTGCTCCTCGTCGACCACGACGTCAACCTGGTGCTGAGCGTGTGCGACCACGTCTACGTGCTCGACTTCGGGGCGGTGATCGCCGAGGGGCCGCCGGAGGCGATCCGCTCCGACCGGGCGGTGGCCGCCGCCTACCTGGGCACGATGCACGACACCGAGGCGGTGACGGCGTGAGCGTCGCGGACGACGGTGTCGCACCGGGCACCCGCTTCGAGTGCCGCGGCTTCACGGGGGGCCGGGGCGACACCGTCGTGTTCCGCGACCTCGACCTCGACGTGCAGGCCGGGACCGTGCTGGCGCTGCTCGGCCCCAACGGCGCCGGCAAGTCGACGCTGCTGCTCACCCTGGCCGGGCTGCTCCCGGCGCGGGCGGGGCAGGCCTGCGTCGACGGGGTCGCCGCTGCGCAACGGCAACGCCGTCGCCGCCAGCCGCGCCGGCGTCGTCCTCGTCCCCGACAACCGCTCGCTGTTCACGACGCTGACCGTCGAGGAGAACCTCGAGGTCGCCCGGTCCCGGGGCGGGCCGGCGCCCAAGGAGCTGGTCGAGGTCTTCCCCGCGCTGGAGAAGCGCTGGCGCCTGCCGGCCGGTGCGCTCTCCGGCGGCGAGCAGCAGATGCTGGCCATGGCCCGGGCCCTGATCCAGCAGCCGAAGGTCCTGCTCGTCGACGAGATGAGCATGGGGCTGGCGCCGCTCGTGGTCGAGGCCCTGTTCGACACCGTGCGCCGCATCGCCACCGACCACGGCGCGGCCATCGTCCTCGTCGAGCAGCACGTCAAGCTCGCGCTCGACGTGGCCGACGAGGCCGCGGTGCTCAACCGGGGCGTCGTCGTCCTGCGGGGGCCCGCCCAGAAGCTGGCCAACGACCCCAAGACGCTCGAGCGTGCCTATCTCGGCGAGCTGGAGGTCGCGGGCGGGCCCACCCCATGATCCTGGGTCGCCACGCCCAGCCGCGGCACGCCCCTCTCCCGCGGCTGGGCGTCGGCACATGACCACCGTCGGCATCGCCACCGGCGCCGGCCGGGGGATGGGCCGGGCCTGCGCCGAGCGCCTGGTCGACCTGGTCGACGTGGTGCTGCTGGTCGACCGGGACGAGGCGGCCGTCGTCGCCGCCGCCGAGGAGCTGGCGAAGCCCGGAGGCGCCGAGGTCGAGCCGTTCGCCGCCGACGTCACCGACGTCGACGCCCTGGCCCGCCTGGCGGCCCGCACCGCCGAGCAGGGCACGCTGCGGGCGGTGGCCCACGCCGCCGGGTCTCGCCCACCATGGCCGACTGGCGCGCCATCTTCGCCGTCGACCTGGTGGGCACCGCCCGGCTGGCCGAGGCGCTGCGCCCGCTGGCCACGGCCGGGACCGCGCTGGTGTGCTTCGCCTCCATGGCCCCGCTGCTCGGCATCCGCGAGCCGCACGCCGAGGCGGACGCGGCGCTGGACGAGCCGCTGGACGACCGGCTGCTCGACCGCATGCAGGAGGCCCTCGGCCCCGCGGTGGAGGACCCGGGCATGGCCTACACGCTGGGCCAAGCGGGGCGTGCAGCGCTTCGTGCAGGCCGAGGCCGTGCGCCTGGGCCCGGTCGGGGCCCGGGCCTGCTCGGTGTCGCCCGGGGTCATCGACACCGCGATGGGCCGCCAGGAGGCGGCCAGCCAGCCGTTCATGGACGTCCTGGTGGAGCGGACGCCGCTCGGGCGCATGGGCCGGCCCGAGGAGCTGGCGGCCGTCGTCGCCTTCCTGCTGTCCGACGAGGCGAGCTTCCTGACCGGCACCGACGTCCTGGTGGACGGCGGCGTCTGCGCCGCCCTGCGCTGAGCCAGTGATGGGGCGCTGGAAGGACCTCCGCTGGGAGTTTGCGGCCCGGCCGACTAAATCAGCTGGGCCTCTTAGCAGCTGCTGGCTCACCGCAGCCTGACGCGCGCCTATCCGCTGGCTCCAGCGGACCAGCGCGCGCCCCACCGGCACGTTGGCGTAGCCGGCGACGTTGGACATGTGGACCCGGCGCAGGCCCGCCTCGTCGACCTCCAGCCGCTGCCAGCGGCGGGCGATCTCCTCCAGGGCGATGCGGCTCTCCATGCGGGCCAGCGCCGCGCCCAGGCAGGCGTGGACGCCGTGGCCGAGGCCGATGGCCACGTTGGGCGGGCGCTCGACGTCGAAGTCGTCGGCGTGGTCGAACGCCCGGGGGTCGCGGGTGGCCGCCCCGGTGAGCAGCAGCACCGGGTGGCCGGCGGGGATGGTGCCGCCCTCGAACGTGCGGTCCTCGACCGAGAACCGCCCCTGGTACTGGGACGGCGGCAGGTAGCGGAGGATCTCCTCCACCGCCCCCGGGAGCATGCCCGGGTCGTCCTTCACCTTCTGCCACTGGTCGGGATGGCGGGAGAACAGCACGGCGGCGTTGCCCACCAGCTTGGTCACCGTCTCGGCGCCCGCCCCGCCCAGCAGGCCGGCGAACCCGGCGATCTCGCCGTCGTCCAGGCCGGTCTCCACCCCGTCGCCCCGGTCCACCGTGACCTGGGTCAGCCGCGACAGCATGTCGTCGGCCGGGTGCTGCCGCTTCTCGACGGCCAGCTCGTAGAAGTACGTGCTCGACGCCCGGGACGCCTCCCGAGCCTCGGGCGAGGGCTCCATCTCGCCCTGCTCGCGGTGCAGGCTGATGTCGATCCACTCCCGCACCTGCTGGCTCATGTCCCCGGGGACGCCCAGCATGCGGGCGATGATCTCGACCGGGAACGGCGCCGAGAAGTCGGTCACCACGTCGAAGGCGTCGCGCCCGTCGAGCCGGTCGAGGTGGGCGACGATGACCTCGCGGACCATCGGCTCCAGGGCGGTCACCGCCCGGGGGGTGAACACGCGGCTGACCAGCTTGCGGAACCGGTCGTGCTCCGGGCGGGTCCATCATGATGATCATCCGGAAGCTGCGGATCAGCTCCGGGTCCTGCGAGAGCGTCGACAGGTCGACGCCGTGGGCGCTGGAGAACCCCTGCCAGTCCCGGTGGGCCAGCACGACGTCGTCGAAGCGCGACAGGGCGTAGAAGCCGTAGCGCTCGCTGTGGTACACGGGCGCCTCGTCGCGCAGGCGCCGGTACACCTCGGTCGGGTCGTCGAAGTACTCGTCGGAGAACGGGTCGAACTCGACCGCCACCGTGCTCATGCCGGCGCCTAGTGACGGGGCGGGGCGCCACGGTGATGGAGGGGATCGACACGGTGGCGCCTTCGCTCAGCACCGCGTGGGCCATGGCCACCAGCCGCTCGACGTCCATGACGGTGCCGCTCAGGTACTGGCGGGCCGCCCAGATGGGGTACACCTCGGCCACCACCTCGGGGTCCCAGCCGTTGGCGAACTGGGTCATGGCGTCGCCCTCGCCCCCGGCGCAGTCGCCCACCACCAGGCGGGTGAAGCCGACGTCGGGGTGCTCGGCCCGCCAGGCGTCGACCAGCTTCTCCAGGGCGGCCTTGCTGACCGCATAGGCGCCCAGCCCCGGCCACGGCGGCGTGCCCGAGGCGCTGACCGAGGACAGGTAGATGGCGGCGCCGGCCGACTCGGTCAGGTGGGGGATGGCGGCCGCGGTCACCAGCGAGGCGCCGGTGACGTTGGTGTCGAACACGCGCCGCCACGTCGCGGCGTCGGTGTCGACCAGCTTGACCAGCGGGCCGATGCCCGGCGAGTAGACCAGGCGCGTCGATGCCGCCCAGCCCGGCGGCCGCCTCCTCGACGACGCGGCCTGGCACGAGGCCTCGTCGGTGACGTCGCACTCGACCACGAGCGTGCCCGGGCCCGCCTCCTTGGCCGCGTCGTCCAGCCGCGCGCGGCGCCGGGCCATGAGCGCCACCTTGCCGCCCCGCTGGGCGAGGCCGATCCCGATGCAGCGCCCCAGACCGCTCGAAGCACCCACCACCACGGTTCGCACGTCCCGATCCTCCCCTCGCGGATTGTGACCGAGATGTTAGACCAGCCGCTAGCGCCCGAGGAAGCCCCGCTCGAAGATGTGGGCGGCCGCGTCGATGGTCGGGGCGGGCCGCTCCCGGGAGCCGAAGGTGGCCGAGCAGCGCCACGGCCATGACCGCCTCGGAGTCCGACGTCGCCGAAGCCTCGGGGCCGCAGGAAGTGGGCCATCCGCCGCCGGCCCCAGTCGAAGGCGGCGGTCGAGTCGGACGCGGTAGGTGGCGTCGGAGGCCGCGGCGTCGGCCCACAGCCGGATGATGGCCGCCTCGCCGGCCTGGGTGGCGTTGTAGCGCCGCAGCCAGCGCCGCAGCGCGGCGGTGCCGGTCACGCCGTCGGGCGTGCCCGCGGGGATGTCGACCAGCGCGGTCGGACACGGTGCGGATGGCCTGCACGGCCAGGATCTGGGCGAACGCCTCCTTGGACTCGAAGTAGCGGTAGAAGGCCCCGTGGGACAGGCCGGCCGCGGCCACGACGTCGTTGATGCGGGTGTCGTGGTAGCCGCGGGCCACGAACAGCTCGCGCCCGGCGTCCATCAGCGCCTGGAGGGTGCGCCGCCCCGCCGGGGTCAGCTCGTGCGTGCCGGCCGTCGCCGTCCAGCGCGTCCCGCATGAGGGGGCTGAAGCCCAGCACCGGCGGCCGGCGGCCGGCGGGCGGGTGCACGTTGACCGCCCTGGAGGCCGAACAGCGTGCGGTGCACGACGTCGGCCACCGCGTCCTCGATCCGCTCGGGCGGGTAGGCGTCCGGCGCGGCCGCCCGCAGCATGCCGGCCACGTCGAAGGAGCGGGGCAGGCACTCGAGCAGCGAGCGCGATCACCGGGTCGAGCTGGCGGGGCGGCAGGGTGGCGTCGGTCAGCCGGGACCGGAAGCCGGCGACCTGCCGCTCGCTCGTGCGGGCCGAGCCGCCCGCCACCGCCGCGTCGCTCTCGGCCGCGGTCTGGAACACCAGGAACACCGGCTCGTACCGCTCGTACACCTCGGAGTAGCGGGCCACCCAGGCCCGGATCGACCGCCAGCCGTCGGCGTCGGGGGTGAGCAGGCCGAGCGCCTCGGTCGACGCGCCCATCTGGCGCGCCACCTGGCCGGCCAGGTGGCGGAACACGTCCTCCTTGCCCGAGAAGTACTGGTAGAACGACGCCCGCGAGCAGCCGGCCAGCTCGGTGATGCGGGCGACGCCGCACTGGTGGTAGCCGTCCTCGCCGAACACCCGCAGGGCGGCGTCGACGATCCGCTGCTGGGTCCGCTGGCCGCGGGCTCCGACCCGGGGGTTGTCGGAGAACGGGGCGCGGCGGACCACCACGTCCGCCCCGCCGTCGCCCGGGCCGGTCCGCCCTACTGGTCGGCACGAACCTTGTCCTTGACGGCGGTGACGATGGGCGGCGCCTCCTTCCAGTTGGGGATGCCCGCGTCCTCCTTGGCGATCGGGTAGCCGTCGTCGTTCACCTGGGCCCAGTGCGAGTGGTTCAGCTCGTGCAGCGTGAAGCAGGCGTTGAGGGCGTTGTAGAAGCCCATGTTGTCGACGCTCTGGTTGACCGCCTCCTTGATGAGCAGCGCCGACATGGTGGGGACCTGGGCGATGCGCCGCGCGAACTCGACGGTGCGCTCGGCCAGCTCGTCGGCGGGGAACACCTTGGTCACCATGCCCAGGGCGTGGGCCTCGTCGGCGTCGATGGCGTCGCCGGTGAGCAGCAGCTCCTTGGCCTTGCGGGGGCCGAACTCCCACGGGTGGGCGAAGTACTCGACGCCGCACATGCCCAGCCGGGTGCCGACCACGTCGGCGAAGCGGGTGCCCTCGGCCGCCACGATGAGGTCGCACGCCCACAGCAGCATGAGCGCGGCGGCGTAGACGTCGCCGTGCGCCTGGCCGATGGTGATCTTGCGGAGGTTGCGCCAGCGCCGGGTGTTCTCGAAGAAGTAGTGCCACTCCTGGAGCATCAGGTTCTCGGCGCCCTTGCGGGTGGCCCCGTTGATGGCCCGGGTGGGGTGCTGGTTGGGGCCGGGGGTGTACTCCTCGAGCGAGACCTTCGAGCCCATGTCGTGGCCGGACGAGAACATGGGGCCCGCGCCGCCCAGGATCACCACCCGGACCTCGTCGTCGGCCTCGGCCCGCAGGAAGGCGTCGTTGAGCTCGACCAGCATCCCGCGGTTCTGGGCGTTGCGTGCCTCGGGCCGGTTGAGCATGATGCGTGCGATCCGCCCCTCGTCGAGCGTCTCGTACTGCACGAACTTGTAGTCGGGCATCGTCCCTCCGGATGCAGGCCAGCGGTGTCCAGGAGTGACCCTACTGTTAGACGGCGGTCGACCGCACGAACTAGGATCGGCTGCTCATGGAACTGCGACCGGGACAGAAGCTGCACAGCGCCGTGTGCGACGCGCAGGTGGTGATCGTCAGGGCGCCGTCGGCCGATGTCGCGCTCGCCTGCGGGGGCGCGCCCCTGCTGGCCGACGGCGAGGAGGGCGACGGCACCGCCGCGCTCGACCCCTCGCTGGGCGACGGGCCCCCTGCTGGGCAAGCGCTACGTGGACGACGAAGCGCGGCCTGGAGCTGCTGTGCACCCGGCCGGGCCAGGGCGCCCTGACGGCCGACGGCCGCCCGCTGGTGGTGAAGGGCGCCAAGCCCCTGCCCGCCTCCGACTGACGGTCCCGGGCGAGCGCGATGAACCTGCTGCTCCTGCTGGACATGGTGGCCGCGGGCCGCGCCGACGAGGTGGCGGTGCAGGCCGGCGAGCGACCGGCTCACCGCGGCCGAGCTGCTGGCCTGCGCCTGGGGCGGGGCCGCGGCCGCGGAGGGCGCCGTCCGCGCTGGCGTACGTCGGCACCAACGGCCTCGCCTTCCCGATCGGGCTGTTCGCGGCCGCGGCCGCGGGCGTGCCCTTCGTCCCGCTGAACTACCGCCTGAGCGACGACCAGCTCCACGACCTGCTCGTCCCCCTGGGCGAGGCGCTGGTGGTGGCCGACGGGGACGTGGCCTCGGCGCTGGCGGCCCGGGGCCACCGGGTGCTCGGCGCCGCCGACTTCGTGGCCGCGGCCCGCCGGCCGGCGGAGCCGGGGACGTGCCCGCCGACGGCGAGGGGGAGGCCGTCCTGCTGTACACGAGCGGCACGACCGCGGCGCCCAAGGCCGCGGTGCTGCGCCACCGGCACCTGGCCGCCTACGTGGTCGAGACGGTCGAGTTCGCGGGCGCCGGCCCGGACGAGGCCGTGCTGGTGAGCGTGCCGCCCTACCACGTGGCGGGACTGGCCAACCTGCTCAGCAACCTCTACGCGGGCCGGCGGGTCGTCTACCTGGAGCAGTTCGACGCGGCCGCCTGGGTGGAGGCGGTGCGCCGGGAGGGGATCACCAACGCCATGGTGGTGCCCACCATGCTGGCCCGCATCTGCGATGCGCTGGAGGCCGACGGCACGGGGCTGCCCAGCCTGCGGGCCCTGTCCTACGGCGGGGCGCGCACCCCGGCCACGGTGCTGGAGCGGGCCATGCGGCTGCTGCCCGACGCCGCCTTCACCAACGCCTACGGCCTCACCGAGACCAGCTCGACGATCGCCGTGCTGGGGCCCGACGACCACCGGGCCGCCGCGAGCCGGCGATCCCGTGGCGACCGTCCGCCTGGGCTCCGCGGGCCGGGTGCTGCCCGGGGTCGAGGTCGAGGTGCGGGGCCCGCTCGGCGATCCCCTGCCGGTGGGCGAGCCGGGCGAGATCTGGGTGCGGGGCGAGCAGGTGTCGGGCGAGTACGCGGGTCGGGAGGCGCCGCTCGACGCCGCGGGCTGGTTCCCCACCCGCGACCGCGGCTGGCTCGACCCCGACGGCTACCTGTTCATCGAGGGCCGCAGCGACGACACGATCATCCGGGGCGGCGAGAACATCGCCCCGGCCGAGATCGAGGAGGTGCTGCTCCAGCACCCCGGCATCGCCCAGTGCGCGGTGGTGGGCGTCCCCGACGACGAGTGGGGCCAGCGCATCGCCGCCGTGGTGGTGCCCCGGCCCGGCGCCACCCTCGACGCCGCGGAGGTCCAGGAGTTCGCCCGGCGGTCGCTGCGGGGCTCCAAGACGCCGGAGATCGTCAGCTTCACCGACGCGCTGCCGTTCACCGAGACCGGCAAGCTGCTCCGGCGTGTGGTCCAGGCCGACCTGCTACCCTCGTGACCCGATTGTTAGTTTTCGCCGCCGAGGGGGTTCGACCATGAGCATCGACGACGTGATGATCGACGACATGGTGCTGGTGAGCGTGGACGACCACGTGGTCGAGCCGCCGCACGTGTTCGAGGGCAGGCTCCCGGCCCGCTACGTCGACCTGGCGCCCAAGTTCGTGACCCGGGCCGACGGCACCAACGCCTGGGTCTACGAGGGCCAGGAGATCAGCAACGTCGCCCTCAACGCGGTGGCCGGCCGCCCGCCCGAGGAGTACGGCATGGAGCCGACCTCCTTCGCCGAGCTGCGGGCCGGCTGCTACGACATCGACGAGCGGGTCAAGGACATGGACGCCAACGGCGTGCTCGGCTCGCTGTGCTTCCCCTCGTTCCCCCAGTTCTGCGGCCAGCTCTTCGCCCGCACCGAGGACAAGGACGTGGCCCTGGCCATGGTGCGGGCCTACAACGACTGGCACATCGAGGACTGGTGCGGCTCCCACCCCGGGCGCTTCATCCCCTGCTCGCTCCCGGCCATCTGGGACCCCGAGGTGCTGGCGGCCGAGGTGCGGCGCACCGCCCGCATGGGCGCCCACGCGGTCACCTTCTCGGAGAACCCGTCCAAGTTGGGCTGGCCCAGCTTCCACTCCGACCACTGGGACCCGTTCTGGCGCACCTGCTCCGACGAGGGCGTCGTGGTCTGCCTGCACATCGGGTCGTCGTCCCAGCTGGTCATCACCGCCCCCGACGCCCCCATCGACTGCCTGATCACGCTGACGCCCATCAACATCGTCCAGGCGGCCGCCGACCTCATCTGGTCGCCCGTGCTGCGGGGCTTCCCCGACCTGAACATCGCCCTGTCCGAGGGCGGCATCGGCTGGATCCCCTACTTCCTGGAGCGGGTGGACTACAACTACCGCCGCCACCACGCCTGGACCGGGCAGGACTTCGGCGACAAGCTGCCGAGCGAGGTCTTCAACGAGCGCATCCTCACGTGCTTCATCGACGACCACTTCGGCGTGGCCTCGCGTGAGTTCCTCAACATGGACCGCGTGATGTGGGAGTGCGACTACCCCCACTCGGATTCGACCTGGCCGTTCGCCCCCGAGGAGCTGGCCACCCACCTCGACGGGGTGAGCGACCACGACGTCGACCGCATGACCCACCTCAACGCCATGAGGCACTTCTCCTACGACCCGTTCAGCATCCTGGGCGGCAAGGAGAGCTGCACGGTGGGCGCGCTGCGGGCCGGCGCCGCGGGGCACGACGTCTCCATCCGCTCGGTCGCCGCCGACAAGGTGGGCCAGCACGCCTCCCGCGCCGTCGACCTCGCGGTCCCTGGCGGCAGCTGAGGGCGAGGCAATAGGGATCACGGCGGCGGTCACGAGGCAATAGCGGTCGGCCCCCGACCCCTAGTGCCTCCTGCGCCGATCAGCGACCCCTATCGCCTCACGCCGGGCGGCGGCTGAGCGCCAAATCCGCTGTGCCTCTAGGCGGGGTCGTCCAGGCGGGGGATCACCTTCGTCGCCACCAGCTCCAGGCTCTCCCACGCGAGGTCCGGTTCCAGCCCGCCCATCAGCGGGTGGAGGAGGAGCGCGCCGGTCTCACGCACCATGGCCAGGCACTCGTCCGGGGTCACGACCAGGTAGTCGCCCCGGGCTCGCAGGGAGTCGGCATCGTCGCAGGAGGCGTAGGGGCCGCGGGCGTCGGCGCTCGCCAGCCAGCCGCCGTAGGAGTTCGTCTCGTGCAGGGCGTGGGGAGCGATGCGCGCCCACGCCCGGTCGGGGTCGTCGGCCACATGGACGAACCGCGGCCCGTCGAGGGCCGGGGCGGGGCCGGCGTCGCGGCCGTGGGCGCGGCAGGCCTCCGCGTAGGCCGGCCACAACGAGCCGTCGACGGGGACGAACCCCAGGCCGAGGCGGGCCGCCCGCCGGGCGGCGGCCGGGGTCGAGCCGCCCATGAGCAGGCCCGGTCCCTCGGGGCGGGCGGGCCGGGGCGTGACCCGGACCCGGCGGCCGCGGTAGTCGAACTCCTCGCCCGACCAGGCTGAGCGCAAGGTGGCGAGGCCCTCCTCGACCAAGTCGGCCCGCTCGCTCATCTGCCGGTCGAACATGGCCAGCTCCTCGCGCCGGTAGCCGGCGCCGATCACCAGGTCGATGCGGCCGCCGCTGACCAGGTCGAGCACGGCCAGGTCCTCGGCCAGGCGGAGGGGGTCGTACAGCGGGAGGATCAGCGCCGCCACCAGCACGCGCAGGCTGCGGGTGCGGCCCAGCACCGCGGCGGCCATCACCAGCGGGGACGGGCAGTAGCCGTCGTCGGCGCCGTGGTGCTCGGACAGAGTGGCCATCAGGAACCCGTGGTCCTCGGCCCAGGCACACTGCTCCAGCGCCGCCCGGTACAGGGCCTCGGCGGGCGCCCCGAACGACGGTGCCCGCAGGTCGTAGCGCAGCGACAGGAACGCCTGGCTCATCTTCGTGGTCCCTCCCCGGTCAGGTGACCGGGATGTTAGTTGCCGAGCACCTCGCCGGCCCACGCCAGGAGCGTGGGGGCGAGCCGCGGCCAGCGCACGAACAGGCCATCGCCCGCCCCGCCGGGCCGGGCCGCCGAGCGATCGTTCCACTCCTCGTCGCCCCAGGGGGGCTCGACCAGCCGCGACCGGGGGAGCAGGGCGGCGACCTGCTCGGAGGTGGCGCGGGTGTGGTTGGCGTCGCTGGCCCCGCTGCGGAACACCAGGGCGGGGATGTCGAGGCGGCGGGCGTCGTCGTCGGGCAGGCCCGGGACCAGCTCGTCGCCGCACGGGCAGTAGGCGACCATCCAGCGCTCCAGGGTGGCGATGAACTCCCGCGGGTCCTGGTCCAGGAACCGCTGCCGGTTGGCCGGGTTGCGCTCGATCACCTCGGCCCACTCCGGCAGCGCGGCGACGGCCTCCATGCCGCCGGTCCAGGCGGCCCGGATGGAGCCGCCGCAGTAGTGGGTGCCCAGCACCATGAGGCCGTACACGCCGCCGCTGATCCACCACGCGGCCACCGCCGCCGCCACCTCGGGATGGCGCGTGGCGGTGAGCAGCGACACGCGGGAGCCGCCCGAGCCCCCGGCGATCACCGCGGGCGCCAGGTCGAGCTGGGACAGGAGGGCGGCCAGGACGTCGGCCTGCATGGCCGACTCGGACGGGCCGGTGAAGCACACGTCGGACGCGCCCGTGTTGGGCCGGTCCCAGATGAGCACCCGGTTGCCGCCCGCAGCCAGGGCCTCGGCCAGCTCGCGCACCCCGGGCGAGTCCTTGGAGAAGCGGCCCCCCGGGGTGATGGCCCACGGCCGGCCGTCGCCGATCAACTCGTAGGCGATGGCCAGCCCGTCCACCGTTGCGGTCGCCACGGGCCGGACAGTAGCATCGGCTCCAATGTCAGGAAGCACTCACTCACTTACTGAGGCAGCGTCCCCGTTCGACGACCTGTTCATCGTGGACGCGGACTCCCACTGGTCGGAGCCCCCCGACCTGTTCACCAGCCGGGCGCCGGCTGCGTTCCGGGATCGCGTGCCCCGGGTCGAGGAGGTCGACGGCCAGCGCATGTGGGTGTTCGACGGCCATCCGGTCGGCCGCTTCAGCGCCGCCGGCGTGGTGGGGCGCGACGGCCACAAGGAGAGCGCCCACAAGGCCCTGCGCGAGTGGAGCATCGACGAGGTGCACGTGGGCGCCTACGACCCCAAGGTGCGGCTCGGCGTGCTCGACGAGTGCGGCATCGACGCGCAGATCATCTTCCCCAGCACCATCGGCCTCGGGGGCCAGGACCTCGGGCTGGTGGACGACGAGGCGCTCTGCCGGCTGGCGGTCGAGATCTACAACGACGGGATGGCGGAGATCCAGGCCGACTCGGGCGACCGCCTGCTGCCGCTGCCACTCATGCCGGCCTGGAGCGTCGACACCTGCGTCGCCGAGGCCCGGCGGGTGGCCGCGCTCGGGGCCCGGGGCCTCAACATGACCTCCGACCCCCACGACCTCGGCGCCCCCGACCTGGCCGACCGGGCCTGGGACCCACTGTGGGAGACGTGCACCGAACTGCACCTACCCGTGCACTTCCACATCGGCGCCAGCGTCACCGGCATGTCGTTCTACGGCAAGTACGCGTGGCCGTCGCACCCCGAGAACACCAAGCTCGCCCTGGGCGGCACCCTGTTGTTCATCGGGAACGCCCGGGTGGTCTCCAACCTCATCCTCTCGGGCATGTTCGACCGCCACCCCGACCTCAAGATGGTGTCGGTGGAGAGCGGCGTGGGCTGGATCCCGTTCATCCTGGAGGCGCTCGACTACGAGATGGCCGAGAACGCCCCGCAGGAGTTCTCCCAGCTCGGCAAGTTGCCGTCGGAGTACTTCCGCAGCAACCTCTACGCCACGTTCTGGTTCGAGAACAACCGCAACAAGCTGCCCGACCTCATCGAGGCGGTGGGGGAGGACAACATCCTCTTCGAGACCGACTTCCCCCACCCCACCTGCCTGTACCCGTCGCCGCTCGAGAGCGTCGCCGCCAAGATGGCCACGCTCTCCCCGGAGGCGCAGCGCAAGATCATGGGCGAGAACGCCCGCGCGCTCTACCGGCTCTGATGGACGCCATCGGCCACTGGATCGGGGGGCGGGCCGTCGCCGGCTCCTCGGGGCGCAGCGCGCCCGTCTACGACCCGGCGCGGGGGGTGCAGACCGCGGAGGTGGCGCTCGCCTCCGCCGCGGAGGTGGACGGCGCGGTCAAGCTGGCGGTCGACGTGGCCGCGGCCTGGGGTGAGTCGCCGACGAGCCGCCGCGCCGGGATGCTGTTCCGGCTGCGCGAGCTGCTCGACGCGCAGCGCGACGACCTGGCCGCCATCGTCACCCGCGAGCACGGCAAGGTGCTGGCCGACGCCCAGGGCGAGGTCGCCCGCGGGATCGACAACGTCGAGTTCGCCTGCGGCATCCCCCACCTGCTCAAGGGCGCTCACTCGGCGGAGGTGTCGGGCGGGGTCGACGTGCACACCGTGCTGCAACCGGTCGGCGTGGTCGCCGGCATCACCCCGTTCAACTTCCCCGTCATGGTCCCGCTGTGGATGCTGGCCAACGCGCTGGCCTGCGGGAACGCCTTCGTGCTCAAGCCGTCGGAGAAGGACCCGTCGGCCTCGCTGCTGCTGGCCGACCTCGTGCGGCGGGCGGGGTTCCCGGACGGCACCTTCACCGTGTTGCAGGGGGAAGCCGAGGCCGTCGGCGCCCTGCTGGAACACCCCGAGGTCGACGCGGTGTCCTTCGTCGGCAGCACGGCGGTGGCTCGCCACGTCTACGAGACCGGCACCCGCCACGGCAAGCGGGTGCAGGCCCTGGGCGGGGCCAAGAACCACATGGTGGTGCTGCCCGACGCGGACGTGGGCGCGGCGGCCGACGCCGCCGTGTCGGCCGGCTACGGGTCGGCGGGCGAGCGGTGCATGGCCATCTCGGTGGTGGTGGCCGTGGGATCGGTGGCCGACACGCTGGTCGACGCCATCGCCGCCCGCCTGCCCGGCGTGGTGGTGGGCCCCGGCGACGACCCGGAGTCGATGATGGGGCCGCTCATCACGGCCGAGCACCGCCAGCGGGTCCGCTCCTACGTCGAGGGGGCGGCGGCCGAGGGCGCCCGGGTGGTGGTGGACGGATCGGCCGCCCCCGGTGCGGGCGAGGGGTTCTTCCTCGGCTGCTCGCTGGTCGACGGAGTGGAGCCGGGTATGCGGGTCTACGACGACGAGATCTTCGGGCCGGTGCTGGGCGTCGTGCGGGTGGCCACGTTCGACGAGGCCGTGGCCCTCGTCAACGCCAACCCCTACGGCAACGGTGCCGCGGTGTTCACCCGCGACGGGGCGCGGCCCGGCGCTTCGAGCGCTCGGTCAAGGCGGGCATGGTGGGCATCAACGTGGGAATCCCTGTGCCGGTGGCGGCGCACTCGTTCGGCGGGTGGAAGGCGTCGCTGTTCGGCGACCACCCCATCTACGGGCCCGAGGGCATCCGCTTCTACACCCGGCCCAAGGTGGTCACCTCCCGCTGGCCCGATCCGGCCGCCAACGCGGTCGACCTCGGGTTCCCCCATACCGACTGAGCCAATCCGTTCTGTCAGACGTCACCGTGGTCGGTGCACATGACGTCTGACAGAACGGGGTGGTCAGCCGCCGCGGGCCTCGACCAGCGCCTGTCGGTTGACCTTGGTGGCCTCGCTGCGGGGGATGGCGTCCACGATCTCGACCGTCTTGGGCACCTTGTAGGGCGCCAGGCGGCCCTTGGCGTAGGCGATCACCTCGGCCTCCGCCACCGGCGAGGCGGGATCGGCGGGCTCCACGATGGCGTGCACCCGGCGGCCCCAGTCCGCGTCGCGCAGGCCCACGACCACGATGTCGGCGATGCCGGGGTGGTCGATGAGGGCGGTCTCGACCTCGGCGGGGTAGACGTTGGCGCCGCCGCTCACGATCATGTCCACCCGCCGGTCGACCAGGAACAGGTAGCCCTGGGCGTCGAGGTAGCCGAGGTCGCCCACGGTCGCGAACCCGTCGTCCGTCCCGTCCCGGGGGGCGGCGTCCCCCAGGTAGCGGTAGCCGGCGGAGCCGGGGGAGCGGAGGTAGATCTCCCCGATCTCCCCCGCGGGCAGGTCGCGGCCGGTGCCGTCGAGGATGCGGACCTCGGTGTCCCGGACCCCCCGGCCGACGCTGCCGGGGTGCTGCATCCACTCGTCGCCGAGCAGGCCGGTGAAGCCGAGGCCCTCGGTCATGCCGTAGACCATGAGGATGCGGTCGGCGCCGACGAGCCCGGCCCAGCGGTGGACCAGCGACGGCGGCATGGGGGCCGCCCCCTGGAGGATCCAGTCGATGCTGGCCAGGTCGCGGCCGTCCACTCCGGGCAGGTCCGCCACCCGCTGGAGCATGGTGGGCGTGGCGGTGAAGGTGGTGATGCGGTGGCGCTCGATGGCCGCCACCACCAGGGCGGCGTCGAAGCGCTCCAGCACCACCAGCCGGTCGCCGGCCAGCAGGCTGAACAGCGTGGCGAACCCGTTGGCGTGGTACATCGGCCCGGGCACGAGGATCGTCTGGGGCCGCGGCACCGGGCGCCAGCCCTCCATGAACGCGGTGCCCAGCGCGCCGTCCCACAGGGACGGGCGCTCGCTCAGGATCACCTTGGGCGTGCCGGTCGACCCGCTGCTGCAGATGCCGCTGACCTGCGGCGACACCGCGTCGGGGAGGTCGGGGACGGCGCGGCCGGCGGTGCCGTCGATCCAGGCGACGTCCTCGGCCTCCAACTGCACGCGGGGCTCGATGACGTCGCGGACCCGGGCCCGCTCCCAGTCGGGCAGGTCCCACCGCACCGGCACGGGCACCGCGCCCAGCTTCCAGGCGGCCAGCGCGCCGAGCGTGAACTGCGGCGAGTTGCGGATCCCCAGCGACAGCCGGTCGCCGTGGGCCAGCCCGCGCTCGGCCAGCGCGCCCGCCAACCGGCTCGACCGGTGGTCGAGCTCGCGCCAGGTCAGCTCGGTCTCGCCCCCGTCCGGGGCGACGTGGCAGTAGGCCGGCTCGTCAGGGCGCTCCGCCGCCAGCTGCCGGACCCGGTGGGCGAAGCTGGGCCCGTCGGTCATAGCGGGATGCATGATATGTGAATGCTCACTAGTCAGGCGCCTCTGGCCGGTGTGCGGGTCGTCGAGGTGGCCACGCACGTGTTCGCGCCGATGGCCGGCGCCATCCTGGCCGAGTGGGGCGCCGACGTCCTAAAGGTCGAGCCCCCTGCGACCGGCGACCCCTACCGCGGCCTGGTCACCACCGGCCTCCACCCACTGCACGCGGGGGTCGACCCCTACGTCCAGTCGGCCAACCGGGGCAAGCGGTCGCTGGGGATCGACCTCAAGGACCCGGAGGGCCGGGACCTCCTGGGCCGCCTGGTGCGGACGGCGGACGTGTTCGTCACCAACCTCCGGCCCGGCGGGCGGGCCCGACTGCGGATCGACGTGGAGGACGTGCGGGCCGACAACCCGGCCGTCGTCTACGTGCGGGCCACCGCCTACGGGACCCGCGGCCCGGACGCAGCGCGGGGTGGCTACGACGCCGGGGCCTACTGGGCCCGCTCCGGGATGCAGCACGTGCTCACGCCCGCAGGCGCGGCCTGGCCCCGGCCGGCCCCGCCCGCGTTCGGCGACCTGGCGGGCGCGCTCGCCCTCGCCGGGGCCGTGTGTGCGGCGCTGGTCCACCGGGCGGCGGGCGGCGAGCCGCCGGTGATCGACGGTTCGCTGCTGGCGGCGGGGCTGTGGCAGATCCAGCCCGACATCGTGAGTGCGGCGCCCGGTGGCCGGAGCGAGGCGGGCCCGCCAGCCGCCACCCGACCGGTACGAGGCCGCAAACCCGCTGATGCTGACCTACCGGACCGCGGACGGCCGGTTCGTGGCGCTGACCATGCTGGCGCCCGACCGCCACTGGGCCTCGTTGTGCCGGGCCATCGGCGAGCCCGACCGGGCCGGCGATCCCCGCTTCGCCGACGAGGGCGCCCGCCGCCGCCACGCCCGCGCCTGCGTGGAGTGGCTCGACGCCGTGTTCGCGGCCCGGGACCTCGACCACTGGCGCAGGGCGCTGGCCGGGTTCCCGGGGGAGTGGGCGCCGGTGCAGACCCCGGGCGAGCTGCACGACGATCCCCAGGTCCGGGCCAACGGCTACATCGCCGCGGTCGACGTGGGCGGCGACGTGCCGCTGCCCATGGTCACGGTGCCCGTGCAGTTCGACGGGCAGCCGGGCCGGCCGGCCCGCGCCCCGGAGCACGGCGAGCACACCGAGTCCGTGCTGGTCGAGCTGGGCCTGTCGTGGGACGAGATCGGCGCGCTGAAGCAGCGCGGGGCGATCCTGTAAGGAAGTCACGGCAGGTGGCGGCCCCAGTCGAAGTCCACGGGGACCTGGAACGGCGCGGCCAGCCGCGGGACGACCTCGCCGCCGTCCCAGCGCTGCGCCAGGGCGGGCCGGAGCCGCTCGGCGGTGGCGACGGGGTCGTCGTCCAGGTAGAGGTAGGTGATCTGCCGGCCCTCGCTCGTGCCCCACCAGGCACCGGCCACGCCCGCCACCTCGGTCAGCGCCGCGGCCGGCGCCCGGCCCTCTTCCACCAGGAGATAGACGCCGGTGGCGGGTCGCCACGGCACCACGCCGGCCGCCACGTCGATCCGGCCGGCCGTGGCGGTGCCGTCGAGGTCGTACACCCCGATCTCCACGCTGGGCAGCCGCCAGGACACGCGCCCGGCCTCGGCCAGGTCGCGCCCGAGGTCACCAGCGCGGCCACCGCGGCGGGGTCGGCGAACAGGTAGGTCATCACGTGGTCGACGTCGTCGTACTGGCCCTGGCCCGCGGCGCGGGCCGCCCGGCACGCCGGGGTCGGACCCGGCGCTGGGCGCCCCGCAAGCCGTCGAGGCGGTGGATCTCGGGCCGGTGGTCGAGCACGTGCCAGGCGAGGTACTCCGCGTCCCGCGCTCGGTTCGCGACCCGCCATGGCCACGAACAGCGTCGTGACGTGGGGCATGGCGGCCAGTCTTGTCGCGTTCCGCGACCCGAATGTTAGTTTTCGACCGTGAGAGGACCGGAAGCATCTGCGTGCGCCCTGCCCGCCCGGGCCTGGTGGGGCGACCAGCTGGTGGGCTCCACCACCGGTGCGGTCCGGGTGGACCACGAGGGTGAGGCCCCCACGCTGTGGTTCCCGCCGCCGACGTCCGTTTCGACCTGGGCTGCGCCGGCCCCGGGCGTAAGGACGGGCCGGCCGGCACCGCCCGGTCCTGGAGCATCGACGCCGCGCCGGACGTGTTGTGGGCCCTGAGCGAGCCCGCCCCCGGGTTCGAGTCGCTCGCGGGCTGGGCCACGTTCGACCACGACCGGGCCCGGGTCGAGCTGGTGGACGGGGCCGAGGCGCCGAGCCCCGCGACGTCACGGTCAAGCGTTTCCCCACGTGGGGCGACGCCGCCGCCTCATCGACCTGCTGGACGTGCGGCCCTCGGGACGGGGGTTACGTCAGTGTCGCCCGCGCCGACTGGCGGCGCCCGGTGGTGGACGGCAGCCAGATGCTGGCCCAGTCGCTGGTGGCCGCGGGCCGCCACTCGCCCGGGCGGCGGGCGGTGTCGGCCCACATGGTGTTCATGCGGGCGGCCGACGCCCGCCGGCCGCCGGTTCGACCTCCAGGAGCTGGGTGCGGGCCGGACCTTCACAACGCTGGCGGCCCAGGTGAGCCAGGACGGGCGGGCCTGTGCGCACGGCACCCTGCTGCTCGACGCCACCGCCCCGGACGTGATCCGCCACGGGGTGCCGGTCCCGGACGTGGCCGGGCCCTACGACAGCGAGCCCTACGACATGTCGGTCACCGGGCGTGACCTCCGCATCGTCGACGGCGCGTATACGGGCGACCCGACGCCCCCGCGGGCCCCCCCGTGCTCGACGCCTGGGTGCGGTTCCGGGAGGTCCCCGACGACGGCTCCTGCACGCGGCCCTGCTGGCCCAGTTCACCGGCCACCTGTCGATCGCGGCGGGTCTCCGGCCCCACGAGGGGATCGGCCAGCGCCAGGCCCACCGCAGCCTCTCCACCGCCATCAACGCCATCGCCCTCTCGCTGCACGGGGACGTGCGGGCCGACCGCTGGATGCTCTACCGGCACCACTCGACCTTCGCGGGCGACGGCATGACCCACGCCGAGTGCCACGTGCACGGCGAGGATGGCGTCCCTGCTGGCCTCGTTCTCGGTGGATGCCATGGTGCGCGCGCTTCCCGGGGGGTGGCACCGCGCCGACGGCAGGACCGCGCTGTGAGCCTGACCACCGGCCGCGGGCCGCTGGGCCCCCGCCCGGCGGGGCGCTTCAGCGTGGCGGTCCCGCCCGGCGCCGTCTACGTCGAGCCCTTCCGCCGCCGGGTACGGGGGCTGTGGGCGGGCGGGCCGCGGTGGACAGCGAGCACGTCGCTGCTGGTCCACCGTCCGGGCGCACCGCCCGGCTACGCCTTCCCCGCGGCCGACGTGTACGGGGCGGCGGCGGTCGAGCCCGAGCCCGAGGCGCCCGGCTACGTGCGGGTGCCGTGGAGCGGTGGAGGCCTGGTACGAGGAGGACGAGCAGGTCTTCATGCATCCCCGCAACCCGTACCACCGGGTCGACTGCGTCGCGCCGCCGGCGCCTGCGGGTGGAGGTGGCGGGGACGGCCCTGGTCGACACGGACGACACCCTGGGCGTCTACGAGACCGCGCTCGAGCCGCGCCTCTACGTGGGCCGCGAGCATGTCCGCATGGACCTGCTGGTGCCCAGCCCGACCACCCACCTACTGCCCCTACAAGGGCACGGCGTGGTACTGGGCCGCGGTGGTGGGGGACGTCACCGTCGCCGACGTGGCGTGGTCGTACGAGGACCCGCTGCCCGAGAGCCTGTCGCTGGGCGCCATGCTCAGCTTCGACGAGGCCCGGGCCACAGTCAGCGCGGACCTCCCGCCTGCGGCCTCACCACCCGACCCGGCCGCTCGTCCGTGAGCTCGTCCGCCTCCACCAGGGCCCGCCCGTTGACCAGCGTGAGGTCGTAGCCGTGCGCCCGCTGGACGTAGCGCTCGGCCCCGAGCGGGAAGTCGGCCACCATCTCCGGCGCGTCCAGGCCGAGGCGGTCGAGGTCGATCACGTTGAGGTCGGCGTGGGCGCCCGGCGCCAGCACCCCCAGGTCGGCGATCCCGTAGAGCTGGGCCCCCTCGCGGGTGAGCTTGTGGACCGCCCGGCCCACATCGAGGAGCCCTCGATCGCGCACCCACTCGCCGAGCAGGTAGGTGGACTGGCCCACGTCCATGGTGAGCGCCACGTCGGCGACCACGTCGGCCACGCCCACGACCACGTCCGGGTTGGTCAGCATCTGCGCCACCGCGTCCAGGTCTTGGTTGAGCACCGGGTAGTAGAGGAGCCCCCGCCCGCCCGTCTCCACCGTGTAGGCGAGGAAGGCCCCGGCGGGCGTCGTCTGCCGGCGGGCCGCCTCGGCAGCCAGGCTGTTGCCGGGACCGACGTCGTAGCGGGCCGGGCCCGGGGGCAACAGGTAGAGCTTGTCGGGGTCCTTCGGCGGACCAGCAGGCAGGTCAGCGCCCGGGGCTCGCCGGCCTGGGACACCAGGCGGCGGCGGACGCCTCGTCGGCCACGGCGGCCAGCCACGCCGGGAAGGGCCGGGCCATGGCTTGGCCCAGGCGGGGAGGTCGTCGTACGGGGTGCGGCCGACCAGGCCGTAGACGATGCCGGTGCCGCGGGCGGACGTCTGGGGCCGCAGGTCCACGCCCCGGGCCCGGGCCTCGGCCACCCGGTCCATCACCCAGGCCCACAGGCCCGGCCGGCGGTCGCTCTGCATGATCGTGAACGTGAGCGGCCGGCCCACGGCCCGGCTCACCACCTCCATCCACGCCATCTCGGCCAGCGAGTTCTCGCGGTCAGGCCCCCACAGTCCCGCTCCCCGATGCGGGGGACCACCTCGATGGTGCCCCGGCCCCGCTCAGCCACGCACCCGCGAGGGCGGCCAGCTCGTCGGGCCGGGCGTAGGTGCCGGGGATGGGCCGGCCGTCGGGCACGGTGTGGAGGAAGCTGCGGGAGGTGGAGAACCCGAGGGCGCCGCCGTCCATCGCCTCGCCGACCAACGCCGCCATGCGGGCCACGTCCTCGTCGCCAACGGGCGGACGTCGTCGAGGCTGCGGTCGCCCATGACGTAGTAGCGCAGGGCAGCGTGGCCGATCATGCCGCCGGCGTTGACGCCCAGCGGGCGCCGGTCGAGCGCCCGCAGGAAGTCGCCGTAGGTCTCCCAGCCCCAGTCGAGGCCGGCCATGATCGTGTCGGCGGGGATGTCCTCGACCGCCTCCATCATCTCGGCCAGGTAGCCCTCCTGGCCGGGCCGACCGGGGCGAAGGTGACGCCGCAGTTCCGAGCACGACGGAGGTGACGCCGTGCCAGCACGACGAGATGCGGTGGGGTCCCAGGCGAGCTGGGCGTCGAGGTGGGTGTGGATGTCCACGAAGCCCGGAGTCACGAGGCGGCCGCCCGTCGATCTCGCGGGCGCCGCCCGGGCACCGCCCCGACCGCCGCGATCCGGTCCCCATCGACCGCAACGTCCCCGGCGGAGGCGGCCCCGGTGCCTCGACGACCCGGCCGCCGCGGATCACGAGGTCGTGCACCCGACCCCCTCCCTATGATGAGTGAATCCTCACTAGATTATGGCGCCATGACCGGTAACGCCACCGGGGTGCAGCTGCTGTCCGGCGTGGACACCCTGTGCGAGCTGCTGCTGGCGCGCCGGGCTCTCAACCGCGCCAGAGAGGGGCTCGACGCCACGTTCGTGTCCGGCTACCCCGGGTCCCCCCTGGGCGGCTTCGACCTGGCGCTGGGGCGCCTGGGCGAGCGCCAGCCGGCGAGTCCCGGATCGTGCACCATCCCCGGCCTCAACGAGGAGCTGGCGGCCGCGGCGGTGTGGGGGTCGCAGATGGGGGAGGCCGTTCCCTATCAGGGTGTCGACGGGGTGGTGGGCGCCTGGTACGGCAAGGGGCCCGGCCTGGACCGGTCGGGCGACGTGCTCAAGCACGCCAACCTCATGGGCAGCGGGCCCGGCGGGGGTGCCGTGCTGTTCGTGGGCGACGACCCCTCGGCCAAGTCGTCCACCCTGCCGTATGACACCAACCTGGCCCTGGCCGACGCGTCCGTGCCGGTGCTGGTGCCCGCCGACCAGCAGGACCTGTTCGACCTCGGCATCGAGGCCTTCCGCCTCAGCCGGTACTGCGGGTCATGGGTGGGCGTCCGCATCGTGACGGCCGTCGCCGACGGCCTAGGCCGCGGTCGACACCGACCTGGACCGCTTCGCCCCCGGCGACCCGGAGGTCCTGGTGGACGGCCGCCCCTGGCGCCCCCAGGCCGCGGGCCAGATCCTGCGGGGCGACCTGGAGGAGCTGTGGCTCGACCGCCGGCTGCGGGCCGCCCAGGGCTGGGTGGCGGCCCGGGGCCTCGACCGCACCGTGGGCGCCGCCGGGCCCCGCCCGCCTGGGCATCGTGTCCACCGGGCAAGACCTACCGGGAACTGCTCGGCGCGCTGGAGGCGTGCGGCGCCGACCCCGCGGCCCCTCGGCGTCCGCGTCCTCAAGCTGGCGATGACGTACCCGGCGGCGCCCGGGCCGGTGCTCGACCTGGCCGCCGCCGTGGACGAGGATGCTGTTCCTGGTGGTGGAGGAGAAGCGGCCGTTCGTCGAGCAGCAGGTGCGGGCCCTGATGCAGGAGGCCGGGGGACCCGACGCCGGTCCGGGGCGAGCGCGACGGCACGGGCGACGCCCCTGGTCCCGATCGCGGGGGAGCTGACGGCCGACCGCCTCGTCCCCGTGCTCGGCCGCGTCCTGCCCGACCTGGCCCACCCGGCCCACGCCCAACCCGCCTGTCCCCTGCTGGAGGTGCCCGGCCGCCCACCCGCGTTCTGCAGCGGCTGCCCGCACAACCGCTCCACCGTGGTGCCCGTGGGCTCGGTGACCGGGGGCGGCGTCGGCTGCCACGGCATGATCCACTTCGAGCCCCGCCACACGGACGAGACGTTCGTGCCGCCCACCCCCATGGGGGCCGAGGGGGCGCACTGGATCGGCCTGGCGCCGTTCGTCGGCGACCGGCACCTGTTCCAGAACCTGGGCGACGGCACCTTCAGCCACTCGGGCCACCTGGCCATCCGGGCGTGCGTGGCGGCCGGGGTCCACATCACCTTCAAGCTGCTCTACAACTCGGCCGTGGCCATGACCGGCGGCCAGGACGTCGCCGGGTTGATGGACGTCCCCGCCCTGACCCGCTCGCTGGCGGCCGAAGGCGTCACTGCCCATCGCGGTGTGCACCGACGACGTCGACCGCTACGGGCCGGCGCCACGCCCCTCGCCCCCGGCGTCTCGGTGCGGCCCCACGAGGACGTCGTGGCCGTGCAGGAGGAGCTGCGCCGCCGCCCGGGCGTGTCGGTGCTGGTCTACGACCAGCGCTACGCGGCCGAGGCCCGCCGCCTGCGCAAGCGGGGCCTGCTGGAGGAGCCCCCGGCCCGGGTGGTGATCAACCAGGCCGTGTGCGAGGGCTGCGGTGACTGCTCGCGGGTGAGCAACTGCCTGTCGGTGCTCCCGGTGGACACCGAGTTCGGGGAGCGGCGGGAGATCCACCAGTCGTCCTGCAACCGGGACTACTCGTGCCTGGAGGGCGAGTGCCCCTCGTTCGTCACCCTCCTCCCCGCCCGGCGCCGCGGCGCCCCGCCGCCGCCCGAGGCCCAACCGGCGCGGCCCGCCGGACGACCTCCAAGACGCGGCGACGGCGCCCCTCGCCGGGCGGTTCAGCGTCTACGTCACCGGGATCGGCGGCACGGGCATCGTGACCGCCAACCGCCTGCTGGCCCGGGCCGCGGTCATCGCCGGGCCATGCGGTGCAGGGCGTGGACCAGACGGGCCTGTCCCAGAAGGCGGGCGCGGTGGTGTCGCACCTGCACATCGCCCCGGCCGGGACCGCGGTCACCACCGCCACCGTGGCCGACGGCGACGCCGACCTCTACCTGTCCGGCGACATGCTCCAGGCCGCGTCCCCGGCCCATCTATGCAAGGTCGGCCCGGGGCCGCACGTTCGCGGTGGTCGACACCACCTTCGTGCCCACGGCCACCATGCTCCAGACCGACGGATCGGTCGACCAGGTCCGGCTGGCCGCGGCCCTCACCGGAGGCGGTCGGGGAGGAGCGGGTGCTCATGGCCGACAGCGCCGGCCTGGCCGAGGCGGTGTTCGGCACCCACCTCCCGGCCAACGTCGTGCTGCTCGGCGCCGCCTACCAGCGCGGGGCGCTGCCGCTGCCGCTCGACGCCCTCCACCGCGCCATCGACCGAGGGCACGGCGGCCGCGATGAACCGGGAGGCGTTCGCCTGGGGACGCTGGCTGGCGGCCGCCCCCGACGCGGTGGACGCCGCCGTAGCGGGCCGCGCGAGCCCGCGATCCGCAGGCGACGATCTGGGACCCGTCGGCCCGCAGCACCGACCGCGCCCGCGAACTCGTGGCCGAGCATCCGCTGCCCCCGGAGCTGGGCGACCTGGTCGAGCGCCGCGTGTGCCCAGCTGCTGGACTACCAGGGGCCGGCCCGGGCGCGGCGCTGGCTGGACCTGGTCGGGCGCGCCGCCGCGGTCGACGATGCGGGGCACGAGCACGCGCTGACCCGGGCGGTGGCCGAGGGCTGGTTCAAGCTGCTCACCTACAAGGACGAGTACGAGGTGGCCCGGCTGCACCTGCGGCTCGACCTCGACCGTGGCCGCGGGCCAGCAGGGTGCGCTACCACCTGCACCCGCCCGTGCTGCGGCGGTTGGGCATGGACCACAAGATCGCCGTCGGCGGCCGCAGCGGCCGGGCCCTGTTCCGGGGACTGGCCGGTCTGCGGCACCTGCGCGGCACGCCGCTCGACGTCTTCGGCTACGCCCGCCACCGGCGGGAGGAGCGCCAGGTGGCCGAGCGAGTACGCCGGGCTGGTGGAAGCGGCGCTGGCCGGGCTCACGCCGGACGGGTACGCCGCGGCCGTGGACCTGGCCCGCAGCGTGGAGGAGATCCGGGGCTACGAGGACATCAAGAGCGCCTCGATCGCCCGATGGCGCGCCGCGGTGGCCGGCGGGTGAGCACCGCGGTCAAGGTCGTCCGGTTCCACGCGAGGGGGCCGGTGCCGCCGCCCGACGAGCTGGAGGCCGGCTGGGCCCGCGCCCTGGACCGTGCCCTCGCTCGTGGCCCGGCCCCGGGGCGACCCGTCCGGGTGACGCTGGGCGTCCCCCTGGCGCTGTCCGGGCTGCCGCCGCCCCGGTTCGCGGCGGTGGACTGCCAGTGGTTCGCGGACGCGGCGGAGGCCGAGGCCAACGAGGACTGGCTGCGGGCGGCAGGGCCCGACCTGGCCGCGAACGCCGGATCGTTGCGGGTGACCACCGAGGAGGTGGTGCTGCGGGGCCAGGACTGGCTCGACGCCCGCTGGGCGGCCGGGGGCGTGCGCTACAAGATGATGTCCTGCGGGCGGCGCGACCCGGCGCTCACCGCCCAGGAGCTGTCCGCCCGCTGGCGGCGCGAGGCGGGCCGCCTGGGCGCCGAGGACATCCCCGAGGCCGTGCGCGGGCAGGCCTATGCCCAGAACCACCCGCTGGCGCGCGACGGCCTCGACCGGCCCCTGGACGCGGTCAACGAGGTGTGGTTCGACCGCCTGGCCGACCTCCGCCGCCGCGGCGCCTGGTTCGCGGCGCGCCTGGCGGCGGCTCACCCGCTGTGGGCCGAGACGTGGTCGCTGTTCCTCCGGGAGACGGTTCCGGCCGTCACTCCTTGAGCCAGGGGCGGCGCCCGTCGTGGATGGCGCGCACCAGCAGGTGGATCAGCCCGGTCACGGCCTCGGTGGCGCGCTCGGTGTCCAGGCCCCAGACGGCCACCAGCCGCTCGTAGGTGGGGACGCTCCACAGCGCGTCGAGCAGCGCTGCCGCCATATCGCGGTCGTCCTCGGACCAGCCGGCGGTCCACGGCTCGACCGCAGCCACCAGCGCCCGGCGGCGGCGTTGGTCGACCGCCACGAAGGTGGGGTCGGTCGTCGTCCGGGGCGTGGCCGCGAACGACGCCAGGTAGTCGAACAGCCGGGCGACCACGTCGCCGAAGCCTTCGAGCGTGAGCCCGTCGAGGGGATCGCCGACCTCCTCCTGGAGGCGGCGGATCACGGCCTCGTGCAGCTCCCGCTCGCTGGAGAAGTGCCGGTAGACCGTGCGCTCGTTGACCCCGGCCCGCTGGGCCACGGCCCGGACCGTCAGGTCGCGCCAGTCCCAGCGGGCGAAGCCGTGCACCAGCTCGGAGCCGGCCGCGAGGATGCGCTCGCGGGTCTCGGCCGCCTGCTGGCGCCGCACCGGGCTGTCGTACTTGCGCCGCTCCGACGTGGACATGGCGGGCGTGACCCTATCGGGGCCGGGGGCGGTCCTCCAGCGGAGAAGTAAGTGAACGCACGCTATCATTCGGCCGATGTCCACGACCACGAAGCAGCTGCTGATCGGCGGGGAGTGGGTGCCGGCGGCCTCCGGCCGGACGTTTCCGACCCTCAACCCGTCCACCGGCGAGGTGATCGCCGAGCTGGCCGCGGGGGATGCCGACGACGCCGACCGCGCCGTGGCCGCCGCCCGGCAGGCCTTCGAGGGATCGTGGCGCACGCTCAGGCCCGCGGCCCGCCAGTCCATCGTCTGGGCGGTGGCCGACGCGGTCGAGTCCCACTTCGAGGAGCTGCGCCGGCTGGAGGCGGTCGACATGGGGCTGCCGCTGGGCCGGGCGCCCGGGGCGGGGGCGTCCCAGGCCGTCGAGGTGCTGCGCTACTTCGCCGGGTGGGCCACCAAGCTCAACGGCGAGACGCTGCCCAACTCGATGCCGTGGTCGGTGTTCACGTACACGCTGCGCGAGCCGGTGGGGGTCGTCGCCTCGATCATCCCCTGGAACAGCCCGATCAACAACGTGCTGTGGAAGCTCGCCCCGGTGCTGGCCTCGGGCTGCACCATGGTGCTCAAGCCGGCCGAGGAGGCGAGCCTGGTGGCGCTGCGCATCGGTGAGCTGCTGGCCGGCGCGGGTGTTCCCGACGGGGTGGTCAACATCGTGACCGGGCTGGGCGAGACCGCCGGCGCCCGGCTCACCGAGCATCCCGACGTGGACAAGGTGGCGTTCACGGGCTCGACCGCGGTCGGGCGCCACATCGTGCGGGCGGCGGCCGGGAACCTCAAGCGGGTGACGCTGGAGCTGGGGGGCAAGTCGCCCGATGTGGTGTTCGCCGACGCCGACCTCCGCCGGGCCGTGCCGGGGGCGGCCATGGGCGTGTTCGCCAACTCGGGCCAGGCGTGCTGCGCGGGCACCCGCATCTTCGTGGAGCGCCCCGTCTACGACGAGTTCGTGGAGGCCGCCTGCCGGTACGCCGGGAAGCTCAAGGTGGGCAACAGCCTCGATCCCGAGACCCGCATCGGGCCCGTGGTGTCCGAGGACCAGCTGGCCCGCGTCACCGGCTACCTGGACATCGGGCGCCAGGAGGGTGCCCGGGCTGTGGCCGGGGGCGGCCGCCTGACCGACGGCGACCTCGGGGCGGGGTACTTCGTCGCCCCCACGGTGCTGGTCGACGTGGAGGACGAGATGCGCGTCGCCCGGGAGGAGATCTTCGGCCCGGTGGCGTGCGTGATGCCGTTCGACACCATCGAGGAGGTGGCGACCCGGGCCAACGCCAGCGACTACGGGCTGGCCGGGGGCGTGTGGACCCGCGACGTCGGCAAGGCCCACCGCCTGGCGCAGGAGCTGCGCACGGGCACCGTGTGGGTCAACACGTACAACCTGTTCGACCCGGCCGTGCCCTTCGGCGGCCACAAGGCCAGCGGCTGGGGCCACGAGTGCGGGCCCCACGCCCTGGACGAGTACCTCACCACCAAGGCGGTGTGGATCCGGACCGACTGAGCGTTCAGAACGTGTTCGGATAGGCACGTCGTCTTGGCATGCGGTGGTCAGCGCTGCTGGGAGGCCCAGCTGTTGAGCTGCGACCCAGCAACAAATTCCCACGCGGGGGTGCCCTTCGCAGCGCCCTATCCGCTGGGCCTCTCAGCGGCTCAACAGGCCCAGGAGCAGGTGCGTGTCCTGCTGGAAAACCCTGATCTCGGCAATGAGGCCATCGGCGCACGAGAACAGCTCGACGACATCGACGGTGGCCGAGCGGCCCGTCTGTTGGCGGTCCACGTCTGCGTCGTGAGCTGCACGACCGGGCCACCACCTCCGAAGATCCGTGGTTCGTCGATGGTGCGGTCCCAGTGCGGAGCGAACTCCTGACCCATTCTCTCCATCCCCTCGCGGCCCCGTACCAACCTCCGTGGGGCAGCGACGCCGGTTGCTCGATTCGGAAGCTCGGATGGAGCAGCGCGCGGCCCGTCGCGATCACCGGATCGGAAGCGCCGGGCGAGCTCCGTCACCAGTGCGGTGGCGTTCACCGCGCTCAGGCCGAGCAGCTCCGCGGTGTTGCTGGGGAGGACCTTGCGCGTCGTGACCGGATCGCAGTCCGCGAGCCGCTCGATGAAGTCGGACGGTTGGCGCAGGCCCTCAGGGTGGGGGTAGTCGGAGCCGAACAGGACGTGATCGGCGCCCAAGGCCTCGAGCAGTTCCTCGACGTCGTCCTCGGGGAACGGGCACACCCAGAGGTGCTCGGCGAGCGCCTCGCTCGGCCGCGGTGGCAGGGGCCCGCCCAGCATGGGGCCCTTCCGGCCCAGCGCCGCAGCCTTATCGACCGTCTTGAGAAGCGCCTTCAGCCAGTTGCTCCCGTTCTCGATCGACAAGACCTTGAGCCTTGGGTGGCGACCGAACAGGTTGTGCAGCGTGAGCACGGTGAGCGTGTCGATGATGGGCCGCTCGGTGTTGCACAGCGCCCATTGCAGGGGCGATTGGAGGTGTGAAGGGTTGCTGGGATCTTCGGACCACAGGCTCCCGTAGAAGTACTGGTAGCCGCAGTTCGAGACGTGAAACACCACAGCGACGCCGGCTTGGTCGACCGTGACCAGAACGGGTCGAGCTCGGATGGGCGGGCGAGCGACCGCCTACCGGTGCCGGGCGCAGGTGCACGAGCCGTGCGCCAGCGTCGATCACCCGGTGGAGCTCGGCCATGGCGCGGTCGAGATCGAGGAGCGAGAGCATCGGCACGCCGAAGATGCGTCCGTCGGCTTCGTAGCCCCAGTCCTCTTCGAGCCAGCGGTTGAACGCTCGCAGGCTGGCGTAGGTCAACTCGACGTCATCGGCCATGTCCTGCTCGACGGCCACGGCCATGGTCGGCAACATGATCGTTGCCTGCACGCCCTGCTCGTCCATCAACGCCAGTCGGGCCGACCGGTTGGTGAAGGCGGGATAGTCCTTGGCGTTGATGACCTCGCGGTGGTTGAAGCCTTCGGCGACATCGCCGACGAACAGACCCTGCAACGCCCCGGGAGCCGAGGCGAAGTCGCCGGGCATGACGCTCAGAAGGTCGCCGTTCCCCGAGGTGGATGCGGCCGAGGCCGTCGGCGCCCCGCTCGACCCGCACCGTGGCGTCCTTGTAGCGATTCTCGATGTGACGAGAGAAGCAGTCGTCGGGCTCGTAGTAGTGCCCGTCGGCGTCGATCAGTTTGTAGTCGACCATTGGCACCTAGCCCAGGCCGCCCCTATGAAAGTGAACGCTCAGTTACTACTGTTCCATGCACCGTCGCCCTGTCAACGGGCCCTGACGCCGTCGAGCGAGCGCAGCGAGCTGACTAGCGCCGCTTGCGCTGCGGCTCCATCGCCGGGAAGAACCCTCGGATGGTTCCTTCGGAGGCCAGCCGGACGGCCCGAGCGCGTCGAACCGGTTGTTGTGATGGTTTTTGAGGGAAAGGATGAGGGCGATGCCCATCACGGCCGGGCAGAGATGTCGGGCGACTCGAACTCGTAGCCGTACCGATCCTCCACCGCTCGCCACGCCGTGGCGAGCCGGTCCATGGCAACCGCGAAGTTCTCCCGGTAGAAGCGGCCGCGACCTGGGGATCCCCGAACAGAACGAGGGCCGAGGAGAGGGAGCGCCTCTTCGAGCGTGGCGATGAGCTGGCGGTAGAGGCCGTTCAAGGTCTGGAGCTGGCGCTCGGGTGTCAGAGGCTCGTCGCGGTAAACACCTCGCTGGCGGCGACCAACTTGTCGACCGGCTCGCGGAGCGGCTCGACCACCGCCTCGTAGAACAGCTGGTCCTTGCTCTCGAAGTGGCGATAGATGACGCCCTCGCTGATCCCGCCCCCCTCGGCGATGGTGCGAATGGTCGTCCCATTCATGTCGCCGGTCTCCGTCAACACGCGCCGGGCGGCTTTGAGTATCGATTGCTTCGCGCCTCGGCCCGTGAGGCGAGGGGCTCACGGGATGTGGCTCTCGCCGTCCGGGACGAACGAGTTGCTTGCCTGGCCATGTCCTCCTCCTGCCTACGCCGCGCGGCAGGATACCGAACGCAGTACGTGAGCGTTCGCATTCTCCCCACGCGTTCAGACGATGACGGTGCGGGTGCCTTCGGCCCGGCGCAGGCCGGCGAGGCCGTCGTTGATCTCGTCCAGCTTGATGTGCCGTGACACCAGCGAGCCGAGGTCGAGCCGGCCGGTCTCGGCCAGCCGGATGAAGCGGGGGATGTCCCGCAGGATCTGGGCCCCGCCGACCGCCGCCCCCATCAGGCGCTTGCCGGAGAACACCGCGCTCGATGGCCGGCAGGGTGATGGTCTCGCCCACCGCCGGCATCCCCACCAGCGTGACCGTGCCCTCGATGCGGGCCATGTCCCAGGCCTGGACCATGAGCTCGGGCCGGCCCACGACCTCGAAGGCGAAGTCGGCGCCGCGCCCGCCGGTCAGGGCCCGGACCGCCTCCACGGGATCGGCCTCGGAGGGATCGACCGTGTGGGTGGCGCCGCACGCCGACGCCGGCCTCGCGCCGGGCGGCCTCGGGATCGACGGCCGACGATCGTCGCCGCGCCCGCGATGCGGGCGCCCTGGATCACCGACTGGCCCACGCCGCCGCAGCCGATGACCGCCACGCTGGCGCCCGCGCGTCACCCCGGCCGTGACCAGCGCCGCGCCCAGCCCGGTGGTCACCCCGCAGCCCAGCAGGGCGAGCTGGTCGTCGGGCAGGTCGGTCTCGACCGGGATCAGCGAGGCCTCGTCCACCACCATGGCCTCCGCGAACGAGCCGCAGCCGCACACCGCCCGGGCGGCCCGGCCGTCGGGCAGCTCGAACCGGGGCGTGGCCAGGATGGCCGGGCCCCGCTCGCAGTGGTTGGACATGCCGTTGACGCACCACCAGCAGGCGCCGCACGCGGGCGATACCGCGGCCAGCACCCGGTCGCCGCGCGCGCACCCGCCGTACCTCGGGGCCGACCTCCTCGACCTGCGCCGCAGGCCTCGTGGCCGGGCACGATGGGCAGCGGCAGCGGCGACCGCCCGGCGATCGACCGTGAGGTCGGTGTGGCAGATGCCGCTGGCCGCGATGCGCACCAGCACGTCCCGGGGGCCGACGGCCGCGGGCTCCAGGTCCTCGACCACCAGCGGTTCGCCGGGCTCGTAGGCGACCGCGACCCTCATGCCCAGCCCGCCACCGGCGAGCCCCCCTTCACCACGAGGCCCTCGCTCTCGATGTCCAGCAGGACCCGGACATTGGCCGTCGGGTCACCGTCGACCACCACGAGGTCGGCGAGATACCCCTGCTCGATGCGGCCCACGCGCTCCCCCACCATCGGCCCGGCGTTCGCCGTCGCCGTGACCAGCGCGTCCTTCGGCCTGAAGCCCAGCGAGCTCGACGTAGCCCAGCATCTCCGCGGCGTAGGTGCCGTGCCAGGTCCACTGGTGGCCGAAGTCGCCGCCCGCGACGATCCGCCCCCCCTCGCGTGCAGCCGCCGGAATGCTCTCGACCGAGGCCCGCAGCTCCTCGGGATAGAGAGCGTCCTCGACCGCCCGCCCGTCCATGCCGTAGGGCGCCGCCCCCGTCGACCATCGGCGCGCAGGTAGTGCAGGCCCGGGCACACCCAGACTCGTCGTGGGCGCCGGCCAGCTCCGCGATCCCGTCGTTGTCGAGGTACGTGGCGTGGTGAACGCGCGGACCCCGTTGCGGACCGCCATCCGGGCGACCCCGCCCCTGCGCGAGTGGGCGGTGACGAACGCTCCGTGGACGGCCGCCTCCTCCGACCGCCGCGGCGACCATCGCGTCGTCCATGTAGGTGACCTGCGAGGGGTGGCCCGGACGATCCCGTCACCGGACACCATCAGCTTGACGACACGCCGCCCAGCTCGCACTGCTCGCGGACGGCCCGGCGCATCTCTTCGGCATCGCCGACCTCGTGCAGTTCCGGCGCCGATCGCCCCGCGCTGGGTGAACATCGACCCGGACGGCCACAGGCGCGGCCCGTCGATCAGCCCCGGTCGATGGCCCGGTCACGATGACGTCGAAACGCGGCTTGAGCGCGCCGGCACCGACCGCATGGTGTAACCCCAGCGCAGGTACGTCCGCACGACAGCCCGGACCTCGAGGGCGTGCTCGTCCTCGGGCATCGCCGCGAACTCGGGATGGTTGAAGACGAAGTCGAGAGGCCAACTGATGTGGGCGTGGGCGTCGCACAGGCCGGGCAGCAGGTCACGCCCGCCACGTCGACGACCCGCGAGGAGGGGTCGACGGCGCCCGCCCCACGGAACACCCGACGATGCGGTCGTCGTCGAGCAGGACGTCGCCGTCGAAGGGCTCCTCCGCCGGCCCGCCCGAGCAGGACACGATGCGGCCGTTCGGATAGCAGGGCGGCTCATCCCGCCCGACGCGCCGAGCGGGGGGCCGGGCGTGAACGTGATCGGCACCGCGGGCTGCGGCCGTAGGCCGAGTGGAAGCGGATGGGCTCGGCACCGTCCGCCAGGCGGAGGTCGTCGAGGCGGCGACCAGCTCGCCCACGGCGATGCGGATGTTCATCCGGGCCAGGTTCGATCCGGCACAGCGGTGGGGCCCCGCACCGAAGGCGATGTGCCGGTTGCTCGCCCGGTCGAGGTCGAACTGGGCCGGGCAGGCGAACTCCTTCTCGTCCCGGTTCGCCGCCGCCCACGAGACCAGGACCCGGTCGCCTTCCTTGATCTGCTGGCCGCCGATCTCGGTGTCGCACATCGCCGTCCGGCCGATGGCGATGAACGGCCGCTCGAGGCGGAGCAGCTCCTCGACCGCGGCGGGGATCAGCTCGGGTTGCGCCGGAGCAGCGCCGGGATCTCGGGCTCCTCGCAGAAGCGGATCATGATCTGCCCGAGCGCGCCGGCGGTGGTCTCGAGCCCGCCGAGGATCAGCAGCTGGAGGACCCCGATGATCTCCATCTGGGTGATGGCCCGGCCCTCGATCTCGGCGTGGATGACGGCGTCGACCACGTCGTCCTCGCGGCGGCTCGCCGCGTCGCTGTTCGACGAAGTCGTTGATCCACCCCAGCATCTTCATGCGAGCGTCGCGCCTCGGGGTGGTGGGCACCGAGGCCAACGAGGCGAGGCGTTGATCTCGTCGACCTCCTCGGGCGGGGCGTGGAGGAACATCTCGAAGAACACCAGGCCGGGGAGGGGCCCGGCGAAGTCGGCCATGAAGTCGCACGAACCGGCTTCGACGAAGCCGTCGATCAGGCGCGTCACCAGGTCGCGGGTGGCCTGCTCCTGCTCGGCCACCTCCGCCGGCGTGAACCAGGCGTTGATCAGCCGCTTGAACTCACGGTGCAGGGGCGGATCGACCTGTTCGGGGATGGCCGGACATCGAGGTCGGCGGGCACCGAGATGCCGTGCGCGGAGCTGAACGTGCCCAGTCCTGGGCGACCCGCAGCACCTCTTCGTACCCCGTGACCGCCCAGAAGCCGCCGTGCTCCTCGCTCTGGGCGACGGGATGGTGCTCGCGCATGTGGGCCAGCATCTCGTGGAGGCCATGCTCCATCTGGGGAGCGATGTGGTCGAAGTGGTCGGCGTACCACGCCTCAGTCGAGCTCATCGCGTGCTCGCGGTCCCCATCACGTGCTGGGGGTGTAACGATCACTCTCTAGGGCAGAGCCTCGGGGGCAGCCCGATGCTGCGCGGCTCCAGGAAGCCTGGAGGCCCTCGGGGCCGAGCTCACGACCCAGGCCGGACTCCTTGAACCCGCCGAACGGGACGCCGGGAACGGGGGTAGCAGCCGTTGACCGCGATGCTGCCGGTGCGCACGCGGCGGGCCACAGCGAGCGCCCGTGCCGGGTCGCCGCTCCACACGCCGCCCGACAGTCCGTAGGGGGAGTCGTTGGCGATGCGCACCGCTTCGTCTTCGTCGTCGTAGGGGATGAAGCAGAGCACCGGCCCGAAGATCTCCTCGCGGGCGACCCGCATGGTGTTGTCGACGTCGGCCAGGACGGTGGGCTCGACGTACCAGCCCTTCGGCAGGTGGCTCGGCCGGCCGCCGCCGCCACGACCCGGGCGCCGGCTTCGAGGGCCAGGGCGATGTAGCCCTCGACCCGCTCCCGCTGGCGTTCGGCGACGAGCGGCCCGACGAGGGTGTCGGGGTCGTGGGGATCGCCCACGACCACGGTCGCGGCCGCGGCGGCGGCCGCCTCGATGGCCTCGGCGTACTGCGAGCGGTGGACGAGGGCCCGGGTGTGGGCGCCGCAGACCTGGCCCGAGAGGTGCATGGCGCCGTGCACCAGCCCGGGGACGACCGATGCGACGTCGGCATCGTCGAGCACGACGCCGCCGACTTGCCGCCGAGCTCGAGCGACACCCGCTTCACCTGGTCGCCGCACAGGCTCATGATGCGCTTGCCGGCCGCCGTCGACCCGGTGAACGCGACCTTGTCGGTGCCGGGGTGGGTCACCAGGTGCTCGCCGACGTCACGATCGCCGGGCACCACGCTGATCACCCCGGGAGGCAGGCCGGCGGACTCGAGGGCCTCGGCGAGGACGAAGTTGCTGAGCGGGGCCTCGACCGGTGGCTTCACGACGACGGTGCACCCCGCGGCGAGGGCCGGGCGGCCTTCCACGCGGAGAGGGTGACGGGCGTGTTCCACGGGACGATGGCCGCGACCACCCCGACGGGCTCGTTGGTCACCAGGCCGGTGCGGTCGCCGAACACGACCTCCCGTTCGAAGGGGTAGGTGCGGCTGAGCTCGGCGTAGAAGTCGAAGAGGGGGGCGACCATCCCCGTCTGGGCCCGGGGAGCCTGGCTGATCGCACATCCCATCTCGTCGACGGTGACGCCGGCGATGTCGGCTTCCCGCTCGCGCAGGAGGGCGGCGGCGCGGGCGAGCACGTCGGCCCGCTCGCCGGGTGTCATTCGGGGCCAGGGACCCTCGTCGAACGCGGTGCGGGCGGCCTCGACAGCCCGGTCGATGTCGGCGTCGGTCGCCACCGGCACCTCGCCCACGACCTCCTCGGTCGAGGGGAGACGACACCCAGCCGGTCGGTGCCGGCGGGCGCGGTCCAGCTGCCGCCGATGAAGAACTCCCGCCGGTACATCAGCCGGTCGTCCACGCTGCCTCCGGTGCTCAGATCGAGTTCGGACCGTAGACAGAGCCACTAACTTGATCGCTCACTTTGCAGGGGGGCGGGGGGGGGGGGGGGGGGGGGGTAGGGTGGGGGGGCGGGGGGGGGGGGGGGGGGGGGGGGGGGGGGGGGGGGGAGGGGGGGAGGGGTCGGAGGGGGGGGGGCGTGGGACGGTGAGAGGGAGAGGAGGCGAGGGTAGGGCGAGAGGGGCGGGGGGTTAGGTCGGGTGGGGGGGTGGTGGGGGGGGGGGGGGAGGGGGAGGGAGGGGGGGGGGGGGGGGGGGGGGGGGGGAGGAGGGCAGGGGGGGGGGGGGGGGGGGTGGGGGGGGGGGGGGGCGGGTGGTTGGGGAGGGGGGGGGGGGGGTGGGGGGGGGGCGAGGGGGGGGGGGGGGGGGGGTGGGGGGGGTTGAGGGGGGGGGGAGGGCGGGGGGGGGGGGGGGGGCGGGGGGGGGGCCAGGTCGCCGAGGTCGCGTTTGTCCGACGGGCTCGTTGTGTCGGGGTTGCGAGGCGGTGGTCGGAGGGCCTGAGGGACGACCGATGGACGCTGCTGCGGGCGGCCACGGCTCATCGACGGGACCGGCGGGCCGGCGCCGCAGGCCGACGTGGCGGTCGACGGCGACCGCATCACCGCGGTCGGCCCGCGGGCGAGCTGTCGCCGCCGGCGCCGGCGCCGAGGTGGTCGACCTCGACGGCCTCGTGCTCGCGCCGGGGTTCATCGACATCCACACCCACTACGACGCCCAGATCCTCTGGGACCCCGACCTCACCCCCTCGTGCTGGCACGGCGTGACGAGCGTCGTCATGGGCAACTGCGGCTTCGGGGTGGCGCCGACCCGGCCCGAGCACCGGGACACCATCGTGCGCACGCTCGAGAACGTCGAGGGCATGTCGGTCGAGGCCCTCGACGCCGGGCATCGACTGGTGCTTCGAGACGTTCCCCGAGTACCTCGCTGCGCTCGACGCAGCGGCCCAAGCGGCTCAACGTCGGCCGCCTTCATCGGACACACCCCGCTGCGGCTCTTCGTGCTCGGCGGCGAGGAGCGGGCGGCCACCGCCGACGAGGTCGACGCGATGTGCGCGCTCGTGCGCGAGGCGATGGACGCCGGCGCGCATCGGCTTCTCGACCTCGCGGCAGCCCGCCCACCAGGGCGCGTTCGGCCGCCCGGTGCCGAGCCGGTTCGCCGAGGTCGACGAGGTCTACGCCCTCGCCTCGGTGCTCGGCGAGCTGGGCCAGGGCATCGTGCAGGTGTCCATCGGCCCGGGGCTGTTCGTCGACCAGTTCTCCGAGCTGGCGGTGCGCCACGGCGTCCCGTCACGTGGACCGCGCTGGTCACCCGGGCCGACAAGCCGGGCGCGGCCATGCGCACGGTCGAGCGGGCGCGGCCCTCCCCGGCGAGGTCTACCCGCAGATCGCCTGCCGGCCGATCGTGATGCAGATCAGCCATGACCGACCCGGTCCCCCTGGCCGAGATCGACGAGTGGAAGGAGGTGCTGGCCCGCCCACGCGAGGAGCGGGCCGCCCTCTACGCCGACCCGGCCTGGCGCGACCAGGCCCGCGCCGCCGACGCTCGACGCCTGGAGCCACCGCTGGCCCAAGACCAGCGTCGAGGAGACCGGCGCCCACCACGACGCCGTGCGGCATCCCGCTCGACCGGCTGGCCGCCGAGCGGGGCACGACGCCGTTCGACCTGTTGCTCGACCTGGCGCTCAGCGACGGGATGGCGACCCGCTACCGCATCGTGCTGGAGAACGACGACGACGACGAGATCGCCGACCTGCTCGCCGACAAGCGCACGCTGCTCGGCCTGTCCGACGCCGGCGCCCACGCCAGCCAGCTCTGCGACGCCTGCTACTCGACCCACCTGCTCGGTCACTGGGTCCGCGAGCGCAAGGCGCTCTCGCTGGAGGAGGCGGTGTGGCGGTTGACCGGCCACCCCCACCAGGCCTTCCGCATCGCCGACCGCGGCCTGGTGCAGGAGGGGTTCTACGCCGACCTCGTCGCCTTCGACCCCGACACGGTCGGGCTCACGCCGGTCGAGCGCGTGGACGACCAGCCCGGCGGCGCCGACCGCCTGGTCGTGCGCAGCACCGGCGTCGAGCACGTCTGGGTCAACGGCGTCGCACCGCCGGGCGGGGGAGGACGTCCCGGCGCCGCCCCGGGCCGCTCCTGCGCCGCTGAGCTCAGGCCCGGACGGGCGGTTCGAGGTGGTAGAGCTCGGTGGCCGTGTGCTGGAGGACCTTGCCGACGATCTCGTCGGGCAGCCCTTCGAGCGAGCGCTCCATCACGTCGCGGGGGTTCGGCGAATCCGAAGCCGGCCCCGGCGAGAGGCTCGTGGCGTGGGGGAAGTCGGTCTCGAACATGAGGTTGTCGGCCAGCTTGTCCATGACCGCCCGCAAAGAGTCCTGCTCGAACCAGTACATGCCGTAGATCTGGCGCTAGAGGTACTCGCTCGGCAGCAGTCGCTCGGGGAACTCCTTGTGGGCGCCGACGCCGAGCCACTGCCAGTCCATGCTCTCCCCGAGGAACGGCAGCCAGCCGGCACCGTTCTCGACCGACACGAACTTGAGGTCGGGATAGCGGTGGCACACGCCGCTGAGCACGACCTCGGCGATGTTCTGGGCGTTGCCCAGCAGCATCAGCGTGCTCTCTCGGGTGAAGTCCAGCTTCTTGGACTGGTCGACGGCGCCCTTGAGGTCGTCGGGGTTGCGTCAGGAACCCGACGTGGAAGTTCATGCTCAGGTCCATCTCCTGGGCCAGGCCGAGCAGCGGCTCCCAGTGGTCGTCGACCAGGCGCGGGAGCCCGACCTTGTCGTAGCGGGCGGAGAACAGCACGCCCTTGTGGCCCAGCTCGTGGGCGCGCTGCATCTCGGCCACGGACGCGTCGATGTCCCAGAACGGCAGCATCATCATCGGGATGAGCCGGCCGGAGTCGGCCGAGCACAACTCGACCAGCCAGTCGTTGTAGGCCCGCACGCACTCCGTGGCCAGCTCGGGCGGCAGCTCGCTGAGGAGCACGTGGCTGTGGAACCCGAGGATGTTCGGGTACAGCACCTGGTAGTAGACGCCGACCTCGTCGAGGTAGTCGAGGCGGTCCTTGGCGTCGACGGCGGGCAGGACGCCTCCTCCAGCCGCCGCGGGTGCGACGGCGGGTACTCGGGCCAGCGGGCCTGGGCGAAGGCGCCCACGCCGAAGAGCTTCTGGTCGCCGATGTACCAGAAGTCCTCCTGCCGGCGCTCGTGGAACCGCACGTGGGGGACGAGGTCGCCCCACTTCGTCGACGCGCGAGGTCCAGAGGTCGGCCGGCTCGATGATGTGGGAGTCGACGTCGGCGACCGCGAAGCGCTCGCACAGGGTGCACCCGCTGCTTCGTGGTCGGCCATGGCTGCTCCCGTCCTTCCCACTGCGCCAGTGGGCTAAGCGAGTGTTCGCTCACTTACTATAGTGCCGCCGGCCCGATCGTCCGCAACGGGGGCCGCAACTGGCCAGAGGTGGGCCACGGGACGGCGCGGTTGGTGATGAGCAGGGCATCGGGCAGCTCGACGGTGGCGGTGACGCCGAACCCCGGGCACTGTGCAGCCGGACGGTGATGCCGTGGCGGGCCGCCAGGTTGCCGGCCACGTAGTGGCCGAGGTACTTCGAGGGAGCGATCGTGAACGACTCCGCCCCGGCCAGGCGGCGGTTGGCGGCGTCGATCTCCGAGCCGGGCATTCCGAGCCCGGAGTCGATGACGGCCACGGCGTAGCCGCCGGGCCGCTGTGCCCCGTGGACCTCGACCGTCCGGTCGGGCGGCGAGAACACCAGGGCGTTCTCGATCAGCTCGGCCAGCAGGTGGGCCAGGTCGGCGGCGGCGGAGCCGGAGATGGTGGCCGCGGAGTCGACGTGGAGGGCGACCCGCTGGAAGTCCTCGACCTCGCCGACCGCGGCCCGCACCACGTCGGAGAGCCGCAGCGGCTCGACCCAGCGCCGGGGCGGGTCGATGCCCGCCAGCACGAGCAGCGACTCGGCGTTGCGGCGCATGCGTGTGGCCAGTGGTCGAGCCGGAACAGGTTGGCGAGGGTGTCGGGATCGATCTCGATGGACTCGAGCTCGGTGATGAAGTCGAGCTGGCGGCCCAGCAGGTTCTGGTTGCGGCGGCCGAGGTTGACGAAGCTGTCGGCGATGTTGCGGCGCAGCACGGCCTGCTCGATGGCCAGGTCGAGTGCCGAGTCCTGCACGGTGTTCAGCGCGGCGGCCACGTCCGCCACCTCGTCGCGGGTCACCACGTCCACCGGAGCGACCTCGGGCACCTGGACGTCCTCGCCGAATGGGGTCTCCAGGATCCGGGCCACGGCCTGCGGCAGGCGCCGCTCGGCCATGTCCTTGGCCTGGCGCGTCAGCGACCGCAGCGGCCGCGTGATCGACAGCGACACGATCACTGTGAGGGCTACGGCGGTCGCGAAGGTCACCACCATCAGCAGCCCGAGCCGCTGCTCCCGGCTGGCGGCCGTGTCGTTGAGCTCGTCCGCCCGGTCCTGCAGCGCGGCGGCCACCTGATCGCGGTAGCCGATGTACGCGAGCTCCGCTCCGTCCTCTCCCGGCGTTTCGAGGCCCGTCAGCAGTGTGGGGACGTCGATCTGGCCGGTGGCGACCGCCTGGTCGGACTGCTCGTCGAGCACCTGGGTGAACGCCACCGGGAACTGCTCGTGGGCGATGTCGGCGAAGATGCCCCGGGGCGTGCGCAACTGGTCGGCCTGGCGCCGGAAGGCGTTGTGGAGCTTGGCGACCTCGGCGATCTCGCTCGGGCGGTTGAAGCCGGCCACGTCGCCCTCGCCGGTCGGCAGCGTGGCCGGGAACACCAAGGCGTTGGCCAGCTGGGGGATGGTCTCCATCTGGCGGGTGAGGGTCTCGGTCAAGCGGGCGGCCTGGCGCAGCTCCGGGTCGTCCATTGCCACCGAGATGCGGGACATGCCGCCCATGAACGGCTCGATCAGCCCGGTGTACTCGTCGAACACATCGGTGCTCACCCCGATGTTGGCCAGGGTGAGCTGGGTGGCGGCGACATCGGCGTCGATCCGGCGGCGCAGCTCCTGGAGGCCGGCGAGCTCGGTCAGCGCGGTGGAGTAGGCGGCGCGGGCAGCTTCGCCGCGGCGGCCCAGCTCCTGCTGGAACTGGTCGAGCGCCTGGTCGGTGTCGGCCCGGGTGGCGTCGAAGCCGGTCGTCTCCAGCCGCAGCTGGTCCTGGACCCCGACCAGGTAGGCGGTGGACCAGTTGCGCTCGTTCTGCAGGGCGGTGATGAGGCCGTTGGGGCCGATGGTGGCTGCGGCCAGATCGGTCTGGTCGCGCACCTCGCGGGCGTTGCCGGCCAGGCTGATCACCTCGATCACGGTCACGATCCCCATGGCCACCAGCGGAACGGTGAGGGCCAGGGCGAGCTTCAGGCGGATGGGCAGGCGCATCTACGGCTCCGGAACGGCGCGCAGGTGCTGCGCCATCATGAGGGGCGTCACACTCAGCACGCCCGAGTCGACGGGGAGGGTGACGCCGGTGATCCAGCGGGCTTCGTCGCTGGCGAGGAAGGCGGCGGCCCAGGCGACGTCCCAGCCGGTGCCGGGGGTGCCGAGCAGGCCCGCCTCGTTGCGCAGCGTGTTCATGTAGTCGGTCCGGGGCCCCTGGCCCGACACCGACAGCACCATGGGCGTGGTGATGTGGCCGGGGGCCACGGCGTTGACCCGGATCCCCTGGCGGCCGTGGGAGTACGCCATGTCGACGGTCATGGCGCTCAGCCCGCCCTTGGCGGCCGAGTAGGCCACCGTGCCGTCGCCCCGCAGGGCGGAGATCGACGAGATGTTGACGATGGCGCCCCCGCCCTGGGCGGCCATGGGCGGGACCGAGTACTTGCAGGCCAGGAACGCGGTCCGCAGGTTGATGGCGAAGGCCCGGTCCCAGGCCTCCTCGTTGGTGTCGACCACGGTCCCCACCGACGCCAGCCCGATGTTGTTGACCAGGATGTCGAGCCGCCCGAAGGTGTCGAGGGCGGCCTGGACCATGGCCTCGCAGTCGGCGGCCCGGGTGGCGTCGGCGGCGAGCACCGCCGCCTCGCCGCCCTCGTCCTGGATCATCCGCAGCGTGTCCTCCGCCCGCTCCGCATACAGGTCGACCAGCAGGACCCGGGCGCCTTCGCGGGCCAGGACGACCGCGGTGGCCTTCCCGGTGCCCACGCCGGGCCCGGGCGTCGAGCCGGCGCCGGTGACGATGGCCACCTTGCCCTCGACGCGGCCGGCACGTTCCCCCATCGCAGCGTTCACCTCTGTCTCGTCCTCACGTGCTCAGCGCGACCACCGGGTCAGCAGCGCCGCGCCCGCCTCGATGCCGCCCACGTTGGTCATCGCCACCACCTCGGCCCCGGGGACCTGCCGACCCCCGGCCTCCCCCCGAAGCTGGCGCACAGCCTCGGCCGTGTGGCCGAAGCCGGCGTGGAGCCGGCCCCCCGACAGCTGGCCGCCCCAGGTGTTGAGCGGGAGGTCGCCGTCGAGGGCGATGCGCTTGCCGCCGTCCACGAAGCCGCCCGCCTCGCCGATCCCGCAGAAGCCCATGGCCTCCAGCCACCACACCACCTCGATGGAGAAGCCGTCGTAGAGCTGGGCCGCGTCCACGTCCGCGGGCCGCAGGTCGGTGCGGGCCCACAGCGCCGCCGCGGTGGCGTGGCCCACCCGGCCCATGTCCTCCCACTGGTCCCACGAGGGCCGGCCGTCGATCACCCCGGCCATGGCCTCGATGCGGACCGGCGCCCGCAGGTCGGGCGCGGTCTCGGCCGCCGACACCACGATGGCGGTGGCGCCGTCCACCGGGACGTCGCAGTCGTAGAGGCAGAGCGGCCACGAGATCATGCGTGCCGCCAGGTAGTCCTCCACCGTGAGCGGTGTGCGGTAGACGGCGTCGGGGTTGAGCGCGGCGTGCGCCCGCTGGGTCACGGGGATCCACGCCAGCTGCTCGCGGGTGACGCCGTGGTCGTGCATGTAGCGGGTGGCGAAGGGCGCCACCTGGCAGACCGGCGAGAGCAGGCCCACCGGGAGCAGCCAGGCCAGGGGGCCCTCCGCCTCGGGGTGGATCGACCCGTAGGCCGGCCGGCCGCCGGCGTTGCGGGCCGCACTGCCCTCCTTCACGGTGCGCCACACGACCACGTGCCGGGCCTGGCCGGTGGCCACGGCCTGGGCGGCGCCGTAGAACGGCAGGCTCATGCCCTCGACCTGCCCTTGGCGCCAGGTGGTGGTGACCCGCAGCGCGTCCTGCACCTCGTAGAGGTCGCCGTTGGCGTAGCCGGGCAGGTTGGCCTGGCCGCCCCCGGGGAACATGGCAAGGCCGTCGATGTCGTCCACGGCCAGGCCCGCGTCGACCACCGCGGCGAGGATGGCGTCCAGCGTCAGCTGGAAGCCGGAACGGTCCACCTGGCGGCCGATGGCCGACTGGCCCACGCCCGAGATGACCGTCCTCCGCTCCAGCAGGTCGGTAGCCCTCACCCGGCGCCACCCACCGCCACGAAGCTGGGGATGGCGAAGCCGCCGGGGCCGGGCTCGAAGCCGACCTCGACCTCGGCGCCGATGGCCACGTCGTCGGGCCGGCAGCCGCGCAGCCGGCCGGCCACCCGCACGCCGGGGTGGGCGGGGAACTCCACCAGCACGACCACGTAGGGCACCTCGAGGTCGGGCAGCCAGCGCTGGTGGTTGACGGTGTAGCTGTAGATCACGCCGCGGCCGGTCACCTCGACCGGGGTCAGCTCGCGGCCCCGGCACGCGCGGCACATCCCCCGGGGCGGGAAGGTGTCCGCGCCGCACGTCCCGCAGCGCTCGACCAGGAGGCGGCCGCGGCGGGCCGCCTCCCAGAAGGGCGCGGTCTCGTCCGTGACAGCAGGAGGGATGCCGGTCGTCGCGTCGCTCTCTACCCGCACTGGCCCTGCCCGGCCTCCCCATCAGCGAGTGTCACTCTCAGAAAGGAGAATGTACGTTCTGCTAAGGCTCTTCGCCAGCCGATCTGTTAGGCATCAGCGGACAGGCACATCTCCTGGCCTGCTGGTCAGCGCGGCCGGGAGGCCAGCTGTTGAGCCGTCGAAACAAATTCCCACGTGGTGCCCTTCGCCGCGCCCTATCCGCTGGGCCTCTAGTGAGTGAACAGTTGCTATCTTTTGACGCGGGAAGGAGGGTCCGGTGCCAGGCGATCGCATCATCTTCGGGGCCGCCGCGCTGCCCGAGCCCGAGCGGGAGTGGCTGGCGGCCGCCGAGCGCCTGTCGATCGAGTCGCTGTGGCAGGGCGGCCATGTCCTGCCCCGCCAGCCCACCGGTGAGGCCATCACCCGCCTGGCCCTGCTGACCGCGTGGACCGAGCGGGTGCGGGTGGGCACCGCCGTCCTGCTGCTGCCGCTGTACCACCCGGTGATCCTGGCCAAGCAGGTCGCCGACCTCGATGTCTGGTCCGGGGGCCGCGTGTCGCTGGGGGTGGGCGTCGGTGGCGAGTTCCCCCACGAGTTCGAGGCCCTGGGTGTCCCCCTGGCCGAGCGCGGCCCCCGGACCGACGAGGCCATGGGCGTGCTGCGCTCGCTGTGGGCGGGCGGCCCGGTCTCCCACCACGGCCCGCACTTCCACCTCGACGCCGTCACGCTGGTCCCCGTGGCTCCGCCGTCGGCCCCCGCCTCCCGGCGTCCGGCCGGGGGGCCGCCCCTGCTGGTCTCCGGGCGCAAGCCGCCGGCCATGCGTCGCGCCGCCCGCCTGGGCGACGGCTGGATGCCCTACCTGATGTCGCCGGACGCCTACGCCCGCTCGGTCCAGGCCATCCGCACGGAGGCCGAGGGCGTGGGCCGCGACCTGGCCGGGTTCGAGTGGCTGCTGTTCACCTACTGCTCGGTGCGGCGTGACGGCGACCGGGCGCGCGACGACGTCGCCCGCTTCCTGGGCCGCGCCTACGGCGACAAGCCGGCGGCGCTGCTCGAGCGCATCGCCCCCGCGGGCACGCCCGAGGAGGTGGCGGGCCGGTTCCAGGCCTACGTCGACGCCGGGGTGCGGCACTTCGTCATCGCCCCCGCCGCGCCGGCCGACACGCTGGAGGTGGTGACGCTGGCCGCCCAGGAGGTGCTGCCGCGGCTGACGCTCCCGGTGGCGGCGGGGACCGCGCCGTGAGCGGGCCCTGCGGCGGCCTGGCGGTGGTCGAGCTGGCCGTGGGCGTGACCGACCTCGGCCTCGGCCTGGCGGGCGGGGTGCCCGGCATGATGCTGGCCGACCTGGGGGCGAGCGTGACGCGGGTGGTCGGCTCCGCCCGGCCGGGGCTGGACGAGCACCTGTCCTGGGGCCGGGCCTGGCACCGGGACAAGCGGATCGTCGCCTGCGACGACCCCGAGGAGATCCGCGCCCTGCTGGGCGAGGCGGACGTCGCCCTGGTCTACGGGCCCGAGGCCCTGGTCGAGGGCCGGGGCCTCGGCTGGCGGGACCTGCGGGAGGCGAGCCCCGGACTGGTCTACGCCCGCTGCCGTCCCAGCCGCACGGCCGAGGGCGCGATCGAGGACTACGGCCTGCTGGTGGAGGCGCGCTCGGGTTTCTGCACGCAGCTGGCGGGGCACCGGCCCGGTCCCATCTTCGTGGACGTGCGGGCGCCCGGGGCGGGCACCGCGCTGCTGCTCACCACGTCGGTGCTGGCCCTGCTGCGGCGCCGGGCGCAGACCGGCGAGGGAGGCTGGGCGGAGACGTCGCTCTACGACGGCATGCTCGCCACCCTCGGCTGCATGATCGGCCGGTCCGAGCGGGCCGCCCCCGAGGTCGAGGGGTACTGGGAGAAGGGCTCGACCTTCCCCGCCTTCCTCTACCGCTGTGCGGACGGCGAGCTGCTGCAGATCTGGTTCGGCGGCAAGGGCATGTACCCCGCGCTGCTCGAGGTCCTGGGCGACGAGCCGAGCACCGAGGGCTACTACACCGACCAGGCCACCGGCGCCCTCGGCCGCCGGGCGGCGAGCTGGTCCGCGATCTTCGCCACCCGGCCCCGGGACACCTGGATCGAGCGCCTGCGGGCCGCGGGCATCGCGGCCGAGCCGGTGTTCGGGCCGGGCGAGGCCCTGGCCGATCCCCACGTGGCCGAGGTGGGGCTGGCGCTGGCGCGGCGACGAGCGGGGCCACGAGGACGCGGTGGTGGCCACGCCCATCTCCGTCCGGCTCCTGGACGAGGCGGCCGAGCCCCGCCCGGCCCGACCGCCGGAGGGACCAGGGCTGCTGGACGGCCTGCGGGTGCTGGACTTCTCGGCCTTCGTGGCCGGTCCCCTGGCGGCCGAGGTCCTGGCCGACCTGGGCGCCGAGGTGATCAAGGTCGAGCCGCCCGTGGGCGAGGCCATGCGGGGCGCGGCCTACGCCATCGCCGCCTGCCAGAGGGGCAAGCGCAGCCTGGCCATGGACATCGGCGCGGCCGAGGCCCGCCCGGTGGTCGAGCGCCTGGTCGCCTGGGCCGACGTGGTCCTGCACAACTTCCGGGTCGGGGTGTCGGAGCGGCTGGGCATCGACGAGGCCAGCGTCGCCCGGCTCAACCCCGACGCCGTCTACTGCCACGCCAGCGCCTTCGGCCTGACCGGGCCGCGGGCCAAGGCCCCCGGGAACGATGCGCTGATGCAGGCGCTGACCGGCTTCGCCCGGGCCAACGGCGGCGCCGGCAACGATCCGGTGCTGGCCACCTGGATCCCCATCGACATCACCGGCGCCTGGGTGGCGGCGGCGGGCATCCTGGCCGGCCTGTACGCCCGGGCCACCAGCGGCCGGGGCCAGCGGGTGGTCACCATCCTGCTGGGCGCGGGGATGCTGCTCCACAGCGGCGTGTTCCGCCGCGACGGCCGGGTGGTGCGCGGGCCGGAGCTCGACGCCGGCCAGACCGGCTACGGCCCCGGCTACCGGCTCTACCGGGCGGGCGACGGCGACTGGCTGGCCATAGTGGTGCCCGACCCCGAGGCGTGGGCCCGCCTGGGCGCCCTCCCCGAGGCGGCGGGGCTGCCCACGACCTATGCGCCGCTGCGCGGCGGCCCGGACGACGCCGCCGCCCGTGGGGCCGAGGCCGTGCTGGAGGCGGCGTTCGCCACGGCGGGTGCGGCCGCCTGGGTCGACCGCCTGCGGGCCCTGGGCCTGCCGGCCGAGCGGGTGGAGGCCGTCGACCGCGACCGGTTCCGCCAGGGCATCCTGGACGACCCGGTCAACCGCCAGCTCGGCCGGGTCGTGGCCTACCCGACCGCCGACTGGGGCCACTTCGAGCAGATCGGCCCGCTGCTGCGGTGCGGGCCCGGCCCGGCCGGCGGGCCGGCCCTCATGCTGCCCGGGGTGGGCGAGCACAGCGCCGCGGTCCTGGCCGACCTCGGCTTCGATCCCGGCGAGATCGACGCCCTGCTGGCGGCCAAGGTGGTCCGCCAGGGCTAGTTCACCCCGTTCTGTCAGCGCTGGCCGTGCCTACGGCACGTGAGCGCTGACAGAACAGGGGTGCTAGCGGGCCGTCCAGCCGCCGTCGACCACGATGGTCTGCCCGGTCACGTAGCGGGCCGCGTCGCCCGCCAGCCACAGGACCGCGCCCACCACGTCGTCCGCCTCGGCGTCGTAGGGGAGGGGGGTGTTGCGTCGCAGCCAGGCGTGGCTGCGCTCGTCGTCGTAGAGGCCCGCGGTGATCTCGCTGCGGAAGAAGCCGGGGGCGACCGTGTTGACCCGGATGCCGTGGCGGGCCCACTGCACCGCCAGCTCCGCGGTCAGGCCCGACACCCCGGCCTTGGCCGCGGCGTACGAGGCCTGCGGGATGCCGGGGATGCCGACCCGCCCGCTGATCGACGACACGTTGACGATCGCCCCGCGGCCGGCGGCCACCATGTGGGGGTAGGCGGCCTGGCACAGCCGGAACGGCGCCACCAGGTTCAGGCCCAACGTCTCGGTCACCGCGTCGGGCGACTCCTCCTCGGCCGGGCACGCCCCGGCGAAGCCGCCGGCCACGTTGACCAGGATCTCGGGCCCGCCGAGCCGCTCGGCCACCCGGGGGACCAGCGCGTCCACCTGGGCCGGGTCGAGCAGGTCGCAGGCCACGGCCACGCCCCCGAGCTCCGTGGCCAGCGCCGCCAGCCGGTCCTCCCGGCGGGCGGCGACCGCCACCCGGGCCCCGGCGGCCCCCAGGGCGCGGGCCACCGCCGCCCCCAGCCCGGACGACGCCCCGGTGACCAGCGCGACCCGGCCGTCCAGCCCGAAAATTCGGTCGGTCATGGGGCGATCTTCCCAGCGCAGAGGGTGTGTTGCAAAGTGAGGATTCACTGACTAAGTTGCCCGGCCGTGGATCGGGAGGCGCTGGAGCACAGCCTCGTACGCCGGTTGCTGGATCATGTCGAGCAGGGCACCACCGACCTGGCGGACAGCCTGCTCGAAATCCCGGCCGACCGCTACACGTCACCCGAGCCGCCTGGCCGAGGAGATCACGGCCCTGTTCCTGGGCGCAGCCCCTGGTGCTGTGCCTGTCCGGGGCCCTGCCCGGCCCCGGCAGCTACCGCACCGTCGACCTCTGCGGCACGCCCGTGCTCGTGACCCGGGCCGCCGACGGCCGGGTGCGGGCCATGGCCAACGTCTGCCGCCACCGCGGCGTGCGGGTGGTCGACGGCGCGGGCGAGGCGCGGCGCTTCACCTGCCCGTTCCACGCCTGGGTCTACGACCTGGAGGGCCGGCTGGTGGGCATGCCGGTGGCCGATGCCTTCTCCGAGCTGTGCCGGGAGGAGAAGGGCCTGGTCGAGCTGCCCGTGGCCGAGGGCTACGGGCTGGTGGTCGGGCGCCTGCGCCCGGGGCCGCCGGTCGACATCGACGACTACCTCGGGCCCGACCTCGCCGCCGAGCTGGCCATGCTCGACTTCGCCACCTGGGAGCCCTACACCGACGCCCACGTCCACCGGGTCGGCGCCAACTGGAAGGTCACGCTCGACACCTTCCGGGAGAACTACCACTTCGACTACCTGCACCGGAACACGCTCAAGGACTACGCCTACGGCGGGGTGCTGACCTTCGACGCCCTCGGCCCGCACCTGCGCAACTGCTCGGCCATCCGCTCCATCGACGAGCTGCGCGACCGGCCCGAGGACACCTGGGGCGAGGTGACCCAGCACTTCAGCTACCAGTACCAGCTGTTCCCCAACACCAGCCTCACCTTCGACAGCCGGCACATCGAGCTGTGGCAGATCCTGCCGACGGGGCCGGACAGCTCCGAGGTCGTCCACACGGCCTACATGCGGCCCGGGCCTCCCCGAGGACGACCAGGACCGCCTGGCCGAGATGGCGCCGTGGATCTGCGAGACCGTGGTCGACGGCGAGGACTTCTGGGTCGCGGGCCGCACCGAGCCCGGCCTGCGCACCGGCCTGGTCGACACGGTGGTGTTCGGCCGCAACGAGCCGGCGCTGCAACACCTGCACCGGGGCTTCGAGTTGGCCCTGGACGCCGCCCGCGGCGCACCATCGACTGCGTGACCGACACTGGAGCAGTTCCGCGCCACGGTGCGCGACTGGTGCCGTGCCCACGTGCCGGCCGGCTGGCGCGCCGCGCAGACCGGCATCGCCCGACGGCGAGTTCGTGGCGTTCCAGCAGGCGTGGTTCCAGGAGCTGCGCGGCGCGGGCTACGCCGTGCCCCACTGGCCCGCGGCCTGGGGCGGCGGGATGCCCGTGGCCGCAGCAGGTCGTGCTCTACCAGGAGCTGGCGGCCCACGACGCGCCCCGGCTGGTGCTGGCGTTCGTGGCCATCCACCATGCCGCGTCCACGCTGCTGGGCGCGGGCACCGACGAGCAGCGCCGCCGGCACCTGCCGGCCATCCTCGACGGGGAGATCTGGTGCCAGGGCTTCTCCGAGCCCGAGGCGGGGTCCGACCTGGCCGCCCTGCGCACCACCGCCCGGCGGGCGGGCGACGGCTACGTGGTCAACGGCCAGAAGCTGTGGGCCAGCGGCGCCCTGCACGCCGACTGGTGCCTGCTGCTGGCCCGCACCGACCCCGAGGCGCCCAAGCGGGCGGGCATCTCGTACTTCCTGCTGGACATGCGCTCGCCCGGCATCGACGTCCGCCCCATCCGCCAGGCGACCGGCGAGTCGCACTTCTGCGAGATGTTCCTCGACGACGTGACGCATCCCGGCGGCGCACCTGGTGGGGGAGGAGAACGCCGGGTGGCGGGTGGCCCAGGAGACGCTGGGCGCCGAGCGGGGCATGACCATGCTGGAGCTGGCCGAGCGGCTGGCCAACGGCTTCCGCTGGCTGGTGGAGGCGTGCGCCCGGCCGCGGCTCGACGCCCCCGGTCGACGCTGTCCAGGACCGGCTGGCGGGCTTCGAGACCGAGCTGACCGGGCTGCGGGCGCTGTGCCGCAACTTCGTGGAGCGGGCCGACGCGGGCCGGGCCGGCCCCGCCGACGCCTCGATCGTGAAGCTGCACTACAGCGAGCTGCTTGCAGCGCATGACCGGCTTCGGCGCCGAGGTGGCCGGGCTGGAAGGGCAGGCCGTGCTGGCCAAGCCGCTGTCGAGCGGCTGGGAGTCGGGGGCCTGGGCGCTCGACTTCATCGGCTCCTGGGAGTGGACCATCCCCGGGCGGGACCAGCGAGATCCAGCGCACGATCATCGGGGAGCGGGGCCTGGGCCTGCCGCGGGAGCCGGCGGCCGGCCGAGTGAGCCGCGACGAGATCCACGAGGAGCTGCGGGCGGTGGCCCGCCAGGTCCTGGGCAAGGCCGACCCCGACGGCGCCCAGCTCAGCCGCCCTCGGCTGGCTGGGCCTGGAGGTGCCCGAGGACGCTCGACGGCGCCGGTGCCTCCTTCGCGGAGGTCGCGGTCGTGGCCGAGGAGCTGGGCCGGGCCGCCTCCGCCGCCCCGTGCTTCGCCACCGCGGTCCTCGGCATCGGCTGCCTCGTCCCTCCTGGAGCCGCGGCCCGGCCCGGGACGACCTGCTCCGGCTGGTCGCCACCGGAGACTGCCGGCTGGCCGTCGCCGTCGACGCCGGACGGGTTCCGCGTCCGCGGGCGGCGAGGACGGGCTCCGGGTGGTCGGCCGGGCGGACTTCGTCGCCGGCGCGGCGGAGGCCGACCGGCTGCTGCTGGTGGCCCGGGACCCCGGCGGCGATCCGGTGGTCGTCACGTGGCGCCCGGCGACCCCGGCCTCGCCATCGACGCCCAGCCCGTGCTCGACGCCACCCGCCATCCTGGCCCGGGTCAGGGCCGACGCCGTGGCGGTGGGCGCCCGAGGCGCGAGTGGCGCTTCGCGGGCGATCCCGAGGCCGCGGTCCGCCGCCTGCACGACCGGGCCGCGCTGGCCCTGGCCTGCGACAGCCTGGGGCTGAGCGAGGCGATGCTCGACGCCACGGTCGCCTACGCGGGCGTGCGCCGGCAGTTCGGGCGCCCGATCGGCTCGTTCCAGGCCGTCAAGCACGCCTGCGCCGACATGCTGGTCCAGGTCACGCTGGGCCGGGAGCTGGTGCGGGCCGCGGTCGACGCCCTCGTGGCCGGCGATCCCGACGCGCCGGTGGCCGTGTCCATGGCCAAGGCGCACGTGTCCGGGGCCGCGGTCGACATCGTCGGCAAGGCCCTGCAGCTCCATGGCGGCGTGGGCTACACGTGGGAGAGCGGGGTCCACGTCTACCTCAAGCGGGCCATGCTCGACCGGGACCTGGTTCGGGTCCCCGGCCGAGCACCGCCGTCGCCTCGCGACGCGCTACGCCGAGATGGCGCAGCGAAGTGACCGGAGTGTTAGTTTTCCTGTAGATGGACCTGGAGTTGTCGGAGGACGAGGCCGCGCTGCGTGACAACGTGCGCACGGTGCTGGCGGGCATCTGCCCTCCCGCCGCCGTCCGTGCCGTGTTCGAGGGCAAGGGCGACGCGGCGTCGATCTGGTCCCGGATGGTCGAGCTCGACTGGCCCGGCCTCGGCCTCCCCGAGGAGGCCGGCGGCCTGGGCATGGGCTACGTCGCCGTCGCCCTGGTGGCCGAGGAGCTGGGCCGGGCGGTGGCCCCGGGCTCGTTCCTGGCCACGGTGACCCAGTTCGCGCCCGCGGTGCACGAGCTGACCGGCGCCGTCCGCCCTGCTGGCCCGGGTGGCGGCCGGCGAGGTCACCGGGGCGGTGGCGCTGGCCGAGGAGGGCGGCTGGGAGCCTGCCGCCGTCGCCGCCACCGCCCGCCGAGGCCGCAGACGGGTGGGTGCTGGCCGGGACCAAGCGGGCGGTGCTCGACGGCGCCCACGCCGACGAGGTGCTGGTGATCGCCCGGGCCGAGGGCACCGCCGGAGCCGAAGGGCTGGGCGCGTTCCTGGTGGAGGGCGGGAGCCTCGCCGCCACGCCCCGGCCCGTCATCGACCCCACGCTCCCGCTGGCCGACCTCGTGCTCGACGGCGTGCGTGGTGCCCGCCGACCGCGTGCCTGGCCGCGCCCGGCACCGCCGGGGTGGCCGACGCGCTGGACCGGGCCGGGCAGGAGGCGACGGTGGCGCTGGCCGCCACCACCGTGGGCGCCTGCCGGGTCGATCTTCGAGCGGACGGTCGACTACGCCAAGGTGCGCGAGCAGTACGGCCGGCCCATCGGCTCGTTCCAGGCGCTCAAGCACCGCCTGGCCGACATGTACCTGGCCGTCGAGCGGGCCACGGCCGCTGTGCTACTTCGCGGCGCTGACCATCGCCGAGGACGACCCGCGCCGGGCCCAGGCGGCGTCCATGGCCAAGGCCGCGGCGGGGGAGTGCCAGGAGCTGGTGGCCCGGGACGGGCTCCAGCTGCACGGGGGGATCGGCGTGACCTGGGAGAACGACCTCCACTTCCCGGTGAAGCGGGCCATCACGGGCGACACGCTCTACGGCAACGCCGTGCACCACCGGGCCCGGCTGGCCCGGATGCTGGGGCTGCCCCGGCGGTGGCGGCATGAGGCTCACCTTCGGCGACGAGGTCGAGGCCTTCCGCCAGGAGTTCCTGGCCTGGCTGGCCGAGAACCGGCCCAGCGGCCGAGGAGATGGCCGCCGAGCCGGCGCTCTCCTCCGCCCACGTCCCCGGCTGGGCGAGCCGCTGGACCCGCCGCATGTTCGACGCCGGCTGGCTGGTGCCGGGCTGGCCCCCCGAGCGGGGCGGGCGCAACGCGGGCCCGGTCGAGACGCTCGCCTACCTGGAGGAGCTGACCCGGGCCGGCATCCCACGCACCACCAACCCCCAGGGCCTCGGCATCATCGCCCCCTCGCTCCTCGACTACGGCGACGAGGCGCAGATCCGCGACTACGCCCTGCCGATCCTGCGGGGCGAGCGCTCGGCCTGCCTGGGCATGAGCGAGCCGGGCGCCGGCAGCGACCTGGCGTCGCTGTCGACCCGGGCGGTCCAGGACGGCGACAGCTTCGTGATCAACGGCCAGAAGGTCTGGACCTCGGGCGCCAACTACGCCGACTTCTGCTTCCTGTTCTGCCGCACCGACCCCCAGGCGCCCAAGCACAAGGGCATCAGCGTGATCCTGGTGGACATGGCCACGCCCGGGATCACGGTCCGGCCCATCGCCCAGATCGCCCGGCCCGAGTACCCGGACCTCAACGAGGTGTTCTTCACCGACGTGGTGGTGCCCAAGGAGAACCTGGTCGGCAAGCTGAACAACGGGTGGGCGATGGCCAACGGCTCCCTCGCCCACGAGCGCGGCATGGTCTGGCTCGGCTCGGTGCTCACCCTGGAGGGCGACGTCGCCGCGGTGCTGCCCCAGGCGGCGCCCGCGCTGGCCCGGCTGGCGCCCTCGGAGCGCGCGGTGGTGGCCGACGGCCTGGTGCAGTCGGCCATCGACGCGATGGCGGCCCGCTGCCTGGGCTACCGCGGCTTCGCCAAGCTGGTGCGGGGCGGGTCCGCCCCCGAGCAGGCCCTGATGAAGGCGTTCACCAGCGAGGCCCGGCAGCGGCTCTCGCTGCGGGCGGCGGCGCTGGGCGGGGACCGGGCGGTCGAGGTCGGCCCCAGCCCGGAGAGCCCGGAGACCTGGATCGAGCGCTACTTCATCTCGTTCGGCGGGACGATCTCGGCCGGCTCGTCCGAGATCCAGCGCAACATCATCGCGGAGAAGGTGCTGGGCCTGCCCCGCTGAGACGGCCCCTGCTAGCATGTGAGCGTTCGCTCTCTTTCTAGCCCACCACGTGGGGGGATCGGCATGTCGTTCCAGTGGTTCATCTCGGTCGACGACCACCTCATCGAGCCCGCCCGGCTGTGGCAGGAGCGGGTGCCCGAGCGCCTGCGCGCCGAGGCGCCCCGCATCGTCCGGGAGGGCGACTCGGAGCACTGGGTCTACGAGGACCGCGAGATCGTCACCACCGGCCTCAACGCCGTGGCCGGCAAGCGGCGCGAGGAGTTCTCGCCCGAGCCCATCACCTACGACGACATGCGCCCCGGCTGCTACGAGCCCGCGGCCCGGGTGGCGGACATGGACCAGGGCCACGTGCTGTCGTCGCTGCTGTTCCCGTCGTTCCCCCGCTACTGCGGCCAGGTCTTCCACGAGGCCAAGGACAAGGAGCTGGCGCTGGCCTGCGTCCGGGCCTGGAACGACTTCATCCTGGAGGAGTGCGCGGGGGCGTACCCCGGCCGCTTCATCCCCATGATGATCATCCCGCTGTGGGACCCGGTGGCCGCCGCGGCCGAGATCGAGCGCACCGCCGCGCTCGGGGCCCGCTCCATCGCCTTCTCCGAGAACCCCACCAAGCTGGGCCTGCCGTCGATCCACACCGACTACTGGGACCCGGTGTTCCGGGCGGCCGAGGAGGCCGCGTTCGTGCTGTCGATGCACGTGGGGTCGTCCTCCAACCTGATCCGCACGTCCGACGACATGCCGACGCTGGCGTTCATGGCCTACTCGGCCGCCGCCAACCAGGCGGGCACCGCTGCTCGACTGGCTGTTCAGCGGCAACTTCGAGCGCTTCCCCGGGCTCAAGATCGCCCTGTCCGAGGGCTCGATCGGCTGGATCCCCTACTTCCTGGAGCGAGCCGAGCAGGTCGTCGACAAGCAGCGCTTCTGGGCCTCCCGCTTCGACATCTCCATGAACGCCGCCCACGAGAAGGGCGAGGCCAAGGGCGAGTCCCGGTTCTCGCCCGACACCGACATCCGCCGCCTGTTCGCCGACCACGTCTACGGGACCTTCATCGAGGACCACGCCGGGCTGCGGCTGCTCGACGTCATCGGCGAGGACAACGTGATGCTGGAGTGCGACTACCCGCACTCCGACTCGACCTGGCCGGACACGGTGAGCCTGGCCAACAAGTGGCTGGGCGACTTGCCCGAGGACGTCCAGCACAAGATCACCATCGGCAACGCCTCCCGCGTCTACGGCTTCACCCCGGCGCCGGTCCCGGGGTGATGGACGGCCGGGTCGCGATCGTCACCGGCGCGAGTCGGGGCATCGGGCGGCAAATCGCCGAGCGGTTCGCGGCCGAGGGCGCGGCGGTGGCGCTGGTGGCCCGCACCGCGGAGCCGGGGACGTCGCGCCTGCCCGGGTCGCTGGGCGAGGTGGTCGAGGGCATCCGGGCCGCGGGCGGCCGCGCGGTGGCCGTGCCCGCCGACCTGAGCGATCCCACTGAGGTCGAGACGGTCGTGGCCCGGGCCGAGGAGGCGCTGGGCCCGGTGGACACCCTGGTCAACAACGCGGGGGTCAACTTCTACGGGCCGGCCCTGGACGTCGGCGAGCGCCGCTACGCCCTGATGTTCCAGATCATGGTCCACGCCACCTTCCGGCTGTGCCAGCTGGCGGTGCCGGGCATGGTGGCGCGGGGCCGGGGCTGGGTGCTGAACATCACCTCCAAGCAGGCCCGCCATCCCCTCGGCCCGCCCTACCCGGACTGGTCCCGCGACGGCTGCGTCCCCTACGGCATGTGCAAGGCCGCCATCGACCGCCTCACCACCGGGCTGGCGGCCGAGCTGGAGGGCACGGGGGTGGGCGTGGCCGCGCTGGGGACCTGGGGCCTGGTGGTCACGCCCGGGGTGGCCGAGGTGTCCCCGCACACCCCCGACACCACGCCGGTCGAGCCCGACGGCGCCATGGCGGACGCGGCGCTGGCGCTGTGCACCGCCGAGCCGGCTCGCATGACCGGCCGGATCGGCTACAGCATGGACCTGCTGGGCCGGCCCATGGCCGAAGGCCCATGGTCGCTGTCGGCGACGTTTTAAGGTCGCTGTCGGCGACGTTCTGAGCTGAAGGAGAAGGCGGATGAAGGTCTCGGTCGACCCCGACGTGTGCCAGGGCCACGCGCGCTGCTGGGAGATCTGCCCGGACGTCTTCTCCCTCGACGAGGAGGGCCACGCCGCGGTCGACGACGCCACGGTGCCCCCCGCCCTGGAGGACGACGTCCGCCGCGCCGTCCGCAACTGCCCGGAGCGCGCCATCACCCTGGGTTGACGGAGGGCGGCACGGCCGCCGGATTGGTCCGCGGGGTCGTGCCCGTTGCAGGATCGTTCTCGCCTTTCCGCCGCCATAATGAGCCGTCGCTTTCCAGGTCCCGAGGCCGCCCCTGTGTTCATCCGTCTCCTCCGCTCGCACCTCCGCCCCTACCGGCGCCTGCTGGTGGTCATCGTGGTACTGCAGGCGGTGCAGGCGCTGGCGTCGCTCTACCTCCCCACCTTGAACGCCGACATCATCGACAACGGGGTGCTGGCGGGCGACAACGCCTACATCCTGTCGGTGGGCATGACCATGCTGGGCGTGACGCTGGTGCAGGTCGTGTTCTCGGTGGGCGCCGTGTACGTCAGCGCCAGGGTGGCCATGAGCTTCGGCCGGGACGTGCGCAGCGTGCTGTTCCACCGGGTCACCGACTTCTCGGCCCGGGAGGTGAACCAGTTCGGGGCGCCGTCGCTCATCACCCGCATCACCAACGACGTCCAGCAGGTGCAGATGCTGGTGGTGATGGCGTGCACGTTCGCCGTGGCCGCTCCCATCACCGTCATCGGGGGCAGCATCCTGGCGTTGCAGCAGGACGCCGACCTGGCGTGGCTGGTGGTGGTCGCCCTGCCGGCCCTGGTGCTCAGCGTGGGCGGGGTGGTGTGGCGGATGATCCCGCTGTTCCGCACCATGCAGGCGCGCATCGACGGCGCCAACCTCGTGCTGCGGGAGCAGATCACCGGCGTCCGGGTGGTGCGGGCCTTCGTGCGGGAGCCGCGGGAGGTCGAGCGCTTCGGAGGCGTCAACGACCAGCTCACCGAGGTCTCGCTGCAGGCCGGGCGGCTGATGGCGCTGATGTTCCCGATGCTGCTGTTCATCATCAACGCGTCGAGCGTGGCGGTGCTGTGGTTCGGTGCCGACCGCATCGCCAGCGGCGAGATGACCGTCGGGTCGCTCATCGCCTTCCTCAGCTACTTCACGCTGATGCTCATCGCCGTGATGATGTCGATGTTCGTGGCGCTCATGGCCCCGCGGGCCGCGGTGTGCGCCGACCGGATCGTCGAGGTGCTCGACACCCTGCCCTCGGTGGCCGCCCCCGAACGGCCGGTGCCGGTGGGCGACACCGTGGGCACGCTGGAGCTGCGCGACATCGCCTTCCGCTACCCGGGAGCCGAGGAACCGGTGCTGGAGGGGGTCACGCTGACCTCGCTCGCCGGCAAGACCACCGCCATCGTCGGCAGCACGGGCGCCGGCAAGACCACCCTGGTCAACCTGGTGGCCCGCCTGATCGACGTGACCGCCGGGCAGGTGCTGGTGGACGGCGTGGACGTGCGGGACCTCCAGCCCGACGCGCTGTGGCAGCGCATCGGCCTGGTCCCCCAGAAGCCCTACCTGTTCTCCGGCACGGTCGCCTCCAACCTGCGCTACGGCAAGCCCGACGCCACCGAGGAGGAGATGTGGGAGGCCCTCACGGTGGCCGAGGCCGCCGAGTTCGTGGCGGCCATGCCCGGTGGGCTCGACGCCCGCATCGAACAGGGCGGCACCAACGTGTCCGGCGGCCAGCGCCAGAGGCTGGCCATCGCCCGGGCGCTGGTGCGCAAGCCCGAGGTGTACCTGTTCGACGACTCGTTCTCGGCGCTCGACCTCGCCACCGACGCCCGCCTGCGGGCCCGCCTCGTGCCCTGGACCCGCGACGCCACCGTGCTGGTGGTGGCCCAGCGGGTGTCGACCATCGCCGCGGCCGACCAGATCCTCGTGCTGGAGGACGGCCGCCCCATGGGCCTCGGCCCCCATGACGAGCTGCTGGCCACGTGCCCGACCTACGCCGAGATCGTGGCGTCGCAGATGCGGGAGGGCGAGGCGGCGTGAGCGAGCTTGTCGAGCGAACCAGAAACACAGTGCGTTACTCGGCCCCGTGGGCCGAGTGCTCATTGCGCGCAGCCCGAAGGGTGCGCCATGAGCACGCAGACCTCCGCCCCGCAGCCGACCCCGCCCGAGCCCGGGCGCCCCGGCGGGCCCGGCGCTGACGGCGACGGCGACGGGCAGGGCCAGGCGCTCACGCCGCCGCGGGCCAGCGGCAGCCCCAGCGCGATTCGGCCCATGGGCGCCGGCATCCCCACCGAGAAGGCGCGCGACTTCCGCAACTCGTCCATGCGGCTGCTGGCCCTGCTGCGCCAGGACCGGATGCCGATCTCGCCCATCGTGGCGCTGGCCAGCGTCGGCGTCGCCCTCACCGTGGTGGGCCCCAAGATCCTGGGCCACGCCACCGACCTCATCATCCAGGGCGTGCAGAGCCCCACCGGCATCGACTTCGGCCAGCTGCACCGGGTGCTGCTGGGCGCGCTGGCGCTGTTCCTGGCCTCGTCCGGGATCACCTACGTCAGCGCCTACCTGATGGCCGGCATCATCCAGCGCACCATGCGGCGGTTGCGGGCCGAGGTCGAGGACAAGCTCAACCGCCTGCCGCTCTCCTACATCGACCACCACCAGCGCGGCGACCTGCTCAGCCGGGTCACCAACGACATCGACAACGTCGCCCAGAGCCTCCAGCAGACGCTCAACCAGCTCGTGTCGCAGTCGCTGACGCTGGTCGGCGTGCTGGCCATGATGATCTGGATCTCGCCGCTGCTCGCGGCGGTGGCGCTCGTGTCGGTCCCGATCTCGCTGGTGACCATCCGCGAGATCGCCAAGCGCTCGCGGGGCCGGTTCATCGCCCAGTGGCGCCACACCGGCGCGCTGAACGCCCACGTGGAGGAGGCGTTCACCGGGCACGCCATCGTCAAGGCGTTCGGCCGCCAGCGGGAGGTGGAGGAGGTCTTCCGCGTCACCAACGACGAGCTGTACACCGCCAGCTTCGGCGCCCAGTTCGTCTCGGGCGTCATCCAGCCGGCGATGATGTTCCTCGGCAACCTCAACTTCGTGATCATCGCCGTGGTCGGCGGGCTCCGGGTCACCGCCGGGGCGCTCACCATCGGCGACGTCCAGGCCATCCTCCAGTACACCCGGCAGTTCCAGATGCCGCTCACGCAGATGGCCGCCATGATCAACCTGCTCCAGTCGGGGGTGGCGTCGGCCGAGCGGGTGTTCGAGCTGCTCGACGCCGAGGAGGAGCGGCCCGACGGCGACGCCCGCCCGCTGGAGGGGCCGCCCCGGGGCCGGGTGGCGTTCGAGGATGTGTCGTTCTCCTACCGCCCCGACCGGCCGCTCATCACCGACCTGTCGCTGGTGGCCGAGCCGGGCGAGACCGTCGCCATCGTGGGCCCCACGGGGGCGGGCAAGACCACGCTGGTCAACCTGCTCATGCGGTTCTACGAGCTGGACTCGGGCCGGATCACGCTCGACGGCCGCGACATCGCCGAGCTGCCGCGGCGGGACCTGCGGGCCGCCACCGGGATGGTCCTCCAGGACACCTGGCTGTTCGGCGGCACCATCCACGACAACATCGCCTACGGCAACCCCGACGCGGGCGAGGCCGAGATCATGGCGGCCGCCCAGGCCGCCTACGTCGACCGCTTCGTCCACTCCCTGCCCGAGGGCTACCACACGATCATCGACGACGAGGGCACCAACCTCAGCGCGGGGGAGAAGCAGCTCGTCACCATCGCCCGGGCGTTCCTGGCCGACCCGGCCATCCTCATCCTCGACGAGGCCACCAGCTCGGTCGACACCCGCACCGAGGTCCTCATCCAGGAGGCGATGGCCGCCCTGCGCTCGCAGCGGACCAGCTTCGTGATCGCCCACCGGCTCTCGACCATCCGGGACGCGGACGTGATCCTGGTGATGGAGGCGGGGCGCATCGTGGAGCAGGGCGACCACGAGGGGCTGCTCGCCCGGGGCGGCGCCTACGCCCGCCTCTACAACGCCCAGTTCCGGGCGGCCGTCGTGGACCTCGACACTGTGGTGGGCCAGACGCCGGTGTCCTGACACCACCCACGAGGCAACCGGCGCCTGCACGCAGGCGACAGCGAAACGTTCGCCTGCACCAGGCGAGACCGGAAACGTTCCTCTCATTGTGGGAGATTCGTGCTATCGTGACACGGAACGCATAGCGGAGGATCCAGGCACATGCCGCACTTCACCAAGCCGGCCGAGGGCTCGTGGACGGAGCACTTCGGGCTGGCCACCGAGCCGGTCTCGTACGACGACTCCATCTCGCCCGAGTTCTACGAGCTCGAGCGCGACGCCATCTTCCGCCGCACCTGGCTGAACGTCGGCCGGGTCGAGCAGCTGCCCCGCAACGGCAGCTACTTCACCAAGGAGCTCGACGCGGCGCGCACGTCGGTCCTGGTCGTGCGGGACATGTCGGGCACGGTGCGGGCGTTCCACAACATGTGCCGCCACCGGGGCAACAAGCTGGCGTGGGACGACTACCCCCGCGAGGAGACCAGCGGCGTGTGCCGCCAGTTCACCTGCAAGTACCACGGCTGGCGCTACGACCTCGAGGGCGCGCTGACCTTCGTCCAGCAGGAGTCGGAGTTCTTCGACCTCGACAAGGACCGCTTCGGCCTGGTGCCCGTCACCGCCGACGTGTGGGAGGGGTTCATCTTCGTGAACCTCGACCCCGAGGCCCAGCCGCTGCGGGACTACATGGGGCGCCTCGGGGCGGGGATCGAGGGCTACCCGTTCCACCTGATGACCGAGAAGCACACCTACCGCGCCGAGGTGGGCAGCAACTGGAAGCTGTTCATCGACGCCTTCATGGAGTTCTACCACGCCCCTGTTCTGCACTCGAAGCAGGCCACGGCGGAGGAGTCGCGCAAGCTCCAGGGCTACGGCTACGAGGCCCTGCACTACGACGTCGACGGCCCCCACGCCATGGTGTCGTCGTGGGGCGGCATGGCCCCGCCCAAGGACCTGTCCATGGTGAAGCCCATGGAACGGGTCCTGCGCAGCGGGCTGTTCGGCGTGTGGGAGGGGCCCGACATCGGCGAGCTGCCCCCCGGCCTCAACCCCGCCCGCCACCCGGCCTGGGGCACGGACTCGTTCCTGTTCTTCCCCAACTTCATGCTGCTGGTCTGGAAGCCCAACTGGTACCTCACGTACCACTACTGGCCGACGTCCTACAACACGCACATCTTCGAGACATCGCTCTACTTCGCGCCCCCGCAGAACGCCTATGAGCGGCTCCAGCAGGAGCTGGCCGTCGTGACGTTCAAGGAGTACGGCCTCCAGGACGGCAACACGCTCGAAGCCACGCAGACGATGCTGGAGTCGGGAGCCATCGCCGAGTTCCCGCTGTGCGACCAGGAGGTCATGCTGCGGCACCTGCACAAGACCTGCCGCGGGTACGTGGCCGACCACCAGGCGGGCCAGCCCGGATCGCCCGTCCGCATCACCGCCGCGTCGTGACAGGAGAGACCGAGATGGGCAAGCTCCCGACCGCCTTCGCCGACCTCGAGCCGTTCGCCGGCTGGTGCCTGCCCACCGAGCGCGAGCGCTTCGCCAAGCGCATCGCCAGCACGATGGCCGAGCTCCAGGCGTTCTACGACGCCGCCTTCCCCCGGCTCCAGGAGAGCGAGGAGTACCTGCGCAGCGTGGCGCTCGACGGCATCTCCGACGAGGACCGCAACCTGCTGTGGCTGTTCGCCTCGCTGGTGACGGCGTCGTTCCCGGTCGAGGTGTGGCGCCAGCCCCGGGTGCCCGACAGCGGCGCCACGTCGATCGACGTGGTGGTGTCGCCCCGGGTTTGAGACAACGGGCGCAGCGTCCCGCTCAGGATCGCGCGGATAGGTGGCGATGTCGCCGGAGGCAATACGAGCCACGGCCGGGCCGCGAGGCAATAGGCGGTCCGGCCGCCCGGTCGCCTCTCGCCGCCGGTCGCCGGTCTGCGACCCCTATTAGCCTCGGCGACCAGGTCGGGCGGCACGCGACACAGGCTCGGCCGGCAGGCGTCGAGGCATCGGCGTGACCTCCTGATCGTGACCAGCGTTTCCGCTCGCTGAGAGCCGGGTTATCGTAGGGCGTGATGCGAGTCGGTGTCGTGGGCCTCGGGAACATGGGCAGCGTGCTGGCCGCCAACCTGGTCGGCGCCGGGCACGAGGTCGTGGCCACCGACGCGGCCGGCCCGGGCGCAGCCCCGACGGGGCCGGGTACGTGGCCAGTGTGGCCGACGTCGCCCGGCGGGCGGAGGCCGTGGTGCTCAGCCTGCCCGACGGCGCCGCCGCCGAGGCGGTGGCCGACGAGATCGCCGTCACGGGCAGCCGGCCGCGCGCGAGCCACGTGGTCGACACGTCCACCATCGGCGTGGCCGCCGCCCGCGCCATCGACGCCCGGCTGGCCGAGGCCGGGGTCGCCTACGTCGACGCCCCGGTGTCGGGGGGCGTGGCCGGCGCCCGCGCCCGCACGCTCATGGTCATGTACGCGGCGCCGGAGGACGCGTGCGCCGCGGTCGAGCCCGTGCTGGCGGGCCTCAGCGACCGGCGCCGCCGCGTCGGCGACCGCCCGGGGATGGCCCAGGGCCTGAAGCTGGCCAACAACTTCCTGTCGGCCACGGCCCTGGCCGCCACCAGCGAGGCCATCGCCTTCGGCCGCTCGCTGGGGCTGGACATGGCCACCATGCTCGACGTCCTCAACGCCTCCAGCGGGCAGAGCGCCGCCAGCCGGGACAAGTTCCCCGACCACGTCCTCACCGGGCGCTACGCGGCCGGCTTCGCCAACGACCTGATGGCCAAGGACGTCCACCTCTACCTGCGGGCGGTGGAGGCCGAGGGCGGTCCCGCGGTCCTCGGCCCGCTCGTCGCCGCCCTGTGGGAGCGGTTCGCGGCCGGCGAGCCGGGCGCCGACTTCACCCGCATCTACCCGTTCGTGGCCGGCCCCTCGTAGTGCGCCAGGCAGCGCTCGACCAGGGCGCGCATCTCGGCGTGGCCGGTGGTGGCGCCGAGCGTGTCCTCGAGCACCAGGATCTGCGACAGCGCGGTCACCAGCACCAGCAGCGCCTCGGGCGGGACCACCTCGGCGTCGATGCCGTAGCCGGCGAGCACGCCGGCCAGCGCCTCGGCCTGGAGCCGGCGGATCCGCCCGGCGTAGGCGGCCAGCTCGGCCCGGATCGCCTTGCGGTGGTTGGCCAGGGCCGCCAGCTCGGTGGTCAGCCGGGCGCCCGCCGGGTCGCTGCTCAGCTCCCACAGCGCCCGCAGCGGCCGGGGCGAGGCCAGCGCCCGGGCCTGGCGTTCGAGGTACTGCTCCCCGCCCTGGCGGACCAGCGCCAGGAACAGGTCGTCCATGGTGCGGAAGTAGTAGTGGACGAGCTGGGGCTTGAGCCCGGCCCGGGCCGCCACCCGGCGCGAGGTCACCGCCGCGTAGCCCTCCTCCAGCAGCAGCTGGCGGGCGGCGTCGAGCAGGGCGGCGCGGGTGGCGGAGTCCTCGGCCCCGAGCCGGCGGGTCGTGCTCATGGTCCCCGAGTCTCTCATGCTGTGCACTCGCTCAGCACCTATCCTGTGCGAGTGCCCAGCAGCTTTGACGGCAGCAGCTCTGACAGCGACATCGACGGCATGGGCTTCGACGACATCGACTGGTTCACGGACCCGTCGCTGGTCGACGACCCGTACCCGTACCTGGAACACCTGCGGGCCGCGTGCCCGGTGGCCCGGCTGCCGCACCACGGCGTGATCGCGGTCACCGGCTACGAGGAGGCGGCGGAGCTGTGGCGCCGGCCGGAGACGTTCTCGTCGTGCAACGCGGTGACCGGGCCGTTCCCGGGCCTCCCCGAGGCGGCCGGAGGGCGACGACGCCAACGACCTGATCGAGCGCCACCGCGGCGGGCTGCCCATGAGCGAGTACCTGATGACGCAGGACCCGCCGGCCACACCGCCCTGCGGGGCCTGCTCATGCGGCTGCTGACGCCCCGCCGGCTGCAGGAGAGCGAGGACGCCATCGGGCGCCTCGCCGACCGCCAGCTCGACCGGGTGCTGGCCCGGCGCCGGCTTCGACGTGCAGCGGCGAGTTCGCCCAACCCTTCGCGCTGCTGGTCATCGCCGAGCTGCTCGGCGTGCCCGAGGACGACCACCCGACGTTCAAGGCCCAGCTGGGCGTCGAGCACCCCGAGCCCGGCGTCGGCCGCGAGCGGCCCCGCTCGCTCGACCCGCTGGCCTTCCTGTCCGAGACCTTCACCGCCTACGTCGAGGACCGGCGGCGGGCACCCCGCGACGACGTGCTCACCAAGCTGGCCATCGCCACCTACCCGGACGGGACCGTGCCCGAGGTCGCCGACGTGGTCCGCACCGCCACCTTCCTGTTCGCGGCCGGGCAGGACACCACGGCCCGGCTGATCACCACCGCCCTGCGCATCCTGGGCGACGACCACGACCTGCAGGACCGGCTGCGCCGCGAGCCCGCGCGCATCCCCGACTTCCTGGAGGAGGTGCTGCGGCTGGACGGCCCGGTCAAGACCGTGTCCCGCGTGGCCCGGGTCACCACGTCGCTGGGCGGGGTGGAGATCCCGGCGGGCACCACCGTGGCCGTGTTCCCCCACGCCGCCAACCGCGACCCCGGGCGCTTCGAGGCGCCGGGCGAGCTCCGGCTCGACCGCCCCAACGTCAAGGAGCACCTCGCCTTCGGGCGCGGCATCCACGCCTGCCCCGGCGGGCCCCTGGCCCGGGTCGAGGCCCGCATCGCCCTCGAACGGCTGCTCGACCGCACGTCGGGCATCGCCATCTCCGAGGCGGACCACGGCCCGCCCGGCGCCCGGCGCTACCGCCTACGAGCCCACCTACATCCTGCGGGGCGTGAAGGCCCTGCACCTGGAGGTCACGTACCCGTCCGACCAGCCCCATCCCGCCGCTGGCGCCCCGCGACTGGCCCCCGGCCATGCGGCGACGCGCTGGCGGCCCTGCGCCCGGCCGAGCCCCGCCATCCCTTCCCCGAGACGGGCGGCGACCGGCCCAAGGGCCTGAACGTGCTGGGCACCCTGGCCCACCACCCGACCCTGACCCGGGCGTACCACACGTTCAACGGCCACATCCTGTTCGGCACGACGCTGTCGCGAGCGCCAGCGCGAGCTGCTGGTGCTGCGGGTGGCCGCGGTCCGGCAGTGCGACTACGAGTGGGCCCAGCACGTGGTGCTGGCGGGCGACGCCGGCCTCGACCGCGACGAGATCGCCCGCATCAGCCGAGGGCCCCGAGGCGCCGGGCTGGTCGCCGCTGGAGGGGCCATGGTGGCCGCGGTCGACGAGCTGCTGGGCGAGGCCCGGATCGCCGACGCCACCTGGGCCGCGCTGGCGGCCGGCGCTGGACGACCAGCAGCTGCTGGACCTGGTCTTCACCGTGGGTGCCTACGACGTGCTGGCCATGGCGCTGCTGTCCTTCGGCGTCGAGCTGGACGACGACCTACGGGACCGTGCCTAGCCCGCCTAGGGAGCTGAATGGGGCCTGCCCAGTTGGCGAAGTTCGGGGTGTACCAGGACTGGAATATCTGATTGGCCGCGTTCTTGCAGTAGACCGCGGTGTTGGCCCCGGGCCTCCACGCGACGCCGATGCTGTCCGCACCGCTGCCCGGTAGGTCGATCGGCCCAGACCAATCCCCTCCCGGCGTGTACCAGATCTGCTTGGGGATCCCGGTGCCATCCACGTAGTAGACCGCCGTGTTGCCGTCGGGCTGCCAGATGATGGACAGACCGTGCGCTCCCGGCCCGCCGCCGGGCAGGGTGTCGGGCCGGGGGCTCCACTGGTCGGGGCCGGGCGTGTACCAGATCTGGTGGATGGCTCCGGCGGTGTCGATGTAATAGACCTCGGTGTTTCCCCCGTGCTTGTAGATGGCCTTGATCTCTCGCGCATCGCCCCCGGGCAGGGTGTAGGGCTGGGGGCTCCACTCGGCGTCGGGGCCAGGCGTGTACCAGATCGCGCGGATGGCTCCGGCGGTGTCGATGTAATAGACCTCGGTGTTTCCCCCGAGCTTGTAGATGGCCTCGATCTGTCGCGGTGTCAGCACCGGCGAGGAGGGTGGTGGGCGGGCTCCACTTGTTGTCGGGGGCAGGCGTGTACCAGACCGCGCCGATGGCTCCGGCTGCATCGACGTAGTAGACCTCGGTGTTTCCCCCGGTCTTGTAGAGGACGTCCAGGCTCCGGACGCCCGAGTCGACCAGTGTGTAGGGCCCGCCCCACTCGGCGGCGCTGGGCGTGTACCAGATCTGGCGGAGAGCTCCGCTCGCGTCGACGTAGTAGACCTCGGTGGTTGCCGCCCGGCTTGTACAGCACGGAGAAGTCGGTGACGCCGGTGGCAGCCAGACTCTCTGGGCGGGGGGACCACTCGGCCTATGCCACCCGTGTACCAGACCTGCGTCAGGGTGCCGGCGGCGTCGGTGAAATAGACCTCGGTATTGAGGTCGGGCTTGTCGATGACCGCCACGGGGCCGTCCACGCCGCCGACCGGCGCCACCTCCACGGACAGGGTCGCGGTATGCCACGGCGCCCTGTGTTGTCGGTGACCTTCAAGTGCGCGTACTGCGTGCCCGAGGTGGTGAACGCGTAGTCGACCGACGATCCTCCGGCCGTAGCCCCGTCGGTGAAACCCCACTGATAGTCAACGATGGATCCGTCCGGGTCGCTCGAACCCTCAGCACTGAAGGTGATCGGTTGCCCGATGGCCGCGGTCGAGATGTTCGCCGATGCGACTGCGACCGGTCGCGCGTTGGCGGCTAGGGGAGCCGGCGACCCGGCCTCGATGATGTGCTTGTACCGGCGCGGCCAGTAGTGCTGGTCCCACCCGTACGGATAGACGATCGTCCGCCAGGTGGTCTTGCGAAGGCTGCCGCCAGCCTGCTCGTAAGCCCAATATCCGGTATGGGCGTCAGTCAGCCCATCTCTCGAACAGGACGACGTGGCCCGACGCCGTCGAATGTCAGCGGGCTGGTTCAGCACGTCGCCGGCCTGCAGGTCCTCCTTGCCGATGGCGTCGGTCACATCCAGGATCGTCTTGGTAGTCGAAGTCGCTGTCGTGATCCCACGTCATCCGGACGAAGCCGGAGCAATCCGTGCGGAATCCCTCCTTCCAGGCGCTGCTGTGAATAGGGCACCGGTGGGTGCATCCACGTGATCGGCCCGCGCGAGAACCTGCGCTCGGGAGATGCTGCCTGCCATGAGGCACCTCCTAGTTAGCCCGCCGTCCGGGCCAAATCGTTAGGCTCGCAGCGGACCAGCCGCGCACCAGCATTTGCCTCTCCTATTTCGGAGAAGATAGTTTCCGGCCATGTGGCATGAGGAACGCCTGCTCGTCGGCGGCGAGCTCGTCCCCGCCGAGGGGAACCGGACGTATCCGACCATCGACCCGAGCACGGGCGAGCAGCTGGGCGAGGCCGCCGACGCCTCGGTCGGTGACGCCCGGCGTGCGGTCGAGAGCGCCCGGCGGGCGTTCGACACCACGGACTGGGCGACGGATCAGGCCTTCCGCGCCGCCTGCCTGCGCCAGCTGCGGGACGGCCTGCTGGCCAACCAGGAGGACCTGCGGGCCCTGCTGATCGCCGACACCGGCCTGCCCCACATGCTCACCCAGGGCCCGGGGCTCGACACGCCCATCGACATCGTCGGCTGGTACGCCGACCTGCTCGACAAGTACGAGTTCCACGAGGACCTGGGCGTGGCCGAGGTGCGGGGCGGGCTGCACAACCGCTGGGTCGAGAAGGAGCCGGTGGGCGTGGTCGCCGCCATCGTGCCCTACAACTACCCGGTCCAGATCACCCTGGCGAAGCTGGTCCCCGCCCTGGCCGCGGGCTGCACCGTGGTGGTCAAGTCCCCGCCCCAGACGCCGTGGATCTCGGCCGCGCTGGGCAAGGTGGTGGCCGAGCACACCGACATCCCGCCCGGCGTGGTCAACCTGCTCACCGTCCGCCTCGGGCGAGGTGGGCGAGGTGCTGGTCACCGACCCGGACGTGGACATGGTGAGCTTCACCGGCTCGACCGCCACCGGCCGCCGGATCATGGCCGCCGCCAGCCGCCACGGTGAAGAAGACGTTCCTGGAGCTGGGAGGCAAGTCGGCGTTCATCGTCATGGACGACGCCGACCTGGGCCTGGCCGCCATGTTCTCCGGCTTCACCATCTGCTCGCACGCCGGCCAGGGCTGCGCCATCACGAGCCGCCTGCTGGTGCCCGAGTCCCAGCTGGACGAGGTCGTCGAGCAGGTGGCCGGCACCATGGCGGGCGTCCCCTACGGCGATCCCCGCGACCCCGGCACCATGATGGGCCCGCTCATCAGCGAGGCCCAGCGCGAGCGGGTCGACGGCTACGTGCGGGGCGCGGTGTCCGAGGGCGCCACCGTCGTCACCGGGGGCAAGCCCGCCGACCGGCCGGGCTACTTCTACGAGCCCACGCTGCTGACCGGCGTCGACCCGAACGCCACCGTGGCCCAGGAGGAGGTGTTCGGCCCGGTGCTGGTGGTCCACGGCTACCGGGACGACGACGACGCCGTGGCCATCGCCAACAACTCGATCTTCGGGCTGTCGGGCGCGGTGTTCGGCACCGACCCGGACCGGGCCACCCGCGTCGCCCGCCGCATCCGGGCCGGCACGATCAGCGTCAACGGCGGCATGTACTACGGGCCCGACGCCCCGTTCGGCGGCTACAAGCAGTCGGGCATCGGCCGCGAGATGGGCGTGCCCGGCCTGGAGGAGTACCTGGAGCTCAAGACGATCGCCCGCCCGGCGGACTGACGTGCATCAGCCGCTGGCCGGCGTCCGGGTGGTCGAGGTCGCCATGTGGGGCTTCGTCACCTCGGCCGGTGCGGTGCTCGCCGACTGGGGCGCCGACGTGCTCAAGGTCGAGCACGCCGTCACCGGCGACCCCCAGCGCGGCCTGCGCCGCACCGGCGCCTTCGTGGTGGAGGGCGACGTCAATCCCAACGTCGAGCACCCCAACCGGGGCAAGCGCAGCATCGGCCTCGACATCTCGGTGGAGTCCGGCCGCGCCGTGCTCGACGACCTGGTGCGCCAGGCCGACGTGTTCCTCACCAGCCTGCTGCCCGGCGCCCGGCGGCGCTTCCGCATCGAGGTGGAGGACGTGCGGGCGGTGAACCCGGCCGTCGTCTACGCCCGGGGCAGCGCCCTCGGCCCCCGGGGCGAGGAGGCCGACCGGGGCGGCTACGACATGACCGCCTTCTGGGCCCGGGCCGCCACCGCCGCCAGCATCACCCCGCCCGACGTCGAGGGCATCATCACCCCGCCCGCCCCCGCCTACGGCGACACCATCTCCGGCACCAACCTGGCCGGCGGCATCGCCGCCGCCCTGTTCGCCCGCGAGCGCACCGGCGAGCCGTCGGTGGTGGACGTCTCGCTGCTCGGCAGCGGCGTGTGGGCCATGGGCGCGGCCATCGACTCGTCGCTGCTCGCGGGCCGCCCTTGGGTGGCGCCCCGGACGGGCACGGTGGGCTCGGCCAACCCGCTGTCGGCCCTCTACCGCACCGCGGATGGCCGTTACCTGTCGCTGGTCATGCTCCAGCCGACCCGCTTCTGGGCCGACGTGTGCCGGCACATCGACCGGCCCGACCTGGCCGCCGACGAGCGCTTCGCCACCGCCGAGGGCATCGAGGCGCACTCGGCCGAGGCGGTCGCCGCCCTGCGGGAGGCCTTCGGTTCGCAGCCGCTGGCGTACTGGACCCGGCGCCTGGCCACCCTCAGCGGCCCGTGGGCGCCGGTGCAGGACACCCTCCAGGTGGGCGACGACGCCCAGGTCCGCAGCAACGGCTACCTGGCGACGGTCGAGGCCGAGGACGGCTCGTCCTTCGAGCTGGTGGCCAGCCCGGTCCAGTTCGACGAGCGGCCCACCGCCCTGCGCCGCGCCCCGCCTTCGCCGAGCACACCGACGCGGTCCTGGCCGGGCTGGGCCTCGACCAGGACGGCATCATCGCGCTGAAGCTGGACGGCGCCGTCTACCTAGGCTCGGCCTCGCCCGCGGCGTCGATCATGGCGTCGGCGTCGGCGGCCGGAGCATGAACCCGGCCTCCACCGCGGCGTCGGCCGACTCGGTGACCGCGGCGACGTAGTCGTCGTCGCTGGGGTAGAGCGACGCCAGGGTGGCCGGGTCGAACGGCACCGTGTCCCCGAACAGCATGCACAGGATGCTGCGGTCCGCGGGCGCCTCGCCGGTCAGCACCGACACCGGGGCGTCGACCCCGGGGGTGCGGATGCCGCCGAGGGCGATGCCGCGCTCGTCCCGGGCGATGGCCTCGCCCGCCACCTCCAGGCGGGGCGCCTCGGGCGGCGGCGTGCCGTCGATCACCCAGTCCCGCAGCGCGGCCAGCGCGGCCCGCACCACCTGGGCCTGGGGCCCGGTGTTGATGGAGCCGCACATGGCGGCCAGGTCGAAGCCGCCGCCGCCCACGTCCCGGGCCAGCTCCTGGTTGTAGTCGAGGATGGCCTGGTCGGCGTGGGCCGTGCCGGCCGCCTCCCAGGTCCGCAGCATGTCGCTGTCGTCCTGGGCGGCCCGGCTGAAGCCGAGCAGGCCGAACAGGTCGGTCTCGGTCGCGAACTGCAGCACCGGCACGTCGAGGTCGTCGCGTATGCGGACGACGCCCATCCCCAGGATGTCGGGCGTGTCCTCCAGCGGGGCCCCGCCCCCGCCCCGGCTGTGGACCAGGAACCCGTCGTAGATGCCGGCCACGGGGTGGACGGCGTCGACGTAGGTCACCATGCGGGCGGCCGACTGCGACTCGCCCATGGCGATGACGTGGCGGGCCTCCAGCCCGTCGAGCACGTCTGCGTCCCCTGGTGCGTCCCCCGGCCGGCGGACGGCCTGCGCGGCCTGGGAGAAGATGTCGTACGAGTACTGGTCGCCCGGGTGCACCAGCTCGCCGTAGCGCTCGGGGTCGTACTGCTTGAGCGCCTGGACCTGCACGCCGGGCACGGGCAGCACCCCGCCGCCCTCGATGCCCGCCCGCTGGGCGGACACGCCCACGTAGGCCGAGCCGTCGCCCAGGATCACCGGGTGGGTGAGCCCGAAGTCGGGGTCGCCGTCGACGCCCGCGGTCACGTTGAGCCACTCCACGTACACCGTGCCGCTGAAGTCCTCGGCGTCGGCCGGGCGGCGCACGATGATCCGGGACTTGTAGGGCGCGGTCCCCGCCTCGGTCACGTCCCAGCGGCCGTCCTCGCCCTGCTCGCCCTGGGGCAGGTACGCGGTGGCGTCGCCCTCCAGGAAGAACTCCTCCTCGACGTAGCCGTACTGGTCGGCCAGTCCCGAGGGCATGGCGTTGAACGGCTGGTCGTGCACCCCTCCGGTGACCGGGCCCGGTGACCGTGGGCTGGGCCACGCCGGCCCCCCGCACCGGCTCGCTCACGTCTTCGGCTCCCTGGTCCTGAGCCTCATCGTCATCGAATTCCTCCCCCTGGTGAGCACGCCGCCGCGGTGACCAGCACCGCGGCGAGCGGGATCCCCCTCCGGAACATGCCTCATCCTTTCCCCAGTCACTTCCCCCACCCTTCCCCCAGCATGGCCACGACCTGCGGCAGGTCGACGGTCGTGCGGATGCCCGGCGGCGCCTCGCACACCACGGGCACGGCGTTGACCGCCCGGTGCGCGGTGTAGCCCGGCGTCGTCGCCCCCATCTCCTCCATCGGCACCGGGAAGGGCAGGTCGACGTCGAGCGGCGCGTCGCCGTCGACCTCCACCCGCCAGCCGGTGCGCCGGGTGTCCCAGGCCGGTTCGAGCTCCGTGGTGCAGTACCAGGTGGCCCGGAACTCCAGCAGCGGGCGCCCGTCCCGCATCCCCGACACCGTCATCCGCTGGGCGGCCACCGTGCCGGCCTCCAGCGTCCCGGCCGCGATCTCCACGGTCCGGGCCGCGCACGCCACCTCGCCGCGGGCCTCGACGCCGTCGAGCGGCAGGGACAGCGCGTCGCCGAGCAGCCGCAGCGTGGGACCGAAGCTGGTGGTCCCGTGGCTGAGCCGGCGCTCGTCGAACGCGGCCGGGGGCTTGCCGAAGCCCATGACCTCGAACAGCAGCCCCGGCGAGTCCCGCTGCGAGAGGTCGGCGTACTCGTGGATGGTGAGCCCGTCCAGCCGGCGCTGGATCGAGGTCAGGACCAGGGGGAGCGCCTCGGAGATGAACCCGGGGCTGCTGCCGGTGCTGTGGATGGACGTGGCGCCCTCGGCTGCACGCGGCCTCGACCCGCTCGCGCAGGGCCGGGTCCATGCTGGGCGGGTGGTGGAACTCGCCGCGGGTGGTGACCACGTTGCTGCCCGAAGCCAGCAGCCGGCACACCTCGTCCGCGTCGAGGGCCCGCGGCATGTAGAGCACGCAGTCGGCCCCGAGGGCCACGATCTCGTCGACGTCGTCGGTGGCCGCCACGCCGGTGGGCTCCAGGCCGCACAGCTCGCCCGCGTCGCGGCCGGCCTTGTCCGGCGAGTGGACGTAGACGCCGGCCAAGTCGAGCTGCGGGTGCTCGATCACCGTGCGCAGGGCGCGGGTGCCGATGTTGCCCGTGGCCCACTGCACGACTCGGTAGGTGCGTTCGGTCGTCATGCCTGCTCCCAGCGGGGCTTCCGTTTCTCCATGAACGCCTGCATGCCCTCACGCGGCTCGTCCGAGTGGTCGAGCGCCCAGAACATGGTCTGGTAGTCGATGTCGCCGTAGCGCTGGTTGAGCATGCGCTTGACGTGCATCCGTGCCTCGGGCGCGGTGCGCAGCACCTGCCGGGCCGCCTCGACCGCCGCGGCCCGCAGGTCGTCGTGGGGCACCACCCGCGAGATGACCCCCAGCCGCTGCGCCTCGGCGGCGTCGAAGCGCCGGGCCGACAGCAGCAGGTCGCGGGCCACGGCCACGCCCACGTGCGCGGGCAGCACGGCGGCGTAGGTGGCGTCGGGGATGCCCCGCAGCAGCTCGGGCACCCGGAACGTGGCCCGGTCGCTGGCCACCGCGATGTCGGCCATCATCGCCACCAGCAGCCCGCCGGCCTGGCAGATGCCGTTGACCGCCGCGATCACCGGGGCCGGGCTGTCGCGGATGGTCAGGAACGGCAGCAGCTCGTGGCCCAGCCCGTCGGGCAGCGATGTCGCCCTCCTCCTCGCGCCCCCCGAGGTCGCCGCCGGGGGCGAAGACGTCGCCGGTGCCGGTGATGATGAGCGCAGCCAGGTCGGGGTCGGTGTTGACCAGCCGCACGGCCCGCTTGAGCCCGTAGTACATGGCCGGGGTGAAGGCGTTGCGCGCCGCGGGCCGGTCGATGGTGCACCAGGCGATGGCGCCCTCACGCTCCAGTCGCAGCCCCGTGGTCCCCAGGTCGTCGCTCATCGCAGTGAAGCCTTGTACAGGACGTTCTCGGCCAGGCGCATGTGGGCCGCGTCCACGAGGCGGCCGTCGCGCCCGATGGCGCCGACGCCCTCGGCCTCGGCCTTCCGGTAGGCCTCGATGGAGGCCTTGGCCTCCTCCACCTCGGCGTCGGTGGGGGAGAAGACCTCGTGGGCGATGGCGATCTGGGCGGGATGGATGGCCCACTTGCCGTCGAAGCCCAGCAGGCTGGCCTGCGTGGCGCTGCGCCGGTAGCCGTCGGGGTCCTGGTAGGCCGGGTAGGGAGCGTCGATGGCGTCGATCCCCGCGGCCCGCGCCGCGGTCACCACCTGGAAGCGGGCGAAGTGCCAGAAGTCGCCGGGGTAGTCGCCGGCCGGGTCGAAGTTGCCGTCCACCCGCGCCCGCTGCGAGGCCGACAGGTCCCCGGCACCGAAGATGATGGCCTCCAGCCGGTCGCTGGCCCGGGCGATCTCCACCGCGTTGGCCAGCCCCTCCGACTCCTCGATCAGCACCTCCAGGCCGATGCGGCGTCGCAGGCCGAGCTTGGCCTCCAGCTGGGTGAGCAGCACGTCGACCCACCAGACGTCCCGGGCCGAGCGGGCCTTGGGCACGATCAGCACGTCCAGCGCCTCACCGGCGCCGGTCACCACCTCGATGATGTCGCCGTGGCACCAGGGCGTCTCCAGCCCGTTGACGCGCACGGCGCGCACGGTGCGGCCCCAGTCGAGCTCGGTGAGCGCCCTCACCGCGATGCCCCGGGCACCCTCCTTGGCGACGGGCGCGCAGGCGTCCTCCAGGTCGAGGAACACCAGGTCGGCGCCCGAGCCGGCCGCCTTCTCGCACATCTTCTCGCTGCTGGCCGGCGTGGCCAGCTCGGCCCGCCGGGCCCGGGGCTCGCCCATCAGATCACCCCTTCCGCCCGCAGGCCTGCGAGCCGGTCGGCGTCGAGGCCGAGCAGGCCGCCGTACACCGCGTCGTTGTCGGCCCCCAGCGCCCGCCCCAGGTGCTCGACCCGACCGGGCGTCCCGCTCAGCTGGGCCACGGGCGCCTGCACGGTCACCGGCCCGAAGTCGTCGTCCTCCACCCGCACGAAGGTGCCACGCGCCCGCAGGTGCTCGTCGGCCAGCAACTGCGGGGCGTCGTAGACCGGCGCGGCGGTGACCTCGGCCGCCTCGAAGTGGGCCATGGCCTCCGCCAGCGTGCGCTCGCCCACCCACTTGGCCACCAGCTCGTCGACCTCGACCGCCCGCTCCTGGCGGCTGACCGGGTCGACGTAGTCGGGGTCCTCGGCCAGGTCGGCCCGGCCGATGGCCCGGAACACCCGTACCGCGATGCTGGGCGAGGCCGAGGAGATGGCCAGCCACCGGTCGTCCGCGGTGCGGTAGGCGTTGCGGGGCGCGCTGGCGTCGAGCCGGTTGCCCACCCGTCCGGGCACGATGCCCAGCTGGTCGTAGGCCAGGGTCGAGGTCTCGATCAGGCGGGCCAGCGGCTCGATGAGGTTCACGTCGACCAGTTGCCCCTCGCCGCCGTGCACGTCCCGGTGGTACAGGGCCATCACGACCGCGTAGGTGGCGGCCAGGGAGGCCACGCCGTCGGCCAGCATGAACGGCGGCAGCGTGGGCGGGCCCTCGGGCTGGCCCACCACGTGGGCGAACCCGCTCATGGCCTCGGCCAGCGTCCCGTAGCCGGGACGGTCCGCCTTGGGGCCGCCGCGCCCGTAGCCGGTGACGTGCAGCATCACCACCCGGGGGTGGGCGGCGTGCACCGAGTCCCAGTCGATGCCCCAGCGGGCCAGGGCGCTGGGCCGGTTGCCCACCACCAGCACGTCGCTCACGTCGAGCAGCCGGTGCGAACAGCTCCTGGCCCTCGGGCCGGCGCAGGTCGCAGGTGACGCAGCGCTTGTTGCGGGCCACGCTCTTCCAGGCCAGGCCGATGCCGTCGCGGCGATGGCCCCAGGTGCGCATGGGGTCGCCCGCGCCCGGCGGCTCGACCTTGATGACCTCGGCGCCGAACTCGCCCAGCGCCGCGCCCACCATCGGTCCCGCGGCGAGCGTGGCCGCCTCCACCACGCGCAGCCCCTCCAGGGGCCTCTCAGCCATGGGCGCCGACGGCCGGGCGCTCCAGGCCCAGGTTCTCGCGCAGCGTCGCTCCCGTGTACTCCGTGCGGAACAGGCCGCGGCGCTGGAGCTCGGGCACCACCATGCGCACCACGTCCTCGTAGGCGCCGGGCACGTGGGTGGCGGCGATGGTGAAGCCGTCGCAGGCGTCGCCCTCGAACCACTCCTCCATCTGGTCGGCCACCTCGCGGGCGGTGCCCACGAAGCGCGGCCCCTGGAGCAGCGTGGCCCGGTGGCCGGCCAGGTCGGCCAGGCGTGACGGTGCCGCCGATGTGCTGGCGCAGGTTCTGCACCAGGCCCCGGATGCCCGACACCGACTCGATCAGCTCGTCGGTGATCGGGGCGTCGAGCGGCAGGCCGGAGAAGTCGTAGTTCATCAGCTCGGACAGCAGTGCCAGCGACGCCTGCGGGTCGACCAGCTCGTTGAGGAACAGCTGCTCGCGCTCCTCGGCGTGCGCCCGCGACTCGCCGATGACGGTGTAGGCCATGGGCAGCATCTTGACCGAGCCGGCGTCGCGCCCGCCCTGCGCGATGCGCTCCTTCTGGTCCTTGTAGTGCGAGCGGGCGACGTCGATGTTGGGGTCGCCGGTGAAGATCAGCTCGGCCCAGCGGGCGGCGAAGTCCCGCCCCCGGCCCGACGATCCCGCCTGGAGCAGCACCGGCCGGCCCTGGGGCGAGCGGGGCACGGTGAGCGGGCCGCGGACGCTGAACCACTCGCCGGCGTAGTCCAGCGGGTGGACCTTGTCGGGATCGGCGAAGATGCCGCGCTCCCGGTCGAGCACCAGGGCGTCGTCCTCCCACGTGTCCCACAGCCCGGTGGTGGCCTCCAGGAACTCGTCGGCCCGGTCGTAGCGCTCGTCGTGGCCGAGGTGGTGCTCGACCCCGTAGTTCTGGGCCTCGCTGTCGTTGACCGAGGTGACGACGTTCCAGGCGGCGCGGCCCCCCGACAGGTGGTCGAGGGTGGCGAAGGTACGGGCGACGTGGAACGGCGTGTAGTAGGTGGTCGAGTAGGTCGCGCCCAGGCCGATGTGGCTGGTGGCCCCGGCGACCAGCCCCAGCACGATGCTCAGGTCGAGCTTGACCGGCCGCGCCCCCAGGCGCACGGCGTCGGCCACGGACCCGCCGTAGATGCCGGGCATGGCCAGCCGGTCGTCGAAGAACATCATGTCGAAGCAGCCCTCTTCGAGGGTGCGGCCCAGCTTCTGGTAGTAGCCCGGCGTGAGGAAGCCGTGCTCGGTGGCGGGGTGCCGCCACGAGCCCGCGTACACGGTGACGTTGCCGGCCTGCATGAAGCCGACGAGCGACATCTGCCTCGTGGGCACGGCCCTCACCGCCCCGCGGCCACGGCGTGCCGGGCCCGCCGGCGGAAGCCCTCGAGCTTCTCGTCCGGGGTGCGGACCCGGGTGCTGCGCGACATGACCGACACGTCGTGCCCAGCGGCCTTGGCCCGCAGCGCAGCGACGGTCGCCTCGTCCTCGGGCACGTGGGCGAACGGGTCGAACGAGTACCAGCGCATGGCGTTGCGGTGGGTGATCTTGTTGATCTCGTCGTCGGTCACCGCGTTGGCCGCGAACACCGCGCTCAGCTCCTCGGGGGCGGTGGGCCACATCGAGTCGCTGTGGGGGTAGTCGGCCTCCCAGGCGATGTTGTCGACGCCGATGCGGTCCCGCAGCTGCGACCCCGACCGGGTCGCTGATGAAGCAGGTGAGGAAGTGCTCGCGGAACACCTCGCTGGGCAGGCGACCGCCGAAGTCCTGCTGGGTCCAGTAGTGGTGCATCTCGTAGGTGCGGTCGAGGCGGTCGAGGAAGTAGGGGACCCAGCCCGTCCCACCCTCGGACAGCGCCACGCGCAGGTCGGGGTAGGTCTTGAGCACCCGCGACCACAGCAGGTCGGCCGCCGCGGACTGGATGTTCATGGGCTGGAGCGTGATCATCACGTCGGGCGGCGAGTCGACGGCCGGGATGGTGAGGCGGCCCGACGAGCCCAGGTGGATGGAGAGCACCGTGCCGGTCTCGACGCACGCCCGCCACACCGGGTCCCAGTACTCGTCGTGGAAGCTGGGGTAGCCGAGCGCCGCCGGGTTCTCGGTGAAGCTCAGCGAGTGGCAGCCCTTGGCCGCGGTGCGCCGCACCTCGGCCGCGGTCTCCTCCGCGCTCCAGATGGCGGGGACGGCCATGGGGATGAAGCGGCCGGGGTAGGCGCCGCACCACTCGTCGATGTGCCAGTCGTTGTACGCCCGCACCAGGGCGTTCGACAGCTCGATGTCGTCGCTGAGGAAGGTGCGGGCGGTGAAGGTGGGGAAGGAGGGGAAGTTCATCGACGCCAGCACGCCGCCCGCGTCCATGTCCTTGACCCGCTCGTGGACGTCGTAGCAGCCGGGCCGCACCTCGTCGAGGCTCTGCGGCTCCATGCCGTACTCCTCCTTGGGCCGCCCGGCCACCGCGTTGAGCGCGGCCGTCTCCATGACGAGGTCCCCGAAGGTCCACACGTCGGACCCCTCGTCGTTGCGGACCAGCTTGGGCGCCCGGTCGAGGTACTTCGGGCCCAGGTGGTTGACGAAGAGGTCGGGCGGCTCGATGAGGTGGTCGTCGACGCTGACGAGGATGAGGTCATCGGCTTCGAGCATGGCTTCCCCTCGTGTGACCAGACGTGTTGTCAGAAACGCGTTCTCGCGAAACGCGTTCTCAGATCGTGAGAGAACGCTATTTCCAGTTATGAGAGTGAGCCTAGCACGGGGCCGCTGCGTCGTTCACTTGGATGACCACCTTGCCGATGGCCTGCCCGTCGCCCACCAGCCGCAGGGCGGCGGCGCTGTCCTCCAGCCCGAAGCTGGCGCCGATGTGCGGCACGGCGCGGCCTGACGCCACCAGGGCGAGCAGCTCCTCCTCGTTGCGGTGGAACTCGTTGGGCTCGCGGGCCGCGAAGCCCAGGAACTCGAAGCCGAGGATGCGGCTGCCCTTGAGCAGCACCAGGTTGAGCGGGATGCGGGGGATCTCGCCCGAGGCGTAGCCCACGGTCACGAACCGCCCGCCCCAGCGCACGGCCCGCAGCGCGGGCTCGGCGAGCGCCCCGCCTACGGGGTCCACCACCACGTCGGCTCCCTCGGGCAGCACCTCGCGCAGAGCGGCGCGCAGGTCGCCCGCGGTGTGGTCGATGAGGTGGGTGGCGCCGTGGGCCGCGGCCACCTCCAGCTTGGCGGCCGACGAGGCCACCGCGGTGACCGACGCCCCCAGCACCGCCCCCAGCTGCACCGCGGCCAGGCCGACGCCGCCGCCGGCGCCCAGCACGATCAGCTCCTCGCCCGGCTGCAAGGCGGCGACCGACCGCAGCACGGAGTAGGCGGTGCGGTGGGCCACCCCGAAGGCCGCAGCGTGGGCAAGGTCGAGGCCGGCGGGCACCGGGTGGAGCGAGGCGTCCCCCACCACCACCTCCTCGGCGAACGCCCCCACCATGGCGGTCCCGACCACCCGGTCCCCGCCGGTGAAACGGCTGTCCGGGCCCACCTCGGTGACGACGCCCGCGAACTCGCTGCCGGGCACGAACGGGGTGGGCACGCTGATCTGGTAGCGGTTCGCCACCAGCAGCACGTCGGGGAAGTTGACCGCGGCGGCGTCGATCCGCACCCGCACCTGGTCCGGGCCCAGGGCCGGCGACGGGAGGTCCTCGACGGCCACCGCCTCGGGCGGGCCGTAATCCCGGCAGACGGCGGCGCGCACGTCAGCGGTAGTCCGTGGACTCGGCCAGGGCGGCGGCGTTCTCGAACAGGTCGAGCACGACCGGCCCGAACGCCAGCAGCTTCTCGTCGTCGCCCGCACGCTGGAACCCCTGCTCCAGCACCACCGCCAGCTTCCAGCGGGCCAGAACGACGTAGTAGTCGATGTCGTCCACCTGCCGGCCGGAGACCTCGGCGTAGCGCTCCAGGATCGCGTCCCGCGACGGCATGCCGGTCATGTCCACGTAGCTGGCGAAGGCGTCGCCGGGGGCGTCGGTGTCCTCGGGCCAGCCCTGCACCACCCACGCCAGGTCGAGCTTGGGGTCGCCGACCGTGCCCATCTCCCAGTCCACGATGGCGGCCAGCCGGGCCGGCCCGCCGTGGCGGAACATGACGTTGGCGAACTGGTAGTCGCCGTGCATGATCCCCGGGACGTAGTCGATCGGCTTGTGGGCCCGCAGCCAGGCGGCGGCCTCGTCGAAGCCGGGCAGGTCCCGCCCCTTGATCCGCTCCACGAACCGGGTCCAGCGGTCGACCTGGCGCTCGTGGAAGCCGTCGGGCCGCCCCAGGTCGTCCAGGCCCTTGGCCCGCCAGTCCACCTGGGACAGCCGGGCTATGCCCTCGACCAGCTCGTAGGCCAGGCCCTGGCGGGCCGCGAGATCCTGGTCGAAGGGCTCGGGCCAGCGGTCCACGCCCATGGGCGACCAGCCGTCGACGTAGCCCATCAGATAGAAGGTGCGCCCCAGCACCGCGGGATCGGTGCACAGGGCGATGGCCTCGGTGTGGGGGACGTCGGTGCCGCCCAGCGCCTCGATGATGCGCCACTCGCGGACGATGCCCTCGTCGCGGGGCGCGGGCGCCTCGGGCGGCGGGATGCGCATGGCGCAGTGCCGGTCGCCCCGCCGGATCTCGTAGATCTCGTTCTGGGTGCCACCGGAGATGAAGCGGAGCTCGACGGGCTCGCCCTTGGCCAGGCCCGCGCCGTCCATCCAGGTGGCGAGCCGCTCGACGTCGATCACAGGTTCCCCACCTCGTGCTCCAGGTGCTCGGCGAACTTGGCGCGGGCCGCGGCCCGGCGCTTGGGCAGGTGGCGGGTGGGCCACAGGTCGTCGCTGGGGGAGTGCTCCCGCAGCACCTGGCGGGCCACGGTCACCTTGTGCACCTCGGTGGGCCCGTCGGCCAGGCCCAGCACGCTCGCCCCCAGCATCATGCGGTGGAACGGCATCTCGTTGCTGACGCCGAGGGCGCCGTGGACCTGCATGGCCCGCCAGGCCACGTCGTGCAGCACGCCCGGCATCAGGACCTTGACCGCGGCGATGTCCTTGCGCACCTTGCGGTAGTCGTTGTGCTTGTCGATCGACCACGCGGTGTAGAGCACGAACAGGCGGAACTGCTTGAGCTGGGCGTAGGAGTCGGCGATGTAGCCCTGCACGAACTGCTTGTCGGCCAGCAGGCTGCCCTGGGTCTCCCGGCTGAGCGCCCGCTCGCACATCATGTCGAGCGCGCTCTGCGCCAGGCCGATGGTGCGCATGGCGTGGTGGATCCGGCCGCCGCCCAGGCGGGTCTGGGCGATGGCGAAGGCCTGGCCCTCCCCGCCCAGCAGCCCGTCCACCGGCACCCGCACGTCCTCGTAGTGGATCAGCGCGTGCGAGCCCTCGTCCTCCGCCTCGCCGCCCAGGCCCACGTTGCGCACGATGTTGACGCCGGGCGTGTCGCTGGGGACCAGGAACATGGACATGCCCTTGTAGGGGCTCACGTCGGGGTTGGTCACCGCCATCACGATGAGGAAGCTCGCCGTGCGGGCGTTGGAGGAGAAGAACTTCCAGCCGTTGATCACCCATTCGTCGCCGTCCCGCACGGCCCGGGTGGTGAACATGGTGGGGTCGGCTCCGGCGTGGGGCTCGGTCATCGAGTAGCAGGAGAACATCTCGCCCTCGAGCAGCGGGCGCAGGTAGCGCTCCTTCTGCTCCGGCGTGCCGTAGTGGGCGATGATCTCGGCGTTGCCGGTGTCGGGCGCCTGGCAGCCGAACACGATGGGCGCCCACGACGAGCGGCCCAGGATCTCGTTGAGCAGCGACAGCTTGAGCTGCCCGTAGCCCTCGCCGCCGAGGTCGGGGCCGAGGTGGGTGGCCCACAGCTTCTGGCGGCGGACCTCGGCCTTCAGCGGCTCGATGACCTTGCGCAGGGTCTCGTCCAGGGGGGTGAACTCGAGCCCCGGCCACACCAGGTCGAGCGGCTCCACCTCCTCGCGCACGAACTGGTCGGCCCAGTCGAGCTTGGCCTGGAACTCGGGCTCGGTCTCGAAATCCCACATGCCGCCAGAATATGGTTCTGACCATGTCAAGTACAGTTCCGGCTGTGCCGAACGATCCTCTGGAGAACGACGTTGCCCAGCGCATCGCGCTCCGGACGCTGAGCCGGCGCGGCTCCGAGTACGCCGGCGAGGTCCGCCGCCTGCTGGACGCCGCACTGGACGTCATGCGGCGGTGCGGGACGGGGTCCCGCCCCAGGGTGGCCGACATCGTGGCGGAGGCCGGACTGTCCAACGACGCCTTCTACCGGCACTTCCCGTCCAAGGACGCGCTGGTCGCCGCCCTGCTGGAAGACGGCACCGAGCGCCTGCTGGGCTACCTGGCCCACCAGATGGCCAAGGAGGCCACGCCCGAGGCCCAGGTCCGGCGCTGGGTCGAGGGCGTGCTGTCACAGGCTGCCGACGAGGAGATCGCGGCCACCACCCTGGCCGTGCTGTGGAACGGTGGCAGCGTCGGCCAGGGCCTGCGGTCGGCCAGCCACCCGCTGGGCACGCTGCTGCGTGAGCCGTTCGCCGAGCTGGGCAGCGCGGACCCCGACCTCGACGCCGCCTTCGTGGCCCACGCGGTCGTGGGCCGGCTGTCGGACTACCTGTGGGACCGCGTCCATCCGTCGCGGGCCGTGATCGAGCGCACCACCGAGGCGTGCCTCGCGGTGGCGAGGGCGGGCCGGCCGTGAGCTTCCACCTGTTCCTGCCCCAGATGCGCATGCCGGTCGACGCCATCGTCGAGCGGGCCCGGGCGGCGGAGGCCGCCGGCTTCGAGGGCATCGCGCTGATGGACCACCTCGCCCCGCCGCTGGCGGCCGAGCACGACATGTGGGAGGCGATGACCCTGGCCGGCTGGCTGCTGGCCGCCACCCGGAGGCTGCGGGTGGGCCACCTCGTCCTGTGCGACGCGCTGCGGCATCCCGCGGTGCTGGCCCGCCAGGCGGCCACCCTCGACCACGCCTCGGGCGGCCGTTTCGACCTGGGGATCGGCTGGGGGTCGGTCCCCGACGAGCTCGACACCTTCGGCGTCGGCGCGGCCCCGCCCCGCGAGCGGGTGGCCCGGCTGGGCGAGTCCCTCGACATCATCAAGGCGCTGTGGACCGGCGAGCCGGTCAGCTATGAGGGCCGCTTCTTCCGCCTGCACGACGCCCAGCAGTGCCCTGCGCCCACCGGCCCCGTCCCCATCGTGGTCGGGGGCGCGGGCCCCCGCACGTTGGCGCTGGTCCGGCAGCACGCCGACTGGTGGAACGTCCCCGTCCACATGCTCGACCGCCTGGACGAGGGGCGGGACCAGGTGGGCCGGGCCCGGGTCTCGGTACAGGCCATGGTGGCGCTGGTCCCGACCGAGGCCGCCCGCGCCGAGGTCACCGCCCTGTTCACCCGCCGGTTCGGCGGCTGGACCCTGTCGGGGACGGCCCCGGTCGGCACCGCTCCCGAGCTGGCCGAGCACTTCGCCGGCCTGCGGGCCCGGGGCGTCGAGCGCTTCTACGTCTGGTTCGCCGACTTCGCCCCGCCCGACACGCTGGCCCGCTTCGGCGAGGTCATGGAGGCCGTCGCATGCAGTTGACCCCCACCTGGCACGCCGAGCAGACCCCCGACGCCCCCGCGCTGGTCATGGCCGGCTCGGGCGACACCGTCAGCTACACGGCGCTGGAGGACCGGTCCCGCCGCCTGGCGCAGGCCCTGAGGTCCCGCGGCGTCTCGCCCGGCGACCACATCGCCCTGCTGATGGAGAACAACCGGCAGTACCTGCTGGCGGCCTGGGCCGCCCAGCGGTCGGGCCTCTACTACACCGCCATCAACAGCCACCTGCGCCCGGGCGAGGTCCAGTACGTGCTGGACGACTGCGGCGCCGTGGCGCTCGTCGCCTCCGAGGCCATGGCGGAGGTGGTCGCCGGCCTCGACCTGGCCCGCGTCCCGGTGCGGGTGGCGGTGGGCCGGCTCCCCGGGTTCGAGCGCTTCGACGACGTGGTCGCCGGTGCCCCGCGGCTCGCGGCCGAGGACCAGCGCGAGGGCCGGGAGATGCTGTACTCCTCGGGCACCACCGGGCGGCCCAAGGGCGTGCGCAAGCAGCTGCCGGGCACGCCGCTCGGCGATCCCTCGGCTACGCCGGTGCTGCTGGCCCGGGCCCTCGCGGCCCAGGGCGGCGGGGTCGGCCCCGGCTCGGTGTACCTGTGCCCTGCGCCGCTGTACCACTCGGCGCCGCTGGTCTACTCCATGTCGGTGCAGCGCCTGGGGGCCACGGTGGTGGTGATGGAGCGGTTCGACCCCGGCCAGTGCCTGGAGCTGATCGAGCGCCACGGGGTCACGCACGCCCAGTTCGTCCCCACCATGTTCGTGCGCCTGCTGCGCCTGCCGGCGGCCGAGCGCGAGCGCTACGACCTGTCGAGCCTGCGGTTCGTGATCCACGCCGCCGCGCCCTGCCCGGTGGCGGTCAAGCGCCAGATGCTGGAGTGGTGGGGCCCGATCATCCACGAGTACTACTCGGGCACCGAGGACATCGGCAGCACCTACATCTCGCCCGAGGAGTGGCTGGCGCACCCGGGCTCGGTGGGCCGGCCGCTGGAGGAGTGCCACATCCTGGGGGAGGACGGCGAGGAGCGGCCGCCGGGCGAGGCGGGCGTCGTCTGGTTCGCCGGGGGCCGCCCCTTCGAGTACCACAACGACCCGGACAAGACGGCGTCGGTCACCAACGACCGGGGCTGGCGCACGCTCGGCGACATCGGCCACCTGGACGAGGACGGCTACCTCTACCTGACCGACCGCCAGGCCCACATGATCATCTCGGGCGGGGTCAACATCTACCCGCAGGAGGCCGAGAACGTCCTGGCCGGGCACCCCGCGGTGGCCGACGTCGCGGTGATCGGCGTCCCCGACCCCGAGATGGGCGAGGCGGTGCGCGCCGTGGTGCAGCCCACCGACCCCGCGGCCGCCGGCGCCCGAGCTGGAGGCCGAGCTGCTGGCGCACTGCCGGGCGGAGCTGGCCTCCTACAAGTGCCCGCGCCAGGTCGACTTCGTCGCCGAGCTGCCGCGCGACCCCAACGGCAAGCTCTACAAGCGGGTGCTACGCGAGCGCTACTGGGAGGGCCACGACTCGCTGGTGCCTCTAGCCGTCGTGGTTCAGGACGCGGTTGTTGGCGCCGATGCCGTGGATGATGAGGTCCCACAGCTCCTCGGCGTCCTCGTGGCCATCGGGGCGGAGCGAGGTGCCGGCGATGGTGGCGGCGAAGGCGTTGAACATGATGGCCTGGAGCACGACCCCGGCCACCCGGCGGCGGGGCAGGCCCTGCTGGATGGCCCCGGCCGCCTCGGCGTCCTCCAGCAGCCTCTCGAGCAGGGTGATCACCGGCACGAAGGCCTGGGAGGCCTCCTTGGGGTGCTCGGTCAGCAGCTGCTGGGCGAACTCGGCCATGGCCGCCGGTGTCGGCCCCACCTTCTTCGTGACCCCACCCTTGGGCACCGGCCGGCACACGATGTAGTGCTCGACCACGAAGCGGTGGAGGCGCTCGAAGGGGTCGTCGATCCCGTCCACCACCTCCTGGAGGTGCTCGGCGGTGGAGCGGACCGACTCCTCGAACAGGGCCAGCAGCAGCTCGTGCTTGCCCGCGAAGTACTGGTAGAAGCTGCGCAGCGACTGCCCGGAGCGCTCGACCACGTCCTGGACGGTGAACTCCTTCTCGGAGTCGCCGTGCATCAGCTCGAGCGCGGCGTCGAGGAAGCGCTGCACCCGCTGCTCGGCCCGGGCGCGCGCCGGATCGAGCGACCGCGCGACGGCCATCTCACGCCACGTGCCGGAGCGATCCGTCCCGGGCGAGTCGGCCGCCGGTTGGTTTCGTGCCATGTGCGAAGGTTACTCCCAGTAGAACCGGTTCCCGTGGTACCCGAGAGGATCGATCTCAGGTATTGCGACCGCCGTTAACACCGATGACCTGGCCGGTGACGTAGCCGGCTTCCTCCCGCACCAGGAACGAGCAGGCGGCGGCGATGTCCTCGGGCCGCCCCACCCGGCGCACCGGCGTCTGCGAGGCGTGGAAGTCCACGCCCTTGCCCAGCAGCCCCTTGGCCTCCGTGCGCCGCAGCATGGGCGTGTCGATGAACCCGGGCGGGATGGTGTTGACCGTGATCCCCTGGGGGCCGAGCTCCAGGGCCAGCGCCTTGGTGAACCCGATCACGCCCGCCTTGGACGCCACGTAGTGGGTCATGAGCGGCTGGCCGCCCTGGGCGCTGGAGGAGGAGATGTTCACGATCCGGCCCCAGCCCTCCTCGATCATGCCGGGGACCACCGCCTGGCAGCAGTGGAACGTGCCGGTCAGGTTGACCTCCAGGAGGCGGGCCCACTTCTCCGGCTTGATGGAGAGGAACGGGTCGAAGCCGTCGAGCCCGGCGTTGTTGACCAGCACCGTGGGGATGCCGAGGCCGGCTGCGCACGTCGGCCACCGCGGCGTCGATCCCCGGGCGGTCGGTCACGTCGACGGTGAGCCCCAGGCGCGGTGCCCCCGGCGGCCTCGATCTTGGCGGCAGCGGCCTCCGCGGCGTCGCCGTCGCGGTCGAACACGACGACCGCCAGGCCGTCGGCCGCCAGCCGCTCGGCGATGGCCAGCCCGATGCCCGAGCCGCCCCCGGTGACGATGGCGGTGCGCTCGGCGCTCACTGGGGCACCCTTCGGGATGCCCGCAGTGACGATCGGCCCTGAGGGCCGAGTAACGCACTGTGTCCATGGTGAGCTCGCGCAGCGAGCTCACTGGATCGCCTCGTCGCCGGCGAAGGTCGTCCGGTGCATGTCCCGCGGCGACGTGGGGTCGTAGGGGCAGGCCCGGTGGAGGACGCCCCGGTTGTCCCAGATGACCACGTCGCCCACGCTCCACTCGTGCCGGTAGATGCGGTCGGGGGTGGTCGACCGGGCCAGCAGGTCGTCGAGCAGGGCGCGGCCCTCGTCGGGGCCCATGCCCACCACGTGGTCGGTGGTGGCGCCGAGGACGAGGGAGCGGCGGCCCGACCGGTGCGTCCACACCAGCGGGTGGACCTTGGCCGGCCGCTTGCGCCACCTGGCCACCTCCTCGGGGCTGGGATCGGGGAAGGCCAGGCGCTGGGAGGCCTCGATGGTGTGCACGACCCGCACCGGCTCGAACCGCTCCTTCTCCTCGTCCGGTCAGGGCGTCGTAGGCGGCGTAGGTGCTGGCGAACTCGGTCTCGCCCCCCTGGTCGGCCACGGCGTGGGCGCTGAGCATGGTGGCCATGATGGGGATGTCCTCGGTGCAGCCGTCGATGTGCCAGTCGAAGGTGCCGCGCAGGTAGGAGGCGACCGGGTTCTTGGCCGGGTCGAGGGTGACCCGGAAGATCTCCGGGAGCTCGCCCTTGCCGAACACCTCGACCTCGCCCAGCTTGCGGCTGAAGGCGACCTGGGTGGCGTCGTCGATGTGGAGGTCGCGGAACACGAGGGCGCCGTTGGCCTCGAGCGCGTCCAGGCAGGCGGCGGGGAGGTCGTCGTCGGCCAGGAGGCGCTCCCGGTCGACGCCCCTGACCTCGGCCCCCACGCTGTCGCCGAGCTTCTCGGTGGTGATCACAGCCATCAGAGCGGGACTCTAGCGTTCGGAGAATGACGTTTCCAGATCTCCCTCCCGCAGCCGGCGCCGCAGGACGAACTTCTGGACCTTGCCCGACGGCGTCCGCGGGAGCTCGTCCACCACGTGCAGGGACTCGGGCCACTTCTGGCGGGCCAGGCCCGCGGCCCCCAGGTGGGAGCGGACGTCGTCCAGCGTCGGCGCCTCGGCTCCCGGCCGCAGGCGCAGGATGGCGGCGGCGCGCTCGCCGAAGCGCTCGTCGGGGGCGGCCACCACGCTGACCTCCGCGACGGCGTCCACGCCCATCAGCAGCTCCTCGACCTCCTGGGCGCTGATGTTCTCCCCGCCGCGGATGATGATGTCCGAGACGCGGTCGGTGATGGTCAGGTAGCCCTCGCCGTCGAGCACGCCCACGTCGCCCGTGCGGTACCAGCCCTCGGCGTCGAACGCCGCGGCGGTCAGCTCCGGATCGGTGTAGCCCAGGCAGCAATCCGGCCCCCGGCTCACGATCTCGCCGTCGTCCTCCAGCCGGATCTCGACCCCGGCGAGCGGGCGGCCGTCGGTGGTGAGCCGCTTGGGCTCGGGGTCGTCGAGCGTGCAGCCCGTGATGGACGGGTGCTCGGTGCTGCCGTAGGAGCGGAACACCTTGATGCCGAGCCGGGTGGCCCGCTCGGTGACCGCCACCGGCACCGGCGACCCGCCCAGGCCGGCGAAGGGCATCAGCGCCAGGTGCTCGTCGGTGAAGTCGGGGTGGTCGAGCAGGCTCGTCAGGAAGTAGGTGGCGCCCCCGCCCATGCCGAGGCCCTCCTCCCGCATCATGCGCAGCACCTCGCCCGGGTCCCAGACGTCGATCAGGTTGACCGCCCGCGTCCGCAGCAGGGGCACCAGGAAGGCGTTGAGCATGCCGATGAAGTGGCCCACCGGGGCGGCGGTGATCTGCGGCGGGCCGCCGACGGGGAACATGCGGTCGAGCTGGCGGGTCTCGCAGCCGATGGTGCGGTGTGAGTGGACCACGCCCTTGGGGTCCCGCGTGGTCCCCGAGGTGAACCCGATCAGCGCGGGCGCGTCGGGGTCGACGGCCAGCGGCGCGGCGAGGGGCTCGGCGTCGAGCAGGTCTGCGAACGGGGTGGTGGCGGCGGGCAGGTCGCCCCGGCTCGACCTGCCCACCACGAGCCACAGCGGGACCGGACGGCGGGCCAGCACCTCGCCCCAGGTGGCGAGGTAGTCGGCGTGGCCGAAGCGGTCCGCGGTGACGACGGCGTCGGGCTCGACGGCCCGGACGATGTAGTCGACCTCCTTGGCCCCGTAGAAGTGCACGATCGGCACCACCACCGCCCCCACGTAGGCCGCGGCCCAGAAGGCGATGCCGGCCTCCACCCAGTTGGGGATCTGGAAGGCGACGACGCTGCCCGGCCCGACGCCGCGGGCGCGCAGCTCGGCCGCCAGCGAGCGGGCGGCCCGGTCCACGTCGGCGAACGTGCCCGACCACGGCCGCACGGCCGAGCGAACCCGGAACCCGACGTCGCCCATCGTGCCCAGCCCGGCGGCCACCATGTCCCCCAGCGAGGCGTCGGTCCACCACCCGCTGGCCCGGTAGCGGTCCGCCAGGCCCGTGGGCACGGGCCGCAATCCCCAGGTCTCCCGAGCGATCTCCGTCACGGCCCCCTCCGAGCTGCTACCCCACCGTGTAAATGCAACTGACGTTGTCATAATCTGAGAACTAGATTATCGTAGCCTCTCATGGCGATCTCGGCAGCCGCGGCGTCGCCGCCGGGGGCGGTGCGTGACCACGGGTTCCACCCGTTGCGGGTCGCCCGCGTGGTGCCCGAGACCGCCGAGTCTGCCTCCTTCGTGCTGGACGTGCCCGACGAGCTGCGCGACGCCTACGCCTACGAGGCCGGCCAGTTCCTGACCTTCCGGGTGGCGGTCGACGGCCAGCAGCACCTGCGCAGCTACTCCATGTCGTCGGCGCCCGCGGTCGACGCCGAGCTCGCAGGTCACCGTCAAGCGGGTGCCCGGCGGGCTGGTGTCCAACGCCATGATCGACACGCTGGGCCCCGGCGACGTGGTCGAGGCGACCCGCCCGGCCGGCGTCTTCTGCCTGGGCCCGGGGGACGGCGACGTCGTCGCCTTCGCGGCCGGCAGCGGGATCACGCCCGTGTACTCCGTGGTCAAGGCGGCGCTGGCGACCACGTCGCGCCGGGTCCGCCTGCTGTACGCCAACCGCGACCGCGACTCGGTGATCTTCGGCGAGGCGCTCGACGCCCTGGCCGCGCGCCACCCGGGCCGCCTCGCGGTCGAGAACCGGCTCGACGTCGAGCAGGGCTTCGTGGACGCCGCCGCCGTCGCGCCCTTCGCCGAGGACATCGCGGACGCCGACGTCTACGTCTGCGGCCCCACGCCGTTCATGGACATCGTGGAGGGGGCGCTGCTGGCCCGGGGCGTGGACCCGGCCCGCATCCTCATCGAGCGGTTCGGCCCGGCGCCTCCGCCTCCGCCCGTGGCGCCCGAGCCCGCGGCCGCGACCGGCACCACCGTCACGATCGAGCTCGACGGGCGCCGCGACTCGGTCGAGCACCATCCGGGCACGACCATCCTCCAGACCGCCCGGGAGATGGGGATGGCGCCGCCGTTCTCGTGCGAGGCGGGCAACTGCGCCACCTGCATGGCGCGGGTGGTCGAGGGGTCCGTGTCCATGTACACCAACAACGCGCTGACCGACGAGGAGGTGGCGGACGGGTGGGTGCTCACCTGCCAGTCCGTGCCAACCTCGGACACGGTGCACGTCGTCTACGGCTACGGGGAGGCCTGAGGAGTGGACCAGTCTCTGCTGGCCGACATCGTCGAGATCGAGCAGCTGCTCGCCCGCTACGCGGTCGGCATGACCAAGGACGACATCGAGGCCGTCATCGACGTGTTCACGCCCGACGGCAGCTACAGCGCCTTCGGGGCCACCTACACGCTGGCCGACTTCCCGGCCCTCGTGCAGGCCGCGCCCAAGGGCCTGTTCCTCACCGGCACCCCGGCCATCGAGCTCGACGGCGACACCGGCACCGGCGAGCAGCCGCTGTGCTTCGTGGACCAGACCGACCACGCCATGCGGATCGGCTGGTACACCGACACCTACCGCCGCACCGAGCGGGGCTGGCGCCTGCACACCCGGTCGATGACGTTCCTGCGCCGCAGCGGGTCCCGGGACTCGGGCAAGCCGCACGACCCCACCCGCCCCGAGCCGACCTCCGTATGAACCTCGCCGACTTCCGGCCGAGCCTCGACTACTGGCTCGACGAGAACGCCGACGAGCTGGCCCCCGAGCACGCGCACCGGGGCACGCTGGACCAGCAGATGGCGCAGCTGTCCAAGGTCAAGCGGCTGGCGTTCGACGCCGGCTGGATGCGCTGGGGCTGGCCCGAGCGGGTCGGCGGCCTGGGCGGGTCGCCGCTGCTGCGCGGCTACCTGGGCGAGGCGCTGACCAGCCGTGACCTGGTCGAGCCCGGCATCTACTCGATGACCGAGGTGCTCGCCCCCACCATGATCGACTTCGCCCGGCCCGAGCTGGCCGCCACCATGGTCCCCCGGCTGCTGCGGGGCGACGAGACCTGGTGCCAGGGGTTCTCCGAGCCGGGGACGGGCAGCAACCTGGCCTCCCTGTCGTGCCGCGCCGTCCGGGCCGAGGACGGGTGGCGGGTCACGGGCCAGAAGGTGTGGACCAGCCTGGCCCAGTACGCCGACCGCTGCGTGCTGCTCACCCGCACCGGCACCCCCGAGTCGGCCCACCGGGGCATCACCGCCCTGTTCGTGGACATGGCCAGTCCCGGGCATCACCGTGCGGCCGCTGGAGACCATGCACGGCGACGCGGAGTTCTCCGAGGTGTTCTTCGACGACGTGGCGGTGCCCTTCGACCGCACCCTGGGCGACGAGGGCCAGGGCTGGACGGTGGCCATGGACCTGCTGCCGTACGAGCGCAGCACCTCGCTGTGGCACCGGGGCGCCTACCTGTACCGGCGGCTCGACCGGTTCCTGGCGGCCGTGCCCCCCGGGGCGGTCACCGCCAGCGAGGTGGGCGAGGTGTTCCAGCAGCTCTACGCCCTGCGGGCCCGCTCCCGGGCCACGCAGCACCGGCTGGCGGCGGGGGAGCGGCTGGGGCCCGAGACCTCGGTCGACAAGATCCTGCTGGCCACCACCGAGCAGGCGGTGTTCGACCTCATCGCCGACGGCCTGGCGGGGGACGTGCTGCTGGGCGACGACCCCGCCAGCGAGCGCCTGCGGGCCGAGTTCCTCTACTCGCGGGCCGCCACCATCTACGGCGGCAGCTCCGAGATCCAGCGCAACATCGTGGCCAAGCGCCTGCTCGACCTGGGGGCCGACCGCTGATGGACGCCGAGGAACGGCGAGCTGTTCGCCAAGAGCCTCGGCCACGCCACCGCCCGGCACACCGGCGCGGCGCTCGACGCAGCGCTGGACGAGCTGGGCTGGGCTGACGCCCACGGAGCCGACCCCCGGGTCGCCGTCGCCACCCTGTTCGAGCTCCAGGGCTCCTCGGGTGCGACGTCGTCGGCCCTCGATCACGTCCTCGCCACCGCCCTCGGGCAGGAGGCGGGCGCGGTCTCGGTCGTGTTGCCCCCGCTCGGCGGCGGGGATCCGCCCGGCCGGGTCGAAGCCGGAAGCGTCACCGTCGCCGGCCTGGCGACGGCCCCCCTGGCCGGCCGGGACGGCGCTGTCGTCGTGGCGGGCGCCGGGGACGGGTGGGCGGCCGCCGTCGTGTCACCGGACGACCTCGCCCTGCGCACCGTCCACGGGATGGACCCCGGCCTCGGGCTGGTGGAGGTGACGGGGACCGCGGCGTGGCCCGATGCCAGGCCGGTGGCGTGGCCCGACGCGGTGGCCGCCGGCCAGCGGGCCCTGGCGCACGAGCTGGTGGGGGCGTCGCGGGCCATGCTGGAGCTGGCGCGGGCCCACGCCCTGGAGCGCGTCCAGTTCGATCGGCCCATCGCCTCGTTCCAGGCCGTGCGCCACCGGCTGGCCGAGAGCCTGGTGGCCGTCGAGGCCGCCGACGGGGCGCTGGCCGCCGCCTGGGAGGACCCGTCCCTGTTCGCCGCCGGGCTGGCCAAGGCCCTCGCCGGGCGCGGCGCCCGCACGGTGGCGCGCCACTCCCAGCAGGTGCTGGCCGGCATCGGCTTCACCACCGAGCACCCGCTCCACCGCTACGTGCGGCGGGTGCACGTCCTCGACCGCCTGCTGGGCGACGCCCGCACCCTGACCCGCCGCCTGGGCGAGGACCTGCTGGCGCGCCGGTCCCTGCCGTCGATCCTGCCGCTCTGACCCGACGAGGAGATCCCGTGACCCAGGTCGCCTTCGCCCCCGACGTCTTCACCTGGCCCGCCGACGAGCCGCAGCTCATCGGCGCCCGGTGCGCGAGCTGCGCGGCGGTGACGTTCCCCCTGGGGCCGTCCTGCCCGCGCTGCGGCACCCCCGACCCGGAGCGCCACCTGCTGCCCCGGCGGGGCACCCTGTGGACCTGGACGACCCAGGAGTTCCTGCCCAAGGAGCCCTACGCCGGCGGCGAGACCCTGGAGACGTTCCGGCCCTACGGGGTGGGCCTGGTGCAGCTGGGCGACGAGGTGCGGGTCGAGGCCCGGCTGACCGAGGCCGACCCGGCCCGGCTCGGCTTCGGCATGGAGGTCGAGCTGGCCATCGTGCCGTTCCGGGTGGACGAGGACGGCACCGAGGTCATGACCTACGCGTTCGCGCCCGTGGGCGAGGGGAGAGGGTGATGGAGGACGTCGCGATCATCGGGGTGGGGCTCCACCCGTTCGGCCGGTTCGGCCCCAAGTCGGCCATCGACATGGCGGCCGAGGCCACGCGGGCCGCGTGCGCCGACGCCGGGGTCGCCTGGGGTGACGTCCAGGTGGCGTTCGGGGGCAGCTACACGGTCGACAACCCGGACGCGGTGATCGGGCGGCTGGGCCTGACCGGCATCCCGTTCATGGACGTCTACAACGGCTGCGCCACCGCCGCCACCGCCCTCCAGCTGGCGGCGGACGCCATCCGCTCGGGCCGCTACGACGTGGCGGTGGCGGTGGGGATGGACAAGCACGATGCCGGCGCCTTCACCGCCGACCCCGTCGACTACGGGGCGCCCTCGTGGTACGGCGAGATGGGCTACTTCCTGACCACGAAGTTCTTCGGCATGAAGATCAACCGCTACATGCACGACCACGGCATCTCGCACGAGACGCTGGCCCGGGTGGCGGCCAAGGCGTTCCGCAACGGCGCGCTGAACCCCAACGCCTTCCGCCGCAAGCCGGTCCCGGAGGAGACCATCCTGGGCGCCCGGATGCTCAACTATCCCGCTGACCCAGTACATGTTCTGCGCCCCGGACGAGGGTGCGGCCGCCACCGTGCTGTGCCGGGCGGGCATCGCCTCCCGCTACACGTCGACGCCGGTGTACCTGCGGGCCGCGACGCTGCGCACGCGCCGCTACGGCGCCCACGAGGTCCACAGCACGTGGGCCGCGGTGGACCGGGACGACGCCCCCACGGTGTACGCCTCCCGCGCCGCCTACGAGGAGGCCGGCCTCGGGCCGGAGGACGTGGACGTGATCCAGCTCCAGGACACCGACGCGGGCGCCGAGGTGATCCACATGGCCGAGAACGGCTTCTGCGCCGACGGCGAGCAGGAGCGCCTGATCGCCGAGGGCGCCACCGAGATCGGCGGGCCGCTGCCGGTCAACACCGACGGCGGCCTCATCGCCAACGGCGAGCCGGTGGGCGCGTCCGGCCTGCGCCAGGTGCACGAGCTGGTCCTCCAGCTCCGGGGCCAGGCCGGCGAGCGCCAGGTCCCCGGCACCCCCCGGGTCGGCTACGCCCAGCTCTACGGCGCCCCCGGCACCGCCGGCGTCTCGATCCTGTCGACCTGAGGTCCTGCCACGATGGCCACCTACGTCCTCGTCCACGGCGGCGCCCACGGCGGCTGGTGCTACCGCTACGTGGCACCGCTCCTGCGCGCCGCGGGCCACGAGGTCCACACCCCGACGCTCACGGGCCTGGGCGAGCGCGCCCACCTGCTCGGGCCCGGCATCGACCTCGACACCCACATCACCGACGTCGTGGCGGTCCTCCACTACGAGGACCTGCGCGACGTCATCCTGGTGGGCCACAGCTACGGCGGCATGGTCATCACCGGGGTCGCGGACCGCGCCGCCGACCGGGTCGGCCACCTCGTCTACCTCGACGCCGCCACCCCGGTGAACGGCCAGTCCCTCGCCGACATCGCCGCCCCCCTCATGGCGGCCGCCCGCCGCGAGGCCCGGACGGTGGACGGGGTCGAGCTGGTCCTCTACCCCGGCACCGAGCCCCTCCCGCACTACGGCGTGACGGACCCCGACGACATCGCCTGGATGTCGGCGCGCCTGACCCCCCACCCGTTCGCCTGCTTCACCCAGCCCCTGGTGCTCAGCAACGAGCCCGAGCTGTGGAAGCTCCCGCAGACCCACATCGTCTGCACCTCCACCCTCGCCACCCGCGACCCGGACCGCCTGGCCCCGGCCCGCGACGCCGGCCGCCTGTGGGACATCGACACCGGCCACGACCTCATGATCACCGAGCCCCGGGCGGTCGCCGACCTCCTCCTACGCCTCGCCTAGCTGCGCCTTCACCCCGCTTCTGTCAGCGCTCACCGTGCCTACGGCACGCCACGTCTGACAGAACGAGGCAGGCTGGCGGGGTCCTCGGGCAGGATGAAGGTGTGCCGCAGTGGTTGGTGGTGTCGATCCTGTTGTCGGTGGTCCTCACCGTCGTGCTCAACCTGGCGCTGTGGCTGTTCCCCGGCGCCGGCCGGCGGATCGGCAACAGCATCCAGCGGGCCTTCGAGCGGGCCGAGCCGCGAGCCGGCGAGAGGACCGCCCCGGGGTCCGGGTCATCGTCCCGTGGCGGCTGATGATCGTCGGCTCCCTGCTGCTGACGCTGGTGCTCAACCTGGTCCTGTGGCTGGGCCGCTGAAGGGCCGAGCTGGCACCGTGACCACGGACGCCGGTGAGCCCGCCGCCCTCGCTGTACCCCGGCGTGCCCTACGACTACGCCGCCGTCGCGCCGCCGGGCGCGGTGGTGTTCACGGCCGGGGCGTGCCCGCTCGACCCGCAGGGCCAGGTGGTGGCCCCGGGCGATCACGGGGAGCAGGCCCGGGTGGCCCTGGCCAACCTGCTGGCGGTGCTCGCCACCCACGGCTGCGGTCCCCAGCACCTGGTGCGCATCACCATCTACGTCGTCGGCGCCCGGGACGACCTGGTGCGGGTGTGGCAGACGGTGTCATCGGCCTGCCCACCGGCCCCGGGCACGCTGCTGGGCGTCACCGTGCTCGGCTACCCCGACCAGCTGGTGGAGATCGACGGCATCGCCGCCGTCCCCTCGCCCCGGGGACGTGACCGTTGCTCGTCGTCGCGTGGCGGAGCGCGAGCGCCGGCAAGACGACCTGCGCGGCCGAGCTGTCCCGGCTCCTGGGCTGCCCGAGGTGGTCCACGTGGACGACCTGTCCCGGCGGTGCAGCGGACACCGGCCCACTCCTCGACACCCTTGAGGCGCCGGGCCCGGCGGCGTGGCCTACCGGTGGGTGCGCGAGGACGGGGCGTCGATCCCCACCTCGCCAGGACATGGGCGTGCCGGGGTACGAACGGTCTATGTCGTCGAGCTCGACTGCAAGCCTGTGGGACACATTCGTCGGCGCGGGCATCCGGCGCGGCCTGGCCCTGTCGCCGGGTGGGCCGGGTGTGGTCGCAGCCCTGGGAGACCTGCCGCGGCGCTGTGCCGAGGCGGTCAGCGGGGGAGGCCGAGGACCCGCTCGGCGATGATGTTGCGCTGGATCTGGCTGGTGCCGCCGGCGATGGTGCCGGAGAAGCTGCGGAGGTAGCGCTGCCACCAGCTGGCGGTGAAGGCCTCGAAGTGGAGGGGGTCGATCGGGGCGCTGCGCTCGTCGGGGTCGAGGGCGTCGGGGCCGAGGGCCTCCAGCATGTGGAGGGCGGCGGACTGGGCCGCCTCCGAGCCGAACAGCTTGAGGATCGACTGCTCGGTGGCCTCGATGCCGCGCCGGGCCTGGGCGAGGGTGCGGTAGCCCAGCAGGCGCAGGGCGTAGGCGTCGGCCACCAGGGTGCCGAACCAGTCGAGGACCAGCGGGTCGGCCGCCAGGCCGTGGGCGAGCCAGGGCGTCGCGGCCGTGGGTCACGAAGTCGTCCAGGCGCTCGGCGAAGCCCAGCCAGAGCATGGCCCGCTCGTGGCCCAGCGAGCCGGTGGCGACCCGCCAGCCCTGGTTGAGCTCGCCGATCAGGTTCTCGGCCGGGACCGGCACGTCGTCGAAGAACACCTCGTTGAAGTCGAGGTCGTCGGGCGACACGATCGACCCGAACGGGCGCCGGGTCAGGCCGGGGCTGTCGGTCGGGACCATCAGCACGCTCAGGCCGCGGTGCTTGGGGGCGTCGGGGTCGGTGCGGACGAAGGCCAGGATCACGTCGGCGTCGTGCGCGCCCGACGTCCACACCTTCTGGCCGTTGACGATGAACCGGTCGCCGTCGAGCACGGCCCGGGTGCGCAGGCCGGCCAGGTCGGAGCCCGCGTCCGGCTCGCTCATCCCGAGCGCGGCGGTGATCTCGCCCCGCAGGATCGGCCGCGCCCAGCGCTGCTTCTGCTCCTCGGTGCCGAAGGCCAGGATCGACGGGGCGATGATGCTCACGCCCTGCGGGTTGTAGCTCGGGTAGATGCGGCGGCGGCCCAGCTCCTCCTGGTGCACGAACTGCTCGACCAGGCTGGCGTTGCGGCCCCCGTACTCGGGCGGGTTGCCCGGCACCAGCCACCCGGCGTCGAACAGCTTCCGCTGCCACTCCCGGGCCCAGTCCGGGATGTGGGCCGACGAGCCGCGCCCGCTCGGCCAGGGCGCTGGCCTCGTCCGGGGCGTTCTCGTCCAGCCAGGCGCCCAGGTCGCGACGGAACGCCTCGGTGGCCTCGTCGAGGCTCAGCCGCATGGACGAGGCGGCCAGGGCCGGCCCGTGGTCGAGGATCAGCCGGGCGGCGCGGGCCCGGTGCTCGGCGGTCGAGCCCAGCAGCGGCTCGCCGACCTTGGCCCGCCGCACGAAGATCTGGAGGTCGTTCTCCCAGGTGTAGCCGAGGCCGCCGAACAGCTGGACGCCGTGCCGGGCCACCAGGCGCTGGCACTCGCCCGCGGCCGCCTTGGCCAGCGACGCGGCCAGGGCCCGGCGCTCGTCGTCCCGGGCCACGGAGAGCGCCGCGAGCTGGCACAGCGCCCGGGCCCGCTCGATGGCGACGTACATGTCGACGGCCATGTGCTTGACGGCCTGGAAGGAGCCGATGGGCACGCCGAACTGCCGCCGCTCCCGGATGTGCGCCACCACGATGTCGAGCACCCGCTGGGACGCCCCCACCATCACCGCGGCCAGGGCGCCCGCGGCCTCGTCCCGGGCGCGGCCCACGGCCTCCGCGACGCCGGGCCCCACGAACGCCCGCTCCTCGCCCACCTGGACGCCGTCGAAGCCGACCTCGGCCAGGTGGACCGACCCGTCGAACGCCGGGGTGCGGGTGGCGGTGGCGTCGCCCGCGGGCACCACGAACACGCCCACCCCGTCGCCGGTGGCGGCCACGACCGCCAGCTCGTCGGCCCGGTCGCCGTCGATCACGTGGCGGGCGGTGCCCGCCAGCACCCAGGCGTCGCCCTCGCGCCGGGCCTGCACGGCCTCGGCCGCGAAGGCGGCGGCACCGGTCCCACCGGCGCAGACGGCTCCCAGCAGGCGCCTGCGCCGGTCGGCCCCGGCGGCCTCGCGCACGAGCGGGACGTACTGGCTGGTGGTGGCCAGGAACGGCGTGGGGTCGGCCGCCCGGCCCAGCTCCTCCAGCGTGATGGCCAGCTCGACGGCCGACATCCCCATCCCGCCGTCCTCGGCGGGCACCGTGAGGCTGGGCCAGTCCAGCTCGACCAGGGTCTTCCACAGCCCCCGGCCGTCGTCGGTCCCCTCCACCACCGCCCGCACCAGCGCGGGCGGGCACTCCCGCTCGACGACGTCGCGGACGACGCGTTGCAGCTCCAGCTGGTCGTCGTCGAGCTCGAAGTCCACTACTGGCGTCCTTTCCGCAGGCGGTCGATGTTGGCCCGCAGCTCGGGGGAGGTGAACGACCGGTCCTCGGCCGTCAGGGCGAAGTCGAGCGTGGCCAGCACGGCCCGCTCCAGGTGCATGTTGAGGATGCGCTTGGTGTCCTCGGTCGCCCGCGGGGGCAGCTTGGCGATGCGCCGGGCGCAGTCCAGCGCCCGGGGCAGCACCTCGTCGTCCGGGCACACGTGGTTGACCAGGCCGATCTCGGCCGCCCGCGTGGCGGGGATGCGGTCGCCGGTGAGCGCGTACTCCTTGGCCAGCTGCAGGCTGGTGAGCAGCGGCCAGGTCACCGGGCCGCCGTCCGCGGCCACCAGGCCGACCAGCACGTGGGGGTCGGCCAGGTGCGCGCTCTCGGCCATGTAGACGATGTCGGACAGCGCCACCAGGCTGCACCCCAGCCCCACCGCGGGCCCGTTGACCGCGGCCACGACCGGCACCCGGCACGCCACCATGCCGGTCACGATCTGGCGGCCGTGGGTGAGGCTCTCGCGCCGCAGGTCGGGGTCGCCCGCCAGCTCGTCGATGTAGTCGAAGTCGCCGCCCGCGGAGAAGGCCCGCCCGTTGCCGGTGATGACCGCCACCCGGGCGTCGCGGTCGGCGTCGAGCTGGGGGAACAGGGCGGCGAGGCCGGCGTGCAGCTCGTGGTTGGTGGCGTTGAGCTGGTCGGGCCGGTTGAGGCGGACGATCCGGACCGGCCCGTCCTCCTCGATCACCAGGGCGTCGGGGACGTCGTAGCCGCTCATGCCGGCAGCCCCAGGATGCGGGTGGCCACCAGGTTGCGCTGGATCTGGGAGGTGCCGCCCATGACGCTCTGGGCCCGGCTGTAGAGGTACACCTTCAGCCAGGTGTCGTCGCCCGCGCCGTGCGCCGCGCCCCCCACGCGTCAGGGCGGCGTGCCCGACGGCCTGCTCGACCTGGGTCATCAGCAGCTTGTCGACCGAGCCCTCGGGGCCGTGCGTGATGCCGTCGAGCCGGTCGGACAGGCGCCGGCACACGTGGAGCCGCAGCATCTCGGCCTCGACGAGGGCCCAGCCCAGGTCGCGCACCTGCTCGGGCCCGTAGCGGTCGGGATGCTCGCGCACCATGCCGGTCAGCTCCTTCACCAGCTTCTTGTAGCGGCCCACGTAGCCCAGCTCGCCGGGCTCGCGCTCGTGGCTCACCACGGTCATGGCCAGCCTCCAGCCCTCGCCCGGGGCGCCGATCATGTCCGAGGCCGGGACCCGGGCCCCGTCGAACAGCACCTCGCCGAACTCGGAGGTGATGCCGTTGATCATCTTGAGCGGGCGCTGCTCGATGCCGGGCTGGCGCATCGAGATCCGGAACGCCGACAGGCCCTTGTGCTTGGGCACGTCGGGATCGGTGCGCGCCAGCACCAGGCACCAGTCGGCCACGTCGGAGTAGCTGGTCCACACCTTGTGCCCGGTGATCACGTAGTCGTCGCCGTCGCGCTCGGCCCGGGTGCGCAGCGACGCCAGGTCGGACCCGGCATCGGGCTCGCTGAACCCCTGGCACCAGCGGTCGCGCCCGTTGACGATGCCGGGCAGGAAGCGGCGGCGCACGTCCTCGCTGCCGTGCTCCAGGATGCCCTGCACCAGGTAGCCCAGGCTGGGCCGGGGCGGGGCGCCCGCCGCCGCCAGCTCCTCGTCGAGGATGACGTCGTACACGCTCGGCAGCGCGTGGCCGCCGATGTCGACCGGCCACGACAGCCCGAAGAAGCCGGCGTCGTAGAGGGACTGGTGCCAGGCGGCCTGCCCGGCCCAGTAGTCGTCGGACGTGGACGAGGCGGGCAGGCCGGGGTTGTTGTCCCGCAGCCAGTCGCGCAGCCGCGCCCGGAAGGCGGCCTCCTCGGGCGAGTCACCGAAGTCCACTTGCGCCTCCGATCCCGTGGTGGTCGAGCACCCGGGCCAGGTTGGGGCCCGCGCCGCCCAGGACGTCGCCGGCCAGCAGCGCCCGCCGCAGGTGGACGTGGGCCAGGCACTCCCAGGTGTTGCCGATGCCGCCGTGGACCTGGATGGCGGTCTCGCACACCGTCCGGGCCGCCCGGGCGCTGTAGGCCTTGGCCACCGCGGCCGCGGCCAGGGCCTCGGCGGGCGCCAGCGCGTCCACCGCCCAGGCGGCGTGGAGCGTGGCGCTGCGGGACCCCTCGGTGGCCACGAGCGCGTCGGCCAGCAGGTGCTGCACGGCCTGGAACGAGCCGATCGCCTGGCCGTACTGCCGGCGCTGGCCGGCGTAGTCGCAGGCGAGCCGCACGGCCCCGGACATGGTCCCCACCAGGTCGGCGGACGTGAGCGCCAGCCCCAGCGCGGTCCAGCGGGCGAGGTCGTCGTCGCCGAGCGCCCGGGCCTGGTCGGGCACGGGGACGATCGTGGCCCCTTCGGCCAGGCCGGTCGTCGCCCGGGTCAGGTCGATCCCCGCGGCGCACGCCGGCAGGTCCACCTGGGCCAGCGCGTGGCCGCCCGCCGCCGGCACCAGCACGAGGGCGGCCGTGGCGCCCTGCGTGTCGACGGCCACCGCCGCCGGGACGGCCGCGCCGGCGGCGGTCCCGGCGGCAGTGGCCGGCGCGGTCAGGTCGGGGACCAGCGCGACGGTCTCGGGCGAGGCCGCGGGGGCGCGCCGGCCAGGCGCCGCAGCTCGGCCGCCAGCGTGGGCCCGAGGAACGGGGTGTCGGCCAGGCCGCGGCCCAGCTCCTCGGCCACCAGGGCGACCTCGACCCCCGAGGCCCAGGGGGCGCCGCCGTCGGTGGCCGTGCGCAGCTCGCGCCAGCCGGAGGCGGTGACGGCGGCGTCGAGCTTGGCGGCCCGCTCGGGGTCGTCCAGCTCACCGACGGCGTGCGCCCCGAGCCGGTCGACGACCTGGGCCGCCGAGTCGCGCAGGGCGCGCTGTTCGGGAGAGAGGCGGACGTCCATCAGCCCTCCCCCCACTGGTCGCGCAGCGTGCGGCGCAGCACCTTGCCGGACGGGAGCCGGGGGATGGCGTCCACCGTCACCACCTTGCGGAGGTGCTTGTAGGTGGCCAGCGAGCCGGCCACCAGCGCTTCGAGCTCGCCCTCGGCCACCGGCCGCCCGGGGTCGAGCTGGACCGCGGCCACCGGGACCTCGCCCGCCCGCTCGTCGGGCACGCCGAACACGGCGCAGTCGACCACGGCCGGGTGCCCGTGGAGCACCGCCTCGACCTCGGCCGGTGCCACCTGGAAGCCGTTCACCTTGATCATCTCCTTGGAGCGGTCGGTCAGGTGGACCCAGCCCTCGGGCTCGAGCCAGCCCACGTCGCCGGTGCGGTACCAGCCGTCGGCGAAGGCCTCCATGTTGGCCTCCGCGGGCAGGTAGCCGGCCATGACCGACGGGCTGCGGACCTGGATCTCGCCGCGTCCCGCCCGCCGGGAGCACCTCGCCGCTGTCGAGGTCGGCCACCCGCAGCTCGACGCCCGCGGGCGGCAGCCCGGCGGAGTCGAGGCGCCAGGCCCCGGGGTCGCCCACCGGGTTGGCGGCGATGACGGGAAGCTCGCTGGCGCCGTAGGCCGCCAGCCACCGCACCCCGGTGCGCTCGCTCACCGCGCGGGCCACGCTCTCGGTCACGGGCGTGGCGCCCCACATCACGTAGCGGAGCGACGAGAGGTCGTAGTCCTCGATGCTCGGGTGGTTGGCCATGGCCAGGGCGATGGGGGCGACCGCCATCTCCAGGGTCATGCGCTCGCCGGCGATCCGGTGCAGCACCTCGTCCAGGTCGAAGCGGCGGTGCAGCCGGACCGTGGCCCCGGCCTCGGCCGCGGCCAGCAGGTTGAGCAGGCCGAGGATGTGGGAGGGCGGGGTCGCCACCTGGAAGCGGTCGTCGGCGCCGAGGCCGAGCGCCGCGCACCAGTGGGCGGTGGCGTGCCCGAGGGAGCGGTGGGTGTGGCGCACGGCCTTGGGCATCCCGGTGGTGCCCGAGCTGAACACCAGGATCACGTCGTCGCTGTCGAGCCCGCCGGCCGGCGCGGGCCGGGCGCGGCTGTAGCCGGCCACCGCCTGCGCCGTGGCCGGGTCGTCCAGGTCGATGACCGCATCGGGGCCCAGGCGCTCGGCCAGCAGCGCAACGGCGGGACCGTCCGCCACCGCGTGCGACGGCCCGGTCAGCCCCAGGGCGTGGTCCACCTCGGCGGCCTTCCAGGCGGGGCTCAGCAGCACGGCGGCCGCGCCCAGCTTGCTCAGGGCGTGCACCGCGGCCACGAACTCGACCCGGTTGGAGGTCATCACCGCCACCCGGTCGCCGGCCCGGACGCCTCGCGCGGTGAGGTGGCGGGCACCGGCGTTGGCCAGGCCGTCGAGGTCACGGAAGGTCCAGGTCTCGTCCCCGGCTCGCACGGCTTCCCGGTCGCCGAAGCTGTCCGAGGCCCGCTCCAGCCCGCCGTGCATCAGGTTGGACACGGAAACATTGTTCTCCTCAGACGAGATCGACGTCAACACAGGCCGCGTGCACTGTTCGCGCGGACCGCTACCCGGCGGAGATCGTCGCGCAGATGGGCCAGGGCCGCAGCGCCCGAGGGTCAGGCGTCCCCGGCCGACGCCAGCACGGCGCGGGCGCGGGCGGCGACGACCTCGTCGACCATCTGGCCCTCGAAGGCGATGGTGTCGCCCCCGGCCGCCTCGAACGCGGCCAGCATCCGGCGCGCCGCGTCCACCTCGTCGTCGGTGGGGCGGAAGGCCTCGGCCGCCAGCGGGACCTGGGCCGGGTGGATGCACAGCTTCCCGGCGTAGCCCAGCGCCCGGGCCTCGCGGGCCTCGGCCAGGAAGCGGTCGGTGTCGCCGAAGTCGATGGTCACCATGTCCAGGGCGGCGACGCCGGCCAGGCGGGCGGCCACGGCCACGTAGGCGCGGGCCCACGCCACCTCGGCGTTGCCGGCGGTGCGCACGCCGCCGAGGTCGGCCACGTAGTCCTCGGCCCCGAAGTAGCAGGCGGCGACGGGGGCGCGCAGCACCTCCCGGGCGTCGGCCACGCCGCGCACGGTCTCCAGCCCGGCCACCACCGCCCGGTCGCCCAGCGCGGCGGCCACCTCGGCCACCTGGGCGGCCGAGGACAGCTTGGGGACCACCACCGCCGCCAGCCCCTCGGGCAGGGCGGCGACGTCGTCCGCGAACCACGGCGTGCCCGGCGGGTTGACCCGGACGCACACCGGGACGGTCCCGGCCAGGCCCGCCGCGGCCTCGCGCACCTGGGCGCGGGCCTCGGGCTTGGCCGCGGGCGGCACCGCGTCCTCCAGGTCGAGCACCACCGCGTCGGGCCCGGAGCGGGGCGCCTTGGCCGCCAGCTCCGGCCGGTTGCCGGGCACGAACAGCAGGCTGCGCCAGCGGGCGGTCATGCCGGGCGGCAGTGCATCAGCGCCGAGCGCCGGCAGCGGGCCACCAGCTCGTCGCGCTGGTTGTAGGCGCGGTGCTCGAACACGACGATCCCCTGGCCCGGCCGCGACGACGAGGGCCGCGCCGACACGACTTCGGTCCGGGCGTGGATGGAGTCGCCGGGGATCACCGGCGCCGGGAAGGCGATCTCCTCGAACCCAGGTTGGCCACCGTGGTGCCCAGCGTCGTCTCGAACACCGACAGGCCGATCAGCAGCGACAGCGTGAACAGGCTGTTGACCAGCGCGGGTGCCGAACTCGGTGGTCTCGGCGAACGACTCGTCGAGGTGCAGCGGCTGCGCGTTCATGGTGAGCACCGAGAACAGCGTGTTGTCGGCCTCGGTGATCGTGCGGGTCACGGCGTGGTCGATCACCGTGCCCGGGGTCAGGTCCTCGAACCAGCGGCCCATCACCGGCCGGGGTGCCGTCATCCCATCAGTGTGCCGCGCGGGCCCGCAGCTCGTCCTTGACCACCTTGCCGGTGGCGTTGACCGGCAGCTCGGTCAGGACCTCGATGGCGCGGGGGACCTTGTAGTTGGCCATCTGGTCCCGGCACCAGGCCAGGATGCCCGCGCCCGCCTCCGGGTCGCCCGAGCGGGTCACGACGAAGGCCATGCCCACCTCGCCCAGCCGGGCGTCGGGGATGCCGATCACCGCCGCCTGGGCCACGTCGGGGTGGCGCAGCAGGTGGTTCTCGATCTCGGCCGGGTAGGCGTTGAAGCCGCCGACGATGAACATGTCCTTGGACCGGCCCACGATGCGCAGGCAGCCACGCTCGTCCACCACGCCCAGGTCGCCGGTGCGCAGCCAGCCGTCGGCGGACAGGGTGGCGGCGGTGGCGCCCGGGTCGTCCAGGTAGCCGGCCATCACGCTGGGCCCCCGCAGCAGGATCTCCCCGGTCTCGCCGGGGCCCAGGTCGCGGTCCCCGTCGACGATGCGGATCTCGAACCCGGGGCGCGCCCGGCCGACGGTGGTGGCGATGGTCTCGGCGTCGTCGTCGGGGGAGGTGGCGCTGGCCGTGCCCGCCTCGGTGAGGCCGTACCCCGTGACGATCATCGAGAACGGCAGCTCGGCGGCGACGCGGCGGATCAGCTCCACCGGGATGTCGGCCGCGCCGGTCACCGCCACCCGCAGGCTCGACAGGTCGTGGCGGTCGCGGTCGGGATGGTCGAGCAGCGACTGGTACAGCGTGGGGGCGCCGGGCAGCACCGTGATCTTCTCCGCCGCCACCCGGGCCAGGGCGCGGTCGGGGTCGAACACCGGCTCGGGGTACATGGTGGCCCCGGCGGCCACGCTGGCCAGGATGCCCGCCTTCAGCCCGAACATGTGGAAGTACGGGTTGACCATGAGGTAGCGGTCGTCGGGCCCCAGCCCGGTCATGGCCACCCAGTCGGTGGCGACGCTGGAGGGTGCGGCCATGGGTCATGACCACGCCCTTGGGCACCCCGGTCGTGCCCGAGGTGAACAGGATGTCGGAGGGGTAGTGGGCGGTGACGTCGGCGCCCCGCCGCCCGGCCTCGGCCCGGGTGGCGTCGGTGGCCCGGGCCAGGAAGCCGTCCCACGGCTCGGTGCCCTCGGGGGCGGGACCCTGCGCCACCACCACGGTGGTCAGGTCGGGCAGCTTGGCCTCGGCCGCCTCCAGCAGGGCGAGGTAGTCGGTGCCCAGGAAGTCGGTGACGGTCACCAGGGCCCGGGCCCGGCTGCGGGCCAGGATGTCCGCGGCCTCGACCCCCTTGAACCGCGTGTTCACGGGCACCAGCACCGCGCCGGCCTGGAGCAGGCCCAGCACCGCCACGATCCACTCGGCGCTGTTGGGCGCCCACAGCGCGACCCGGTCGCCGGCCTCGATGCCCGAGGCCACGAGCGCGGCGCCGAACTCCTCGCGCCCGGCCCGCCAGCTCGGCATAGCTGAGCCGCTGATCGCCGTCCACCACCGCCGGCCCGTCCGGCCGGCGGGCCACGGTGGCGGCCAGCAGGCCCGGGATCGTCCCCCCGTTGGAGGTCACCGGACGACCTTGTCCTCGACGTTCATCAGCCGGGCCAGGTTGCCGCCCATGATCTTGCGGACGGTGGCCTCGGGCACGCCGGCCAGCTCGTCGACGTAGCTGGCGGGCTCGGCCAGGCCCTCGGGGTGGGGGAAGTCCGACCCGTACAGGACCCGGTCCTCGCCGATGAGCTCGGCCAGCGCCCCCAGGTCCTCCTCCCAGAACGGGCTGACGTGGACGTTGCGCTTGAACACCGTCACCGGGTCCTCGAGGAAGTCCTGCGGCATCTTCTTGTAGACGTCGGCCAGGTTGCGCAGCAGCGGCTCGACCCAGCTCGACCCGTTCTCGATGACCGCCACCTTGAGGGCGGGGAAGCGGGACAGCGCGCCGTGGCAGATGAGGGCCGCCACCGCGTCCTCCACCGGGCGCCACTGCGCCAGCATGCGGAACGCCTGGGGCTGGAACGGCAGCATCTCGCTGTTGCTGCCCAGCCAGTCGTTGGTGTAGCGCTCGTAGCCGCTGTCCGAGGAGTGCATGGCCACGAGGATGTCGGCCTCCACCACCCGCTCCCAGAAGGGGTCGAACTCCGGCAGGCCGAACGAGCGCGAGCCGCGGTAGCCGGGCACCGGTGCGGGCCGGACCAGCACGACGCGGGCCCCGCGCTCCAGCACCCACTCCAGCTCCTCGATGGCCCGGTCCACGATCGGCAGCGTGATCACCGGGGTGGCGAAGATGCGGCCCTCGTAGTCGAAGGTCCAGGTCTCGTGCATCCACTCGTTGAGGGCGTGGATGCAGGCGTGGGTCAGCTCCGGGTCGTCCCGCATCCGCTCCTCGACCAGGCTGGCCAGGGTGGGGAACATGAGCGAGCGGTCGAGGCCCTGCTCGTCCATCAGCTCCAGGCGCGGGGCCGGCTCGCGGAACGCCGGGATGGCCCGCATGGGCTCGCCGAAGATCTCGCGCCGGCTCTTGCCCTCGGGGTTGCCGCGGCGGAAGTAGTCCTCCTGGGCCCCGGGCCGGGCCACCACGTCGAAGGTGGGGTTGGGGATGTACTCGCTGATCCGCCCCCGGACGACGATCTTGGTGCGGCCCCGCACGTCGACGTAGTCGATGGCGCCCTTGTACCGCTCGGGCAGGAACTTCGTCAGCGCCTCCCTGGTCTCGTAGAAGTGGTTGTCGGCGTCGAACACCGGGATGTCGAGCGGCATGGTCATGGCTGTCTCCTGGGGGTCAGAACGTGGTGGCTAGCGAGGCGAGCAGGTCGCGGGTGCGCCTCAGCGAGGCCAGCCGCTCGTCGCGGCCGGCGCCGATGGGGACCACCCGGACCGAGACGTCGGTGGCGCCGGCGTCGGCGAAGGCCCGCAGCCGCTTCTCGATGGCGGCCTCGCCGCCGGCGGCGAGGATGTCGCCGACCTCGCGGGCGTCGCCCTGGTCGAGCAGCCGCTGGTAGTTGGGGGAGACCTCGGCCTCGGCCAGCAGGCGGTTGGTGCGCTCGACGGCGGCGTCGACCTCGTCGTCGCGGCACAGGCACACGGGCACGCCGGCCACCACGCGGGGCGAGGGCCGGCCCGCGGCCTCGGCCGCGGCGGTGATGCGGGGGACGATGTGGCCGGCGATGGCCCGCTCGTCGGCCAGCCACAGGATGGTGCCGTCGGTGCGCTCGCCGGCCAGGCGCAGCATCGCCGGCCCCAGCGCGGCCAGCAGCACCGGGGTGGGCCCGGCGTCGGTGATGTCGAGCGGGTTGTGCACCCGGAACAGCTCGTTCTCGACGTCGACCTCGACGCGGCCGGCCCCGGCCAGCGCCGGTTCGAGCACGTCGAGGTGGGCGCGCATGGTGAGGGCGGGGCGCTCGTAGGGCAGGCCGAGCATGTCGTCGATGACCCAGTGGTGGGACACGCCGAGGCCGAGCGCCAGGCGGCCCCCGCACACGGCCTGGGTCGACAGGGCCTGCTGGGCCAGGGCGATGGGGTGGCGGGGCTGCACGGGTACCACCGCGGTGCCGATCTCGATGCGGCTCGTCTCGGCGCCCACCAGGGCGGCCGCGGTCAGCGCGTCGAACTCGTCGGGGATCTGCGGGATCCACACCGAGGCGAGGCCGGCCTCGTCGGCCCAGCGGGCGTCGGCCCGCAGCCGCTCGACCTTGGTGGCGTAGCGGCCCCGCTCCGGCCCGATCATCAGCCCGATGCGCATCGGCGCACCCCTTCCCGTACTGCGCTCGTGAGAACAGCCTTCTTGTCAGAGTGTAACATTGCTCTCAATGGAAGCAGGAAGCCTCTACGGTACGTTCAAGGCGATCTCGATCTCACCGGGAGAGGGGACAGACCGATGACCGCCACCGAGCCCGACGTCTACTACGACCCGTTCGACTTCGACATCGACGCCGACCCCTACCCGGTGTGGAAGCGGCTGCGGGAGGAGCGCCCGCTCTACCACAACGAGCGCTACGACTTCTTCGCCCTGAGCCGCTTCGACGACGTCGAGCGGGGCCTGGTCGACTGGAAGACCTACAGCTCGGCCAAGGGCACGATCCTCGAGCTGATCAAGGCCGACATCGAGATCCCGCCCGGCTCGATGATCTTCGAGGACCCGCCCGACCACGACCTGCACCGCGGCCTGCTGTCCCGGGTGTTCACGCCCCGCAAGATGAACGCCATCGAGCCCAAGGTGCGCGAGTTCTGCGCCCGCAGCCTCGACCCGCTGGTGGGCTCGGGCGGGTTCGACTTCATCCGCGACCTCGGCGCCCAGATGCCGATGCGCACCATCGGCATGCTGCTCGGCATCCCCGAGCAGGACCAGGAGGCGATCCGCGACCGCATCGACGACGGCCTGCGCCTGGAGGAGGGCACCATGCCCGACTTCACCGCCGAGCGGGCCCAGGGCCACTCCGAGGTGTTCGAGGCCTACATCGACTGGCGGGCCGACCACCCCTCCGACGACCTGATGACCGAGCTGCTCCAGGCCGAGTACGAGGACCGCGACGGGGAGCGGCGCCGCCTCACGCGGGCCGAGGTCATCGGCTACGTCAACCTGATCGCGGCGGCCGGCAACGAGACCACCACGCGTCTCATCGGCTGGACGGGCAAGGTGCTGGCCGAGCACCCGGACCAGCGCCGCCAGCTGGTGGAGGACCGGAGCCTCGTGCCCAACGCCATCGAGGAGCTGCTGCGCTACGAGCCCCCGTCGCCCGTGCAGGCCCGCTACGTCACCCGGGACGTCGAGCACTACGGCCAGACCGTGCCCGAGGGCAGCGCCATGCTGCTGCTCAACGCGTCGGGCAACCGGGACGAGCGCCACTTCGCCGACGGCGACAGCTTCGACATCCACCGGAACATCGACCACCACCTGACCTTCGGCTACGGCCTCCACTTCTGCCTGGGCGCCGCCCTGGCCCGGCTGGAGGGGCGGGTGGCGCTGGACGAGGTCCTCCAGCGCTTCCCCACCTGGGAGGTCGACTGGGACCACGCGGTGCAGGCCCGGACCTCGACCGTGCGCGGCTGGGAGGCGCTCCCGGTGGTCACGCCGTGACGCCCCTAGGATCGGGCGCATGACCCAGCTCCCCACCCGGGTCGGTGTCGTCGGCTGCGGCCTCATGGGGTCCGGCATCGCGGAGGTCGCCGCCCGCTCGGGCCGCGACGTGACCGTGGTGGAGTCCGACGCCGTGGCCGCCGAGCGCGGCCTGGCCCGCATCGAGGCGTCGCTGGCCACCGCCGTCAGCCGCGGCAAGATGTCCGAGGACGAGCGGGACACCGCCCTGGCCCGCATCGAGGTGACCCACGACGCCGACGCCCTGGCCGACCGCGAGCTGGTGATCGAGGCGGTGGTGGAGGACGAGGCGGCCAAGGTGGCGGTGTTCGAGCGGGTCGACAAGATCGTCGTCTCCGACGACGCGGTGCTGGCCTCCAACACCTCGTCGATCCCCATCATGAAGCTGGCCATGGCCACCCGCCGCCCGGAGGCGGTGGTGGGCCTGCACTTCTTCAACCCCGTCCCCGTGCTCAAGCTGGTCGAGCTGGTGCCCTCGCTGCTGACCTCGGAGGGGACCATCGAGCGCTCGGAGCGCTTCGCGGTGGAGGCGCTGGGCAAGCGGGTGATCCGCTCCCAGGACCGGGCCGGCTTCGTGGTGAACTCGCTGCTGATCCCCTACCTGCTGTCGGCCATCCGCATGCTGGAGTCCGGCTTCGCCACCGCCGAGGACATCGACGCGGGCATGGTCGAGGGCTGCGCCCACCCCATGGGCCCCCTGCACCTGACCGACCTCATCGGGCTCGACACCACCATGGCGGTGGCCGAGTCGCTCTACGAGGAGTTCAAGGAGCCGCTCTACGCGCCCCCGCCCCTGCTGTCGCGCATGGTCGACGCGGGGCTGCTGGGCCGCAAGACCGGCCGCGGCTTCTACGAGTACCACCGGGCCTGACCCGGCTGCGCGGGGCACGGCCCGCCGCGGTACTGTCGGAACCGCATTCGAACACTCGTGTCACTTTTCGTGTCCCCGCGGCCGCGAGGTCACGACACGGAGTCACGACGAGGGGGAAGCCGTGTTCCGATCCAGGCGGGTCAGCGTCGCCGGGGCGTTCATCGTCCTCGCCCTCATCGCGGGCGCGTGCGGCAACTCGGGCGGCGACGACGACGCCTCGCCCGACACGACCGGCGGCGACGCCGCGGCGACGTCGGAGGGCGGCGAGAGCCACCGCGACGAGTTCGTGTCGCTGTCCGGCGTGCCCGGGGTGACCGACGACGAGATCAGCTACGCGGTGGTGGGCACCAAGAACGGCAACCTGCTCGGCACCTGCATCCTCGACTGCTACGTCCAGGGCATCGAGGCCTACTTCGCCTTCCGCAACTCCGAGGGCGGCATCTACGGCCGTGACCTGGTGGTGGGCGACGTCATCGACGACGAGCTGGGCTCAGAACCAGGCCCGGGCCCTCGACGTCATCTCCTCCGACAACGCCTTCGGCGACTTCCAGGCCACGCTGCTGGCCACCGGCTGGGGCGACCTCGACGACGCGGGCCTGCCCACCTACGCCTGGGGCATCAACGCCACCGAGGCCGCCAACCGGTCGCACATCTTCCCCAGCCAGCCCATCCGCTGCGCCGACTGCACCGGCCGCACCGCGTCCTACGTGGCCTCGCTGGCGGGCGCCCACCATGCCGCCCTGCTGGGCTACGGCGCCACCGAGAACTCCAAGGTGTGCGCCCAGACCGCCACCGAGTCGGTCGACACCTACGCCGAGGACAGCGGGGTCGACGTGGTCTACAGCAACGACGACCTCGCCTTCGGGCTGCCCAACGGCATCGGCCCCGAGGTCACGGCCATGAAGCAGGCGGGCGTCGACTTCATCTCCACCTGCATCGACCTCAACGGCATGAAGACCCTGGCCCAGGAGCTGCACCGCCAGGGCATGGACGACGTCACGCTGCTGCACCCCAACACCTACAACCAGCAGTTCGTCAAGGACGCGGGCGACCTGTTCGAGGGCGACTACGTGGGTGTGGCGTTCCGGCCGTTCGAGGCCGACGGCGAGGGCACCGAGCAGGCCGACTTCATGGAGTGGATGGACCGCCAGGGCAACGAGCCGACCGAGCTGGCCATGGTGGGCTGGCTCAACGCCTCGCTGGCCTTCGAGGGCCTGCTGGCCGCCGGCCCCGAGTTCGACCGGGACAAGGTCACCGCCGCCACCAACGCCATGACCGACTTCGACGCCGGCGGGCTGCTCGAGCCCATCAACTGGACCGAGGCCCACACGCCGTACACCCAGGACACCCGCGACGAGGACAGCGGGGGCGAGTGCACTGCGCTGGTGAAGATCGAGAACGGCGCGTTCACCACCGTGGGGCCGCCGGACAAGCCGTGGCTGTGCTGGAGCCAGACCGACCTCGACTGGGCCGAGCCGGAGACCACCGGGTTCGGATGACCCGAGCGTTCCCGCCTCGGCCATGATCGTCGCCGCCTCGATCGGGGAGGACCTGTTCCGCAGCGTGCTGCAGGGCCTGCCCCCGGGCACGGCCTACGCCCTCATCGCGCTCGGCTTCGTGCTGGCCTACAAGACCAGCGGCGTGTTCAACCTGGCCTTCGGGGCCCAGGCCTACATCTCGGCCGCCCTGTACTTCCAGGCCCGGAACGAGTGGGGCTGGAGCATCGTCCCCGCCTTCGTCCTGGCGGTCCTGGTGGTGGCGCCCGCCATCGGGCTGGTGCTGGAGCGGCTCATCTTCCGCCACCTGCGGACCAGCTCGGCGGTGGCCAAGCTGGTGGTGGCCATCGGGCTCACCGTGGCCCTGCCCAGCCTGTTCGGGGTGATCGTGGGGTTCGAGCGCGGTGGCGGGCCGCACCCCCGAGGGCATCGTGCCCGACGGCGCCGACGTGTTCTACGACCCCTTCGGCGTCTACCCCTTCAGCCGCAACGAGCTGGTGGGGATGGCGGTGGCGCTGGCGGCCATGGCGACCCTGGCCGCCCTGTTCCGCTTCACCGACCTGGGGCTGCGCATGCGGGCCGTGGTCGAGAGCCACCGCATGACCGAGCTGGCCGGCATCCGGGCCGACCGGGTGTCGGCCTTCTCGTGGGCGCTGTCCAGCCTGTTCGCGGGCCTGGCCGGCGTGCTGATCGCCCCCCGCTTCAACACCCTGGCGGCGCCGGACTTCTTCAACCTCATGGTGGTGGGGATCGCCGCCGCCGCGGTGGGCGCCCTGGTCAGCCTGCCCCGGGCGTTCGCGGGCGGGCTGGGCCTCGGCATCCTCATCGCCCTGGCCAACACCTTCCTGCCCCGGTGGTCGGGCGACCACCCGCTGCTGGGCCAGATCCAGGAGAACGTCACGCCGGCCATGCCGTTCGTGGTGCTGTTCGGCCTGCTGGTGCTGTGGCCGGCGATCCGCACCACCCGGGAGCAGGCCGACCCGCTCGCCGGGGTGGACCCACCGCCGCCGTCGCTGGCGGCCACCACCCGCAGCCCGCTGCTCACCCGGCTCACCTGGGTGGCGGGCGTGCTGTTCCTGGTGCTGACCGGCTGGGTGGTGTTCACCCGAGGCCGACGCCTCGTGGCTGTTCCTGGTCACCCAGGCGGTGATCCTGGCCACGATCTTCCTGTCGATCACCGTCATCACCGGCATGGCGGGGGAGATCTCCCTGTGCCAGGGGACCTTCGCGGCCATCGGCGGCTTCGCCGCCTTCCAGCTCACCGACCGCTTCGGGATGTCGGTGCTGGTGGCCGCGTTCGTGGGCGCCGTGCTGGCGGCCGTGGTGGGCGCGCTGCTGTCGCTGCCGGTGCTGCGGCTGGGCGGGGTGTGGGTGGCCATCGCCACGCTGGCGTTCGCCTACTTCTTCGACTCGGTGATGATCAAGCTCCCGTGGGTGGGCGGGGGCGACACCTCGATCCTCCAGGGCACCCGGGTGCCGCGGCCCACGATCGGGCCGTGGGACCTGGCCGACGACAAGCAGTTCCTGGTGCTGGCGATCGTCGTGTTCGTGCTGGTGGCGCTGGCCGTCATCCAGATCCGGGAGGGCACGGTCGGCCGCACGCTGCGGGCCGTGCGGGGCAGCGAGGTGGCGGCCGCCTCCATCGGCATCTCGGCCGGCCCGGGCCCGGTTCGTGGCCTTCGCGGTGTCGGCGTTCATCGCCGGCCTGGGCGGCGCCCTGCTCGCCATGCACCAGGAGAACGTGAACTACGGCAGCAACTTCGCCCCGTTCGTGGCGCTGTTCTGGATGGTGATCGTCGTGTCGCTCGGGTCGCGCACGGTGGAGGGAGCGGCCCAGGCCGCCATCGCCTTCGCCCTGTTCGACGCGGTGGTGCTCAAGGGCGCGCTGTTCGAGTGGCTGCTGCGGGATCCCGAACGGGTGCCGTCGTTCCTCCCGCTGTCGCCCGCCTGGCGCTTCATCCTGTTCGGCCTGGGCGCCATCCAGTTCGCCCGCCACCCGGAGGGCATGGTCGAGTTCGGCAAGCGCCGGGCCCACGGCCGGGTCGAGCGGCTGCTGTCCCGGGTCGGGCGCGACCGCGGCGCCAGCGACGAGCCGCCCGCGCCGCCGACCGAGCCGGCCCCCGTCGGGGAGCGGGTGGCGTGACCACGCCCGTCCTGGAGGCGAGCCGGGATCACCCACTCGTTCTCGGGCGTGCGGGCCCTCGACTCGGTGTCGCTGGCCGTGCAGCCGGGCGAGCGGGTGGGGCTCATCGGCCCCAACGGGGCGGGCAAGACGACGCTGTTCAACTGCGTGCTCGGCCTGCTGCGGCCCGACCGGGGCACGGTGCGCCTGGCCGGCGAGGACGTCTCCCGCCTGCCGGTCCACGCCCGGGCCCGCCGGGGGATCGGCCGGTCGTTCCAGCGCATCGAGCTGTTCCCCGAGTCCACCGTGCGCGACCACCTGCTGATCGCCGAGCGGACCCGGCGGGGCGACGGCGCGCCTGTGGCGCGACCTCGTGGGCCTGGGCCGCCCCCGGCGCGACGAGCTGGAGGCGTGCGACGAGGTGCTGGCGCTGCTGGGCCTGAGCCGACCTGGCCGGCGAGCCCATCGAGCACCTCAGCCTGGGGCAGGGCCGGCTGGTGGAGGTGGGGCGGGCGCTCATGACCCGGCCCCGGCTGCTGCTGCTGGACGAGCCGTCGTCCGGCCTCGACCGCCACGAGACCGCCGACCTGGCCGCCACGCTGCGGGCGGTGCAGGCCGAGCAGGGCTTCGCCATCCTGCTGGTGGAGCACGACGTGGAGCTGGTGGCGAGCTTCACCGAGCGCTGCTACGTGCTCGACTTCGGCACCCTGATCGCCGAGGGGCCCACCGCGGACGTCCTGGCCAGCCCCGAGGTGCGGGCGGGCGTACCTCGGCGACGTCACGGGACGAGACGCCCGCATGACCGCCATCCTGGAGCTGGACGAGCGTCGCCGCGGCCTACGGGCCGTTCAACGCCCTGTTCGGCGTGTCGCTGACGGTCGAGCCCGGCGAGGCGGTGGCCCTGCTCGGCCACAACGGCGTGGGCAAGACCACGGTGGCCCGGGTGGCGACCGGCCTGGTGGCCCCGACCGCGGGCCACGGTCCGGGTCGACGGCGAGGACCTGACCGGTGCGTCGGCGTACCGCTTCGCCCGGGCCGGCCTGGCCCATGCCCCCGAGGGCCGCTCGGTGTTCGCCACCCTGTCGGTGGAGGAGAACCTGCGCCTGTCGTTCCGCCGCTCCAAGGGCCGCGCCGGCGTGCCCGCCGCCCTGGAGGCGGCCTTCGCCCAGTTCCCGGCCCTGGGCCGCCGCCGCGGCCAGCTGGCGGGCACCCTGTCGGGCGGCGAGCAGCGCATGCTGTCGCTGGCCCGCGTGCTGGTCGAGGCGCCCAAGCTGCTGGTGGCCGACGAGCTGTCGCTCGGCCTCGCCCCGATCGTGGTGGACGAGATCTACCGCGAGCTGGCCCGCCTCCGCAGCGAGGGCACCGCCCTGCTCATCGTCGAGCAGCAGGTGACCCACGCCCTCGACCTGTGCGACCGGGCCGTCCTGCTCGACCGCGGCGCGGTCACGTGGGAGGGCCCGGCGGCGGAGGCCCACCAGCGGGTGGCGGAGGGCTTCCTCCCGGCACCAGCGCCACCGCCTCGGATAGCCGCCTCCGCCGCTCGGCTTGGCGGCCAGGGAGGCGTCGCGGCCCATGCGCACGAGGCCGGGGATGCGGCCCGGGTGGCGGGCGAGGTAGCGGGCCACCGCCGCGGGGTCGGGGCGGCCGTCCGGTGCGGGCGAGGTGGAACACCTCGTCGTCGACGCTGCCGTCGGTGGCCCGGTCGCTGATGGCCCGGATCACGGTCCACGGGACCCCGGCCGCCTCGCAGGCCTGGGCGATGGCCGCCGTCTCCATGTCCAGCGCGACCACGCCCTGGGCCCGCAGGGCGGGCAGCTCGGACGCCGGGGTGATGGCGTCGGTGGTCCACAGGGCGCCGTGGGCCTCGCCGGGGCCGAGCGGGTGGTGCGCGTGCTCCCGGCCGGTGGCGTGGTCGATGACCCGGGCCGGGCGGATGACCGTGCCGATGGGCGTCTCGTCGTCCACCGCGCCGGTGATGCCGACCACCAGCACGTGCGCTCGGGGTCAGGGCCGCGAGCAGCCGCTCGATCCCCTCCGCCGCCAGCCGGGTGCCCATGCCGGTCACCAGCGCCACCACCGGCCGGCCGTCCAGCGTGCCGGTCCAGGCCGGGACCGCCGCCGACCGTGGCGTGGCGCAGGCCCAGCTGCTTCGGGCCAGCGGCTTGGCCTCCATGGGCATGGCGCACACGAAGGCGACCGGGCCCTCAGCCATCGCAGTGCTCGGGCGGGGGCACGTCGAGGGCGGGGTTGCGGTCGAAGAACCCGCTGGGCACCAGCTGGAACCCGGTGCTCTCCACCGGCATGACCGGCCAGTCCTCGGGCCGGGGGACGTGGGTGAGGCCGAAGCGTGTGCCACACCACCACCTCGCGCGCCGACGAGGGACCGGTCGGCCGCGGTCCACGCCGGCAGGCCCGCCCCGCCCGGGTGCTGGCTGGGGAAGTCGCCGGCCGGCCCGCCGCTCGTCGGGGGCGTAGGGCGTGACCCACAGGTTCCGGGTGGCGAACGCGGCCCGGGCCGTCACGCTGGCGTCCTCGCCCGCCAGCAGCGTGGGCGTGGCCCGGGGGATCAGCCGGTAGGCGACCGGCTGGCCCAGGCCGTTGCGGACCGCCGGGTTGACGATGCGCCAGGTGCGGCTGCGGGCGGGGTCGGCCAGCCGCTGGGCCTCCTGCTCCGACGCCAGGCGGGTGGCCGCAGGGGCGAAGCCGTTGGACCACGGGTTGGCCGTCCCCGGCCGGCAGCGGCACCACGTCCACCTCCTCCACCTCGTTGACCGGCCCGTCCACCGCGGGGTCGAGCCGGGCGCAGAACAGGTGCTGGTGGACCGGCGCGGCCACGCCCGGCGCCACCAGCGGCGAGGACGGGTCCGTGGCCCCGTCGGCGCACCGCGGCGGTGGACAGGATGCCGGTGAGCTTGACCTCCAGCTCCAGCGAGCCGTCCTGGTAGAAGCTACCAGTAGAAGCCGTAGTCGTAGTTGCCCACGGTCGAGATGGACGACACCACCAGCCGCCGCCGCCGCCGCACCTCGCTGCGGCCGCCCATGAGGTCGTGGTGCTTCCAGCCGATGCCCACGTCCTCCTCGTGCAGGCAGATGGCGTTGGCGAGCGTGCCGGGCTCGCCCTGCTCGCCGGCCACCACCGCGTCCAGGTAGCGGATCTCGCCCAGGCAGTCGCAGCCGTTGGCCAGCGAGTTGGCCAGGCGGCCGAGGCCCCACTCGCCCACGTCGAAGGCGTTCTGCCAGCCGTGGCCCGGGCTGGGGTCGCCGTAGGGCACGACCATCTCGCTGATCGACGCCCGCCGCAGGATCGAACGACCGCCGTAGGCGACGTCGCGCAGCACGATCCCCTCCAGCGGGTCGAGGCTCACGTGCAGCGACCAGCCCTGCCACGCGCACCTCGTTCCCGTCGATGGTGAAGCCCGACGCCCTCGGGCTGGGCGATCACCAGCGGGGCCAGGCCGGGCCGGGGCGGGTGGTCCTCGGGGAAGTAGCTGCCCGGGTCGGACGGGACCGGGACCGCCCCGGTGTCGGTCACCTCCAGCACCTCGCCGGAGGCCATGTCCACCAGGGCCTGGAGCCCCTCGATGGGCCGGGCGTAGCCGTTGTCGCCCTTCGTCCTCCCGGTAGTAGGGGAGGCAGCGGGCCACCCGCCGCCCCGTCCTCGGCCGGGTTGCCGAAGTGGCCGGCGGGCCAGGGGTCGATCTGCACCTTGGTCGACGTCGGTGATGCCGCGGGCCTCGAGGGCGGCCTGGAACGCGGGGTCGTCGCGCAGGGCGAGGATGGTGGTCAGGCTCTCGCCGAACCCCAACGCGGGCCGGGCGCCGTCGTGGTCGACCCAGCCGGCCACCTCGCCGGTCCCCAGGTCGACCGTGGCCTCCACCACGCGCGGCCTCGGGCCCGGGGACGGCCACCACCCGGGCCCGGCGGCCGGTCACGCCGGGGCGGCGGGCGTCGTCGACGGTGACGGTCGAGAACCAGGCGCCGTCGCCGAGGCGCCCGGTGGCGCGCACGGCGGCCACCGCGGCGGCGATCTCGTCGGGGGTGAGGGGGTCGAGCGGGTGGGTCATCGCTACCACCTACCGGGAGGGGTCGAGGGCGACCTTGACGGCGCCGCTGTGGGCCTGGTCGGCCAGGGCGGCGAACGCGTCCCGCCAGGCCGAGAGGCCGAACGTGTGGGTGACGAGGCCGGCGAGGTCGACCCGGCCGCGCGGCGGCGAGGTCGAGGTAGTGCTCGATGCCGTGGCGCCGGACGCCGTCCACCTCCTCGATGCCGAAGGCGTTGGAGCCGACCCAGCTGATCTCCTTGAAGTAGAGCGGGCTCCACTCCCAGCGGCCGGGGGGATGCACGCCGCTCTTGACCAGCGTGCCCCGGGCCCGCAGCACCCGCACCTCGACCTCGAACGTCTCCGGCTTGCCGACGGTGTCGTAGGCCACGTCGACGCCGCCGGGGTGGCACATGGCCAGCCCGTCGAGGCCCTCCATGGTGGGGCGCAGCACGCCGCCGCGACCAGGCCGCCAGCCGCTCCACCAGCTCGGCCTGCCCGGCCAGGCGGAACACCGCATGGGCGCCCAGCTCGGCCGGCCAGCGCGGCCTGGGCGTCGTGGGCCGCCACCACGCCCACCTCGACGTCCGGATGCAGCGCCCGCAGGATGGCGACCGCGCAGCAGCCCAGCGCGCCCGCGCCCCACACCAGCGCCCGGCCGCCGGGCGGCGGCGGGTGCCGGGTCACGCTGTGGAGCGAGACGGCGAAGGGGTCGGCCAGGATGGCCCGGCGGTCGTCGAGCCCGTCGGGCACGGCGAACAACATCGTGGAGTGGGCCGGCATCAGCTCGGCGTAGCCGCCGGTGGCGTCGCTCGCCACGCCGGTGTGGAGGCCCGGGCTGATCGGCCCGGTGGTGAAGCTCCAGCACAGGCTGTAGTCCCCGGCCTCGCAGGCCGGGCACAGCGGGCGACACGCCCCGGGGCGCGCAGGACAGCCACGGGTTGAGCACCACCCGCTGGCCCACCTCGAACCCCCGGGCCTCGGGCCCCAGCGCGGCCACGTCGGCCACCACCTCGTGCCCCAGCACCTGGGGGAACGAGCACAGCCCGCTCAGCGCGCTGTCGCTGTCGCCCTCGAAGTCGCCCAGCACCTGCTTGGCGTCGGACCCGCAGATGCCGGTGAGGCGGGGCCGGACCACCAGCCAGTCGGGCCGCAGCGGCTGCGCGTCGGGGACGTCGCGCAGGGCGCAGGGCGTGGTGGCCAGCCCCTGCAGGAGGCGGTTGCCGGCCGGCGCCCGGAGGCGGCTCCCAGGGATCGGGCCGGGTGCCGAAGACGAGCGCCCTCACCGGCGCCGCCGGTCCTCGGCCAGCTCGCGGGTGAAGCTGCGCCGCGTCCCCCAGCGGAACAGCGGCGGCACCAGGTGGCGGATGGCCACCGCGGACCGGAAGGCGGCGGGCACGTAGCTCTCGTGGCGGTCGCCCTCCACCGCCCGGATCACCGCCCGGGCCACCTCCTCGGCGGGGACCGGCTTGGGCCGGGCGCGGTCGTAGGGGTGGCCGCGGGCGGCGCCGAAGTCGGTGGCGACCGGGCCGGGGTTCACCAGCGACACGCCGATCCCGTAGGGCTCCAGCTCGACCACCAGCGCCTCGGTGAGGCCGACCCCGGCGAACTTGGTGGCCGAGTAGATGGCCTCGAAGGGCGAGCCGATGCGCCCGGCGATCGACCCGATCGTGACCAGGTGGCCCCGGCGCCGGGCGATCATGCCGGGCACCACCGCCCGCAGGGCGTGCACGGTGCCGAGCACGTTGACCCGCACGATGCGCTCGGCCTCCTCGGCCGACAGGTCGGCGAAGGCCCCGTAGGCCCCGATGCCCGGCGTTGGCCACCAGCACGTCGGTGGGCCCGAGCTCGGCCTCCAGCCGGGCGATGGCCGCGGCCAGCGCCTCGGGATCGGCGACGTCGGCCACCGCGTAGGCGGCGTCGCCGAGCCCCGCCGCCAACGTGCGCAGGTCGTCCTCGCGTGCGGGCGATCAGCCCCACCCGGGCGCCGCGGGTGGCGGCCGCCTCCGCCACGGCACGCCCGATGCCGCGCGATGCGCCGGTCACGATCGTGGTGGCGCCGCCCCACTGCACGACGGCGACCGTAGCGCAGACCTGACACGAGTGTTAGGAACAGCCGCATGGTGACGCACGCCGCCGCTGCACGACCCGCTCTGGTGGGCCGGGGACCCCTACCCGGAGTTCGCCGCAGCTGCGGGCGCACGACCCGGTCCACCGCTACGAGGGCGAGGCCGGGCGAGCTGTGGATGATCACCCGCCACGCCGACGTCCAGGCCATCTCCAAGGACCCGGCCACGTTCTGCTCGGGCCGGGGCGTGCTGCTCACCGATCTCACCCGGCCCGTGCTGGGCACCTCGATCATCACCGTCGACCCGCCGCGGCACGTCCGCCTCCGCCGGCTGGTCAGCCCCAGCCTCAGCGTTCGGCGGGTGGCCGAGCTGGAGGACCGGGTGCGGGCCATCGCCCACGACCTGCTCGACGCGGTCGACCCCACGGAGGTGGTCGACGCGGTGGAGCGGCTGGCGGTCCCCCTGCCCATCCTGGTCATCGCCGAGCTGGTGGGCGTGCCCCGGGAGGACGCGGGCCGGTTCCGCCGCTGGTCCGACGCCGCCATCGCCGCCACCACAGATCTGACCGATGAGGTGACGGCGCTCATGGGCGAGCTGTACGGCTACATCGCCGACCAGGTGCGGGCTCGCCAGGCCGAGCCTGCGGACGACCTGGTATCCGTGCTGGCCCACGGTCGGGTCGGCGGCGAGGCGCTGAGCGACGACGAGATCAACATGTTCGTGCTCACCCTGCTGGTGGCGGGCAACGAGACCACCCGCACGCTCGTCTCCAACGGGCTGCACGCCCTCGCCTGCCCACCCCGACCAGCGCCGGCGGCTGGTGGACGACCCCGCGCTGATCGGGTGCGGGGTCGAGGAGCTGCTGCGGTGGGAGGCGCCCGATCATGTCCTTCTGCCGCACCGCCACCCGTGAGGTGGAGCTGGGCGGCAAGACGCTGGCCGAGGGCGACGCCGTGCTGCTGTGCTACCAGTCGGCCAACCGGGACGAGGCCGCGTTCGGCCCCACCGCCGGCCGGCTCGACGTGGGCCGGGACCCCAACCCCCACCTGTCGTTCGGCTACGCCGAGCACTACTGCATGGGCGCGGGCCTGGCCCGGCTGGAGGGTCGGGTCATGTTCGAGGAGCTGCTGGCCCGCTGGCCCGGCTACGAGCTGGCGGGGGAGATCGAGCGCCAGCCCAGCCGCCTGGCCCGGGGCGTCCTCCACCTGCCGGTGCTGCTGGAGCCGGGATGACCGTCACCGTCGGGATCGACATCGGCACCACGTCGGTCAAGGCCGTGGCGGTCGACGACGACGGCACGGTCCTGGCGCGGGCCCGCGTCCCCCACGAGGTGCGCGCCCCGGACCCGGGCTCGTTCGAGCACGACGTCGACGTCGCCTGGCGGGCCGGGGTCCTGGCCGCCCTGTCGTCGGTCGCCGCGGGCCACGAGGTGGCCGCGGTGAACGTGTCGGCCATGGTCCCCTCCCTGGGTGCGGTGCAGGCCGACGGCACGGCCGCGGGCCCGGGCCTGCTCTACGGCGACCGCCGCGGCGTGCGGCCCGGCGCCCGCCGCAACACCCAGCCGGGCGACAGCGGCGAGCTGCTGGCCTTCCTGGCCTGGCACACCGCGCAGTCGCCCGGCGCGGCCGGCTACTGGCCGGCCCAGGCGGTCGCCAACCACGCCCTGTGCGGCCGCGGCGTCATCGACACGACGACGGCCATGACCGCCTACCCGCTGTTCGACTTCACCGGCTGGGACGAGGCCCTGGCCGCGGAGGCGGGCGCCACCCCCGACCAGCTTCCGGCGCTGGTGCCGGGCGTCGAGCCCGCCGGCCGGGTGCTGCCGGACCTCCCCGCCGCCGGCGCCCTGGTGGGCGGGGGCACGATCGACGCCCTGGCCGAGCAGCTGGTCGCCGGCGCCGACGAGGCCGGCGACGTCCTGGTCCTCTGCGGCACGACCCTCATCACCTGGGGCGTGCTGGACGGCTCGGCCGAGGCCCCGGGCCTGTGGACCATCCCGCACACCGCCCCCGGCCACTCGCTCATCGGCGGCCCCAGCAACGCGGGCGGCCTGTTCCTGGAGGCGGTCCACCGCTGGCTGGGCTCCGCCGCGCCGCCCGAGGTCGACGCGGTGGGCCCGGACGACCTGCCGGTCTGGCTCCCGTACGTCCGCGGCGAGCGCACGCCCCTGCACCGCCGCGACCTCCGCGCCTCGGTCGACGGGCCTCGCGCTGCACCACACCCCGGCCCACCTGCTGCGGGCCGCCTACGAGGCGAGCGGCTTCGTCGTCCGCCACCACGTCGACCTGGCCCGCGATGCGGGCCTCGACCCCCGGCGCATCGTGGCCACCGGCGGCGGCACCCAGGTCCCCGTCTGGATGCACTCGCTGGCCGACGCCACCGGCCTCCCGGTCCACGTGGCGGCGGTCCCCGAGGGCGCGGCCCTCGGCTCCGCCTTCATCGCCCGCTGCGTGGCCGGCGAGGAGGTCGCCATGACCGACGCCGCCCGCTGGGCCCGCACGGCGCAGGTCATCGACCCCGACCCGGCCTGGGTCGCCGTTCGCCGCCGAGCGCTACGAGCGGTTCAGAGCAGGTACTCGAAGTGCTGTGTCTCCACCATGATCGGGAGGCGGTAGCGCACGTAGAAGCTGTGCAGGCGCAGCGCGCCCGCGTACTCCTCGTAGCTGGGCTCGATCAGGTCGACGGCGTCGGGCTCGCGGTCCTTCCAGGCCGCGGCCCGGCGGGCCACCTCCTCGAACTCGCCCAGGGTGGAGACCGACAGGCCGAAGTGGTCCATGCGGGGGGCGCTCATGGGCGCCTCGTCGGCGATGAGGTAGACGAACTGCTCGTGGGTGTGGGCGCGCAGCACCAGGCGGCGGCCGTCCTCGGTCAGGTCCGGGTACTCCTCGAAGCCGAAGACGTCGCCGTAGAAGGCGGCGATGGCGGCGCGGCCCTCGGCGTCGAGGGCGTCGACGGGGACCGACAGCGCCACGTGGTTGAGGCGGGGCGGCTTGGTGAACTCGGGACCGGTCGTCAAGGTCGCACCAGCACCTTTCCCGCCAGCCGGCCCTCGGCCAGGCCGTGCATGGCGTCGAGGAGGCCGTCCAGACCGACGGCCCCCGGTTCGATCAGGTCGTCCACGGGCAACGCGCCCGCGGCCAGCAGGTCGAGGGCCCGCTCGAAGCCGCCCTCGTCGTAGGTGTAGGCCCCGGTCACCACCAGCTCGTTGAGCAGGATGCGGTTGGGGTCGAGGCGGGGCGAGGCCATGCCCGCCCCCACCAGCACCAGCGTGCCGCCCGGGACGAGCTGGGCCAGGCCGGCCTCCATGGCCGCCGCCTGGCCGGAGCACTCCAGCACCACGTCGACCGCGCCGTCCACGATGCGGCCCGGCTCGGCGATGCTGGGCACGTCCAGGTCGTCGGGATGGCACACGGTGCTCGCCCCCACCGTCCGCGGCCAGCGCCCGCCGCGCCTCGCCCGGCTCGGCACAGGTCACGTCGGCGACGCCCAGGGCCCGCAGGGCGGCGATCGACAGCGCCCCGATCGGCCCGGCGCCCAGCACCAGCGCCCGCCGGCCCGGCTCCACGCCCGAGCGGGTGATGCCGTGCAGCGCCACCGCCAGCGGCTCGGCCAGCGCCGCGGCCCGCGGATCCAGGCCGTCGGCACCGCCAGCAGCTCGTCCGCCCCGCGCCGCGTGTAGGTGGCGAACGCGCCCTGCTCGGGGCCGACGCCGGCCGGGTCCCGGGCTGCGCACAGCGACGGGCGGCCCGCCCGGCAAGCCGGGCACTCTCCGCAGCGTACGCGACGGCCCGCCCACCACGGCGTCGCCCTCGGCCCAGCGGGTCACGCCGGGGCCCACCGCGGCCACGCGGCCGGTCCACTCGTGGCCGCCCCAGCCGCCCGGGGCGCCCCAGCCTTCGAGCACCATGTGGAGGTCGCTGCCGCACACGCCGCACCACTCGACCGCCACCAGCACCTCGCCCAGACCCAGGGCGGGGACCGGCACCGATTCGACCTCCAGCCGCCCCCGGCCCCGCAGGACCGCGGCCTCCATCTGCTCGCTCACGGGTTCTCCCTCATCCAGCGGTAGGCGCCGGCCATGTCGCGGTTCACCTTGTCCGGCAGGAGATGGATCTCCGCCCCCATGGTCCGCGCGCCCCACACGATCTTGGCGGTGCGCTCGGCCAGGGCCGCGTTGCGCAGCGCCTTCTCCGGCGAGTGTCCGCAGGTGACCAGGCCGTGGTTGGCCAGCAGGGCCGCGCTGCGGTCGCCCAGGCGGCCGGCCACCTCCTCGCCGAGGTCGGCGGTGCCGGTGCCCCGGTACTCGCAGCAGGGCACGTCGCCGCCCAGGTAGACCACGACCTCCTCGATCACGGCCGGGATGGGCTCGTGCGCCAGGGCGAACATGGTGGCGTACACGGCGTGGGTGTGGATCACCGCCCCCAGCTCCGGGTAGCGCCGCAGCGTCGCCAGGTGCAGGTCCTTCTCGGTGGTGGGCGGCCGGGTGCCCTCGACCACCGTGCCGTCGAGGTCCACGACCACCAGGTCGTCGAGCGTCATGGTGTCGTAGGGGACCGACGACGGCGTGACGCACACCAGCCCGTCGGGCAGCCGGCCCGAGATGTTGCCCGCGGTGCCCTCGACCAGGCCCTCGGCCAGCATCCGCTCGCGCGGTCGCCAGCACGGCCTCGGGCGTCGTGGTCGGTGACACGGTGGTGGGCGAGTCAGCCATGGGCCAGGACCTCCGGGTTGACCAGGTTGGCCGGCGCCTCGCCCCGCACCAGGGCCGCCAGCCCCTCGGCCATGGCCAGCGTGTGGTTGGCCTCGGTGTCGTAGGTGGCCCCGCCGATGTGGGGCGTGAGCACGACGTTGCGCATCCCCACCAGCGGATGATCCGTCGCCAGCGCCTCGCCCTCGAAGTGGTCGAGCCCCGCCGCGGCCACATGTCCCGAGGCCAGCGCCTCGGTCAGCGCATCGAGGTCGTGGAGCGCGGCCCGGGCGGCGTTGACGTACACGGCGCCCGGCCGCAGGGCGGCGAAGCGCTTCTCCGACATGAGCCCGACCGTGTCCGGCGTGACCGCCGCGTGCATGGAGACGACGTCCGCCTCGGCCAGCAGGTCGTCGAGGTCGTGGGTGGCGTCGGGGGCGTAGGGGTCGCTGGCGATCACCCGCATGCCCAGGCCCTCCAGGCGCCAGCGGGTGGCCCGCCCCACCGCGCCCAGCCCGACCAGCCCCGCGGTCCGGCCCGCCAGCTGCCACGCCCGGAACCGCTGGTAGGGGATGGAGCCGTCCCGGTACACCTGGCCCTCCCGCACGTCCCGGTCGGCGGCCACCAGGCCCCGGGTGGCGGCCAGCAGCAGGCCCACGGTCAGCTCGGCCACCGCGTCGGCGTTGCGGCCCGGCGCCCGCAGCACCGGGATCCCCGCGGCGGTGGCGGCCGGGACGTCCACGTTGGTGGGGTCGCCCCGGGTGGCGCCGATGGCCTCCAGCGGCAGGTCGAGGACCGGGCCCGCGCACCGGTCGGCCTCGCAGATCAGCACCGTGGCCCCCACCTCGGTCGCCCGGGCCGCCAGTTGCTCGGCCGAGTACAGCCGCAGCGGCCGGTGGTCGATCCAGGGGTCGAGCACGACCTCGCCCAGCGCCCGCAGGGCGTCCAGGCCCGGCCCCCGCAGCGGGGCGGTGGCGAGGATGACCCGCTCAGCCACCGCCGTCGGCCGGCAGCTCGACCTCGACCGTGGCCTTGGCCATGACCGCATCGTCCTGGTTGCGCAGCTCGACCCGCACGATGGCCAGGTGGCGGCGCTTGCGCTCCACCCGGGTCTCCACCACCTCGCCCGCCAGGAAGGTGGCGTCGCCGGTGAACGCGGGGCTGCGGTACTGGGCGGAGGAGTGGCTGATGAACCCCCACTCGCCGGCCCAGGCGGCCACGTAGTCCAGGATCCAGGCCCCCATCGAGGCCCCGTAGCCGTAGCCCCGGGGCATCCCCACGTGCTGCGCCCAGCGAGGCTGGAGGTGGCCCCGCGACGGCCCGTAGTAGGCGCCGTCGGTCAGCTCGGGGTTGAGGCGCTCCATGCGCCGGTCGCCCTCGTAGCCCGCCATCTCCTTGGTGTAGCCCAGCTCCTCGGCCCGCACCGTGGTGGGGCCCTTGGCGGTGGCGCCCCAGGTGGTCATGGGGAACGCCCGCCACTCGGTGGTGAAGCTGGCCAGGCTGTGGGGACCGAGCACGTGCTCCGCCAGCCGGTCGCCCACCGCCACCGACTCGAAGGTGCGGGGGTCGTGGCCCAGCGCCTGGATCTGGTCGATGAAGGCCAGCTTGCGCTTCTCCAGGTCCTCCAGCTGCTCGTCGGTCCACTCCGGCTCGGACGGCTCGGAGAAGTGCTGCTTCTCCTGGGCGGCCCGCACCCGGTAGCGGATCGACGTCGAGCGCTGGAGCGCCACCCGCTCGCCCCGCTGGTTGATGTACAGCGTGTCGCCCCGCTGGAAGCAGGTCGGCCCGGCGAAGCTGGTGTCGGTGACCCGGTAGTCGTAGGGCATGCGGTGGCACACGAGGTGGTCGCCCGCCTCGATGCGGGGACCGAAGAACCACCAGTCGTCGCCCCCGAAGATCAGGTGCGAGCCCGGGATCTTCCCCACCTGCGCGGGCGAGGCACCGTGGCTGGTGTCGGTGGCCACCGTGAACGACTGGGGCGCCACGATGCGCCCGAAGCGGCTCTCGGTCGCCCAGCGGTCGTCGTAGTGGAGCGGGTTGGGGTAGTGCATCGCCTGCACCCAGCGGCGGATGTCGTTGACGGCGACGGGCTCCTTGAGCTCGCCCGGCTGCAGGGGCACGCCCATGTAGCCGTCGAGGTCGGACGCGTCGAGCGTCCCGTCGTCCTGGCTGGTGCTCATCGGTCTCCGTTCCGGGGAGGGACAGAGGCGTGCATGGGCACGCCCAGGTTGCGGTCGGCCGCCAGCCGGTCCGTCACGAGGGCCAGCAGCCCGTCGTCGCGCACCTTGGCCTCGCTGCCGGTCATGGGGATCTCGCCGTCGGCGAAGAACAGGACGTGCCGGGGCACCTTGTAGCCGGACACCCGCTCGCGCAGGAAGGCCTGGATGTCGGCCTCGCCCGCCTCGGAGCCCTCGGTGCGCACGATGCAGGCCACCACCAGCTGGTCCACGCGGGGGTCGGGCACGCCCACGATGCGGGCCAGCTTCACGTCGGGGCAGGCGCGCAGCTGGACCTCGATCTCCGCGGGGGACACGTTGGCCCCCGCGGTGCGGATCATCTCGGTGCGCCGGCCCTCGTAGTGCAGGTAGCCGTCGCCGTCGACCCAGCCCACGTCGCCGGTGCGGAAGAAGCCGTCGGCGTCGAAGCACTCCTCGGGCGCCCGCCCCAGGTAGCGGCGCATGAGGGTGGGGCCGCGCACGGCCAGCTCGCCCCACTCGCCGGCGCCGAGGGCGGCCCCGGTGCCGGGGTCGACCACCCGCAGCTCGTTGCCCGCCAGCAGCCGGCCCACGCTGAGCCTGGCCACCTCGCGGGGCGTGGACGACCAGTGGGACGAGAAGAAGGCGCAGGTCTCGGACAGCCCGTAGCCGACGGGCATGAACCAGTCCGGGTCCCCGGTCACGCTCGGGTGACGGGCGAAGGCGGACTTGCCGTACACGCAGCGCAGCGAGGACAGGTCGGTGGCGTCCCAGTCGGGATGCTCGGCCAGCGCCCGGGTCTGGTGGGGGAGGGTGTACGGCTCGGTCACCCGCTCCCGGGCCATCAGCGCCAGGGCGGCGCCGGGCTCGAACGTCTCCTGCATGACCCAGCAGCCCCCGGCGGCCAGCGTGGCGCCCATGGCGGTGTTGAGGCCCGCGGTCCAGAACAGGGGCAGGGCGCTGAACATGCGGGTGCCGGGGTGGCGGCCGAAGATCTGCGCCTGCACCCAGAACTGCCGGGTGGGGGCGCGGTGGCCGTGGAGCATGGCCTTGGGGCGGTCGGTGGTGCCCGAGCTGAAGATGACGAGGGCGTCGTCCTCGGCGTCGACCTCCGGCAGGCGCACGTCGCCGGCCGTCGCCCCCGGCCAGCAGGTCGTCCCAGGACGGCGTGCCCAGCACCGCCACCCGCCGCAGGGCGGGCCGGTCCGCGGCCAGGGCGACCAGGTCGTCCCCCGGGCTGCGGGAGGCGATGCGCCGCTGGGTCAGGGCCACGGTGACCTCGGCCCGGTCCAGCATGTAGGCCAGCTCGGGCCGGGGGGCGAAGGTCGACAGCAGCACGGCGACCGCGCCCGCCCGGGCGGCGCCGAAGATGGCGGCCGCCGCCTCCGGCCGGTTGCCCATGAGGATGCCGACGGCGTCGCCGGGGGTCACGCCCGCGGCCACCAGCCCGGCGGCGATGCGGCCCGCCTCCCGGTCCAGGTCCGCGTAGGTCCAGCGGACCTCGCCCGCCACCAGGGCCTCGTTCGGGCCGAAGCGCCCGGCCACCTCGCCCAGGAAGCCGCCCAGCGTCAGGGCGCCCACGCCCTCGACGCTGTCGGGCGGCGGTCCGGCGAAGGTGGTCACCCGGCGGCCCCGCCGTGCTCGAACAGGCCGTCGAACCCGTCCCGGGCGATGGCGGCGGCCAGCTCCTCGGCCGTGCGCTCCGCGCCCCAGGGCAGGCGCAGGGCGGGCTGCACCAGGCGGATGAGGACGCGAGATGTCGTACTCGTCGCACACCCCCGCGGCCCCGTGCAGCTGCTGGGTGGTGCGCAGCACGGACCGGGCCACGTCGAGGGCGTGGACCCTGAGCGCCAGCGCGTCCACCAGCGTCGGGCGCCACAGCGTGTAGTGGGCCAGCTCCCGCAGGCCGGCCACCGCCACCGAGGCGTCGGCCAGCGCGAACTGCACCGACTGGAAGGCGGCGATCGGCTTGCCGAACTGGATGCGCCCGTTGACGTGGTCGACCGCCAGCTCCACCGCCCGGTCGACGGTCCCGAGGACCGTGCAGGCGGTCAGCGCCAGGTGCAGCGGGATGTCGCCGCTGGCGTCGCCGTCCGCCGTCCCGGTGTCCACCAGGTCGGTGACGAAGGGCCCCAGCCGGGTCCCGAGCGGGCGGGCGCCGTCCGGCGCGGTCGCCACCGTCGCCGGCCCGGCCAGCCGGGCCACCCGCCACTCGCCGAACAGGTCCCCGTGGTCGACCCGGGCCGCCCGGTCGGGCACCACCGCGAACGGCCGGCCGCCGGTCGCCCGCCAGCAGCGCGCCCGCCACGGGGTAGGGCAGGGCGCAGCGCCCCGCGGCCTCGCACAGCGCGGCCGCCGCGGCCAGGGCCTCGGGCCCGTCCCGGGGGTCGAGGTCCTCGGTGCCCAGGGCCCGCAGCGCGCCGGCCACGTCCTGGCTGCGGGTGGCCGGGTCGTCCTCGGCGCGGCGGGCGGCGTCGACCCCGCCGAGGGCGGCGAACGCCTTGGCGGCGGCGGCCCCGAACTCCAGGGCCTCGTCGGGCAGGACGGGGTTCACCGGCTGCTCCCCAGCAGGTCCTTGGCCACGATCATGCGCTGGACCTCGATGGTCCCCGACGCCACGGTGGCCGCCTGGGCGTAGCGCCAGTGGTCCTCCACGGCACCGTGGAGCGGCGCGCCCGCCCCCGCCTCCAGGGCCTCGTCCTCCAGGGCCTGGGCCAGGACCTCGGCCACCGCCTGGTCGCACTGGGTGACGGCGATGCGGGCGGCCGAGGCCAGCACGTCGGGCAGCTCGCCCGGTCGCCTGGGCGTGCACGGTGCGGTAGGCGAGCAGCCGGGCCACCCGCACCTGCACCAGCGCCCGGGCCCACTGGGCCCGCAGCGACGCGGGCAGCCGGTCCCAGTGCGGCGCCAGCTCGCGGCCGAGGGCCGAGAGCAGCCGCTCGCAGCGGGCGTAGCGGGCGATGCCCACCCGCTCGTGGGCCAGCGCCTTGCGGATCACGGCCCAGCCGTTGCCGACGCCGCCCAGCACCGCGTCGGGCCCCGCCCACACGTCGTCGAAGAAGACCTCGTTGAGGTGGTGGGGGCCGAGCATCGAGCGGATGGGCCGCACGGTGATCCCCGGCGTGTCCATGGGCACCACGAACATGGTGATGCCCTCGTGGCGCTGCCCCTCGCCCACCCGGGCGGCCAGGACGCACCACTGGGCCATGCCCGCGTACGACGTCCAGATCTTCTGGCCCTCGATGCGCCAGCCGTCGCCGTCGGGGACGGCCCGGGTGCGCAGGGCGGCCAGGTCGCTGCCCGCCTCCGGCTCGCTGAAGCCCTGGCACCAGATGACCTCGCCGGCGGCGATGGCGGGCAGGTGGCGGCGCTTCTGCTCCTCGCTGCCGTGCGCCATGATCGCCGGCCCGACCCAGTTGAGGCCCATGTACTGGGCGCCGCGGGGCTCGTGGTGGGCCCACATCTCCTCCCGGACGACCGTCTGGTCCCACAGCGAGCCGCCGCCCCCGCCGTACTCGGTGGGCCAGGCGATGGTGAGGAGGCCCTCGTCGGCGAGGAGCTTGCAGAACCGCTGGGCCACGTCGAGGTCGGCGGGATCGTCGGTGAAGGCCCCCAGGTAGTCCTCGGCGATGTGGGTGGTGATCAGCTCTCGTAGCCGGCTGCGCAGCGCCGCCGCCTGGTCGCCCAGGTCGAAGTCCATCGGCTCCTCCTAACCTGACACGGATGTTAGTCGGCGGGCTAGGTTGCCCCCCGATGCGACCCGTCCCCGTGTCGGTGGCCCGAGTGCTCGACGACGTGCTCGCCACCGACCACCAGCGCGAGGCGCTGGTGACCCGCTCGGGGCGGCTCAGCTACGCCGAGCTCGACCGGCTCGCCGACCGTGCCGCGTGGGCGCTGCGTGACCTGGGTGTCAGCCCGGGCGACCGCGTGGCCGCCTCCCTGCCCAACGACACGGCCGTGGTGGTGGCGTTCCACGGGGCCATGCGGCTGGGCGCCATATGGGTGGGCGTGAACCGGGCCCTGGCCCCGCCCGAGAAGCGCTACCTCCTCGCCGACTCCGGGGCGACGCTGCTGCTGTCCGACGACGACGGGGACGACCTCGGCGTGCGGGTCGTGGCGGCGGGGGAGTGGCAGGCGGCGGTGGACGCGGCCCGCGACGGGCCGGTCGGCGTGGACGTGGACCCCTTCGCCCCCGCCGGCATCGCCTACACCAGCGGCACCACCGGCCACCCCAAGGGGGCGGTGCACAGCCAGCACAACCTGCTGGCGCCGGGCACGGTCCTGGTGGAGACCCGGGGCTACGGCCCCGACCTGCGCAAGGGCGACTGCTTCCCGTTCACCATCCTCAACATGGCCGTGCTCACCACCCTGCTGGTGTCCCAGGCCGGCGGGTGCTCCATCGTCATGGACCGGATCGACGCCGAGGGCGTGGTCGACTGGATCCGCCGGGAGCGGGTCACCACCTGGAACGGCCCGCCCGCCCTGCTCCACGACCTGGCGCTGTCGGACGCCGTGGCGCCGTCCGACCTGGCCTCGCTCACCGAGGTGTGGACCGGGGGCGCCGACTGCCCCGAGGCCATCCGTGAGCGGTTCGAGGCCCGCTTCGGCGTGCCGGTGACCGCCACCTACGGGCTGAGCGAGGCGCCGACGGTGGTGGCCATCGATCCCCGGGACGGCGGCCACGTGCCCGGGGCCAGCGGCCGGCCGCTGCCGCACCTGGCCGTGCGGGTGGTGGACGGGGAGGTGTGCGTGGGCCCGGCCCCGGGGGACGACCGCTACCGGACCATGCTCGGCTACTGGCAGCGGCCCGACGCCACGGCCGAGGCCCTGGCCGGCGGCGAGCTGCACACGGGCGACGTGGGCGAGCTGGGCGACGACGGCTACCTGCGCATCCGGGACCGCAAGAGCCTGCTGATCCTGCGGGGCGGCGCCAACGTCTACCCCGCGGAGGTCGAGCGGGTGCTGCTGGAGGCCCCCGGGGTGGCCGCCTGCGCGGTGCTGGGCGTGCCCGACGAGCGCCTGGGCGAGCGGGTGGTGGCGGTGGTCGAGACCGGGGCCGCGGCCCTCGACGAGGAGGCCGTGCGGGCCCACTGCCTGGCGGCCCTGGCCCGCTACAAGGTCCCCGAGCGGTTCGTGGCCGTCGACGCCCTGCCCCGCAACGCCATGGGCAAGATCGTCCGGGCCGACCTCCCGGGACTGCTCTAATCTGACGCGCGTGTCATTTTCGGTCCCCCCGGAGGCGGATCGGGCCCGGATGCGGGCGGAGCGCCACGCCAAGCTGCAGGACCAGCTCGCGGCCCAGGGCCTCGACGGGCTGGTGCTGCTGGGCACCGAGCGCGGTCGCCTACGCCACCGGGGCCGGCATCGCCCGGCCTGTGACAGCGGGCGGGCCGCGCTGCTGCGGATGGTCGCCGTGGTGGTGGCGGGGGCCGAGCATCCCTGGTTGTTCACGCCCTGGCCCGAGGGCGCGCCCCCCGAGCTGCCGGCCGACCACGTGTACCCCGCGGCCGTGCCCGACCTGGACGACGGCGCCTTGGCGCTGGCGTGCTCCGTGGCCGACCTGGTCCGCCCGGGCGCCCGCCTCGGGGCCGACGAGGTGCCCCACCCGCTGGCCGGGGCGCTGTACCGGGCCGGCGTCCGGCTGGTCCCGGCCGCGGCCGTCCTGGGTGCGGCCAAGCTGTGCAAGACGCCGGACGAGCTGGCCTGCATCCGGCAGGCCCAGCACGTCAACGAGCAGGCCATGCTCGACGTCCAGCCGTTGCTCCGCCCGGGCGTCACCCAGACCGACCTCAGCGCCGCCTTCCTGCGCCGCATCGTCGAGCTGGGCGCCGAGCAGAACGGCATCGACCCCATCTGGCAGCCCATGCCGCGCGTCGCTGGCGGACGGCCCGTGGACGGTGCACGGCGACATCGCCTTCCCCACGCCCAGCGCGCCCCGGCCGCTGGCCGAGGGCGAGGTGATCTGGGTCGACACCGGGGTCCACGTGGGCGGCTACGCCTCGGACTTCGGGCGCACCTGGATCGTGGGCGACGACCCCCGGCCCACGCCCCGCCAGCAGGACCAGTTCGCCCGCTGGCGTGCGGTGGTCGACGCCGTGCTGGCCGTGTGCAAGCCGGGCGTCACCGCGCGGGAGCTGGGCCGGGCGGCCATCGCCGCCGACGCCGGGGCGTCCGGCGGGCGCCGGCCGTGGATCGAGCACTTCTACCTGGCCCACGGGGTCGGCACCGACAGCGCCGAGATGCCCATGATCGGCACCGACCTGGGTGACGGCTTCGACGAGACGCTGGTCATGGCGCCCGGCATGGTGCTGGTGCTCGAGCCCGTGATCTGGGACGACGGCGCCGCCGGCTACCGGTCCGAGGACATCGTGGCCGTGACCGACGACGGCTGGATGCCGCTCAGCGACCACCCCTACGACCCGTTCGTGGCCGGCATGACGGTCGCGGCCGATCCGTCCTGCGTGGACGACGAGGCGCTGCGGGCCGACCGCCGCGGGCGCCTGCTGGCGGCCATGGCCGACGCCGGCCTCGACGCGCTGGTGCTGGGCCGGCCGGCGGAGGTGGCGTTCGCCTCGGGCGCCCGCCAGCTGTGGACGGCCGGGTCCCGCCCGTTCGGCCCGGCGTGCGTGGTGGTGCGGGCGACCGGGCGGGTCCACCTGCTGTCGGTGTCGGACTTCGACGTGCCCCCCGAGGTGGGCCACGACGACCTGTACGGCCTGTCCTGGAACCCGGCCAACCTCGCCGCCGCCCTGGCCGCCATCCCCGGCCTCGCCGAGGCGCGGGTGGTGGGCACCACCTCGTCCAGCCCCGGGCTGCCCCGGCTGCTGGAGGCGGTCGCGCCCCGGGCCGCGGTGGTCGACGGGAGCGCCGCGCTGTGGGCGGCCCGGGGCCCGAAGTCGGCCGCCGAGGTCGACCGCATCGTGGCCGCCACCGGCATCGCCCGGGTGGGGCTGGCCGCCATGGAGGCCGTGCTGGCGCCGGGCGTGACCGAGCGGGACCTGCTGGCGGCCCACCTGGCCGCCATCGCCGCGGCCGGCGCCCCGACCCCGCCGAGCGAGGGCGTGGCCTGCGCCACGCCCACCCGGGGGCCGGTGGCCCTGCGCCGGATCGCGAGCCGCGAGCCGATCGAGGCGGGCCAGCTGGTGGCGCTCGACGCCGGTGGGTTCTTCCGGGGCTACGAGGGCGGCCTGGGCCGCACCCGGGCCGTGGGCGGCGCCCCGTCGTTGCACCAGGCCGAGCTGGCGGCCCGCTGCCGCGCCGCGGTCGACTGCGGTGGTGGCCGCCTGCTGGCCGGGCGCGGCCGGGTCCGACCTGCTCGAAGCCTGGACGGCCACGGGCGAGGCGCTGCCCCCCGAGCCGCTGGCGGTCGGCGTCGGGCTGGGATCGGAGCCGCCGGTGATCGGGCCGGGCCTGGGGGTGGCGACGGTGCTGGCCGCGGGCACGGTCCTGGCCGTCACCGGCTGGGTGGCGGAGGAGGGGACCGGCGGCGTCCTGCAGCGGGACCTGGTGCTGGTCACGGACGGGGAGCCCCGGCGGCTCACGGAGGACGCATGACGGATCGGGCCACGGTCGACTTCGACCACCACGACCCCGAGTGGCACGCGGGCCGGGTCGGCCACTGGCAGGACCTGCGCCGCTGCCCGGTGGCCTACAACGAGCGCTACGGCGGGTTCTGGGTGGTGAGCGGGCACGAGGAGGTGGCGGCCGTGTCCCGGGACTCGGCCACGTTCACCAGCCGCCACGCCCCCGAGCCCGAGGACGGGATCAGCTACCTCGGCATCGCCGGCATCCCCCGCGCCCGGACGATCCCCACCCAGGGCATCGCCGAGGTCGAGGGCCCGGTGCACCTCGCCCTGCGCCGGGTCATGAACCCCTACCTGGTGCCCCAGGCCGTGGCCGGGATGCGCCCGCTCATGGAGGCCGCCACCACCTGGTTCCTGGACGAGCGCATCGAGACCGGCACGATCGACCTGGTGGGCGACCTCGCCAACCCGGTGCCCGCCATCCTCACCATGGCGCTGGTGGGGCTGCCGCTGGACGGCTGGCAGCCGTACGCCGACCTGTTCCACGGCACCATCGCCCACCGCCCCGGCGAGCCCGAGTTCGACCGGGCCGTGGCCGGGGTGCCGGGCATGCTGGCCCGCCTGGGCGAGGTGGTGGCGGCCCGGCGCCAGGAGCCGGGCGACGACCTGCTCAGCGCGCTGATCGCGCTGGAGGTGGACGGCCGCCGCCTGAGCGACGGCGAGCTCCAGGGCGTGCTGTGGAACCTCATCGGCGGCGGCCTGGACACGACCACGTCCCTGACCGCCCTGTCGCTCCACCACCTCGACACCCACCGCGACCTGCGCGCCCGGCTCATCGCCGAGCCCGGCCTGCTCGGCCCGGCGACGGAGGAGTTCCTGCGCTACTTCTCGGTCAACGAGACCCTGACCCGCACCGTCACCCGCGACACGTCGCTGGGCGGCCAGTCCCTCGGCCGCGGCGACCACCTGATGCTGAGCTGGCTGTCGGCCAACCGGGACGAGGCGGTGTTCGACCGCCCCGACGAGGTGGTCCTCGACCGCGAGGTGAACCCCCACCTCGCCTTCGGCGTCGGCACCCACCGCTGCATCGGCATGCACATGGCCCGCACCATGTTCCAGGTCCTGCTGGAGGCGGTCCTGACCCGCATCCCCGACTACGCGGTCGACCACGAGGCCACCCGCTTCTACGCCGGCAACCCCGAGCTCAACGGCGTGGTGACCCTGCCGGCGACGTTCACCCCCGGCCCGCGCCTCGGCCCCCGTCAGCGCCCCTTCTGACATCCGGTGTTTGCCTGACCCCCAAAGCTTTCAAAGTGCTAGCATGCCGAACGTGCTCGTGAGGAACATCCCCGTCGACGTCCATGCCACGCTCCAGCGCAACGCCGAGGCACAGGGCCAGTCGCTCCAGCAATACCTCGCGGCCGACTGACCCGCCTGGCGAACGAGCCCACCCTTGAGGAGGTGCTCGACCGCATCGAGCGCCGCCGGGGCGGCAAGGTCGGGCTCGCCGAGGCGGCTGCCTTCCTCCGCGAGCGCCGGGGAACGTGATCGTCATCGACGCGTCGGTCCTCGCCAACGCGCTGGCCGACGACGGAGACGACGGGGATGCGGCCCGCTGGTCGTGCGAGAGTCGGGAGCCCTGGCGGCTCCCGACCTCGTGGACGTCGAGACCGTGTCGGTGCTCCGCAAGTGGTGGCTGGCGGGCGACCTCACCGCCCGCCGGTTCCGTGCCGCCATCGACGACCTGGAGGACCTGCCGCTGGACCGCTATCCGTCGGGCAGCTTCATGCACCGCGCCTACGAGCTGCGGGCCAACGTCACCGCCTACGACGCCACCTACGTCGCGCTCGCCGAGGTCCTGGGCTGCCCGCTGCTCACGGCCGACGACCGCCTGGCCCACGCCCCCGGCACCCGCTGCCGGTTCCAGGTGCTGCGAGAGGAGATCCCCCAGCAGTAGTGGACACGAGGTACGTGCCCGCCAGGATCAACGCGCGAGGCCGGCCATGTCGAGGGGCCCGACCGACTCGTCCAGCAGCAGGACCCCGAACACGACGGCGAACCCCGGCGCCAGGTAACCGGCCAGGTTGGCCCGCACCGCCCCCACGTCGACGATCAGCCGGTACAAGAGCACGAGGGCCCCACCGGTGGCCACGACGCCCAGTACGACCAGCCACCCCAGCGTCCCGCCGGACGGCAGCGCCGCCCCGGCCCCGAGGACGAAAGGCACCAGCGCCACCGTCGTGACCGCCATCGCCGCCGCCGCCAGCCCCAACGGCGGAACGTCCGGGATCACCCGCTCGATGAATACAGCCCCCGCGGCGAAGCACGCCGCCGCCCCGACCAGCACCACCCCGCCGAAGAACGTCGTGCCCTCTCCACCCCGGTCGCCGACGAACAGCAGGCCAACGCCCGCCAGGCCGAGCAGGACACCCAGGGCCGACACAGGCTGCACCCGGCGATCCAGCATGCCCGTGAACACGACCGCCCACACGGGCTGGCTCGCCAGCACGATGCCCGCCACCGCCGCGCTGACATGCCGCTGCCCGGCCGTCAGCAGCACGAGCGGCAAGGTCGCCTGCAATCCCGCCGCCAGCAGCACGGCCACGGGCCGAGCTGCCACGGCACCGAGGACACCCGACCGCCAGGCCAACGGGACCAGGACCACCGCGGCCAACCCCGTGCGCGCCGCCACCAGGGTGCTGGTGGGCAGCTCCCGCAGCACCACGGTGGTGAGCGGATAGACCGCCCCCCACAGGGCTCCGAGCACCACTAGCCAGGTGAGATCGCGTCGGGTCACCGACTAAGGACACGCAAGTAGATGATCGTCCAGCTCTCTCAGCGCTCGCGGGTTACCGCACGTTGTCATCTGCTGTCGCACGTGTGCTACGTGCCGGAGGAGGCGGGGCGAGCCGGTGTGTATGGCCACATCGTAAGCGTCTCTAGTCAGCCGCACGGCCTCTTCTATCTCTCGCTCCGCTAGCCCGCGGAGGCGGCTGCGGCCAGGACTTCACCGGACTCGCGCACACCTCGAACCGGGCCAGATACGCGAGCGCTCGCTCGATGGCGGACCGTGCGTCCTGTGGCGATGTACTCCGACCATCTGCTAGCCGCAGCATGGTATGCCCGGCCCACTTCTGAAGGTTTGGCTGACCATAGAACGCGATGTATGTCGGGAGACCCTCGGCGCTCTCCTCTTCGAGAAGTGAGAAGGCCCGGTCCAGTTCTGCCCGGCTCGTCCTCTCATCTCCGACGCAGGCATGGACGTAGGCCCTGGTCGCCGCCAACCATGAGCGAACCGCGGGACGTGCACCGCACCGACCTTGTCGCTCCGCATGCTCGGCCAATGCCAGCGCCTCGCCGTGACGCTCACACTCCGAGAGCGTGCGGCTCATCCTGCCGATGACGAAGGCCTGCAGGTTGACGTCGCCGAGCCTGTCCGCGATGTCAAGTATGCGGCGGTAGACATGAGCAGCTTGGTCGTGCTGCTCGAGGTCGAAATGGAGCCAACCCAGCAGCACGCCCGAGTTTGCGGCCAAACCGGCGACCTGCGGCCAGAGCCCGGGATCGCTGGTCTGAGCGAGCCAATCGTTCAGCACCCGATGGTGATCGAGCGCCTGGGCGTAGACGGTCCTCGGCCCGAACGCACCGTCGAGTCGCCAATACGACGCCGTCACCGCAGCGTGAGCCGCGATCCCATCGTCCACCGCGATGTCCGTTGCCGAGTCAGATCGCCCGAGTGCGGCGCCCGCGAAGGTGGCAACCATCCCGGCGCCGACGCGGGTCAAAAGTCTCGGCGTCCTATCGATCGGTCCCAGACCCTGCGGACCTCGTCCAACTCCGAGGGTGTTGCCCCATCGAGCGAGCTGTAGTCGGAGACGTCGACCAACAGATCCGCGATGCTGCACTCGTAGAGCCTCGCCAGGCTGTCGAGGGTCCGCAGCGACGGTGCGTGTCCTGACACTGGCCACGTCTCCCAGTACGAGAAGTTCTTGGCGGTCTTCAGGTCGTCGGGCCAGTGCCGATTCCATGCCGCAGCGGCGTCCGCCTGGCTCCAGCCGCGGGCCAACCGCAGTGCGGCGCGGGCGTTCAAGCCAAACCGACGCCGCAATACGTCAGCCACCTCAACCCAGGTCGAACCCTGTTGCCGAAGTCGTCCTGTGAGTTGGGCCTGCTGCTTTCTCTGACTGAGCTGCTTGCCCATCGATCACCCCAACTGCCGGCTTCGCCGTCACCGACAGAGCGTACTGGCCCCACTTCCCACAGTGGGATCCCGTTGCGTGGGAAGTCTTCAGCGGTTCGCGGGGCACAGAAGACCGAAAGTCCCAATCTTGCGTGGTCGTCCGACGGTACGTGCCCCGAGGCAATAGGGGCCACGGCGACCGTCCCGAGGCAATCGCGGCCGGCCCCCGACCCCTATGGCCTCCGGCGCCGGTCAGCGGCCGCTATTGCCTCGCCGCGGCCGGGTCACCGGCGGGCGCTCAGTCGGGCAGGGTGGTGCGGCCGCGGGCGCGGGCGGCCTCGGGGACGTGGGGCTCGGGGGCGAACGGGCCGGTGTCGACCGAGGCCAGGCGGAGCTCGGGGAGGGTGACGTTGGGCGGGAGGGTGTCGAGCCACGCCACCGCCTCGGCCACCTCGGGGACCTGGAGGGTGCGCATGGGGAAGTGGACGTCGTCGAGCATGGGCGTCGCCACCGGCCCGGTGGTGACCACGTGGACGGCGATGCCGTCGCGCTCGACCTCCTGGGCCAGGGCCGCGGCGAAGGCGTTGAGGCCCGCCTTGGACGCCGAGTAGGCGGACCGGCCGGGCTGGGGGGCGTGGGCCGAGCTGGACGACAGGAAGATCATGCGGCCGCCCGCGGGCATGGCGGGCAGGACCGCGTGGGCCACCACGAAGGCCGACGTGAGGTTGGTGCGCAGGATGTCCGCGAACGTGTCCGCCGACTCCTTGCGGACGAAGGTGCCCGCCATCACGCCCGCGGCGTGGACCACGAGGTCCACCCGGCCGGCCTCGGCCACCACCCGGGCGAACGCCTCGGGGTCCGCGCTGTCGGCCGGCACCGCCCGGGCGCCCAGCTCGTCGGCCGCGGCCCGCAGCGGCTCGGGGGACCGGGCGGTCAGCACCAGGTCGTAGCCCCGGTCGGCGAGCAGGCCGGCCACGCCCCGGCCGATGCCGCGGCTGGCGCCGGTGACGACCGCGGTCCTCACGGGGCGATCCCCGGGCGCCCCTCGAACAGCCGGGCCGCGGCCCCGCCCAGGAACAGCGCCATCCCCTCCTCCGACAGCGGGAGCTTGCGGGCGGCTTCGAGCGCCCGGCCGGTGGGGATGACGGGGTGGTCCGAGGCGAACAGGACCCGCCCCCGGCCGCGGGACGAGTCCATGAAGCGCACCAGGCCCGGGTCCATGTAGGTGGCCAGGTAGGCCGAGGTCATGAGGTGCAGCCGGGGCCACTTGAGCATGTACTGGATCAGCAGTGCCTCGTAGGGGTGCCCCATGTGGGCGCCGACGACGGTGAGCCCGGGGAAGTCGATGAGCACGTCCTCCAGCAGCACCGGGTCCTGGCAGCGCGACCGCACCTGCGGGCCCGGCACGCCCACGTTGATCGACACCGGCAGGCCCAGCTCCTCGCAGGTGGCGTAGACCGGGTAGTAGAGCCGGTGGTTCAGCTCGTACTGCTCGACCAGCGGCGTGATGCGCACCATCGCCACCGCCGGGTGCCGGGCCAGCTCCCGGATGCGGGCGCAGTTGCGGGTCGGCTTGGCGGCCCGGTCGACCGTGGGCGCCACCAGGAAGCGTCCCGCGTGCTCGTCGGCCAGGGCCAGGAAGTCCTCCGGCGCCAGGCCGCCCGCCCGGCGGGCCCGCTCGGCATCGCCGAGGCCGCACGTGAGCACGCCCAGGTCGACGCCGGCGCCGTCCATGGCCGCCAGCAGGCCCTCGACCGTGGGGCCCTGGGCCAGGTCCGGCCCGAACAGCTCGACCACGCCCTGCTGGGACTCCTGCGCCACCCAGCGCTCGGCGAAGCCCGCGGGGATCAGGTTCACCCAGCCGTCCACGATCATGGGCCGGACCATACCTGACGCAAGTGTCAGAAATCCCGGCCGGGGACTACGCTCCCGCCATGGGCGAGCTCGGGTTCCGGCCGTTCGACGCCGACAACCACTACTACGAGGCGGAGGACGCGTTCATCCGCCACATCGACCCGGCCATGGCCAAGCGCTGCATGCAGTGGGCCGTGGTGGACGGCAAGCGCCGGCTGCTGGTGGGCGGGAAGATCAACAAGTTCATCCCCAACCCCACCTTCGACCCCATCGCCCGGCCCGGCAGCCTGGAGGACTACTTCCGGGGCCGCAACCAGGCCGGGGTCGACATGAAGACGATGTTCGGCGAGCTCGAACCGCTGGCCGACCACCCCGCCTACCGGGAGCGCGACGCCCGCGTGGCCCTGCTCGACCAGCAGGGCATGGACGGCGCCCTGCTGTTCCCCACCCTCGGCGTCGGCATGCAGGAGGCGCTGCGCCACGACGTCCCCGCCCTGCACGCCGCGTTCACCGCCTTCAACACCTGGCTGGACGAGGACTGGGGCTTCGACCGCGGCGACGGCCGCCTCTACGCCGCCCCCATGATCACCTTCGCCGACCCCGACCGGGCCGAGGCCGAGGTGTCCCGGGTGCTGGGCCTGGGCGCCCGGATCCTGGTGGCCGTGCCGGGGCCGGTGCCCGACGGCCAGGGCGGCTACCTGTCGCCCGGCCATCCGTGCTTCGACCCGATCTGGGGCCTGATCGCCGAGGCGGGCGTGCCCCTCGCCCTCCACGCCGGGCTCAGCGGCGTCGGCCACTACGGCAGCTTCTGGAAGACCGGCGCCGACGGCGGGGGCGGAGGCTTCACCGCCTTCAAGCACGCCGCCTTCCCGCTGGTGGCCTTCGCCGATCGGGGCATCGCCGACACCTTCGCCGCCCTGGTCTGCCACGGCGTGCTGGAGCGGTTCCCGGCGCTCCGGCTGGCCTCCATCGAGAACGGGGCCATGTGGGTGCCCGACCTGCTGCGCAACCTGACCGCGGCCCACGGCAAGATGCCCTTCGCCTTCGCCGAGCACCCGGTCGACCAGCTCCGCCGCCAGGTGTGGGTCGCCCCCTACTACGAGGACGACATGGGCCTGCTCAAGGACCTGCTGGGCGTCGACCGGCTGCTGTTCGGCTCGGACTTCCCCCACACCGAGGGCCTGCCCGAGCCCACGATGTTCGTGAAGGACATCCCCGGCTTCAGCCCGGAGGAGACCCGCAAGGTCATGCGCGACAACGTGCTCGACCTGCTGGGCGTCACGCCTCCACCAGGTTGACGCCGCCCGGCGCCTCGCTGCAGCGTCACCGACCGGCCCACCCACTCCTCGGCCTCCAGCGCCGCCAGCAGCGCCGGGTCCTCGACCCGGCCGTAGGCCCGCACGCCCGGGGCGACGTCGGCCAGCACCAGGCCCCACTCGGCGGCGCCGTCGCGCCCGTGGGCCACCGTGTACGACGCCACCGTGGCCTCGCCCGCGTGGCGCTCCGCGATGGTCGACCCGCGGGGCCGCGTCCAGGCGGGCCTGGACCCCGGCCGCGTCGGGCGGGACCACCCGGCCGGCCGGCGGCGGCGCGGTCGAGTAGAGGCCGAAGGCGTGCTTGGTCATGTGCATGCCGACGCCGGTGACCAGCCCCACCGAGCCGGGATCGGCCCGCAGCACCTCGACCATGGTCGCGAGGCTGTGGAGCACGTAGTTGCTGCCGGCGCCGCCCGCGAACGGCAGGCCGCCGGTGACCGTGAGGCCCCGGGCGTCGTCGGTCGCCAGGCCCAGGGCGTCGCAGGCCAGGTGGACCGAGCTGGCGAAGCAGCTGTACAGGTCGAGGTGGGCCACGTCGTCGAGGCCCAGGCCCGCGGCCCGCAGGGCCTCGGCCCCGGCGGCGGCCATGGCCGGCGAGGCGGACAGGTCGGGGTGCTCGGCCACGTAGACGGGGTCGGTGGCGTAGCACCAGCCCCGCAGGTAGACCCGCCGCTCGGCGGGGACGCCGAGCGCGTCGGCGGCGGCGTGGCTGGCCACGATGACGGCGGCGGCCATGTCGACGTCCATGACCGAGACCGCGTGCTTCGTGTACGGGTAGCCGACCAGGCGGTTGTCCGGGGTGGGCGTGGCCAGCTCCTCGGCGGGGACCGCGGCCGGGAACCAGGCGTAGGGGTTGGCCGCGGCCACCTCGCTGAACGGGGCCAGCAGCCGGCCGATCGGCGCCGGCGTAGTCGGCGGGGGCCACGCCGAGGCGGGCGCGGCGGGCGACGTCGAACACCGGGAAGGTCAGCCACGCCTGGAACACCTCGTGGGCCACCTCGGCCGGGTGGAACGGCGCCTCGAACGGGAACGGCGGCGGGTCCGGCTCCCGGTGGCTCCACGGCAGCCGCTCCCCGGCCTTCTGCGCCCGGCGCCGGGTGTCGAGGGCCTCGGCGCCGCAGATGACGGCCACGTCGCACGTCGCCGGCCAGGATGGCCTCGGCCGCGTCCTGCACCAGCACCTGCGGGGTGGTGCCGCCGATGCCCGAGTACAGGCGGTGGCGCGGGCGCGATGCCGAGCGCCGTCGGCCAGCCGGTCGACGGGGGCGTCGTAGGGCCAGGTCATGCAGTACACGACCTGGAGGCTGCCGGCCGCGGCCAGCACCCGCCCGCCGCCTCCCGGCACCGCGTCGGCCGCGGCCCGCCGGGCCGTGTCCTCCCACAGCGCCAGCGGCTCGGGGCACGGGCCCTCGCCCGGGCGGACGGTCCGCTGGGCCACGCCGATGAGGCACGGGGTGCGGGGGTCGACGCGTCACCGGCCCCTGCCACTCCGGCGGGCGCTTCTCGGCGAAGGCCTCGGGGCCCCTCCTTGGCGTCCTCGCTGGCGAAGACCCGGGCGGCCAGCTCGGCCTCGATCCGGTACGCCTCGCGCTGGTCGACGGCCAGGCCCCGCAGCACGCTCTCCTTGGTCGCCTGCACCGCCAGCGGGCGCGTTGGCGGTGATGCGCCGCGCCCAGTCGAGCGCCCGGTCGGCCAGCTCGTCGCTCGGGCGACGATCTCGTTGAGCAGGCCGAGCTCGAGGCCCGCCCGGCGGGGAAGGCCTCGGCGGTGAGCAGGAACTCCATGGCCGCCGGGAAGGCCAGCTGGCGGGGCAGGCGCACCGTGGTCCCGCCCCCGGCGAACAGGCCCCGCTTGCGGCTCCATCACCCCGAAGCGTGGCCCGCTCGGTGGCGAGGCGGATGTCGATGCCGCCCAGCATCTCCATGCCGCCGGCCACGCAGGGCCCGTCGACCGCGGCGATGATCGGCTTGTAGATCTGCAGGCTGCGCAGCACCGCGTCGGTGCCGTCCCGCAGCCGGCAGCCGTCGATCTCGTCGACCTCGCCCGCCTGGATCTGCGCCTGGAGCTCGGTGATCTGGGGGATGTAGGTCTTGAGGTCGGCGCCGGTCATGAACTCGCCCGGCACGCCGGTGACGATCGCCACCCAGTCGTCGGCGTCGTCCCGGAACCGCCGCCAGGCGTTGGCCAGGTCCCGGAAGTGGTACAGGTCGAGCGAGTTCCGGGCCTCGGGCCGGTCGATGGTGATCCGGGCCACGTGCCCGTCGAGCTGCTCGTAGTGGATGGTCATGCCGAAGGCGAGGCTAGCTAACGTGACGTGATCGTTAGATCGTTGGACGGGTGCGGGGGGACGCGAACGTGAGCATCGCCATCGGTGAGGACCACCTCGCCCTCCTGGCCGTCGCCCGGCGCTTCACCGCCGAGCGGTGCCCGCCGGCGCGTCGCCCGGGCCGCCCTGGACGCGGCCGAGCGGCGACGAGGCGCGGCCGCCGTTCTGGGACGAGCTGGCCGGGCTCGGGCTGGCTGGGGCTGGCGGTGCCCGAGGACGAGGGCGGCCAGGGCGCGGGCTACTGGGGGCTGGCCGTCGTGCTGGAGGAGCTGGGCCGGGCGGTGGCGCCGGGGCCGATGCTGCCCACCGCCTGGGCGGCGGCGCGTGACCGTGGGACGTGCCACCGGCTGCGGGCCGACCTGGCCGCCGGCCGGCGGGCCGGGGCGGTGGCGCTGGAGGGGGCGATCGACGGGCCGGGCGGCCGGCGGCGGGCTCCGCGTGACCGGGAGCACCGGGCCGGTGCTCGGCGGCGGGTTGGCGGATGTCGTGGTGGTCCCGGTCGCGGTGGCGGGGGAGGAGCGCTGGGCGCGTCGTCGAGGCGCGCGGCCGGCAGCCTCGACGCCGCTCGCGGCACTGGACCCGACCCGCGGGCTGGCGCGGCTCGACCTGACGGACGCGCCCGCCACGCTGGTGGACGGGCTCACCCGAGGGCGGGTCGAGGCCGTCGGCGTGGTGCTGGCGGCGGCGGAGGCTGCGGGCGGGGCGGCCTGGTGCGTCGAGACCGCCGCGGCCTACGCGCGGGAGCGGCGGCAGTTCGGGCGGCCGATCGGGCAGTTCCAGGCCGTGAAGCACCGGTGTGCCGACATGCTGGTCCGGCTGGAGCAGATCAGGGCGGTGGCCTGGGACGCGGCGGCGGCGCTCGACGGGGACGATCCCGACGGCGACGAGGCCCGGCTGGCGGTGGCGGCCGCGGGGGCGGTCGCGTTCGAGGCCTACGCGGCGGTGGCGAAGGACACGCATCCAGGTGCTGGGCGGCATCGGCTTCACCTGGGAGCACGACGCCCACCTCTACCTGCGCCGGGCGCTGGCGCTGCGCCAGCTGTTCGGCGGGGCCGGTCCCTGGCGGGCGGCGGCGGCGCGCGGGGCGCTGGGCGGGGCGCGGCGCCGCATCGGGCTCGACCTGCCCGAGGGCGACGGCGCCGGCGGAGCGACGAGATCCGGGCCCTGGTGGACGAGATCGCGGCGCTGCCGCCCGAGCAGCGCCGGGGGCGGCTGGCGGACACCGGGCTGCTGGTGCCGCACTGGGCGCCGCCCTGGGGCCGCGGCGCGGGCCCGGCCGAGCAGCTCGTGATCGACCGGGAGCTGCGCCGGGCCCGGGTGCGGGTGCCGCACCTCCAGGTGGGGGCGTGGGCCGCGCCCACCATCGCGGTCCACGGCACCCCCGAGCAGCAGGAGCGCTGGGTGCGGCCCACGCTGCACGGCGACATCGCCTGGTGCCAGCTGTTCAGCGAGCCGGGGGCCGGGTCGGACCTGGCCTCGCTGAGCACCCGGGCCACCCGCAGCCGACGGCGGCTGGCTGCTCAGCGGCCAGAAGGTGTGGACGTCGTTCGCGGCCGAGGCCGACTGGGGCATCTGCCTGGCCCGGACCAACCCCGCCGCGGCCAAGCACCTCGGCATCACCTACTTCGTCGTGGACATGGCGACGCCCGGGCATCGACATCCGGCCCCTGCGGGAGATCACCGGCATGGCCATGTTCAACGAGGTGTTCCTGGACGACGTGTTCGTCCCCGACGACTGCGTGATCGGCGAGGTGGACGGCGGCTGGCCGCTGGCCCGCACCACGCTGGCCAACGAGCGGGTGTCGATGGGCAGCGGCTCGTCGTTCGGCGGCGGGATCGAGGCGCTGCTGGGCCTGGTGGCCGAGCGCACCGGCGGCGGGCAGCTCGACGCCGACGCCCGCCTGCTGGACGAGCTGGGGGCGCTGGTGGCCGAGGCGCACTCGCTGGCCGCCATCGGCGTGCGGGCCACGGCCCGGTCGCTCCGGGGCGAGGCGCCCGGGCCGGAGGCGAGCGTCCGCAAGCTGCTCGGCGTCGAGCACGACCAGCGCACCCAGGAGCTGGGCCTGCTGCTGCTCGGCCCCGAGGGCGCCACCACCGAGGGCGCCGGCCGCCCAGTGGACGTTCGGCTTCCTGGCCAACCGCTGCCTGACCATCGCCGGGGGGACCAGCGAGATCCAGCGCAACGTGATCGGCGAGCGGCTGCTGGGCCTGCCCCGGGACCCCGAGCCGTCGGGATGAGGCGGACCGGGTGATCGAGCACCTGCTGGCCCAGCGGGCGTGCCGGGCCTACACGGGCGACCCGGTGCCCGACGAGGACATCGCCGCCATCCTGGAGGCCGCCACCCACGCCCCCAGCGCCGAGAACCGCCAGCCCTGGGTGTTCGTGGTGGTGCGGGACCCCGCCGTCCGGGAGGCGATCGCCGACCTCACCGCGCCGGCTGTGGGACGCGGGCGCCCGCAGCCACGCCCGTGCGCAGCCTGGCGCCCGGGCTGTTCGCCGCGGTCGACGAGTTCATGGCCGGCGGCTACGGGGGCGCCCCCGTGCTGGTGGTGGTGGCGGGCGACGGCCGGGACGGGCTGCCGGCCGCGGTGCTGGCCTCGTCGGTCTTCCCGGCGGTGCAGAACCTGCTGCTGGCGGCGGCGGCGCTGGGCTACGGCTCGGCGCTGACGACGCTCGCCGCCGCGGACCCGGCGGCCCTGGCCGCGGCGGTCGGGTTGCCCGAAGGCGTGCGCCCGCTGGCGGTGGTGCCGCTCGGCCGGCCGGCGACCCGGCTGGGCCCGCCCCGGCGGCGCCCGGTGGCCGAGGTCGCCCACCTCGACCGCTACGGCACGCCGTTCGACCCGGTCACGGGCGAGGGGAGCGACGCCGCTGGGCCGCCACGCCCCGCTCCACCGCCCGCCTGATCAGCGTGTCGTTGTCGGCCGAGATGAAGCGGTGGACCCGGGCCTCCAGCAGCCGCCGGGCCAGCGGGTTGAAGGCCTCGTAGGTCTCGCCGAACGTCACCCGGGTGCGCCCGTCGCCCACCGCCTCGATGCGGTGCCAGCCGCCGGCCCGGGACCAGAGCGGCTTGCCCACCGCCTCGTAGCGGGAGAGCTCGGGCGGGCGCGACTCGGTGATCACCTCCCACGACCGGCCCACGCCGCCGCTCAGCAGGTAGCGGGGCACCCGGAACGTGCAGTGCCGCACCAGCCCCAGCCCGTCGGCGTCGCCGGGGTGGACGATCTCGATGCGCACGCTGCCGTGCTCGATCACGCCCCGCTCCAGCCGGGGGTGCAGGGCCCGCCACACCTCGTCCGGCGTGGCCTCGACCTCGAACGAGAACTCGTGGGACTGCACGGCGGCGACGCTACCGGGCGCGGCCGCGGCAGGATGGCGGCCATGCAGCCGTTCGTCGTGGCCGGGGCCGGGTTCCTGCTCGCCGTGTTGTGGTTCGACCTCATGTTCGACGTGCAGGTGCTGCGCCACCGCGGGGCCGGCGACCTGCCCGAGCCGGTCCTGGCCTCGATCGCGGGCTACTACCGGCGGGTGACCACCGAGGCACGGCCCATGAACCGCCTGATCGCGGCGGTCATGCTGGTCGTCCTGGCGGCGCTGGTGGCGCAGGCGCTGGTGGACGACGTGCCCGGGTGGGTGAGCGTGGTGTCCCTGGCGGCGGCGCTCACCGGGATCGGCCTGGCCGGGGCCCGCACCGTGCCGGGCGCCGTGAGGCTCGGCGGGCGAGGTGATCCGCCGGGCGAGCAGAGCCGGCTGGCCCGCTCCATCTGCCGGGACCACCTGGTGTGCCTGGCCGCCATCGCCACGCTGCTGGTGGTCCAGCTGGCGTGGGCGCCTTCCGGCTAGGAGACCCGAGGCAATAGGGGTCGTGACGGCACGGCCCGAGGCAATGGCGGCCGCATAGGGCAGCTAGAGCTCCCGCTCGGGCAGTCGTCACGTGCAGTAGGCCCGGTGAGCGCCTCGACGGTTACGGGGGATCGTGCGGACGCTTCGCTAGAGGCGGTCGATGACGAGGTCGGCCAGGCGCTGGCGCTGCCAGCCCTGGCGGCCGAACAGGAGGTCGTTGGCCTTGACCCGGCGGAACAGCAGGTGGCAGTCGACGTCCCAGGTGAAGCCCACGCCCCCGTGGACCTGGATGTTCTCGGCCGTGATCATGGGTGGTGGCCTCGGCCACGACCCCCTTGGCGATGGCCGTGGCCGCCTCCCGCTGCGGGTCGTCCACCGCGCTGGCCCAGGCGGCGTAGTGGGTGGCCACCCGGGCCAGCTCCAGCTGGTGGAGCATGTCCACGATCTTGTGCCGGATCACCTGGAAGGTGGCGATCGGGCGGTCGAACTGGACCCGCTGGCGGGCGTAGTCGGAGGCCATGGCCACGGCGCGGTCGCCGGCGCCCACGCTCTCGGCGCACAGGGCGATGCCGATGTCGTCGACGATGCGGGCCCACAGGGCGCGCTGGTCGCCCGGCGGGACCGACCCGGCGGGCGGGGCGGCCGGCGAGGGCCAGGCGGGCCAGGGTGCGGGTGACGTCGAGGCCGGGGACCGGCTCGGCCGCGGGGTCCTCGACCGCGAACCCGGCCAGGCCGCCGTCCGGCTCCCGGGCCACCACGTAGGCCACGTCCGCGGTGTCGCCGTCGATCACCAGCGGCTTGAGGCCGTCGAGCCGCCAGCCGTCGCCCTCCCGCCGGGCGGTGGTGGCGATGGCGTCGAGCGGGTCGCGGGCGCCGGTCTCCTCCACGCGCCACGGTGGCCCGGCGGGAGCCGGCCGCCAGGTGGGGGAGCACGCAGGCGTCCCCCAGGCGCACGGCGGCCAGGGTGCCGGCCACCGCCGAGGACAGCCACGGCCCGGGCAGCGGCAGGGCGCCCATCTCCTCGCACAGGACCGTGGCCTCCAGCATCCCGGCCCCCGCGCCGCCGTGCTCGGCCGGCACCAGCAGGCCCGGCCACCCCAGCGTCGACCGACCGGGACCACAGGTCCTCGATGGCGGCGGGCGCGGCGTCGCCGTCGAGCAGCGTCCGCAGCCGGGGGCCCGCCACCTCGGCGAGGAAGGCCCGGGCGGTGCGCCGCAGCGCCTCCTGGTCCCCGTCGAAGGTGAAGTCCACGGCCCCCACCGTAGATGACGTCAGTGTTAGTTTGCGGCCGTGGACTTCGGCTACGCCCCCGAGGACGAGGCGTTCCGGGCCGAGCTGCGGGCGTGGCTGGCCGCCAACCTCCCCGACTTCGCCCCCGGGATCATGTTCGGCACCGAGATCGGCTCCGGGCAGGGCGACCAGACCCGCCGCACCATGGCCCGGCGCCAGGCGTGGCAGCAGCGGCTGCACGAGGGCGGCTGGGCCGCCATCAACTGGCCCCGGCGCTGGGGCGGGCGCGAGGCCACCACCATGCAGAACGTCGTCTACGCCGAGGAGATGGCCGAGGCCCGGGCGCCCGGCCTCTACAACGCCAACGGCGTCTGGCAGATCGGGCCCATGATCATGCGCTGGGCTCCGGAGGAGCGCCAGGAGCGCTGGCTGCCCGGCATCATCGGCGCCACCGAGCACTGGTGCCAGGGCTTCAGCGAGCCGGAGGCCGGCAGCGACCTCGCCAACCTGCGCACCGCGGCGGTGGCCGACGGCGACGAGTACGTGCTCGACGGCACCAAGGTGTGGACCTCCACCGCGCACCTCGCCCGCTGGGGCCTGTTCCTGGTGCGCACCGACCCGGGCGCCATCGCCCGGGGCGCCAAGCACGAGGGCATCACCGCGCTGGTGGTGGACATGGACGTCCCCGGCATCACCTGCACGCCCATCCGGGAGATCACCGGCGAGGCCATGTTCTGCGAGGTGGTGTTCCACGAGGCGCGGGTGCCCGTCGCCTACCGCCTGGGAGCCGAGGGCGACGGCTGGAACGTGGCCATGGGCACGCTGGCCCACGAGCGGGCCGGCACCGGCGGCATCGCCATCGGCCTGCGGGCCGAGCTGGCCCAGATGGTGCGGGCCGCCCGCGAGCACAACCCCGACGCCCTGGCCGACCCCGGCATCCGGGAGCGGATCGCCCGGCTCTACGCCCAGGTCGAGCTCACCCGCCTGCTCAACGCCCGGGCGCTGTCCAAGGTGCTGAAGGGCGAGCGCTCCTGGCCCGAGGCGCAGCTGGCCAAGCTCCAGTGGAGCCACCTGTCCCAGGCCCTGGCCGAGCTCAACGTGGACATGCTGGGCGCCCTCGGCGTGCTGGCCAAGGGCGGGCCGGACACGCCCGACGGCGGCCACGCCGCCCACAACTACCCCTGGCAGCGCTACACGTCGATCGGGGCCGGGGCCACCGAGGTGCAGAAGAACATCATCGCCGACCGGGCGCTCGGCCTACCGCGGCGCTAGCGGCATCAGCTCGAGGATCTGGCCGTCGGGGTCGCGCACCAGGATGGCGTGGCCGCCCATGTCGGTGTCGGCCAGCACCTCGCCGCCGAGGTCCGCCACCCGGGCGCAGGTGGCGGCCACGTCGGCCACCGAGAACGAGAGGTGGGTGAGGCCCGGCTCGGTGAACGGCGCGGTCCCGGGCCGGGGCGTTGCCCTCCCGGGCGAAGTGGAGCAGCTCCAGGACGAAGTCGCCGAGCGTCAGGTAGACGGCGGTCAGCCCCACCGGTGCGGGCACCCGCAGCAGCCGGGAGACGGCCGCGTCCGGGACCTCGAGGTCGTTGCGGTGGGCGAACCCGAACGCCTCCTCGTAGAAGCGCCGGGAGCGGTCGAGATCGGTGACGCACAGGCCCACGTGGTTGACGACCCTCATGCCCGGATCGTAGGGGAACTAACGTCCGCGTCAGCTTCGATGACGCGACCGACCTGTTCCTCCCCGAGCCCGAGCCCCGCGAGGTGCTGGCCACGATCATCTCGGTCGACGACCACCTGGTCGAGCCGGCCGGCATGTTCGAGGGCCGGCTGCCCGCCCGCCTCCAGGACCGGGCGCCGCGCATCGTGGTCGACCGCCGCGGCCACGAGGTGTGGGAGTTCGACGGCCAGCGCCACAGCCAGATGGGCATGAACGCGGTGGTGGGCCGCCGGCCCGAGACGGTGGAGATGGAGCCGTTCCGCTTCGACCAGATGCGCCGGGGCTGCTTCGACGTGGACGCCCGGGTCCACGACATGGACCTGGCCGGCATCTGGGCCTCGCTCAGCTTCCCCTCGATGATCACCGGGTTCTGCGGCCGGGTGTACTCCCAGTGCTCCGACCCCGAGCTGGGCCTCGCCACCACCCGGGCCTTCAACGACTGGGTGCACGACGCCTGGTGGCAGCCGCACCCCGACCGGATCATCCCGCTCGGCATCACCTGGCTGTCCGACCCGCACCTCGGGGCGGAGGAGATCCGCCGCAACGCGGCCCGCGGCTTCCGGGCCGTGACCCTGCCGGAGCGCCCGCACAAGCTCGGCTACCCGTCGATCTTCGACGACTACTGGGCGCCCGATCCTGGAGGCGTGCGCCGACACCGGGACCGTGGTGTGCCTGCACGTGGGCTCGTCGGGCATCGGCGACATCCCGCCCGGCTGCGACCGGGCCATCGTCCCGCTGGTGGCCACGCTGTTCGGCCAGCTCTCGCTCCAGGCCTGCACCGAGTGGCTGTGGGCGGGCTGGACCGTGCGCTTCCCCGGCCTGCGGGTGGCCATGGCCGAGGGCGGGATCGGCTGGGTGGCCATGCTGGCAGACCGCCTCGACAACCTGGTCGACCGCTCCGGCTACGGCCTGGGCTGGGACGAGCGCCCGGCCGACGTGCTGCGCCGCAGCTTCTGGTTCTGCACCATCGACGACCCGTCCACCATCGACACCCGCCACGCCATCGGCCTCGACCACATCATGGTCGAGGTCGACTACCCCCACGGCGACAGCACGTGGCCCGACACCCAGGCCGTGATCGAGGCGGCCTGGGGCCACCTGCCCGCGGCCGAGCGCCGCAAGCTGTGCTGCGAGAACGCCGCGGCCCTCTTCCGTCACCCGCTGCCGGAGCGGGTGCTGCCCGAGGGCCCGAGCACGTAGTGCCCGTCGTCGGGATGGTGGTACCAGCCGCGGGCGGCGTCCGTGCCCCCGTCGACGTGGAGGACCTGGCCGGTCACGTAGCCGGACAGGCCCGAGGCGAGGAACACCGCGGCGCCCGCCATCTCGTCCACGTGGCCGGCCCGGCCCAGCGGGCACGACGGCGGCGAAATGGGCCTCCTGGTCGCCGGGATCGGCCTCGGCCAGCGCCCGCAGGCCCTCGGTCAGGGTGATGTCGGGGGCCAGGCAGTTGACCCGGATGCCGTGGGGCGCCAGCTCCAGCGCCGCGGTGCGGGTGAGGTTGATGACCCCGGCCTTGGCCGCGGCGTAGGCCGCGTAGCCGGGCGCGGCCCGCGTGCCCTCGATGGAGGCCACGTTGACGATGCTGCCGCCGGAGCAGGCCTCCACCATGGCCCGGGCCACCCGCTGGGTGCACAGCAGCACCTGGCCCAGGTTGGCCCGCCACAGCGCGTCCCAGCCCTTGGGCTTGGTCTCCAGCAGCGACGACCAGAACACGCCGCCCGCGTTGTTGACCAGCACGGTGGGCGACCCCAGGGCCGGCCACCGTGGCGGCCAGGGCCGCGTCGACCTGGTCCTCGTCGCGCACGTCGGTCACGCAGGCCAGGCCGCCGACCTCGGCCGCGGCCGCCCGGCAGGTGGCCTCGTCGCGCTCCCACACGGCCACCCGGGCCCCGAAGGCGGCGAGGCCCTGGGCGATCCCGCGCCCGATGCCGGCGCCGCCGCCGGTGACCACCGCCACCACTCCGTCCAACGTCGCTGCCGACCGGTCCAGCACCATGGCGCGGGAAGGTACCTCCGATGAGCACGCTGGGCCCCCTGGTGGCGGCGGACGAGACGCTGCACCACCAGATCACCGACACCTTCGCCACCGTGGCGCAGTCCGACCGGTCGTGGACCGAGAAGGTGTGCGCCATGGCCGCCCCCGGCCGACGGGTCGGTGCAGCTGGCCTTCGGCCTGGGCCGCTACCCCAACCGGGGCGTGGCTCGACGCCTACGCGGGCGTGAGCCGGGGCGCCGAGCAGTGGACGGTGCGGGCCAGCCGGCGCCTGGCCCCCGACGTCGAGGGCACCGAGGTCGGCCCCATCCGCTACGAGGTGGTCGAGCCCCTGCGGGTGGTGCGCTTCAGCCTGGCGCCCAACGACGTGCAGCCGATCAGCTTCTGCTGGACCTTCACCGGGGCGGTGCCGCCCGCCCTGGAGCAGCGCGAGCAGCACCGCAGCCGGGACGGGCTGCGCCTCGACGCCGACATCGTCCGCTACCACCACATCGGCACCGCGTCGGGCTGGCTGGAGCTGGACGGCACCCGCTACGAGCTGGACGGCGAGACGGCGGTGTCCACCCGCGACCACTCCTGGGGCGTGCGCTACATGGTGGGGGCGCCGGTGGCCGACGTGGAGGACCCGGCCCGGCCGGCGGGCGTGTCCACCACCGTGATCTGGTCGCCCATCCTGTGCCGGCGGCCCGACGGCAGCCGCTACGGCATCCACCTCTACTACCAGCGGCACGGCCTCGGCGGCTGGCAGCGCATCGAGCTCCAGGGCGGCATCGAGCACCCCGACGGCCGCCGGGAGCCGTTCGCGGCCCTCGTGGTCGAGCCCGAGGTGCGCGACGACAACCGGCGGCTCACGGCCGCCACGCTCCGGGCCACCATGGCCGACGGCTCGGACCGGCCGCTCACCGTCACCGCCCTGGGGGACACCGGCTTCCACCTGGGCGCCGGGCTGTACTTCGGCTTCGACGGCCGCTGGCACGGCCAGTGGCGGGGCGACCTGCACGTCGACGGCGAGCACGTGGCCGACTGCGCCGACCCGGAGACCGCCCGGCGCCTCCACCAGATGCGGGACAACCTGGTGCGGGTGGAGGACCCGGTGGGCGGGGGCACCGGCGTCGGCAACATGCAGACGATCTTCGCCGGGCCCCACCCGGAGCTGGGCCTCACCGAGGAGGCGAGCTTCCTGTGACCCTGGCCGCCGGGCGCGACCTGGACGCGCTGCGCCCGGGCCTGGAGCGCTGGCTCGGCCGCCCGGTGGGCGACGTGCGGCGCCCGGCGCCCGGGTTCTCGTGCGAGACGCTGGTGGTCGACGACGAGGTGGTGATCCGCCTCCCGCCGCAGGGCGAGGGCATCTTCCCCGCCTACGACCTGGCCCAGCAGGCGGCGGTGCAGGACGGCGGTGGGCGAGGCGGGCGTGCCGGTGGCCGGCCCCGCCCGCTACGAGCCCGACCCGTCGTTCCTGGGCGCCGCCGTTCGTCGCCATGCCGTTCGCGGCCGGGCCGGTCCCCGGCGACTTCACCGCGGGCGACCCGTGGCTGGCAGGGTCTGCCCGGCGACGAGCGACCGGGCCGCGGTGTGGCGCTCGTTCCTCGACGTGCTCCCCGCGGTCCACCGGGCCGGCGGCGCCGGGCTGGGGCTGCGCCGCGGGCTGGGCGAGGAGCTGTCCTGGTGGGAGCGCTACGTGCTGTGGGCCACGGACGGCGCCCCGCCGCCGGACCTGGCCGGCGCGCTGGTGTGGTGCTCCGACCACCGTCCGGCCGAGGAGCCGCCGGGCGGCCTGCTGTGGGGCGACGTGCGGCTGGGCAACGTCGTGTTCGACCCCGAGCGCCGCGCCCCGCGGGCCGTCCTCGACTGGGACATGGCCAGCGTCGGCCCCGCCGAGATGGACCTGGCCTGGTTCCTGGCCCTGGAGGCCGTGCAGGAGGGCCTGAGCGGGATGCGGGTGCCCGGCTTCGGCTCCCGCGACGAGGCCGTCGCGGGGTGGAGGCCGGCCTCGGTCGCCCCCTCGCCGACCTCGGCTGGTACGAGACCTTCGCCCTCGTGCGGGCCAGCGCGGTGTCGACCCGCATCGCCCTGCTGTTCGACCGCGCCGGCCGGCGGTCGATGTTCGCGCCCGGGCACGACCCGACGCTGGCCGCCGCGGTCGCCCGCATCAGCTCCGGGCGATGACCGCCTCGCCGTAGCGCTGGACGGTCTCCACCGCGTGGGCGAGCGAGTCACCCGGCAGGGCGACCTGCACCCATGTGACCCCCAGCGCCGCCAGGTGGTCGAGGCCGGCGAGGTGGGCGTCGGCGTCGAAGTCGTCGGACGGCGGGGTTGCCGCCCGCGGGGTTGGAGAAGGTGATGTCGACCGTGGCCGGGTCGCGGCCGGCGGCGTCCAGCCGGGCGCGCAGGTCGTCGATGGCCACGGCCAGCAGCTCGGGGGTGTCGAGGGCCGCGGTGCGGGCGGTGCGGGCCAGCACGGCGGGGGCGGGGAACGGGCACCAGCCCTGGGCCCAGGTCGCCACCCGCTGGCGGGCCCGGGCGCCGTTGCCGCCGATCCAGATGGGCGGGTGGGGCTCGGGACACGGGCCGGGGGTGGGCCGTGACCCCGCGGGCCGAGAAGTGACGGCCCTCGACGCTCACGTCGTCGCCGGTCCAGATCGCGACCAGGGTGTCGAGCGCCTCGTCGAACAGGTCGTTGCGCTCGTCGTGGTCCACCCCCAGCGCCCGCGAACTCGCCCTTCAGGTAGCCGGACCCCACGGCCAGCGTGAAGCGCCCGCCCGACAGCACGTCCAGGGTGGCACGCGGCCTTGGCCACCACGAACGGGTTGCGGTAGGGGAGCACCACGATGTTGGGGACCAGCCGCAGCGTGGTGGTGTGGGCGGCCGCGTAGCCGAGGGCCACGAAGGGGTCGAGGGCGTCGTGGCCGCCGGCTTCGAGCCAGCGCTGGGAGGGGGCGGGATGGTCGGTGAACCCGAACCCGGAGAACCCCGCGCCTCGGCCGCCCGGGCCAGCGCGGCCACGCCGGCCCCGGTGACCAGGTCGGGGTGGTACGGGTGGGTGATCAGCGGGTGGGTGACGGCGAACCTCATGCCAGCATCCCCGCCCGTCCCGCCTCGGCGAAGGCCCGGCCGAGGCCGGCCGCGTCGGCCGTCCGTGAGCCGCCGGTAGCCGCCGTCGCGGTCCGGCCGCCACCACACCGGGTCGCCGGTCTCCCAGCGCTCGGCCCGCAGCGGCCCGCGGTCGACCTTGCCGGTGGCGGTGGTGGGCAGGGACGCCGACCACCCGCACGAAGCGCGGCGCCCACTTGGTGCCCAGGTCGGGCTGGGCGGCCAGGAAGGCGGCGAAGGCGTCGGGGTCGAAGGCGGCGCCCGCGGCCGAGCTCGAGCGCCGCCATGACCTGGTCGCCGGTGCGGGGATCGGGCACGCCGTAGACCACCACCGCGGCCACGCCCGGGAACCGGCCGAGGACGGCCTCCACCGGCCCCGCCGCGAAGTTCTCGCCGTCGACCCGCAGCCAGTCGGCGGTGCGGCCCGCGAAGTAGAAGGTGCCGTCCTCGTCCCGGTAGCCGAGGTCGCCGGTCCAGTACCAGCCGCGCCGGGACCGCTCGGCCGTCGGCCTCGGGGTTGGCGTAGTAGCCCTCGAAGCCGGCCAGGCCGTCCCGGCCGACGATCTCGCCCACGGCGTCGGCGGCGTTGAGCAGCTCGCGCGCCGGGGCCGAACCGGGCCCGGGGACGCTCGTCGCCGGTCTCGGGATCGAGCACGGCCACGTCCACCCCCTCGGCCGGGCGCCCGAGCGCCTCCGGCGGCATCCCGCGGAACGGTTGGATCACCACGCCTCCCTCGCTGGAGCTGTAGCCCTCGGTCACGTAGCAGCCGAAGCGGCGCCGGAACTCCGCCCGGTCCCGGGGCGAGGCCTCGGAGCCCGAGGCACCACACCAGCGGGTTGTCGGCGTCGGACGGCGCCTCGGGCCGGGCCAGCAGGTAGGCCAGCGCCCGCCCGACGTAGTTGAAGTAGGTGCAGCCGTGGCGGCGCACGTCGGCCAGGAACTCCGACGCCGAGAAGCGGCGCCGGAGCACCACGGTCGCCCCCGCGGCCAGGCCCGGCAGCAGGCAGGCCAGCAGGGCGTTGCCGTGGAACAGCGGCATGGCGCAGTAGAGGACGTCGGCCGGCCCGAAGGCGGCCGCCGCGGGCGCGCACGGTGCGGGCCGCCCGCCCCTGGCTCATCCGCACCGCCTTGGGCGCCCCGGTCGAGCCCGAGGTGAACAGCAGCGCCCACAGCGCGTCCGGCCCGGGCAGGCTCGCCGGGCACGCGGCGCCCGCGGTGGCGCTCCACCGTCCGCGCCCAGGCCGGCTCGTCGACCAGCCGCACCGGCGCCCCGAGGTCCAGCCCCGCGAGCAGCGGCGCGTGGGCCGCGTCGGTCAGCACCACCGCGCAGTCGGTGTGGCGGACGTCCCGCGCCAGCTCCTCGCCCCGCCGGGTGGGGTTGACCCCGACGACCACCGCCCCCGACAGCGCGGCCCCGCCCAGCAGGAACACGAACTCGGGCACGTTGTCCAGCAGCACGCCGACGTGGCGCCCGGCCAGCCCCAGCTCGCTCCAGCAGGGCGGCGCGGGCCGCGGCCTCGGCCACCACCTCGGCCCAGGTCCAGGCTCCGGTCGCCCGCCGGCGGTGCGCAGGCCCCCGCCGCCGTCGCCCGCCCGCGCGGCCACGCAGCGCACCGACGGTGTCAGTCATCGAGGGCCAGGAAGCCGCGCCGGATGGCGACCAGCATGTTCTCGACCGCGTCGTCCTCGCTGGTGAACCCCAGCGTGTAGACGCTGTACGGCACCCGCTCGACCAGGGCGAGCAGGGTGGTGGCGTCGACCACCGCGTTGCCGAAGTCCCGCCGCTCCAGCAGGCGCACCAGCCGGGTGAACACCGAGGCGGCCACCCGCCGGGAGAAGGCGGCCAGCTCCTCGCTGGTCTGCATCTCCTGCCAGGTGCTGATCACGCCCCCGTCGGCCCGGTACGCGGCGAGCCAGTCCGCCAGCCAGGCCCGCAGGTCCTCGGGCGGGGCGGTCAGGTCGAGCCGGTCGACCAGCTCGATCATGCGGGCGGCGGCCGCCTCGGCCAGGGCCCGGAAGAAGTCGTCCTTGTTGCCGAAGTAGCGGTAGAAGGTGCCGTGGCTGACGCCCGCGGCCGCCACGATGTCGTCGACCCGGGCGTCGTGGTAGCCGCGGTCGGGCAGCACCGCGGCCCCGGCGTCCAGCAGCCGCAGCGCGGGTCTTCTCGCCCCGGGGGCGCAGGGCCGGTCCGCGGCGCTGGGCTCGGGAGCGGCGAGGGCCGGGGCCCGGCGGCGGGCGCGGCCGCGGCGCACCACGTTCACGCCCTCGACCGGACCGGCCAGGATGCGGTGGAGCAGCTGGGCCACGCCCTCGACCAGGGGCTGGGCGCTCGGCGTCGGCGGGGACCTGCTCGGCGTAGAAGCTGCAGCGGATCAGCACCGACACCAGGTTGTTGACCAGCGTGGCGTGCGCCGGCGTCTCGTCCACGGTCGAAGGCGTGCAGCAGGGCCACGGCCGTGCGGTCGGCGACGCCGCCGGACCGGCGGGCCTGGGGCTCGTGGTCCCGGGCGGCGGCCTGGAACGAGGCGAACACCGGCGCCCACGCCTCGTGCAGCGCCATGAACCGCCCCACCCACTCGGTGAGGCGGGCCAGACCGTCCCGGTCGGGCGCGACCCGCTCCAGCGCCCTCGGCCAGCGCCACCATCTCCTCGCCCAGCCGGGCGGCGAGCGCCCAGAACACGTCGTCCTTGGACGAGAAGTACTGGTAGAAGGCGGGCCGCGAGCAGCCGGCGCGGACGGTGATGAGCTCGACCCGGGAGTCGGCGAAGCCGACCTCGGCGAAGATCTCGAGGGCCGGCGCCCAGTATGCGACGCTGGGTGTCGGTGCCCCGCTCGCCCACGAGCGGGTTGCTGCCGAACGGCGGCCGCCGCACCACGCTCGTCTCCATGGAGCGGTAATCTAACAGCAACGTCAGTTTCGCAAGCGCACGTCAGTTCCCGGAGCGTGGGGGTCGGAGCATGCGGGTCGAGGATCTCATCCTGGTCAGTGTGGACGACCATGTCGTCGAGCCACCGGACCTGTTCGAGGGGCGGCTGTCCGCCCGGGCCGCCGAGCGGGCGCCGGCCATCGAGAAGCTGGAGAACGGCCGCGAGGTGTGGATGTTCGAGGGCGCGGCCCTGCCCAACGTCGGGCTCAACGCGGTCGCCGGGCCGGGTCCCGGAGGAGTACGGCGTCGACCCGCTCGCCTTCTCGCGAGATGCGCCCCGGCTGCTACGACATCCACGAGCGCATCCGGGACATGAACGTCAACGGCGTGCTGGGCTCGCTGAACTTCCCCAGCCTCGCCGGGTTCGCCGGGCAGCTGTTCTCCACCTGCCCCGAGCGCGACATCGCCCTGGAGCTGCTCCGGGCCTACAACGACTGGCACGTGGACGGCTGGTGCGGCGCCTACCCGGGCCGCATGATCCCGCTGGCGGTGCCGCCCATCTGGGACCCCGAGCTGATGGCGGCCGAGGTCCGGCGCATGGCGGGCAAGGGCTGCCTCGCGGTGACCTTCTCCGAGAACCCCGAGAAGCTGGGCCACCCCAGCTGGCACAGCGACCACTGGGACCCGTTCCTCGACGCCTGCCAGGAGACGGGCACGGTGATCTGCCTGCACATCGGCTCGTCGTCGCAGGTGGTGATCACCGCCATGGACGCCCCCATCGACACGATGATCACGCTCCAGCCCATGAACATCGTGCAGTGCGCGGCCGACCTGGTGTGGTCGCCGGTCTTCCGCAAGTTCCCCCGGCTGCGGGTGGCGCTGAGCGAGGGCGGCATCGGCTGGGTGCCCTATTTCCTGGAGCGGATCGACTACGTGTACCAGCACCACAAGGCGTGGACGAACCAGGACTTCGGCGACAAGCTGCCCAGCCAGGTGTTCAACGAGCACGTGCTCACCTGCTTCATCGACGACGCGGTGGGCATGGAGGTGCGCCACCACCTCAACCTCGACCACATCCACTGGGAGTGCGACTACCCCCACTCGGACTCGCACCTGGCCCCAGGCCCCCGAGCTGGCCATGAAGTACCTCGACGGGCTGCCCGACGAGGACATCGCCCGCATCACGCACCGCAACGCCATGGCCAACTTCAGCTACGACCCCTTCGCCCACATCCCGCCCGAGCAGGCGACGGTCGGGGCACTGCGGGCGCAGGCCACCGACGTCGACACCACCCCGGTCAGCCACGGCACCGGCAAGTTCCAGGACGAGGGCATCGTGACCGCCATGACGCTGGCCGAGCGCATCGCCAAAGCCCACAAGTGAGCGACGTTCCGTTCCGGGTGCTGCCCGCGCTCGACGACAGCAACCGCTTCTTCTGGACCTCGGGCGAGGACGGCCGCTTGCGCTTCCTGCGCTGCCAGGCGTGCGGCTACTGGCTGCACCCGCCCGTGCCCCGCTGCCCGACCTGCGGCAGCCGGGACGTGGCGCCCGAGGCGGTGAGCGGCCGCGGCGAGGTGTGGGGGGGGGGGGGGGGGGGGGGGGGGGGGGGGGGGGGGGGGGGGGGGGGGGGGGGGGGGGGGGGGGGGGGGGGGGGGGGGGGGGGGGGGGGGGGGGGGGGGGGGGGGGGGGGGGGGGGGGGGGGGGGGGGGGGGGGGGGGGGGGGGGGGGGGGGGGGGGGGGGGGGGGGGGGGGGGGGGGGGGGGGGGGGGGGGGGGGGGGGGGGGGGGGGGGGGGGGGGGGGGGGGGGGGGGGGGGGGGGGGGGGGGGGGGGGGGGGGGGGGGGGGGGGGGGGGGGGGGGGGGGGGGGGGGGGGGGGGGGGGGGGGGGGGGGGGGGGGGGGGGGGGGGGGGGGGGGGGGGGGGGGGGGGGGGGGGGGGGGGGGGGGGGGGGGGGGGGGGGGGGGGGGGGGGGGGGGGGGGGGGGGGGGGGGGGGGGGGGGGGGGGGGGGGGGGGGGGGGGGGGGGGGGGGGGGGGGGGGGGGGGGGGGGGGGGGGGGGGGGGGGGGGGGGGGGGGGGGGGGGGTGGGGGTGGGTTGGGTGTGGGTGCCGGCCGCTTTGGGCTTGTGTTTTGCGTCAACATGGAGATAACCGCTATCGCGCCCGGGACCGTGCGTCTTGTGCTGAGCGTCTGCCGGGTGTGGTGTCTGGGTGTACCGTGGCTGCCTTTGTGAGCGAGACAGTGCCGCTGTGGGTTGACCACCCGCTGTTATCGGTTGCTCATCCCGCGGGGTTGGCCGGTCGTGACTCCGTGTCCTCCGGTCTCCGGCATCGTCCGATGTGCTATGTAAGTGCACGCCGTGCGGCCTAGATAGTCCGCTTCCATCCATTCGCTAGCTATTGAATCCCGGCGGTTACGTGTACGCATATCTGAGGTCGGGGCCGTTCCTCCGATCCGCTCTGCTCCGATGGGTCCGCCTCGCTCATTGACCCCGACCCGAGTCCCGCCGGGACGACAGTTGAGGTGTCACGTCTAGCTGCAAAACCCATAACCGGTTGTGGGCCGCGGATGTCGTGACTGGCGGTGACTCTGACTGGAACGTGGTACCCGCACTTGATCACTCCGGATATTTGGCCAGCGATTCATGACACACCCATGCCGCCCCGGATGCTTGCTCTTGTCTAGCGGTCACGGGCCCAGCAAACTCAGCCGGGCGCAAATATCCATGCGGTGTGACGTGAAACCTCCGGACAATCTCACCGAGCGTTGGCAATGCGTTCCTGAAGTACCCGAATCAAACATTTGCTCAGCGGCCATACTCTCTCGGGATTCGAGGAATCCCAGCGCACCCAGGTTAACGACACATCTTTTCGCACCTTCCAATTGTCCTGCACGAAGAATCCGTGTGTCACACTATGGACGTCCTGAAGTGGTCCGCCATCGCGCAGATCGTAGTTAACCGTCTTGAAGTAACGGCGTATCGCCGCAAAGTCGAAGAGGTTCAGAAGTCATAGACGCGTGCTGCGGCCCGCTGAGAGATCGTTCTCCTGATCGCGTAAAACTCACTCCCCCTTAAAGAATGGTGCCACGATTGATGCGAGAACTCTCGCCAGTCAATCATTCTGAGAACAGCGCGGAACCGTGCCGAACCTTCCGAAGCCCTTCCGTTCATAGCGGATCTCACAATGCACTTCTTGTTCACCCTGTACGCGGTACCCACGCGCCTCTTTACGCTGTCTGATGTATGCGTCCACTAACCGCTGGCGCCCTCGGTTTGCCCGACCTCCTACCTGCCGTGTGTCCACCCTCTCTCGCGTTCTTTGTGTTGAGTCCGTCTTTCTCTTCAGTATCGTCTACGCATTCCACTGCCCTCGCTCGCGTTTGCACCCGCGCGCGCTCCCCCCACCCGCGCCCGCTCTGGCCTCCTCGCACCTCTGGCCCGCTCCCCCCACTTCACTTTAGCGGCGTCGGTGTGCATTCCTCACTGACCCGGTCTCAGTAGCGCCTAGTGTGCCACGCGTCCCCTGACATCTGTTTTTTGAATCGGTCCGCCTATCTATATCCTCCGAATTCTTTCCGTTGCGATTTCGGAATCACGCGTCCCGGTCAGTACTGGGTCTACCTGTTTCTGGAATACGTTGCGCGCCGTCAGACAGTTGTTCCGGTGGTATTCAAAAAGAAGAATAGTCCTTCACCGTGAACCACCAGCCCTGGGACGGCGGCACCGTGCCCTACGCCATCGTGCTCGTCGCCTTCCCCGAGCAGGACGGCCTGCGCCTCACCAGCAACCTGGTCGGCTGCCCGCCCGAGGAGGCCCGCATCGGCATGCCCGTGCAGGTCACGTTCGAGCGCCACGACCAGGTCTGGTTCCCGCTGTTCGAGCCGGCATGACCGATTTCGAGCAGCGGTCGATCATCTCCGGCGTCGGTCAGTCCGCCATCGGGCGGCGCCTGGGGCGCACCGGCCTCGACCTCACCCTCGACGCCGCCCTGGCCGCCATCGCCGACGCCGGGCTCACGCCGGGCGACATCGACGGCCTCGCCACCTACCCGGGGGCGGGCGTCGGGGCCGGGCCGGGGTTCAGCGGGCCGGGCAGCCCCGATGTCCAGGACGCCCTCCGCCTACGGCTCAACTGGCACGCGGGCGGCCTGGAGGGCGCGGCCCAGCTGAGCGCGGTGGTGAATGCCGTCCTGGCGGTGGGCGCGGGACTGGCCCGCCACGTGCTCGTCTACCGCACGGTGACCGAGGCGACCGAGCAGGGCAGCGGCGGCCGCCAGGGCATCGGGCTCGGCGGCGGCGGGCGGCGGCGTACCCCGCATGGGCGGGTCCATGCAGTGGACCATCCCGTTCCGGGCCTACTCGGCCGCCAACTGGCTGGCCATGAACGCCCAGCGCCACTTCCACGAGTACGGCACCACGCCCGAGCAGCTGGCCATGATCGCCGTCAACGCCCGCCGCAACGCCGCGCTCAACCCCAAGGCCATCTACCGCGACCCGATGACGCTGGACGACTACTTCGCCTCGCGCATGGTCACCACGCCGTTCCGGCTGTACGACTGCGACGCGCCGGTGGACGGCTCGACCGCGGTGATCGTGTCGGCGGCCGAGCACGCGGCCGGGGTCGACCACGCGGTGGCCCGGGTGGAGGCGGTGGGCACCGCCCTGCGGGGCCGGCCCTCGTGGGACCAGTTCGACGACATGACCACCATGGCCGCCCGCGACGCCGCCGCCCAGCTGTGGGAGCGGACCGACCTCAAGCCCGCCGACGTGGACGTGGCCGAGCTGTACGACGGGTTCAGCTTCCTGTCCATGGCCTGGCTGGAGGCGCTCGGCTTCTGCGGGGTGGGGGAGTCGGGACCGTTCGTGGAGGGCGGCCACCGCATCGCCCGAGACGGCGAGCTGCCGCTCAACACCCACGGCGGCCAGCTCTCGGCCGGGCGGCTGCACGGCTTCGGGTTCATCCACGAGGCCGTGCTGCAGCTGCGGGGCGAGGCCGGCGACCGTCAGGTGCGCTCGGGACCGGAGGTGGCGGCGGTGGCCAACGGTGGCGGTCCCGTCGCCGGCGCCCTGCTGCTCACCCGGTCCTGACGGGCACGGAGGCCGGGCCGGCCACGTTGGTCATGTGGACGTAGCGGATGCCGTCCAGGTCGACCTGGAGGCCGGGCCAGCGGCGGTAGAGCTCGCGGAAGGCGGTGCGGCCCTCCAGCCGGGCCAGGTGGGCGCCGATGCAGAAGTGGATGCCGTGCCCGAAGGTGATCCGCCGGCGGCCCGGTGCGCCCGATGTCGAACCGGTCGGGGTCGTCGTAGGCCCGCGGGTCGCGGTTGGCGGCCCCGGTGAGGATCAGCACCGGGCTGCCCGCGGGGATGGTCGTCGCCGTGCCGGGGCCAGTCGGCGACGCAGAAGCGCCCCTCGTACTGCGCCGGTGCCCGCCACCGCAGGATCTCCTCGACGGCTGAGTCGACCAGCGCCGGGTCGGCCTGCAGCCGGGCCAGCTCGGACGGGTGCTCGGCGAAGGTCATCACCCCGTTGCCGACCAGCTTGGTGACCGTCTCCGCCCCGGCCGCGGTGAGCAGGATCACGAACTGGGCCACCGCGTCGTCGTCCAGCCGCTCGACGCGTGCCGTCCTCCCGCTCGACCTCGGCCTCCAGCAGGTGCCCGAGCATGTCGTCGGCGGGGTGGCGGCGCCGGTCGGCGACCAGGGCGCTGCACGTACTCGCCCATGGCGAGGGCCGACTCGATGCCCGCGTCGGTGGGGAACGGGTTCCCGACCTCGCGCTCCAGCATGGCGTCGGTCCAGTGGCGGATCTGCTGGCGGTCGCCCGCCGGCACGCCCACGATCTCGCAGATGACCTCGACGGGGAACGGCCCGGCGAAGTCGACCACCACGTCGAACGAGGACGCCCCGTCCAGCCGGTCGAGGAACCCGCCGATGACCCGCGCCACCACCGGCTCCCAGGCCGCGATGCGCCGCGGCGTGAAGGCCCGGCTCACCAGCTTGCGCATCCGCTCGTGCCGGGGCGGGTCCAGCATGATGAGCGACCCCTGGCCCTGGACCACCTCCCCGAAGACGGCGCTGCGGAGCTGGTCCAGCGTCACGCCCCGGGTGGAGCTGAAGCGTCGCCGCGTCCCGGTGGACCTCGAAGCAGTCGTCGTAGCGGGACACCGCGTAGAAGCCGAGGCGCTCGTGGTGGTACACGGGCTGCTCGTCCCGCAGCCAGCGGTACGTCTCCCACGGGTCCTCGAAGAACGTCTCGCTGTAGGGGTCGAACTCCACCGCCTCAGGCCTCCCGGAAGCGCTCGTCGAGGATGGCCGCGAGGCGGCGGCGGTCGACCTTGCCCGAGTCGAGCCACGGGCAGCTCGGCCTGGTCCGCGAACACCGCGATGTGCCGCGGCACCTTGTAGGAGGCGATCGCCTCCTTGACCCGCTTGCGGGCCTCGTCCTCGTCCAGCGTGTCGCCCGGCCGCAGGGCGACGGCCGCCACCACGTCCTGGCCCCGGTCGGGGATGGGCGATGCCGGTCACGAAGGCCAGGGCCACCTCGGGCAGGGCCTCCAGCACCAGCTCGACGTCCCGCGGGCGTGATGTTCATGCCCGACGACTTGATGAGCTCGCCCATCCGGCCGGTGAAGTAGAAGTGCCCGTCCTCGTCGAAGTGGCCGCCGTCGCCGGTGCGGTACCAGCCGTCGGGCGTGAAGGTGTCGGCCCGCTCCCGCTTGTGCAGGCCCAGCATCAGCGAGTAGCCCCGCACCCACAGCTCGCCGGTGGCGCCGACCGGCACGTCCTCGCCGGTCACCGGGTCGACGAGCTTGTGCTCCACGCCGGGCACCGAGAGGCCGAACGAGCCCTCCTTCTCCGGCGGGAGCGGGTCGTCGTAGGCGTCGAAGGTGTGGGGGCCGAGCGTCTCGGTCATGCCGAGCGAGGTGGCCTTGGGCGGCGGCGCCGCCCGGCTCGGCGTCCGGGGCGCAGCGCGGCCAGCGTGCCGCCCCGGACGGAGGACAGGTCCCGCTCGGGGTAGCTCGGGTGGTCGACGAGCGCCTTGCCCATGTGGGGCCAGCCCAGCACCTGGGTGACCCGCTCCCGCTCGATCAGCGCCGAGGGTGGCGCCCGGCTCGAACTGGTCCTCGAACACCAGCGTGGCCCCGGCGTGCATGGCGGCGATCAGCGTGAAGCTGAGCCCGCCCACCCAGAACAGCGGCATGGGCGTGTAGAGCACGTCGTCGCCGACCAGGTCGCGCATCGGCCACAGGTTGTGGGCGTGGCGGACGACGGCGCCGTGGCTGTGGACGGCGCCCTTGGGGTCGGCGGTCGAGCCCGACGAGTACACGACCACCATGGGGTCGGCCGGCGTGACCTCGGCCTCGCACGCGGCCAGCAGGTCGGCGATGCACGCTCTCGCCCCGCGCCACGAGGTCCGCGACGGGCGCGGCCCACCGCCGGCGGCCGTCGCCCCAGGTCCACACCGCCCGCAGGTACGGGTGCGACGGGCCGGAGGATGCGCTCGGGCTCGGCCTCGGCCAGGCCGGGCACGGCCTGCTCCAGGCGGGCCAGGTAGTCGTGGCCCAGGTGGCGCGTCCACCGTGAGCAGCGCCTGGACGTCGCCGTGGCGCAGCAGCCAGCCCAGCTCCGTGGCCTTGCTGTAGGTGTTGAGCAGGACGGCGACGCCGCCCATGCGGGTGATGCCGAGCCAGCCCACGATCCAGTCGGGCCCGTTGCCGGCCAGCAGCCCGACCCGGGTGCCCTTGCCGGCCCCGGCGGCCAGCAGGCCCCGGGCCAGCGCCGCCGAGCGGGCCTCGGCCTCCGCGTAGCTGAGGCGCCGGTCGTCGCCCAGCACCGCCAGCGTCTTGGCGCCGTAGCGCTCGGCCGCCGCGGCGGATCAGCTCGCCGCTGGTGGGGGTGAAGGGCGGGAAGCTGGGCGCGCGGGCCATCGCGGCTCAGGCGACGTTCATGAGGCGGGCCAGGTTGCCCCCCATGACCTTGGCCGTGTCCTCGGGCGACAGCCCGTCGAGGTCGTCGACGAAGGCCAGCGGGTCGGACATGCCCTCGGGGTGCGGGTAGTCCGAGCCGAACACCACGTTGTCGGCGCCGATGGCCTGGACCAGGCCCACCGGATCGTCCTCGTGGAACGGGTGCACGAAGATGTTCCGCTTGAACACCGCCACCGGGTCCTCGTCGAACAGGTGGGGGTTGAAGGCGTAGGCGGACTCCAGGTCGTGGAGCAGCGGCCGCACCCAGGCCGAGCCGTTCTCGACCGGCACGATCTTGAGCCCGGGGAAGCGCGTGCACAGGCCGTGGCCGATGGCCGAGGCCACCGTGTCGGTGATGGCGCGGTTGCTGGCGTGGGCGATGGCGGCGAAGGCGCCCCCGCCCTTGAACGGCTGTGAACTCGTCGCCGGGCACGCCCTCCCACTCGTTGAGGTAGCGCTGGTAGCCGCTGTCGGAGGCGTGCATGCCCACGACGACGTCCCGCTCCTGCACCAGCTCCCAGAAGGGGTCGAACTCGGGCAGGGCGAAGCTGCGGGGCCCGCGGTAGCCGGGGACCGGGCGCGGGCCGGATGAGCACGATGCGGGCGCCCCGCTCGGTGACCCAGTCCAGCTCCTCGATGGCGCTGCTCGACGATGGGGAGCGTGATGACCGGCGTGGGGAAGATGCGGCCCTCGTAGTCGAAGCGTCCACTGCTCGTGCATCCACTGGTTGAGGGCGTGGATCACGACGTGGGTGGCCTCGGGGTCGTCGCGCAGCCGCTCCTCGACCAGGCTGGCCAGCGTGGGCCACATGAGCGCCCGGTCGAGGCCCAGCTCGTCCATCAGCTCCAGGCGGGGACCCGGCTCCCGGAAGGCGGGGAGGGCGTCGATGGCCCGGCCCATGATCTCCCGGCGCGACTTCCCCTCGGGGTTGCCGACCTGGAAGTACTCCTCCTGGGCGCCCGGGGCGGCCACGCGCTCGAAGGTGGGGTTGGGGATGTAGTCGGTGATCCGGCCCTTCACCGCGATCTTGGTGCGCCCCCGCACCTCGACGTAGTCGATGACCCCGGCGTAGGCGCTCGGGCAGGTGCTTGGTCAGCGCGTCCCGGGTCTCGTACATGTGGTTGTCCGCGTCGAACACCGGGAAGTCGAGCTGGCGAGACGGCATCGTGGACACCCCTGCTCCAAGTGACATCGCTGTTAGATGACATCGCTCCGCAGGTGACTCACGGTAGCACGGTACGCGTGGATCTGGAGCTGAGCGAGGACCAGGCGTTCTTCCTGGCCACCACCCGCAAGTTCCTGGCCGCCGAGGCCCCGGTCTCCTGGGTCCGCACGCTGGAGGACGACCCGGCCGGCTTCCCCGCGGACTGGTGGCGGCGGGGCGCGGCCCTGGGCTGGACCTCGCTGCTGGTGCCCGAGGCCGACGGCGGCGGCTGGTCAGCGGGCACGGGCTGTGCGACCTCGTGCTCGTGGCCGAGGAGATGGGCCGGCTGGTGTCCCCCGGGCCGCTGGTGCCCGTCAACGTGGTGGCCGCCGGCGCTCGCCGCCGGCGGCACGCCGGCCGCAGCGTGACGGCGGTGCTGCCCGGGCTGCTGGACGGCTCCGAGGTGGCCGCGTGGACCGGGCCCGGCCTGGTCGAGGCCGAGCCGCAGGGGGACGGCTTCCGCCTCTCGGGCGTGGCGTCGCCGGTCGAGGCCGGGGCCCAGGCCGCCCACCTGCTGGTGAGCGCACGCGGTCCCGGTGGTCCGGTCCTCGTGCTGGTGACCCCGCACGACCCCGGCGTCACCGTCACCCCGCTCGGCGGGCTCGACCTGGTCCGCCGCTTCGCCGAGGTCCGCTTCGACGGCGTGCCGGTGCCCGCCTCGGCGGTCGGTCGACGGCGACCCGCGAGCGCCTGGCGCGGCTCGCGTGCGTGATCCAGTGCGCCGAGACCGTGGGCGTGATGGACCGGGTGTTCGAGATGACGCTCGACTGGCTCGGCGACCGCTGGTCGTTCGGGCGGCCGCTGGCCTCGTACCAGGCGCTCAAGCACCGGGTGGCCGACGACAAGCTGTGGCTGGAGGCGAGCCACGCCGCCGCCGCGCGCCGCCGCCCGGGCCGTCGCCACCGGCGACGACGGGCGCGGCCGAGCTGGTCAGCGCGGCCAAGGCCTGGATCGGGCGGCAGGCCACCGAGCTGATCCAGGACTGCATCCAGCTCCACGGCGGCATCGGCGTGACCTGGGACCACGACCTGCACCTCTACCTGCGCCGCGCCACCGTCAACCGGCTCACCTACGGCACCCCCGAGGAGCACGCCGAGCGCATCGCCGCCCTCGCCCTCGGGGAGGCGGAGTGAGCGACCCGGTCGCCGATCTGGAACCGGTCGAGGACTTCCGGGCCCGCGCCCGGGCCTGGCTGGCCGAGAACATGCCCCCGTTCCCGGGCGAGGTGCTGGATCGCCCGGACGACACGCCGGCGAGACCGGGAGCGCCGCCTCCAGCGCCGGTTGTGGGACGGCGGCTTCGCCGGCATCTGCTTCCCGGCCGGCTACGGCGGGCTGGGGCTGACGATCGAGCACCAGCGGGCCTTCACCGAGGAGTCGCTGCCCTACGACATGCCCTTCGGCCTCAACGTCCCGACGCTGGGCATCCTGGCCGCCACGCTGGTCGACTTCGGCACCCACGAGCAGAAGCTGCGCCACCTGCCCGCCATCCTGCGCGGCGACGAGCTGTGGGTGCAGTTCCTGTCCGAGCCCAGCGGTGGATCCGACCTGGCCGGCTGCCTCACCCGGGCCGACCGCGACGGCGACGTGTTCGTCCTCAACGGCTCCAAGATCTGGAGCTCGTCCGCCCACGCCAGCGACTACGCCCTGTGCCTGGCCCGCACCAACTGGGACGTGCCCAAGCACCGCGGCCTGACCATGTTCATCGTGAAGATCCACCAGCCGGGCGTGACGGTCGACCCAGATCCGCCAGGTCGACGGCTCGATGGAGTTCTGCCAGGAGTTCTTCGACGACGTGCCCGTGCCCGCCTCCGCCGTGGTGGGCGAGGTCGACGACGGCTGGACGGTGGCCTCCCGCCTGCTGGTGCACGAGCGCAACGCGGTGGGCGGCGCCTCGCCCTACACCAGCGGCCGGAACCCCGGCCGGGACGAGACCCGGGCCGACGCCGACCTGCTGGCGATGGTCCGGGAGGCCGGCCTGGCCGCCGACCCCCACGCCCGCCAGCTCCTGGCCGAGGCCCGCATCCGCCAGATGGTCGGGGCTCAGCTCGTCCGGCGGGTCGGCCGGGGCATGGCCGCGGGCACGCTGCCGCCACCGGCCGGGTCGCTGCTCAAGCTGTACGGGGCCACCGCGGTGATGCGCGCGCTGCGAGATCGGCCTGGAGCTGGCGGGCCGGGCCGCCGCCGCCTGGCCCGCAGGGGGCCGACACCCCGGGCCGCCGCCTGGCCGAGGTGTCGCTGTGGCGCCAGAGCCTGTCGCTGGGGGGCGGCAGCAACGAGATGCAGCGCAACATCATCAGCGAGCGGCTGCTGGGCATGCCCCGCGAGCCCGCGGCCGACCGCGACGTGCCCTACCGGGAGGTCCGCCGTGGCCTCGGCGGCCGCAGGAGCCGTCTAGCCGATCGCGCCCGACTCCTTGAGGGCGGCGATCTGGTCCCAGTCGTAGCCGGCCTCCAGCAGCACCAGCTCGGTGTGCTCGCCGTGCTCGGGCGCCCGCGTCACCTGGACCGGCTCCTCGTCGAACTGGGCGGGGCTGGCCACCAGCGCGACCTCGTCGCCGTTGCCGGCGGTCATGGTGGGCAGGTAGCCGTTGGCCAGCACCTGCACGTCGTCGTACAGCTCGTCGAGCGTCTGGAACGGGCTCCACACGCCCTCGAAGGTGTCGAGCACCTTGCGCCAGTGGGACAGCGGCTGGGCGCCGAACGCCTCGTCCAGCCGGGCGACGCACGCCTCGGCGTTCTCGGCCCGGGCCGCCGAGTCGGCGAAGCGGGGGTCGGTGGCCATGTCGGGCACGCCGAGCCGCTCCACGAAGTCGACCCAGTGCTTGTCGCTCTGCAGCAGGATCAGGCTGATGAACCGGTCGTCGGCCGTCCGGTAGGTGCCCACGCCCGGGTTGTTGGACATCGGCCGGCCGCCGCCCTGGGGGATCTTCGAGAAGCCGAACAGCTTGGAGGCGATGACCATCGGCGAGATCTGCCACATGGCCGTGGCCAGCAGCGACACGTCGACGACGCTGGGCTCGCCGGTGCGCTCCCGCTTGACCAGCGCGGCGGCGATGGCGCCCGCGGTGGCGAGCCCGCCCATCACGTCGCCGAACGCCGGGGCGGGCTGGCCGGCGGCCAGCCGCCCTCGCGCTCGGGCATCACCGCCCCCAGGCCGCCCCGGGCCCAGAACGAGGCGCCGTCGTAGCCGCCCTTCTCGGCCTCGGGGCCCTTGGGGCCGGCGCCCGAGCCCCGGGCCACGATGATGTCCGGGTTGCGGGCCCGGAGGTCGTCGGTGTCGATCCGCAGCTTGCGGCGCACCGGCGGCATGTAGTTGGTGAGGAAGACGTCGGCCGTCTCCACCAGCCGCAGCAGCGCCTCCCGGCCGTCGGGGTGGGCCAGGTCGAGGGCGACCGAGCGCTTGCCCCGGTTGGGCTGCTCGATCATGAAGTTCACCCCGCCGGCGCCGCCCGGCAGCAGGCCGGAGGTGATCAGCCCCCGCTGCGGGTCGCCGGTGACCGGGTGCTCGACCTTGATGACGTCGGCCCCCCAGTCGACCAGCACCGAGCCCCCGGAGGGGACGAACATCCAGCTGGCGACCTCGATGACGCGGATGCCGTCGAGCGGTCCGGGCACGTGGTGCGTCCTCCTCAGGCCGCCGGCCAGCCGACGGTCTTGGTCTCGGTGAAGATCTCCAGGCCCTCGATGCCGCACTGGCGGCCGATGCCCGACTGCTTGTAGCCGCCGAACGGGCGCGTCGGCGCCGTACCAGATGCCGCCGTTGAGGCCGAGCGTGCCGGTGCGGATCCGGCCGGCCACGGCCTTGGCCCGCTCCAGGTCGCCGGACGTGATCAGCCCCGACAGGCCGTAGGGGCTGTCGTTGGCGATGCGCACGGCGTCGTCGTCGTCCTCGAAGGGGATCATGACCAGCACCGGCCCGAAGATCTCCTCCTGGGCGATGGTCATCCCGTTGTCGACGTCGGCGAACAGGGTGGGCTCCACGAACCAGCCCCGGTCGAGGTGCGCGGGCCGGCCGCCGCCGGCCACGAGGCGGGCGCCCTCGGCCTTGCCCTGCTCGATGTAGCCGAGCACCCGCTCGCGCTGGCGGGCCGAGATCACCGGGCCCATGAGGTTGCCGGCGTCGGTGGGGTCGCCGTAGGTGACGCCCGCGAAGCCGGCCGCCGCCAGCTCGACGGCCTCGTCGTAGCGGGACCGGGGCACCAGCAGCCGGGTGGGCATGGCGCAGCCCTGGCCGGCGTGGAAGCGCACCGACGCGGCCGAGCCCGGGATCGTGGCGGCCAGGTCGGCGTCGTCGAGCACCAGGTTGACCGACTTGCCGCCCAGCTCCAGGAACACCGGCTTGAGGTTGGCCGAGGCCGCCTGCATGATCCGCCGCCCGGTGGCGGTCGAGCCGGTGAAGGCCACCATGTCGACCAGCGGGGAGGTGGTGAGCACCTCGCCCACCAGGTGGTCGCTCGACGCCACCACGTTGACCACGCCGGGCGGGATGTCGGTCTGCTCGGCGATCAGCCGGCCGATGCGGGTGGCGTTCCAGGGCGTGTCGGGGGCGGGCTTGAGCACGCAGGTGTTGCCCATGGCCAGCACCGGGCCGAGCTTGTTGAGCATGATCTCGAGCGGATAGTTCCAGGGCACGATCACGCCCGACCACGCCGATCGGCTCCTTCCACACCTCCCGCTGGGTCTCGCCCATGCCGAAGGGGTCCTTGGTGCCGAGGTCGCGGCGCCACGGGAACTGGTCGATCATGTCGGCCGGCCAGGTCAGCGCCTCGCGCATGCGGGGCGTCGAGCTGGGGGCCGTAGGTGACGAGCACCGGGCAGCCCACCTCGGCCACCAGCTCGGCCCGCAGCGCCTCCCGCTCGGACTCGAGGGCGGCCTGGAGCTGGTGCAGGCAGCGCTGGCGGAAGGCGTGGTCCCGGCCCCAGTCGGTGGTGTCGAAGGCCCGGCGGGCGGCGTCGACCGCGGCCTCCATGTCGGCCGCGGTGCCGTCGGCGGTCGGCCCCAGCACCTCCTCGGTGGCGGGGTTGACGTTGTCGAAGGTGGCGCCGCCGCTCGCGTCCACCAGCTTGCCGTCGATCAGCAGCCGTCGCTCACCAGGGGGAATGCTCACCAGACCAGCTCCAGGTTCTCGATGGCCCGCAGGCCTTGGGAGTAGCGCAGCACGATCCCGTCGCGCAGGCGGTAGTCGGGGACGGCCCGGTGCCACTCCTCCAGCGCCACCCGCAGCTCCATGCGGGCGAGGTGTGACCCCAGGCAGCGGTGGGCGCCGCCGCCGAAGGCGATGTGGCGGTTGCCCTCCCGGTCGAAGTCGACCGCGCTCGACGTCCGGCCAGGCCCGCTCGTCGGTGTTGGCCGAGCCCAGCACCACGCTGACCACCCGGCCCTTGCCCACCGGGCAGCCGCCGATCTCGGTGTCCTCGGTGGTGATGCGGATCACGCCCTGCACCGGCGTCTCCCAGCGCAGCATCTCCTCGACGGCGTGGGGGATGAGCGAGGGGTCGTCCACCAGGCGGCGGCGCTGGTCGGGGTGCTGGGCCAGGTAGCTCAGCATGCAGTCGAGCGAGGCGGTCACCGTGTCGAGGCCGGCGAGGAAGAACAGGTAGCCGATGTCGAGCACGTCCTCGGGGGTGAGGCGGTGGCCGTCGACCTCGGCGTCGAGGAACATCGACAGGAAGTCGTCGCTGCGCTGCGCCAGCCGCTGGTCGATGGCCTCCTGGAGCACGGCGTAGATCTGCTGGCCGACCTGGGCCGTGTACTCGACCCGCTCCTCGTTGGTGGTCACCGGCGGCCGGATGATCCCGTCCTTCAGGTCGATGAACTCGCGCGCCCGCTCGACCGGCAGGCCGAGGAGCTGGAGGAACACGGTGGTGGGCAGCGGCTCGGCCACCGCGTCGTGGAAGTTGCAGGCCCCGTCGTCGACCACCGCGGCGATCAGGTCCCGCACCAGCGCCCGGGTGCGGTCCTCCAGCAGCGCGACCTGGCGGGGGGCGAAGATGGGGTCGAGCAGCTTGCGGAAGTTGCGGTGGTGCGGCGGGTCGATCTGCAGGGGGATGAGCGGGCGCACCTGGCCGATGGCCACGGCGTCGATGCCCGAGGAGAAGATCTCGGGGTGGGTGAGCACGTGGCGCACCTCGGCGTCGCCGCCGACGATCACCATGCCCCCGTCGCCCATGTCGACCGCCGGCCCCGCGTCGCGCAGCAGCTTGAACGCCGGCTGGGGATGGGCGGTCAGCTCGGGGTCCGGCTCTCCGCTCATCAGGCTCAGGTCGGTCATCAGGCCCCCCTCGCGCCCCGGTGGAGGCCCCTTTCTAGCGCACATCTAACGTTGGCGTCACCTGTAGATTGCGGCGGTGACCACTGCGGCCAGCGACATCTGGGACGTCATGGCGACCGCGCGGACGATCCGCCGGTTCACCGGCGAGCCGGTCGACGACGCCACCCTGACCCGCTGCCTGGAGGCGGCGACCTGGGCTCCGTCCGGTGCCAATGCCCAGGCGTGGCGCTTCGTCGTGCTGCGGTCGCCCGAGCTGCGGGCGGTGGTGGCCCGGGCGGCGGCGCACTCGCTGGAGGTGATCGAGCCGGTCTACGGCATGGCCCGCCCGGCCGATGACGACCACAGCCGCCGGGCCCGCACCAACCGGGCCACCTACGAGCTCCACGACCGGGCCGGGGAGTTCACGTCCGTGCTGTTCGCCCAGCAGCGGTTCCCCACCGCGTCCGAGCTGCTGCTCGGCGGGTCGATCTTCCCGGCCATGCAGAACTTCCTGCTGGCGGCCCGCGCCCAGGGGCTGGGTGCCTGCCCCACCAGCTGGGCGTCCTACGGGGGCGAGCCGCTGCTGCGCGAGGCCGTGGGCGTCCCCGACGACTGGATGCTGGCCGGCCACGTCGTCGTGGGCTGGCCCCGGGGCCGGCACGGACCGGTCCGCCGCCGCCCGCTGGCCGACGTCGTGGCCGTCGACCGCTGGGACGGGCCCTCTGGCGAGGCAATAGGGGCCGCCGGCGGGGGCGCGAGGCAATAGCGGCCGGCCCCCGGCCGCGATTGCCTCGACCGCCGCCTCTCGGCCCCTATTGCGGCGCTCCGACATATCCGTGGGTGGCTGAGATGGGATCGCGGCGCACCCGCCTGGTTCACGTCCAGCTGTCTGAAGACTTGAACGAGAGCAGACGGGTGGACAGAGGCTATGGCAGGCGAGCTGGGTGCGTCATCGAGCCGTCGTCTCGATGACGCGCGGTGTGGTGTGGTGCGGCCGGCTGGGTGCTTCGGCGCTGTGGTCGCTGCGGGGCGGTGCTGGTATGACCGGTGGGCGCGCCGGTGGCGGGGCCTGATCTGGGCGAGCTGCGGGTGCTGTGGCGACCCCGGTGTTGCCCTCATGGGCCCACGGTGTCGGGTGCCGTGGCCCGGCATGGGGCGGGCCACACCCGGGCCTTGTGCACGGTCGCCTGGCTGGCGGTGCGTGCTCGGCCCGGCCGAGCGTGCGCCGCTGGCGCAGGTGGGTCGTCATCGCTGGTATCGGCCGACATCGACGCCGACGTGGACGCTTCGGGCTGGGCGCTCGGTCGACGGATCTCCTACGCGGGCTACAGTACTTGACCGTGGTGGTGCCACGACTCGGCCGGCTGGTGTGGCGGCCGCGGCCGTGACGGCCACCGTGACGGTTCTTCGACGTCCTGCGCCGGCGTTGCGCCCGGTCAGTCACGTGTCGGCCGAGCGCATCTCGCCCGGTCGTGCCCGCCGCTGCCCCCAGCGGTCGTGCGTGGATCCCTCCATGTCGTCAGTGGCTACCGACCGCTCGAGAGTCCGCCGCCAGCCTGGCGGCCCGGGCGCCGACCAGTCGCTCCAGCGCCGCCACCGACATCCCAGGTGCACGCTCGAGTGCGCTGGCCCTGTGGACCCCGAGACCTCACCCCGCCAGCCGAGCACCTCGCCTGCTGTCAGACCCACCCCAGCTCCCGCCTCTGCTCAAGAGGCTCCGTCGTGTTCGCTCAGCCAGCCGCCAAGACGCCCTGACCGTGATCTCCTGCCGGCGCTCCCTCCCGCCTTCGTCCGGCTCCCGCAGCATCTGCGCCACCGCCAGCATCACGGGCCCTCACCACGCATGTCCAACGCCCTGTCGTCGATGAACACCAAGATCCGGCTCCTCACCCGCATCGCCTACGGTTCCTCAGCCGACGCCCTCATCGCCCTCGCCCTCCTCGCCCACGGAGGTCACCGCCCCACCCTCCCCGGCCGTACATGACCCACGATATGTCGAGGCCCCTATTGCCTCGCCACGCATGGTCGGTCGGCCCGTCCGTCCTGGCCATCGGCCGGTGGTCTGTGATGATGTGCGGGCATGGCCGATCTCGCCACCGTCGCCCCCGCCTTCGTCGCCATGGCCCACCGCATCGTGTGGGCCTCCGCCGCCACCGTCGACGCCAGCCAGCGGCCGCGCAGCCGCATCCTCCACCCGTTCTGGGAGTGGGACGGCGAGACGCTGGTCGGCTGGGTCGTGCACCGGCCCGACGCCCACCAAGCGCGCCCACCTGGCCCACTCGCCCTACATCTCGTTCAACTACTGGTCACCGGAGCAGGACACCTGCGCGGCCGAGTGCCGGGCCGAGTGGATCCTCGACGACGAGGGCCGCATGGCGGTGTGGGAGAAGCTGGCCCACGCGCCCGCCCCGGTGGGCTACGACCCCGCCGTCGTCCCGGTGTGGGCGGACGGCCCGCTCACGCCCGCGTTCGCAGGGCTGAAGCTCACGCCCTGGCGGCTGCGGGTCATGCCCGGGACCATGATGCTGGGCGGCGAGGGCGAGCTGCTGACCTGGCGGGAGTGAGCCCGCACCGCTGACGTATCTGCGCGGCGCCGCCCGCCTCCTCCGGAGGAGAGACGATCCGAAGGAGGAGCCATGGCATCTTGGGGCGGGTGGGAGTCGTTGGGCGGCATCGTGGTGTCGCCCCCGGAGGCGGTGGCGTGGGGGCCGGACCGCCTGGACGTGTTCGCGCTGGGCACCGATCACGCGTTGTGGCACCGCTGGTGGGACGGGGCGTCCTGGGGTGGCTGGGAGTCGCTGGGCGGGGCGTTGACCTCGCCCCCGGAGGCGGTCTCGTGGGGGCCGGACCGCCTGGACGTGTTCGCGCTGGGCACCGATCACGCGCTGTGGCACCGCTGGTGGGACGGGACGTCCTGGGGCGGGTGGGAGTCGCTGGGCGGGGTGCTGACCTCCCCGCCCGTGGCGGTGTCGTGGGCGTCGGACCGCTTGGACGTGTTCGCGCTGGGCACCGATCACGCGTTGTGGCACCGCTGGTGGGACGGTGCGTCCTGGGGTGGTTGGGAGTCGCTCGGCGGCACCCTCACCTCGGCGCCGACCGCGGTGTCGTGGGCCAAGGACCGGCTCGACGTGTTCGGCATCGGGACCGACAACGCGGTCTGGCACACCTGGTGGGACGGCACCGCCTGGGGCACGTGGGAGTCGCTGGGCGGCTCGGTGTTCTCCGAGGTGGCGGCCGTGTCGTGGGCGCCGGACCGGCTCGACCTGTTCGCGCTGGGCACCGACAACGCGGTGTGGCACCGCTGGTGGGACGGCGCCGCCTGGGGCGGCTGGGAGTCGCTGGGCGGCTCGCTGTTCTCGGAGCTGCGGGCCGTCGCCCGCCGGCCCGACCGCCTCGACGTGTTCGCCGTCGGCACCGACAACGCCGTCTGGCGGCAGTGGTGGGACGGCACCCAGTGGCGCGGGCTGGGAGCCGCTCGAGCGGCTCGGTGTACTCGCCCACGGCCGTCGCCAGCTGGGGCCCGGACCGCCTCGATGTGTTCGCCGTCGGCACGGACTCGGCGCTGTGGCACAACTGGTCGGCGCAGGCCGACGGCCGGGTGCGCCGCAACGTGGCCAAGGTGTCCCAGTCCGAGCGGGACAAGCTGCGCGACGCCATCCTGGCCCTCGACGCCAAGTTCCATGCCGACGGGGTGTCGCTGTGGGACAAGCAGGACGCGGTGCACCAGGCGACCCACGTGCACCGTGGACCTGCGTTCCTGCCGTGGCACCGTGAGCTGGTCAACCGCTTCGAGGCGCAGCTCCAGCAGATCGACCCGACGGTTGCGCTGCACTACTGGGACTGGACGACCGACCCCCGCGCCGGCAGCAACGGCGCCGGCGGCACGACCGACCTGTTCACCAGCACGTTCATGGGCAGCGCGGCCGGACGCATGGGAGCGCCGTTCGGCTCGTTCGACAACGGCGGTGTCCACGCCGGCAGCCGGAACCAGACCGGGAACCCCGCCGACCCCCCGCAGGAGGTGACGCGGGGCGTGGCCTCGGGTGCGCCGGCCATCGCCGGCGACGTCACCATCACGACGACCGGCGACAGCCTCCCGGAGGCCGACCAGTACCCCGCGTTCCGGGGGGCGCTGGAGCGGGCCCACGACACGGTGCACGGCTTCATCGGGGGCAACATCGGGTTCGGGCACACGGCGTTCGAGGACCCGTTCGTGTTCCTGCTCCACTCCAACGTCGACCGGCTGTTCGCCCTCTGGCAGCGGGCTCCCGGGCGCGACTGGCGGCTCGACCCTGCGCGGGTCTACGGCTCGGAAGGCTCGTCGCTGGTGATCACCCAGAACATGGAGCCCTGGGCGGGCGCCTCCGGCCTGCGGCCCTGGGCGCCCCCGGACAACCAGCAGGTCGCCAAGAACGCCAAGCACCCCTCCATCGTCGAGCCCCCGGTCTACGACTGAGCGGTCCCCGGCAGCCGCGACCGGCCGGTCGGAACAGTCCACCGGCCGGTCACGGCGCCCGAGGAGCGGGGTGGCGGAGCCGGACCAGCGCGCCCGTCCATCCGACCACGATCAGCATCGCCGCCAGCGCCCGGAGCAGGGAGGTGTAGCGCTCCGGGTAGATCACGCCCTCGACGTAGCGGTCGATGAAGCCGGCGTCCGACGGGTGGTCGCCGCCCAGCCGCCGGAGCCACCGCTCCAGCGGGGTGAGCGGGCACTGGTAGCCGACCGTCACGATGCCCACGCCCCAGATCACGGCGGGCACATGCAGCCACAGCACCCGGGGCCAGCGCCAGGCCAGCAGGCCGCCGACCGCCACGAACACGACGAAGGCGAAGTGCAGCGACCACCACCGCGTCGGCGAGGGCCCGGTACGCCACGGGACCGAACGTAGGCCAGCCGGCCGCGGCGGGCACGGGCAGGCTCCGCTGCCCGGCTCTCTACGGTGGTGGGCATCGCCTCGACCACGAGAGGATCGGCCATGTCTGAGGTCCTGCTGTCCCGGGACGGCCACGTCGCCACCATCACGCTCAACCGGCCGGACCGGCTCAACGCCATCAGCGGTCCGATGCTGACCGGCCTGGCCCGGATGCTGGTCGAGTGCGACGCCGACCGCGGCGTGCGGGTCGTCGTGCTGACCGGGGCGGGCCGGGGGTTCTGCTCCGGGCTCGACCTCCAGGACGTGGCCGCCGGGCAGGGCATCGGGTCGCGGCGGCGACGGCGGCGGGGGCGGGCTCCGGATCGACGACACGCCCCCGTTCGTCCTGCGCCGCATGGACACCCCGGTGCTGTGCGCGCTCAACGGGCCCGCCGCGGGCTACGGCATGGACCTCGCCCTCGGATGCGACCTCATCATCGCCTCGGACGCCGCCAGCTTCGTCCCACCCACCCGGCGGGGGGTGATCCCCGAGAGCGGCGGGACCTGGCTCCTGCCCCGCCTCATCGGCTGGCAGAAGGCGTGCGAGGTCACGTTCCTGGGCCGCAAGCTCGAGCGCCGAGGACATGCAGCGCCTGGGCCTGGTCAACCTCGTCGTGCCCCACGGCGAGCTCGACCAGACCGTCGCCGCCTGGGCCAAGGAGATGGCCGACCAGGCCCCCCTGGCCATCGCGGCCGCCAAGCGCACCATGCGCCTCGGCCTCGACACCACCTTCGACGCCAACGCCCATCACGTCATGGCCGAGCTCCTCGGGCTGTTCCGCTCCAAGGACTTCGGCGAGGCCGTGTCGGCCTTCATGGAGAAGCGCACCCCGGACTACCAGGGCCGCTGACCCTCGTCAGGGGGGCGGGGCGAAGGACAGCGGGGCGTAGCGAACGCTCCCGACGATGTCCTGGATGTCTGTGGCGGCGATCACGCAGATCGGTTCGACTGCGCAGTCCACCGTGCGGCCCAGCGTGGGCACGGACATCACGCGGTCGACCGAGAAGGTCGTGACGACGGTGCCGGTGGCGTCGGCAGTGCTGAACATGAGCCGGTTGTTGCCGCAGTCCCCGATGTCGGCCGGCGTGTGCTGGATGCCCTGGCACCAGGGGACGGTGCCCAGCGCCGGCCACCCCGTCAGCGTGACCGTGACCACCTGGCGGTCGACCAGCCCGGTGTTCGGGGTGACCGTCACGCGGCCGGTTCCCACGGCGGGCGGCTCCGGTCCGGTCCAGGTGCCATCCGGCTGGCAACGCAGGTCGGCGGGGCCGGTGAGCATGTACCCGCTGTTGGCCGCGAAGGTCGCCCGGGACCCCAGGGCGTAGCCGTTGGTCAGCGTGAAGGTCGTGTGCGGGGCCGGGCTCAATGTGACGCACTCCGGCCGGTGGAACGACCCGGACACCTCGATCGGTGTGAACCGGAAGAACTCGGTGGCGCCGTCGCCGACCTGCCCGGCGACGTTGGCGCCCCAGCAGGCCAGCCCGCCGCGCCGGTCGAGGGCACAGGTGTGGAAGCTGCCCGCCGTCAGCTCCGCACCGGCGACGGCGAGGCTCGTGACCTCCACGGGAACGGTCCGGGGAGCGAGCGTCGCCCGCCCGACGCCCAGCTGGCCGAGGTTGTCCTCGCCCCAGCACCAGACGGCGCCGGTCCCGGTGAGGGCGCACGAGTGACGGGACCCGGTCGCCACGGCCTGCACGCCGGCCGGCAACCCGACCACCGGGGCCGGGGTCGGGCGGGAGGTCGTGGTCCCGTCGCCGAGCTGGCCGGAGCGGTTGGTGCCCCAGCAGGCGACCGTCCCGTCCTGGGATGCCGCGCAGGTGTGGGAGCCGACGCTGGAGCTGGTGCTGCCCGTGCTGGTGTCGATCATGGAGACGCCCGCCAGGCCGGCGACGGCCACGGGCGTCGACCGGTCGGTGGTGCTGCCGTCGCCGAGCTGGCCGTTCTGGTTGGCCCCCCAGCACACGACGCCCCCCGCGGAGGTCAGGGCACACGTGTAGGAGGTCCCGGCGCTGATGGCCCGGACCCCGGAGCCGAGGCCGGCGACGTCGACCGGCACCGGGCTGTTCACGGTGGTGCCGTCGCCGAGCTGGCCGCGGTTGTTGAGGCCCCAGCACTTCACCGCGCCGCCCTGCATCAGCGCACAGCTGTGGAAGTCGCCCGCGGTCACGGCACGGACGCCGGACCCCAGCCCGGCCACGCCCACCGGGACCAGCTCTGGCCCCGGGCTGCCGTCGCCGGTCTGGCCCCGGTTGCCGTCGCCCCAGCACAGGGCGGCGCCGGCCGCGGTCACCGCGCAGGTGTGGTTGGACCCGGCGTCGACGCTCTTGACGTCGGGGGGCAGGCCCACCACGTCGACCGGCGTCGTGCGGGTGGTGGTCGTCCCGTCGCCCACCTGGCCCAGGCCGTTGTTGCCCCAGCACTTCACGCCCCCGGCCGAGGTCAGCGCGCAGGTGTGGAGCTCGCCGCCGGTGACGGCCGACCGCACCCCGAGCCCCACGGCCCCGTCGCCGGGAGCGGCCTCGGTCGCGGGCGCCACGTAGATCGCGGCCACCCCCAGGACCAGCACCGCCAGACCCACCCGCCGGACGCCCGGCCGTCGTTCCCCGCCACTACGACGCGTCATGGCGCCACCTCCCCCAGTACCGCCAGGCCCTCACTTTCACCCCGGCGGACCCGCCCGGTCAAGGGTCAGCGGGTGATCTTGTCGAGGGGGTAGGAGCGCTCGATCATGCCGTAGGTCTCCTCGCCGTCCCAGCGGTAGCGGACGCCGCCCTGGTGCAGTGCCGGGAAGCTCGGCATCTCCTGCTTGAGCGCCTGGGTGGCGAGCGTCTGGTCGTCGTGGTGGATGTCGAAGGTGGAGACCACCGTCTCGCCCTCGATGGTGACGGTGCCCCGGCCGGTCTCCAGCATCACGGACACGTCCGCGCCCAGGGGTTGCAGCGTGGTGAGCCACGGGGCCGAGACCACGCGGGCGGGAACGAGGTCGCCGTCGCCGTCGAAGACGTAGCCCTCGTTGAAGGTCGGCTGGCCGTCGGGGCGCGGCGGGTAGGCGATGTAGCCGAACGCCCGGCCGCTCGGGAACAGCGCCGACTGCCAGCAGTGGCCCCAGAACCCGGCGAGGTGGCGGACGCCCTGGCGGCGGATGCGCAGGCCGGTGCCGGTGAAGGCGTGCTCCTCCTCGCCCACCCGCAGCGAGCCGGTGGCGCGGAACAGCTGCTCGTAGCGGGGGCCGCCCATGAGGTCGCCCTCGATCGAGGTCTCCAGCCGGTCCGCGGCGTCGGACTGGAGCGTGCCCTGGATCCACGGGGGCACGGCCATGGTGGCCTCGACCTCGAAGGCGACGTCGACCAGCGGGCCGTCCGTGCGCCCCTCGACCAGGTCGAACGTCGAGGTCTGCGTGGCCGGGCCGTCGAAGCGTCATGGTCCAGGTGCGGAACGGCTCCACGCAGCGGAAGCCGAGCGGGCCGGCACCGAGCACCGTGGGTCGACCGTCGGGGCCCGCCACCGGCCAGGCGGGGCCGTCGGCGCGGACCCGGAACACCCGGCCGTCGGGGAACGCCACGTTGACCTGGAGCCCGTGCTCGGTCCACTGGGAGGCGACCGCCTCGATGCCGATGCGCGGCAGCCCCAGCGCGCCGCGGTCGTCGGAGACCCAGAAGCTCACCGAGTCGCGCATCTCGGGGTTGTCGGGGCGCTCGGCGAAGACGTGCTCGCGCTCGGGGTCGATGCCGCCGGTGAGGTCAAGATCCATGGGGATGCCTCGCAGTCATCTCGCAGTCATCTCGTGGTCCACTCCTGCGGCCCGGGCCACGTAGTCGGCGAACAGGGGCCGCACCTCGTCGAGGTCGAGCCCGAAGGTCGCCGGGTCGGCGTGGGTGCTGGGCTCGCGGTGCTCGGCGTTGTCCGCCCACCAGCGCCGCATCCCCGCCTCGAACTCCTCGCTGACCGGCTCGCCGAGCCAGGCGTACAGCCCGCGCACCTCGCCGATCGGGTCCGCCTGCATGGCGCGGAAGTCGATGTCGTAGAAGCGGTCGTCGGCGCCGCCGTCGCGGAACGCCAGCGCCCGGTCCATGCCCACCGACCAGTGCTCGACGTTCAGCTCGCCCAGGTAGCCGAGGTCGAGGTGGTCGGTGAAGCACGCCGGCGATGTCGGCGTACACCCCGGCCACCGACAGGATCACGTCGGTGGGGTCGCGGTGGGTCATCACGAAGCGGGCGTCGGGGAAGGCGCGGTCGAGGTAGGGGAGGAACAGCACGTGGGCCGGCGACTTCAGCCGCCACGGCCGCGCCGGCTCGCCCCACTGGAGCAGCTTCAGCACCCGGCGCTCGTAGCGGTAGGTGGAGGTGAGGTCGGCGTCGAGCAGCCAGGCCGAGTACGACGGGATCTGGGCGAACGCCTGGTAGATGTGCGTCTTGAAGTCGAGCGCCATGAGGTCCAGGCACTCCATCGGCCCCGCGGCGTCGGTGGGGACGTGGGCGCGGGTGCCCGCCGTCTCGCCCGCCGCCTGCGGGATGCGCGGGTCGTGGCCGGCCACGGTCGACGGCGGCGGGCACGGCTGCGAGGACTCCCACTGGCGCAGGTAGCGGATGTCCGGGTCCTGGGCGAGCAGGAACGACAGCGCGGTCGAGCCGGTGCGGGGCAGGCCGAGGCCGAACAGCGGCGCCTCGATCGGCACCTCGTCGATCTCGGGATGCCGCCGGTACCAGTCCTCGACCTGGAGGCGCTGGGCGAGGTGGCCCACGAGCCGCGGGTACAGGAACGCCTCGCCCGCCGCGTTCAGGCGCGCCTCGTCGCGCCAGCGCCCGCACGAGGATCTCCAGGCCCTCCCGGAACGAGTCGTCGCCGAAGTCGTCGAGCCCGGTCTCGGCGACCGCCGCCGCCATCAGGTCACCATGTGCCGGCATGCCCGTCCCGACCTCCTCCCCGTCAACCCGCTGCCAACCCTCTCCGAATTGGCGACAGTAAGCTGTCACCGATTATGAGCAACGTGTCAAGGCGCCCCTACGACAGCCCTGTCCGCCGGCGGCAGGCGGCGGAGACCCGGGAGCGCATCGTGCAGGGCCGGGTCGGAGCTGGTGCACGGCTTCGCCAGCTGGGACTGGCAGGGCCTGACGTTCCGGGCCGTGGCCGAGCGCGCCGGGGTGGGGGAGCGCACCGTCTACCGGCACTTCCCGAGCGAGCGGCACCTCCACGACGCGGTGATGCAGCGGCTGGAGGAGGAGGCGGGGATCACCTACGAGGACGTCGGCCTGGACAACCTGGCCGAGGTCACCGCCCGCGTGTTCGCATCGCTCCGCTCGTTCGCGGTCCGGTCGAGCGTCGGCGAGCCGGACGACGCCACCTTCGTGGCGGTGGACGTGCGCCGCCGGGCCGCCCTGCTCCGGGCGGTGTCGGCCGCGGCCCCGGACTGGTCCGACCGCCAGCGCACCACGCTGGCCGCGCTGCTCGACGTCCTGTGGAACCTGCCGTCCTACGAGCGCCTGATCGGCGCGTGGGGCCTCCCGGCCGAGGACGCCACCCGGGCCATCACCTGGGTGATGGGCAAGCTGGTCCGGGCCGTCGAGGACGGCGACCCGCCGCCGGGGTAGGGGACGGCGCCCTCAGGGATCGAAGGCGACGGTGGCGGCCTGGGCCAGCATGCGGTCGGCGTCGCCGGGGAGGATCCAACGCTCCGCCACCAGCTCGGCGGTGCGCCGGGCGTAGGCCTCGCGGTAGGCCTCGGGGGTGCCGTACAGCTCGCGCAGCTTGTCGGGCGCGAACGGCGTCATCGCCCCCATGAGCGAGCCGAGTGGCAGCGGGCGCCGGCCGGGCGGGCCGGTCATGGCGGGCTCGCGCAGGGTGGAGTGGGGGTAGTAGGAGGCCACCGGCACGTCCACCTCGGGCATGCGCACGCCGCCGAGGGCGTTGCCGTGCTGTCCCGGGCGCAGGGCAGCGAGCCGGGCACCTCGCCGTGGGGCCCGGCGTCGGGGTCGGGGAGCAGCTCGATGCGCGGCGCCCGGGGCGGCGCCTCGCCCTCGACGGCCCAGCGCCGCAGGTTGTCCAGCGCCCCGCCCGCCAGCGCGTACATGGGGAAGGTCGAGGGCTC
>CAWDIO010000012.1:0-230818 GCA_963802385.1 uncultured Acidimicrobiales bacterium | reverse complement strand
ACGCGAGCTGCTGGAGGACCTCGGCGCCGGTTGGTGATGGCGACGGGTCCGCGTGACGGTGGACCACCTTCCACTCGCCGTCCTCGTGGTGGAACACGGTGGTGACGTGCAGCACGTACGCCGCCGGCGGGCGTCCATGGACGGAGGCGGTGGTGTGCTCGAAGGCGACCGTGTAGGCGAGGTCGTCTCCGGCGGCAGCCGCGATGACCTCGTGCTCGTAGGACCGGCACTGGGAGAACGCCACCCCCAGGCGCTGGAAGATCGGTTCGATCTCCGCCCAGCCGGACCCGCCCATGACCCCGCCGAACAAGGTCACCCGGTCGTCGTGCGACCACATCGCCATCCGGGGCCCGGCGTCGCCGTTGTGGAGCGCCGTCTCCGCCCGGTGCAGCCGCGGCATCGTCGCAGTGAGGAACGCATCGGTCCGATCCATCGTTGCTCGCTCCTTAATTAGATTTACTCGAGTCTAATAGAATAGATCGGGAGTATGATCAGCCCCGTGGCTGATGTCAAGCGACGTCCGTACCGGACCACGATCCGACGCGGGGACGCCCCGGCGTTGGTCTGCGCCGCCGCGCACCGGCTGTTCTCCGACAAGGGCTACCTGGCGACCTCGATCGAGGACATCGCCGCCGAGGCCGGTGTCGCCCGACCGACCGTCTTCACGGCCGTGGGACCCAAGTCGACGATCCTGCGCCTCGTCGTCGATCAAGCTCTGGCGGGCGACGACGCACCGGTCCCGATCGCCGAGCGACCGTGGTGGCGGGAGGCCATCGATGAGCCCGACGCCGTGCGTTCGATCCACCTGCACGCCCGCAACATGTGCCTGATCAACCAGCGCGCCGCGCCGCTGCTGCACGCGCTCGAGACCGCCGCATCCGTCGACGCCGACGCCCGTGACGTCTGGGACCGCTTTCAGCGGCAGCGCCACGACGGCTTCAGGGAGGTCGCCGTCGCGCTGCGCCGCAAGACGGACCGCGTGCGGTACGACGAGGACACCATCACCGACACCCTGTGGGCGCTGACACCAGACGCCTACCTACGGCTGGTCCGAGACGCCGGCTGGCCGGTCGAGCGCTTCCAGGACTGGCTCACCGACGTGCTCCTCCGCCTCTTCCTCGACTGAACACGGCTCTCACCGGCGTCAACGCCGGCGGGCGGGCCAGCGTGACGGCGTAGGCCATGGGGACGAAGACCAGGGCGTTGTAGGCCAGGTGCAACTCGACCCGGGGGAAGGCGAGCTGCAGGACGCTGGTCGGCACGGGGCGGCCCAGCAGGTGGTCGTGGGTCTGCGCCTGGATGAGCAGCAGGAAATGCTCGACGAAGTGCCAGCACTGGATGGCGAGTGCCACCGTCCACCACCGGCGGGCCGCGCCGGTGAACCCCGGGCGCAGCAGGATCAGCCCGCCGAGCATGACGAGCGCGTAGCCGTAGTGCAGGGCCTCGGTCCTGACCAGCCACGGGAACCACTGCCCGAACACTCCGCGTGAGTCCGGCACCGGCCAGCCGAGCACCCAGATCTGGAAGGCCTGCACCAGCGCGGCCTACGCCGTCGGTGTCCCCGACGCCCGAACCGGCGAGGCTGTCCACGCCTTCGTCGTGCCCTCCGGTGACGCCACGCCCGATCCCGAGGAGCTGGTGCGCCTCGTGCGGGCGGAGCTCACGACCAACCACGTGCCCCGTTCGGTCACGGTGGTGCGAGACGTCCCCGTCGCCGCCGGGGGCAAGCCGGACAAGCGCGCCCTGGCCGAACACGCCGCCCAGCGCCTCCACAACTGAACGAACCTGGGCTCGATCCAGCGAAGGGACCAGGTTCGGCGCCAAAGACCCGAAGGCCACGAAATGTCGGGCCCAGGTGCCCTGGTGATCGGCGGTTGCTCCCGCTCATGCTCAGGTGGTGATCGGTGACAAGGCTCGCCGGGCGATGGTGGTCGGCGCCGCGCTGTGGGCGCTCGGCTGCGGGGGTGGCGACGGCGCTCGCACGGGGGAGCTTCCGGTGTCCTCGGACGTCGTGTCGGACGCGACGACCCAGGACGTGCACGTGTTCGCGCCGGAGGGCTCGGGCACCTTGCCCGTCGTCGTGGCCTTGCACGGGATCGATGGCTCGGGTGAGGACATGGGGGAGGTCGCCACTCGACTGGCCGGGGCCGGCACGGTCGTGTTCGCACCGACCTACCGGAGCAGCGACCTGAGCACGGAGGAAGACCTCATCCGAGCCGAGAATGACATCGTGTGCGGTTACCGGTTGGCTCGCTCCACCGCGTCGGAGCACGGTGGGGACCTCACCGAGCCCGTCACCGCGCTGGGATGGTCGCTGGGCGCCGACTTCGCCGTCCTCGGCGGCCTGTCCGGCGCCTCCCCTGACGACCCCGACGACCCGTGCCCGGGCGACACGACTCTCCCGGACATCGTCGTCGGCGTCTCCGGCTGCTACTACGAGTACCAGGGCCAGCCGGTCACCTGGTTCGACGACCTGTCCGGCATGGGGAACAAGGGCGCCGACGTCTACCTGCTGGCCGGCGAGCAGGACACGACCTGCCCGGCGTGGCAGTCGGAGCAGCTGGCCGGCGCCCTGCGTGACGCGGGGTACCACGTCGAGCTGATCCTGCTCCCCGGGGCCGACCACTTCGCGCCGATCTTCCACGAGATGCGCGACGGCCAGTTCCGGGCGGTCACCGACGATGCCGCCGGCCGCCGGGCCGTCGAGGTCGTCCTCGACGCCATCGCGACTCGCCAGTGATCCTGCACCGCAACCATTGCGTTCTATAGCAGCATTGCGTTCTATAATAGAACTGACTACCGTGGCGCTCGTGCAACGCACCAGCTTCCAGGACATGAACTGCTCCGTGGCCCAGTGCCTGGAGGTGGTGGGCGAGTGGTGGAGCCTGCTGATCGTGCGCGACGCCTTCCTCGGCGTGCGCCGGTTCGACGACTTCCAGGCCCGGCTCGGCATCTCGCGCAACATCCTCAACCAGCGCCTGAGCCACCTGGTCGACGAGGGCGTGCTCGAGCGGGTGCCCTACCAGGACCACCCGCCGCGGTCCGAGTACCGGTTGACCGACAAGGGCCGGGACCTCTGGTCGGTGGTGACGGCGATGCGCCAGTGGGGCGACCGGTGGGCGTCGCCGGGCGGATCTCCGCTGCGGATGCGGCACCGGGGTTGCGGCCGGCTCGTGGACGCGGTCGCGGTGTGCTCGCACTGCGGCGAGCCGCTGGACGCCCGGTCGGTCACGGCGGAGCCCGGTCCCGGTGCCCGCGAGGGCGCGTTCGAGCGCACCCGCCTCGCAGGCACGAGCCGGCCGTGAGCGGTCAGACCTGCTCCGGCCCGGCCCATCGTCGTGTTCGCCGTCACCGCGGTCGGCGCGTTCATGGCCGCGCTCGACCTGTCCATCGTGAACGTGGCCTTCCCCGACATCGAGGCGTCCTACCCGGACGCCAGCCAGGCCTCGCTGGCCTGGGTCATCACCGCCTACGCCATCGTCTTCGGCGCGTTGCTGGTGACGGGTGGTCGCACCGGCGACCGCATCGGGCGGAAGCGCACGTTCATGACGGGGCTCGGCGTGTTCGTGGCGGCCTCGTTCCTGTGCGGGGTCGCGCCGGGCGTGCCCTTCCTCGTGGCCAGCCGGGCGGTGCAGGGCGCCGGGGCCGCGTTCCTGGTGCCCGCGTCGGTGGCGCTGCTCATCGGGGCGTACCCGCCCGAGCGGCGCACGCAGATGGTCGCCCTGTGGGGCGGCGTCGGCGCGCTGGCGGTCGCCACCGGGCCCTCGCTCGGCGCCGCCATCGTGTCGGCGGGCGGCTGGCGGTGGGCCTTCTTCGTCAACGTCCCGATCGGCGCGGCGCTGGCCGTCCTCGGTCGCCGCGTCCTCACCGAGTCCCGGGCCGAGGAGGCGACCGGCCGCCCGGACTATCTCGGCGTGGTGCTGATCACCGTGGCGATCGGCGCGCTGGTGCTGGCCATCTCGGAGGGCCCGACGTGGGGCTGGGGCGACGCCCGCATCGTGGCCGCGCTGGCGGGGGCGGCGGTGATGGGCACCCTGTTCGTGCAGCGTTGCCGGCGGCACCCCGAACCGGTCATCGACCCGGCCCTGTTCCGGGACCGGTCGTTCGTGACCGCCAACCTCGCGACGTTCGTCTACGCCACCGGGTTCTTCGCCATGCTGCTCGGCAACATCCTGTTCCTCACCGGCGTGTGGCACTACTCGATCATGCGGGCCGGGCTCGCGGTCACCCCGGGCCCCCTCGTCGTGGCGCTGATCGCGGGACCGGCCGGGCGGCTGGCGAGCCGCATCGGCTTCCGCCCGCTCCTCGTGGTCGGCGCCGCGTGCTTCGCCGGCGGGCTCCTCTGGTACGTCACCCGGGTCGACGCGACGCCCGCCTACCTCGCCGACTGGTTGCCGGGCACCCTGATCGTCGGGCTGGGCATCGGCCTCACCTTCCCGGTCCTCAGCGCCGCGGCGGTGGCCTCGCTGCCCGCCCACCGCTACGCGGTCGGCAGCGCCGTCAACCAGACCGCCCGCCAGGTCGGCGGCGCCATCGGCATCGCGGTCCTGGTGATGCTGCTCGGGACGCCGACCTCGCCCGCCGACAGCGTCACCCGCTTCCACCACCTCTGGGCCTACGCGGCGGTGACGGCCGCCCTGTCCGGCGCCATCGGCGCCTTCATCCCCCGACCCCGCCCGGCTCCGGTCGAGGCCGGCCTACGAGTCGCCGGCCGAGATCGACTGCGCCAGCCGCAGCGCGCCGGCGGGGTCGATCCCGGCGACCGCGGCGATCCAGCAGGTGATCGGGGCCGCGGTGCGCTCCGAGGCGTGAGCCGCGACGCCCGCCAGCTCGAGCAGCGCCTCGATCTCGTCCTCGGACGGCACCGCGACGCCGGCGGCGGAGGCGAAGGCGTCGAGCCACTCCTGGCGGGTCATCGCGCCGCCATCCCCGGGTAGCCGGGGCCGGCCTTGGCCCGGACCTGGCGGACGTCGATCGGCTCGTCGCACTCGCTGCACACCACGACGGCGTGCATGTCGTGGTCGCAGCGCGGTGTGGTGCAGGACGAGGGGCGTGCCCTCGGGGCCGGTGAGCCAGCGGTCGCCCCAGGCCGCCATGGCGGCGAGGATCGGGTAGACGTCGCGGCCCTTGTCGGTGAGGCGGTACTCGTGGCGGGGCGGGCTCGTCCTGGTACCGGACCTTGGTGAGGATGCCCTCGTCGACGAGGCGGGCCAGGCGCTGGGTCAGGATGTTGCGGCCGATGCCGAGCGCGGCCTGGAAGTCGTCGAAGCGGCGCGTCCCGAGGCACGCCTGCCGGATGAGCAGCAGGTTCCAGTGGTCGCCGAGCACGTCGGCGCTGCGGGCGATGGTGCACGGCCAGCCGGACGTGTCGGTGCGCTTCACGGCCGGGAGGGTACCTCAGAGGGTTGCATCTTGGAACTCTAGACGATTACGGTTCCATCATGGAACTCGACGAGCAGCGGCGCGCGGCGCCGGGCGAGTGGAAGCCGACCGCCTGCATCCTCTGTGAGTGCAACTGCGGCATCGAGGTCCGCCTCGGCGGCCCCGACGGCCGCAGCTTCGAGCGGATCCGGGGCGACAAGGCCCACCCGGCCTCGCAGGGCTACACCTGCGAGAAGGCGCTGCGGCTCGACCACTACCAGAACGGCCGCCACCGGCTCACCTCTCCGATGCGCCGCCGCCCGGACGGCAGCTACGAGCCGGTCGACTGGGACACCGCCATCGCCGAGGTCGCCGCCGGCTTCGCCCGGGTGCGCGACACGCTACGGGGGAGCGACGATCTTCTACTACGGGGGCGGCGGCCAGGGGAACCACCTGGGCGGCGGCTACGCGTCCGCCACGCGCGCCGTCCTGGGCAGCCGGTACCGCTCGAACGCGCTGGCGCAGGAGAAGACCGGCGAGTTCTGGGTCAACGGCAAGATCCTCGGCGGCTTCGTGCGCGGCGACATCGAGCACGCCGAGGTCGCGGTCTTCGTGGGCAAGAACCCGTGGCAGTCGCACAGCTTCCCGCACGCCCGCACCACGTTGAAGGCGATCGCCCGGGACCCGGACCGGTCCATGGTCGTGCTCGACCCGCGCCGCACCGAGACCGCCGAGCTCGCCGACTTCCACCTGGCGCTGCGGCCGGGCACCGACGCCTGGTGCCTGGCCGCGCTGGGCGCGGTGATCGTGCAGGAGGAGCTGGCTGACCGGCGCTGGCTGGCCGAGCACACCGTGGGCCTGGAGGACATCGAGCCGGTCCTCGCCGCGGTGGACATCGACGCGTACGCGGCGGTGTGCGACCTCGACCCCGACCTGATCCGCCGGGCCGCCCGGCGCATCGCGTCGGCGTCGAGCGTGGCCATGTTCGAGGACCTGGGCGTGCAGATGAACCTGCACTCCACGCTGTGCAGCTACCTGGAGAAGCTGCTGTGGCTGCTGACCGGCAACTTCGCCATCCCGGGCGGGCCAGTACGTGCCCACGAGCGTGGTCTCGCTCACCGGCGGGGGCGGCTCGGGGCCGCGCCCGGCGGGTGGGCGCCGGTCGCCGGTGGCCGACGCGCTGATCATCTCGGGACTGGTGCCGTGCAACGTGATCGCCGAGGAGATCCTCACCGACCACCCCGACCGCTACCGGGCCATGCTGGTCGAGTCGGCCAACCCCGCCCACTCGCTGGCGGACGGTCCCCGCATGCGGGAGGCGCTGGCGGCGCTCGACTTCGTCGTGGTGATCGACGTCGCCATGACCGAGACCGCGCAGCTCGCCGACTACGTGCTGCCGGCCGCGTCCCAGTTCGAGAAGCCGGAGGCGACGTTCTTCAACTTCGAGTTCCCGCACAACTACTTCCACCTGCGGCGGCCCCTGCTCGACCCGCTGCCGGGGACGCTGCCGGAGCCGGAGATCCACGCCCGCATCGTCGAGGCGCTCGGCGCGCTCGACGGCGTCGACCTCACCCCGCTGGCCGAGGCGGCCCAGGAGAGCCGGGCCGCCTTCGGCGCGCGGTTCCTGGAGCTCATGGCCGCCCATCCCGAGCTCGGCCGCCTCGCGCCGGTGATCCTGTACCGCACGCTGGGCCCGAGCCTCCCCGAGGGGACGGCGTCCGCCGCGCTGCTGTGGGGAGCCGCTCAGCAGTGCGCGCTGCAGAACCGGCCGAGCCTGGAGCGGGCCGGCCTCGCGGGCGAAGGCACGGACCTCGGCGACGCGCTGTTCGACGCCATCCTCGCCAGCCCCAGCGGCGTCACGTTCAGCGTGGACGACCACGACGACTCCTGGCGCCGCGTGCGCACGCCCGACGGGCTGCTCAACCTCCACATCGACGTGCTGGCCGAGGAGCTCGCGGTCGCTCGCCGCCGAGACGCCGCCGGGCGGCGACGCCGAGTTCCCCCTCGTGCTCACCGCGGGGGAGCGGCGGTCGTTCACCGCCAACACCATCTTCCGGGACCCCGCGTGGCGCAAGCGTGACGCCCACGGCGCGCTGCGCGTCTCCGCCGCCGACGCGGCCGCGCTGGAGCTGGCCGACGGCGACGCCGCGCTGCTCACCACCCGGCGGGGCAGCGCCCGGGTCCTCGTCGAGATCAGCCCGATGATGCGATCCGGGCACGTCGCCCTGCCCAACGGCCTCGGCGTCACCTACACCCCCGACGGCGAGGCGGTCGGCACCGCCCCCAACGAGCTGACCTCCAGCGACCACCGCGACCCCATCGCGGGCACGCCGTACCACAAGCACGTGCCCGCGAGGCTCGACCCGCTGGTCGCCGCCGGCTGACGAGGCCGCGAGACTGGCGGGCGTGACGGGGCAAGACGAGCGCGACGCGAAGCAGGACATCGGCGAGCTGTTGGTGCGGTACTGCACCGGCATCGACCAGCGGGACTGGGAGCTGTTCCGGGCCTGCTTCGCCGACGACTGCCACGCCGACTACGGCGACGTCGGGATGTGGGAGAGCGCCGGGGCCATCACGGAGTTCATGGCCGCCACCCACGCCGGCATGGGCCACACGCTGCACCGGCTGTCCAACGTCGCCGTCACCGTGGACGGCGACGAGGCCGAGGCCCGCAGCTACGTCGACGCCATCCTCATGTCGGCCGACGGCCACTCCGGTTTCAACGCCTGTGGCTGGTACGACGACGCGCTGACCCGGACCGCCGGCGGGTGGCGCATCACCCGCCGGCACTTCACGATGGTCCACGTCCGGACGATCAGTCGGTTAGCTTGACACATTCCCATATCGGAATATGATGGCGGCATGGCTCGCACTCCGACCACGGCAGACGTGTTCAACGCCGTGGCCGAGGCGAGCCGGCGTGACCTGCTCGACGCCTTGGGCGACGGGGAGGCCACGGTGAGCGAGCTCGTGGATCGGCTCGGCCTCAGCCAGCCGCAGGTGTCCAAGCACCTCGGCGTGCTGCGGGCGGTCGGTCTCGTGTCCGTTCGGGTGGACGGCCGGCATCGCTGGTACCGGGTGAACGGTCCCGCGCTCAAGCCCGTCCACGACTGGGTGCGCGCCTTCGAGCGCACCTGGAACACCCGTCTCGACCGGCTCGACGACGTGATCGCCGAGCTCCAGGCCCAGGAGAACGAACCATGACCACCAGCACCGGCAACCGCTACGGCTCGGCCGTCATCACCCAGCCGTCGGACACCGAGATCCTCATCACCCGCGCCTTCGACGCCCCCGCCGAGATGGTGTTCAAGGCGTACACCACTCCGGACCTCGTCAGGCGCTGGTGGGGCTTCGACACGGCCGAGTGGCTCGTCTGCGAGATCGACCTGCGGGTCGGCGGCACGTGGCGCTTCGTCACGCGGGACCAGGACATGGAGGTCGGCTTCCACGGCGAGTACCGCGAGATCGACGCCCCGCACCGGTTGGTGTCCACCGAGGTCTTCGAGGGCGCGCCCGTCGCCGACCCGGACGAGTACCCCACGGTGAACGTGACCACCTTCGACGAGGTCGACGGCGTCACCACGCTGACGACGGTGGTCCAGTGCCTCGACCGCGAGCAGCGCGACGTCATCATCCAGTCCGGCATGGAGGGCGGCCTGCAGGTGGCCTACGACCGGCTGGAGGACGTCGCCCGCCGGGACGGCTGAGCCGGGCAGGGGTGGACGGGCCGGCCGCGGTGGCAGGCTGGGGGCGATGGTCCCGCCCGTCCGCCACCTGCTGCGTGCCAAGGACCTCGCCGACGGCCGCTACTTCGAGCCGCTGGCGGTGTCCGACCTGGCCCGGGCCGCCGGCCTGTCGCCCGCCCACTTCAGCCGGGAGTTCCGGCGGGCGTTCGGCGAGGCGCCCCACCAGTACCTGCTGACCCGGCGGCTGGAGCGGGCCGCGGCCCTGCTGCGCAACACCGACTGGCCGGTCACGCAGATCTGCTTCGCCGTGGGGCTGACCAGCGTCGGCTCGTTCGTCACCAGCTTCCGCCGCGTCTACGGCCGGCCGCCGCTGGCCTACCGGGCCGCCTTCCCGCCCGCCCGCCGGCTCATCCGCATCCCCACCTGCATGGCGCAGGCCTATGGGCGCCGCGAGAACCGCACGTTTCGAGAAGCCGGGCCGCCGGAGGGCTCCTTAACGTCGGTCGGGAACAAGGAGGAGCGATGATCAAGATCGCCAACGCACAGTTCTGGGTCCACGACCACGACGCGGTGCTCGACTTCTACACCCGCACGCTCGGCTGGGAGGTGCGGGCCGACAACACGATGGAGGAGTGGAACTTCCGCTGGCTGGTGGTGGGCCCGCGCGGGCAGGACGAGATCGGCCTGGTGCTGATGAAGATCCCGGGCCCGCCCATGCTGGACGAGGCCTCGAGTGCCCAGCTCGCGGAGCTGGTGGCCAAGGGGGCCGGCGGGACGCTGTTCCTGGAGACCGACGACTGCCAGGCGTCCTACGACGAGCTGTCGGCCCGGGGCGTCGTGTTCAACGACCCGCCCACCGAGCAGCCGTACGGCATCGACACCTCGTTCCGCGACCCGTCGGGCAACAACATCCGCCTCACGCAGATCCTGGAGTTCTCCCTGGATCGGGGCCGGTGACCCGGTAGCACAGGTAGGCCATGCCGCCGGGGAAGCGGCGCTGGTCGACCAGCTCCAGCCCCAGGCGCACGCCGTCGGGCAGGGCCCGCTTGCCCCCGCCCACCACGGCCTGCGCGATGACCACCTGGAGCTCGTCGACCAGCCCGGCCCGGAACGCCTCGGCGGCGAGCTGCGAGCCGCCGACGACGATGTCGCGGTCGGCCGACGCCTTCAGGGCCCGGACCGCGTCGGGGTCGAAGGACCGCTCGATGCGGGTCCGGGCCGTCACCGGCCGGTCGAGCGTGGTGGAGTAGACGACCTTGTCGGCCGCCTGCCAGATCTCGGCGAAGTCCCGCGTGACGGGGGAGGCGGCGGCGAGGGCCGGCTCCGTCTCCCAGGCGGCCATGGTCTCGTACATCCGGCGGCCGTAGAGGTAGGTGCCCACGGGCCGGAGGAGGTCGTTGACGAACCGGTGGACGTCCTCGTCCGGCTCGGCCCAGCCGAAGCGGCCGTCGCCGTCCTCGATGTAGCCGTCGAGCGACATGATGGTCGAGTAGATGAGCCGGGCCATGACGTGCCTCCCACGGTGTGACTGTGTCCCTGGTTGCGGTCAGGAGCTCGGCGCCTGCCACTCGGCTCCCGTCTCGCTCTGGTACGCGTGGACGGCCTCGGTGATGGTGGGGAAGAAGTGGTGCGGGTTGATGGTGTCGGTCAGCTCGTAGCGCTCGATCTTGGCCCGGACCGGGTCCTTCATCTCCGCGAACACGAGGCTGATGCCGCGGGAGTTCAGCTCCTGTCCAGCTCCTCGCAGCATGTCGGCCGCGGTGGTGTCCACGTCGGTGATGGGCTCGGCGGCGACGATGATCCACGTCGGTCGGGGCTCGGTGGCGGCGATCGATCGGATCTGCTCCCGGAAGGTGCGGGCGTTGGCGAAGAACAGGGGCGCGTCGAACCGGAAGATGACGCAGCCCGGCATCAGCTCGGCCTGCGGGTAGCTGGTCACGTCGTGGTAGCCGGGCAGGCCGGGGACCTGCCCGAGGTTCGTCTGGTACGGCCACCACGCCCGGCGGAAGACGTTGCCGATCGACAGGGCCACCGCCAGCGCGATCCCCGGCAGCACGCCCAGCAGCACGACGCCGAGGAAGGCGGCCATGCTGAGCAGGAACTCCGTGCGCCGTATCCGGCGCAGCCGCAGCGTCCCCGGGATGTCCGCCAGCGACAGGGACGCGGCGATCACCACCGCGGCCAGCGTCGGCTGGGGCAGGTTCCGCAGCAGGCCCGGGAAGAACAGCAGGATCAGCACGATCGCCAGCGCGCCCACCAGGCCCGTCACCTGGGTCTTGGCGCCGGCCCGCTCGGCCACCGCGGTGCGGGACCCGCTGGTGCTGACGGGGAAGCCCTGGAACAGCCCGGCCGCGAGGTTGGCCGCGCCGATCCCGATCATCTCCTCTTGCCCGTCGACCTCGTCGCCGCTGCGGGCCGCGAAGGACGACGCCGTCGAGATGGTGTCGGCCAGCGACACCAGCGCGATGCCGAAGGCGCCCCCGACAGCAGCCCGAGGTCGGACAGCCCGACGTCGGGGATGGTGAAGGGCGGGAAGCCCTGGGGCAGCGTGCCCACCAGGTCGACGCCGTGCTCGGCCAGGTCGAAGGCCCCGGCCGCCACGATCGACAGCACCACCGCGATCAGCACGGCGGGCACTTCGGCAGCCAGCGTCCCAGGCCGAGGATCAGGACCAGGCCGAACAGCCCGATGGCCAGGGCGGCGCCCACGGTCTCGCCGTCGGCGACGCCGCGGACGAAGCCCGACAGCTCCTCGCGGAAGTTGTCGCCGTCCACGGAGAACCCGAACAGCTTGGGGAGCTGGCCGACCAGGATGGTCAGGGCCAGCCCGTTCATGTAGCCGATGATCGTCGGCTTGGAGATCAGGTCGGCGATGAAGCCCAGGCGGGCGATGCCGGCGGCGGTGATGATCCCGCCGACGAGCAGGGCCAGCGCGGAGCCCAGGGCCACGGCCTCGCTCGGGTCGTCGCCGGCGGCGAGCACCGGGATGATCGTCGCCGCGATCATCGGGCCCAGCGACGAGTCCGGTCCCAGCACCAGGATCTTCGACGGCCCGAACACCGCGTAGGCGACCAGGCACATGATGGACGTGTACAGGCCGGTGATCGGCGGCAGGCCCGCCAGCTCGGCGTAGGCCATCCCCTGCGGCACCAGCAGCGCGGTGAGGACCAGCCCGGCGACCACGTCGCTGCGCAGCCATGCAGGCTGGTACGACGACAGGTTCTGCAACCCCGCCGGCACCCTGGGCGTCATGTCTCTCCACTGCCGATCCGGTCACCCTAGGCGTCCGGCGAGACCGCCCGCAGGGACCGCAGGAAGTCGGCGAACACGTCGTCGGGCACGATCCGGTCGGACAGCGGGCTTGCCCGGACCGACCGGGACGGCGAGGCAATAGGGGTCACGCCGGTGCTCTCGAGGCAATCGCGGCCGGCCCCCGACCCCTATTGCCTCCGGCGCCGCTTGCCGGCCCCTATTGCCTCGCCTTCGTGGTCGGTCCGGCGGTGTCGAGGCGGCCTCACGCCAGCGGGGCGAACAGGTCGACGGTGTTGCCGTCGGGGTCGTGGACGATGGCGTAGCGCTGGCCCCAGAACGCGTTCCACGGGGCCTTGTGGCCGTCGTAGCCGGCGGCCACGAGCTTCTCGTAGGTGGCGTCGACGTCGGCGGGGGTGTCGTGGGCGAACGCCAGGCTGATGCTGGAGTTGCCCGACGGCACCACGTAGTCGGGGTCGAAGCTGCGGATGGTGTCGATGGTGTCCCACGCCAGCCGCAGGCCCCCGGCCAGGGTGACCTCGACGTGGGGCTGGGTGTCGGCGTCGGCGGGGATGTCCAGGCCGAGCTGGCGGTAGAACGCCAGCGAGCGGCCCATGTCGGCCACGTTGACGCCGATCAGGTCCAGGTGCGGTGATGTCTGTGCCATGCGCTCAGGATGCGCCCCGGCGGCGGCGCGGTCTTGAACGTTCCGGACATCACCCGGCCAGGCGCTCCGCCTCCCAGTCCAGCAGCGCCCCCGGGGGGAGCCCGCCCAGCTCGCGGGACTCCCGGGTGAGGTGGGCCTGGTCGGCGTAGCCGGCGTCGGCGGCCAGGCGGGCCAGGCTGCGTCCCGGCCCGGCCGCCCGGGCGGCGTGGAGGAACCGCTGGAACCGCAGGATGCGCGCCAGCAGGCGCGGCGGGTAGCCGACCGCCTCCTCGACCCGGCGCCGCAGCTGGCGCTCGCTGAGCCCGACGTCGTCGGCGAGGCCCACCAGTGGCCGGCCCGGGCCTTCGGCCAGCAGCGCGGCGATGCCCGTGCCCACGGGGTCGGGGTCCCGAGCCTCGGTCAGGCGGGCGGTGAGGCCGTCGACCATCACCCGGAGCCGGGCCTGCCAGTCCGGCGCCTCGGCGACCCGGGCCGCCAGCTCGGCACCCGACCGGCCCCACAGGTCGTCGAGCGCCACGTCCCGGTCCCGCAGGTCGACGGCGCTGGCGCCCACCAGCCCGGGCGCGGCGCCGCTGCGGAACCGCACCCCCACGGTCAGCGTGCCGGGCGCCAGCCGCAGCGTCGTGCTGCGGGTGGCCGGCCCGGCCAGCCTGACCTCGTCGCCCACCGCCACCACGTCCGCCCGGCCGTCGGGGAACACGGGCTGGTGGTAGGGGCCGCCGCCGTCGCCCAGGCGGTGCAGCCACAGGCACTCGACGTAGGGCGCGAGGGCCCGCGGCGGCACCAGCTCCCGATAGCTGGACGCAGGCCGGGGTCCCACCGGGCCAGTATGCCGGGCGACGATGCAACGAAATCGTGCCGCCGCGCGTGGAGAGGGCGATGGGGAGTCCATGCCGTGCACAGCGATGACCACCTCGCCGACTTCACCCGGTTCTACGAGAGCCAGGCCCAGCCGCTGATCCGCAGCGTCGCCGTGGCCACCGGCCGCCCGGCCATGGCCGAGGACGCGGTGGCCGAGGCGTTCGCCCGGGCCTGGCTGCGCTGGCCCGAGCTGCGCCGCGACCTGCGCTCGCCCTCCGGGTGGATCATGCACGTGGCGCTCAACGAGTGCCGCGGACGCTTCCGCCGCCTGCGCACCGAGCGGCGCAAGGCCCACGCCGTGGCCCGGCCCGATGCGGCGCAGGACCCCGAGCCACCCGCCGCGGCACGTGTGGGACGCGGTCAGCCGCTTGACCGAGCGCGAGCGGGCGCTGATCGCCCTGCGCTACGTCGCCGACCTGACGCAGGACGAGATCGCCGAAGCGCTCGACGTCCCGGTGGGCACGGTGGCGTCGGGCCTCAGCCGGGCCCGCCGGCGCCTGGGCGTCGCGCTGGGCCACACCTTCGAGGAGACCGACCATGGATGAGCAGGACCTGCGCCGCCTGGTCGACGAGCCGGTCCCGTCCGGGCTGCTGGTGGCCGAGCGCCGGCCCGTGACCGCCGTGCTGCGCCGCAGCCGCCAGATCCGCGTCGCCGCCGAGCGCGGGCGTGGTGGGTGTGGTCCTGCTCGTGGCCGGCGCATTCGGCGCCCGGGCCCTGGCCCCGGATCCCGAGACCGACCAGGTCGCCGCGATCCCCGCGGAGATGTGCAGCCGTGAGCCGGTGACGTCGGCCCTCTCGCCGGATCCCTCGCGGGGCCGGGACCTCCCGGGGGACAACATCGTCCCGGAGCCGGGCATGTCCACACCGGCCGAGCGGGTGCCGCCCGCCGAGGTGAGCGACCTGGTGCTGCTCCCGACCGACCCGCCGCACGCTGTGTCCGTCATCGATGCCGGCGGCCGAGCGCGAGCCGGGCTGGTGCCCCGCGACGCTCCTCAGCCTGGACAGGGTCGGGGGTGACGGCACGATCGACGGCGCCATCAGGCTGCTCGGGCCCTACCGCCCGTTCGACTTCCCGCACTACTCCGGCGTCGACCGCTTCACGCCGATCCGCCTGCGCGGCGGTGAGGCGTGGCTGACGCATGTGCCCTACCCGACGATGTCACTGACGGCCCTGAGCTGGACCGATGCTCGTGGGGCGAGCTGGCTGCTGGAGGGGCAGGACGCCGACGAGGCGACCCTGCGGTCGGTGGCGTAGGCGCTCGTCCTCGACGCCCCGTCGTCGCCGCCCGCGGAGCTTCCGGCCGAGGCGGTGCCCGCAGGCTGGACCGGTCCGCTGGCGGGCACCGAGCCCGCCGCGAGTGCTTCCTGGCGCGGCAGGACGACGTGACGTCCTGGTTCGTCGACGTGGCCCGGCCCGGCGGTACGTGCGCGGTGCTGGTCGGTCGGCCACGTCCCCGCTGCCGCCCGTGATAGCCGAAGCCACCCGGCGAGCGCTGGGCGGCGGTCCACGGCCAGCCGCGGCCCTCGCCGTGACCGGCAGGGGTCGACGTGGCGTGGACGCGAGCCCTGGGAGCCCGGGTCCCGTCTGGTGCCTGCCGGGCTACGCACGGGGTCCTGACCTGGCCGAGTCGCTGGCGCCGGGGCGCGCCGACGATCCCCGCATCCCGCGGGCCGGCGGGGGGTGACCGGTGAGCTCGGCGATGCGCCGGGCGAGGAGCGGCCTCGGCGGGGGCCGGGTCGAGGCGCGAGCGCCTGCCGGCAGGCCGCCACCGCCTCGCCTGGGTCCTGTCTTCGACCCGCGGGCCGCCTGGCGGACTGCGTCGAGGTCGCCCGGCGTGCTGGGGCGGCCCGACGCCACGAGCGCGCCCGGGTGTGGGCCGCGACGCGGGCGCGGCCGCGCTCGGGCTCTGCGGACGCTCCGGCGAGGCCCGTGCGGTGGCCGACGGGTCGGAGGCCGCCGAGTCCGGCCCGGAGGATCCGTGGGCCCGGCCGAGATCCTGTGGGCCCGGGTGATCCTGTGGTCACCGGCGGTGGCCCCGGCCTGGTCGAGCAGGCCGGGCACCCCGGCACCGGAGCGTCGGCGCAGTTCGTGGGCATGGGCCTGGGGTTCCACGGGCTGGTCGCCCGCCTCCAGGGCCACCACGACACCGCCGCCGCCAGCCTGGGCCACGCGGTCGACCTGCTGGAGCGGGCCGACATGTACCGCTTCGCCCGGCTGTGGCTGGCCGAGCTGGGGGCCGCCCTGGCCCTCGGCGGCGATGCCGCGGGCGCCCGCGCCGCCTACGACGCGGCCCGGGCGCAGGACTCGGAGACCAACCCGGTGTTCGATCCCTGGATCGCCCTCGACGGCGCCTGGGTCTGCGCGGCCGAGGGCCGGCTCGTCGATGCGGTCGACCGGGCGCTGGCCGCCGCCGAGCAGGCCGCGCGAGCTGGGCCAGCGGGCGTTCGAGGTGGTCGCCGCCTTCGACGTGGCCCGCCTGGGCCGCCCCGACCTGGTGGTGGACCGCCTCGGCGCGCTGGTCCCCCTGGTGGACGGGGACTTCGCCCCGGCCTGCCGCCGGGCCGCGCTGGCGCTGGCCGACCGGGACCCGGCCGGGCTCACCGACTGCTCGCGGCTGTTCGAGGAGCTGGGCCACGACCTGCTCGCCGCCGAGGTCGCGACCGCCGCCTACGCGCGGCTGCGGTCCGGGCGCCGGCCCGGGCACCGCGGCCCACGCCGCCGAGCGGTCCCGCCGGCTGCGCGACCGGTGCCCGGGTGCCGTCACCCCGCTGCTCGCCCTGGCGCCCGCACCCGACCAGCGGCTGGTGACTCCCGGGGAGCAGGAGGTGGCGGGCCTGCTGGAGCGGGCCGTCCGCACCGTGGAGCAGGCGGACGCCGGAGGGTGACCTCCGTCTCTTGACTTTCCTGGTGGGCAAGTCGCAGTATCTTTCCCACCAGGAAAGTAAAGGACCACGGATGCCCCCCACCCCCCACGACATCGGCGACATCAGCGACGCCGAGGCCCGAGAGGCCCTCGGCACGGTCGACCGGCGCCGCCGGCAGGTCATCGCCGAGATCGACGTCCCCGGCTGGTACTGGTGGTTCCTCGCGCTCGGCTGGGTGGCCGTCGGCGTCACCGTCGAGCTCGGGGGCTGGCTGGCCGCCATCCTGGCCCCGCTGGCGTTCGGCGCGGTCCACGCGGCCCTCGCCCAGCGGGCGCTGACCGGGCGGCACCGGACGGGCAGCCTGAGCGTCCGGGCCGACGTCGCCGGTCGCCACGTCCCGTTCGTGGTGCTCGGCTACGTGCTGGTGCTGTGCGCGGTCACCGTGGTCGTGGCGCTGGCGGCCGACGCCGACGGCGCCCGCCACCCGGGCATGTTCGCCAGCGTCGTGGTGGCGTTGCTGGTGCTGGCCGGGGGCCCCCGGCTCATGGCGGCCGTGCGACGCCGCCGGGCGCGGGCCGGCGGCTCGTGACCGAGGCCCGGTTCGACGAGCTGATCCACCCGAGCACCCGGCTGTCCATCGTGGCGCTGCTGGCCTCGGCCGACTGGATCGACTTCGCCTTCGTCCGCGACCAGCTGGGGCTGTCGGACTCGGCCCTGTCCAAGCAGTTCTCCACCCTGGAGGCCGCCGGCTACATCGCCGTCGATCGCCCGGTGAGCGACGGCCGCCGCCGGGTCCGGGTGCGCCTCACCCCCACGGGGCGCGCCGCCTTCGACGGCCATGTCGCCGCGCTGCGGGCGGTGGTGGCTCTGGCCGAGTCCGAGTCCACCAGCCTGTGATCAGCCCTCCTGCTGGGTGGGGCGGACGAGCACCTCGTTGACGGCCATGCGGCGGGGGCGGGTGACGATGAACCCGACGGCGCCGGCGATGTCCTCGGCCTCCAGCCGGTCGACCCCGGCGAACCGCTGCGCCATCTGCTCGCGGACCTCCGGGCGGTTGTGGCTGCCCAGCTCGGTGGCGGTGGCGCCCGGCTCCACCAGCGACACCCGCACGTGGCGGCGGGCGACCTCCTGGCGCAGCGACTCGGAGAACGCCCCGACGCCGTGCTTGGTGGCGTTGTAGACGCCGCTCCCGTTGCGGGCCACGCGCCCGGCCACCGAGCTGACGTTGACCACGTCGGCCACCTGCCGCGGCTCGCGCTCGGCCGCGTCGAGCAGGTGGGGCAGGGCGGCGTGGGTGCAGTAGAGCAGGCCCAGCAGGTTGAGCTCGACCATCCGCTGCCACTCGTCCAGGTCGGCGTCGACGATCGGCCCGAGCAGCATGACCCCCGCGTTGTTCACCAGCGTGTCGAGCCGCCCGAGCTCGCCCACGGTGCGCTCGACCGCCTCCCGCGCCTGGGCCTCGTCCGTGACGTCCGCCGGCACCACCACGGCCCGGCCCCCGCCGCCGGTGATCTCGGCCGCCAGGTCGTCCAGCCGCTCCACCCGCCGCGCCGCCAGGGCCACCGCCGCCCCCTCGGCCGCCAGCGCCCGGGCCGTGGCGTGCCCGATCCCGCTCGATGCCCCCGTCACCAGGGCGACCGTCCCGTCCAGCACCCCGCTCATCGGGCACCCCCGGCCATCGTCCGTCGCGTCGTCGCGTCGCTGTGCATCGACCCACTCTGCCGCGCCCCCGGCCCGATCCCGCGTCGGCCACTCTCTGCGGCATTTCTGCGCGGCGGAGCTGGGGGCCACGGTGGCGGGCCCGGTGGCGTTCGTCCTCGCCATGCTGGGCGGGTGCCTCGGCCGCTCGAGCTCGTCGGCCCCGCCCTGGCCCGCGCCGGCCACCTGACCCCCACGCCTGGGCGCTGGAGGCGCTGCGCGCGTCGGCGTCGGCGAGGCGCCAACCGGTCCCAGGTCGCCCGCGACCCGGCCTCGTGGCAGCCGCCCGACGCCGGGTCCTGGTGCGGCTTCGCGACAGCCTGGGTCGCCACCAAGGTGCGCTGGGGCCTGACCGCGGACCCGGCCGAGGTGGCGGCGCTGGGCCCCATGCTGGCGACGTGCGGCCGTCGCGCTCGGTCGCCTTCGGCGCCCTGCGCCTGCGCCGGATCACCACCGCGGCCCAGGGCTAGGCAAATCCGCCGCCACGGCGGGGCGCGATGGTCAATGATCGGTGCCCCGATGTTGCTGACCCTGACCACGACGCACGAGCCGGCCACCGACCTCGGGTTCCTGCTCCACAAGCACCCGGACCGGGTGCACGGCCGGGACCTGCCGTTCGGCCGCGCCCACGTGGTGTACCCCGAGGCCACCGCGGCGCGCTGCACCGCGGCGCTGGTGGTCGAGGTCGATCCCGTGGGGCTGGTGCGGGGCCGCCGGGGCGGGCCGCAGGGGGCGGAGGGCACGCTGGCCCACTACGTCAACGACCGGCCCTACGCGGCGTCGTCGTTCCTGTCGGTGGCGCTGAACAGCATGCTGGGCAGCGCCCTCGGCGGTCGCAGCCGCGAGCGGCCCGAGCTGGCCGGCACCGCCATCCCGCTCGACGGCCCACCTGCCGGTCGTGCCCGTGCGCGGGGGCGAGGCGCTGCTCCACCGGCTGTTCGACCCGCTGGGCTACGACGTCACCGCCGCGCCCCTCCCGCTCGACCCCACGTTCCCGGCCTGGGGCGACAGCCGCTACCTCGACGTCACCCTGGCCGCCACGGTCCGGCTGCGTGACCTGCTGGAGCACCTGTTCGTCCTGCTGCCGGTGCTCGACGACGACAAGCACTACTGGGTCGGCCCCGACGAGGTGGACAAGCTGCTGCGCCGGGCCGGGGACTGGCTCGCCGGCCACCCCGAGCGCGACCTGATCACCCGCCGCTACCTGCGCCACGACCGCCGGCTCACCCGCGACGCCCTGGCCCGCCTGGTGGCCGAGGACGGCGGCGACGGCGACCCCGACGCGGCCGACGTCGCGCAGGACCAGCAGGAGGAGGCGGTCGAGCGGCCCCTCAGCCTGGCCGAGCAGCGCCTCGCGGCCGTGGTCGACCGGATCGTCGCCGCGGGCGCCCGGCGCGTCGCCGACCTGGGCTGCGGCGACGGCCGGCTGGTCGCAGCGCATCCTGCGGGACACCCGCGCCGAGCACGTGCTGGGCGTGGACGTGTCCCACCGGGCGCTGGAGGCCGCGGCCCGCCGCCTGCACCTCGACACCATGACGCCCCGCCAGCGGGCCCGGGTCGAGCTGGTCCAGGGCGGCCTCACCTACCGGGACATGCGCCTGGCGGGCTACGACGTGGCCACGGTCGTCGAGGTGGTCGAGCACCTCGACCCGCCCCGCCTCGGCGCCTTCGAGAGCGCGCTGTTCGCCCACGCCCGTCCCGGGACGGTGGTCGTCACCACGCCCAACGTCGAGTACAACGCCCTGTTCCCCGGCCTGCCCGCGGGCGCGCTGCGCCACCGCGACCACCGCTTCGAGTGGACCCGCGCCGAGTTCGCGGCCTGGGCGGGCGCGGTCGCGGCCCGCCACGGCTACGCGGTCGAGCACGCGGGCGATCGGCCCCGAGGATGCGAGCCACGGGGCGCCCACCCAGATGGCGGTGTTCCGCCGGTGACCCTCACGATCCCCGAGGTGAGCCTCGTCGTGCTGGTCGGCGTGTCCGGGTCGGGCAAGTCGACGTTCGCGGCCCGCCACTTCCGGCCCACCGAGGTCATCTCGTCCGACTTCTGCCGCGGCCTGGTGTCCGACGACGAGAACGACCAGGGCGCCACCAGGGCGGCGTTCGAGGTGCTCCACTTCATCGCGGCCCAGCGGATGGACGCCCGGCGCCTCACCGTGGTCGACGCCACCAACGTCGAGCGCAAGGCCCGCCAGGCCCTGCTCGCCCTGGCCAAGCGCCACCACACGCTGGCGGTGGCCATCGTGCTCGACGTCCCCGAGGACGGTGTGCGCCGAGCGCAACGCGGCCCGGCCCGACCGCAACTTCGGGCCCCATGTGCTGCGCAACCAGCGCCGGGAGCTGCGCCGGTCGATGAACGCCCTGCGCAGGGAGGGCTTCCACCGGGTCCACTACCTGACGGGCGTCGAGGAGATCGAGGCCGCCACCATCGAGCGCCAGCCGCTGTGGACCGACCGGCGGGCCGAGCGCGGGCCGTTCGACATCGTGGGCGACGTCCACGGCTGCTATGACGAGCTGGCGGCGCTGCTCGGCGAGCTGGGCTACGCCCTTGCCGAGGGCGGGACCGGCGCCCGCCATCCCGAGGGCCGGCGGGCGGTGTTCGTGGGCGACCTGGTGGACCGGGGCCCGGCCACGCCCGCGGTGCTGCGCCTGGTGATGGGCATGGTCGCCGCCGGGGACGCCCTGTGCATCGCCGGGAACCACGAGGCCAAGCTGCTGCGCGCCCTGCGCGGCGCCAACGTCACCATCGGCCACGGGCTGGCCGAGTCCCTGGCCCAGCTGGGCGAGGAGCCGCCCGGGTTCCGGGACGAGGTCGTGGGCTTCATCGACGGCCTGGTCAGCCACTACGTGCTCGACGGCGGCCGGCTGGTCGTGGCCCACGCCGGCCTGCGCGAGGACCTCCAGGGCCGCGCCTCGGCCGCGGTGCGGTCCTTCGCCCTCTACGGCGACACCACCGGCGAGACCGACGAGTTCGGCCTGCCCGATCCGCTACCCGTGGGCCGAGGACTACCGTGGCGCGGCCACGGTCGTCTACGGCCACACCCCGGTGCCCGAGGCCACCTGGCTCAACCGCACCATCTGCATCGACACCGGGTGCGTGTTCGGCGGCCGGCTCACCGCCCTGCGCTACCCCGAGCGCGAGCTGGTGGACGTGCCCGCGGCCCGGGTCTACCGCGAGCCGGTCCGGCCCCTGGCCCCTCCGGTGGACGACGGCCGCACCGGCGCCGAGCTGGACCTGGGCGACGTGCTGGGCAAGCGCATCATCGACACCCGCGTGCACCAGACGGTCACCATCCGGGAGGAGAACGCGGCCGCCGCCCTCGAGGTCATGAGCCGCTTCGCCGCCGACCCCCGCTGGCTGGTCTACCTCCCGCCCACCATGGCGCCCACCGCCACCACCGCGGTGGAGGGCCTGCTGGAGCACCCGGCGGAGGCGTTCGCCTCGTTCCGGCGCGACGGCGTGGACCGGGTGGTGTGCGAGGAGAAGCACATGGGCTCCCGGGCCGTGGTGGTCGTGTGCCGGGATGCGGAGGTGGCCGCCCGCCGCTTCGGCGTCGACGGCAGCGATGCGGCCGGGATCGTCACCACCCGCACGGGCCGGCGCTTCCTGGACGGCGAGGGCCAGGAGCGGGCGCTGCTCGACAAGGTTCGGGCCGGGCTCGACGCCACCGGCCTGTGGGACGAGCTGGGCAGCGACTGGCTGGTGCTCGACGCCGAGCTGCTGCCGTGGTCGGCCAAGGCCGAGGACCTGCTGCGGCGCCAGTACGCCCCCGTGGGCGCGGCCGCCACCGCCACGCTGGCCGCCGAGGCGGCCGTGCTCGACGCGGCGCGGGACCGAGGGGTGGACGCCGCCGGCCTGGCCGCCCGCACCGGGGAGCGGCGGGCCATGGCCGCGGGCTTCGTCGACGCCTACCGGCGCTATTGCTGGCCGGTCGATTCGGTGGACGACCTGCGGCTGGCGCCGTTCCAGGTGCTGGCGGGCGAGGGCCGCGTCCACGCCCTCAGCCCGCACCCGTGGCACCTGGAGGTGGCCCGCCGGCTGGCCGAGGCCGACCCGGGCACGTTCCGGGACACCGCCTCGATCACGGTGGCGCTGGACGACTCGGACGACTCGGCGGCCGGGGCCGTGGCCTGGTGGGAGGACCTGGTCGGGCGGGGCGGCGAGGGCATGGTGGTCAAGCCCGTCGAGGTCGTCCACCGGGGCCCCAAGGGCCTGACCCAGCCCGGCATCAAGTGCCGCGGCCCGGAGTACCTGCGCATCATCTACGGCCCCGAGTACACGGAGGAGGCCAACCTCACCCGGCTGCGGTCCCGCGGCCTGGGCCACAAGCGGTCGCTGGCGCTGCGGGAGTTCGCGCTCGGCATCGAGGCGCTGGAGCGGTTCGTGGCCGGGGAGCCGCTCTACCGGGTCCACGAGTGCGTGTTCGGCGTCCTCGCCCTGGAGAGCGAGCCCGTCGACCCGCGCCTCGAGGCGGTCCTGCGGGCGCTAGGCCTGCTTGCGGGCGCGGGGCTTGGGGAGCTTGGGCGGGAGCTCGCCCGCGGCGGCCAGGGCTTCGGCCACCCAGGGGTGCGCCTCCTCGGCCGTCCAGTCGGAGGGCAGGGTGACGTAGCCGCCCATGGGCCGCTCCTCGGGGCCGAACGGTCCCGCGCCGGGCTCGGCCAGGAGGCGGGTGCGGGACTCGTCGTCGGGCAGCTTGACGCCGATCTGCTCGCCGAACAGGCCCATGAACATGTTGCCGTTCACGAAGGCGCCCAGGTTGCCGAACATGGGCTTGGCCTCGACGCCCACCTCGTCGGGCACCAGCTCGGTGAACCGGGCCCGGTCGGCCTCCGACGGCTTGGGGATCTTCACGGCGACCAGTCTGCCCCGGCTTGACCTTCAAGCTGGGTCGAAGGTTTACCCTGGCGCCGTGAGCACCTACACCATCGGCGAGGTGGCCGAGCGCAGCGGGTTCTCCGACCTCGGCGCTGCGCTACTACGAGGACATCGGGCTGGTCCCCCCGGCGGGCCGCAGCGACGCGGGCTACCGGCTGTACGACGACGTCACGCTGACCCGGCTGGCGTTCGTGGCCCGGGCCAAGCAGCTCGGCTGCACCCTGGAGGAGATCGCCGACCTGGTGGACATCGCCGACGGCGAGCGCTGTGGACCGGTGCAGCGCCGGTTCCACGCCCTGATCACCGCCAAGCTGGCCGCGGCGGAGCGCCAGGTGGCCGAGCTGTCGGCCTTCCGCGGGCAGCTGCGGGCCGCGGCGGTGGCGCTGGCGGGCGAGCCGGTCGACGGGCCCTGCGACGCGGGCTGCGCCTGCCTGTCCGCGGCGGCCGAGCCCGAGCCCGCCATCGCCTGCACGCTCACGCTCGGCGAGCGACCCCAGCGGCAGCGTGACTGGCGGGCCACGCTGGCCCAGGCCCGTGCGAGCGCACGGCCCTGCCGGGCGGCGGGCTGCGCATCGAGTTCGGCGAGGGCATCGGCGTGGAGGACCTGGCCCGGCTGGTGGCCGCCGAGCAGGGCTGCTGCGCGTTCTTCTCGTTCGCCCTGACCTTCGACGGCCGGGGCGTGGGCCTGGAGGTCACGGCGCCGGCCGGCGCCGAGCGGATGCTGGAGGCGCTGTTCGGAGCGCCGACCGACCAGCGCGGCGGGATGTTCGGCGCGCCCACCGATTAGTCCGGGCCGCGGCAGGCGTCATACCCAGCATGGCCACCTATGTCCTGATCCACGGCGCGGGCTCCACCTCCTGGTACTGGCACCTCGTCGTGCCCGAGCTGGAGGCGCAGGGCCACGACGTGGTCGCCGTCGACCTCCCCTGCGACGACGATGCCGCCGGGCTGGAGGACTACGCCGACGTGGTGGAGGACGCCGTCGGCGACCGCCGCGGGGTCATCCTGGTCGCCCAGTCGATGGCCGGGTTCACCGCCCCGCTGGTGGCCGACCGGGTGCCGGTGGACCTGATGGTGCTGGTGGCGGCCATGGTCCCCGCGCCGGGCGAGTCGGGCGCCGACTGGTGGGTGAACACCCGCCACGACGAGGCCCGGCAGGCTCGCCGGGTTCGGCGACGACCCGGTGGAGCTGTTCCTCCACGACCTGCCGCCCGACGTGCGGGCCGAGGCGATGGTGCAGGTGCGGGACCAGTCCGGCACCCCGTTCGAGAAGCCGTGGCCGCTGGCCGCCTGGCCCGACGTGCCCACCCGCTTCCTGCTGTGCCGCGACGACCGGTTCTTCCCCGCCGAGTTCCAGCGCCGGGTGGTGCGGGAGCGGCTGGGGATCGAGCCCGACGAGATGCCCGGCGGCCACCTCCCCGCCCTGGCCCACCCCCACGAGCTGGTCGAACGGCTGGAGGCCTACCGCCGGGAGCTGTGACCCTCGAGGGCGGCGAGCGCCTCCTGGGCGGCGCCCAGGCCCGCCTCGGCGGCCCGCTGGGCCTCGGCCGCGGCGTCGGCGCGCTCGCGGGCGGCCCTGGCCCGCTCCTCCACCTCGTCCGCGGTGCTGGCGGCCCGGCGCGCCACGTTGGTCGCCGTCCGCACTGCCCGCTCGGCCGCCCCCACCGCCCGCCGGGCCGCCTGCAGCTCGGCCGGATCGACGGCCGGCTCGGCCGGCTCCGCCCGCTCGGCCGGCTCCGCGGCTTGGCGGGCTCCGGTGCGGGTGCGGCCGGACGGCTCGGTGCCTGCTGCGGCCGCGGACCGGCGTGCTCCGGTCCGGGCGCGGCCGGGCGGCTCGGTGCCTGCTGCGGCCGGGCGTCCGCGGCCTGGCGGGTGGCCGTGCTCGGCGCGGCGCGGGGCGGCTCGGCGGGGGCGGCAGGGCTCCCGCCGGGGAAGGCCACGCCCAGCCCGCCGGTGGCGGGGGTGTCGACCAGGCGGCCGGCCCGCAGGTCGGCGAGCGCGTCCGGGTCGGCGATGACGGCCCGGAGGGCGGAACCGGCCGCGCTCGGCTCCAGGCGCTGCCCCTGGGCCGCGGCGGCGTCGACGGCGGCGGCCACCACGCCGGCCTCGGCCGAGCGCAGGCCGGCCAGCGCGGCGCGCACGTCGCCCCCCTCGGCCTGGGCCCGCCCGGCCTGCTCGACCGCGGCCGCCAGGTCCGCCACCGCGTCGGGCGCCGCCAGGGCGGCGGCGTCGAGCGCCCAGGCCAGCGCCCGGGGCTTGCGCAGCGCCTTGACCTCGGCCGCGGCCTCCCGGTCCCCGGCCTGGCGCAGCTCGCGGGCCAGGGCGTCCCTCGCGGCCACGAACCCGTCGAGCGGCCCGCCGTAGATCTCGGCGATGCGGGCCCCGACGTCGCTCATCGGCACCAGGTTGCCAGAGCCGTGCGGCACACCTCGGCCACGGACCTGGGTTCCCGTAACCTACGGAACGGTGCCCGGGCTGGTCGTGGCCTCGCTCAACCTCCACTGGGGCCTCGATGGGCGCCGGCCCTTCCCGCTCGGGCGGGCGCTGGACGTGCTCGACGCCGACGTCGTGCTGCTCCAGGAGGTGTGGACCGCCGCCTGCCAGGACCCGCTGGCCGAGGCCGCCGCCGCCCGGGGCTACCGGGTGACCCCGGGCGTGCTGGTGGAGCGGGCCGACCTGGTGGGCCGGCGCCTCGACGTGCGCCGCGCCCGCACTCCGGGGACGTGGGGACTGGCCGTGCTGCACCGGGACGGTCCCGCCCGCCAGCGGGTCGTGCCCCTGGGCCACGCCCCCGCCGACGTCGAGCGGGCCGTCCAGGTGGTGGACCTGCCCCACGGGGGCGAGACGGTGCGGATAGCCAACCTCCACCTCACCCACCGCTTCCCCCTGTCCCTGGGTCAGCTCCGCCGGGCGGTGGCGGCGGCCGGCGACGGCGGCCGGCCGACCGTGGTGGCGGGCGATGCCAACCTGCCCCGCCGCCTGCTGCGCCCGGGCCCCGGGCTGGCGCCCGCGGTGCGGGGGGCCACCTACCCGAGCGGGCGGCCGGTGGTGCAGTTCGACCACGTGCTGGTCTCGGCCCACTGGGCCGTCGAGTCCGCCAGCGTGACCCCCGACGTGGGCTCGGATCACCGCGGCGTGCGCGCGGTCCTCCGCCGCGCCGACGTCTAGGCGGGCGACGCTCCGCCGGGTCCCGAGCACAGGGCCGTCCGGGCTCTACGAACGCCCGCAGCGTGCGCCGGCCACGGGGCCGTCAGCCGTCCGGGTGGCGGACCGTGAGCACCGTCGCCTTCTTGCCGTTCACCAGCACCGGCAGCGCGCCGGTCTCGACCAGGTCGCTGTCGGTCAGGGCCGCCCGCGCGTCGTCGGGGGCGCCGGTGAGCACGGTGAGCGAGCCGCCCGGGGCCAGCAGCTCGTCGCCCGCCGCCCACAGCGCCCGGTGGATGTCGAGCGTGTCGACCGGGGCGCCCTCGTACATCCCCCACGGCGGATCGGTGATGATGCGCTCGACCGCGCCCCCGTCCACCAGGTTGCGGAGCGCCCGCAGGTCGTGGATGTCGGCCCGGGCCGCCCGCACCCTCGGGTGGACGCGGCGCAGCGCGGCCGCCGTGGCCCCGTCCACGTCGCTGGCCACGATCGAGCGGAAGGGGTAGCGGGCGCGGGCGACGGGGATGGCCCCGCTGCCCGCGAACGGGTCGAGCACCCGCTCGCTCGGCGACGGCTCCTCCACCCGCACCAGGGCGCCCGCCACCTCCGGCCGCAGCGCGCCCGGCGGCACCCGGCCCACCCCGGGCGCGTCGAAGCGCACCGACAGGTCGACGCCGGGCGAGTCCCGGCGATGGGTCACCCACAGCTCCAGGTCGCCGCCGCGCGGCTCGGGGGTCAGCCGTCCCCAGTGCGCCACCGCCCGTTCCAGCGCCTCGCGGGCGCGCGGCTCGACCCGCACCAGGCGGCCGGCGTCCGACACCCGGAGGCGGAAGGTCCGGGCCGAGCGCACCGCCGGGGGCCGGGAGCGGCCGGCGAGGGCGCCGGCCAGCGAGCGCAGCGCGACGTCCATCCCCCGGTAGCGGGTGACGGCCAGCTCCTCCAGGGCCACCGACAGGTAGGGCAGGTCCCGCAACACCGCCGCCACCTGCGGGGGCGCTTCCAGGCGCAGGCGGCCCGACTCCTCCTCCAGGCGCGCCGGCGCGCTCGAGGTCGGAGCGCAGGGCCCGGCCGACCACCGACTCGAAGCCCGCCGCGCAGCTCAGGTGGAACGTCGTGGTGCGCATGGGTGCGGCCGCCATCGTCGACCAGACGCCGCACTGGCGCCAGGGGAGCGGAGCGCCGCGGGCACGGGCCTAGGTCGCGTAGCGGCGGCCGGAGGCGTAGTCGACGGCGGCGACCGCCCGCGCCGCCGCCTCCACCGCGATGAGCAGCGCCAGCACGCCCACGTCACGGGGGCGGTCGGCGGCCAGGCGGGCGACGGCCGCGGCCGCCGCGCCGGTCCGGCGGGTGGCGGGCACGTAGCCGAGCTGCCGCCGGGCGGCCCGGTGCCGGCAGGCGATGCGCCGGCGCTGGGAGAACAGGGCCCGCACCGAGGTGGGCGGCCGGTTGTAGGCCAGCGGCTCGGCGTCGTAGTGCAGCGCCAGGCCGGAGCGGCGGGTGGCGTGCTCGAGGGTGACCTCGTCGCAGAGCACGCCGTCGTGCTGCGCCCGCTCGGTCAGCCGGCTGCGGAGGGCCACGATCTCGCCCAGCTTGGGATCCTCCCGGGAGACCAGGTGGTGCAGCCGCCACAGCGCCGCGTCGAGCCGGCCGGCCAGGTCGGTGGGCGGGCCGACGGGCACCACCCGGCCGCCCACCATGCCGACGGTGGGGCGGTCGTCGAGTGGGCCCACCAGGCGGGCCAGCCCGTCGGCGGCGGGCACGGTGTCGCCCCCGCAGAGCACCAGGACGGTCCCCCGGGCCCGGGCGAAGAAGTCCTCCATGGCCCGCACCTTGCCCTCGTGCCGGGGCCGCTCGATGACCCGGAACCGCGGCGAGGCGCCGGCCGCCCGCCGGGCCGCGACCACGGTGCCGTCGCTGCTGCCGCACGACACCAGCACCACCTCGACGACCCGGCTGTCGCGCTCGGCCTGGGCCAGGAAAGCGGCCACCACGACCCCCACGGTGGCGGCGTCGTCGTGGGCGAAGATCCCGACGCTCACGGTCGCGCGGGCCGCCGTCGCCTCCCGCGGGGGCGGGGCGATCAGGTCCTGCGACTCAGCGGACACGAGCGACCAGCTCCTCCCTCCGGGCGCGGCGGTCCAGCAAACGATTCACACCGTTCCGCGCTTGGCCTTGCCACGGAGAGTATCACTCACGCTACGCGGTGGTCACCCTCCGCATAGAGTCAGCGGCATGGCGGTGGGCTGCTATCCCGGGTCGTTCAACCCGCCGACGGTCGCCCACCTGGCGGTGGCGGAGGCCGCTCGGCGGCAGGCGGGGCTGGACCGGGTCGACCTGGTCCTGTCGGTCGCCCCGTTGGGCAAGTCGCCGCAGGCCGGCCCCCCGGTGGACCGGCGCCGCGCGGTGCTGGAGGCGGTGGCGTCCTCCCGGCCGTGGTTGGGAGTGGCGGTGACCGAGGCCAGGCTGATCGCCGACATCGCCGCCCGCTACGACGTGGTGGTCCTGGGCGCCGACAAGTGGGCCCAGGTCCTGGACCCCGCCTGGTACGGCGGCTCGAGCGAGGCCCGCGACGAGGCGCTGGACCGCCTCCCCCGGGTCCTGGTCGCCCCCCGGGCCGGCGACCATCCGGCGGGCGTCGAGCTGCTGGACGTCCCCGTTCACCTCCACGAGGTCAGTGCCAGCGCCGTCCGCGCCGGCCACCCGGACGCCGCCGGCTGGGCCCTGCCCGAGGCGGTGGCCTCGGGCCTGTGGGCGAGTTAGGCCGGCGGCTCGATGGTCACGGGCGCCCCGAGCCGGGCGAGGTCGAACGCCAGGTGCAGCGGCGGCCCGCCGGGCACGGTGGTGATCTCGACGTGCACGGGCGCCCCGGCCCGGTCCAGCGTGAGCAGCACGTCGGCGTCGACGGCCCGCCGCCCCCGCTCGGTGGGCCCGAGCGCGGCTGCCGGCAGCGTCCCCGCGTAGGTCCGCCGGCCCTGCTCGTCGACCCCGGCCGCCTGCGGCTCCTCGACCGCGGCCAACCACCGCGCCAGCGCCGCAGCCCCCTTGGCCTGGGGCTCCGGCTGGGACAGCGCCGGGATCCCCTCGTACACGGCGTCCGCCAGCCCGTCCCGGCTCCGCGCCGACCGCCCCCACACGCCGGCCCCGGCCACCACGGTCTCGGTGGCCCGCCCGTTGGCGGCCACGGCCACCTCGTGCACCCGCCCGTCGGCGAGCGAGGCCTCGCCCTCGACGGTGATGTCCACGGCCAGCCACAACGAGGGCCGCACGGCGCTCACGTCGCTGGCACTGACGGTCCCCCGGTAGCCGAAGGACCCGGCCGCCTCCAACCGCCCCGCCGCCGACGCGAACGCCTCCTCCGGCGAAGCCGGGACCGTGGTCGTAGTCGTCGGCGCCTCGGTCGTCTCGGCCCTCGGCGCAACGGTGGTAGCGGTCGCCGCGTCGGTCCCCTCCGACCCGGACCCGGCCACCACCAGCGCACCCACCCCCAGCAAGATCACGACCCCGACGGCGACGAGCACCCCCACCAACGCCCGACCCCGTCCCGACCCCTCCGCCAGATGCCGCGGCCGCCCCCCTGCGGCCCACTCCTGCGCAACCCCACCCGGCCGCTTCGTCCCCCGACACCGGGCCCGCGGCGCGGCTCGGCGGCGACCCGCGGCTGAGCAGCACCCGCCGGCTGGTCCGGTGCGGGCGGGTCGGCGGGCTGGGGCGGGGACGGGTGGCTGGAGGTCGGCGGACGGGCGGGCTGGTCGGCTGGGCGGTCCGTCGGCGGGCGGGGGTCGGCGGTCGGCGCTGGGCGGGGACGGGTGGCTGGAGGTCGGCTGACGGCTCAGCGTCGGGCGGCGGTTGGGTGGCGCGGGCGGCGTCGGCGGGGGTCGGGGGGCGAAGTGGGGCGGCGGCGCGGGGTCGCGAAGTGGCGGGGGCTGTCGGTGGGTTCGGTCCTCGGGGCGCGGCGCCGGAAGGCGAGCGTGGCCGCCACCATGGCGGTGGCCGTGGCCGCGAGGACGGCCAGCAGTGGTCCTGGGTTGTGTCGCCCGCGCCCCATCGGTCGCAAGATACGCGACCGCCGGGGGGTCTACGCGCCGGGCGTCACCGGGAGGCAGGAGGGGCCGTCACCCTGGGCTTCCGCCAGGCGGTGGAGGATGGCCGACGTGGGGGTGATCGTCAGCGGTCCCTCGGCGCCGTCCATGGCCGAGGCCGTGCCGTCCACGATGAGGCCGTAGTCGTCGTCCGGGCCTCCCGGCCACAGGACCGTGACGCTCGGGCGGGCGGCCACGTTGGAACGGCTCGTGCGGCCGGCGACCGTCGTCAGGGTGGCGCCGTCCCAGTCGACGGCGACCGAGACGACATGGGCGTCGCCGGAGTCGGCCACGGTGATCAGGAAGGCGCCGCGGCCGTACTCGCGGACGCGATCGGGTAGGCCGCTCAGCTCCACCTTCTGGGTCATGGGCGACCCGCCACCAGGCGCACGGTGAAGCCGTCGTCGTGGCGGGCCAGGACCACGTCGTCGCACAGCTGGAACGTGATCCACATGCCCAGGCCGCCCGTGCCCTCCGGCGTGGCCGGCCGGGCCGGCAGCAGGCCGACGTACGGGTCGTCGGGGCCGGAGCCGTGGTCGGTGACCGTCACCACCATGCGGTCGGGGACCGCCCACGCCCGCACCTCCACCGGCGGCCGGCCGTGGGCGTTCGCATTGGCCACCGACTCGCTCACGCCGACGACCAGGTTCTCGATCGTGTCCGGCTCCAGGCACGAGCGCTGGGCCAGGTCGGCCACCGCGTGCCGGGCCTGGGCCGCCGTGGGACCGACCAGCGCCACCGCCGGAGGCCGCGCCTCGAACGGGTCGGGCGGCGGGACCGGCCGGTGGGCCAGGAACTTCGCCGGCGGCTGGTAGGCGTCGTTGACCACGTGGCGCCCGTCGGTCATGGCCAGGAACGGATGGGTGGCGATGGCGTCGGCCAGCACGTAGTCGGGCGTGATGCGGGTGTCGTAGGGGCACAGCCCCCAGAAGGGCACGTCCCGCAGCGCGTAGTTGACCGTCGCCTCGTAGCGGCACCACCAGTCCCACGGGACGCCCACACCCGGATGGGGCATGTCGCCCACCACCCGCACCCGCTCGGCGCCCGCCGCCACGTGGTCGACCACCGATCTGGCGCAGTTGCTGGATGGCGGCCGCGGGCCGGGAGTACCGGCCGTTGCCCAGGTAGGACACGCCCTCGACGTCGCCCAGCGCGCCGCGGACCAGCGCTGTGTGGTGGGCGTCGAAGGAGACGACCGTGGGCTCGCCCGCCTTGACTCCGCCCTCCAGGAACGGCACGGTGACGGCCAGCAACTCGTCGTCGGACCCGTAGAAGGCCGTCTCGTGGACGTAGCCGGGCGGGACCGTGGTCTCCACGACCGTCACCCCATGGAGGCTACCCCTCGCGAACGCGACATTCGCCCCGGGAAACGGTCGCCTCAATTCGGCTGCGGTCGCCGCCACATGGCCCACAGGGGCGGGCAGCCCGCCGGGCACAGCTCGTCCACCACCACGAAGCCGTGGCGCTGGTAGAGCGCCCGGTTCCGCGGCGAGGTCGCCTCCAGGTAGGCGGGCTCGCCTCGGAGGTCGGCGCCCTCGAGCACCGAGCGCAGCAGCGCCGAGCCGATCCCCGCGCCCTGGCGGTCGGGGATCGCGCCCAGCAGCCGGAGGTAGTGGTGCGGCTCGCTCGGACGGTGCCAGGCCAGCAGATCGACGAGGTCCGCCAGGCGGCCGAGGTCGTCGGGGCAGGTGGCGGCCAGGCCGGCGCGCAGGCGGGCGTCGGCCTCGGGGCCGGGGGTGACGCCCGGCGGGCACCACACCGCGGCGCCGGTGCCGGACTCGTTGACCCGGTTGCCGCCGAGCGGCTGGAAGTGCTCGGCGAAGGCCTCCATGACGCCGGCCAGCGTGGCGCGGCGCCGGGCCTCGTCGGGGATGGCCCAGGACATGACCGGGTCGTCGTGGAACGCCGCGGCCAGGACGTAGCCCATGGCGGCCAGATCGGCGGGGGTGGCCTTGCGGATGTGGCGCTCGTAGGCGCCGATCACGTGGGAGGAGGTTGTGCCGGGCACGGTGCCAGCGTCGCCCGGCGGCCCCCGCGTCGCATGGGGAGAAGTGCTTACCGACCACTCAATTTGTACGCTCGGTCCGGATGGACACCGACCTGGCCTTTCTCCTCTCCCAGGCCAGCCACGCGCTCGCGACCGAGCTCACCGCCGCCCTGGCGGGGCTCCCGATCACACCCCGGTCCTTCTGTGTGCTGCGCGCCGCGCTGGCGGGCAACCGGACCCAGAGCCAGCTGGCCGTCGAGTGCGCGCTGGACAAGACGACCATGGTCGTGACCATCGACGAGCTGGAGCAGGCCGGCCTGGCCGAGCGGCGCCCGTCGGCCAGTGACCGCCGCGCCCGCATCATCGCCGTGACCCCCGCGGGCGAGCGGATGGTGGCGGCGGGCCTCGACATCGTCGACGGCATCTACGCCGACGTGCTCGCCACCCTGCCCGCCCGGGAGCGGGCCGGGTTCCTCGCCGCGCTGGAGCGCCTCATGGGCGACGGCGGGCGGCTGGCCACGCCGGTGGCGTGTGAGACGCCGGTGCGGCGCCGGGCCCCGCGGGTGGCGGGCACTGTGGCATAAGTCATCCCGAAGCAGATCGTCTGTTACAGGACTATCTGTTACGGTCCGATGTATGAGACGCTGGCTCGCCCTGCTGGTGCTGTGCACCGGGATGCTGATGATCATCCTCGACCAGACGATCCTCAACGTGGCTCTGCGCGCCATCCAGCGCGACCTGGGGTTCTCGCAGGCGAGCCTCGCCTGGGTCGTCAACGCCTACCTCATCGCCTTCGGCGGCCTGCTCCTGCTGGCCGGGCGGGTGGGCGACCTGATCGGCCGGCGCCGGGTGTTCGTGACCGGCCTGGCGCTGTTCAGCGTGGCCTCCCTGGCCTGCGGCCTGGCCACCGGCCCGGGGATGCTGGTGGCCGCCCGCTTCGTGCAGGGCGTGGGCGGGGCGCTGACCTCCTCCGTCATCCTCGGGATGGTGGTGACGCTGTTCCCGGCGGCGGACGAGCAGGCCCGGGCCATCGGCGTCTACAGCTTCGTGTCCGCCGCCGGCGGTGCCATCGGGCTGCTGGCCGGCGGGGCGCTGACCCAGGCGCTGAGCTGGCACTGGGTGTTCTTCGTCAACGTGCCCATCGGCCTGGCCACGCTGGTCCTCGCGCTGCGGCTGGTGCCGGACGAGCCGGGGATCGGATGGGCGCACGGTGCCGACGCAGTGGGCGGAACGCTGGTCACCGCCGCGCTCATGGTCGGCGTCTACGCCATCGTGGAGGCGCCCACCCGGGGCTGGCTGGCGCCCGCCACGCTCGGCCTGGGGGCGCTGGCGCTCGGGCTGCTGGCCGCGTTCGTGGCCCGCCAGGCCCGGTCGTCCCAGCCGCTGCTGCCGCTGCGCATCCTGCGCTCCCGCCGGGTGACCGGCGCCAACCTCGTGCAGATGCTGGCGGTGGCCGGCATGTTCGGCTTCCTGTTCCTCGGGGCGCTCTACCTCCAGCGGGTCCTGGGCTACGACGCGGTGGGGACGGGCGCGGCCATCGTGCCGGTGGCCGTGGTCATCGGCGGCCTCTCCCTCGGGGTGTCGGCCCGGCTCATCGTGCGGGTCGGCGCACGGGCGATCCTGGTCCCCGGGCTCGCCCTGGTGGCGCTGGGCCTGGGGCTGCTGGCCCGTGCGCCGGCGGACGCGCGCTACGCCGTCGACCTCCTGCCGGTCATGCTCCTGCTCGGCGTGGGCGTGGGCCTGGCGCTGCCCGCCATCATGTCGCTGGCCATGGCCGACGCCACGCCCGAGGACTCGGGTCTGGCCTCCGGCCTGGTCAACACGACCCAGCAGGTCGGCGGCGCCCTGGGCCTGGCCGTGCTGGCGTCGCTGGCGACCGCCCGGACGGACCGGTTGGTGGCGACGGGTGAGGCCCTGCCGACGGCGCTCACCGCCGGCTACCACCTGGCCTTCGCGGTGGGCGCCGGGCTGGTCCTCGCCGCCCTCGTCGTGGCCGTGGTAGTGCTACCGGCGGCGCCGGCGGAAGCCGACCGCGCGGGCGAGCCCGAGGACGCGGCGCGGGGGTTGTCCGAGGCCGCGTGAAATTCCGGCATGACAGATGCCGTGACGAGCGGCATCATGGTCTGTTGGGTACCGGTGGTCGCGCAGTCACTAGCATTCTCCGGTACGGGGGTGGGGGGAACGAGAGCGAGGGACGTCGTGGTCGGAGTCGCCGTGGATGCCGGGGCCGCGGGAAGCCCGCTGGAGGACGAGTCCGCGCCCCAACTTCTGGTCTGGATGTTCCTGGGCTACTGGTTCGAGAACATCGAGTTCATCCCCTCGGCCGCGCTGGTGGCGCTGCTGGGGTCTCTGGGCGTGGGCGAGGCGGCCGCCAGGGCCGCGCTGAGCCGCCTGGCGCGGCGGGGCTCGCTGGAGGGGACCAAGCTGGGCCGCAACACCGCCTACCGCCTCGCGGCGGGCAGCGTCGATGCGGCCCGGGCGCAGGGCCGGCGCATGCTCAAGTTCGGCAGCGGCCCGTTGCCCTGGGACCGGCAGTGGACCTGTGTGGTGTTCTCCATCCCCGAGTCGGACCGCCGCCGCCGGCCGGCATTGCGCCAGCGGCTGCGGGAGCTCCAGCTCGGCCCGCTGTTCGACGGCTTCTGGATCACGCCCCGGGCGCCCCTCGCCGCCATCGACCGGTCGCTGACCGAGCTGGGGGTGTCCGACGCCGCGGTGTTCAGGGTGAGCGAGGTGCCGCGCCCCGCGGGCGTCGACCTGCTCAGCGCCTGGGACCTGCGGTCGCTGCGGGCGGAGTACGAGGAGCTCATCGACGTGCTCGAGCCGGTGGCGGACCGGGCGCGGGAGGGCACGTTGCCGGACCGTGACGCCCTGGTGGCCCGCGTGGAGGCCTGCGCCCGCTGGCGGACGCTCGCCGCCAACGACCCGGGGCTGCCCGGGGAGCTGCTGCCGCGGGACTGGCCGCAGCGGCGGGCCCGCGAGCTGTTCGTGGAGGTCTACGACTCGCTCGGGCCCGCGGCCGAACGGCGGGTCCGCGAGCTGGTGGCCTCGGTGCGGGGGGTCTCGTCGCCCCCGCCCCACCACCGCCGCGTCGCCGAGTGCCTGGGGGCCGTCCGGTCCTGCTGATAGCCGTTATCGCGGCCGCAGCGGCCGGCGATATGCGTCTAACCGCCCAACCTTTGCGCCGCCTTACAGGGTTTGGCCGCTCTCTCCATGTAGCGCCGCCGCCCGCGGTGCGGCCGTGGCGTCCCGGGGAGTGGTGCGCTGGTCACGCTAGACATCGGGCTTGTTCAGCAGCAGTGTGATGTCGAGATTTGGTGTCAATGTGATGACGACCCGGCCCCCGTCCGACCCCGCTGATGGGCGTCCTTGGTGACGTGTACGTCAATCTTTCTTGTTTCGGCAAAGACACGGCGATCGTTTGGGCGTATGATCCCGACGGGGGCATGGTGTCGGAGGGGAACATGGCACGCTGCGAGTCACGGTCCAATCGCGCGTCGCACACTAGGGATACGGCTGGCTTCAGCCCGACCGCGCCCACGCGGCCATCGAGCAGCGCTGGGGGGCGCCAGATCTCGGTCGTCGTGGTGGATGGCGGTCACGCGGCCCGCAACGGCGCCGCCGCGGGGATGGCGGGGCCGCCGATCCAAGTGGTCGGCTGCGCGGCGCCGGGGTCGGAAGCGGTGGCGCTGGTGGAACGGGTGCGACCCGACGTCGTGCTCGTCCACTCAGACCCGGCGCGACCGATCGGTCCCGACGTGATCGACGCTCTGAAGGCAAAACATCCGCTGACCCGGATCGTCGTGGTCGACAGCCGGCCAGGTGCCGGGGCCGACGGGAACGGCGTCGTGGTGTCGGACGACTGCTTCGTGCACGTCGTCGCCAGCATCCAGCGGGTCGCGGCCGACTGCGAGGGCTCGGCCGGGGACAACGGCACGGCCACGGCCGGCCGCTACGGCGGCGGCCCGGCCCTGACGCGCCGGGAGCACGAGATCCTGCGCTTGGTGGCGCTCGGCAACACCAACAACGAGATCGCCCAGCGGCTCGGGTTGGCGGCCAACACGGTCAAGACCTATTGGCAGCGGGCGCTGCACAAGCTCTCGGCCCGTAACCGGGCGGAGGCGATCGCCCGGGCGCACGATCTGCACCTGATCTGACTGCGTGACATTCAACCTACCTATCGGTAGGTCTCACGTCATATGTTGTGAATCCGGCCTGGTCATTGGACGCCACGTGGGCCGAGGCGACCTCCACCAGGGCGGCCGTGATGGCGGCTTCGTAGCCGGGTTGGTACGTGGGCGCGCCCGTGCCCGGGCGCACCCGCGGCGGCAGCTCGAGCTGGACGCCCCCGCTCCGGGGCAGGTTGACGGGGTTGCGGGGGTGCTGGCCCCGCAGCGGGAGCGGGATGCTCTCCACGTCGTCGATCACCTGGAAGCCTTCGCCCAGCGCGCCCTCCAGCGCCGAGCGCAGCGTGGCGGCCAGTGGGCGGTTCTGGCCGCCCACCAGCAGGGTCGTCCACATGTCGGGCCGGCCGTACCCGTGCAGCGCCACGGCCACGTCCACGTGGTCGAGGAAGCGGGCCAGCGTGGGCGAGGCGCCGGGGTCGAACGCCACCGAGGGCACGTGCCAGCGCAGCCCCGGCGGCTGGCGCACCGCGTAGAGCGACGCGCCCGCGCGGGAGGCTGCGGCGGCGGCGATCACGTCCGTGCCCCGCTCCAGGTTGCCGCCGTGGATGGCCATCAGGCCGAAGCGGCTACGGAGCTCACAGACCTCCTCGACGCCGGGATGCGCCAGGAGGTCTTCGAGCATCCTCCGAGTTAACAGGCCTCGGCGACGTAGGGATAGGGGTTGACCGCCGCTCCGCCCCCCGGGTGCACCTCGAAGTGCAGGTGGGGCGTGCCCCGGGCGTTGCCGGTGTCGCCCACGTAGCCGATGACGGTGCCGGCCGCCACCCAGCCCGCGCCCACGTTCTCGTAGCCCTGGAGATGGGTGCCGTAGTACATGTTGCCGTTGTCGCCGTAGACGTACCAGGACAGGCCGCCCAGGCTGCTCCCCCGGTGCTGGACCTCGCCGCTGACCGGAGCGACCGTGGGCGTGCCCCGTGACGCCATCATGTCCACGCCCTTGTGGGCCCGGCCGCCGGAGCGGGCCGCGCCCCAGGTGTTGGTGAAGCTCACCGGCCCGTCCACCGGGCAGAACATGTCGCCGACCGCCAGGCGCCGGCGGTTCTCGGCGTCGATCGCGGCCTGGGCCTCGGCGATCTCGCGGGTCTCCCTGGCCGCGTCCATCGCCGCGCCGATCTCACCGAGCCGGGCCATGTAGGCGGCGGCCTCCTCGGGGTCGGTGGGGACCTGGGTCTGCGCCTGGGCCAGCGCCGCCTGCACCTGGGTGACGAACGTCGTCTGGCTGTCCATGGCGGCGTTCAGGTCGGCCAGGGTCGCCTCGGCTTCGCTCCGGGCCGACTCGGCGGCTTCCCGGGCCGTCTCCTGCTGCTCCTCCAGGACGTCGAGGTCGGCCAGCGCGTCCTCGTAGGCCTGGAGCTGCTCGGCGGCCTCGTCGGCCTGCATGTTCAGCAGCGCCTGCTTGACGGTGGCGTCCATGGTCGTCTCCGCCGTGAGCACCTCCATCGGGTCGGAGGTCGGCGGGTTCATGAACGCCTCGACGACCACCGCGTCGCTGGCGGCGGTGGTCTCCTCGATGCGGAAGCGGACCTCGGAGAGGGCGGAGTCGGCGTCCGCCAGGGTGGTGTTGGCGCTGGCCACCGCCGCCTGGGCGGTGCTCAGCAGCTCGAGCTGGCGGTTGATCTCCGCGTGCAGCTCACCGAGAGTGGTGGTGACACCGCTGACACTGAGGGTCTCGACTCCGACCATGGCGCGCTCGACCGGGGACCGGTCCTCGCTGGCCTGGTCCTGCTCCTGCGTTGGTACCGCGGGCCTCGCCTCGGCGGTGGTCGGCAGCGACACGAGTGCGACGGCCACGACAGCGGTGGTTGCCCGACGGACGACCTTCCTGCGGACGCCCAACATCCCTCTCCTTGGCCCAGCCGATCAGATGTTGACCCGGAACCGTAACAACTATGTAGCTGTGATGTCACGGCAACCCTGCGCGCGCAGGCAAATATCGCCAGGTAGTCCCCGTTCTCCGATGTTGACGTCGGGTTCATGTTGGGCTAAGTTCACGGGACGCGGCGCCGGCCCCGACGTCGCCTGGCCGCGAGGGGAGACCGCGGATGACATCGAGGACGACCGCAACGGGGCACACCGCTCGCCATGGTGGCTGCCGGCATGGGATGCACCCAGGCATCAAGTCCCGGCCGGCGGCCGCAGGCGAGAGGTCCTGACGACTCCTTCCAGATCTCACTGTTCGTGGCGTGGGGGCGGGGACCCCTTCCCGCCCCGCCCCCGCCCACTACCCTGCTGACGTGGCCATCGAGGTCGATCCCCTGAGGGACGCGCCCGCCGAGAGCGGGCAGCGCGCCGGTCAAGCCGCCGGGGGGCGGCTGCTCACGGCGCGCGGCCTGCGCACCCGCGCCGCGCTCGTGGTGGCCGCCAAGCAGGTGTTCGAGGAGATCCCCTTCCCGGACAGCCGCATCACCGACATCACGGCCCGGGCGGGCGTGGCCAGCGGCACCTTCTACACCTACTTCGACTCCAAGGAAGAGATCTTCCGTGAGGTCGCCGCCCAGGTGCTGGGCGAGATGTCGGCCGCGACCCGGCGCGATCCGGACAACACCGAGGGCGACCTCATCCGCGACATCGAGTACGCCTCCCGCGAGTACTTCCTCGTGTGCCTGCGCAGCCCGGGCGTCGTCCGCTCCATCGAGCAGGTGGCACCGGGAGACAAGGACGTCGCCGCGGCCCGGCGCTCGACCGTCATCCAGAACGTCCGCCGCAGCGAGCGATGGATCCGCCGGCTGCAGGACCAGGGGATCTGTGACGACATCGACCCCTGGATGACGGCCATGGCGCTGCACACGATGAACGTGCGAGTGGTGTACGACCACCTGCTGCCCCACGGCGACGACGCGGAGGCCGACGTGGACGCCCTGGCCAAGACGGTGACCCGCATCTGGGCGCGCACCGTGGGCCTGGAGAAGGTGGAGCCGGCGAAGAGGCCAGGACCGTGACCCGCGCCTGGGCGCGCACGGTGGGACGGGAGAAGGTGGAGCCGTGAGCGAGCGCTTCGAGCTGTCGGGGATCAACCACCTGGCGCTGGTGTGCCGGGACATGGCCCGCACCGTCGAGTTCTACTCGGGCGTGCTGGGCATGCCCCTGGTCAAGACCATCGAGCTGCCCCTCGACATGGGCCAGCACTTCTTCTTCGACTGCGGCGGCGGCGACTGCCTGGCGTTCTTCTGGTTCCCCGACGCGCCCGAGCCGGCGCCGGGGATCTCGGCACCCAAGGCCCGGCCCGACCAGGGCGAGCTGACCAGCGCCATCGGCTCCATGAACCACGTCGCCTTCAACGTGCCCCCCGAGCGCATCGACGGGTACCGGGACCGGCTGCTGGCCGCGGGCGTCGACTGCACCGAGGTCGCCAACCACGACGACAGCGAGTACGGGCTGTCCAAGAAGATGCACCCGGGCGTGTTCGTCCGCTCGATCTACTTCCAGGACCCGGACGGCATCCTGCTCGAGTTCGCGGCGTGGACCCGCGAGCTGGGGCCCGACGACGTGCGCCACGAGCCGGCCACCGGCGCGCGGGCCGCTACGGCCTGACGGCTTCCAGGTCCTCGGGGTACTCGCCGGTGGCGGCGCGCCACGCCTCGGCCGCGCCCCGCACGCCCACCAGGCGGGCCACGCCGAAGGCCACGCCCGACGCCACGCTCCACGCCAGCGCCTCGCCCCACGAGGTCTGAGCCGCCGCCGGGTTGGCCGGCGGCTCGCTGCCCCGAGCGGCCCGCCATGTCGCGAGCAGCACCTGGCGGGCCACCACGCCCGCCACCACGCCGCTCAGCGAGCCCACGATCCTCCACGCCATGCGTCGACCCATCGACGACACCCTACGTGCTGGGCCGAGCGATGAGTTCCTACCCCGCGTGCGGTCATACGGCCATGGGCCCGCAGCGGTGGACCCGCCGTCGGGCTCGTTCACCGGGGTCGTCGACGGGGCGGAGTTCCGCGTCGAGGTGCCTTCGGGCTGGACCGGCTGGTGGTCGGCGCTGGCGCCGCGACCGGACGACCCGGACGAGCGGATCCGCCAGCAGGGGCTGTGGCTGCGCAACGCCTACATCGGCGGCTACACCGGACCGGTCGCCCGGCTCGATGCCGCGGTGCGGGAGTTCCCGCCCGAGGACCAGACCGTGATCGACCTGTCCACGTTCCCGTTCCCCGTCGGGGTGATGCCGCCCGCCTTCGTGCGCTTCGAGGCGCCGGTCCTGTTGCGGCCCTCGCGCTAGCTTCGGCCGATGCGCGCCGACCACTTCGATCCCCTGCCGGACGAGGTGGCGGCGCGCTGGTCCACGTTCGGGCGGTGGGAGCGCACCTACTTCCCCAGGCTGGTGGGCCTGGTGGTGGAGGAGCTCAAGGTCGACTACTGCCGGATGCGGCTCCCGTACCGGCCGGAGCTGGAGCAGGTGGCCGGGCTGGTGCACGGCGGGGCCATCGCCACGCTCATCGACACGGTGGTGGTGCCCGCGGTGGGTGCCGCCTACGACCAGGGCTGGGGCTACGCCACGCTCAGCATGGACATCCAGTACCTGGCGCCGGTGAGGGGCGAGGACGCGGTGGCCGAGGGGTGGGTGACGCAGCGGGGCCGCTCGATCGTGTTCTGCCGGGCCGAGGTGGCCACCGCCAGCGGCCGTCCCGCCGCGACCGGCAGCCTGATCTACAAGGTCACGCCACCCCGCTAGCCGGCGCGCGGTCAGGCGCCGGGCAGCCGCACCACCGAGATCCAGAAGTCGTCGATCTGGCGGATGACCTCGACGAAGCGGTCGAAGTCGACGGGCTTGGTGACATACGCGTTGGCGTGGAGGTCGTAGCTGCGCAGCACGTCCTCCTCGGCCTCCGATGTGGTCAGCACCACGATGGGGATGCGGCGCAGGTCGGGGTCGGTCTTGACCTCCTCCAGCACCTGGCGCCCGTCCCGCCTGGGCAGGTTGAGGTCGAGCAGCACCAGGTCGGGCCGGACCGCGTCGGCGTAGGGCCCCTCGCGGCGCAGGAAGGCGATGGCCTCGACGCCGTCTCCCACGACGCTCAGACGGTTGACCACCTTGCCCTCGTGCAGCGCTTCGCGGGTCATGAGCACGTCCCCCTCGTCGTCCTCGACCAGGAGCACTTCGATGGGACGTACGGCTTCAGCCAGCATCGGCGGGTTCTTCCTGTCTGTGCACGGTGGCGGGCAGTGCAAGCTTGAACGTGGCACCCGGGGGTGGTGTCGGCTCCAACCAGATGCGGCCCCCGTGGAACTCGACGATCTTCTTGGAGAGGGCGAGCCCGATGCCGGTGCCCGGGTACTCGCTCTTGGAGTGGAGCCGCTTGAAGATGGTGAAGATCTGCTCCCCGTAGTCGGGTTCCACGCCGATGCCGTTGTCCGCGACGGTGATGACCCACTCGTCCCCAGCGGCACCGTCCGTGAGCGTAGCGTCGATCGTGACCACCGGCTGTTCCGGTCCCCGGAACTTGAGGGCGTTGCCGATGAGGTTCTGGAGGGTGGCGCCCAGCAGCCGGCGGTCGCCCTGGACCTCGGGCAGGTCGCCCACGGTCACGGTGGCGCCCGTCTCCTCGATGGCCGGGGCCAGCACCTCGACGGCCTGGCCGCCAGCTCGTCCAGGTCGATCGTCTCGAACGACTCGGTGGTCCGTCCCACCCGGGAGAACGCCAGCAGGTCGTTGATCAGGTCCTGCATGCGCTTGGCCCCGTCCACCGCGAAGTGGATGTACTCGTTGGCCCGCTCGTCGAGCTGGTCGGCGTAGCGCATCTGGAGCAGCTGGCAGAAGCCCGACACCTTGCGCAGCGGCTCCTGGAGGTCGTGGGACGCCACGTAGGCGAACTGCTCGAGGTCGTCGTTGGACCGGGCCAGCTCCTCGGCCTGGCGCGCCGAGGTCGGCGGTGGCCGCGTTGAGCTGGTCGACCTCGGCCAGGATGCGGCGGCGCATGGCGTCGACGTCGGCCCCCAGCCGTACCAGGTCGGGCGAGCTGTTGCCCCGGACCTCGTGGGCCAGGTCGCCGGCGGCGACGGTCCGGGCGTCGGCGCCGAGCCGGGCCAGCGGGCCGGTGACCAGCCGCGTCAGCCCGACCGCGATGAGCACCCCGGAGGCCACCAGCCCGACCACCTGGAGGACCATGGCGACCGTGGCGCCGGTGGCGGCGGCGTCGAGCTCCTCGATGGCGTCGACCCGGCGCTGGTCGAGCACGGCGTCGACCTCGTTGATGGCCGCCCGCAGGCTCTCGAACTGCTGGCTGGGCCTCGTCCTCCGACGCCGGGGTGGTGGCGGCGCCCTCGCTGCCCGCCTCCACCGAGGGGACCGCGGTCTGGCTGCGCCACGTGGCCAGCCGCTCCTCCACCTCCGCCAGCGCGGCGGACGCCTCGTCGTCCTGCAACGCGGCGTGCAGGCGGTCGAGGGCCGCGTCGGCGGCGTCACGCCCGCGCTCGTAGGGCTCGAGGAAGCTGCTCGTCGCGGGTGAGCACGTAGCCCCGGACGCCCGTCTCCTGGTCGAGCACCGCGGCCCGCAGGTCGGCCAGCGTGACCCGGGCGGGGTCGATCCGGTTCAGCAGGTCGTTGCGCACATCGCGCTGGCGGTCCTGGAGCAGCAGCTGGGTCACCAGCGTGGCGGTCATGAGGATGCCCGCCGCGGCCAGGAGCAGCAGCAGGCGGGTGCGGAGCGGCCAGCGCGCGGGACCCCTGGGCTCCTCCTCAGGCATCGGCCCGGGACGGGATGGAGACGAGGCAGAGGGCCACGTCGTCGGAGAGCGGTCCCCCGTTGCGCCGCACCACCTCGGTGAGCAGGCCGTCGAGCAGCGCCGTGTCGCGGCCGTCGCCCATCGTGTAGCGGCGGGCAAGGTCGTCGAGCAGCGCGATCAGGCCCTCCAGGCCGACCCGCTCGGACGAGCCGGGCGCGGCGCGGCCCTCGATGAGCCCGTCGGTGAAGAGGAGCAGGCGGGTGCCCTCGCCCAGCGCGACCTCGGCCGGGCTCCACACCGGAGCCGGCATGACGCCCAGCAGGTGGCCGAACTTGCCGTCGCCCACCGGCCGGACGGACTCGCCCAGGCACAGGGGCGGCGGGTGCCCGGCCATGAGCAGCTGCCCGGTCTGACGGTCCGGGCCGGATGACCAGCGTCGACACGGTGGCGAAGGTGAGCGACTCGACCTCGGTGCGCAGGAAGGCATCGAGCGTGGACAGCACCCGGTGCTGGTCGAGGCCGGCCAGCGTGAGCGCCCGCCAGGCGCTGCGCAGCCGGGCCGCCAGCGCGGCCGCGTCGGGACCGTGGCCGGCCACGTCGCCGATGAGCACGGAGATCTCGCCGTCGGGCGACTCCACCGCGTCGTAGAAGTCGCCGCCCAGCTCGGCGCCCTCCCGGCCGGCGTGGTAGCGCACCGCCAGGCGCACATCGGAGGAGTGCAGCTGGAGGGGAGGCGTGAGCGCCCGCTCCATGCGGGTGTTGTCGGCCCGGCGGCGCTCGGCCGCGAACAGGTCACGGGTGAGGCGGGCCGCCCGCTGGCGCTCGATGGCGTAGCGCACCGAGCGGGCCAGGAGCTGGTCGTCGACCCGCCCCTTCACGAGGTAGTCCTGCGCCCCGGCCGCCACGGCCTCCACGCCCAGGCGCTCGCTGGCGGCGCCGGTGAGGACCACCACGGCCGTGTCCGGCGCGTCGGCCACCAGCTGCTCGACCCCGGCGATGCCCTCGGCGTCGGGCAGGCCCATGTCCAGCAGCACGCAGTCGACGAAGCGGACGGCGCGCCGGGCGTCGGCCAGCCGGGTGACCCGCTCCACCCGGGCGCCCGGCAGGCCGTCGGCCAGCAGCTCGCGCACCAGCAGCGCGTCGCCGTCGTCGTCCTCGACCACCAGCAGCTGCCAGCGCCGCGGCCGGGTCCAGGTCGGATGCCAGCTGCCCGATGGTCGAGGCGTCGTGGGCCCGGGCAGGCGTCGAGCGCGCCACGGTGTAATCCTGGCTCACGGCATGCCCCGAACGCTCTGGGTTGGGTGGCGGCGGGCTCCCAGTGCCCGCCCGATGGTGGCGTCCAGCTGGTCCTCCCTGAACCGGCGCTCCAGCGCTGGCATCCTCTCATGTGGGGACACGCAGGCGAATACCGCGTTGCGGGTACTGCGTCCCTCCCCCGCGCGGCTGCCGCGGGGGATCCCAGGGTACCCCTAAGGGCATGGCCGACCATTCCGTGCATGTGCCGGTACGCGTAGTGCTGGCCAACGACGACCACATCATCATCGAAGGCCTGCGCGCCATGTTGCGGCCCTACGACGACCTGGTCGAGGTGGTGGCGACCGTCGAGGGCGATCCCGAGATCGTGCTCGGCGCCGAGGTCCTGGACAACGTCGACGTCATGCTGATCGACGCCTTCTCACGGACCGCGGGCGGGATCGACGCCGCGGTCAAGGCCCTGGCCGAGGACCCCCCCTTCGCGGTCGCGATCTTCACCGACGCCGACGACCTGCGGCTCATGCTCCAGGCGCTGCGGGTGGGGGTGCGTGGCTACCTGCTCAAGTCGGCCAAGCCCCCGGACCTGGTCGACATGCTGGTGCAGATGCGCGACGGCAAGGTGGTGATCGATCCCCGCCTGGCCACCGAGGCCGCCCTGCATGGCCGCCCGCACCATCGACCTGGGGGACTGGCCCGGCGCCCACCTGGGCCTGACCCGGCGGGAGGCCGAGCTGCTGACGCTGCTGGGCCAGGGCATCGCCCCCCGGGTCGCGGCCGAGAAGATGGGCCTGTCCACCGAGACGGTCCGCACCCACACGCGCAACCTGTACCGCAAGCTCGAGGTGAGCGACCGGGCCTCGGCCGTGGCCATCGCCTGGAAGGAGGGCCTCGTCCGCTGACGCCCCTCAGCAAGGCGTGTCGTGCGCTGACCAGGTTCAGCGCAGTGTGATGGTGTCGATGAGGTGGGGCTCGGGGGGCCGCCGGGTGGGCTCGATCCACGACGCCTCGACGTCGGCCGCGTCCGGGACCGCCCGCCACCAGCGGCGCTTGACCGCCCGGGGGATGCCGACGGCGTAGACGGTGAGCCGGCCCTCGCCGTCGATGTGGAGGCGCAGGAAGTTCTTGTAGCCGGTGATGCGGGCGGCGGCGAAGGCCTCGTTGGGGTGGGCTTCGATGCCCGGCGTGGCGATGGCCGCCGCCAGGTACAGGCCCACCACGGTCGCCCCCGCCAGCCCGCCCAGGACCAGCGCCGCCGCGCTGGCCACCAGGACGAAGGCCACGCTGCCGCGGCCGGACGCCAGGGCCAGCGCCGCGACCATCACGGCCACGATCGCCACCAGCTGCAGCGCCAGGTGCAGCGCGGCCATGGCGCTCTTGACCGCCCAGCGCTGCCAGCCCTGCGCCGCCCACCGCGGAGTCTTGGCGAAGCCCCACAGCGCGGCGTACAGGACCAGCACCACCAGGGCCGCGGAGGCTGTGCGCACCAGCCCGCCCGCCAGGTCGGTCCAGCCCCAGTGGGCCGCGGCCTCGGCGAAGCTCTCCTCCGGGCGCTCCAGCGCGCGCAGCCCGAACTGCACGGTCCACAGCAGCGCCAGCGTGACCAGCCCGGGGATGGCGCAGAAGCTGGGGTTGCGCAGCGCCAGCCCCACCGCCGACAGCGACAGCAGCCGGGAACGGCCCCGGCCGGGGTAGGTGGTCACCATGGCGTAGCCGGTCACGTCGTCGAGGTCGTCGGGGGTCACGCCGATGGACGCCTCCCGGGGCAGCACGTGGGTCGGGTGCAGGAAGGCGCCGCCGCCCCCGCTGGTGATCTTGTGGGCGGGGCCGATCTCGTCCTCGGCGCCCAGCTGCTGGTAGCGGGAGTAGTGGTGGGAGTCGCCGGCCAGCGTCAGCTTGAGCTCGATGCCCGCGGGGCGCAGCACGGCCCGCTCCAGGTAGGCCAGGTTGCGATAGGCGTGCGGGTCCCGGTCGAGCAGGGTCCAGCTGGGGATGGCGGTGGCCAGGATCAGCTTGTCCCCTTCCTGCGCCCGCTCGGCCACCCGGGCGAAGAAGTCGAGCTGGGGCTCGTCCACCAGGGCGCCGGACTGGATGTCCACCCCCCACAGCCACCAGCGCTGGGGCAGCTGCACCGCGAAGTAGCTGCGGGTCTGATGGGTCTGCCAGCCCCCGATCCAGCGGCCCTGGCCGAACAGGCGCATGAACCCGGTGAGCCCGTCGAACCAGTCGTGGTTGCCGGGGATGGCGTAGAGCGTGGGCGAGGGGGGCTCGGTCCAGGGCAGGGCCGCCCGCCACGGGCCCTCCAGCCGGTCGTCGTAGCCCTCGGGGCTGGCCACCGGGTACACCTCGTCGCCCCCGAACACCAGGATGCGCCCCCGCGGCAGCGGCGCGTCCACGCCCTCGACCCGCAGCTCGCGCCGGGCCACCACCGAGGCGACGGTGGCCGTGGCCTCGAAGCCGTCGCCGGTGTCGGCCACGTAGTCGATCCACAGGTCCTCGGCGTGGGCGAAGCGCAGGTCGGCGGACGCCGGCCTGGCCGACTGGAGCTCGCGCTTGTCCAGGAACGACCCGAAGACCGAGGCCACGCCCACCCGCAGGCCCGAGGCGGTCAGCACCCCGGGCGAGAACCAGCGCACCGCGGGCTGCGGCTGGAACCGCAGGTCGTGGGGCGTGAACCGGGCCGGGCGGGGCGGCGGCACCTCCGCCCCGGTGACGCGCCGCCGCCAGCGTGGGCGGGGATCGTCGGCGTCCATCCCGGCATTCTGACGCCCTTCCGGCACCGGCCGAGCGGATGGCCCGACCAAGAACCCGAGGCAATAGGGGCCACGGCGACGGTCCCGAGGCAATAGAGACCGGCCCCCGACCCCTATTGCCTCCGGCGCACGGTCAGCGACCGCTATTGCCTCGCCCGGGTCTTCCGACCGGAGGGTGGCGGCGGTACGGTGATCGTCTGGCGGACCCCTCGGGCGATCTCGACCTCCTCGCGGGCGGCGATCACCAGCACCCGGGCCTGCGAGCCGGGCCCGGTGATGTCGGCGTCGGGGACGGCGGCGGCGTTGGCCTCGGGGTCGCACGCCACGCCCAGGTGGCCGAGGCCCCCGGCGGCCGCGGCCCGGATCGAGGGCGCGTTCTCGCCCACCCCGCCCGTGAACACCAGGCCGTCGAGCCCGCCCAGGCTGGCGACCATCGCCGCGATCCCGGCCCGCAGCCGGTGCAGGTAGGCGGCCAGCGCCAGCCCTGCGTCGCCGTCGCCATCGCCGGCCCGGGCGATCACCTCCCGCATGTCGGCGGTGCCCGCCAGGCCGAGCAGGCCGGACCGGTGCTCCAGGGCGTCGGTGACCTCCGTCCGCCGTGAGGCCCGCCTGCGTCACCAGCCACAGCACCGCGCCGGGGTCGACGGACCCGGAGCGGGTGGCCATGACCAGGCCCTCCAGCGGCGTGAACCCCATGGTGGTGTCGACCGAGCAGCCCTCCCGCACCGCGCACAGCGAGGCGCCCGCCCCGAGGTGGCAGACGACGATGTGGCGCGGGCCCGCCGCCCAGCTCGACCGCCCGGCGGGAGGCGTAGGCGTGGGACAGGCCGTGGAAGCCGTAGCGGCGCACGCCGAGGTCGTCGCGCCACGGGCGGGGCACGGCGTACACGCTGGCCTCGGGGGGCAGCGTGGCGTGGAACGCGGTGTCGAAGCACGCCACCGCGGGCAGGCCCGGCACCGCCCGGCTCACCGCGTCCAGCGCGGCCAGCGAGCGGGGCTGGTGGAGCGGGGCCAGCGGGGTGAGCGCCTCGATCCGGTCCCGCACGTCGCCCTCGACCACGACGGGCCGGCTGAACTCCCGCGCCGCCGTGCACCACCCGGTGCCCCACCGCCTCGAAGGTCCCGAGCCCGTCGAGCTCGCGGGCCAGCTCGGCGGGCGGGACCTGCTCGACGGCCGGCAGGTCGGCGCGGGCCACCACCGCGTCGTGGTCGTCGACGACCCGCAGCTTGAGGGTCGAGGACCCGGCGTTCACCACCAGGACGTGCATGCCGCCCGCCGCGGGTCAGTAGGGCCAGGTCCAGCCGCTCACCGCGGGCAGGTCGTCGCCGACCGCCCGGGTGTGGTCCCGGGCCTCGCGGCGCCGGGCCTCCATCTCGTCGCGCACCTCGGCCACGGCCACGCCCAGCTGCGGCACCCGGTCGACCACGTCGATGACCAGGTGGAAGCGGTCGAGGTCGTTGAGCATGACCATGTCGAACGGCGTGGTGGTCGTGCCCAGCTCCTTGTAGCCCCGCACGTGGATGTTGGCGTGGTTGTGGCGCCGGTAGGTGAGCTGGTGGATCAGCGACGGGTAGCCGTGGAAGGCGAACACCACCGGCTTGTCCACCGTGAACAGGGCGTCGAAGTCGGCGTCGGTCATCCCGTGGGGGTGCTCGGACGACGGTTGCAGCCGCATCAGGTCGACCACGTTGACCACCCGCACGTTCAGGTCGGGCAGGCGCTGGCGCAAGATGTCGACCGCCGCCAGCGTCTCCAGCGTGGGGACGTCGCCGCAGCACGCCAGCACCACGTCCGGCTGCGCGCCACGGTGCTCGGACAGGCGGGGCGACGAGGCCCAGCGCCACTCCGACGCGCCGGCGCGGCAGTGCTCGATGGCCTCGTCCATGCCCAGCCAGTCGGGCAGCGGGTTCTTGCCCGCCACGGTGACGTTGACGTAGTCCCGGCTGCGCAGGCAGTGGTCGGTGACCGACAGCAGCGTGTTGGCGTCGGGCGGCAGGTAGACCGCGCACCACCTCGGCCTTCTTGTTCACCACCACGTCGATGAAGCCGGGGTCCTGGTGGGAGAAGCCGTTGTGGTCCTGGCGCCACACGTGGCTCGACAGCAGGTAGTTGAGCGACGGGACCGGGACGCGCCAGGCCAGCTCCCGCGTGATCTGGAGCCACTTGGCGTGCTGGTTGAACATCGAGTCCACGATGTGCACGAACGCCTCGTAGCAGTTGAACAGCCCGTGGCGGCCGGTCAGCGTGTAGCCCTCCAGCCAGCCCTGGCACAGGTGCTCGGACAGGATCTCCATGACCCGCCCGGCCGGGGCCAGGTGATCGTCGCCCGGCCGGATCTCGCCCAGCCAGACGCGTTCGGTCACCTCCAGCACGGCGCCCAGGCGGTTCGGACACGGTCTCGTCCGGCCCCATGATCCGGAAAGTCTCCAGGTTGCGGGCCACCACGTCCCGCAGCCAGCCGCCCATGACCCGGGTGGGCTCGGAGCTGGACCCGCCGGGGCGGTCGACGGGCACCGCGTAGTCCCGGAAGTCGGGCAGGTCCAGGGGGCGGGTCAGCCGGCCGCCGTTGGCGTGGGGGTTGGCGCCCATGCGCCGGTCGCCCTCGGGGGCCAGCGCGGCGATCTCGGGCTGGAGGCGCCCGGTGGCGTCGAACAGCTCGTCGGGCCCGTAGGAGCGCAGCCACTCCTCCAGCAGGCGCAGGTGCTCGGGGTTGTCGGCCAGGCCGGACAGGGGCACCTGGTGGGAGCGGTAGGTGCCCTCCACCGGCACGCCGTCCACCTCCTTGGGGCCCGTCCAGCCCTTGGGCGTGCGCAGCACGATCATGGGCCAGCGGGGCCGGGTGGTGTCCCCTTCGGCCCGCCACGCCCGCTGGGCGGCCGCGATCTCGTCCAGGGCCGCGTCGAGCGTGCCGGCCAGGGCGCGGTGGACGACCTCGGGGTCGTCCCCCTCCACGACGTGGACCGTGTGGCCGTAGCCCTCGAACAGGTGGACCAGCTCGTCGCGCGGGATGCGGTCGAGCACGGTGGGGTTGGCGATCTTGTAGCCGTTGAGGTGGAGGATCGGCAGCACGGCGCCGTCGGTGACCGGGTTGAGGAACTTGTTCGAGTGCCACGACGCGGCCAGCGAGCCGGTCTCGGCCTCGCCGTCGCCGATCACGCACGCCACCACCAGGTCGGGGTTGTCGAACGCGGCGCCGTAGGCGTGGGCCAGCGAGTAGCCCAGCTCGCCGCCCTCGTTGATCGACCCGGGCGTCTCCGGGGCGGCGTGGCTGGGGATGCCGCCGGGGAACGAGAACTGGCGGAACAGCCTGCGCATGCCCTCCTCGTCCTGGCCGACGCGGGGGTAGACCTCGCTGTAGGTGCCCTCCATGTAGGTGTTGGCCACCATGCCCGGACCGCCGTGGCCCGGACCGCACACGTAGATCACGTCGAGGTCGCGGGCACGGATCACGCGGTTGAGGTGGGCGTAGATCAGGTTGAGCCCCGGGGTCGTGCCCCAGTGGCCCAGCAGGCGGGGCTTGATCTGGTCGAGCGCCAGCGGCCGGCGCAGGAGCGGGTTGTCGAGGAGGTAGATCTGGCCGACGGACAGGTAGTTCGCCGCGCGCCACCAGGCATGGACGAGGCGCAGCTCTTCCTCGGTGGCGGAGGGGGCCGGGGGAGCGGTGGTCGCCATGCCCGCGATGCTCCCACAGCATCACGCCGCGTAGTCACCGATCCGGTGGATGGCCGCGGCCGGGGGGTGGGAGCGGCGCTCCGGATCCGTAGCCTGCCTGTCTGACGTGGGAGAATGATCGTTACGCAAGCTGGCGGGGCGGGCGGGAGGAGTGCGCGTGGAGTTCAGGCTGCTGGGCAACCTCGAGGTGTCCAGGGACGGGGCGCCGGTGGACGTGGGCGGCACGCAACCGCGCACGGTGTTGGCCATGCTGCTGGTGGCCGGCGGCCGGGTGGTGCCGGCCGAGTCGATCATCGAGGCGCTGTGGGGCCACGACCCGCCCGACTCGGCGGCGGGCACGCTCCAGAGCTACGTGTCGCGGCTGCGCAAGGCGCTGGTGCCCGGCGGCGCCCGGGGCGAGGCCGCCAAGGTCCTGGCCTGGGATCCGCCCGGCTACAAGCTGGTGGTGGGGTCGAAGGCGCTCGACACCCGCCGCTTCGAGTCCCTGGCCGACCAGGGCCGCGGGCTGCTGCTGGCGGGCGACTACGAGGCGGCGCGCAGCCTGCTGGAGGACGCGCTGGCGCTGTGGCGGGGCCCGGCTCTACTGGAGTTCGCCCACCTCGACTTCGCCTGGGGCTTCGCCGCCAAGCTGGAGGAGCGCAAGCTGGTGGCGGCCGAGGACCGCATCGACGCGGACCTGCGCCTGGGCCGCCACGCCGCGGTGGTGGGCGAGCTGGGCGAGCTGGTGGCGGCGAACCCGCTGCGCGAGCAGCTGCGCCACCACATGGCGCTGGCGCTCTACCGGTCCGGCCGGCAGGCCGAGGCGCTGCGCATTTTGGACGACGCGCGCCGCACCCTCCGTAACCAGCTGGGGATCGATCCGGGCCGCCCGCTGGCGGAGCTGGAGACGGCCATCCTCAACCAGGACCCGACGCTGGACCTGCCGCGCCCGGCCGGCTCGTACGCCACCGGCGAGATCCCGGTGGTGCCCGCGGCCACGCCCGACCCGGCGCCCACGGCACCGTCGGTCCCCATGGCGGAGGCGGTCGTGGCGGCGGCGCGCACGCTGGCGCCCGGGGCCCGGCTGACGCCCGGGCCCCGGCTGGTCGGGCGCGACGCCGAGCTGCGCCAGGTGCTGGCCGCGCTGGACGAGGCCCGGGTGGCGCCGCGGGTCGTGCTGGTGGAGGGCGAGCCCGGCATCGGCAAGACCCGACTGGTGGAGGAGCTGGCCGCCGAGGCCACGGCCCAGGGCATGACCGTGCTGTGGGGGCGGGCGTTCGAGGGGGGCGCCGCCCCCGCCTTCTGGCCGTGGCTCCCGCCGCTGCGGGCCCTGGTGGCGCAGCCCCCGGCGGGGGTCGAGATCGGTCCCGAGCTGCGGGCGCTGGCCTCGTCCACCGGCGACGACGGCGGCGCCGGTACGGGCAGCGACCGCACCCGCTTCCAGCTGTTCGACGCCGTCACCGCGCTGCTGCGGGGCTCGGCGGGCGAGCGCCCGGTGGTGGTCGTCCTCGACGACATCCAGTGGGCCGACCCGGCCTCGCTGGAGCTGCTCGGCTACCTGTCCGGCCAGCTGGTCGACTCGCCCGTGCTCCTCGCCTGCACGGTCCGCCAGCTGGAGGTGGGCCGCAACGACGCGGTGGTGGAGACGCTGGCGACCCTGTCCCGGGTGCCGGCCACCCGCCGGATCCAGCTGGGGGGCCTGTCGCTCGGGGCCACCACCGAGCTAGTGGCCTCGGCGACGGGGCGCGAGGTCGAGCCCGAGGTCACCGCGGCCATCCAGCAGCGGGCCGAGGGCAACCCCTTCTTCGCCACCGAGCTGGCCCGGCTGCTCGCCGCCGAGCGGGGCGAGGACGACGCGCTGACGGCGGTGGCCGCGGGCGGGGACGTGCCCTCCGGGGTGCGGGACGTGGTCCGCCGCCGCATCGCCCTCCTCCCCGAGCTCACCCTGCCGGTGCTCCAGGTGGCCGCGGTCATCGGCCGGGACGTGGACGTCGACCTGCTCACCACGGCGGCGGGCAACGGCCTGGACGGCGTGCTCGACGCCATCGAGCCCGCGGTCGTGCACCGGCTCATGGCCCCGCTGCCCGACCGGCCCACCACGTTCCGCTTCGCCCACGCCCTGGTGCGGGAGGTGGTGGCCGACGACGTGTCCGCCCTGCGCCGGGCCCGCATCCACCTGGCGGTGGCGGACGCCCTGGACGAGCGGTCGGGAGGCCTGGACGACGCGGCGGAGATCCTGGCCGAGCACCTGTGGGCCGCGGCGCCCCTCGGCGTGGGGCAGCGGGCGGCCGAGGCGCTGGAGCGGGCGGCCGAGGTGGCCGTGCGGCGCTACGCGTTCGAGTCGGCCGAGGGCCTGCTGGCCCGGGCCGCCCAGCTGCGGCGCACCGCGGGGTCCAAGGCGTCGGACATCGAGGCCGAGCTGGTCACCTCGTGCCGGCTGCTGTCCATCCAGCGCTCGGTGCACGGCTACGCCAGCGTGGCCCAGTCACCCAACCTGCGCCGGGCCAAGGAGCTGGCTCGCCGCAGCGAGCGGATCGACATCCTGGCCCGCCTGCTGTGGACCGAGTGGGCGGCCTACGACACCATGTGCGACTTCGACCGCTCGGACGCGGTGGCGCTCCAGCTCCACGAGCTGGGCAGCGGGGCCACCGACCCGCTGGTGCGGGTCACCGGCCTGGCGTCGCTCGGCATCTCGCGCTGGCACCGCGGCGAGGTGGGCGAGGCCAGCACGCTGCTGGACGAGGCGGTGGTGGTGGGAGCGGGCGTGCCGGTGCCCACCATGACGCTCGGCCTCGACCTGGAGGTGCTGCTGCTGCCCCACCCCTTCAGCCGCTACCTCCAGGTGCTGACCGGGGCGCTGGAGTCGGCTGCGGAGGCCGAGACCGCCTTCGAGGAGCTGGCGGCCCTCGCCCCCGACCGCTACGCGGTGTCGCTGGTGCAGATGTTCTCGGCCGGGGGCGCGCTCACCACCGGGCGCTTCGAGTGGGCCGAGCGGGCCGCCCGCAAGGGGATCGAGGCGGACCCCGAGTCGACGTTCAGCTTCTGGGGCCGTGGCCTCCAGGGCTACCTGGCGGCCGCGCTCATCGAGCAGGGCCGCTACGACGAGGGCCTGGCCGCCCTGGAGGTGGCCATCGACCGCTTCGTCGAGGCCGGGGGCCGGACCGGCGTGGTGGTCTACAAGGCGGCCCGGGCCGCGGGCCTGGCCGGCGCCGGGCGCCTGGAGGCGGCGGCCGAGGCGGTGGCGGCCGCCTACCGGGAGATGGAGACCTACGGCGAGCGCTTCGCCGAGCCGCTCGTGCTGGAGGCCGACGCCCGCTACCGCCACGCCGCGGGCGAGCCCGGCGCCGAGGACCTGCTGGCCCGGGCCGAGGCCCGCGCCACCGCGGGCGGCGCCCACGCCGTGGCCCGCCGGGTCCGGGCCACCGCCGAGCGCCTGCTCAAGCCGTGAGGTCCGTGGCCTCGGCCAGGACCGCGCAGTACTCGAGGACCTCGTTGAGCCCGTGCTCGCCGTCGAGGCCGAGGATCACCTCGTCGGCGCCGGCCCGCCGGGTGGCGTGGAGGTCGTCCGCCACCTGATCGACCGTGCCGTGGTACGACGGCCGGCCCGGGGGCAGGGGCTGGGGGGTGAGCGTGACGTTGGCCCGCACCACCATCTCCAGGGCATCCGGATCACGGCCGTGGCCCGCGGCCAGGTTGCGGACCGTGGTCCAGAGCCGGGCCAGGCGGTCGACCGGCACACCCTGGGGGTTCCAGCCGTCGGCGCGCCGGGCCACCCGGTCGAGCCCGACGGGCCCGGTGGCGGCCAGCAGGATCGGGGGACGGGCCCGGGGCTCGGGGGCGGCGGCCCAGGCGGCGTCGAGCACGTCGAGCGCCTCCTCCAGCCGCCGGGCGCGCTCGGCGTGGGGGACGCCGACGGCCTTGTACTCCTCCGGCGAGGAGCCGAGGCCCAGGCCGATGGTCAGGCGGCCGTCGCTCAGCAGGTCGAGCGAGGCCAGGGAGCGGGCCAGCAGCACGGGCCGGTACCAGGGGGCGACCAGCACGCTGGTCCCCAGGCGCACGCGGTCGGTGACGGCCGCGGCGTAGGACAGCACGGTGAGCGGGTCGAGCACCGCCCCCGGATCCGTCAGGCGGTCGACCACCCACAGGGACGAGTAGCCGACCTGCTCGGCGGCGACCGCGGCCGAGCGCACCGACGCGGGGTCGGCGAGGCAGCCGGTCTGGGCGAGCGCGACGCCGAGTCTCATGGGTTCCTCCAGCTGGATGGGTCGACCCTGTTATCTCCCGCAGCGCTTTCCGTGCGCTTGACGATCGCTTGCACCGGTGGGCCACAAGCGGGCGCCAAGGCCCGCCTGGCTGGATGGCGCCGTCCCAACGGAGTCCACCCCGCCTGAGCAGACAAGGAACCGTGTGATGAACCCCCAGATGCACAAGACGCGCAAGCGCATGTTCGCCGCCGGTCTGCTGGCCGCGCTCGCCCTGGTGGCCGCCTGTGGCGGCGACGAAGGCGACGACACCGCCTCCGGTGACAGCAGCACCGGCGGCCTCACCGCCACGGCCGAGCCGGCCGGCACCGAGGTCCAGACCCTGGAGGCCGTGGTCCCTGGCGGGGAGGGCGGCGAGTTCACCTTCGCCGCCACCCCCGACCTGGTGGCCGGCCCGGTGGAGATCTCCCTCACCAACCATGGGGCCCTGGAGCATCAGGCCATGGTCATGCGGTTCAAGTCGGGGGCCGACTTCGGCCAGTTCGCGGCGGCCGCCGCCGGCGATCCCTCCGGCGTGTCGGCGCTGGCCCTGGTGGAGGGCTTCGGCGGCCCCAACGCCGCGCCCCGGGCGAGACCGCGCTCCTCCACGCAGGTGTTGGAGGCCGGTGACTACATGCTGATCTGCGTGCTGCCCGGCCAGGACGGGACGCCCCACGCCATCCACGGGATGGTCCTGCCGTTCACCGTGGCCGAGGCGGGCAGCGAGGTCGATAGGGAGACGCCTACCGGCGTCGACGCTGACGCCGAGGTGCGGCTCGTCGACTTCGGGTTCGTGTACGAGGGCCCGTTCTCGGCGGGCGAGACCATCCACATCGTCAACGAGGGCGACCAGGCGCACGAGTTCGTGGCCTACAAGCTGAACGAGGGTGTGTCCGCCGAGGACTTCGCCGCCGCCATGGAGAGCCCCACCGGCCCGCCCCCGGCCTCCGCGGGCACCGGGATCGGCATGCTGGCCCCCGGCCGGGCCGCCGACCTGACCCTGCCGGACGACACGGGCGAGTACGTCCTGTTCTGCATGCTGCCCGACGTCGCCGGCGACGGCGCCCCCCACATCGGCCACGGGATGCTGTCCGAGGCGTCCGTCAGCTGAGGCCACGTCCCGGTGGCCGTGGCCCGAGCGGCCCGGCGCCTTTGGCGCCAAGAGCGGGCGGCATGTGTTCTGGCAGCATGGCTCCCCGTGGGGGAGACCATGACCGCCTACCGGATCGTGAGCTGGGGCCGGCCGCCCCAGCTCACCTCCGCGCCCGTGCCCGAGCCGGGGCCGGGCGAGGTGCTGGTGGAGGTGGCGGGCAACGGGCTGTGCCACTCGGACGTGGACATGGCGGCCATGCCGGCCGAGATCGCCGAGGCGCTGGGCTGGTCGCTGCCGTTCACGCTGGGCCACGAGGTGGGCGGGCGCATCGCCGCCCTGGGTGCCGGGGTCGAGGGGTTCGCGGTGGGCGAGGCCGTCGCCCTGGTGTCGCCCGCCTCGTGCGGGACCTGTCCGGCGTGCCTCCGAGGCCAGGACAGCGCCTGCCCGAACGGGCTGGCGGGCCGGGGCTACGGCCGCGACGGCGGCCTGGCCCGCTACGTGGTGGCACCCGCGCCCCGGGGCCTGGTCCGCCTGGCCCGCCTCGATCCGCTGGTGGCGGGGCCGCTGACCGACGCGGGCGCCACCTCGCACCACGCCGTGTCGCGGGTCCTGTCCCGCCTGGACGAGGAGTCGACCGCGGTGGTCATCGGGGCGGGCGGCCTGGGCGCGTTCGCGGTGCAACTGCTGCGGGCGCTGAGCCCGGCCCGGGTGGTGGCCGTCGACCCCAACCCGGCCCGCCGCGCCGTCGCCGTCGAATTGGGCGCCCACGAGGCCGCACCCACGCCGGCCGATGCCGTCGCCCCCGGGTCGGCCGCCGCGGTGCTGGACCTGGTGGGCACGGACGACACGATCCTGGCCGGCCTGGCCGCCGTCCGCCCCTACGGGGCGTTCGGGCTGGTGGGGGCGGCGGGCGGGCGGCTGCGCCGGTCCTGGTTCGGCACATTGCCCCGCGACGGCGAGGTGTTCACCTTCCAGGGGTCGAACATCGCCGACGTCGAGGCGGTGGTGGCCCTGGCCGAGGCGGGCCGCATACGCAGCGAGGTCGACGTGTTCCCCCTGGCCCGGGTGGCCGAGGCCTACGAGGCGCTGGCCCGGGGCGAGCTGCGGGGCCGCGCCGTGGTCATTCCCGACGGAGACTGAAGGAGAGGGGCTTGATGGATCTGCTCGACGGCATCGCCACCACCCGGGCCATCCGGCGCTACCGGCCCGACCCCATCCCCGAGGACGACCTGGCCTCGCTGCTGTGGCACGCCACCCGGGCGCCGTCGGGGTCCAACCGCCAGCCCACCCGGTTCCTGGTGCTGCGGGACGGGCCCCGCGCCCGCGAGGCCAAGACCATCCTGGGGCGGGCCTTCCGCGAGGGCTGGGGGGCCAAGCGCACCGACCACGACTTCGACAAGGGCTCGGGGGTCGACCCGGCGTCGCCCAAGGCCCGCGCCAGCCGCGCCATGCAGGCCTTCGTCGACCGCTTCGAGGAGACGCCGGTGGTGGTGCTGGCCTGCATCCAGCGCTGGCGCCGGCCGCACATCTCCGAGGGCGGCTCGGTCTACCCGGCGTGCCAGAACCTGCTGCTGGCGGCCCGGGCCCTGGGCTACGGCGGCGTGCTGTCCATGTGGCACGCGTACGTCGAGGACGAGCTGCGCGCCGTGCTCGGCATCCCCGACGACGTGGTGATCGCGGCCACCATCACCCTCGGCCTTCCCGAGGGCCGCCATGGACCGGTCCGGCGCATGCCGCTGCGGGAGGTCGTCTACGACGACGAGTGGGGGGCCGGCGCCCCGTGGGCGCTCGACCCCCCTGACACCCGCTTCACGCGGGCCGGCCCGGCCCGCGAAGCCCGCTAGGTCGCCTACCCGGCCGCCGCGCAGTCGGTGGCGGCCTGGGTCAGAGCCCCGCTCACCTCGGGATCGGTGCTGACCGCGTCCTCGCCGTCGGTGAAGGCCACGACCCAGAGCCGCGCGAACGCGGCGTCGGGGACCGAGGTGGCGATGCACGCCGCCGCCTCCGGCGGGACGGGGTCGGCCCCACTGGCCAGCTGCTCCTCGAAGAAGGCGCGCAGGTCCTTGCAGCCGTTGAGGCCCTCGTACAGGGCCGCGCCCTGCGACTCGTCGAGGGTGAGGCCGTAGTCCGACAGGTTGCCGTCGGGGTTGTCCTGGATCTGCTCGTAGGCCCCGGCCTCCTCCAGGGTGTCGAGGCCGATCGTGTCGACCAGGACGCCGGCGAAGCAGTCGCCCTCCTCGTCGGTGATGCCCTCGTCGCCCCCGCCCATCAGGGCCACGTAGTCGTCCTTGGAGTGCCCGTCGCCGCTGTCGCTGCTGTCGGCACTGGTTCCGCTGGTGGTGTCACTGCTGCTGTCGTCGTCGTCGCCCCCGCACGCAGCCGCGCCGAGGATGGCGGCCAGCAGCAAAGCTGCCGCCGCATGGTGGATGTACCGCCGTGTCACATGCGCCCTTTCGGTCCCACGCTCCCTCCCGGAGCGTTTGGCGGACCGGAGCGTAGGGGCCGCGGCCGGCCCGCGGGCCGCGCCCCCTGGCGGTCATTCGCCCATGTTCACGCCGGCTTGCACGCAGGCGACCGTGGCGCTCACGAAGGCGTCCATGAGCTCCGGGTCGGCGTCGAGCGCCGCTTCCCCGCCGGTGATGCCGGTCAGGAAGAGGCGGTCGATGAAGGCATCGTCGAGGCCGTCGACCACGCACGCCGCCCCCTCGGGCGGGATGGTTCCATCGGCCGCCATCCCGTCCCTCAGCATGGCCCGCAGGTCGCCACACTCGTGCAGCCCGTCGATCAGGGCGGCCTTCTGCGCTTCGTCCAGCGTGATGCCGATGTCGGCGAGCGATGCATCGGGGTTGGCGTCCATCTGCTCGAAGGCGTCGGAGTCGAGCAGGCGCTCGAGGCCCACCGCGTCGACGAGCGCCAGTCCCACGCACATGGCGTCGTCGTCCGACACGCCCGTGGCGTCGCCGCCGAGGACGGCCGCGACCTCCTCCTTGGTGGGCTCGCCGTCGGTCTCGTCCGGCTCGGTGGTGGTCGTGGACTCCGCGGGCTCTGCGCTGTCCTCGAGCTCCACGGCGTCCTCCGAGCCGTCGCCGCTGCACGCGGCCGCGCCGAAGCAGGCGGCGACCAGCAAGGCGGCCGTCGCATGGTGGATGTACCGCCGCATCACATGCGCCCTTTCGGTCCCACGCTCCCTCCCGGAGCGTCTGACGGGACAGAGCGTAGGGGTCGCAGCCCGCGCGCGGACCGCGCCCCTGGACCGTCGCGCCTAGCCCGCGGCCATGCAGGTGACGACGCTGTCCTGGAGAGCGCCCGTGAGCTCCGGGTCGGCCTCGAGCGCGGCCTCGCCTCCGGTGACGCTGAGCACCAGGAGCCGGTCGAACATGGTGGCGTCGAGGCCGTCGACCATGCACGCTGCCACCTCGGGCGGGATCGAGCCGCCGGCGGCCAGCGCCTCGCGGAACATGCCCCGGAGGTCGCCGCACTGGTGCAGCCCGTCGAGCAGGGCCGCGGTCTGGGCCTCGTCCAGGGTGATGCCGAGCTCGGCCAGCGATGCGTCGGCGGTGGCCTCCGGATCGGCGAAGACCTCGGCGTCCAGCAGGCGGTCGATGCCCACGGCGTCGACGATGGCCAGCCCGAGGCACATGGCGTCCGCGTCCGACACGCCTGTGGCGCCTTCGCCGAGGACGGCCGCGACCTCCTCCTTGGTGGGCTCGCCGTCGCTCGGCTCGGCTCCGGTGGTCTCCGGTTCGGTGGTCTCGGTGGTCTCGGCGGGCTCGTTCTCCTCGAGGGCCTCACCCTCCTCCGAGTCGCCGCCGCTGCACCCCGCCGCGCCGAGGAGCGCCGCCAGCAGCGTCGCCGCTGCCCACGTCGTGTACCGCGTCACGAAGACCGATGGTAGGGGAGGGCTACGCCGTGCGTTCCATGACCATGTCGGCCAGGAGCCTCACCAGGTCGGGGCCCGCCTTCGCCACCGAGCCTGAGTCGTAGGGCGGCTGGGGGTCGTACTCGATGCCGAGCTGGATGGCCTTCGCGACCTCGTCGCCCGCGATCTGGCCCGCCAGCCACAGGGCCATGTCGATCCCGGAGGACACGCCCGCGGCGGTGACGACCTTGCCCTGGGGCACCACCCGGCGGTCCCGCACCACCTGGCCGCACAGCGGGGCCAGCTCGTTCATGGCGGCCCAGTGGGTGGTGGCCTCCAGGCCTTGGAGCACCCCGGCGGTGCCCAGGATGAGCGAGCCGGTGCACACCGAGGTGGTCCACTGGGTGCCCTCGTGCATGCGGGCGATCCAGGCGTGCAGCGGGCCCGGCTCCAGCATGGCCCGCGTCCCGGGGCCGCCCGGGACGACCAGCACGTCGCAGGCGTCGATCTCGTCGAGGCCGGCGTCGATGGTGATCGCCAGCATGGCGGTGTCGCTGCGGACCGGTCCGGTGCGCTCGCCCACGAAGGTGATCTCGGCGCCGGGGACCCGGGACAGCACCTCGTAGGGGCCGATGGCGTCGAGGGCGGTGAAGCGGTCGAACAGGGGGATGGCTACGAGCACGGTGTCTCCTGTCTGGTCAGGCAGTGGCGGCGAAGTGCCGCCGGTACTGCCCGGGGGTGGTGCGCACCGTGCGCTGGAACGCCCGGTGCATGGTCTCGACGGTCCCGAACCCGCAGGTGCGGGCGACCTCGGCGGTGCTGCCGGTGGTGGTCTCCAGCAGGCGGCGGGCGGCCTCGACCCGCACCGCCTGCACGTAGGCCGCGGGCGTGGTGCCCACCTCGGCGCGAAAGGCGCGGGCGAACGTGCGCGGGCTCATGGCCGCGTGGCGGGCCAGGGCGGGGACCGACAGGTCGGCGTCGAGGTGATCGGCGACGTAGGCCAGCGCCTCGCGCAGCGGGCGGCGCTCGGCCCGCGGCACCGCCAGCTGGGCGCTGAACTGGGACTGGCCGCCCGAGCGCTGGGTGAACAGCACGAGCTGGCGCGCCACCTCCAGGGCCAGGGGACCGCCGTGGTCGTCCTCCACCAGGGCCAGCGCGAGGTCCATGCCCGCGGTCACCCCGGCCGAGGTCCACACCTGCCCGTCGCGCACGTAGATGCGGTCGCCCTCCACCTCGACCTGCGGGTGGAGCCGGGCCAGCAGGGCGCACGCGCTCCAGTGAGTGGTGGCGCGGCGGCCGTCGAGGAGCCCGGCCGCCGCCAGCAGGAAGGCCCCGCTGCACACCGACGTGACCCGGCGGGAGCGGTTGGCCGCGTCCCCGATCCAGGCGACGAGCTCGGCGTCGGCCAGCGCGCCGGCCGTGCCGTGGCCCCCGGCCACGACCAGGGTGTCGATCGGCCCCCGGACGGCGGTGACGGGCCGGTCGGCCACCAGGCCCAGGCCCGAGGACGTGCGCACCACCTCCGTCGCCCCGCTGGCGACCACGCTGGTCCGGTAGGACCCCGGCCGGTAGCGGTCGGCCACCGCGAACACCTCGAGCGGCCCGGTCACGTCCAGCGACTGCACGCCCGGATAGGCGACGATCACGACGGCGCGGGGGTCCATGCCGGCCATGCTCGCGAGCGGCGCCGATGGCAGCAAGGACGAATGTCTGACGATTCCTGCCAGGACCGAGAGTGGCCCGGAGTGGCCCGCGGTGGAGACGGTGGGAGCGACGGTTAGGGTTCCGGAACAGCCCCTAACTGTCTGAATGATTGATGACGAAGCGTCGATCGCCACCGACGATCGCGGCACCGGACCGATCGGCCTTGCCGATCGCCTCCCGGCACTACCGCGAGTTCCCCCTTCACCAACTGGTCGAAGCCAAGGGCGACCAGACGGTGTCGGTGTGCATCCCCGCGCACGACGAAGGCGACAACGTCGGGGCCGTCGTGTCCAAGGTGCGACGCCACCTGGTCGACCGGTTGGGCCTGGTCGACGAGGTGCTGGTGGTGGACGACCACTCCTCCGACGACACCGCCAAGGTGGCCGAGGCGGCCGGCGCCCGGGTGGTCGACGCCGCCGAGGTGCTGGCCGACGTGGCCGGTGGCTCCGGCAAGGGCGAGGCGCTGTGGCGCTCGCTGTACGTGGCCCGGGGCGACATCGTGGTCTGGGTCGACGCCGACATCACCGACTTCGGCACCCGCTTCATCGTCGGACTGGTGGGGCCGCTGCTCACCGATCCCGGCGTGAGCTTCGTGAAGGGCTACTACGAGCGGCCCACCCACGCCGGCGTGGGTGGCGGGCGCACCACCGAGCTCATGGCCCGGCCGCTGCTCGCCACGCTGTTCCCCCACCTGTCGACCATCGTGCAGCCCCTGTCGGGCGAGTTCGCCGGCCGCCGCAGCCTGCTGGAGCGGCTGCCGTTCGTGCGCGGCTACGGGGTGGACATCGGGCTGCTCATCGACGCTGCCGAGAAGGTGGGGCCGGCCGGCATGGTCCAGGTCGACCTGGGCACCCGCGTGCACCGCAACCGCCCGCTCGAGGAGCTCGGGCCCCAGGCCCTGACCGTCCTGCAGACCGCCCTCGACCGGGCCGGCGTCCGCTCGGCCAACCCGGCCACCCTGTGCCGGCCGGGCCTGCCCCCGCTGGTGCGGGGCTTCTCCGAGCTGCCGCCGCTGGTGACCCTGCCCAGCCGCCGCGACCGGGCCCCGGCACTAGCCTGAGCGGGTGACCGCTCCTCCTCGCCTGGTCGTGCGCGGGCGCGCGCTCGACCTGGGCGAGCCCGTGCTCATGGGCATCGTGAACGCCACGCCCGACTCGTTCTCCGACGGCGGCGAGCACCCCACCACCGAGGCACGGTTGGCGCGGGCGCTGGACCTGGGGGCGCAGGGGGCGGGGATGATCGACGTGGGCGGCCAGTCCGGCATCACCGGGGTCCCCGAGGTGCCGGTGGACGAGGAGATCGCCCGGGTGGTGCCGCTGGTGGCCGCCTTGCACGAGGCCGCCCCCGACCTGGTCGTCTCGGTGGACACCTACCGGCCCGCAGTGGTGGCCGCGGTGCTCGAGGCCGGGGCCGCCATCGTCAACGACATCAGCGGGCTGCTCTACCCCGAGGTCGCCGGCCTGGTGGCCGCGGCGGGCGCCGGGCTGGTGATCATGCACACCCGGGCGCTCCCCAAGCACAAGGTCCTCGACGACGGGCTGTACCGCGGCGGGGGCGTCACCGAGGACGTGGTGGGCTTCCTCGCGGAGAAGCTGGCGGCGGTGGCCGAGGCCGGGGTGGCGCCCGAGGCGACGATCCTCGACCCGGGGCCAGACTTCGCCAAGACCCCGGCCCAGACCGTGGCCGTGCTGCGGGACCTCGACCGGGTGCGGGCGCTGGGCCGTCCGCTGTTGCTCGCCCTGTCCCGCAAGGACTTCGTGGGCGCCATCACCGGGCGCCCGCCCCGCCAGCGCCTGGCGGGCACCCTGGCCGCCGTGGGCCACTCCGGCTCGGCCCCGGGGACCATCCTGCGGGTCCACGACGTGGCCGAGGTGGCCGACTACCTGGCCGTGGCCCGGGTGCTCGCGGGCCAGGCGGACCTCCCCGAGGAAGCCCGCCTGGCCGACAGGCTGCGCCGCGAGCCTCAGCCCCCCTGACCGACCAAGTGCCGAGGCAATAGGGGTCACCCGGCGCGTCCCGAGGCAATAGCGGCCGGGGGCCGACGGCGATTGCCTCGCGACCGCCGCGCCGGTCCCTATTGCCTCGCCGGCTCCTCAGTCGGCCGCGATGGCGGCCAGGATGTCGAGGCGGGCCGCCCGGCGGGCGGGACGCAGGCCCGCCACCACGCCGGCCAGGGCGCCGATCGCCAGCACCACCAGCAGCCGGGCCGTGGGGAGGGCGAACACCTCGATCGTGCCGGACGACGCGCCCGCCACCCGGACCAGCGCCCAGCCCAGGAAGACGCCCAGGGCCACGCCGCCGACCGCTCCGAACGCGGCGATCAGCACGGACTCGCCCCGGACCATCGCCCGCACCTGGCGCCGGGTCTGACCGACCGCCCGGAGCAGGCCCAGCTCGCGGGTCCGCTCGTGGATGGACAGCGACAGCGTGTTGGCGATGCCCATGAGGGCGATGACGATGGCCAGCGCCAGCAGGGCGTAGATGATGGTGAGCAGCATGTCGACGTTGCCGGCGGCGGTGGCCGCGAACTCGGCGCGGTCGGCCACGTCGGGGTTGCCGTAGCGCTCGGCCACCTGCTCCACCGCCGCCTCGGTGGCGGCGACCGAGGTGCCCGGCGCCGACTCCACCAGCACCAGCGGGTCGAGGACCTGCACCGCGTGGGGCGCCCACACCGACTGGGGCAGCAGGTAGTTGCCGACCAGGTTGAGGGTGCCGTAGGTCGCCCCGATGGTCAGCTCCTCCTCGACACCGTCGGGGAACGTGACCGCCAGGCGGTCGCCCGTCTCCCAGCCGAAGTCCTCGGCCACGCCGTCGGACACGGCCAGCTCGCCGTCGCCGACGTCGGCCAGCGAGCCGCTGGTGACGTCGAAGTCGAGCAGCCGGCTCAGGTCCCCGATCTCGGCCGCGCTGGCCTCCTTGGTGTCGCCGTCGATGCGCACCGAGGCACTGCTCACGCCCACCGCCGTGCCCACCTCGGGCAGGGCGGCAACGTCGGCTCGGCCAGTTGGGGGCTCACGCCGCCGCCACCGAAGCGGCCGGCGAACACCACCACGTCGCCCGCGAACGAGCGATCGATGGACGAGTCGACCGACGCCTTGAGGGACGCGGCGAACACGGTGAACAGGGTCACCACCGCCACACCCACCATGAGCGCCGAGGCGGTGCCCGCGGTGCGCCGCGGGTTGCGCATGGCGTTCTCGCGGGCCAGCCCGCCGGTCATGCCCCGCAGGCGGGCCAGGGGTGCGCCCAGCACCCGGGCCACGGGCCGCGCCACGGCGCGGCCCGCACACCACCGCGCCGATGACGGTCAGCAGCGCGCCGATCCCCGCCGGGGCCAGTGCGCCGCCCCCGCCGATCACCGCGGCCAGCGTGAGGCCGGCGCCCCCGGCGACGAGGATCGTCCCCGCCGCCACCCGGGCCACCGACGGGCCGCGGCCCTCGATGGCCACCGCCCGCAGCGCGGCCAGCGGGGCCACCCGCGACGCCTTGACCGCGGGGACCACGCCCGCCACCAGCGTGACCAGCACGCCGACCGCGAGCCCGGCCACGACCGTCCCGCCGGTGACGGCGATGCCGCCCGCGGGCAGGGCGAACCCGGCCGCGTCGAACAGGCCCTTGAGCAGCCCGGCCACGCCGACGCCCGCGGCCAGGCCCACCAGCGAGCCGACCACGCCCACCAGCAGCGCCTCGAAGATCACCGAGCGGATCACCTGCCCCCGCCCGGCGCCGAGCGCCCGCAGCAGCGCGGCCTGGCGGGTGCGCTGGGCCACGATGATCGAGAAGGTGTTGTAGATGCTGAACGTCGCCACCAGCAGGGCCACGCCCGCGAACATGGTGAGGAACGTGGTCAGCAGGTTCAGGAAGTCCCGGTTGATGTCGTCGGTGGCCTCGTCGGTCACCTGGGTGCCGGTGGTGGCCTCGAGGCCGGGGGGCAGCACCGCGCCGATCCGCTCCGCCAGCTGGGACTGGTCGACGCCGTCCTCGCCTCGCACCACGACGCTCGACACCCGGTCGGGCGACTTCAGGATGTGCTCCTGGGCGGAGGCCAGGTCGAAGGCGGTGAAGGTCACGCCGCCCAGGCCATCGGCGTCCCCGAAGGTGGCCAGGCCCACGATGGTGACCTCGACCGGGTCCGGGGTGAGCAGGGTGGTGGTGTCGCCGAGGCCCAGCCCGCCCTTCTCGGCGGTGCCCACGTTGACCACCACCTCGCCGTCGGCCCGCGGCGCCCGGCCCTCGGCCAGGCGGTAGGGGTTGAGCTCGGGGCTGGTGACCCAGCTGGCGGCGAACTGGGGCGGGCCGTTCCCGCCGATGGCGGTGCCGTCCGAGCCGAGCAGCGCGCCGTAGCCGGTGACCTGGCCTTCGGCCGCCGCCACCCCGTCGATCGCGGCGATGCGGTCGACCAGGGCGGCGTCGACGGGCGCCCGGGCGATGTCGGCCTCCAGCTCGGTGCCGTTGCGGACGACGACGTCGGTGCCCGCGTTGACCTCGGTCAGCAGGTCGTCGAAGTTGGCCCGCAGCGTGGCCCCGAGGACCAGCGTGCCGGTCAGGAAGGCCACGCCCAGCACCACGGCCAGGCCGGTGCCGGCCAGCCGGCGGGCGTGGGCCCGCATCTCGTGCAGGGTGATCCACAGCATGGTTCAAGCTCCCAGGGAGGACATGCGGTCGAGGACGGAGGTGGCGGTGGGAGAGGCGAGCCCGTCGACGACGCGGCCGTCGGCCAGGAACACGACCTCATCGGCGTGGGCCGCCGCGGTGGGCTCGTGGGTGACCATGACGACGGTCTGGCCCAGGTCGTCCACCGCCCGGCGCAGGAAGCCCAGGATCTCGGCCCCGGTGCGGGAGTCGAGGTTGCCGGTGGGCTCGTCGGCGAACACGATGTCGGGCCGCCCGGCCAGCGCCCGGGCCACCGCCACCCGCTGCTGCTGGCCGCCGGACAGCTCGGACGGCCGGTGGGCCAGGCGGTCGCCCAGGCCCACGGCCGCCACCACCTCGTCCACCCAGGCGGCATCGGCCCGCCGGCCGGCGAGGCGGTCGGGGAGCACGATGTTCTCCCGGGCGGTCAGCGTCGGGATGAGGTTGAAGGCCTGGAACACGAAGCCGATCCGGTCCCGCCGCAGCCGGGTCAGGTCCCGGTCCGACAGGGTGGACAGGTCGACGTCGCCCACCAGGACCTGCCCGGCGGTGAGGGTGTCGAGCCCGGCCACGCAGTGCATGAGCGTGGACTTGCCGGACCCCGACGGGCCCATGACGGCGGTGTAACGGCCGCGCTCGAAGGCGACGTCCACCTCGTCGAGGGCGAGCACGGCGGTGTCGCCGCTCCCGTACACCTTGGTGGCCCCGATGGCCTGGGCGGCGGCGCTCATCGCCGCGTCTCCTGCAGGACGTCACGGCGCAGGCGGTACTCGTCGACGTCGATCTCGCCGTTGGCGTAACGCTCGTCGAGCACGGACTGGCCCGAGCCCCGCTGGCGCCAGGGCGGGCCCCCACGGGCGAAGCGGAAGGCGACGAGGGCGAGGAAGCCGAACCAGAACAGGGGGAAGACCAGGAACCACGGCCCCGGTCCACAATGCGCAAGTGTGCTGAACATGCCTCGATGGTCCGCCCGAGGCGCCCTCCGCACGTCCCACGAGGGGATGCTTCGCCCCTGCCACGCCCGCGGTAGTGGCGGGTCAGTCGATCCAGCCCGGGCGGACCAGGCCCGACTCGTAGGCCAGCACCACCAGCTGGGCCCGGTCGCGGGCCGCCAGCTTCGTCATGGCTCGGCTCACGTGGGTCTTGGCGGTCATGGGGCTGACGTAGAGGCGCTCGGCGATCTCGTCGTTGGACAGGCCCTCGGCCACCAGGGCCATGACCTCGCGCTCGCGGTCGGTGAGCATGTCCAGCTCGGGGCGGTGGGGCGCGGCCCGGGTCTGGGTGGCGAAGGCGCCGATGAGCCGGCGGGTCACGCCCGGGGACAGCAGGGCGTCGCCCGCGGCCACCGCCCGCACGGCCCGCAGCAGCTCGACCGGCTCGGTGTCCTTGACCAGGAAGCCGCTGGCCCCGGCCCGGATGGCCTCGAACACGTACTCGTCGAGCTCGAAGGTGGTGAGGATCACGATGCGGACGCCGGCCAGGCGCTCGTCGCGCGCGATGGCCCGGGTGGCGGCCAGGCCGTCGGTGCCCGGCATGCGGATGTCCATGAGCACCACGTCGGGCCCGGTGCGCCGGGCCACCCGCACGGCCTCGTCGCCGTCGCCCGCCTCGCCCACCACCTCGATGTCGTCCTGGGCGTCCAGCAGCGCCCGGAACCCGGCCCGCACCAGCGCCTGGTCGTCGGCCAGCACCACCCGGATCATTCGCTGTCCTCCGTGGCCAGGGGGAGGGTGGCCCGGACGCGGAAGCCGCGGCCGGGGCGGGGGCCGGCCTCCAGCGAGCCGCCCAGGGCGCGGGCCCGCTCCCGCATGCCGGCCAGGCCGCGACCGTCGCCGTCGACGCCGGGCCCGGTGGGGCCGCGGCCGTTGTCGTCCACCTCCACCACCAGCTCGCCGGGCGAGCGGGTGAGGCGGACCGTGGCCCGGGTGGCGTGCGCGTGGCGGACCACGTTGGTGAGGCCCTCCTGGACGATGCGGAAGGCGGCCAGGTCCACGCCCGCCGGCAGGCCGTCCAGGCCGTCGGGGGCCGCCACCTCCACGTCGAGGCCCGTGCCCCGGGTGCGCGCCACCAGGGCGTCGAGGTCGGCCAGGCCCGCGGTCGGGGCCCGGGGGGCGGCCCCGCCCGCCCGCAGGATGTCGAGCACCGAGCGCAGCTCGCCCAGTGCGTCCTTGCTGGCGTCCCGGATGGCCCGCAGCGCGGGGCGGGCCTGGTCCGGGCGCTCGTCCAGCAGGTGCAGCGCCACCCCGGCCTGCACGTTGATGAGGGAGATGTTGTGGGCCAGCACGTCGTGCAGCTCCTGGGCGATGCGCAGGCGCTCGTCGCTGGCCCGCCGCTGCGCCTGCTCGGCGCGGGCCGCGGCCTCCTCGGCGCGGCGCTCCAGCCGGCTGCGCAACAGCTCCGCCCCCGCCCCCAGCACCAGCAGCCAGGCCAGCAGCCCCAGGGCGAACGCCCACTGGGGCCAGGTCTCGTGCTCCAAGCGTCGGATGGACCCCGGCCACGATCACGTAGCCCACGCCCAGCGTGGCCCACGCGGCGCGGCGCCGCCCCCTCAGCACCGCGTTGAAGAAGGCGATGACCAGCGCCAGCACGAACGGGCCCCGGGGGTAGTCGGTCAGGCCGTAGAGCATGGTGGGGACGAAGGCCAGCACCAGGCACAGCGTGGGATGGCGCCGCCGCAGCAGCAGCGCGGCGGGCCCGGCCAGCAGCAGGAGGATGGCCAGGGCGTCGAACGGGTCGGCCTCGGGCTGGCCGCGGGACGCCAGGACGGTGATGCCGACCTGGACGGCGGCGGCGAGCAACGCCGGCGCGACGTCGCGCACCCATCCCGGCGCCTCGGCGACTCTGGGCAGCAGGGCGTCGGCGTCGGCGGGCACCTCGCGTCCCGTGGTCAGCGTGCCGGACACCGCCTGCACGGTAGGGCGCCGGGCGGGGCCTCACATCGTACGGTCGAACCGTTCGCCCGTACCGCGGCTGTGGTACATCACCGGCCATGACTCCGGCCGACCTCGTGGAGATCGAGCAGATCCACCAGCTCAAGTACCGCTACGCGCGGCTGATCGACACCAAGCGCTGGGACGAGCTGGGCGAGCTGTTCGCCCCCGACGCCACCGCCAGCTACGGCGGGGGCGCCACCGAGCTGGAGGGGCGGCCGGCCATCCTCGCCTTCCTCACCGGGGCCATGGGCGACGAGTCCATGCTCACCAGCCACAAGATGCACCAGCCCGAGATCACGCTCACCGGGCCGGACACGGCCGAGGGCACGTGGGCGCTGGACGACGTGGTGATCCTCGGCGACCTGGGGCTCACCGTGCGCGGATCGTCGTTCTACGAGGACCGCTACGTGCGCCTCGACGGCCGCTGGGTCTTCGCCCACACCGGCTACAAGCGGGTCTACGAGGAGATCGAGCCCCGCCCGCCGGAGCTGAAGCTCACCGCCAGCTGGTTCGCCACCGGCGGCCGGTCGAAGCTCCAATAGGTGGGGTTGTCCCCACCCCGTCGACACCCGCCCGCCACATGGTGGCGCGGCCCGGCCGTGCTTACGGTGTCAGCGTGATCCGCGGTCTCCTCCGGCCCTGGCGTGAGCCGGCCACGTGGTGGGCACTGACCCACCTGATGCTCGACGTGTTCGTCGGCGCGTTCACGTTCTCCGTGGTGATCACGCTGCTGGCCATCACGGTGAGCCTGCTGATCACGTTCCCGCTGGCGCTGCCGTTCGCCTGGCTGCTGTTCGTGTCCGCCCACCTGCTGGCCCGCATGGAGCGCTCCCGCGTGGCCGCCCTCCTCGACGTGCGGCTCGACGACCCCGTGCCGCCGCTCACGACCCGGGGCTGGTGGCGCCACCTCGTCGAGCGCGCCAAGAGCCGGGCCCGCTGGAAGGAGATCGCGTACCTGCTGCTAGCCCTCCCGCTCGGCGTGCTCACCTGCACGCTCGCGGTCGTCACGTGGTCGCGTGTCCGCCGCGCTGCTGCTCCTGCCCCTCTACGTCACCAGCCTCCCCGACGACCGGGCGCGCTTCGGCCTGTTCGACGCCACCCAGGGCCTGCACACGGTCGGGCTCGCCCTGCTGGGGGCGGTGGGGCTGGTGCTGGCGGCGCCGTGGCTGACCCGGGCGCTGGCCCGGGTGGACGTGGCCGCGGCCCGCTGGCTGATCGCGCCCCGCCGCGCGCGACGTGCTGGGCGAGCAGGTGACCCGCCTGGAGACCTCGCGGGCCGCGGCCGTCGACAGCGCCGAGGCCGAGCGCCGCCGCATCGAGCGGGACCTGCACGACGGCGCCCAGCAGCGCCTGGTGGCCCTGGCCATGGGCCTGGGCACCGCCAAGGAGCGGCTGGAGCAGGACCCCGAAGCCGGCCGCCAGCTGGTGGCCGACGCGCACGAGGAGGCCAAGGCCGCGCTGGCCGAGATCCGCGACCTGGTGCGCGGCATCCACCCGGTGATCCTCGAGGACCGGGGCCTCGACGCCGCGCTGTCGGCGGTGGTCGCCCGCTCGCCGGTCCCCGTCACGCTGTCCGTGGACGTCCCGACCCGGCCGCCGCCCGCGGTGGAGAGCGCCGCGTACTTCGTGGTGTCCGAGGCGCTCGCCAACGTCGCCCACCACGCCGAGGCCACCAAGGCCGCCGTCACCATCGTCCGCGCGGGAGAGCGCCTGGTGGTGGAGGTGCGCGACGACGGCAAGGGCGGCGCCGTCCCGGGCCAGGGCACCGGCCTGGCCGGCCTGCGGGACCGGATCACCGCGCTGGGCGGATCGTTCCACGTGGTGAGCCCCGAGGGCGGCCCCACGACGCTGCTGGCGGAGATCCCGTGCGGATCGTGATCGCGGAGGACTCCGTCCTGCTGCGGGCCGGGCTCACCGGCCTGCTGGCCGACGCCGGCCACGAGGTGGTGGCGACGGTGGACAACGCCGACGACCTGCTGGTGGTGGTGGAGCGCCACCAGCCCGACCTGTGCGTGGTCGACGTCCGCATGCCGCCCACCCACACCGACGACGGGCTGCGGGCCGCGCTGCAGATCCGGTCCCGCTGGCCCCCCATCGGCATCCTGGTCCTGTCCCAGTACGTCGAGGAGACCTACGCCAGCGAGCTGCTGGCCGACGACACGGCCGGCCTCGGCTACCTGCTCAAGGACCGCATCGCCGACGTCGGCGACTTCCTGGCCGCGGTGCAGCGGGTGGGCGAGGGCGGCACCGCCCTCGACCCCGAGGTGGTGGGGCAGCTGCTGGCCCGCGCCCGGCGCAAGGACCCGCTGGCGCGCCTGTCCGCCCGCGAGCGCGAGGTGCTGGGGCTCATGGCCGAGGGCCGCTCCAACCACGCCATCGCCGCGCGAGCTGGTCGTGAGCTACGGCGCGGTCGAGAAGCACGTGAGCAACATCTTCACCAAGTTGGACCTGCCGCCCGCCGAGCACGACCACCGGCGGGTGCTGGCCGTGCTGCGGTGGCTGGAGAGCTGAGGTCGGAGCCATGAGCAAACTGTCGAGAAGGCCTGGAGGATCGCCGGCTCGGGGGTGGCGGTGCTGATGCTGCTGTTCTTCACCATGCAGGCGGCGGTGGCGCTGGCCCACAAGGAGCGCACCGAGACCGCCGAGGTCCCGGCCGCGGGCATCGCCTCGGTGGAGATCCACAACCCGGCGGGCCAGGTGCGGGTGATCGGCGACCGACGACGCCACGCAGCATCGGCATCCGCGCCCGCATCGACGACGGCCTCGCGGCGCACCGGCCACTCGGTCACCACCGACGGCGACAAGCTGGTGGTGCGCGGCCACCTGTCCCGACGATCGGCTCGGCCTGGTGCGAGGTGCGCTACACGATCCAGGTGCCGGCCGGCCTGCCGGTCTCCGTCTGGGCCGAGCGCAGCATCGAGGTCTCGGACGTGACCGGCGGGCTGGAGGCGTCCAGCGACGGCTCGTCCATCACCCTGCAGCGGGTGGACGGCGACCTGACGCTCAACTCCGACCAGGGCCGCATCACCGCGGACGGCATCGACTCGGACCACGTGTCGGCCGAGTCCGACCAGGGCCGCATCTCGCTGGTGTTCGACGAGTCGCCCCAGACGCTGGTGGCCGAGGCCGACCAGGGCTCGATCGAGATCGTGCTGCCCGACCCGGACGTCGCCTACGCCACCGACCTCAGCGCGGACCAGGGCGACGTCAACGACCTGGTCGACCGCGACCTGGACAGCGCGCGCAGCATCGTCGCCCACGCCGACCAGGGTGACGTGACCCTCACCTACGCGTCGTCGTAACGTCAGAGGCCTCCCGGAGCCACGGCGACACCCTCGGCGACGACGCCTGCGTGCAGCCGGCGGTCCCAGACCGCCACTACCAGGTCCGGCGTGCCGACGGCCACGGCGCTGGCCAGGTGGACGGCATCCGCGCCCCGGAGGCCACAGCGTCGGGCGAGCTCACCGGCCCGCCGTTCGACGGCGGCCGTGAGCTCGACGGCCCGCGTGGCCGCCCAGAAGTCCTCCCAGCCCGCGGCGGCCGCAGCGAACCCCTCGTCGTCCAGGTCGTGGTTGCGATGAGCCGCGGCGAGCGCCGCACAGACCTCGGGGTAGGCCAGGCGGCTCGACAGCGCCGCATCGCACCCGTCCCAGAGGGCGGAGGCGAGCTCGCTGCCGTCCTCCTAGCGGCGCAGCTGGCGCTTCAGCCACAACGTCCGCCACCGGCCGGCGGGCGCGCGAGGGCGACGACGGCCGGTCGCCGCGGGACGGCTCGGCCGTCCAGGCTTGGCGATCACTCCCTGGGCCGCGAGCTGCTCCAGCGTGGCCGTGGCGTCCAGGCCGAGGATCCTCACCACCGGTACCCCGCGGTCGGTCACAACGTAGTCGCCATCCAAGCTGCCAGCCCGACCAGGGTCGACGTCGATCCTGCACCTACAGCGTCGTCCGTAGCCCCACCGGCGGGGTGGGGTTGTCCCCATCCCGGAGATGCCGGGTGGCTCCAATGACCCAGCGTGCGGGCTTCCTTACCGTCGCAGACATGACTGCGAACGATGTGATGACACCCGAGGCGGACATCTGGGACGGCGTGCGAGCCGCCCCGCGGTCCGGGCCGAGCTGGCCACCAAGGTCTACGGCGGAGGCGACACCGCGGTGCGGGCGCTCGATGCCGTCAGCCTGGCCATCCCGGCCCGGCGGTTCACCGCCATCATGGGCCCGTCCGGCTCCGGCAAGTCGACCCTCATGCACTGCATGGCCGGCCTCGACAACCTCACCAGCGGGCGGGTCTACGTCGGCGACGTCGATCTCGGCACCCTGTCCGACAAGCAGCTCACGCGGCTGCGCCGGGACCGGATCGGCTTCGTGTTCCAGGCGTACAACCTGCTCCCGATGCTGACGGCCGGGGAGAACATCACCCTGCCGCTCGACCTGGCCGGCCGCCGGGCCGACCGGGGCTGGCTCGACCGGGTGATCGCCACCGTGGGCCTGGGCGACCGGCTGCGGCACCGCCCGTCCGAGCTGTCGGGCGGCCAGCAGCAGCGGGTGGCCGTGGCCCGGGCGCTGGCCAGCCGGCCCGAGGTCATCTTCGCCGACGAGCCCACCGGCAACCTCGACTCCCGCGCGGGCACCGAGATCCTCACCTTCATGCGGGCGGCCGTGGACGACATGGGCCAGACCATCGTGATGGTGACCCACGACCCCGACGCCGCGGCCCACGCGGACGAGGTGGTGTTCCTGGCCGACGGCCGGATCGTCGACGTCGTGGCCGCCCCCACCGCCGACACCGTGCTCGAGCACATGAAGGCCCTGGGGAGCTGATCACGATGTGGAAGACGACCCTCAAGTCGGTCCGGGCGCACAAGCGGCGCCTGCTGGCCACCTGCCTCGCCGTGATGTTCGGCGTGGCCTTCCTGTCCGCCACCCTGGTGGTGGGCGACACCATGACCGCGGGCTTCAGCGACATCTTCGCCGAGTCCAATGCCGGCACCGACGCCGTCGTCCGCAACGCGACCCAGGTGGGCGAGGACGACATCGTCGAGCGGGGCCGGGTCGACGCGGACCTCGCCCAGCAGATCGCGGCGGTGGACGGCGTGGCCGCCGCGGCCCCCGAGATCTGGGGCTACGGCCGCATCGTGGGCGCCGACGGCGACCCGCTGGGCGGCAACGGCCCGCCCACCTTCGCCGCCAACTGGATCACCGACGACGGCCTCAACCCCTACGACCTGGCCGAGGGCCGGCCCCCGGCCGCCCCCGGCGAGGCGGTCATCGACAAGGGCGCCGCCGAGGAGGGCGACCTGGCCATCGGGGACACCACCACCATCCGGGTGCCCGAGCCGGTCGAGGTCACCATCGTCGGCCTGGCCAGCTTCGCGGGCGCCGACAGCGCCGGCCCCACCACCTACGCGGCCTTCACCACCGACTGGGCGAGCGAGCTGCTCCTGCCGGGCGAGCCGGACAAGGCCACCAGCATCCGCGTCGCCGCCGAGCCGGGCGTGAGCCAGGCCGAGCTGGTCGACCGCCTCGACCCCGTGCTCCCCGACGGGGTCGAGAGCCTCACCGGCGCCCAGCTCACGGCCGAGATGGAGGACGACATCCAGGGCGACTTCCTCGGCTTCTTCAGCCAGGCGCTGCTGGTGTTCGCGGGCGTCTCGCTCGTGGTCGCCACCTTCAGCATCTACAACACCTTCTCGATCCTGGTGGCCCAGCGCACCCGGGAGTCCGCGCTGCTGCGGGCGCTCGGCGCCTCCCGGGGCCAGGTGCTGCGGTCCATCGCGGTCGAGGCCCTGGCCGTGGGGATCGTCGCCTCGGCCGTGGGCATCGCGGCCGGCATCGGCCTGGCCGCGGGCATGCTGGCCATCTTCGGCGCCATCGGGATCAGCCTCCCGGCCCACGCCCTGGTCATCGGCACCGGGTCGGTGGTGTCGGCGGCCTCCGTGGGCGTGATCGTGACGCTGGCGGCGAGCCTGGTCCCGGCGCTGCGGGCCTCCCGCACCGCGCCGATGGCCGCCCTTCGGGCCGTGGCCGTCGACCGCTCGGGCGCCTCTTGGTGGCGGGCAGGCGTGGGCCTGGTCGTGACCGGCGCCGGGGTGGCGGCCGTGCTCAGCGGCACCAGCGGCGAGGGCAACTTCTCCCTCACCGGCCTCGGCGCCCTGGTCACGCTGGTGGGCGTGGTCCTGCTGGGCCCGGTGGCGGCCCGGCCGGCGGCCGGACTGCTGGCCGCCCCCGGGGCCGCCCTGCGGGGCGTCACCGGGTCGCTGGCCCGCCGCAACGCGATGCGCAACCCCCGGCGCACCGCCGGCACGGCCTCGGCCCTCATGGTGGGCGTGGCCGTCGTGTCGCTGTTCACCGTGGTGGGCGCGTCCATCAAGGAGTCGATGGACGCCACCATCGCCCAGCAGTTCGACGGCGACCTGGTGGTGTCGGACCCGGCGTTCTCGTCGGTCGGCTTCAGCCCCGAGCTGAGCGCCGGCATCGCCGGGCTGGACGAGGTGGACGCCACCTCGTCGCTGTCCAACGCCCCGCTGCGGGTCGACGGCCAGGACACCCTCGCCACCACCATCGAGCCCGCCAACTTCGACCGCATGCTCGACCTGGGCGTGCTCGGCGGCGGCAGCATCGCCGACGTGGGCGACGACGAGGTGGCCGTGTCGCAGGACTACGCCGACGACCACCACCTGGCCCTTGGCGACCCATTGCCGGTCACCTTCGCCGACGGCGCCGGCGCCGAGCCCACGGTGGGGGCGATCTACGAGCGCGGCAACCTCATGGGCGACCTGCTGGTGCCCGAGGCGCTGTTCCTGCCCCACACGGCGACGCCGAGCGACTTCGTGATCATGATCACGCTGGCCGAGGGCACCTCCCTGGACCAGGGCGAGCGCGCCATCCAGGCGGTGGCCGACCGCTTCGGCGCCCCCGACGTGCAGACCGGCGACGAGTACGTCAAGACCGCCTCGGGCCAGGTCGACCAGGTGCTCAACCTGGTGTACGGCCTGCTGGTGCTGGCCATCGTCATCGCCCTCATGGGCATCGCCAACACCCTGTCGCTGTCCATCCACGAGCGGTCCCGGGAGCTGGGCCTCCTGCGGGCGGTGGGCCAGACCCGGCGCCAGCTGCGGTCGATGGTGCGGGGTGAGGCCGCCACGGTGGCGCTGTTCGGCACCGCCGGCGGCGTCGGGCTCGGCATCTTCCTGGGCTGGGCCCTGGTCGACACGCTGGCCAGCGAGGGATTCACCTCCTTCGCCATCCCCGCCGGCCCGCTGGCCGTCGTGATGGCGATCGGCGCCCTGGTGGGCGTGGTCGCCGCAGTCCGACCCGCCCGCCGGGCTGCGCGCATGGACGTGCTGTCGGCCATCGCCACCGACTGATCCCACCTACCCATCTCCCCGCCACGGACAGGGGGAGCGGCTCCGGCCGCTCCCCCATGCCGCGTTCAGAGCGGCATGTGCGAGCGGGAGACGGTGGAGCCCTCCTCGGCCAGGCGGTTGAGGCGGGCCTGCTCACCGTTGGCCGACTCCCATGCCGTCTCGATGGCGGCCGCCGCAGTGCGGCACGCCTCGGCCACGCCGCCCGCCAGCGACGCCTGGCCGCGGAGGACGGTGTCGAACTCGTCGGCGTGAGCTCCGCGCCAGTCGGCGCGGGCGGTGACGGCCAGCGACCCGCGGGCCCCGATCTTCTCGTCCAGGACCCGCCCGGCCCGCTCCAGCTCGCTGATGGCGGCTGGAGCTGGTGGCGGGCAGCCGGCCCCAGGACTGCCAGGTCGAGCCGGCCGCCCCCGCGACCCTGGCGGGCCTCGGCCGGGCCGGCGGCGTGGCGGTGGACCGGAGCGGCGCGCTGCTCATCGCCGACGGCGACTGCGCCCAGCTGTGGCGGGTCGGCCCCGAGGGGCTCATGATGCCCGCCACGCCCGGAGGCGCCCTCGCCGACCCGCTCGACGTGGTGACCGCCCCCGACGGGACCGCCTACGTCCTCGACCTGGGCCTCGACGCGGTGGTGGCGGTCGCTCCCGACGGCACCACCCGCGAGGCGGTGTCGGGGCTGTCGGACGCCGACACCTCGTCGCAGCTGGCGCTGGACGGCGAGGGGCGCCTGTGGATCACCGCCGGGTCCCAGCTCCTGCTGGCGCAGCCGGCCTGACCCTCACCAGCTGCCGACCTCACCAGCTGCCGCCGCCGCCCCCGCCCGCGCCGCCGCCGATCGACCCGCCGCCGAAGCCGCCGCCCCCGCCGCCCGACGACCGGGGCGCGGTGGCGGCCGAGACGGTCGACATCATCAGCAGCGGGGCCATGTACACGTAGTTCAGCCCCGCGGCCTCGGGGATGACGGTCGAGGACGACACGGCCCGGGACCAGCGGTCGATCTCGTCCAGGGCCACGGCCCAGGCGGTGTACTCCCGCAGCACGCCCCGCTTGGCCGCCTCCTCGGCGTGGTACGCCTCGGACTCGGCCAGGAAGCGGCGGAACGACTCGACCCGCAGGAACACCCCCGAGCCCGCCGCGGTGCGCACCGGCAGCTCCCACGCGCCCAGCAGCGCGGCGAGGCCGGCGCCGGCCACGGCGCCGCCCAGCGCGGCCAGCGGCAGCCACTGGGACCCGAAGCGCCCGGCCAGGGCGCCACCCCCGGCGGCCGCGCGCGGCGCCCAGGAGCCCCACCAGCCCGCCCAGCACCAGGGCCGCCACCCGCCGGGCCTGCGAGCCGGCGTCCCACAGGCCGCTCTCGTCCCGCCAGGCGGAGAGCTTGCCGCTCAGGTAGTTCCAGGCCGAGGCGAACGCCGGGTCGTAGCTCCCGAGGGAGACCTCCGTGCGGCCGCCGAACGCCATGCCCAGCACCTCCTCCTCTTCGGGGGAGCCCGGCCCGGACCGGGTGATGGTGGTGGAGTGGTCGCTGTCGTCCAGGTCGATGGCCCCGTCGATGGCGGACTGGATGAGCCAGGCCACCTTGTGCTCGGGCCGCACGTCCTCCCGCAGGACGATGCCGCCCTGCGCGGGCGACACGCCCGCGGGCGGCGCGAACTCGGTGGTGGCCATGCGGGCCAGCTCGGCGGCGTCGACCCGGACCTCGGACTCGGCCGGCAGGCCCAGGCGCGTAGGCGGCGTCGGCCTCCCCGCCGGGGGCGATGCGCTCGCGGCCGGCCCGGCGCACCAGGATGGCCACCGGGATCCCGGCCACCAGCGAGGCGGCGGCGGCCGCGCCCGCCGGGGGCAGCAGGCCGGTGCCGGGGTCGTCGGGCGGCGGGGGCGGCTGGGGCAGCGCGGGCGGTGTGGCGCAGCGGCGCCCCGACCGTCGCCTCCAGCGACACTCCCTGGCCCTTGGGCACCTTGTCGACCTGCGCCATCACGTGGCCGGGGGCGACCTCCTGGATCTCGCAGTCGCGGGTGTCGTTGGGCGGTGCCGATCACGCACCTGGCGTCGGTGAGCTCGAACGGGGCCAGCAGGTGGACCTCGGCGTTCTCCATGTCCACGGGCCACTGGTTGCCCATCGTCTCCCAGTCCACCTCCGTCTCCCGCACCACGCCGGGCAGCGGGTAGTCGATGCGGTAGCGGCGGGACCCGGTCACCGTCCGGGCGGGATCGCCGATCGTGATGACCAGGTAGGACCGGCCGTCGTCCCGGACCTCGGTGCCGACCGTGGCCTGGTCCGGCGCGTCGGGCGAGTCCACCGTGACCGGGGTGGTGTCGGGCAGCTCGGGGATGAAGCGGAAGATGCCGTGGTGCTCGGCGAACGGTTGGCCGAAGTCCCAGTCGATGACCTCGGTGACCGCGGCGGTGCCGTCGCTCGCCACCTCGGCGCGCGACCAGAAGCTGGTCACCCGCTCGGTGTCGGACGCGAGGGCGCCCGCGGCGGCCGCGGCGCCCACGACCAGGCTGCCGCCCGCCAGTCCCAGCCACCCGACCGCCCGCCGAGTCCTCGTCTGCACGGATGATGACGCTACCGGCTGCCGCCGGTTCTTCCGGTCACGCCTCGGGCACCCTCACCACCACGACCGGGCAGGTGGCGTGGTTCACGACGGCCATGGCCACCGAGCCCATGGCCATGCGCCGCAGCCCGGTGCGGCCGTGCGACCCGACCACCACCAGGTCGGCGCCCTCGGACACCTCCACCAGCGTGGTGGCGGCGCCCCCGGGCAGGATCGTGCGCATCACCTCGGGCGGTTGCTTGTCCATCTCGGCCAGCGCCGCGTCCACCAGCTCGTCGATCGCGTCCCGGGCCGCGGCGTCGATGGCGGCGTCGTCGACCTTGTAGAAGATCGTGGCCCCGAAGGGCAGGGCCGACATCGGCGGCGACCACGAGTGGACCACCTCGACGGTCGTCTGCCGCAGCGCCCCCTCGGCCAGCGCCCAGCGCAGGGCGGCGGCGGCGTGCTCGGAGTCGTCGACGCCCACGACGATCCGCCCGTCGGTCTCTTCGGTGCCGCCCTCGGGGGCGGCGGGGATGTCGTCGGGTTCCGTGCTCATGGGCACTTGTTACCGCGTCCGGGACCGCTGCGGCACCGCCCGAGCTTGACGTGACTAGAACACGTATCAAAACTCGGCGCCCATGGCCGCCCCCTTCGACGTCGGGATCATCGACACGATGATCGGCTTCCCGGCGGCCGACATGAAGCGGATGTACGCCTTCATCACCCGCCAGACCAAGGACCGGGAGTCCCAGGAGGACTTCGACTTCCCGGCCGAGTACATGTTCAAGGACAGCCCCGACAAGACCATCGAGCGGGGCGTCGACCCGGTGGGCGTCACGCTGCGGGAGATGGATCTCTGGGGGGTGGAGCAGGGCCTGGTCGGCGTGCACGGCGAGGACGGGGCCCGGGCGGTGCGGCAGTTCCCCGACCGCTTCGTCCCGTCCCTCTCGGTCGACGCCAACCAGGGCATGGACGCGGTGCGGGCCATCACCCGGGCGCACGAGGAGTGGGGCATCCGGGCGGTCGGGATGTTCCCCGCCGGGATGTTCCCCCAGGTGCCGATCAACGACAAGAAGATGTACCCGATCTACGCCCGCTGCGCGGAGCTGGGCATCCCCGTGTTCGTGTGCGCCGGGGTGCCCGGGCCCCGGGTGCGCTTCGCCTGCCAGCACGTCGAGCTGATCGACGAGGTCTGCTTCGACTTCCCCGACCTGGTGTTCGTGACCCGCCACGGCTGCGAGCCGTGGACCGACCTGGCCGTCAAGCTGATGCTCAAGTGGCCGAACCTGTACTACTCGACGAGCGCCTTCGCGCCCCGGTACTACCCCAAGGCCATCGTCGACTACGCCAACACCCGGGGCGCCGACAAGGTCGTCTACGCCGGCTACTTCCCCATGGGCCTGTCGCTGGAGCGGATCATGGGCGAGCTGCCGGGCGTGGGCTTCAAGGACGAGGTCTGGCCCAGGTTCCTGCGCCACAACGCGGCGCGGATCCTGGGCCTCGACGAGCAGAGGGGATCACCGTGACCTATCGCGTCGTGCAGTGGAGCACCGGCAACGTCGGGCGCCACGCCATCGCCGGCATCGACGCCCGGCCCGACCTGGAGCTGGTGGGCGTGTGGGTGTCGAGCCCGGCCAAGGTGGGCATCGACGCGGGCAAGCTGGCCGGCCTCGACCGCACGCTGGGCGTGGCCGCCAGCGACGACGCCGAGGCGCTGCTGGCCCTGCGGCCCGACTGCATCGTGCACACCGCGTGGGCCGACGACCGGCTGTTCGAGGCGCTGGCCGACCTGGAGCGCTTCCTGCGGGCCGGCGTCAACGTGGTGTCGTCCAGCCCGGTGTTCCTCCAGTACCCGCGGGGCGCGGTGCCCGAGGTGATGTACGAGGGCGTCGAGGCGGCCGCCGCCGAGGGCGGGGTGTCGCTGTTCGTCAACGGCATCGACCCGGGCTTCGCCAACGACTGGCTGCCGCTGGTGGCCACCGGCATCTGCGAGCGCATCGACGAGGTGCGCTGCATGGAGATCCTCAACTACGCCACCTACGACCAGCCCTCGGTGCTGTTCGACATCATGGGCTTCGGCGGCTCGCTGGACGAGGTCCCGTTCATCCTGTCGCCCGGGATCCTCACCACCGCCTGGGGCAGCGTGGTCAGCCAGATCGCCGCGGGCCTCGACGTCGAGCTGGACGAGATCGTCGAGTGGCACGACCGGGTCCCCGCCCCCGAGGCGTTCGAGGTGGCCTCCGGGCGGATCGAGGCGGGCACCACCGCCGCCATGCGCTTCGAGGTGCGGGGCATGGTGGACGGCGTGGCCCGGATCGTGCTGGAGCACGTGACCCGCCTGCGCGACGACCTGGCGCCCGACTGGCCCCAGCCCACCGGCCAGGGCGGCTACCGGGTGGTCCTCACCGGCGAGCCCAACTACACCATCGACCTCCAGATGCTGGGCGGCGACGGCGACCACAACACCGCCGGCCTGAAGGCGACGGCCATGCGCCTGGTCAACGCGGTCCCCGCGGTGGTGGCGGCCGAGCCCGGGCTGGTGACCGCGCTCGACCTCCCGCTGGTCACGGGACGCGGTCTCGTATCCCGCATGTGAGCGGGAAGCGGCCTCATCTCCCGCTGACCGGGGTGGGGGCCTCCTCGCCCGGCTCGCGGTGGGCCTCGCCCGGGTCGTAGTGCCAGGGGACCGAGGTCACGACCGTGTTGTCCCGCTGCAGCAGGTGCGCCTTGAGCGCCAGCGCGCTCTGGTTGTGCAGCAGGTAGTGGTACCAGCGGTGGACCACGATCTCCGGGATGATGACCGTGATCGTGTCGTTCTCCCAGCGGGCGTCGAGCTCGTCCAGGTAGCCCATCACCGGCTCGCTCAGGTCCCGGTACGGCGACGCCACGATCTCCAGGTGCACGTCGAAGCGGTGCTCCGCCCACGCCTGGCGGAACGCCTCGGCGTCGACGTCGTCGGTGGCGACGGTGACGGCCACCAGGTGCTCGGGATGGAGGGACTTGGCGTAGGCGAGCGCCACCGGCACCCCCCGGTGCAGCTTGCCCACCAGCACGACGACCGTGTGGCGCAGCTCGACCGCCACCGCGCCGGGAGGTAGGGCCACGCTGCGGGCCAGTGCCTCGTAATGGCGGTGGACGGCCATGAACACCCCGACGATGAGCGGGATGACCAGCGTGGGGATCCAGGCGCCCTCGGTGAACTTGGACACCACCACCACGACCAGCACCAGCCCCGTGGTGGTGGCGCCGACGGCGTTGACCGCCAGCCCGCGGCGCCAGCCGGGCTCGCGCAGCCGGTGGTGGTGCACGACCATCCCGGCCTGCGACAGGGTGAACGAGGCGAACAGGCCCACCGCGAACAGCGGGATCAGCAGGGTGGTGAGGCCGCCGAACGCCACCAGCAGCCCCACCGCGGCCAGGGTCAGGGCGATGATCCCGTTGGAGAACACCAGCCGGTCGCCGCGGGTGTGGAGCTGGCGGGGCAGGTAGCCGTCCCGGGCGATGATCGACGACAGCCGGGGGAAGTCGGCGTAGGCGGTGTTGGCCGACAGCACCAGGATGCCGGCCGTGGCCGCCTGCAGCACCCAGTACAGCAGGCCGGTGCCGAACACCTCGCGGCCCATGATCGACAGGATCGTCTGGTCCTCCGACAGGGTCGGGCGCAGGTGCGACGTCGAGCACGGCCACCCCGAAGAACAGCGCGGCCAGGATCGACCCCGTCCAGGTCAGCGTGATGGCGGCGTTGCGGGCCTCGGGCGGCCGGAAGGCGGGGATCCCGTTGCCGATGGCCTCGACCCCGGACAGGGCCACGGCCCCCGACGAGAAGGCGCGGGCCAGCAGGAACCACGAGGCCCCGGCGGCCAGGGCCGCGTCGCCGGTGAAGTGGTCCAGCGACTCCTGGTCGACGGGCAGGGTGCCGATGTCGCCCGGGCGTAGCGGGCCAGCCCGACCACGATCAGCGTGCCCAGGATGACGATGTAGACGTAGGTGGGCACGGCGAACAGCCGCCCGGACTCGCGCACGCCGCGCAGGTTGGCCAGCGCCAGCAGCAGCGTGAGGCGCCACGGCCACGCCCACCCGGTGATCCCGCAGCGGCGCGACGGCCGACACGATGGCGGCCGTGCCCGCGGCGATCGACACCGCGACGGTCAGCACGTAGTCGACCAGCAGCGACGCCCCCGCCACCAGCGCGGCGTTGGTCCCCAGGTTCTCGCGGCTCACGATGTAGGACCCGCCGCCCCCGGGATAGGCGAAGATCGTCTGGCGGTAGCTGGTCACGACGATGGCCAGCAGCACCACCACGACGAGACTGATGGGCACCAGGTAGTCGAGGGCGGCCATGCCGATCACCGGCACGAGCACGTGCAGGATCTCCTCGGTGGCGAACGCGCTGGAGGCGATGGCATCGGCCGAGAAGATGGGCAGCGCCACCAGCTTGCGCAGGCGCTGCTCGGGGGCCTCCGCGTCGCGAGCGGCCGGCCGAGCAGCCCCCGCTTCAGCAGCGACACCCCCGAGGCAGACCCGTGGTTGACGGTCGTCGTGGTGCGGGCCATCTCGGCGGGCAGCGTACGGCGGCCGGCTGCATGTGAGTTCGCCCTGGCCGGCGCGCGATGCTCTACCGGCTCAGCGCCTGGACGATCGAAGAGGAGCCCCGAGTGAACCGACGATGGAGCGCGCGTCTCGCCGCGGTGGCGCTGGTGGCCGCCGCCCTGGGGGCCGCGGGCTGCGGCAGCAAGGACGACGAGGATCCGGGCATCCCCCAGTCCGGCGAGCGCATCACCACCACGAGCACGGAAGCCACGACCACCACCGGCTCCGGACGCCGCCGAGGACGCCACGACCACGACCGCGGGATAGCACGCGTGGCGCACGTCGATCGGCTGGCGAAGGAAGTCCGCGTAAGTTCGGGTCCGGCCCGCTAGAGTCACACGGTCACGTCCGGCACCCCTGCCGGAAGCTGCCGGCGCCTGATCGCCGGTGGGGCCCGTTCGAGATTCCTGTTCGAATCGGCCTGGTTGCCTTTTCGACTGGAGTCTCATGTTCCCCTCGTTCGCCGAACTCGGCGTGCCCGCGCCCCTGTGCGCCACCCTGGCCCGCCGCGGCATCGACGAGCCCTTCCCCATCCAGGCCGCCACCCTGCCCGACGCGCTCTCCGGGCGCGACGTGGCGGGCAAGGCGCCGACGGGGTCGGGCAAGACGCTGGCCTTCGGGCTGGTGATCGCCGCCCGCGCCCTGGCCGCCGGCCCCGCCGCGCCGCGGCGCCCCCGGGCGCTGGTCCTGGTCCCCACCCGCGAGCTGGCCGCCCAGGTGCAGCGCGAGCTGGCCGCCCTGGTGGACGAGCGCCGCGCCGGTCCCGTGGCGGCCGTGTACGGCGGCGTCGGCTACGGGCCCCAGCGCAAGCTGCTGGCCCGGGGCCCGAGCGTGGTCGTGGCCTGCCCCGGCCGGCTCGAGGACCTGGTGTCCACCGGCGACGTCGTGCTCGACAAGGCCGAGATCGTCGTCGCTGGACGAGGCCGACCGCATGGCCGACATGGGCTTCATGCCCGCGGTGCGCCGCCTGCTCGACCGCACGCCCGTCCCGGCGCCAGACGCTGCTGTTCTCGGCCACGCTCGACGGCGACGTCGACAAGCTGGTCGCCCACTACCAGACCGACCCCGCGCGCCACGCCGTGGCCGCCGGCGACGACGACGCCGGCGAGGTCACCCACCTGTTCTGGTCGGTGCCCCGGGCCAAGCGCGTGGCGGTGACCGCCGACATCGTGGCCCGCACCGGCTCGACCATCATCTTCAGCCGCACGCGCCACGGCGCCGACCGGATCGCCCGCCAGCTGGGCCAGGCCGGGGTCAAGGCCGTGCCCATCCACGGCGGCCGCAGCCAGTCCCAGCGCGACCAGGCCCTGAGCCAGTTCTCCACCGGCCGGGCCCCGGCCCTGGTGGCGACCGATGTCGCGGCGCGCGGGATCCACGTCGACGGGGTCGGGTGCGTCTTGCACTTCGACCTCCCCGACGACCCCAAGGACTACGTCCACCGCTCCGGCCGCACCGGCCGCGCCGGCGCCCCGGGCACCGTGGTGACGCTCGTCCCCGAGGACGGCCACCGCGCCGCCCGCACCCTCCAGCGCCAGCTGGGCGCGGCCCGAGCCCATCGAGGACCCTGACCTCGCCCTGCTGGGCGACGTCCTCCCGCCGCGCCCGCCCGCCCCCGCCCCGGCGCCGAACGCCGGGCCGGGCCCCGAGCGGCCCGCCCGCAGCGGCCAGCCTCGCCGGCGCCCGCGTCGCGGGCACGGCGGCGCGGCCTCCGCCGGGCAAGCGCCGCACCCCACGCCGGGGCGGCGCCCGCCGCGCCCCGTGAGCACGGCGAGCTAGCTACCGCGTGGAAACCTCTCCATGCGCTCGTTTTGCGACATAGCGTGGTGGCATCAGCGGTGCTGGGGTGTCGAAGGGATAGGGACGTGGACGACGACGATCCGGTGCTGTTGGAGGTCAAGGGCGGCGTGGCGGTCATCAGCCTGAACCGTCCGGACAAGCACAACGTGGTGGGCGACGCGGTGGACGCTCTGTTCTTCCGCTACCTCGACCTGCTGCGCACCGACCGGGACGTGCGGGCCGTGGTGTGGCGGGGCAACGGGCCCTCGTTCTCCGTGGGGCGCGACCTCGGCGACCTCGGGACCAACGGCCATCACGCCGGCGCCAGCGAGTTCGAGCTGCTGGAGCGGAGCGTGTGGGGCACCCGCCTGCTGTACGAGTTCCCGGTGCCCATCGTCTGCGCCCTCAAGGGCTGGGCGCTGGGCACCGTGTTCGAGCGGGCGCTGCTGTGCGACATCCGCATCGCGGGCGAGAGCGCCAAGATGGCGCTGCCGGGCGTGGACCACGGCGTCATCCCCGACTCCGCCGGCATCGCCAAGCTGTTCGAGATCGGCGGCTCGGCCGTGGCGCTCGACCTGGCGCTCACCGGCCGGCGCATCGACGCCGCCGAGGCGCTGCGGCTCGGGCTGGTGTCCCAGGTCGTCGCGGACGACGAGCTCGACGAGGCGGCGCTGGAGATGGCCCACAGCATCGCCGAGCGCTCCCCGCTGGTGGTCCGGCTGCTGCGGGAGAACATCCAGGCCCTGGCGGCCGCCGGGGTCCGGGACACGCTCGGCCGCGAGCTGGTGGGCCAGGCCATGGTGCTGGCCTCCCACGACTACCGCGAGCACCGTCTGGCCAAGGCGGAGGACCGCGAGCCCCGCTACGAGCGGCGCTGAACGACGCTCGCTGCGAGAGCGGCGACAGTAATCTTCGCCCATGGCGTACCAGCCGGGGCGCAGCGACGTCCCCCTCGACGACACGGGTGAGGGCCTCGACACCCGCCTGGTCCTCCGCGTGGTCGTGGCGGTGATCGTCGTCATCCTGACCGTCCGTCTTCGTCGCCCAGAACAGCGAGAAGGTGGAGACCAGCTTCGTCTTCTTCACCGTCGAGATCCGCCTGTGGGTCAGCCTGCTGGTGGCGCTGCTGCTCGGGGCCGTGCTCGGCCAGGTGGTCGAGGCCATGTGGCACCGGCGCCGGAGGCGGCACGGCGACGACTGACCGCGTAACCTGACGATCCGTCAGATATCGGGTCGCCGGGAGGGTGCGTGGGTCTGCTCGATCAGAAGGTGGCGCTGGTGTCGGGCGCCGGACCGGGGCTCGGCCGCGACGTGGCGCTGGCCTTCGGCCGCGAGGGCGCGACCGTGGTGGTCGGCGCCCGCGACCACGACCGGGTGAGGGCCCTGGCCGCCGAGGTCGAGGGGCAGGGAGCCAAGGCGCTGGCCCTGCGGCTGGACATCACCGACCCCGGCTCGTGCCGCGATGCCGTGAGCCAGGTGGTGGAGGCGTTCGGGCGCCTCGACGTGCTGGTGAACAACGCCTTCTCCGACGGCGACCACCGCCGCTTCCTCGACGCCGACCTCGACCGCTGGCGCGCCACCATGGACGTGAACCTCTTCGGCACCCTCCAGCTCACCCAGGTGGTGGCGCCGCAGATGGTGGCCCAGGGCGACGGCCGCATCGTCATGATCAACACCATGTCGGCCGTGCGCATGCGGCCCGGCTTCGGCGCCTACACCGGCTCCAAGGCGGCCCTGGCGGCGGTGACCAAGATCCTGGCCAGCGAGCTGGGCGGCCACGGCATCCGGGTCAACGGGGTGCACCCCGGCTACATCTGGGGTGACAGCGTCGAGGCCTACTTCGCCTACCAGGCGCAGAAGCAGGGCATCACCCCCGAGGAGCGCTACCGGGAGGTGGCGGCGGACACCGCGCTCGGCTACCTGCCCACCTCGGCCGAGATCGCCGAGGCCGTGGTGTTCTTCGCCTCCGACATGTCCAAGCCCATCACCGGCCAGGCCCTGGGCGTGAACGCCGGCCAGTGGTTCCAGGGGTTCTGATGGCCGGCCCGCTGGCCGGGCGGGGCGCGCTCGTCACCGGCGGCACCCGGGGGATCGGCCGGGCCGTCGCCGACCGGCTGGCGGCCGACGGCGCCGTCGTCGGCGTGGTGGACCTCGACCTCGACCCGGGGTCGCCCCACGCGGGCTGGGAGGCCGACGTGGCCGACGCCGCCGCGGTCACCGCCGCCGTCGACGCCGCGGCCGAGCGTCTCGGCGGGCTGGCCATCCTGGTCAACTGCGCGGGCTTCGGCACGGCCAAGGCGCTCCACCGCTACGGCGACGACGAGTGGGCCCGGCTCATCGGCGTGAACCTGACCGGCGCGCTGGCACGCGCTGCGGGCGGCGGTGCCGCACCTGCGGGCCTCGGGCGGCGGGCAGCGTGCGTCGAGCATCGCGGGCACCACCGCCTCCCGGCCCGACCCGGGGCGAGGGCCCGTACGCCGCCGCCAAGGCGGGCCTGGTCGCCCTCACCAAGGTGGCGGCGGTCGAGTACGCCCCCGAGGTGCGGGTCAACGCGGTGTCGCCCGGCTACATCGCCACCCGGCTGACCCGGGCGGTGGTGGACGACGAGCGGCTGCGGGCCCGGGTCGAGGGCCGCATCCCGATGGGGAGGATCGGCACGGTCGAGGACGTGGCCGGCGTGGTCGCCTTCCTGTGCGGGCCCGACGCGGCCTACGTCACCGGCCAGGACATCCTGGTGGACGGGGGGAGCGTCCTGCCCAGCCACCAGTCCGACGACCTGCTCAAGGCCGCTGCTGTCAGATCCCGCCGAACCACGGCACGTGAGGTCTGACAGAACCGGGGGGGGACGGCCGTGCTAGCCACGGGCCATGACCTTCCGCACCGGCATCGTGGCCCGCTCCACCCCCGCCACCCGGGCCGAGTGGGACGACGAGGTCCGCCGTGTGGACGGCCTGGGCCACGACGTGCTGCTCATCCCCGACCACCTGGGGCTGTGGCCGCCCCTGTCGCCTCTGGTGGCCGCGGCCTACGTGTCCGACCGGCTGCGGTTCGGCGTCCAGGTCCTCAACAACGAGTTCTGGAACCCGGTCCTGCTGGCCCGGGAGGTGGCGGCCGCCGACGTGCTCACCGGCGGCCGCCTGGAGCTGGGCTTCGGGGCGGGCCACGCCCAGGTCGAGTTCGAGGCCGCCGGCATCCCCTACGACCCGCCCGGCGCCCGCATCGACCGGCTGGCCGCCGCGGTCCCGCGGGTGCGCCGGCTGCTGGCGGGCGAGGGCGACCTGCCCACCGCCCAGGCGCGGATCCCGTTCATGGTGGGCGGCAACGGCGACCGGGTGCTGGCCCTGGCCGCGGCCGAGGCCGACATCGTGGGCCTGACCGGGTTCAGATCGGGCACCGGGCGCACCCACACCGACCTGAGCCACTTCACCTGGGCCGGGCTCGCCGAGCGCATCGACCACGTCCGCCGCCACGCCGGGGACCGCTTCGCCGGCCTGGAGCTGTCGGTGCTGGTCCAGGTGGTCGAGGTCACCGACGACCGCCGGGCCCGGGCCGAGGCCTTCGCCGAGGGCAAGCTCGATCCCGACATGCTGCTGGACAGCCCGTTCGTGATGCTCGGCTCCCCGCTCCGGCCTGGCCGACCACCTGGCCCGGCTGCGGGAGGTGGGCGTCGGCTACGTCACCGCCTTCGACAGCTCGGCCGAGGCGCTGGCCACCGCCCGGGGAAGCGTGCATCACCCCGTTCTGTCAGACCTCAGCCGCTCCACGGCACGTGAGGTCTGACAGAACGATCCGGCCGGCTGGCGGCGGCGGCGTGACGTCCCGGGGGCGGGCCTGCCAGGCTGGTCCCCGTGATCGACTGGACGGACATCGACGAGGTCGTCGGGCAGAACTGGTACCGGCTCGACCCCGACCTGGCGGCCCGCGTGCGGCGCGACTGCCCGGCGGAGGACCTCGACTGGTCGGTCGCCACCCTCGACCGCTTCGGCGCGCTGGTGGGCGGGCGGATCGCCCGGGCGGCCGACACCATCGACGCCCACCCGCCCGAGCTGGCCCGCTACGACCGCTGGGCCAACGAGGTCGGCCACGTCGCCCACCACCCGGCCATGCTCGACGCCAAGGCCGCGCTGTGGGAGGCCGGCTACCCGTCGGGGTTCGAGGCCGAGGCCCGGTCCCGGGGCCGGTCCACGCCGGGCGTGGTCCTGGCCGGGGCCAGCTACCTGCTGTCCCAGGCCGACACGGGCATGGTGTGCAGCCTGGGCATGACCTCGGGCGTGGCCGGCCTGGTCGAGGCCTACGCCCCCGCGGACGTCCGGGACGTGCTGCTGGCCGGCCTGCGGGCCGCCGACGTCGCCGACGCGGTGGACGGATCGATGTTCCTCACCGAGCGCGACGGCGGGTCGGACCTGGGGCGCACGGTCCACTGCGTGGCCCGGGACGTGGGCGACGGCCGGGTGGAGATCACGGGCGAGAAGTGGTTCTGCTCCAACGTGGACGGCGCCGCCATCGTGCTGCTGGCCCGGCCCGAGGGCGCCCCCGACGGGCCCGCGGGCCTGGGCCTGTACCTGGTGCCCCGGCGCCTGGAGGACGGGTCGCCCAACCGCTACGCCATCCGCCGGCTCAAGCAGAAGCTGGGCACCCGCAGCGTCCCCACCGGCGAGGTCGAGCTCCACGGCGCCCTGGGCTACGCGCTGCGCTCGCCGTCCGCCGCGGGCGGGGCGCCGTCGTCGGACGCCGGGGGCCTCGGCCGCATGATGGAGATGGTCAACGGCTCGCGCTTCGGCGTGGCGCTCATGGGCCTGGGCATCGCCCGGCGCTGCTTCGCCGAGGCCGCGGCGTGGGCGCACCACCGCCAGGCCAAGGGCCGCGCCCTGGTGGACCTGCCCCTGGTCCGCGAGCAGCTGGTGGACCTCCAGGCCGAGCTGGAGGCGGCCACCGCCCTCGGCTTCGAGTGCGCCGCCGCCTCCCGCCACGCCGACGGCGCCCGGCTGCGGCGCATCCTGGTCCCCGCGGCCAAGGTCCGGCTGTGCCGCCTGGGCGTGGATGCGGCGTCGTTCGCGGTCGAGCTCCACGGCGGCAACGGCTACTGCGAGGACTGGGGCCTGACCCGCCAGCTGCGCGACGCCCAGTGCCACCCCATCTGGGAGGGCAGCGAGAACATCTGCGTGCTCGACGTGCTGCGCACCATCCGCCGCGACCAGGCCGGCGAGGCGGTCGTGGCCCGGGTGGACGAGGCCCTCGCCGCCGCGTCCTCCGGCGGCCCCGCCTGGCTGGCCCCGGCCGTCGACGCGGTGGCGACGGCCCGCACCGAGCTGGTGGACCGCGTCGCCGGCCTCGGCGCCCGCGAGCCCGACGCCGCCGAGGCGGTCGCCGGCCGCCTGTGCGACCTCCTGGTCCGCACCACCGCCGCCGCCCTGCTGCTCGAGCAGGCGGGCGAGCCCGGCGACCTCGCCCCCCACAAGGCCCTGATCGCCCTCCGCTACACCCGCCGCCACCTCGACCCCGGCTCGACCTGGACCGACAACATCGCGGCGGTGGCGGGCCGCGACCTGCTCGCCTACGCCGACCTCGACCCCGACACCGCCGCCAAGGCCGCCGCCTGATGCCGGGTGCGACGGTGCCCCCGAGGCAATAGGGGCCACGGGCCGGGGCGCGAGGCAATAGGGGTCGGGGGCCGGTCCCTATTGCCTCGTGACGCGCCGCCCGGCCCCTATTGCCTCGGGGTCCGGGTCGGTCGACTCAGGTCGGGTCCTCCGGCCAGGCGTGCTTGGGGTAGCGGCCGGCCATCTCCTTGCGGACCTCCTGCCAGGAGCCGGACCAGAACCCGGCCAGGTCGCTGGTGACCTGCACCGGGCGGCCCGCGGGGGAGAGCAGGTGGAGGACGACGGGCACCCGGCCGCCGGCCACGGTCGGGGTCTCGGTGGCGCCGAACATGTCCTGGACCCGGACGGCGAGGACGGGCGGGTCGCCGGGGTCGCCCCGGGTGTAGTCGAGCCGCACCCGGCGGCCGCCGGGCACGGGCAGCGACTCGGGGGCGAGGCGGTCGAGGTCGCCCGCCACCTGGTAGGGCACCAGCGCCCGGAGCGCCCGGGTCAGGTCGAGGCGGTCGAGGTCGGCCCGGCCGGTGGCCGACGACAGCCGCGGGGCCAGCCAGTCGTCGAGGGTGCGGCGCAGGGTCGCGTCGGCCAGGTCGGGCCACGGGTCGCCCACGACCGCGTGCAGGAACCCGACGCGGGCCTGGAGGGAGCGGGCCGCGTCGGTCCAGGGCAGGGCGGCCAGGCCCGTGGCGCGGACCCGGTCGATCAGGGCGGTGGTGGCCGGCAGGCCGGGGGACGGGCGGCGGTCCACCGTGCCCAGGCGGAGCCGGCCCAGCGAGCGCTCGACCCGGGCCACCAGGTCGTCCCGGTCGGCGTCCCACAGCAGGCGGGCGTGCTCGGTGACCTCGGCGCCCGCCACCGCGTCGAGCTGGTCCGGCGCCAGGGGCGCGGCCAGGCGGATGCGGCCTCCCGAGCGCCGGCCGTCGACCTCGGCCACCGCCAGGAACGGCTCGTGGGCCAGCGGGTCGGTCGGGGCCAGCGAGCCCTCGGTCCCGGCCCGCAGCACGAACCGTCCCGGGCCGCCCCGGGCCTGGGCGATGCGGTCGGGGTAGGCGTGGGCCAGCAGCAGGCCCGCCTCGGTCGGGTCGCCGCCGGCGCCGGGGACCGTGCCCAGGCGCCGGGCCAGGTCGCGGGCGCGGTCCCGGGCCCGGTGCAGGGCGCGGCCGTCGGCCAGCGGGTGGCGGGCCGACGGGTCGTCCAGCAGGGCCAGGCGCAGGCCGACGTCGGTGGGCCGGTCGTCGGGCCGGCCCCGGAGCACGTCCCGGTCCTCCAGCACCGCGGCCAGCAGGCAGCCCAGCCAGGCCTGGCCGCCGCGCCTCGGCCACCAGCACCATGCGGGCCAGGCGCGGGTGCAGCGGCAGCGCCACCATGGCCCGCCCCGCGGCGGTGGGCACGCCGTCGGCGTCGAGCGCGCCCAGCCACACCAGCAGCCGCCGGGCCTCGTCCAGGGCGCGGGCCGGGGGCGGGTCGAGGAACGGCAGGTCGCCGGCGTCGGTGCCCCACACCGCCAGCTCCAGCGCCAGCCCGGCGAGGTCGGCCTGGCGGATCTCCGGCTCCCGGTGGCGCCGGCGGGCCGCGTGCTCGACCTTGGACCACAGCCGCACCGCCACGCCCGGTCCGAGGCGCCCGGCCCGCCCCGCCCGCTGGTCGGCCGACGCGCGCGAGGCGGGGACCGTCTCCAGCCGGGTGAGGCCGGTGGTGGCGTCGAACAGCGGCGTCCGGGCCAGCCCGGCGTCGACCACGATGCTCACCCCCTCGACCGTCAGGCTGGTCTCGGCGATGTCGGTGGCCAGCACCACCTTGCGGCGGCCCGGCAGGCCGGGGACCAGCGCCGCGTCCTGGGCGCCCGCGGGCAGCGCTCCGTAGAGCGTGTGGACGTCGACCGGCGCGTCCGGGCCGAGCGCTTCGCCCAGCGCCGAGGCGGTGCGCTCGATCTCGGCCGCGCCGGGCAGGAAGACCAGCACGTCGCCCTCGGGCTCGCTGCGCAGGACCTGGCGCACCGCCGCGGTGGCGGCCGGCTCGACGTGCTCGCGCGGGCGCCGGGGCGACCAGCGCACGTCCACCGGGTGGGACCGGCTCTCGCTGGTCACCAGCGGGGCGGGCTCGCCGTCGCCGCCCAGCAGCGCCGCCACCCGGTCGCCGTCGAGGGTGGCCGACATGACCAGGATGCGCAGGTCGGGCCGCAGGTGGCGGCGGGCGTCCAGCGCCAGGGCCAGGCCCAGGTCGGCGTGCAGGCTGCGCTCGTGGAACTCGTCGAACACCACCAGGGCCACGCCCTCCAGCCCCGGGTCCCGCTGGAGCCGGCGGGTCAGGATGCCCTCGGTCAGCACCTCCACCCTCGTGGCCGGCCCCACGGCGCGGTCGTCGCGGGTGCGGTAGCCGACCGTCTCGCCCACCGCCTCCCGCCGCAGCGCGGCCATGCGCCGGGCCGCGGCCCGGGTGGCCAGCCGGCGGGGCTCCAGCATCACGATGCGGTCGTCGCCCCGCCACGGCTCGTCCAGCAGGGCCAGCGGGCACCACCGTCGTCTTGCCCGCCCCCGGGGGCGCCTGGAGCACGGCCACGCCCCGGTCCGCCAGCGCGGCGCGCAGGTCGGGGAGGCAGGCGGTGACGGGCAGGCCGGGCAGCATCCCGGTCAGTGGATCAGAGTTGCGGGGCCAGCCGCATCTCGTCGATGAGCTGCTCGCGGGCCCGGGCCACCCGGGACCGGATGGTGCCCACCGGCACCTCGCAGATCTCGGCCGCGCCCGCGTAGTCGAACCCCATGAGCTGGGTGAGCACGAACGCCTCGCGCCGCTCGGGGGCGAGCCGGGCCATGACCTGGGTGGTGAGCACCCCGTCGGCCTGGTAGGTGACCTGCGCCGAGGGGTCGGTGCGCGCCGCCAGCAGCCGCCCCAGCTTGCGGCGGCGCCCCGCGCTGCGCACCGCGTCGATGGCGGTCTTGCGGGTGATCGACATCAGCCAGGTGCGGGCGCTGGACTCGGCCCGGTAGCCGGGCAGGGCCCGCAGCGCCCGGAGGTAGGTGTCCTGCGCCACGTCCTCGGCCAGGTCGCGGCCGGCGACGGCCGTGGCGAGGCGTGCGACGTCGTTCCACGTACGGCGCACGAACGACGAGAGCGCAACTCGATCGCCGTCACGCGCCGCGAGGGCGAGCACGGTCACCTCATCCACCAGAACGTCAAACCTACTCGTCGTAATCGCCCGGGAACTACTCGGGCGTCTCGGACGACTAGTTCCCCATGCAGTGCAGCACCTACCGCGCCGCCATCTCGGCGCGCCTCGACGGCGAGGACATCGGTCTGCCCGCCGAGGTGCTCGACGCCCATCTCGCCGGGTGCGGGGACTGCCGCGCCTGGCTCACGGCCGCCGACGCCCTCGCGGGGGCGGTGGCCCGCGCCCCGCGGCCCGACGTCCCCCTCGACCCGGCCCTGCTCGCGGCGCTGGTCAGCCCGCCCGAACGCCGGCCCGCACGCGTGGGCTTCCTGTCCACGACCGAGTGGCGCATCGCCCTGGGGGTGATCGCCGCCGCCCTGCTCGTGGTGACGTGGCCGGGCGCCTTCCTGGACGAGGGCCACGCCTCGGTCCACATCGCCCACCAGCTCACGGCCTGGGACATGGGCCTGGCCGCGGGCTTCGTCGTCGCCGCCCTGTTCCCCGCCCGGGCCTGGGGCATGTTCCCCCTGGCCTGCGTCCTGGTGGCGTGCAGCCTGGGCGCCTTCGCGCTCGACGTCCTGTCCGGCCACGGGGTGCTCGGCACCGAGGTGGTCCACGCCCTGGAGCTGGCGGGGCTCGCTCTGCCTGTGGGCCGTGGCCCGCCGCAGCGCGCACCAGCCGACCGCGAGGTGCGGGTGGCGTGAACCGCAGCCCCCTGGCCAGGGCGGCCGCCGCCGCGGCCTGCGTCCTCACCGCGACGCTGGCGCTCCTCTGGAGCCCGGCGCGAGCCGACGCGCACGCCGAGCTGCTGTCGACCGAGCCCGCGTCCGGCGAGCATCTGGCCACCGCGCCCGACCAGGTCGTCCTCCACTTCAGCGAGGCGGTCAACCTGGGCGACGACCTGGTCAAGGTGCTCGACTCGTCGGGCGACGAGGTCGACGCCGGCGATCCCGTCCACGTGGACGGCGAGCGGTCGTCGGTGGCCCTGCCCCTGCCCCCGCTGGACGACGGCCCCTACGTCGTGTCCTGGCGGGTGATCTCGTCCGACGGCCACCCGGTGGGGGGAGCCTTCACCTTCCGGGTGGGCGACGCCTCGGCCGCCGCGCCGGGCGACGACCAGGCGCTGATCGACGACGTGCTGGGCGGCGGCAGCCAGGGCGACACCGTGCTCGGGGTCGTCTACGGCATCGCCCGCTTCGCCGCCTTCGCGGGGATCGTCGTGCTGGTCGGCGGCCTCGCCTTCGTGGCCTGGCTGTGGCCGGCCGGTCGGGACGACCGCCGCGCCCGGCGCATCGGGGCCGTCGCCTGGTGGACCGCGCTGGTGGCGACCGCTGGCCTGCATCCCGCTGTACGCCGCCTACGTCGTCGGCGGGTCCCTCGGCGACGCCCTCGACCCGTCGCTGATCGGCGACGAGCTCGGCCAGCAGAACGGGCGGGCGTGGCTGGCCCGGGTCCTCCTGCTCGTCGTGCTCGCCGTCGTGGCCCGGGCGAAGCGGGCCGAACCCCTGGGTCGTCTCCGGCCTGGGGCTGGCCGTGCTCGTGACCATCAGCCTCACCGGCCACGCGGTGTCCGGCGACCTGGTGCCGCTGGCCTTCGTGACCGACGTGGCCCACCTCTCGGCGGTGAGCGTGTGGCTCGGCGGCCTGGTCGTGCTCGTCGGCGCCGCTGCTGTGGCGGCGAGCGCGGGCGGCCGCCGGCCGGGGCGACGACGAGGTCGGCGAGGTCGTGGCCCGGTTCTCGCAGGTGGCCTTCGCGGCGGTGGTCGTCATCGTGGCCACCGGGGTGATCCAGGGCTGGCGCCAGGTCGGCAGCTACGACGCCCTGTTCGACACCGCCTACGGGCGCCTGCTGGTGTTCAAGGTCGTGCTGTTCGCCGGGATGCTGGTGGCCGCGTCCTTCAGCCGGACCTGGATCCGCAACCGCGCGGTGGCCCAGGCCCGGGCGCTGGCGCTCTCGCCCGGTCCCGGGGCGGTGGCCGCCTCGGCGGACCGGGGCCCGGCCGGCCTGGCCGTGCTGCGCCGCTCGGTGGCGGCCGAGGTGGCGCTGGCCGTCGGCGTGCTGGCCGTGACCGCCATGCTGGTCAACGCCGTCCCGGGGGCCTCGACCGGCGGCAGCGGGCCCGGCGGCCCGTTCGCCACCCAGGTCCACGGCGAGACCCTGATGGTCCAGGTCGCCGTCGACCCGGTGACCGTCGGCCAGTCCGACGTGAAGCTCACCGTCACCGACCACGGCCTCAACCCGCTCGAGCCCGAGGAGGTCCAGGCGTCGCTCAGCCTGCCCGAGCGCGACCTCGGGCCCCATCACCCTGACGTTGGAGAACACCGGTCCCGGCGAGTACGTCGCCTCCGACGTCGAGATCCCCTTCCCAGGGGAATGGCAGCTGGACATGACGGTGCGCACCAGCGACATCGACCAGACCCAGCTCACGACCGCGGTCCCGGTCTCGTAGATCACCCACCACCACAAGGAGCAAGACCAGTGAAGACCCGTGCCGTGACCCGCGCGTTGGGCGTCGCCGTCCTGGCCCTCGTGGCCCTGGCGCCGATGGCGTCCGCCCACGTGACGGTCAACCCCGGAGAGGTCGAGAAGGGCTCGTTCGCCCGGCTCACCTTCCGAGTTCCCAACGAGCGTGACGACGCCGGGACGACCAGCCTCGAGGTCAACCTGCCCGAGGACCAGGCGTTCCCGTTCGTCTCCGTCAGGCCCCTGCCGGGCTGGACCGCCACCACCGAGATGCGCACGCTCGACGAGCCCATCGACGCCTTCGGCGAGCAGGTGACCGAGGTCGTGTCCAAGATCACCTGGACCGGCGGGACCATCAACCCCGGCGAGTTCCAGGAGTTCGACGTCTCCATCGGCCGCATGCCCGAGGACGTGGACTCGATCGAGTTCCCGAGCATCCAGACCTACTCCAGCGGCGAGATCGTCCGCTGGATCGACCCGGTGGTCGAGGGCGAGGAGGAGCCGGAGCACCCGGCCCCCACGCTGCACCTGATCGACCCCGCCCCGCGAGGCCGGGGCCGCGCGCCGGTGCGGATGACGCCACCGCGGCCGACGACGCCGCCACCGTGCCGGTGGGCAACATCGCCAGCCAGGACGACGTCGACTCGGCCCAGCGGCTCGCCGCCATCGGCCTGGTCGTGGGCGTGCTCGGCCTGGTCGTGGCCGTGTTCGCGCTGGTCCGCAGCCGCCGCAGCTCCGGCGGCACCGGCAGCAGCAACGGCTCGGGCACCACGACCGAGGCGCCCGACCCCGGCCAGCACCTCGACCTGATTTAGCAGAACGGGAATAGGACGACCGGTCGGTGGGTTGACGCCCATCGACCGGTCATCCGGCTGTCCGTCACAGCACCGCCGTCACTGCGGATCTCCCCCTCCAGCGGTGGCGGCGGTGGCGCGTCCGGGCCCGAGCACCAGGCCACCGCTCCACACCACCAGCCCGGCCGCGGCCACGCCCAGCCCCAGCGCCAGGGCGGTGCACGCCCGGTCCAGGTTGTAGGGCAGGTCGGTGGGCAGCACCGGCTTCCACAGCACGTCGGCCCGCAGCACGCCCCAGCCGATCACCGCCGCGGCCGACGCCAGCGTCGCCGCCGCGCCCCACGGCGGGCGCCCGCGCAGCACCAGGCCCGCGACGGCGGCCACCGCGCCGAGCGCGGGGACCACGACCACCAGCGGGTTGACGCCCGAACCGGGCGGCGCCACCGAGTACTGCCCCCAGCCCGCCACCAGCGCCGCCAGCGAGGCCACCAGGGCGGCGCCCCCGGCCGCCACCATGGGGTGGCGGCGGCCCAGCAGCACCACCGCGGCCGCGGCCAGCAGCGCCAGCACGAACCACGGCAGCGCGCTCACCTCCTCCGCCAGCACCAGCGTGCCCTGGACCTGGGTGGCGGTGCCGTCCACCGAGATGTCGACCGTCCAGTCCTGGATGACGGTGCCCGGCTCGACCCCGGTGGGCTTGTCCTCGCCCATCCAGTGGATCCGGTGGTCGTGCCAGGCGTAGGTGCCGCCGCTCGCCACCTCCTCCCACTCGGGCTCGGCCTCGTTGTCGGCCTCGGGCGGGATGTCCACCGCGCCGCGCCGGTCCTGGTTGAGGTAGGTGGCCTCCGAGCGCCGGTTGCGCTCCACCGTGCCGTCGTCCCGGAAGGCGAGGTAGGGCTCGCCCCCGTAGCCCTCGACGATGACCTCGTGGCCGTCGTCCACCGACAGCTCGAGGAACGAGTCGCCCCCGACGATCTCGGCCCGGACGCCGGCGGCCTCGGGGTCGATGCCGGTGACCGTGGAACGGAAGTCGCTGGGAGCGGGCGGATCGGCCGCCGCGGGCGCCGCGTGGAGGACCAGCCCCGCCAGCCCCAGGAGGGCCGCCAGGGCCGGTCCCCGGCGCCGGGTGGTCACGGCGTGCCGCCGCCCGGGGGTCCGGTGGCGGGCTCGGGCTCGGCCTCGTCGCCCCCGTCGCCGGGCGAGCCGGGGCCCCGCGAGCGCAGCGCCAGCGCGGCGACGACGCCGCCGATCACCACCACCGCGGCCAGGAGGATGAGCCAGATCGGGATGCCCTCCTCTTCCTCATCGCCCTCGGCCTGGGCGCTGTCCCCGGTGCCGTCGTCCTCGGCCGCGAAGTCGCTGTCGGCCTCGGTGCCCACCGTGACCTCGCTGTCCCCGCCGGGCACCGTGCCGGCCGAGACGTCGACCTCCTGGGTCTGCTCCAGGGTGGCGTCGGGGTTGGTGGAGGTGAAGCGCACGGTCCACAGCCCGGCGCTGGGGAACTCGACCGGTCCCGAGTAGTGGCCGTCGTCGTCGTCCCGGGTCAGGTCCACGGGGTCGAGGGACTCGCCGCTCAGCGACACCGCCGCCGCGGTCACGCTCGCGTCGTTGGCGGCGTCGCCGTCGTCGGTCACCCGCACGATGAAGTGGAGCGACGACTCCGCCGGGTGCACGGCCTCGAGGGTGATCTCGCCGGAGCCTTCCTGGGCGCCGGCCGGGGCCGGCGGGCGCGGCCACGAGGAGGGCGCCCGCGGTCCCCAGGGCCGCGAGCGACAGGCGGAAGCGGTTGGTCATGCGCTCATGCTTCCTTGTGACGCGAATCACTCGCAAGCGTCAGCACCACGACGGACAGATCGTCGAACGTCCCCGCGGCCAGCCCGGCGAGGTCGGTGCGGACGACCACCTCGTCCGGCTCGGCCAGCCGGCTGCACACCGCCACCTCCCGCGGCCCGCAGCCGGCGTCGAGCAGCGCCCGGCCGAGCGCCTCGGCCGGCTGCCGCTTCGACACCAGCACCGCGACCTTCCCCCGGGACAGCACGGCCTCGACCGCCTCGTCCAGCGGCTGGCCGTGGAGGGACACGACGGCGGCGTCGTCCCACGGCAGGGCGAGCCGGGCACAGGCCAGCGCCACGGACGAGGGCGCGGGGTGGATGGCCACGCCGTCCGCGCCCAGCCGGTCCACCGCGAAGCCGGACCATGCCGTGGAAGCCGGGATCCCCGGCGGCCAGGATGCACGCCCGCCGCCCCTGGTCGCGGGCGGCGCACGCCTGGTCCACGACCGCGGCCAGGTCGCCCCACGACTCGACCCGCTCGCCGGGGATGCCGGCGGGGAGCACCGCGAACTGCCGGGCGTGGCCCAGCAGCACGTCGGCCTCCCGCAGCGCGGCCTCGGCGTCGCGCCCGAACCACTGGCCCCCGAGCAGCCCGACGATGGCGATCCGTCCCGCGTCCACGGGAGGAATCTAAGCGGGGCTCCAGTCGGGGTCGCGGCCGAAGGCGAGCAGCAGCCTGGCCTGGGGGTCGTCCGTCCCGCCGGGATCGGCCGGGCGGTCGCCGATCACGCCCGCCGCCCGGTACAGCTCCTCCCGCTCGGCGAACCAGGGGGCGAGCGCCGCCACCAGCTCCGGGTCGAGGGTGCGGTCGGCGCCGATGGCCGCCGCCAGGTCCCAGCCGTGGATGACGTGGTCGGCCGCCAGCTGGTAGGCGTACTCCTCCGCGGGCGTGTCGCCGAAGGACAGGTGGACGGTCCGGCCCGCCACCACGCCCGACGCCGCCGCCATGGTGGCCGTGTCGCAGGCGGCCCGGGCGACCACGAGGGGATCGTCCCCCAGCAGGTCGCCCTCGAAGCGGTCGCCCACCTCCTCCACGGTGGCGCCCTCCATGAGCGGCACGGTCCACAGGTCCTCGTAGATGACGTGGTTGACCAGGGCGCGCACGTCCCAGTCCGGGCACGGCGTCGGTCCCGCCCACGAGGTGCCGTCGAGCGCGTCGAGCAGGGCCGCGAAGCCCTCCACGCTGCGCCGGTGCAGTTCGGTCACATGCATGGCGATCCTCCTCCGCCTCTAGTCTCGCGTCGGGATGCCCGGGTCGCATGAGCACGGTCACAGTCACGTGCGGGCCGGGGCGCGCCACAAGGGACGCCTGTGGGCGGCGCTGGCCGTGCTCGGGGGCGCGACCGTGGTCGAGGTGGTGGCCGGGTTCGCCACCAACTCGCTGGCGCTGCTGTCCGACGCCGGCCACATGCTCACCGACGTGGGTGGGTTGGGCATGGCGCTGGCCGCCATCCACGTGGCCGACCGGGCGAGCCTGGACCGCCAGCGCACCTACGGCCTGTACCGGCTGGAGATCCTGGCCGCCCTGGCCAACGCCGCGCTGCTGTTCCTGGTGGCGCTGTACGTGGTGGTCGAGGCGCTGCGGCGCTGGGGCGACGCGCCCGAGGTCCTGGCCGGCCCCATGCTGGTGGTGGCCGTGGTCGGCCTGGTCGCCAACGTCGCCGCGTTCCTGCTGCTGCGGGAGGGGCGCGAGCGAGAGCCTCAACGTCGAGGGCGCCTACCTGGAAGTGCTGTCGGACCTGGTGGGCTCGGTCGCGGTGATCGTGGCCGCGGCCGTGATCGGGCTGACCGACTGGGCCTGGGTCGACCCGGTGGTGGGCGTGGCCATCGGGCTGTTCATCCTGCCCCGCACCTGGCGGCTGGGCGCCCAGGCGCTGCGCATCCTGGTGCAGGCGGCCCCGCCCGGCCTCGACCTGGTGGCCCTCGAGGCCGAGCTGCGGGCCGTGGGGGGCGTGGTCGACGTCCACGACCTGCACGTGTGGACGCTCACGTCCGACATGGACGTGGCCTCGGTGCACCTCATGGTGAGCGACGGCACCGACAGCCACGCGGTGCTGGACCGGGCCCGGGTCATCCTGCGCGACCACCACGGCATCGGCCACGCCACCCTCCAGGTCGAGCCCGACACCCACGAGGGCTGTGACGAGCTGGCCTGGTAGCTCCCACCGGCGATTCTCGATTCCCTGACGATTCCCCTGACCAGGGCCTACGTTCGCGGTGACCACTGTCACGTTGCCAGCGGCCGCCGCGGCGTCTACACATGGTTGCCGCGGGTAAACCCGCGGGGGAGGAACGCATGGCCGACACACTGACCGCCGAAGTGGTCGCGCGCCGGGTCGACAAGCTGAACGCGGCGTCGCTGGCCCGCATCATCGATCCCGACAAGGACATGCCCGGGGGGCTGGGCGAGGGCCAGGTGCTGGCCCCCGACCTGCTGCTGCCCACCGCGGGGCTGGACGAGGGCGTGCTGGACGACGAGGCCTACGCCCGCTTCAGCCGGCTGGCCCTGGCCGCCATCACCACGTCCGGGCTCCAGTTCGAGGCCATCCTCATGGCCGGGTTCGGGCTCCACATCGTCCGGGCCGACGACTACACCGATCCCCGGATCACCTACCTGCTGCACGAGCTGGGCGAGGAGACCCGCCACTCGCGGCTGTTCGTCCGCCTGCTCGAACAGCTCGGCGAGGTCGCCCCCAACCCCATGGACAACTGGGTGGTGGAGAACGTGGGCAGGCGGGTGGTCCTGCAGGTGATCCAGCGGCCGCCGGTGATGTTCACCATGGTGCTGGCGGGCGAGGAGATCCCCGACCTGCTCCAGAAGATGGCGGTGGACCACCCGGGCACCGACCCCTTCGTGCGGGAGGTCAACCGCTACCACCGCCAGGAGGAGGCCCGCCACCTGGCCTTCGCCCGCATGGTGCTGCCCGAGATGTGGCAGCGGGCCAGCCTGGTCGACCGGTTCATGGTCCACAACGTGGCCCCGGTCCTGATCCGCGAGATGTACGAGAACATGATCCACGCCGGCGTGTTCGGCGCCGTGGGCCTGCCGGGCGTGCCCACCTGGCGGGCGGCCCGCAACCACCCGGGCCGGGTCGAGGTCCGGGTCGAGGCCACCCGCCCGGTGCTCGCGCACCCTCATCGAGGCCGGCGCCATCGAGCGCGGCAAGGTCCCCCGGGCCTGGAAGGGCCTGTGCGCGGTCGACGCCGGCGGCGAGCCGGTGGAGGTCGTGACTCCGGGCTGACGGCGCTCGGTCGCCGTCCGTGCCGTGCTGGTGGCCGCGGACGGGCGTGGTCCGCTCAGGCGATGGCCCGGAGGACGACCTCGGTGTCCTCGGTGGGGGCCACGCCCAGGTCGGCCAGCTGCGCCAGGCACGTGTCCATGGCCCGGCGGGCGGCGGCCCGGTCGCCGCGGGCCAGGTGGGACGCCACCATCAGCCGGTGCGCGGGCTCGGACCACGGCTCGGTCTCCAGCGCCCGGGCGCCCAGGCGTAGCGCCTCCTCGGGGTTGCCGGCCGCCAGCGTCAGCTCGCCCGCCCGGACCGCGGCGGCCACGAACCGGGCCGACAGCCGGTCGCGATGGGGCAGCGCCCACTCCTCGTAGCCCGCGTCGGACAGGTACGGGCCCCGGTAGAGGCTCAGCGCCCGCCGGTAGAGGTCGAGGGCGGCGGAGGGCTCGCCGGTGCGCTCGGCCTCGGCCGCCCGGTCCAGCAGGTCCTCGATCTGCCAGGCGTCGACCTCCAGCCAGCCGTGGGTGGTCAGGCGCAGGGTGGCGCCCTCGCTGCGGACGAAGAACGACGGGGCGCCCTCGCGCCGCTCCGGCTCCAGCACCGCGAGCAGGTACGACAGCGTGACCCGCAGGTTGCGCAGCGCGGCGGCGGTGTCCAGGTCGGGCCACAGGGCGCCCGCCAGCTCCTCGCGGGTGCCGCCGCCCCGGGCCAGCAGCACGAGCAGCAGCGCCCGCACCCGCTCCCGGCGCCAGTGCGGGTGGTCCACGACCCGGCCGGACCGGCGCAGGGTGGTGGGCCCGAGGACCGACAGCTCCAGCGGGGCCGAGGGCTCGGGCGGGACCGTGTCCAGCAGCGTGCGGGCCCAGGTCCGCAGCGCCTTGGGCGCCCCCGGCCGCTCGATGAGCCGGCCGAGGGCGGTGCGGGCCACCGGCCCCGCGTCGGCCACCCGGGTCTCCGCCCCCGGCTGGCCTCCGGCCGCGGCCGCGGTGGCCAGCTCGATGGTCCACACGATGGGGAGGAAGATCGGTGCGGCCGCCCAGTCCTGGCCCCGCAGCGACGCGGCGGGCACGAGGTCGCCGCGCTCGCGCAGCGCCACCAGCGCCTCGGCCAGCCGCAGTGCCGAGCGGTAGCAGGGCCCGATGTCGAGCGCCTCGAACTCCGCCCGGGTCTCGGGGATCAGCACGTAGAGCAGCGGCAGGCGGCGCAGGTGGTTGTAGTACTGGCGGCCCTCCGACACCTTGTGCCCCTCGACCGAGGCGGCCAGCACCCGGGCCGCCTCCGCCTCGTCGCCCTTCGCCACCGCGATGGCGGCGTCGGACAGCCGCAGCGTGGCCTCGAGGCTGGGCAGCGGGTGGGGCCCTCCGTACTGCCGGCAGCAGCAGGCTGTGCTGGTCGGCGGCCTCGACGTCGCCCGAGAACGCGGCCCGGGCCGCGGCCAGCCCGTAGCCGATGGCGCGGGTGTGGTCGTTGCCCGAGCGCTCCAGCTCGTCCAGCATCCGCTGGAGCGCCTCCCGGCCCCGGTCCATGTCGCCGCACAGCTCGTGGGTGTTGACCTCCAGGATGGTGAGCGCGCCCCGCAGGGCGGGGCTGGCACTGGGCCACGGCCAGCTCGGCGTGGCGCCGGGCCGCCTCGGCGAACCCGAGCGCCAGCTCGGCCCCCGCCCGCAGCCAGATGACGCTCGCCCGCCAGTAGGGCGCCACCTCGTCGGCGTCGATGCTGTCCAGGGCGGCGAGCACGCCCCGGGCGTCCCCCAGCGTGTCCGCGATCAGCGCGTGGCCGATGGCGATCACGCCGCGGGCCTCGGGCAGGGCCTCGAGCCGGTGGGCGTAGCCCCACAGCCGGCCGAACAGCTCGACGTCCTCGCGCCAGTGGGCGTACATGGCGAGGTGCTCGACGGCGGCCAGCAGGCCCATGAGCTCGCCGTCGTCGGCGAAGCGCTCGGCCGCCGCGCTGAGCAGCTCGATGGCCCGCTCGACGTCGGTGGTGGAGGCGGCCACCCCCGCCACCAGCAGGCCCTCGGGGCTGGCCCGCACCGGCTCGGGCAGCGTGGCGTACAGGCGACCGACCCCGGTGAAGGCCGACAGCACGTGTGCCCGCGTCCCGGTGCGGAGCATGGCCCGCAGCTCGTCGTGCGCCCCGGCCGCCACCAGCAGGTCGGTGGCCTGGCGCACGTCGCGGGTGGCGAGCGCCAGGCCCGCCCGCCGCTGGACCTCCCGGCGCTCGCGGGGGTCGAGCTGCTCCGACAGCGAGTCGGACCAGACCGGGTGGATGGCGTACCAGCCGTGCTCGTCGCACGACACCAGGGGCAGCCGGGTCATGAGCGCGCCCAGGTGGATGTTGTCGCCCAGCACCGTGTCGATCAGTCGCTGGTCGGCGCCGCCCAGGCGGCCACGGCCGCCACCACCCGGCGGTCGCCCTCCGACAGTGCGGCCATGACCTCCTCGGCCAGGAAGTCGTCGATCGAGGTGCGGGCTCCGGCGGTGCGCAGCTCGGCCAGGGCCGGCCACCCGCCCAGGTCGGACAGCCGCTCCCGGGGCAGGCCCCGGAGCGTGGCGAACTCGGCCACCTCGTCCTCGCCGAAGGCCAGGTCGCGCTCGCGCAGGCACTCGACCTGGCCCTGGGCCGACAGCCGGGCCAGGGCCAGCGGGGGCTCGCTCCGCCCGCTGAGCACCACGTGCCCGTTGGCGGGCAGACCCTCGACCAGCCCGGTGAGCACCGCCGCCCCGGGCGAGCTCCGTCCGACCTCGTGGACATCGTCGAGGACGAGGCACACCTGGCGGGGCGAGAGCCGCCACAGGTCACTGGCCAGCAGCCCGCCCAGGGTGTGGGAGTCGAGCTCGCCCGGCTGGTGCACCTGGGGCAGATCGGCGCCGAGGGCGTCGGCCAGCCCCGCGGCCAGGCGGCGGGCGTCGTCGTCGCCCGGCCCGCACCCGAGCCAGCAATCGATGCCGCGCGGCGCCAACGCGTTCTCGTCGAAGGCCTGAGCCAGCAAGACCGACTTGCCGAACCCCGGGCCCGCGACGATCACGGTTATCGGACGATCCCAGCGCCCCTGAAGTCTTCGCAGCAGGCTGCTGCGCCGGATCAGAGGTCGGCCCGGCCGTGATGGAGCGTAGCGGTAGGGCCGCGACACGTCGCCGCAGCTTAACCGCCTTCGACTCCCGCTAATGACGCACTAATCGACCCCAATTCCCATGCCGAGGGGCCGTGAGGCCACACTCCGTGACATTCTCGGGGAATGAAGCGCGCGTTCAGTGGGACAGGGCGTCGCGCACGGCTGACTCGAGCGGGCGGGCGCCCATCTCGTCCAGGTGGATGTAGCGCGCGCCCATGGTGGTGGCCAGCTGCCTGGCCAGGCCCAGCCGGTTGGGCCCGTCCTCGGCGTCGACCACGATGACGTCCAGGTTGGCCGCGGCGACGTCGGCGGCCGCCGCCTGCGCCCGGGCGGCCGCCCCCTCCTGACCGGTCGCCCGCCCGTCGGTGACGAGCACCAGCAGCGGCGGCCAGCCGTCGCTGGCGGCCCGGCGGGCGATGGACAGGGCGGCGGTGATGCCCTCGGCCAGCGGCGTGACCCCGCCGGTGGGCAGCTCGGCCAGGCGGGTGCGGGCCAGCTCGACGCTGGCGGTGGGGGGCAGCACCACCTCGGCGCTGTCGCCCCGGAACGTCAGCATCGACACCCGGTCACGCCGCAGGTAGGCGTCGGCCAGCAGGCTCGAGCACGGCGCCGGTGGCGGCCTCGACCCGCTGGTGGGTGCCCATCGAGCCGCTGGCGTCCACGGCCACCACGACGGTCCGGCCCACGGTGCGGGAGCGCACGGGCTCGCGCAGGTCCTCGACCGCCAGCATCGGACCGTCCGGGATCGCCCGAGCGCCGCTCGGCCGCGGCCCGCACGGTGGCGGCCACGGCCACGCCGGCCATGCGAACCGGCGCCCGGTGCCTGGTGACCGATCATCCGGCCCCGGCCCTCGGCTGCTCGGCGTGGTTCGCCCCACCCGGGCCTCCAGCGGCGGCGGCGGGGGCGGCGCATCGTCGGCGGGGGCGTCGGCCGGCGGCAGGTCGGGCGGGGGCGGCGGCGGGGTGTTGAACGCGGTCCCCGCCAGCGACTGCCACGTGCCGGCGGGCACGCCCGGCGGAGGCAGCGGCGGCCCACCCGCAGGCGCCCACCCCGAGGGCGGCGGCGGAGGCGGAGGCGGCGGCCCGCCCGGCGGTTCGCCCTCCGTCCCTTCGGCGGCGTCCGCGCGCTCCGCTCCCGCCGGGGCTGCGTCCTCGCTCGCGGCGTCCTCCGTCCCGGCCGGGGCTGCGTCCTCGCCCGCGTGCCTCCGCTCTCGCCGGCGTGGCGTCTTCGACCGCGTCCGGGCCCCGGCTCGCCGTCTCGTCCCGGCGCCGCCGCCGGCCTCAGGCGGCGGCCCGCCGGTCCGTGGTCTCGGCTCCGCAGGCCCAGGGCGGCGGGCATGGCCGGCGGCCTGCGTCGCCGCCGCGGCGGGCTCGGGGCGGCAGGCGGGGTCGCCGCGTCGAAGGCGTTGGCCCACAGGTGCCCGCCGCGCCGGGCCTCCGCCGCGGGCGCAGGCGGATCTCGGGCTCGGGCTCGAGCCGGCGGGGGCGGGGGCGCGAACGCCGGCGCGGCTCGTCGTCGAGCAGGCCCGCCAGCAGCGCCTCGTCGACCGGCTCCGGCGGCGGGCGGCTCGGGCGGGCCGCCGCTGGGCGTCGGCGAAGGACTGGCGGGCCGCGGACAGTGCCGCCTGCAGCTCGTCGGGGTTGAGCGTGGGCGGATCGAAGGGACGGCGCCGCCGCCGGTGCCCCAGGGCGATGCCGGCCACCCGCTCCACGTCGCCCGACGTGGCCACCGAGCGGCCCTCCCAGCCCGCGAAGGCGGCCGCGGCCCGGCACAGCACCAGGTCGGCGCGCAGACCCTCGGCGCCCACGCTCACCGCCAGGCGGCAGGCGAAGTCGACCACCGTGTCGGGCAGGTCGGCGGGCATGGCCGCAGCCAGCCGGGCGCGCAGCACGATGTCGCCCTCGGCGCCCTCCACCCGGCCCCCGGCGTCGTGGGTCAGGCGCCGGCGCACGACCTCGGCCCGCGCGGTGGGCTCCACCGGGCGCCTTGATGGGCACGGACAGGCCGAAGCGGTCGAGCAGCTGGGGCCGCAGCTCGCCCTCCTCGGGGTTCATCGACCCCACCAGCACGAACCGGGCCGGGTGCGAGTGCGACACGCCGTCCCGCTCCACCCGGTTGAGCCCGGACCCGGCCACGTCCAGCAGGACGTCCACCAGGTGGTCGGGCAGCAGGTTGACCTCGTCGACGTAGAGCACGCCGCCGTGGGCGGCGGCCAGCAGGCCGGGGCGGAACACGGTGGTCGCCCTCGGTGAGCGCCGCCTTCAGGTCGATGGTGCCGAGCACCCGGTCCTCGGTGGCCCCGAGGGGCAGCTCCACGAAGGGCGCGCCGCCGGGCAGCATCCCGGCCAGGCCGCGGGCCAGGGTCGACTTGGCCGATCCCTTGTCGCCCCGCAGCAGCACGCCGCCGATCCCGGGGTCGACCGCCGCCAGCAGCAGCGCGAGCCGCGCCTCGTCCTGGGCCACCACGGCGCTGAAGGGGAAGCGGGCCAGGCTGGTCACGGTCGCCCGCTTGGATGGAGATGTCGCCCTGTCATGTCCGCTGTTCCTCCCAGCCTTCGGCCTCCAGCACTGCGTCCACGAGGCATTTGCGCGCGGAGTCACTCGCTTGCCACATACCGCGTCGATGTGCTTCTAGCAGGCGTTCGGCAATCGCGCGCAACGCCCAGGGATTCGACTCCCTGAAGAAGGCACGAATGTCGGCGTCCGCCACGTACGACTCGGTCACCCGCTCGTACATCCAGTCCTCCACGACCCGAGCCGTGGCGTCGTAGCCGAAAAGGTAGTCGACGGTCGCCGCTAGCTCGAACGCTCCCTTGTAGCCGTGGCGGCGCATGGCCCCGATCCAGCGCGGGTTGAGCACCCGGCTGCGCACCACCCGGGCCGCCTCCTCGGCCAGGGCCCGGACCCGGGGGGCCGCCGGGTCGGACGTGTCGCCGAACCAGGCCCGCGGCTCGCGCCCGCTCAGCGCCCGGACGGCCGCCACCATCCCGCCGTGGTCCTGGAGGTAGTCGTCGCTGTCGAAGATGTCGTGCTCGCGGTTGTCCTGGTTCTTCACCGCCACCTCGATGGCGGCGAAGCGCCGGCGCATGGCCTCGGGGGCCGGCTCGCCGGACCGGCCCCGCCCGTAGGCGAAGCCCGACCAGGCCAGGTACACCTCGGCCAGGTCGGCGTCGGTGCGCCACGAGCCCCGCTCGATGACCGGCAGGATCCCCGACCCGAACCCGCCGGGCGGCGGCCCCCAGATGCGGGCGTCCTCGATGCCCGCGGCCCGCACCGGGTTGGCGGCCTCGTCCTCGTCGAGCGCGGCCACCAGCCGCACCGCGTCGTCCAGCAGCGCCACCAGGTGGGGGAAGGCGTCGCGGAAGAACCCGGAGATGCGCAGCGTGACGTCCACCCGCGCCCGGCCCAGCTCGGCGAGGGGGACCGGCTCCAGCCCCGTGACCCGGCCCGACTCGGCGTCCCAGGTCGGGCGCACGCCCAGCAGCGCCAGGGCTTCGGCTGCGTCGTCGCCCCCGGTGCGCATGGCGGCCGTGCCCCACAGCACCAGGCCCACGGTGGTGGGCGGCCGGCCCGTCTCGGCCACGTGGCGGGCGACGAGCTCGTCGGCCAGCTGCCGGCCCACCTCCCACGACAGGGCGGAGGGCAGCGCCTTGGGGTCGACGGAGTAGAAGTTGCGGCCGGTGGGCAGCACGTGGGCCGCGCCCCGGGTGGGCGCCCCGCTCGGTCCCGCGACGACGTAGCCGCCGGCCAGGGCCGTCAACGTGGCCGTCACCTCGTCGCCGGTGGCGGCTAGGGCGGGGACGAGCCGGGCGCAGATCCAGTGCTCGACGACCGCCGCCGGGTCCTGGGGATCGGCCGGCCCCGCCCACCCCCGGGCGGCCAGCGCCTCCACCCGGTTCCGGCACTCGGCCTCGATCTTGTCCACCTCGTGGCGCCGCTCGCTGCGGGGGTCGAAGCCCAGGTCGGCGGCCACCACGCGCGCGCAGGGACGGGACCGGTCCCTGGGGCAGGCGGGTGACGGCCAGCACGAAGTCGACCAGCGCCTCGCCCTCGGGCCCGTGGCCGAGCACGTGCAGCCCGCCCCGGATCTGGGCGTCCTTGAGCGCGCACAGGTAGCCGTCGACGTGCAGCACCATGCTCGTCGAACTCGTGCTCCGCGAGGCCCTCGGCCAGCCCCAGGTCGCGGTGGATCTCGGCGTCGACCAGCACGTCCCACACCTGCCGGCGCAGGGCCGGGAGCTTGGCCGGGTCCATGGCCTGGGCGCTGGCGTAGGCGTCGAGCAGGGTCTCGATGCGGGCCAGGTCGTCGGTGGCCTCGGCCCGGGTCATGGGCGGGGTGAGGTGGTCGACCACCACGGCGTGCGCCCGCCGCTTGGCCTGGGTGCCCTCGCCCGGGTCGTTGACCACGAACGGGTAGACGAGGGGCAGGTCGCCCAGCGCGGCGTCGGGGAAGCAGGCGGCCGACAGGGCGTTGGCCTTGCCCGGCAGCCACTCCAGCGTGCCGTGCTTGCCCACGTGGACCACGGCATCGGCGCCCCAGCCCGCGTCGAGCCAGCGGTAGAAGGCGAGGTAGTGGTGGGGCGGAGGCATGTCGGGGGCGTGGTAGGTGCCGATCGGGTCGTCGCCGAAGCCCCGGGGCGGCTGGATGGTGACCAGCACCCCGCCCAGGTCGAGCCCGGGGAACACGAGGTCGCCGCCGTCGAGGTAGATGTCGCCCGGCGGCGGTCCCCACATCCGGGTGACCTCGGCCCGGGCCTGCTCGGGCAGGGCGGCGAACCAGGCCGTGTACTCGGCGGCCGGCAGGCGCCCGGCCCCGGCCGCGGCCTGGGCGGGGGTGAGCGTGGGGAGGTCGTAGGTGAGGCGGTCGGCGAGCGCGGCCATGAGGCTGTCGCCGTCGGGCGGGAAGTCGCCGACCCGGTAGCCGGCGTCCCGCAGGGCGTGGAGCAGGTCGATGACCGAGGCGGGCGTGTCCAGGCCCACGGCGTTGCCCAGCCGGCTGCGCTTGGTGGGGTAGGCCGACAGGACGACGGCCACCCGCTTGCGCTCCGGCGGGGTCCGGCGCAGGCGGGCGTGGCGGGCGGCCAGGGTGGCGACCCGGGCGGTGCGGCCGGGATCGGTGCGCGAGGCCACCAGCGGGGTGCCCAGCTCGCCGCCGTCGTCCACCTCCTCCTTGAAGGCGAAGGCGGGACCGACGATGCGGCCGTCGAACTCCGGGATGGCCACGCCCCGGGCCACGTCCAGCGGGGTGAGCCCGGCGCCGTCGGCCTCCCAGTCGTCCCGGGACCGGTTGCACGACGGCGCCTGGATGACCGGCACGCCCAGCGCGGCCAGGTGCGGGACCTCCCAGTCCCCGTCGTCCCCGTCGCCCGCCCGGCCCATGGCCAGCACCGTGGTGACCAGCGCGTCGACCCCGTGGTCGCGGCACAGCTCCAGGGCGGCGACCCGGCCGTCGTCGGGGTCGGGGCGCAGCGAGTAGCAGTACACGGCCAGGGCGTCGGCCCCGGCGGCCTCCAGCGCCCGGCACAGGTCGGCCACGAACTGGGTGTTCCCGGCGACCAGGTGGGCCCGGTAGAACACCACGCCGACCAGCGGCCGGGCCTCGTCCCGCTCGCGGTCGGGGGCGCCGATGCCCGCCCCGTGCCACACCCCGGCCTGGGGCACGGGCGCGGGCGGCTCGAACCCGAACCCGTCCAGCAGCACGGTGTCGGCCACGAACCGCAGGAGCTGCTCGACGTTGGCCGGCCCGCCTGCGGCCAGGTAGCGGTGGGCCTCGGCCACGATGCCCGCGGGCACGGTGGACAGCCGGGTCAGCTCGGCGTCGGGCGCGGCCTCGCCCCCCACCGCCACCAGCGGGATGCGGGCGGCCAGGCACGCCTTGCGCATCCCGTCGAAGCTCCGCTCCCAGGCGGACCGCCCGCCCAGCAGCCGCACGACCACCGCGGTGATCCCGTCCAGCTCGGGCACGCCCTCCAGCCCGGGCGCCCCCGGGCAGCCCGCCCCGCACCCCGGGGAACCCGGCGGGCAGCCGGTGCACGATGGACCCGAGCGCCAGCAGCTCGGTGTCGGCGTTGCTAAGAAACAGGATCATCGGTCCTCGGGGGTCGGTCGGTGGCTGGTCGGTGGTGGCGCGGTGGAGGGAGCAGTCGGAGCACAGCGCCCCGCCTGATGTGGTGGTCTTCCACCACAGGCAGCAGGTGCGCCGGTGGTAGGCCCAGGTGGGCGTGGGCTCCCACGCCCCCAGGCCGGCGAGGTCGTGCGGCGCTACGGCCAGAAACGCTTCCACCCCTTCGTGCCAGCCGGGTCCGGCCGCCTCCCGCACCGCCCCCGCCCCCGCGGCGCAGGCGGCGGCCACGTTCCCCCACACCAGCCCGGACCCCAGCCGGAACGAGCCCCGCAGCGACGCGCGCCACGGCGTCCAGGTGCCCGGTGAACAGCCACTCGGCCAGCCGTTCCGGCGTCGCCCGTCGCCTCGTCCGATCCGTAGGCCACCGACGAGGGCCGCCCCCGGGCGACGCCCACGGCCATGCGCTCCGCCCGCACGTCGGGCGCCAGCCCCGTGAGCAACCAGCACGCCAGCGCCGTGCCTCCGACCCGGTAGGCGTACCCCTGCCACCACAGCGAGGCCAGCACCACCGGATCACCGGTCCCCCGGGCGTCGGCACTGGTCGCCACCACCTCGGCCACCGTCTCCGGCGAGGCCGCCAGCGTGGCGCACGCCAGCTCGCCCTCGGCCGGGCGCCCCCAGCCGCCAGCGCATGAAGTCGGCCACCTCGGTGAGCCGCCCCAACGCCCCGGCCACCGCGGCGGTCACGCCGGCCCCTGCCCGATGAGGGCGGTCAGGGCAGACCGGGCCGTCAGCCCGCGGTCACCGGGCCCCCTCGGCGATCAGGGCCGCCAGGGCGTCCAGGTCGAGGTGGGCCTCCATGGTGTCGGCGATCTGGTCGAGGCGGGCCATCCGGGCCGCGGCGAAGTCCACGCCCGTGGGCGACCAGCGCTTGCCCGACCGCTCCGCCGCCCAGCCCAGCACCCCCGCCCGGAACCCGTCCCGCTCGAACAGCCCGTGCAGGGTGGTGCCCGCCATCCGGCCCCGGTCGTCGTGCCAGCCGAGGACCTCGCCGTCCCCGGCCACCAGCCACGGCGCCGCCTCGCCGTCGGGCCGCACCCGCCCGTGGTGGATGCGGTAGCCGGCCACGTCCTCGCCCGCTGCCCGGGCCGTCGCCGGCTCGGCCCGCGGGCCGGTCCAGCACCTTGTCGCCCCGGAACGACGTCGCCACCGGCAGCCAGCCCAGCCCCCGGTCGGCGCCCGCCGGTCCCTCGACCCCGTCGGGGTCGTCGATGGTCCCGCCCGCCATCTGCAGGCCCGCGCACACCGCCACCACCGCGGCGTCCGACCCGGCCACCGCGGCCGCCAGGCCGGTGCGCCGGAACCACTCCAGGTCGCCGCGGGTGTTCTTCGACCCGGGCAGCACCACCAGGTCGGGCCGCCCGAGCTCGGCCGCCGACCGCACCCAGCGGACGGCCACGCCCGGCTCCAGCCGCAGCGGGTCGAGGTCGCCGGCGTTGGCCACCCGGGGCCAGCGCAGCGCGGCCACGTCCACCACGTCGCACCCGCCGGCCGGGACGGCGGCGGGCGGCCGGTCGAGGGCCAGGGAGTCCTCGTTGTCGATGTCCACCACGCCCACGTGCGGCAGCACCCCCAGCGTGGGGACGCCGCAGCGCCGCTCCAGGTCGGCGCAGGCGTCGCCCAGCAGGGCGGGATCGCCCCGCAGCTTGTTGATCACGAAGCCCCGCACCGTGGCCCGCAGGTCGTCGGGCAGCAGCGCCACCGTGCCGTACAGCGAGGCGAACACGCCGCCCCGGTCGATGTCGCCCACCACCAGCGCCGGCAGCCCCGCCTCGCGGGCCAGGGGCAGGTTGACCAGGTCGCCGTCCAGCAGGTTGATCTCCGCCGGGCTGCCCGCGCCCTCGCACAGCACCACGTCGAACCGGTCCCGCAGGCCCGCCAGCGAGTCGAGCACCACCGGCCACAGCGACCGCTTGGCCTCGTGGTACTCGGCCGCCGACAGCACGCCGGTCGGGCGGCCCAGCACCACCACCTGGCTGGACCGGTCGCTCGTCGGCTTGAGCAGGACGGGGTTCATGGCCGCCTCGGGCTCGACCCCCGCGGCCAGGGCCTGGACCCACTGGGCGTGCCCGATCTCCGACCCGTCGGCGGTCACCGCCGCGTTGAGCGCCATGTTCTGCGCCTTGAACGGCGCCACCTTCACGCCCCGCCGGGCCAGCAGCCGGCACAGCCCGGCCACCACGAACGACTTGCCCGCGTCGCTGGTGGTCCCGCACACCAGCAGGCCACCGCTGGAGCCCACCGCTGACCCCGCCGATCAGCCCGCCCCTCACCGCCTACCCTCCGCAGCATGGCGCGAGCGCAGTCGATCGTCCTGGTCAACACCGGGGACGGCAAGGGCAAGTCGTCGGCCGCCTTCGGGGTGATGGTCCGGGGCTGGGCCCGGGGCTGGAACGTCGGGGTCATCCAGTTCGTCAAGGGCGGCAAGTGGAAGACGGGCGAGCGCAAGCTGGCCGACCAGCTGGGCATCGAGTGGCACACGCTGGGCGACGGCTTCACCTGGGAGTCCACCGACCTGGAGCGCACGGCCGAGCTCGGCCGCCGGGCCTGGGCCGTCGCCGCCGAGAAGCTGGCGTCGGGCGACTACGACCTGCTGATCCTCGACGAGGTGACCTACCCGGTGAAGTACGGCTGGATCGACGCCGCCACGGTGGCCGGCGCCATCCGGGACCGGGCGCCCCGCACCAGCGTGGTCGCCACCGGGCGCGCCGCTCCCGCCGAGCTGATCGAGGTGGCCGACACCGTCACCGAGATGCGCAAGGTCAAGCACGCCTACGACGCCGGCGTCTCGGCGCTCAAGGGCATCGAGTTCTGAGCCGCGGCGGCCCGGGCGGCGGCGCGGGCGGACTCGGTCCACAGCACCCCGAGCCCCAGCGTCAGCACGGTCCAGACCAGCAGGTTGCCGGTCAGCGAGTTGATGCGGAACTGCCACACCAGGTTGGCCGGCGCGGTGACGTCGTCCGGCGACGGCGGCAGCGCCGCGAACATCACCGCGAAGCCCACCAGCGCGGCACCGCACCACGGCCGTGACCCGCCGGTCGTCGGGCCAGCCCGCCCGCCGCAGCCGGGCCGACAGGTGGGCGGCGCCGGCCAGCAGCAGCGCGCCGAGCACGATGGCGAGCACGTAGTACCGCTCGCGCTCGACCGACCGTGTCGGGGTCGCCGACCGCCGGCGGGTTGGGCGGGTACTTGAGCCACGGGGTGACGGTGATGGCCGTGGCCAGGATCAGCCCCGACAGCGCCACCCGCCGGAACGGGCCGCCGGTGGTGGTGCGCAGCGACAGCGTGGTGACCGCCAGGATCAGGCCGAACGCCGCGCCGGCCAGGCCGTAGGCCGCGAACAGCCCGGCCCCCTTCTGGTCGCTCCGGGCGACGACGACGTCGTCCCCGGAGCCGTCGAGCCCTCGTCGCCGTGCTCCGCGGCGCGCTGCTCCTCCAGGGCGATGGCGTCGTCGATGCGGGGCTCGGTGACCACGGTGGCGAAGACCGCACCGCACAGCCCGGCCAGGATGCCGATCGAGCACGGCGGCGACCACGATCGTGCGCGGGCGCGTGAAGTCGAAGCGGGCGAGCATGTTCGTCCTACGGGTTCAGCGACGCCGGGGCGTCAGTGGCAGGGCACGCCGACGACGTGGCGCCCGTCGTGGAAGAACTCGTGGAAGAACAGGTCGCCCCGGGACAGGATCCCGGAGAGCTGACCGTTGTCGAACGTCACCAGCCACAGGGCCAGGACGGCGACGGCGAACAGGGCGGCGAGCGCCCATCCGGGGATCGGGGCGATGACGACCCCGGGCTCGGCGGCGGCCGCCGCCGGAACGGGCGTGCTGGTGGCCATGTGCGTCTCCTCCATCCACGTGGAAATCGCCACGGTCGGTCTCCTGGCTCCCGGATCACCGCTCGCCCCGCCTTCCCGGGCCGAGGCCCAGTGGCGTCGTGGGGTTCGCTCCCCGGTCACAGTGGCGGGACCGCGTCGGACTCTCACCGACTTCCCGGAACCGTGGTTCGGCCGCAACCCTATCAGCGGCCGGAGGACAGGTACTCGTGCAGCGTGTCGGCCTCTTCCTGGAGCTCGTCGATGCGGGACTTGACCACGTCGCCGATGCTGACGATCCCGACCAGGCCGCCCTCGTCGAGGACGGGCACGTGGCGGATGCGCCGGTCGGTCATGAGCCGCATCAGCTCGTCCACGGTGGTGCGGAGCTCGCAGGTGACGACGTCGGTGGTCATGAGGTCGGACACGGGCTGGCCCAGCACCGCGGCGCTGTCGGCGTCGGCCACGCCCAGCGCTCGCACCACGTCCCGCTCGGACAGGATGCCGGCCACGGTGACGCCACCCTCGCCGCCGTCGTCGCGGATCACGACGAGGGCGCCGATGTTGCGCTCGCGCAGCAGCACCGCGGCGTCCGACACCAGAGGCCGCGGGCGAGATCGTCTCGACCTCGCGGCCCTTGCGGTGGAGGATGTGCTCGATCAGCACTCGACCCACCTCCTCGCTGAGGTTTGCCGTCGGGGGATTCCTCTACTGTCCCACACGATCGGCCCCGGGGGGAGCAGTGTGAGTGGCAGGACGGTGACCACACCGAGTGGCGAAGAGTGGCGGGTACGGCGCCTGTGGGTGCCGCGGATGCGGGGCGAGACGCTGTGGTCGCGGCTCCGACGCAGGCTGAGGCGGTCGGAGCGGTTTTCGGAATGGTCCGACCTGGGCGAGGGCTGCTTCTTCGACCTCGACGACCTCCTGATCTTCGTCGCCCTCGTGGTGGCCTTGGTGGTGCTGGTGCTCCTGGTCGTCCCGCTCCTGCTCGTCGTGGTCGACCTCCTGTTCCTCCTGCTGCTGTTGCTGCTGGGGGTGGCGGCCCGCATCGTGTTCCGGCGGCCCTGGGTGGTGGAGGCCACCGACTCCGGGCCCCTGCGCCACACCTGGCGGATCGTGGGCTGGCGCGCCAGCGGCGAGAAGGTGGACGAGATCGCCGACCTCCTGGCCCACGGCCACCCGCTGCCGCCGGGCGCCGAGGTGACGACCCGCCCCGGCCGCGACGTGGCCGACGCCCCGCCCGACGTCCCCCCGGACCGCGACGGTTGAGCGTGGGGTCTGGCATCCTGCTCCCATGGCGGACCAGCACCTGACGGGCGGGAGCGGCGATGCCCCGCTGCACGACGCGGCCACCGTGGTCCTGCTGCGGGACAGCCCGGCGGGGATCGAGTGCCTGATGGTGCGCAAGAACTCGGGCCAGGCCTTCGGGGGGATGTGGGTGTTCCCCGGCGGCCGGGTCGAGGAGGCCGACGGGACCGGCGTCGACGGCGCCCGCCGGGCGGCCGTGCGGGAGGCCGCGGAGGAGACCGGGCTGGTGCTCGACGCCGCCACGCTGGTCCCCATCTCCCACTGGACCCCGCCCACGTCGGCCCCGCGCCGCTACGCCACGTGGTTCTTCCTCGGGGCGCTGCCCGAGGACGCGGCCGACGTGATCGTGGACGGGGGCGAGATCGGGGACCACGTGTGGGCCCCGCCCGCGCTGGCCCTGGAGCGCCACGCGGAGGGCGAGATCGAGCTGGTCCCGCCCACGTGGGTCACGCTCCAGCACCTGGCCGAGGCGGGTGCGGCGATGGAGGGCGGCGCGGCCGCGGCGGTGGAGGCCGCGGCGGCGGGCGAGATCGAGCGGTTCAAGACCCGGGTGGTGATCGAGAACGGCGTGCTGATCACCCTGTGGGACCCGGACGCGGGCTATGCCCGGGCCGAGCTCGACGCCCCCGGCCCCCGCCACCGCCTGATGATGGACCCCGCCGGTTGGCGCTACGAGCGCTCGGGTTGAACGATGGGAGCCATGGACGCTGACGTCGACACCCCTGACGTCGAGCCGCTCGACGTCGAGGTCGACGGCGGTGCCGGGGCCGGCGCCGACGACGCCTGAGATCGATCTCGACGAGGGCGAGGGCGCTGGCGGCCTGTCGTGGGGGAAGGTGGCGGTGCTGGGCGTGGCGCTGGCCTTCCTCGGCTTCGCGGTGGGCCTGGTCGTCACCCGCGACCGCCCGCCCGCCGCGGACTCGGCGGACGTCGGCTTCCTCCAGGACATGATCACCCACCACGAGCAGGCCATCGAGGTCGCCGCTGCTGGTGTCGGCCTACGGCGAGGACCCGACGGTGCGCAGCTTCGCGTCCGACATCCTCGTGTTCCAGGACTACGAGATCGGGGTCATGACCCAGATGCTGCACGAACTGGGGCTTACACGCGCAGCGACCGCTCCGACGAGGCGATGGCGTGGATGGACATGCCCGTCCCCGTGGAGCAGATGCCGGGCCTGCTCAGCCCCGAGGAGATGGACGAGATCAGCCAGGCGCGCGGCGCCGAGCTCGACGCCCTGTTCCTGGACAAGATGGCCGAGCACCACCGGGGCGGCATCCACATGGCCGAGGCCGCCGCCGACCTCGCGGACGACGCCGACGTCAGGGCCCTGGCCGAGCGCATGGTGCGCAACCAGTCGGCCGAGATCAACGAGTACCGCGGCACCGCCCAGGCCAACGGCTACGACATCGAGATCGAGCCGGCGCCGCGTCCCTTCCTCCTGACCGTCACCGGCCGCCGGCTCCTTCCTCGTGAGCTGTCACAGGCCGCCGGTAACGTGCGGGCCGTGACCGTTCCCGGCCCACGCGCCCTCGGGCGCGGCGTCATCGTGGCGGCCGGCGAGCGGGTGCCGCCGGCCTGGGCGGACGCGGACGTGGTGTGCGTCGACGAGCTGGCGCTGGCCGACCCGGGGGCGGTGGTCGACGGCTGCACGCGGCGTGGGCCGCCCGCGAGCCGGTGGTGGTCGAGCTGGCCGTCGACCCCGCGACCTTCCGGGCGCCCCGGTCGTACGCCGAGGACGAGCTGGGCCCGACCTGGCTCCTCGACCCCGGCTTCACCCCCGCGCACGACCGGCTGCACTTCCTGGTCTGGGCCAACACCTACGACGCCCGCGGCGGAGGCGAGCCCGGTCTGGTGGTGGGGGCGCAAGGCCGCCCGCCTGGGCGCGGTCGAGGCCGCCGAGGGCGAGACGCCGGGCGACGTCGCTGCTGCCCGACGGCTCGCCGGCCTGGGTCGACGGCGGTCCCCGCGGCGCTCGCCGGTCGCCCTCGACGGCATGGCGCTGGTGCACGCCGAGTCGGTCGAGGCCGGGGGGCTGGCGCCGGTCCCGCCCGAGCGGGCGCCCACGTCCGACCTGGCACCCGACCAGCTGGCCGCGGTCACCCACGGCGCCGGTCCGGCCCGGGTCATCGCCCCCGCGGGCTCGGGCAAGACCCGGGTGCTGACCGAGCGCATGCGCCACCTGGTCCTCGACCGGGGCTACGAGCCGTCCTCGGTGGTGGCGGTCGCCTACAACCGCAAGGCCCGCGACGAGATGGTGGCCCGCACCACGGGCGTGGGCGGCCGCATCCTCACGCTCAACGCCCTCGGCTACGAGATCGTCGCCGCGGGCCTGGGCCGGCGGCCCGAGGTGCTGGAGGTGCGCGACGTCCGCCGGCTGCTGGAGCCCCTGGTGCCCCGGGGCGCCCGCCGGCTCAACACCGACCCGCTGGCGCCCTACGTCGACGCGCTGGCCGCGGTGCGCCTGGGCCTGCGCGACCCGCTCGACGTGGAGGACGATCGGGGCGACGTGCCCGGCCTGGCCGAGGCGTTCCCCGCCTACCGCGCCGAGCTGTCCCGGCGCGGGGTCATCGACTTCGACGAGCAGGTGCTGCTGGCCATCGAGCTGCTGCTGCGGGACGGTCCGTTCCGCCGGGCCCAGCAGGCCCGGCACCGCCACCTGCTGGTGGACGAGTTCCAGGACCTGACCCCGGCCCACGTGCTGCTGGTCCGGCTGCTGGCCGCGCCCGCGCTGGACGTGTTCGGCGTGGGCGACGACGACCAGGTGATCTACGGCCACGCGGGGGCCTCGCCCCGCTTCCTCACCGAGTTCGCGTCGTACTTCCCGGGCGCCGGCGAGCACGCCCTGGAGGTCAACTACCGCTGCCCAGCGCCGTGTGGTGGACGCGGCCCGCTACCTGCTGAGCCGCAACCGGGTGCGGGTGGCCAAGGACCATCCGGGCGGCGCCCGGGGCCCCGCCCGAGGGCGACGGGCTGCTCACCGTCGACCGCCACCCTCCCGAGGCGCGGGGCGGCCGAGGTGGTGAGGGTCGTGCACGACTGGCTGGCCGAGCCCGAGGTCACGTCCGGCCGGACGTGGCCGTCCTCACCCGGGTGGGCTCGGCGCTGCTGGGCCCGCACGTGGCGCTGGTGGAGGCGGGCGTGCCGGTCTCGTCGATCCTGCACGTCGACGTGCTCACCCGCACGGGCCTGCGGGCGGCCCTGGCCTACCTGCGCATCGCGGCCGAGCCCGATCGCATCCGCCCCGAGGACCTGGAGGAGGTGCATCGCCGCCCGTCCCGGGGCCTGCCCCGCTGGATCGACAAGTGGCTGGGCCGCTGCCGCTCGATCGAGGACGTCGAGCGGGCGGCCGAGCGCATCGACGACGTCAAGGTGGCGACCAAGCTGGTGGACCTCGCGGCCGACCTGCGTGGCCTGGTGGCGGCGGCCGAGGGCGGGACCAGCCGGTCGATCCTGGAGTACGTGCGCGACGGCGTGGGCCTGGGCCGGGCCATCGACCTGCTCGACGCGTCGGGCGGGGGCGAGGGCCAGTCCCACCGGGACGACCTGGACGCGCTGGTGCAGGTGGCCGACCTCCACCCCGACCCCGCGGGCCTGCAGCCGTGGCTGCGGGACGTGCTCACCCGCCCGGGCGACGAGGCGGGCGTGGTGCTGTCGACCATCCACCGGGTCAAGGGCCGGGAGTGGCCCCGGGTGGCGGTGTTCGGCGCCAGCGACGGGCTCATGCCCCACCGGCTGGCCCAGGGCCGGGCCGCGGTGGAGGAGGAGCGGCGGGTGTTCCACGTGGCCATCACCCGCGGCATCGGCCGGGTCACGGTCCTGGCCGACGCCTCCCGCCCGTCCCCGTTCCTGGACGAGCTCGACCGCGAGGTCACCGCCGAGGAGCTGGCCGAGGCCGAGGCCCGCATGCGCGCGGTGGCCGCGGCCGACGACGCCGCGGCCGCGACCGCCATGGGGACGGCGCGGGGTCGGGGGCCGGGACCGAGGGCGCCGCGGGCGCCGGTGCCGGTGGCGTCGGGGCCGGAGGTGGCTCGGGTCGAGGCGGCGCTGCGGGCCTGGCGCAAGGAGCGCAGCCGGGCCGACGGCGTGGCCGCCTTCATCGTGCTCAGCGACCGCCACCTGATGGGCATAGCCGAGCGCCGGCCCGCCACCACCCGCGAGCTGTCCGCCTGCCCGGGCATCGGCCCCGCCAAGCTCGAGGCCTACGGCGACGAGCTGATCGAGCTGGTGGCGACCGCCCAGAGCGTGGTCGAGGGCGTCGCGGAGTAGCGTTCCAGGGCAATGAGCAGCCCCGAACCGCCGGAGCGCGCCCCGGCCCACCGGCCCGGGCGCCCGCGGGGACCACGCCGCGACCCGGGGGAGCGCCGGGCCGAGCTGCTCGACGCGGCCGAGCGGGCCATCCGCCGCATCGGTCCCCACGCCTCGATGGACGAGCTGGCGGCCGAGGCCGGCATCACCAAGCCGATCCTCTACTCCCACTTCGGCGACAAGGCCGGCCTGGTCACGGCGCTGTCCGAGCGGGTCGCCACGCGGATGAACGCCGCCGTCCTGCGCGAGCTGTCCAGCCGCGGCTCGCCCCGCGAGGTGGTCCGCTCCACCATCTCCGCCTTCTGCACCTTCATCGAGGACGAGCCCCAGCTCTACCGGTTCCTCATCCAGAGCGCCATGCACCGCCCCACCCGGGCGCCCACCCGGCTGGCGTCCGGCATCTCCAACTCGATCGCCATATCGCTGGGCAGCTCGCTGCGCCGGGCGGGGGCCGACTCGGGCGCGGCCGAGCCGTGGGCCTTCGCCATCGTGGGCATGACCTTCGCGGGCGCGGGCTGGTGGCTGGAGCGGCGCACCATGTCCAAGGACGACCTCGTCGACTACCTCACCCAGCTGCTGTGGAGCGGGCTGTCGGGCGCCGGGCTGGCGCAGCCGCAGCCCGAGACGGCGCCGGCCGACGTCGTCCAGCTGGCCCCCCGCAAGCGCCGCCAGACGTCGGCGGACTAGAGGGGCGGGATCGGCGTTGGGTCCGGGAGGCTGATCTCCAGCCCGAGGCGCGGTGGTGTGCCGGTGGCCACGGTCACCAGCGCCACCAGGGCCTCGTCGATGAGGTCGACCAGCCCGTCGCGGTCGAGCCCGTCGCGGCCGCGGGACAGCCAGTCGACCGTGACCTCCTCGGTGAACGCCACCCAACCCCGCACCGCGGGGCGCAGGCGCGGCTCGTCCAGGTGCGCCAGCCCCAGGCCCGTGAGCACCCGGTCGGTGAAGGCGGTGCGGGTGTCCTCGTACACCGCCAGCAGGTCGGGGTCGCCGCCCGCCGAGCCCCGGATGAAGGCCACGTAGGCGTCCCGGTTCTCGGTGAGGTGGTCGACGAAGGCCTCGACGTTGGCCCGCAGCCGCTCGCCCACCGTCGCGCCCAGCAGCGTGTCGGTGCGGTCCAGCAGCTCCTGGGCCGCGGCCCGGGCCACGGCCACGTGGTAGTCCCGCTTGGTGGGGAAGTAGTGGAACAGCAGGCCGCGGCTGATGCCCGCCTCGGCGGCGATGTCGTCGATCGCCACCTTGTCGAGCGGTCGGGTGCTGAGCATCTTGAGGCCCAGCGCCACCAGCTGGGACCGGCGCGCCTCGGGGTCGAGCCGCGTACGAGGAGAGTTCGCCACCCCACAATCCTATTGACGCGTAGTCAACGCGCTGTGAAATGATTGTTGAACAACGCTCAACAGGGGGGCGCGCAATGGGAAGGCGCGATTTCGACTTGTCTGGGGCGCGGGCTTTGGTGACCGGCGCGGGCAGCGGCATCGGTCGGGCCATCGCCCTGGAGCTGGCGCGCAAGGGGAGCCGTGTGCTGGCGGTGGACCAGCACGGCGAGACGGCCGAGAAGACGGCGCTGGCGTGCCGCGAGGTGGGCCCCGAGGCCCACGACCTGACCTGTGACGTCACCGACGCCGACGAAGTGCGGGCCCTGGCCGAGCGGGTGGAGGCCGACCACGGGGGGATCGACGTCCTGGTGAACAACGCCGGGGTGGGCATGACCGGCCGGTTCGCCGACATGTCGCTCGACGACTGGCGCTGGATACGGGCCGTCAACCTCGACGGCATCGTCCACTGCTGCCACGCCTTCGGTCCCGGCCTGCTGGCCCGGGGGCGGGGGCACGTGGTCAACGTCGCCTCGGCGCTGGCCTACACGCCGCGGGCGACCGAGCCGGCCTACGTCACCACCAAGGCGGCGGTGCTGGCGCTGTCGCAGTGCCTGCGGGCGGACTGGGCCGACTCCGGCGTGGGCGTCACCGCCGCGTGTCCCGGCGTCATCAACACGCCCATCCTGGAGTCGACCCGCTTCGTGAACGCCGACGAGGCGCAGGCCGCGGGCGCGGCCGAGCGCACGGCCAGGGTGTTCGCCCGCGGCCACTCGCCTCAGCTGGTCGCCCGCGACGTGCTGATGGCCATCCAGCTGGACAAGGCCGTGGTGCTGTCGGGCTTCGAGGCCAAGCTGGGCTGGTTCGTCCACCGCATGCTGCCGATCCGCGTCCAGCAGCGCATCGCCCGCCAGGGCATCTGAAGATGGCCACCCGAACCGGGAGGACCGCCGAGCCCGGGCGGGACGACCTGGCGCTGCCCCGAGGCACCGACACGGTGGTGACCACCGACGACGGCGCCCGCCTGGCGGTGACCGTGGCCGGTCCGCCGCCCGGCGACGGCCTGGCGCCGGTGGTGCTCGCCCACTGCTGGACCGGCAGCCGGGCGGTGTGGGCGCCCGTGGCCCGCCGGCTCGCGGCGGCCGGCCACCGGGTGGTGCTCTACGACCAGCGGGGCCACGGGGCCTCGTTCGTGGGCGCCGACCCGATCTCGATCGACCGGCTGGGCGACGACCTGGCCACGGTGGTCGAGCAGCTGGACCTGCGGGACGCGGTCCTCGCCGGCCATTCGATGGGCGGGATGAGCGTGATGGCGTGCGCCTGCCGCCATCCCGTGCTCGCCCAGGAGCGGGTCCGGGGCCTGGTGCTGGTGGCGACCGCCGCCCACGGCCTCGCCGGTGGAGGCCGGGACCGCTTCTGGCGCATCGTGCTGTGGCGGCAGCTGGTCAACCGGCTGATGGTGCACCCCCGCGCCGGGCGGCTGTTCGTGCGCGGCACGTTCGGCCGCTCACCGGTCAGGGCGCACGTCGAGGCCACCCGCGCCCTGTTCGTGGCCACGCCGCCCGGTGTCCGCCGCGACTGCGCGGAGGCCATGGCGGAGATGGACCTGCGCCACGCCCTGCGCGCGGTGGAGACGCCGGCGTTCGTGGTGCTCGGCCGCCAGGACCGCCTCATCGGCAACCGCCTGACCCGGGCCATCGTCGAGCACGTGCCCGGCGCCCGGCTGCTCGAGCTGCCCCGCGCCGGCCACATGCTCCCCTTCGAGCGACCCGACGAGGTCACGGCCGCCATCACGACCGCCGGTCGCACCGGCCAGGACCCGAGGCAATAGGGGTCGAACGGCAGGTGTCGAGGCAATGGGGGTCGGCCCCCGACCACTATCGCCTTGGGCCGCCGCCGCCGACCCCTATTGCCTCACGACCGGTTGGAGGCGAAGTCGGGGTCGACGGCCAGGCCCAGCATCCCGCCCTCGCCCACGACCCGGACGTCGGCCGGCTGGGCCAGGATCCGGCGCTGCCCGCCGATCAGGACGTTGATCCGGCCGGCCCGCTCGGTGAAGAACAGCTCGCCGCCGGGGCCGAAGGCGATGTCCCACGGGTTGGCCAGGCCGCCGATCACGGTGGTGACCGTGATGCTGACGCCGTTCCCGATCGGGTGCCCGGCCAACCCTTGTGTCTAATCTGACGGCATGTCAGATCCCGCCGTCCTCGTGGAGCGCGACGGTCCCGTCGTCACCCTCACGCTCAACCGCCCGGACAAGAAGAACGCGTTCAACTGCGAGATGCTCTGCCGGCTGTGCGACGCGTGGGACATGATCGACGCGGACGACGGCGTGCGGGCCGCCATCCTCACCGGGGCGGGCGGGAACTTCTCCGCCGGTGCCGATCTCGACCGCCTCGTGGGGGCGCTGCTGGCGGGCGAGCCCGCCGAGGACGAGTTCGAGGAGCGCATCCGCTCCGACTTCAGCCTCATCTACAAGGGCTTCCTCAAGGAGCACCGGACGGCCACGCCGATCATCGCCGCAGTGGAGGGCTACTGCTACGCGGGCGGCATCGAGATCCTCCAGGCCTTCGACGTGCGGGTGGCCGCCGAGGGCGCCCGCATCGCGGTGAGCGAGGTGCAGCGGGGCCTGTTCCCCATGTCGGCCTCCACCGTGCGCCTGCCCCGCCAGATCCCCTGGACCGTGGCCATGGAGATGCTCATCACCGGCGAGCCCATCACCGGCCGGCGGGCCTACGACGTGGGCCTCGTGGGCCACGTGGTCCCCGACGGCACCGCCCTCGCCCGGGCCCGCGAGATCGCGGAGCGCATCGCCCGCAACGGCCCGCTGGCGGTGCGCAACATCAAGGCCTCGGTGCTGGCGGCCGACGCCCTGCCCGAGGCGGACGCCTACGCCCGCGAGCTGGAGCTGGGCATGGAGGTCATGGGGTCGAAGGACGCCCGGGAGGGCCCCCGCGCCTTCCTGGAGAAGCGCGAGCCGAACTACACCGGCACCTGAGCGCCGCGAGGGCGAGGCAATAGGGCTCGCCCGGCGGCGGGCGAGGCAATAGCGACCGGCCCCCGGCCCCTATTGCCTCGCGACCGCCGCCGTGGGCCCTATTGCCTCGGGTACCTGAGCGCAGCGGGCCCGGGCCTGGGTGATGGGCGGCGGCTCGCCGGTCAGGCGCAGCGTCCCCATCAGCACCAGGGCCGCCGGCCCGAGCACCGCCTGCTGCGCCAGCGATCCCAGCCGCAGGCCGAGCATGTCCCGGGCCCAGCCGGGCAGGAGGCCGATGGCCGCCTGGACCACCACCTGGTGGGCGCCGGCCAGCACCGGGTTGCCGCCCCGGCGCGTGGGCGCGGTGAGGAAGCGCACCGCGTCGAGGCACTGCTCGCCCGCGTCCAGCTCGGGCCGCATCTCCCGGAAGTAGGCCCGCAGCGCCACCCGGGTGCGGGGGATCCGCTCGCCGCCCAGCCGCTCGGCGATCACCGCCATCTCGTGCAGGTAGAGGTCGGCCTGGTCGCCCCGCACCGGGAACGGGTTGAAGCGCTGGTGGGCCTTGAGGAAGTTGGCGACCTCGGTGGCGTGCACCCAGGTGACCAGGTCGGGATCGGACGCCGCGTAGGGCCGGCCGTCGGGGGCCGTGCCCCGCACCTTGCGGTGGATGCCCTGGACCAGCTTGATCAGGCGCTCGGCCGTCTCGCTGGACCCGTAGGTGGTGCCGGTCACGAACGAGCCCGTGCGCGACAGGCGCCCCAGCGGGTCGGTGCGGTAGTTGGAGTGCTCGGCCACGCCCGCCATGGCCAGGGGGTGCAGGGTCTGGAGCAGCAGGGCCGACAGCCCGCCGATGAGCATGGACGGGTCGCCGTGGACCCGCCAGGTGGCGCTGCCCGGGCCGAACAGGCCGGGATCGCCGGGCGGGTCGGTGTACTGCTCGAAGGGCAGGCGGTCGGCCGCCAGCGAGGCGGCGATGGGCGCCATGAGCTGATGGCGGAGGACGCCGCCCACGACGGGGAGCGCACCGAGCGAGGGCAGCGAGACCACGAACGGAGTCTGCAACCCGTCTTGACAAGTGTCAAGGCACCCGCCGCGGTGCGGTAGCCTGCGCGCCCGTGGCAACGGTCGTGTCCGACGCGGACCTCCTCGACCTGGCCCTCGACGCCTTCGCCGACCAGGGCTACGACGGCACGTCGGTGCGGGAGGTGTGCCGCCGCCTCGGCGTCAGCCACAACCTCATCCACGAGCGCTACGGCTCCAAGGAACGGCTGTGGTACGCCGCCATCGAGCACGGCTTCCGCACCCTGGCGGCCGAGCTGGCCGCCGCGGCCCAGGACGCCACCGGGGACGAGCTCGACCGGCTGCGGGCCATCCTGGTCCGCTACGTCGAGGTCACGGCCGAGCGCCCGGCGCTGATCCGCATCATCAACCACGAGGCGGCCCGGCCCGGCGGGCGGCTCGACCACGTCTACGACCTCTACATCCGCCCCGCCCACCAGGTGGCCGACCTGGTGCTGCGCGACCTGGCCGCGGCCGGCCGGGCCCGGCCCGTGTCGCCCGCCGCGCTGCACTTCCTCGTCGGCCACGGCGCGGGCGGGATCGTCAGCCTGCCCGCCCTGTCCGGACGCTTCCCCGGCGGCGAGGGCAGCCTCACCGACCAGGCCCGCGAGGCGGTCGACGTGGTGCTGCGCGGCATCGTGCTCTAATCGCGCCCATGACTCAGACCGACCAGCCCGTGCCGGGCCCCGCCGAGCTCGCCGAGCACGTGGCCGCCATGTCCGACGAGCCGCTCGTCGCGGGCGACGAGCCCCTCTCCATCTGGATGATGGTGAAGTCGCGCGACAGCGAGGGCGACGTGGTGTGGGGCGTGCGCAGCGCGGGCGACCCGCTGTCCTCGGAGGAGCTGCTTGGCGCCCTCATCGGGTTCGCCGAGTCCCTCAAGCGGGATCTGGCGTCGGACTGGGAGTGATCCCCCGCAGCCCGTCCGCCCCGAACAGGCCCTCCAGCAGGCCGGACAGGTCCGGCCCCCGGCGCACGGTGTGGCCGCCGTCCACGCTGATGTTCTCGCCGGTGATCCACGACGCCTCCGGGCCCAGCAGGAACCGCACCAGGCCGGCCACGTCCTCGGGCTCGCCGATGCGGCCCAGCGGCATGCACGACAGGTAGTCGTCGAGCACCGGGCCGGGGCCGGTCATGAACGTCGTCAGCTCGGTGCGGGTCAGTCCCGGCCGCACCGAGTTGACCCGCACGCCGCTCGGCCCCAGCTCGTCGGCCGCCACCCGGCACAGCATGTCCAGCCCCGCCTTGGCGGGCCCGTAGGCGCTGAACCAGCGGTGCGTCACCGCGCCCGCGATGGACGAGATGGCCACGATCGAGCCCGAGCCCTGGCGGGCCATGACGCGGGCACCGTGCTTGATCCCCAGCATGGTGCCGGTGAGGTTGAGGTCGAGCGTGCGCCGCCAGCCCTCGGTGTCGATCTGGGTGACCGGGCCGATCGTCTCCGAGCCGCCCGCGCTCAGCACCAGGCCGTCGAGCCGCCCGGTGACGGCGGCGGCGGCCTCCACCGCGGCCTCGACCGCGGCCTCGTCGGTCACGTCGGTGGGCACCGCCCGCGCCTGGGCGCCGGGGGCGGCGGCCTCGACCGCGGCCACGCCCGCGGCCAGCCGCTCCTCCGAGCGCCCGGCCAGGGTCACCACCGCGCCGTCCACCGCCAGGCGCACCGCGCAGGCCAGGCCGATCCCGCTGCCCCCGCCGGTGACCAGGGCCGACCAGCCGTCCAGCCGGGTGTCCATCACAGCAGCACCACGCTGCGCAGGACCTCGCCCCGCTCCATCTTGGCGAACGCCGCCTCCACGCCGCCGAGGTCGATGGTCTCGGACACGAAGGCGTCGAGCGGCAGCCGGCCCTGGAGGTGGAGGTCGACCAGCGCCGGGAAGTCCCGCGACGGCAGGCAGTCGCCGTACCAGGAGGGCTTGAGGGCGCCGCCCCGGCCGAAGAACTCGATCATGGGGATGTCGGGGAAGCGCATGTCGGGCGTGGGCACGCCCACCTGCACCACGGTCCCCGCCAGGTCGCGGGCGAAGAACGCCTGCTCCAGCACGCCCGGGTGGCCGACCGCCTCGACGCACACGTCGGCGCCGAAGCCGCCGGTGGCGTCGCGGATGGCTTCGACGGGATCGGCGCGGCGGGCGTTGACCGTGTGGGTGGCGCCGAAGCCCTTGGCCCACTCCAGCTTCCGGTCGTCGAGGTCGACGGCGATGATGGTGGTGGCGCCGGCCAGCTTGGCGCCGGCGATGGCCGCGTCGCCCACCCCGCCGCAGCCGAACACGGCCACGCTGTCGCCCGGCCCGACGCCGCCGGTGTGGATGGCGGCGCCGATCCCGGCCATCACGCCGCAGCCCAGCAGCCCGGCCACCTCGGGCTTGGCGGTGGCGTCGACCGGCGTGCACTGGCCCGCGGCCACCAGGGTCTTCTCGGCGAAGGCGCCGATGCCCAGCGCGGGCGACAGCGTGGTGCCGTCGGTCAGCGTCATCTTCTGGGTGGCGTTGTGGGTGGAGAAGCACAGGTTGGGCCGGCCCCGGCGGCAGGACCGGCACTGGCCGCACACGGCCCGCCAGTTGAGGACCACGAAGTCGCCGGGCGCCACGTCGGACACGCCGTCGCCCACCGCCTCGACCACGCCCGCGGCCTCGTGGCCGAGGAGGAAGGGGAAGTCGTCGTTGATGCCGCCCTCCCGGTAGTGCAGGTCGGTGTGGCACACCCCGCACGCCTGCACGGTGACCAGCGCCTCGCCCGGACCGGGGTCGGGCACGACGACCGTCTCGATCTCCACCGGGGCGCCCTTGCCCCGGGCGATCACCCCCCGCACCTCGTGCGCCATCGTGTCCCCCTTGGAAGAGTCGGGCCCTGTCGGGCCCCGACCCTAGGCCGGGGGCAGCGGCATGCGGGCGGTGATGGCGATCCGGTTCCAGGCGTTGATGACCACGACCGCGAACACCAGCTCGGCCAGCTCCCGGTCGCTGAAGTGCGCCCGGGCGGCGTCGACGACCCCGTCGGGCACGTGGTCGGCGGCCACCAGGGTGATCGACTCGGTCAGCGCCAGGGCCGCCCGCTCGCGCTCGCTGAACAGGTCGACCTCCCGCCAGGCCTGGAGGACGTCGAAGCGCTGCTGGTCCTCGCCCGCGGCGCGGGCGTCCTTGGCGTGCATGTCCAGGCAGAAGGCGCAGCCGTTGAGCTGGGACGCCCGCTGCTTGACCAGGTTGGTCAGGATCGGATCGAGGCTCGACCGGTCTCTAGTCGAGCGCGGGTTGACTGGACCAGTTGTGGACCTGCTTCTCGACCTCGACCCATCCACCGGTCGCCGCGACGGCATCGAGCGGGCGGTGCGGGCCGCCATCCGGGACGGACGCCTGGCCCCCGGCGCCGCGCTCCCGTCCAGCCGGGCGCTGGCCGCCGACCTGGGCCTCGCCCGGGGCACGGTGGTCGACGCCTACGCCCAGCTGGCGGTGGAGGGCTACCTCGCGACCCGGCCGGGCGGGCGCACGGTGGTGGCGTCCCCGGCGATGGTCCCGCCCCCGCCCGCCGTGCGCGCCGCCCCACCGGCGCCGGCGCTCGACCTCCGGGCCGGCGCCCCCGACCTCTCCGGCTTCCCCGCGTCGGCGTGGACCGGCGCGGTGCGGGCGGTGCTGCGGGACGGTCCGGCCGACGCCCTCGACTACGTGAAGCCCTGGGGCCGGCCGGAGCTCCAGGAGGCGGTGGCCGCCTACCTGCGCCGGGCCCGGGGCGTGGTGGCCCGCCCCGACCAGGTGCTGGTGGGCAACGGGGTGGAGCACCTGATGGGGGTGGTGACCGCCGCGCTGGTCGCCACCGGCCGGCCGGTGGTGGCGCTGGAGGACCCGTGCCTGCCGTTCCACCGAGGCCTCGTGGCCGCCGCCGGGGCCACCGTGGTGCCCGTGCCGGTCGACGGCGGCGGCGTGGCGGTGGACGCCCTGCCGGCCACGGGGGCGGGGGCGGTGCTGGTCACGCCCGCCCGCCAGGCGCTGCTCGGCGTGACGCTGGGCCCCGCCCGCCGCAGCGCCCTGCTGGCCTGGGCCCGCGGCACGGAAGGCCCTGGCCGCACCCGCGGCCCCGGCGGAATCGTGCTGGAGGACGACTACGACGCCGAGCTGCGCTTCGACCGCCAGCCCATCGGTGCGGTCCAGGGCCTCGACCCCGAGCGGGTCGTCTACCTGGGCACGCTGAGCAAGAGCCTGGCCCCGGGGCTGCGGCTGGGGTGGGCGGTGGTGCCCGACGGCCTGGCGGCCCCGGTCGACGCGGTGCTGGGCGTGCACTCGACGGTCTCGTCGCTGGACCAGCTCGTCGTGGCGTCGCTGCTGCGGGACCAGGTGTTCGACCGCCACCTGCGGCGGATGCGCACCGCGTACCGGCGGCGCCGGGACGAGTTCGTGGCCACCCTGGCCGCCCGTGCCCCCCGGGTGTGGGTCGAGGGCGTGGCCGCCGGGCTGCACGCGCTGGTCCGCTGGCCCGAGGACGGTCCGGCCGAAGCCGAGGTGCTGGCCGAGGCCGCGGCCCGGGGGATCGGGCTCACCGGCCTGGCCGCCGGCTGGCACGGCACCGCCGCGTTCCCCGGCGTCATCGCCGGCTACGGCCGCGCCCCCGCCCACGACGCCCGGCGCCGGTTCGAGGCGTTCGCCGACCTACTCGCCGACGTAGTGGGCTAGCCACACGGTCAGCCCGCCGCAGTCGGGATCATCGGGCCGGTGATCCAGCACCTCGAACCCGGCCGCGGCCAGCGCCACCCGGTACTCGCCGGGGTCGAGGCTGGCGTGGAACAGCGGCTCGCCGGCGAGCTCCCCGATGGCCTCGCCCGACTCCGGTCCGGTGGTCATCAGCAGCACGGACCCGGGATGGGCATGCAGGCCCAGCCGCCGGATCACGCCGGGCTGGTCGTCCCCGGGCAGGTGGAACAGGCTGCACCAGGCCACGATCCCGGCGAACGTCCGGCCCAGGTCCAGCGCGCGCAGGTCCCCGACGATCCACCGCCCCCGGGGCAACCGCTCCCGGGCCTGCCCGATCAGTGCGGGCGACCCGTCCACCCCGGTGACCTCGAACCCGCCGTCGAGCAGCGCGCGCCCGATGGGGTCGCCGTGCCCGCACCCGGCGTCCAGCACCGCGGCTCCCGCCTCCAACCGGACCGTGAACCGGCCCAGCCACGCCCGCTCGATCTCCAGCTCCGGGCCCCGGGACGCCGCCCACGCGTCCGCGTGGCGCTCGTACAGGTCGACCGGGTCGGGGTTGGTCACCGGCCAGGCGAGCATGGAGCGGACCGCGTCGATGGTGTCGGCCTCGTCGGGGCCCTTGTCGTCCCGGTAGCGGCGGACCCGGGCGAAGCGCAGGGCCACGCCGCCGGCATAGCGGGTCGAGGCCTGGACCCCGTCGAGCGCGATCTCCACCACCTGCTCGGGCCGCACGTGGACCACCCAGTCGCCCTTGTCGGTGGCGAGGTCGAGGAAGCGCTCGGTCTGCCAGGCGAGCAGCTCGTCGGTCAGGCCCTTGAACGTCTTGCCCACCATCACGAACCCGCCCTCGGGGTCGCGGGCGCCCAGGTGCAGGTTGGACAGCCAGCCCTTGCGCCGCCCGCTGCCCCACTCGACCGCCAGCACCACCAGGTCGAGGGTGTGGACCGGCTTCACCTTGCGCCACGCCCCGCCGCGCCGCCCGGCCTCGTACGGCGAGGCCGCGTCCTTGACCATGACGCCCTCGTGCCCCGCGGCCAGGGCCTCGTCGAGCACCCGCTGGCCCTCGGCCGGGTCCGACGTGAGCACGCCGGGGATGCGCCACGGCCCCGCCACCCGCTCCAGCGCGCCCAGCCGGTCGGTCAGCGGCCGCTCCAGCAGGTCCTCGCCGTCGAGGTGCAGCAGGTCGAAGAACCGGGACTGGAGCCCGGCGCCGGCCACGCCGTCCTCCCGGCCGAAGGCGGACATCGTGTCCTGGAAGGTGCGGGGCAGCTCGTCCTCGCCCACGCCCACCGCCTCGCCGTCGAGCACCAGGGAGGTGGCGGGCAGCGACCGGGCCAGGTCGACGATGCCGGGCAGCCGGTCGGTGACGTCGTTGAGGTTGCGGGTGTAGATGCGCACCTCGTCGCCGCGGCGGTGGACCTGGATGCGGGCGCCGTCCAGCTTCCACTCCACCGAGGCGAGGCCGCCGCCGTCGGCCGGTCGCGAGCGTGAGCGCCTCGCCCACGTCGGCCGCGGTCTGGGCCAGCATGGGCTGGACGCCCCGCAGCACGGTCAGGCCGACGGCGGCGAGCCCGTCCTCGCCCTCGTCGCGGGCGATGACCGCCACCCGGGCCAGGTCGCCGGCCAGCATGGCCGCCCGGCGCACGGCGGCGAGGGGGACGGCGAACGCCTTGGCGGTGGCGTCGGTGACCAGGCCCTCCAGGGCGCCGTGGCGCAGCTCGCCCACCAGCAGCCGGCGGAGCAGGTCCTGCTCGGGCGCGGTGGCCCGCCCGAACAGGTCGGCCAGGACGTCGCTGCGGGCCTTCTGCGAGCCGGGCCCGTGCAGGCCGGCCAGCGTGGTCAGGGCGCGATCGGTGTCGAGGATGGTGAGGCCGGGCTCGGCTGCGGGCTCGGCCTCGGTGGCCGCCACGGTGCGGTAGCCGACGCCTATCCGGCCCTGGCGGGGCGCGGCCATGAGGAAGGCGACGACGATGGGCAGCTCGTCGCCCTCCAGCCGGGCGAGCAGGTCGGCCAGCGCCGCCACCTTGGTGGAGCGCGCCCGGGTGGCCACGACGGCCTCGGTGGTGGACACGACGTCGGCCAGCAGGGTGGGCACGGCCCCATGTTGCCGGGCGAGACTCCTGCCCGTGGACTTCGCGACGATGATGGCGCTCGAACCGCACGGCACCGACGTGTGGGTGGGGACCGGGCCCCGCTACCCCTGGGGCGGGCTGTACGGCGGGCAGATCGTGGCCCAGGGCCTGCGGGCCGGCACCTTCACGGTCGATCCCGACTTCCGGGTGCACTCGCTGCACGCCTACTTCGTCCGCTCGGGCGACCACACCGAGCCGATCCGCTTCGAGGTCGACCGCGTGCGCAACGGCCGCTCGTTCCTCACCCGCCGGGTCACGGCCCGCCAGTCGACGGGCGTCATCCTGGAGATGTCGGCGTCGTACCAGGTGGACGAGGGCGGCCCGCAGGTCCAGACCGCGCTCATGCCGCCGACCCCGCCGCCCGACGAGCTGCCCGACGACGGCTGGAGCGACCTGTTCGCCCGCCGGACCGCCTCCCGCGGCCACGGCGAGGTGTCGGGCTGGATGCGGGTCGTGGACGGGATGGGCGCCGACCCCGTCCTGCACGCGGTGGCGCTGGCCTACCTGTCCGACGACATGCCCACCGAAGCGGTCGTGTCACTGCATCCCGACGCCGACCCGGACCAGCTGTGGGACGACCAGTTCATGTCGGCCAGCCTCGACCACGCCATCTACTTCCACCGCCCGGTGGCGGCCGACCAGTGGCACCTCCAGACGTTCACCTGCCACGGTCTGATGAGCTCGCGGGGCGTCAGCGTCGGCTACGTGTTCACCACCGACGGGACGCACGTGGCCACCGTCGTCCAGGAGGTGCTGCTGCGGAAGCTGCGCCGCATCAGTGCTTCTCGACGACCCTGACGCCCTTGCCCGGCTCCCAGATGTGGACGTACAGGATGTCGTCCTTGACGCGCACCGACGAGGCGCCCAGCAGGTCGAGGTAGAAGGCGTCGAACTCGCCCACCTCGAAGCGGTGGCCCACCGACACGAAGATGGCGTCGGAGAACCGCGACAGCACGTCGTGGTCGGTGACCTCGGTGGCGATGCCCCAGAACTTGACGTCCCCCTCGGTCACCATCTTGTCGCTGGTGGCGGTGTGGACGGCGAAGCGCCCGTCCCGCTTGAGGTCGTTGGACTTGGTGGACCCGGGCATCATCCCGAGCCACAGCTTGTCGTCGTCCAGCACGAGCCGGTCCTCCGCCATGGCCGGCTCCGCCGGGCTGATGCGCGGGAACCCGTCCTTCCGCAGGGTGCCCAGCATCATCAGCCCGCTGGCGGCCACCCGCTGCTCGCCCAGCTCGGCGAGCTCGGGGGCCTCGGCGGCGAACTCCGTCCACGTAGCCATGCGGTCTATGTACGCCGAGGCCGTGACACATGCCCACGGCAGCCGAAGTTGACCGCGCCCCGGAGAAATTTGGCTGACGTAGTCGTCATCGCCCTTGCCATCGTGGCTAACGTTCCCCCATGACGGCACCCGTGGTGGACGACATCGACCTGGCCGATCTCGACTGGTGGACCCGGGACCTCGACGAGCGCGCGGCGGCCTTCGCCGTGCTGCGCGCCGAGCGGCCCGTGGCCCCGATGGTGCTCCCGGCCCTGCCCCTCATGGGGATCCCGGAGACGCCCTACTTCGCCATCACCCGCCACGCCGACATCGTGGAGGCCAGCCGGCATCCCGAGCTGTTCTGCTCGGGCGAGGGCACCAACATCGCCGACCTGCCGGCCGAGTTCCGCGAGTTCTTCGGCTCCATGATCAACATGGACGACCCCCGCCACGCCCGCATGCGGCGGATCGTCTCCCGGGGCTTCACGCCGCGGCAGCTGGGCCTGATGAAGGCCGACGTCGAGGCCATCGCGGCCGAGATCGTCGACGAGCTGTCCGAGCGGGGCGAGGCCGACTTCGTGACCGAGGTCGCGGCCCGCCTGCCGCTCCGGATCATCCTCGACATGATGGGCATCCCCCGCAGCCAGGAGCAGTTCGTGTTCGACCGCACGAACGTCATCCTCGGCTTCACCGACCCCGAGTACGTGGCCGACGTCGAGGACCCGATGGGCGTCACCACCGCCATCCTCACGGCCGGGGCCGAGCTGGCCCAGCTGGTGTCCGAGCTGGGCGAGGCCCGGCTCAAGGACCCGGGCGACGACCTGGTGTCCGCCCTGGTGGTGAGCGAGGTCGACGGCGAGCGGCTCACGCCCCAGGAGCTGGCCTCGTTCTTCGTGCTGCTGGTGGTGGCGGGCAACGAGACCACCCGCAACGCCATCGCCCACGGCCTGGCGGCGCTGACCGAGCACCCCGAGCAGAAGGAGCGCTGGCTGGCCGACATCGACGGCCTGGCGCCCACCGCGGTGGAGGAGATCATCCGCTGGGCCTCGCCCGTGATCCACTTCCGGCGCACGGTCACCCAGGACGGCGCCACCCTCGGCGGCCACGAGTTCTCCGCCGGCGACCGGGTCGTCCTCTGGTACTGGTCCGGCAACCGGGACGAGGCCGTGTTCCACGACCCCCACACCTTCGACATCGGCCGCTCGCCCAACGAGCACATCGGCTTCGGCGGGCCCGGGCCGCACTTCTGCCTGGGCGCCCACCTGGCCCGGCGGGAGATCACGGTCATGTTCACCGAGCTGCTGCGGCGCGTGCCCGACATCCACTCCACCGCCGAGCCGTCCCGGCTGCGCTCGGGCTTCATCAACGGCATCAAGCACCTGCCCTGCGCCTGGACCCCGCCGGGCTGACCGGAGCGGCCGGCGTCGCTCAGGTCCGGCCCACCTCCGGCGCCAGCGAGGCGTGGTCGCCGGGCACCTCGACGATCGCCTCGTCGCGGTCGTCCCACTCGGTGCGCAGCGCCCGGCTCATGGTGGCGTGCATCTCGTACAGGCAGGTGATGTAGGTCAGCTCGAGGATCTGCTCGTCGCTCAGGTGCTCCCGCAGGGCGGCGAACACGCCGTCCGACACCCGCCCACCCTCCAGCACCAGGGCGTCGGTGTAGGCCAGCACGGCCCGCTCGGCCGGGGACCAGCAGTCGGCGACCGGCCAGTGGGGGATGGCGGCGATCTTCTCCTCGGCCATGCCCAGCGCCCGGCACGACTTGGCGTGCTGGGAGAAGACGAACTGGCTCTGGCGCGCCCACCCGGTGCGGATCTGGCCCAGCTCGCGCAGCTCGGCGGGCAGGGTCCGCTGGGACGACCGGTAGAGGCGGAAGCCGGACACGCAGTGCTCCAGCACGTCGGGGACCAGCGCGAAGGTCGTCCACCAGTCGCCCGGCGTGCCGGTGGCGGTGCCGGGGTCGGCCACCGGGTCCCGGTCGGAGCCGAACATGAAGTCGTACATGGCGGTGACGATCGGCGCGCTGGCGTCGTCCCGGCTGACCTGGCGCAGGCGTGGCATCACGTGAAGCTAGCCAGGAACCCGCCCCAGGCGGTGAGGGCGAGGTAGTGGGCCGCGCCGTCGGTGACGTCCAGCGTGGCGTGGGGCAGGTGCGCCTCGTACCAGCGGCCGAACGCCGGGGGCGTGACCGTGTCGGCCGACCCGTAGGCCAGCCGCACCGGGGCCCGCACCGCGGCGAGGTCGACCGCCAGGGGCCGGGCCTGGGCCTCGACGTCGGCGGCCACCCCGGCCAGGCCCCGGCGCACGGCCTCCACCAGCCCGTCGGCCATCCGGGCCGCGGCTCCCGGGCACCGTCGCCAGCTCGGCCGCGCCCGCCGCGTCCCGGTGCTCGGCCTGGTGCTCGGCGGCCAGCGCCCGGTCGCAGGGGTAGGGGGCGAGCAGCGGGGCGATGGCCTCGCCCAGCGTGCCGGGCGGCAGCGAGTCGGCCAGCTCGATGGTGTCGAGCCGGGCCGCGCCCGCGGCCCGCACGTCGGGGTCGTCGTACGCCTGGCGGGGGACGAGCCCGGCCACGAGCACCAGCGCCGACACCCGCTCCGGGCGCCAGCGCGGCCAGGGCCAGCCCGGCCAGCGATCCCCCGGACCACGCCAGCACGCCGCACCGGTCGATCCCCAGGGCGTCGAGCAGCGCGGCGGTGTCGGCCGCCATCACCTCGGGCCAGTCGTCGGCGGTCCCCGGGGGCAGCGGGTCGCTGCCGCCGTAGCCGGGCCGGTCGAGCGCCAGCAGCCGCACCCCGGCGCCGGCGGCCAGCCCGTCGTCGGGATGGCGGGACAGGCGCGAGTCCGGCGTGCCGTGCAGGTAGAGCACCGGCATCCCGCCCGGATCGCCGACGTCGTCCACGGCCAGCGCCCGGTGCTCGCCGACCGGGACGGTCCGGGTGGTCACGACGCCGGAACCTACACTGACCGGCCGCGGCGGTACCGGCTACCCGCCTGAACAAAACCGGAGGTCACCCACATGCAACCGGTCCAGCAGGCCGCGCCCCCGGCCGAGCCCGAGGTCGCAGGCCGCCGGCGGCTGCCCCCGGCCACCGTGCCCCGCCTGGCGGTGGCGGCGGTGGCCGCCTACGCCGGCGCCCAGGTCATCGCGGACATCACCAGCGTCAAGATCGGCGTGGCCTTCGGCCGGGCGGTCGACATGGGCACGTGGATCTACCCGATCACGTTCACGCTGCGCGACGTCGTCCACAAGATGCTGGGCCGCCGCGCGGCCCGCACCCTGGTCGTGTCGTGCGGCGTGGTCAACCTGTTCATGGCCCTCTACCTGCAGTGGGTGGCCCGGGCCCCCAGCCACGAGACCTACCTGCTGGGCGACGAGTTCAAGGCGGTGCTGGGCCCGCTGTGGCGCATCGTGGTGGCCTCGATCATCGCCGAGGTGATCGCGAGCTGCTCGACACCGAGGTGTACCACTGGTTCGTCCGCCGGGTCACGACCCAGCTACCAGTGGGCCCGGGTGGCGGTCAGCAACGCGGTCAGCATCCCGGTCGACAACGCCCTGTTCGCGGTGCTGGCCTTCGGCTCGCTGCCGTTCCTCACCGACGACGCCCTCACCCTCCCGTGGTCGGCGGTGTGGGACATCTTCCTGGTCAACCTGACGGTCAAGTTCGCGGTCTCGGCCCTCAGCCTCCCGCTGATCTACGTCTCCCCCGACCGCGACTGGAGCGCCGACCCCGACGACGCCTAGCGCCGTCCCTGTTCTGTCAGCCCCCACGCGATCGCACGGTCAGCGCTGACAGAACGGGCTAGCGGACCACGCCGCTGAGGCACGTCTCGGCGTACTCGTCGATGAAGCCGGCGTCGGTGGGCCAGGGCATGGCGGGCTTGGAGATCAGCAGCGACGTGAGGCCGTGGACCCGGGCCCAGAAGCCCAGCGACAGCCGGTAGGCGTCGGTGAGCTCGGGCCGGAAGCGGTCGGCGTCGATGCACTCCTGGACGCACTCCATCAGGTGGTCGAACGCCGCCGACTCGGCCAGGACCCGGCCCTGGAACTCCTCGGGGGCCACGTCCGGCCGGGTCATGAACATGATCGCGGTAGGGCTCGGGGTTGGCCACGCCGAACTCGATGTAGGCCCGGCCCAGCGCGGCCAGCCGGGCCACCGGGTCCTCGATGCCGTCGGTGGTCCGCATGATGTAGTCCTCGAGGGCGGTGAAGTGGCGGGCGCACACCTCGAAGATCAGCGTGGTCTTGTCGGCGAAGTGCCGGTAGATCGACGGGGGCGTCACGCCCACGGCCTCGGCCACGGCCCGGATGGACACGGCCTGCGCCGAGCCCGTCTCCAGCAGCATGCGCTCGGTGGCGGCCAGGATCTCGTCGCGGAGCTGCCGCCCCTCGCCCTTGGGCAGGCGGGGGCGGCGTCCGGCGGCCGTGGCCGAGGGGGTCATCGGCGACTCAGGTCTCCGGTCATGGCCCCAGGATCGCGCTCCTGGCCGTTGCTGTCCTGCCCGCCGGTCAGCACCAGGGCCGATGCGGCTCCCGGGACCGGGACCGGTGCTGCGTCGGCTCGTCGCCCTCGTCGTCCAGCGAGATGCTCTCGCTGATGCCCCAGCGGTCGTGGAAGCGCCGCAGCGGGCCGGGCGCCCACCAGTTCCAGTCGCCGGCCAGCCGCATGAAGGCGGGGACCAGCGTGCCCCGGATGAGGAAGGCGTCCATGAGCACCGCCAGCGTCAGGCCCAGGCCGAACAGCTTGATGAAGCTCACGTGCCCGAGGGCGAAGGCACACGAACATCACCGCGATCAGCACCGCCGCCGCGGTCACGATGCGACCGGTGCGCTCCAGGCCCACGGCCACCGACGTCTCGTTGTCGGCGCCGTGGTCGTGCTCCTCCTTGATGCGGGACAGGAGGAACACCTCGTAGTCCATCGACAGCCCGAAGGCGATGCAGAACATGAGGATGGGCGTGGCCGCCGCCAGGCCGCCGGTGGCCGTGAAGTCCAGCACCCCCGACAGGTGCCCGTCCTGGAAGATCCACACCATGGCCCCGAACGTGGCCGACAGGCTGAGCAGGTTCAGCACGATGGCCTTGGCCGGGATGATCACGCTGCCGAACATCATGAACAGCAGCACCGACGGTGATCACCGCGATCAGCCCGAGGGCGATGGGCAGCCGGGCGAACAGCGAGCCGTTCAGGTCCACGAGCTCGGCCGACTGGCCGGTGACCAGGACCGGGTAGGGCGCATCCGTGTCCCGCACGGCGTGCACCAGGTCCTCGCCCTCGGCGGAGTAGGGCTCGACGGACGGCACCACCGACAGGTAGCTGCCGTAGCCGGCGGCGGTGAAGCCCGCGTAGCGGGGGGCGCTGTCCGGCCCCAGCACCAGCTGGCCCGGCTCGCAGCCGAACTCGGCGGCCACGCCCTCGCCGCAGTAGGTCCCGGTGGCGGCGTCGACCCGGGACACGCCGGGCAGGCGGGCCAGGGCGACGGCGTAGGCGTCGGTCTCGGCGGTCGAGTCACGGTGCTCGCGCTCGTCCGCGGGGACGACCGACAGGGCCCCGGCCTCCTCCGAGGAGAACTCCTCACGGATCACGTCGCCCACCACCCGGCCCTCGGCGCCCGGGGGCAGGACCCGGTCGTCGGGCTGGGTCAGGCGCAGGCCGAGGAAGGGGGCGCCCAGCAGCAGCAGGACGGCGATCGCCCCGGTGGCCACGGGGACGGGCCGGCGCATCACGAAGCGGGCGATGCGGTGCCAGACGCCCTGCTCGGGCGGGACCAGCGAGCGCCGCCACAGCGTCAGCGCGTTCACCCGGTGGCCCAGCAGCGCCAGGATGGCGGGCAGCACCACCACCGAGAACACGCCCGCCAGCAGGGCGACGGCCACGCCCGCGTAGGCGAAGCTGCGCAGGAAGGCGACGGGGAAGACCAGCATGACGCACAGCGAGGCGGCCACGGTCAGGGCGCTGAAGGCCACCGTGCGCCCGGCCGTGCGCACCGTACGCACCACGGCGGGGCGGGGGTCGTGGCCGGCCCGCAGCTCCTCCCGGTACCGCGACACCACGAACAGGCTGTAGTCGATGGCCAGGCCCAGGCCCATGGCGGTGGTGAGGTTGAGGGCGTAGATCGACACGTCGGTGACGCCCGACAGCACCTGGAGCACGAAGAAGGTGCCGAAGATCGACATGATGCCGATGAGCAGCGGCAGGCTGGCCGCCACCACGCTGCCGAAGATCAGCACCAGCAGCACCAGCGTGATGGGCAGGGCGATCATCTCGGCGGTGAACAGGTCCTCCTCGATGGTCGTGCCGACCTCGTGGAACACCTGGGCGAACCCGCCCACCTCGACCTCCAGCGCCTCGTCCGCGCCGGCTGCGCTGGTAGCGGGGGGCGAGCTCCTCGATGCGGGCGTCGACCTGGTCGTCGTCGCCCTGGATGCGGGCGATGACCAGGGCGCGGTTGCCGGCTTCGCTGCGCAGCGGCGGGGCGTTGCCCTCGGACCAGTAGGACACGACGTTCGTCACGCCGTCCTCGCCCGCCAGCTCCTCGGTGAGGGCCAGGCCGGCCGCGGTGGCGGCGGGGGAGTCGACGTCACCGTCCGGCGGCGGTGGCCAGGACGACCAGGTTGGGCACCCCGGTGTCGAACTGCCGGGCGAGGATCTTCTCGGCCTGGGCCGACTCGGTGCCGGGGTCGTCGAAGCCGCCCGAGGTGAGGCTCTCGGCCACGCCGCCGCCCAGGGCGCCGGCCAGGACCACGAACAGCACGGCGGCGATCGAGCACGGCACGGGAACGGCGGGTGGACAGGTTCGCGAGGCGCGTCAGCATGAGGGGGAGCCTCCAGCGCGGGCGAGTGTTAACGCGGTTACGTTATCTGTGATATCTAGCTCCTCGGACCGGGCCCGATGTCCAGATGACGTCAGTCACAATGACGTCAGTCACACGCGCTTTCGCTTGCCGCCGACTTGACCGGTGGGTCAATCTTCCCGGCGTGTCCGAGGTCGTCACGTTCCCCGGGGCCCGCGCCCCCGACCGCACCCGCAGCGTGCTGTCGCACGGGATCCGCATCGCGGTCCACGAGTGGGGAGCGCCCGACGCCCCGCCCCTCGCCCTGGCGCACGGCGGGTTCGACTTCGCCCGCACCTACAGCCGCTTCGCCCCGGTCCTGGCCGACGCCGGCTGGCGGGTCGTGGCCTGGGACCAGCGAGGCCACGGCGACTCCGAGCACGCGTCCCTGTACTCGTGGGAGGCGGACCTGCGCGACGCGCTGGCGGTGCGTCGACAGCGTCGGCGAGTGCCCCGCTGCCGGTGGTCGGGCACTCCAAGGGTGCGGGGGTGATGATGCAGTTCGCCGCCGCGCTGCCCCACCGGGTCAGCGCGGTGGTCAGCCTGGACGGCATCGCCACCCGGCGCGTGATGCCCGACGTGCCCGACCACGAGCGCACCAAGCTGCTGGCCGGCGAGCTGGCGGGCTGGCTCGACTGGCGCCGGGCCGTGGTCGGCCAAGCAGCGCCGCCCCGACACGCTCGACGGCCTGGCCGCCCGGCGCGCCCGCATGAACCCGCGCCTGTCCCCGGAGTGGCTGCGCTACCTGGTGTCGGTGGGCGCCCGCCACGACCCCGACGGCTGGCGCTGGAAGATCGACCCCGCGTCTGCGCATGGGCGGCTTCGGCCCGTGGCGGCCCGAGTGGGGCATGTCCCGGCTCCCGGGCCTGGGGTCGCCCATGCTGGCCGTGCTCGGACTGCAACCCGAGATGATGGGCTGGGGCACCCGGCCCGAGGAGGTCGAGGGCTGGCTCCCACCCGGCAGCCGCCTGGTGGCCATGGACGACGTCGGCCACTTCGTCCACATCGAGCAACCCGACCGCGTCGCCCAGCTGGTCCTGGAGTTCCTGGACGACGTCCGATGACGGCGGCCCCGACGTGCCGTCGGCCCCCACGGTCACGCTGCACAACAACCGGGTCGAGCTGGCGCTCCACCAGCTGCGGGACGAGCGGCGGCCGCCCGCTGCTGCTGCTGCACGGGTTGGGCGAGCACACGCCCAGCGTCGGTGCCGCCGTACCTGTCCGCCTGGCCGGGGCCCGTGTGGGGCCTGGACTTCACCGGCCACGGCGCCTCCCGCCTCCCCGCCGGCGGCGGCTACTACTGCGAGGTGCTGATGGCCGACGCGGACGCCGCGCTGGCCCACCTCGGGCGGGTCACGCTGCACGGGCGCGGCCTGGGCGCCTACGTGGCGCTGCTGGTCGCGGGCGCCCGGCCCGAGGTGGTGCGGGGCGCCATCCTCGACGACGGCCCCGGGCTCGCCGGGCGGCGGCCCCCTGCCGTCCACGCCCTACGTGCTGCGCGAGCCGCTGGAGGCCACGGGCACGCCCGATCCCTACGCCCTGCTGGAGCTCAGCCAGGACGTCCGCCCGCCCGACTACGCCACCACCTACGCCCGCCAGGCCACCACCCTGTCGGGCCTCGACACCGCCCTGGCCGTGTGCGCGGTGGTCCGCCCGCCGTGGCTGGAGGCGGTGGCGTCCGAGCCCGGCGTCCGGGACGTGTCGCGGGCCCGCTGCATCGACCCGTTCCTGGGCGTGGACTAGCCGCCGGCCAGCGCCTGCTCGGCGAAGTCGAGCAGCCGGTCGTAGGCGGTCTGCTCGCCGTCCACCGGCCGGGTGAAGAACCCGGACGGCCCGTAGCCGTGGCCGCCACCGGGGATGCGGTGGTACTCGCTGCGGCACGCCCACGGCCCGCGCCCGGGCGACGAGCTCGTCGTCGAGCTGGACCGGCACGACGTCGTCGGCGTCGCCGTGCACGGCGAACAGCGCCGGCTCGCCCGCCCCGAGCTGCTCGGCCCCGGCCCGGCCCATCCCCGCCGGCGGCGGCACGAAGATCCCGCCCCACAGGCTTCCGACGAAGGCGATCTCGGGCCCGTCGATGCCGTGGTCGTCCAGCGCGTAGCCGACGTGGTCGGCGGTGATGGCCCCCGCCGACGACCTGCGACCCCAGCCGCCCCGGGTCGATGCCGAGGTCCCCGGCATGGCCGGCGAGGAAGTCCGCAGCCGTCAGCGTGTCGTCGACCGCGGCGGCCATGGCCACGGACACGCCCCCGGCCGGCAGGGCCTCCACCAGCGGCCCGAGCCCGCGCCGACGGCACCGGGTCCTGGCCCGCCAGCCGGTAGTCGATGCTGGCGACCACGATGCCCCGCTCCGCCAGGCCGCGGGCGACATCCACGATGTGGGGGTTGGTCCGGCTCAGGCCGGTGAAGCCCCCACCGTGGATGAGGATGACCACCGGCAGGTCCTCTTCGGCCTCCCCGGCCGGCCGGTACAGGTCCAGCAGCAGGGGCACAGTGTCCTCGCCCGGCGCCCGCACCTCGCCCCGGCCGTACTCGATGCCCGTCTCCACGGCCACGCCGCCCGGATCCGCCACCCCGCCCGGGTCGGTCTCGGCGCCCGGGTCGGCCTCGGCCGCTGGGTCGGCCACGGCGCCCGGGCCGGTCTCGGCCGCCGGCGGTGCCGTCCGCTCGTCCGCAGAGCCGCCGCCGCACGCCGCCGCCAGCAGCCCGGCGCAGGCCGCCGCCGTGATCCGCCATCGACGCTCGGGCACCACCGCGTCCGCCTCAGGCCGGCCAGTGCTCGCGCAGCAGCCGGGCGGTCCGTGCCCGCTCCTCGTAGGGCACGATCTGGGCGGGCTCGAGCGGCGCGCAGGTCGTCCAGGAGCCGCCACTCGTCGTCGGTCAGCACGGTGGCCTGCCTCCCGCTCAGGTGTCGCGGGCGGCCACGAAGCGGGCGAGGTCGACCAGCTCGTCGCGGGCCTCGGGGGTGACATCGGCCGCCTCGATGGCGTCGACCGCCGCGCCGGTCAGGCGGTCGATGCGCTGCTCGATGCGGTCGAGCGCGCCGGTGTCGACCAGCACGGCCTGGATGCGGGCCACGTCGTCGTCGGTGAGCCCGGGGGCGCCCACCTTGTCGAGCAGGGCGCCCGCGTCGTCGCCGGCCCTGGCCGCGGCCTCGGCCAGGAGCGGGGTGGGCTTGCCCTCCCTGCAGGTCCATGCCGACGGGCTTGCCGGTGCGATCGGAGTCGCCGAAGACGCCGAGCACGTCGTCCCGGAGCTGGAAAGCCTCGCCCAGCGGGGCGCCGTAGGCGGACAGGGGCCCGGCCAGGTCGCCGAGGCGCCCGGCCAGAGCGGCGCCGACGTGCAGTGGGCGCTCGATCGTGTACTTGCCCGACTTGTAGCGGGCGATCCGCTCGGCCAGCGCCGGGTCCCGGTCGCCCCGGGCGGTGCCGGCCAGGTCGAGGTACTGGCCGATGTTGAGCTCGAGGCGCAGCTCGTGCCACACCCGGGACACGTCCTCGGGCACGTCGCCCATGAGCTGGTCGGCGTACACGTGGGCCAGGTCGCCCACGAGGATGGCGGCGCCCTCCCCGAAGCGGCGGGCCTCGCCCCGCCAGCCGTGGGCCGCGTGCTCGTCGGCGAAGGCCAGGTGGGCGGTGCGCAGGCCGCGGCGGGTGTCGGAGCCGTCCATCACGTCGTCGTGGACCAGGGCGAAGGCGTGGAGCATCTCCAGCGCGCGCGCCCGCGTCCACGATGCGAGGGTCGTCGGGCTCGCCGCCCGCGCCCACGAACGCCCAGTGGCAGAAGGCGGGGCGCAGCCGCTTGCCCCCCGCCAGCACCAGCGACCGGAGGGCCTCCAGCGGCTCGGCCAGCGACGGGTCGACCTGCCGCCAGCGGGCGATCTCGCCGTCCAGCAGGTCGGCCAGGCGGGCCTCGGCCCGGCCGGCGAGCGCGCTCAGGCTGGAGGGGGCGGGAGAGCGGTGGCCCATGGGCGCACCCTACGGCGCCGCGCGGGGGCGGGTCAGGCCCGGCTCAGGCGCTGGCCTCGAGGTCCAGCTTCCATTCGCCGTCGACGCGCTGGAGGTGGAACTGCTCGGTGCTGGCCTGGCCGTCGATGTCGAAGTCGACCGACACGATGGCGAGGTCGCCGTCGACCGACACCAGCGACACGTTGGCGACGACCATGCCCTCGAAGCCGGTGTCGCCCTCGGCGACGCTCTGCTCGCAGTCCGCCAGGCCGTCCTCGACGCTGTCGTTCTCGATGAGCAGCGAGCCCTCGGTGAGCAGGGCGGCCATGGCCGGGCAGTCGCCGGCGGCCGCCGCGGTGAAGAACGCCTGGGCCACGTCCACCGGCTCGGCCAGGTCGGTGCCCGGCGCCCCGCTGGTCCCGGGGTCCGGCGGTGTCGTCGGTGCCGGTGGTCTCTTCGCTCGACGGGTGCCGCGCGCATCGTCGTCGCTGTCGTCGTCGCCCAGCAGCATGAACGCCGCGCCCCCCGCGACCAGGGCGATGACCAGGACGACCGCGGCGATGATCCAGCCCCTCGCGGCCACCGCCGCGCGCTGGACAGGTGGGCCGCGGGCGCGGGCGCGGGCGGCGGCGCGCCGGTGGCCCCCGGCGCTCCGGCCGCCGCCCGGGGCGGCGGGAGCTTGGTGGCCGATGTGTAGGCCGGCGACGACGGCGGCTGGTACCCGGACCCGGAGGTCGGTGACAGCGGCACCGCCGGTGCTGCGGCGCAGCGACGCCGGCGCAGCCAGGGGGCGGTGCGGGGGCTGGTCCTCGCCCGCCGGTGGCGGTGGCGGCGGGGGCGGGGGAGGAGGTGGAGGTGGTGGTGGTGGTGGCGGGCCCGCAGCCGGGCCGGTCCGGACGTCGTCGTCGTGAGGATCGGGGGGGAGCGACATGACCTGTGCCTCCGTCGCCGCAATGGTCGGGGGGAGTCTGTCACGGTGTCGCTACCGTTTCGCGTCGTGTCCCGCCTGCTCCTGGCTGTCGTTGATGGTGGCCGCCGCGGCCGGCTGCGGCCTGCGGCCAGGGCTCGGAGCCCCGGGACGGCCTGAAGCCCGACACCGCCCGGTTCGTCTACGGCGGTCGCACGGTGGAGGTCCCGCTCGTCGCCTGCGGGCGGGACGGCGACGTCGTGACCCTGGGAGGCACCCGGGGCGCGGTCGTGCTCCAAGCCGCGGCCGACGTGAGCGAGGGCGGCACCGCCCGCACCGGCGTGACGGTCGACCTGGGCCAGGACGAGATCTGGGGCGCCTTCGGCGCCGACATGCCCCGCCCCCCGGCCGGCACGGTGCAGGAGGCCAAGGTCGAGGGCGACCGCCTCATAGTCGACGCCACCTGGGCCGCGCTCGACGACCAGCTCGCCCCGGTCCCCAACGGCCAGACCATCGAGGGCCGCCTCACCGCCCGCTGCCCCGAAGCCGACGACAACGGCGTCTCCTGATCGACCTCGGTCGGCCCGCCAACCGAGGCCGCATGCGGCCGGGGCGCCCGGGCCAGCCGGCCGCTGGCGCTGGATGTGGCGGAGTCAGTCGGCGCCTCCCTCCCTGCTGGCGGCCGTGTCGGTGGCCGTGTTGGTGGCTGTGCTCGGCGTCGGCGGCCGCCTCGACCTCGGCCTCCAGCTCGGCCACCACCTGCTCGACCTCGAACCGGGCGCCGGCGATGCGCTCGCGGCACAGCCGCAGCAGCTCGGCCGCCCGCCGGACCCGCGAGCCGAGGACGTCGATGTCGACCTCGTCGCCGTCCAGCTCGTCGAGGATGCCCTCCAGCTCTGCCAGCGCCTCGGCGTAGCCCAGCGGCTCGGCCATCACGCCTCCTCCCCCTCGTCGACCCCTTCGTCGACCGCTTGCGTCGACGGTGCTGCGGACCTCGCCGTCCGCCACCGTCGTGACCAGGCGGTCGCCGGGCCCGACCGCCGACGCCGAGCGCACCACCCGGCCCTGGGCGTCCCGCGTGATGGACCAGCCGCGGGCCAGGGTGCGTGCCGGGTCCAGTGCCCGGACCTGGGCCTCGACCCCGTCGAGCTGGCGGGTCGCTCCCGCCACCGCCCGGGGTGCCCGGCTGGCCAGGCCGCGGGCCGCCACCGCCAGCGCCGCCTCGTGGGTGCGCAGGTGGGCCCGGCCTCCGGCCTCGACCCGGCCCACGGCGAGGTCGAGCCGGGTGGTCGAGCGGGCCAGCGCGCCCGACGCGGAGCGGCCGACCCGCACGCCGCGGGCCGCCAGGTCGCGGTCGGCGGCGGCCAGGCCCTGCCGGGTCGCCACCGCCACGTGCTGGCCGCACGCCCGCAGCCGCTCGGCATCACGGCGACCGTGGCGCCGGGCGGCGACCGCCACGCCCCGCCAGGCGTCGAGCGTGCGCCGCTCGACCGCCCGCACGTCGGCCACCACCGCCTGGGCGCAGGCCGTGGGCGTCTTGTAGCTGGCGTGGGCGACCTCGTCGGCCACCGAGCGGTCGATGTCGTGCCCGATCCCCGTGAGCACCGGGACCTCGAGGCCCGCCACCGCCCGGGCGATCGCCTCCGAGTCGAACGCCGCCAGGTCGGTCGTCGCCCCGCCGCCCCGCACCAGCAGCACCAGGTCGACGCCCCGGGCCGCCACCGCCCGCAGGCCCCACGCCACCGACCGGGCGGCGCGGGTGCCCTGGACCCGCACGTCGACCCGCAGCACCCGGAACCCGATGCCCGACCGGGCCAGCTCGTCCAGCACGTCGTGCTCGGCGGCCGAGCCGGCGCTGGTGACCAGCCCCAGCCGCAGGGGCACCGCCGGCCGGGGCAGGGCGGCCTGGCGCTCCAGCAGGCCCTCCGCCGCCAGCGCCCGCAGCAGCCGGGCCCGGTCGTCGGCCAGCCGGCCGAGCGTGAACGACGGGTCGATGTCGGACATCTGGAGCTGCAACCGGCCGCCCCGGTCCCAGAACGTGAGCCGGCCTCGCAGCCGCACCTCCGTCCCGTCGGTCATGCGCACCCCACCGCCCGCGTCGGTGAGCCGGGCGTTGACCCGCCGCCGGGCGGTGTCGAACAGCACCACCGGCAGCGACGCCTGCACCGGCCGGGACAGGTCGCCGCCGGGCGCCGGCTCCACCAGGTCGAACCAGACGTTGCCGCCCCGCCGGCCGGGGTTGAGGTTGCGGATCACGCCCCGCACCCACACCTCGTCGGGGAAGGCGGCGCGCAGGCTGGCGGCGAGCGCCTCGGCCAGCTCGGGCACGGACCACGTGGGCTCGGCAGGGTCGTCCCACAGCGTCAGCGGATTCGGAGGGGTGCCACTTCGCACGGGGCGGATGGTACCGATGGGGTATGACAACGGACGATGCCGCCGGTGAACGATGCCTCCGGTGAGCGTTGCCTCGGGTGAACGGTAGGGTCGGTGCACCGATGCACAGCGAGATCGCTCCCGGCGTCGCTGCAGATCGACACGCTGCTCGGCGGTTGGCACCAGGTCACCGCCGGGTACCTGGTGACCGGCGACGCGCCGGTGCTGGTCGAGACCGGCAGCCAGACCTCCGTGCCCCGCCTCCTGGCCGCGCTGGACGAGCTCGGCGTGGCGCCGGGCGACCTGGCCGGCGTGGCCGTCACCCACATCCACCTGGACCACGCGGGCGGGGTGGGCGACGTGGCCGCGGCCTTCCCGCAGGCCACCGTGTACGTCCACCAGCGCGGCGCCCGCCACCTGGTCGATCCGGCCAAGCTGGTCAACAGCGCGGCCATGGTCTACGGGGACCTGCTCGACTCGCTGTACGGGCGGCTGACGCCCACGCCCGCCGAGCGGGTCCACGTGCTGGAGGACGGCGAGGAGCTCGCCGTGTCGCCCAACCGCACGCTGACCGTGGTCGACTCGCCGGGGCACGCCAAGCACCACCTGGCGTTGCACGACTCGTCCTCGGGCCTGCTGTTCGCGGGCGACGCCGTGGGCGTGCGGCTGCCCGACGTGGGCATCCTGCGCCCGGCCACCCCGCCGCCCGACTTCGACCTGGACCAGGCGCTCAACTCGCTGCGGCGCTTCGCCGAGCGGCGCCCGGCGGGGATCGCCCTGGCGCACTACGGGCTGGTCCCCGACCCCCAGGCCATCCTGGAGGAGGCGGAGGGCACGCTGCGGCGCTGGGCCGAGGTGGCCGAGGCCGCCTGGCGGGAGGACCGGGACATCGCCGAGGCGCTGTCCGACGCCTTCGGGGCCGAGCTCGAGGGCACCGATCCGGCCCAGCGGGAGAAGCTCGAGACGCTCAACGGGATCCACTCGAACGCCGCCGGGTTCCGCCGCTGGCTGGACACCCGAGGGGGCCACAGCCACGAGGGCCGGGTTGGTGACCGACCGGTAACATAGCTAGACACGCAGGACGCACGACCGCCGCGCCAGGAGGATCCGCCATGACCGAAGCCGTGATCGTCTCGACGGCCCGCACCCCGATCGGGCGGGCGATGAAGGGCTCGCTGGTGGAGTGCCGACCCGACGACCTGTCCGCCCACATCGTCAAGGCCGCGCTGGACAAGGTCCCCCAGCTCGACCGCACCACCATCGACGACCTGATCCTCGGCTGCGGCCAGCCCGGCGGGGAGTCGGGCTTCAACATCGCGCGGGTCACGGCCCTCCTGGCCGGCCTGGACGACGTGCCCGGCGTCACCGTCAACCGCTACTGCTCGTCCTCGCTCCAGGCCATCCGGATGGCGGCGCACGCCATCAAGGCCGGTGAGGGCGACGTGTTCGTGGCGGCCGGCGTCGAGACCGTGAGCCGGTTCATGAACGGCATGTCCGACAGCGGTCCGGCCAACCCGCTGTTCGCCGACGCGCAGGCCCGCTCGGCGGAGGCGGCCAACGGCGCGGCCAGCTGGGAGCCCCAGCCCGGCCTGCCGGACATCTACATCGCCATGGGTCAGACGGCCGAGAACGTGCGCCTGGCCGAGAACGTCTCCCGCCGGGACATGGACGAGTTCGCGGCCCGCAGCCAGCAGCTGGCGGTGGCCAACCAGGAGAACGGCTACTGGGACGGCGAGGTCATCCCGGTGACCACGCCCTCGGGCACCGTGGTGAGCAGGGACGACGGCCCCCGCGCCGGCACCACGGTCGGAGAAGCTGGCCGAGCTCAAGCCCGCGTTCCGCCCCGACGGCGAGGTCACCGCCGGCAACGCCTGCCCGCTCAACGACGGCGCCGCCGCGGTCATCGTCATGAGCGACACCCGGGCGCGCGAGCTGGGCATCACCCCGCTGGCGCGGGTGGTGTCGTCCGGCGTCACCGGGCTCAACCCCGAGATCATGGGCCTCGGGCCCATCGAGGCGTCCCGCCAGGCGCTGCGCCGGGCCGGCATGACCATCGACGACATCGACCTGGTCGAGATCAACGAGGCCTTCGCCGCCCAGGTGCTGCCCTCGGCCCGCCACCTCGGGATCCCGATGGACAAGCTCAACGTCAAGGGCGGCGCCATCGCCCTCGGCCACCCGTTCGGCATGACCGGGGCCCGCATCATGACCACGCTCATCCACGCCCTCCAGGACGAGGACAAGACCTTCGGCCTCGAGACCATGTGCGTCGGCGGCGGTCAGGGCATGGCCATGATCATCGAGCGCCTCAACTAGTCCGGCAGCCTCCTCACGGCATCCCGATACGACCACATGGTCGAGCGCGAGCTCCGGTGCGTGACGCCGGTGATCCGGGCAGGCAGGGCCAGCCCGGCCCCGCACGGAGTGGTCGCGAGGCAATTGGGGTCACTGGGACGGTCGCGAGGCAATAGCGGCCGGGGGCCGGCCGCTATTGCCTCGTGGCAGGGCCATCGGCCGCTATTGCCTCGGGCTCCGGTTCGGGGCGGAGACGTATTTGTCTACGCCCTACGGCAGCCCGGCGTGGGGGACGTCGACCGTGATGGTGGCGAGGATGGCCTCGCGGGCGACGGCGCGGTTGTGCTCGAAGTAGTCCGGGGCGGCGCAGGCCAGCAGGGTGGTGCCGTCCTCGCCGCCGAGCATGCAGGCGTAGACGCCCAGGCCGTTCGGGCCGGGGATCTCGTCGATCACGCCCTTGCCCTCGGCCACCCGGACCAGGCGGTTGCCCAGGGCGTCGGCGGCCCAGATGCAGCCCTCGGCGTCCAGGGTGCAGCCGTCGGGGGCGACGCCCTCGACCGTGGCCCACACCCGGCGGTCCGACAGGGCGCCGTCCGGGCCCCGGGAGAACGCCGAGTACTGGCCGCCCATGGTCTCGCCCACCATGAGGGTCGCGCCGTCCGGCGTGATGACGGCGCCGTTGGGGAAGCGCAGGTCCTCGGCCGCCACGTCCAGGGCGCCGTCGGGGGCGATGTGGACGAGGACCGCGGCGCGCGGCGTGTCGCCGGCCATGAGGTCGAAGCCGAAGTTGCCCACGTAGGCGTGCCCGTCGCCGTCGACCACGATGTCGTTGGCGAGGCCGCCGCAGTGCTCGGCGATGTCGGCGTGGACCGAGACCGTTCCGTCCGGCGCCCGGCGCAGCACCTTGTGGTCCCGCATCGACACCACCAGCAGCGAGCCGTCGGGCAGCCAGCCGAGGCCGGAGGGCTGCGCCTCGACCGTCATCACCTCCTCGGTGGCGCCGTCGGGAGCGATGGCGAACACCGTGTGCCGGTAGAAGTCCGACACCCACCAGCGGCCGTCGTGCCAGCGGGGCCCCTCGAAGAACCCGCCCCCGTCGGCCAGCGTCTCGAACGTGCGGTCAGCCATGGCCGGAACGTACTGCACCCGCCGTCGAGGTGCCGTGGGTCACACCCCGGCGCCGGGGCGAGGAGGCGAGCCGCTAGGCCTGGCGGTAGCCGGCGGTGGCGGCCCGGAACAGCTTGGTGGTGGCCTCGACGCTCGGCTGGGGCAGTCCTAGTGACTTGGACGTGATCGCACCCAGGTAGATGTTGACGATCACGGCCACCATGGCGTCGGTATCGAGCTCCTCCGAGATCTCGCCCCGCGCCTTGCTGGTCTCCACCGACGCCCGGGTGATCTGCTCGATGAGCCTGACGCTGACCAGCAGGGGCGACTCGCTGATGTCCTCCCGGATGATGGCGCCGGTCACCTCGGTCAGCAGCCGGTGGCTGGGCGTCGGCTCCGCGGCCACGTGCCGCGCCAGCAACATGGTGAAGGCGTCCTGCGGGGTGCCGTCGTCGCCCTCGACCATGTAGGCGGACAGGTACTCGGTGAGCACCGCCCGCTCGGTCCGGTACCACTCGGACAGCACGGCGTGGGCCATCAGCTCCTGCTTGCCGTCGAAGTGGGCGTAGATGGCTCCGGTGGTCAGACCGGCGCGGCGGGCCACCGCCTGGAGGGTCGAGGCCTGGTAGCCGTTGGTGATCAACAGCTCGTAGGCCGCGGTCAGCAGGCGGTCGCGGGTCGAGACGTCGGCCGCGTCCCGCGTCGACGCCGGCCTCCTCGGATGACGCAGGCACAGCCGCCACGGGCCACAGAGTAACCACACCCGCCGCCCACGTGTGGTGAGGCCCGGCCCCGGAGTGCGGGCGTTGACAATCTGTAACGTCGTTAAGCAGGCCTATTATTGACCTCTCGCACAATAAGAGTAATCTGGTTATTACTGAGGAGTAATGCCCACCAGGTGCTCCCCAGGCCAACCAGGAGGGGATCCATGAGAGGTACGAAGAGGACCCGAGCGCTGGTCATCGCGGTGCTCGCCACGGTCCTGTTCGTCATGGCGTCGGCCACGGGCACCAGCGGTGCCCAGGCTCACGACGACCATGGCGACCATGACGAGCACGAAAATCCCGACGACCACGATGCCGCCGTCGAGCAGCACGACCTCGCCACCGCAGCCGGGGTCGCAGACGACGGCGATCCGGTACGGGCCCTTCAACGTCCAGGGCGCGCCGATGAACCCCGACGGGACCCACGGCCACGCCCACACCGGCAACCGGTTCTCGTTCTTCATCCGCAAGCCCTGCACCGACTGCTACGTCACCGGGATGACGGCCAGCCTGGTGTACCAGGACGGCCGGGTCGCGGGCTGGAACACCGACGCCCAGCTCCACCACATGGTGATGCTCGCCCAGGGCGGCGGGAAGACCGACGCCACCTGCGCGGTCTCGCTGTTCGGCCTGCTGGGCCAGCGGTTCTTCGCCTCCGGCGACGAGCGCACCCCGGTCGATCTCACCGCCGGGCTACGGCTACTTCGTGGGCCGGGAGAACTGGCACATGATCTGGGAGCTGGCCAACCACAACTCGGCTCCCCAGAGCGGCCTGTTCATCCAGATGACCTACAACTGGGTCCCGGCCTCGACGCCCGGCATGACCCGGCTCGAGCCGGTGTGGATGGACCTCGACCAGTGTGGCGACTCGGAGATCTCGGTGCCCGCCGGTGCCAGCACCCGCTCGTGGACGTGGAACGTCAACCGGCCCGGTCGCATCATCGGCGCCGGCGGCCACATCCATGACGGTGGCGTCAACGTCGCGGTCCAGAACACCACCACCGGCCAGATGATCTGCGACTCGGTCGCCCGCTACGGCGGCAGCCCGCTCTACACGGGCCACCACGGAGAGGCAGCACCTGTCGGGCATGGGGGTCTGCACCGGCACGAGGGCCGATCCGGTGGCCACCCTCGCCCGAGGTCAACGGGTGACGATCACCGGCAACTACAACATGCCGGCGGCCGCCACCGACCAGATGGGCATCGCCCTGCTCTACATCGACCAGACCTAGCCACCGCGTGTCCCAGGCGTGGGTGCCGGGAGGCTCGCCTCCCGGCACCCACATCCACCCAGGTCGCCATCCACGGGGGGAAGATGACGCCGACCATCCGTCCTGTCGGCCTCCGTCTCGTCGTCTGTCGCCACGCTGGTCCTCGGTCTCGGCGTGGTCCGGAGCTCGCCGGCCCCGGCCCACTCCGTCGTGGTCGGCACGGCTCCGGCGAGCGGAGCGGCCGTCGACGCTCTGCCCGAGCGCATCGAGCTGTACCTCGACGCCAAGCCCGCCACGGTCGAGGGCGACCCGCTGGCCGCGTACACCCAGGCCGGCGACCGGATCGACGCGGGCGACGTCACCGTCAGCGAGGACGGTCGGACCCTGTCGGTCGGGCTGCTGCCCGGAGACCCGACCGCCGCCCACTACCAGGTCGAGGTCGTCTACCGGGTCGTGTCGGCCGACAGCCATGTGATCAGCGGGCGCTTCGGCTTCCACGTCATGGGGCCGCCGGGCGCAGCCCACCGGGACTTCCAGGCCCAGCAGCAGTCGCCGCCCGACTGGCTGCGGCGCGGCACCCCGCTCGACACCCGGCCGCTGGTGGTGAGCGGCGTCGTGCTGGGCACGCTGGCCGCGGTCGGCCTGCGCCGCCGGTCCCGGACGGTCGGCCGTGGCTGACACCCGACCCCGCCCCATGGACGACGCCCTGGAGGCCGCCTACGCCGAGCGGCGCCCGGCTGAACCAGGCGGCGCCCCCCGGCGGCTTCCGGCCGGCCGAGCTACCGCTACGTCGGACCCGGCCGCGGACCACGGCACGCCGCCCGATGGGTACCGGCCCGCCGACGCACCACGGTGCCGGTCCAGTGCCGCGATCGTACGACGCCGCCGCGGTGGGTACTCGGACGGCGGACTACCACGAGCGCCGGCCCCGTGCCCTGGCACGGTCGCGGACTCCACGACGCCGTCCGGGCGGGTCATCGCCGCTGCGTCCGACGACCACGAGGCCGGTCCGGTTCCGGTACGCTCGACGGCCTCGTACGCCGGCCCGCCGCGACTGCGGCCGATCGGACGCCTCGCCGGCGGGTGGACCCGGCCGGCCGACGATGCACCTCCGTCGGCCATGGACGCTCCGGGCGGGTACCGGGCCACGGACTCACCACGCCGACCAGAACCTGCCGACGAGCACGACGACTACGACCGACGTACACGACGACGAGGTCCCGGAGCCTTCGCGCGCCCCGGGCGGGTACCGGGCCGCCGACTACCGGCGCTGGGTGGATGACGACGTCACGATCCCGGAGCCGGAGCCGGTGGCAACGGAGCCACCTCCTCCCGGGGCGGGGCGGGCGCCCAATCCTCCGCCCGCCCCCGCCGCCGCCCCCGCGATGCCGCCGCCGAGCCCACCGGTGGCCGCGGGGGTGGCGGCGGCGTTCGCCGCCGGGCTGGTGGCGGCGTGCGTGGTGCTCGTCGCCCTGCGCTGGCCCGACCCGCCCGCGGGCGGGGGGCCGCTGGCGGCCCTCGACGCCTCGGTCAACCGGGTCGTCGCCGCCGACCGCGTCCTGTCCGTCGCCACCTGGGTCGAGAACGTGGCGACGCTCCTGGTCGTGGGCGGCGTCTGCTTCCGCCTGTACGTCAGCCGGCCGGCCATCACGGGAAGGGGAGCGTCGGAGTCGGCGCTCGTGGCCGCGTCGCTGGCGGGCATCGGCGCCTGCGTGGTGTCGGTGCCGCTGCGGGCGATGGTCGTCAGCGGCCGGGGCCTCCCGGCCGCCGGCGACCTCGACGCCCTCGGGTTGGTGGCCACCAGCCGCTTCGGGGATGCCGCCTGCGTCCGCCTGCTGGCCCTCGTGCTGTTCGCCGTGACGCTCGCCCGCCCGCCGCGGGGCTGGGGCCGGCGGGTGTTCGCCGTGGGCGGGGCGGGCAGCGTGGTCGGCTTCCTCTCGGTCTCCCGCGTGACGCTGGAACGGGTGGCGTCCGGGGTGGCCGGGCTCGTGGCGCTGGCGTCGTTCACGTTCGTGGGCCATCCCCAGGCCAGCCGGCCGCGGGGCTTCCTGCTCGTGTCCCAGGCGGTGCACGTGACCGCGGCCGCGGTGTGGTTCGGGGGCGGGGCGCTGCTGGCCATGGAGATCCACCGGCGCTGGCGCCACGACTCGCCCCGGGCCATGGCGGAGACCATCGAGCGCTTCAGCACGCTCGCGGGTGTGTCCGTGGCCCTGGTGGCCATCACCGGGATCGTGCTGGCCCACTCCCAGCTGGCCTCGCCCCAGGCGCTGTGGACCAGCCACTACGGCCGGGCGCTGATGGCCAAGGTCGCCTTCGTGGGGCTGGTGGCCGCCATCGGGGGCTACAACCACTCCCGGCTGGTCCCCGCCATCGTGGACCGGCGCGACGCCGTCGCCTGGCGCCACCTGGGCTGGACCACGGCCGCCGAGGGGACGCTCATCGTCGTGGGCGTGCTGGTGATGACGGCGGCCATGACCAGCGGAGGGATCTAGGTGCGCTGCTCAGCCGGTGCCGTACACGGGGGCGGGCGCCGGGGTCCGGGCCAGCAGCTCGTCCACGACCGGGCCCAGCTCGGCCGGGTCCCAGCGGGCGCCCTTGTCGACGGCCGGGCCGTGCTGCCAGCCGTCGGCGATCGACACCGTGCCCCCCTCGACCTCGAACACCCGGCCCGGTGACGTGGGCGGACCCGGGTGATCCCAGCCACACCACCAGCGGGGCGACGTTGTCGGGGGACATGGCGTCGAAGGCGCCGGACTCCGTGGGCGCGGCCATCATGTCCGCGAAGACCGTCTCGGTCATCCGTGTGCGAGCGGAGGGGGCGATGGCGTTGGCGGTCACGCCGTAGCGGCCCAGCTCGGCCGCCTGGACCAGCGTGAGGGTGGCGATCCCCGCCTTGGCCGCGCTGTAGGCCGCCTGGCCCACCGAGCCCAGCAGCCCCGCGCCCGACGAGGTGTTGACGATGCGGCCGTCGACCGCCTCGCCCGCCTTGGCCCGGGCCCGCCAGTGCTCGGCCGCGAAGCGGGCGGTGGCGAAGTGGCCCTTGAGGTGGACCCGGACGACCGCGTCCCACTCGTCCTCCCCGCACGACACCAGCATGCGGTCCCGCACGAACCCGGCGTTGTTGACCAGGACGTCGAGCCGGCCGTAGGCGTCGACGGCCGTGGCGATCAGCCGCCGGGCGCCGGCCCAGTCGGCCACGTCGTCGCCGTTGACCACCGCCTCGCCGCCCGGCGGCGACGATCTCGTCGACCACCTCGCGGGCGGGCGAACCGGATCCGCCGGTGCCGTCCAGCTCGGCGCCGATGTCGTTCACCACGACCCGGGCGCCCTGGCGGGCAAACTCGAGGGCGTGAGCCCGGCCCAGGCCCCGCCCGGCTCCGGTGACGATGACGACTCGCCCGTCGCAGATCCGGCTCATGGGGCGCATGATGGCACAATCTGACGGGTCGTCAGCTTTTCGACCAGGAGAGGAACGGACCATGCGGTACGGCGTCACGATGTTCGCCACCGACGTGTCGATCGACGTGGTCGAACTGGCCCGGGCGACCGAGGAGCGGGGGCTGGGCTCGCTGTGGCTGCCCGAGCACACCCACATCCCCGCCAGCCGCATGACGCCTTACCCGGGGTCGGCGGACGGCGTGCTCCCCGAGGAGTACCGGCGCTCGCTCGACCCGCTGGTGGGGCTGGCGGCGGCGGCCGTCGCCGCGCCCACGCTGCGGCTGGGGACCGGCATCCTGCTCCCCGCCCAGCGGGACCCGATCGTCACGGCCAAGGCGGTCGCCTCCCTCGACCACGTGTCGGGGGGCCGTGTGGCGCTGGGCGTCGGCTACGGCTGGAACGAGGACGAGATGGCCGACCACGGCGTCGAGTACCGGCAGCGCCGCGCGGTCGTGCCGCGAGCACGTCCTCGCCATGCGGGCGCTGTGGCGGGACGACGAAGCGTCGTTCGCGGGCGAGCACGTGTCGTTCGGGCCGTCCTGGTCGTGGCCCAAGCCCGCCCAGCGGGACGCCTCGGGCCGGCCCTACGTCCCGGTGCTGCTGGGCGCGGCCGCGGGCCCCAAGGCGTTCGCCGCCGTCGCCGAGCACGCCGACGGCTGGATCCCCATCGGCGGCGCCGGCATGGGGGCGGCGCTGCCCCGCCTGCGGGAGGCGGTGGCCGCCGCGGGCCGGGATCCGGCCGGACCTGGAGGTCGTCCCCTTCTTCGTGCGCCCCGAGCCGGGCAAGCTCGACCACTACGACGAGATCGGCGTCACCGAGACCGTGTTCGGGCTGCCCTCCGCCCCCCGGGACACGGTGCTGCGCGTGCTCGACCGCTACGCCGAGCTGATCGCCGCTCGGGCGTGAGCATCCACCTCGGGGCGGTCGAGTACCTGGCGGTGCTGGCGGCCGTCACCGTGGGCGCGGCGGTGCAGGGCACGCTGGGCTTCGGGTCCAACCTGCTGGCCGTGCCGGTGGTCGCCCTGTTCGAGCCCGCGGCGGTGCCCGCCGCCACCACCATGCTGGCGCTGCCCCTGGCCACCGGCATGGCCATCGGCGAGCGGGCCCACGTGGACTGGCACGGCGTGGGCTGGCTGATGGTGGGCAGGATCCCGGGCACGGTGGTGGGAGCCACGATCGTGGCGCTGGTGGCCGCCAGCACGCTGTCGGTGCTGGCGGGGGCGTCGGTGCTGGTGGCGGTGGCGCTGAGCGTGGTGAGCACCACGGTGGTCGTGACCCGCCCGACGACGGTGGCCGCGGGGCTGGCCTCGGGGATCATGGGGACGGCCACGTCGATCGGCGGTCCCCCGCTCGCGCTGCTCTACCAGCACCACGAGGGCGCCGGTGCTGCGCTCGACGCTGGCCGTCACCATCGGCATCGGCACGGTCATCTCGCTGGCGGGCCAGGCGCTCGCGGGAGCGGTGCACGGCTGGCAGCTGCTGCTGGCGTTGTCCCTGCTCCCCGGCGTCGGCGCCGGCCTGGCCCTCGGCCGGGTCGTGTCCCGCCGCCTGGACGAGCGCTGGCTCCGCCCCGCGGTCCTCGGCTTCGCCACGGCCGCCGCCCTCCTGGCCATCGGCCGGGGGCTGGTCGTGACCGGCGACCCGCTCGACGACTTCCGGGGGCTGAACGATCCCGTGCGTCGCCGGGAGGTGGAGCGGCGCGGCGACTACTTCGTGGTCGAGGGGAGCTTCGCCCTCGACGCCCTGCTCGACTCGGACTACCGGATCCGCACGGTGCTGGTCGCCGAGCGCAAGGCGGACGAGGTGCGGGAGCGGGTGGGATCCCGGGCGCCGATCCTGGTCCGCCCGGAGGCCGAGGTGGCGGGCATCGCCGGGTTCGCCTTCCACCGGGGCGTGCTCGCCTCGGCCGACCGGCGGCCGCTGCCGGACCCCGCCGACCTGCTGGCCGAGGCCCGGCTGGTGGCCGTGGTCGAGGGCCTCGGCGACCACGAGAACCTGGGGGCGCTGTTCCGCAACGCCGCGGCCTTCGGCGTCGACGCCGTCCTGCTCGACCCCACCACCGCCGACCCGCTGTACCGGCGCAGCGTGCGGGTGTCGCTGGGCCACGTCCTGCGGGTCCCGTGGGCCCGGCTGGGCGCCCTCCCCGAGGGGCTCGCCCCGGTGCGGGAGCACGGCCTGGAGGTGATCGCGCTCACGCCGGCGGCGGACGCCGAGCCCATCGACGCGCTGGGGAGGGATCCCGGGCGGGTCGCCCTCCTCCTGGGCGCCGAGGGGCCCGGCCTCACCCCGGCCACGCTGGCGGCCGCCGACCGCCGGGTGCGCATCCCGCTGGCCCCGGGCGTGGACTCGCTGAACGTGGCCACCGCGGGGGCGATCGCCTTCCACCGCCTCGCTCGCGTAGAGGGCAGCATGGGGGCATGGCGCCCACCCACGAGGTCCTCAACCAGCCGCCCCCGCTCGAGGGCTACGACGTGTTCTCGGCCGACGCCGTCCTCGTCGAGGCCACCGAACGGGAGGGCGCGGGCTGGGCCGTCGAGGACCTGTCCGCCCTGGGGCGCCTGGCCGGGTCGCCCGAGGCCATCGCCTGGGGCTTCGACGCCAACCGCCACCCGCCCGAGCTGCGCACCCACGACCGCTACGGGAACCGGGTCGACGAGGTCGCCTTCCACCCCGCCTACCACGAGCTGATGCAGGTGGCGGTGGGCCACGGCCTGGCCGGGGCGCCGTGGGCGGTGGACCGGCCCGGCGCCCACGTGGCCCGGGCCGCCGGGTTCATCACCTGGCAGCAGGTCGATCCCGGGCACTTCTGCCCGGTGTCGATGACCTACTCGGTCGTGCCCGCGCTGCGCCACCAGCCCGACCTGTCCGCCGAGTGGGAGCCGCGGCTGGTGGCCCGGGCCTACGACCCCCGCAACGTGGCCGCCCGGGAGAAGCCGGGCGTGCTGGCGGGCATGGGCATGACCGAGAAGCAGGGCGGCTCGGACGTCCGGGCCAACACCACCCGCGCCGAGCCCGCGGGCGACGGGTCGTGGCTGCTCACCGGGCACAAGTGGTTCTGCTCGGCGCCCATGTGCGACGTCTTCCTCATGCTGGCCCAGGCGCCCCAGGGGCTGTCGTGCTTCCTCGTGCCCCGGTGGCTGCCGGACGGCGAGCGCAACGCCGGGTTCCGCCTCCAGCGGCTCAAGGACAAGCTCGGCAACCGGTCCAACGCCTCCAGCGAGATCGAGCTCGACCGGGCCGTGGCGTGGCCGGTGGGCGAGGAGGGGCGCGGCGTCCGCACCATCATCGACATGGTCGGCCACACCCGCCTGGACTGCGTGCTCGGCGCCACCAGCACGGTCCGCCAGGCCACCGCGCAGGCGCTGCACCACGCGGCGCACCGGTCCGCCTTCGGCAAGGTGCTGGTCGACCAGCCGCTCATGCGGGTGGTGCTCGCCGACCTGGCCGTCGAGTCCGAGGCCGGCACGCTCACGGCCCTGCGCCTGGCCCGGGCGTTCGACGACGCGGCCCGGGGCGACGAGGGCGCCGACGCCTTCCGGCGGGTGGCGTGCGCGGTGGCCAAGTACTGGGTGTGCAAGCGGCAGCCGACCGTGGTGGGCGAAGCGCTGGAGTGCCTGGGCGGCAACGGCTACGTCGAGGAGTCGATCATGCCCCGGCTGTTCCGGGAGAGCCCGCTCAACGGCATCTGGGAGGGGTCGGGCAACGTCATCTGCCTGGACGTGCTGCGGGCGCTGGCCCGGGAGCCCCGAGGCGCTCGACGCCTTCCTCGCGGAGCTGGACGCCGCCGCGGGCGCCGACCGCCACCTGGACGCGGCGGTGGCCCGGGTGCGGGCCGAGCTGGGCGACGCCGACGGGATCGAGGCCCGGGCCCGCCGGGTGGTCGAGCGCATGGCGCTGGCGCTGCAGGGCAGCCTGCTGGTCCGCTTCGGGCACCCGGCGGTGGCGGACGCGTTCTGCGCCTCGCGCCTGGCCGGAGAGGAGGGATTGGCGCTCGGCACCCTGCCACCCAAGGTCGACGTGGGCACGATCGTCGAGCACGCGCAACCGAAGATTCCTTGACCTGTGGTCAGGATGTGGTGTGCATCGGCGTGCTCGGCGCGCGTAGGCTGCGCGCTCGGCGGGTGTCGTGTCAGCCGAAGGGGGAAAAGTCCATGCGTAGTCGCATGTTCGCGGGGTCCGATCGCGGCCCTTGTGTTCGCAGGTGCCATGTCAGCCGTCATGGCGTCACCTGCGAGCGCGGGCGGACGACGATGGCTCGCACAACATCGCGGTAGGAAGTGTTCGGCTCACCGGAGAACAGGAAGTGCCCGCCGCGGATCCCGACGGGTTCGGCCGGTTCTCCTACGTCGCCGCCGGCGACAAGCTGTGCTACGTCCTGTCCGCGTTCAACATCGATCCGCCGCTGGCGGCTCACATCCATGCCGGCGCGGCCGGCGTCAACGGTGGCATCGTCGTCATGCTGGACGTCCCCGACCACGTGTCGGCGGCCTGCATCACGGCGGAGCCGGACTCCTCACTGAACAGCATCATGGTGCTGACCCAGGAGGAGCTCGACGCCATCATCGCCAACGAAGCTGGGTACTACGCCAACGTTCACACGGCGCCGTTCCCGGGTGGCGCGATCCGCGGCCAGCTGCGCTGAGCCGTAGCCACTGAGCGTCGGGGTGGTGGTGGGGGGACCACCCCGACCCCGGGGAGGACGCTCAGTGGTAGCTCAGTGCATGCGACGATGCATGCGATTTGGGTGTAAAGTGCATGCATGATGCCTGAGTCGGAACGTGCAGGTTCGGGACGTGCCCGAGCAGGTGCACGCGGAGCTGACTCGCCAGGCGGCCGCGGCCGGCATGTCGCTGAACCGCTTCATGCTCGCCGAGTTCGAGCGCATCGCCCGTCGGGGGCGCAACGCCGAGGTGTTCCGGGCTGCGGCGGCGCGGCAGGGTGGCCGGGTGACGCAGCGAGGAGATCGTCGAGGCGCTGCGGGCCGGACGAGAGGAGCGGTGATCGTCGTCGACGCATCGGTGCTGGTCGGAGCACTGATGGGCGAGCGAGGCCGCGGCCGAGCGGCAGGCGGGCGAGGACCTCGCCGCGCCCCACCTGATCGACATCGAGGTCGGCCACGTGGTGCGCCGTTTCGTCGCCGCCGGCCGCATCACCCCGGAGCGGGGGCTGGGGGCGATCCACGACCTCAGCCGGCTGGAGATCGAGCGCTACGAGCATGCCGCGCTGCTCCTGCGGGCGTGGGATCTGCGCGACAACCTCAGCTTCTACGACGCGACCTACGTCGCGCTGGCGGAGGCGCTGCGTGTCCCGCTGGTCACGCTCGACGCCCGGCTGGCGGGCGCGCCGGGCGTGATGGCGACGGTCGAGGTGGTCAGAGGCGTTCCACGATCGTGACGTTGGCCTGGCCGCCGCCCTCGCACATGGTCTGGAGGCCGTAGCGGCCGCCGGTGCGCTCCAGCTCGGCCAGGAGCGTGGTCATCAGGCGAGCGCCCGTGGCGCCGAGGGGGTGGCCGAGGGCGATGGCGCCGCCGTTGACGTTGACCTTGTCGGGGTCGGCGCCGGTCTCCTTGGCCCAGGCGATGACGACCGAGGCGAACGCCTCGTTGATCTCGACCAGGTCGATGTCGTCGAGCGTCAGGCCCGTGCGGGCCAGCGCATGGGCGGTGGCGGGGATGGGGGCGGTCAGCATCCACACCGGGTCGGCCGCCCGCACCGACAGGTGGTGGACGCGGGCCCGGGGCGTCAGCCCGTGGTCGGCCAGGCCCCGCTCGTTGACGACCAGCAGCGCGGCCGAGGCGTCCGAGATCTGCGAGGCGCACGCGGCCGTCACCCGGCCGCCCTCGCTCAGCGGGCGCAGCGAGCGGATCTTGTCCCAGTCCGGCTCCCGGGGCCCCTCGTCGGCGGCGCAGTCGCCCAGCGGGACGATCTCGGCCTCGAAGCGTCCCTCGGCCCGCGCCTTCAGCGCCCGCTCGTGGGAGCGGACCGCGAACTCCTCCATGTCCTCCCGGCTGATGTCCCAGCGCTCGGCGATCATCTCGGCCGAGGCGAACTGGCTCAGCTCGCCGGCCCCGTAGCGGGCCACCCAGCCCTCCGAGCCGGTGAACGGATCGTCGAAGCCGAACGGCGCGCCCGCGGTCATGGCCGACGAGATGGGGATCTGCGACATCTGCTGCACGCCGCCCGCCACCACCACGTCCATCGTGCCGGACAGCACCGCCTGGGCCGCGAAGTGCAGCGCCTGCTGCGACGACCCGCACTGGCGGTCGACGGTGGTGCCGGGCACGTGCTCGGGCAGGCCCGCGGCCAGCCAGGCGGTGCGGGCGATGTCGCCGGCCTGGCCGCCGATGGTGTCGACGCAGCCGAACACCACGTCCTCGACCGCCGCCGGGTCGATGCCGGTCCGCGAGACGAGCGCCGACAGGCTGTGGGCGCCCAGGTCGGCCGGATGGACCTGCGCCAGCCCGCCGCCCCGGCGGCCGACCGGGGTGCGCACTGCGTCGACGATGTAGGCCTCGGCCATGGTGTCCTCCGCTGCTCCGTCAGATCCCGATCGCCCGTGCCACCCGGTCGCGGTGCCAGCCGGCGTCGCCGTACGCCTTGGCCAGCGCCCAGGTGCGCTTGAGGTAGAGGTGCAGGTCGTGCTCGACCGTGTAGCCGATGGCCCCGTGGCACTGGAGGGCGACCCGGCCCGCCCGCCAGGCGGCGTCCCCGGCCAGTGCCTTGGCCATCGACACGTCCCTGCCCCGGGTATCGGCCCCGGTGGCGAGCGAGTGGGCCGCCCGGTGCACCACGGGCCGGGCGAACGCCAGGTCCTTGTGGGCGTCGGCCAGCTGGTGCTTCACGGCCTGGAACGATCCGACCGGCACGCCGAACTGGTGGCGGTCGGTCACGTGCGCCACGGTCAGCTCGACCATGCGCCGGCCCAGCCCGACCAGCATGGCGGCGGTGGCCCACGCGCCCCGGTCCCGGGCCAGCTCGACCGCCGCGGGGTCGTCGGTGACCAGCGTGGCGGCCCCCAGGTCCCACGAGCCCCGGCCCCAGGCCGAGATCGTCGTCGCTCGGCGGCGTCACCCTCGTCGCCCGCCCCCGCGTCGAAGCCCAGCCCGGGATCCCAGGTGGCCTCGCCGGGTCCCGCGACCCGCCGCCCGGGGTGGGGTCCCCGCCGGGCTGGTCGGCGCTCGGAGCGGGGTCCGGGTCGCGGGCGGAGTGGGATCCCAGGCGGCGGTCGGGCGGGCGGGCGCCGGGGCGGACGGGTCCCAGCCGGCGGTGGCGGCGCGGCGGGCGGGGTCGACGGTGGCCACCGGGGTGAGCGTCACGTCGGCCCGGTCGACCAGGTGCAGCCCGCCGTCGCCGGGGTCGTGCAGCAGCAGCCGGTCGGCGTCGGCCGCGCACGCCAGGTGGGGACCGCCGAGGTTGGTGGCCACCATGCCCGCGTCCGCCCCCAGCAGCGGGGCGGCCACCGCGGCCGTGTCCACCAGGGGATGGGGCAGGGCGGCGCGGCCCGCCTCCTCCAGCACCAGCACCAGCGAGCGCTCGTCCAGGCCCAGGCCGCCGCGGTCCTCGGGCACGAGCGTGGCCAGCACGCCCATGGCCGCCAGCCGGTCCCACACGCCCCGGTCCAGCAGGCCGGGGGCGGCGTCGCCCGCGGCCCGGACGGACTCGGGCGGGCACTCCTTGTCCAGCAGGGCCCGCACCGCGTCCCGGAAGGCGAGCTGGTCGTCGTCGAAGCCGAAGTGCACGGCCCCTACTTCCTCGGCAGCCCGAGCAGGCGCTCGGCCGCGATGTTGCGCTGGATCTCGTTGGTGCCCGCGTAGATCGGCCCCGACAGGGCGAACTGCCAGCCCTTGGACCACGGGCCCTCGACCTCGGCCTCCGGGCCCAGCAGGTCGAGCGCCAGCTCGTGCAGCTCGACGTCGAGCTCGGACCACCACAGCTTGTTGATCGAGCTGTCGGCCCCCATGGCCGCCCCGCCCGCCAGCCGGGTGACCGTGTCCAGCGTGTAGAGCTGGTAGGCCTCGGCCCGGATGTAGGCGTCGGCCAGCCGGTCCCGCAGCCGGGGCTGCGGGTCCCGCCGGTACAGGTCGAACAGCCGGTCGGCCGTGGCCAGGAAGCGGCCGGGCGAGCGCAGGGTGAGGCCCCGCTCCGAGCCGGTCGTGGCCATGGCCACCGACCAGCCCTGGCCCGCCTCGCCCAGCACGACGCCGCCGGGCAGGGCGTCGTCGGCCAGGAAGGCGCCGTCGAAGAACACCTCGGCGAAGCCCTCGTCGCCGTCGAGCCGGCCGAAGCCCCGCACGGTCACGCCCGGCAGGTCCAGCGGGACCAGCAGGTAGCTGAGGCCCCGGTGCCGCTCGGACTCGGGATCGGTGCGGAACAGGCCGAACAGGTGGGTGCAGAACGCGCCGCGGGTGGTCCAGGTCTTCTGGCCGTCGAGCCGCCAGCCGCCCTCGACCCGGCTCGCCCGGCAGCGGATGGCGGCCAGGTCGCTGCCCGCGCCCGGCTCGGACCAGCCCTGGCACCACAGGTCCTCGGCCGCCGCCATGCGGGGCAGGATGTGGGCCTGCTGGTCCCGGGTGCCGAACTCGAACACGGTGGGGGCGAGGAGGAAGATCCCGTTCTGGGTGACCCGGGGCGGGGCGCCGGCCCGGTAGTACTCCTCCTCGAAGATCAGCCACTCCCACAGCGAGGCGCCCCGGCCGCCGTGCTCCTCGGGCCACGACACCGCGGCCCAGCCGCCGGCGTGGAGGCGGCGCTCCCAGTCGAGGTGCTGGGCGAACCCGGCGCGGGTGTCGCCGGACGCGATGGCCGCCTCGCCGCCGTGCTCCGCGTGCCAGGCCGCCAGGTTGGCCTCCAGCCACTCGCGGGCCTCGGCCCGGAAGGCGTCCTCGGCCGGGGACCAGGTGAGGTCGAGCCCGGTCATGGCCGGCCGCCCAGGCGGTCGAGGGTGGCGAGCGCGTCGGCCTCGATGGAGGACAGCAGGGCGGCCACGCGTGGGCAGCTCGCCGATCACGCCCGTGACCTGGCCGGTGGGCAGGACGCCGACCTCGGTGCGGCCGTCCACCAGGGCGGACTTGATGAGCATGGGGGCGTTGGCGGCCATGACCACCTGCGCCCAGCGTGAGGTCCTGGTGGCGCTTCATGGCCATACCTTCCCGCACCAGGTCGGGCATCGGGGTGCCGGTCAGGCGCCGGAAGCGCAGCGCGGCTCGCAGCGCCCGGGGCAGCCGGGTCAGTGACGACGAGCGCTCCAGCCGGTCGACCGTCGGCGTGCGGATCACCCGCTGGGGCGCTCCGTCCAGCGCGGTGGTCACCACGGTGTCGGTCACCGCCGCGGCCAGGTAGCGGGCCTTGACCTCGTCCGGGACCCGGCTCTCGGCCGTGAGCAGGAAGCGGGTGCCCATGGCGATGCCGTCGGCGCCCCAGGCCAGGGCGGCCACCAGGCCCCGGCCGTCGTGGAACCCGCCCGCGCCCAGCACGGGGATGGCGTGGCCCACGGCGTCGACCACCTGGGGCAGCAGCAGCGAGGTCGGGACCGTCCCGGTGTGGCCGCCGCCCTCGGCGCCCTGGGCGATGACGGCGTCGACCCCGAAGTCGAGCATCTTCTCGGCGTGGCGGCGGGCGCCCACGGTGGGCATGACCAGGACGCCGGCATCGTGCAGGCGGGCCACCGTGTCCTTGGTCGGGGCGCCCGCGAAGCTGACCAGGCGCACGCCCTCGCGGACGCACAGCTCGATGCGGTCGGCCAGGTCGGGCTGGTCGGGGCGGACGTTCACGCCGAACGGCGCGCCGGTCCGCTGCTTGACCCGGCCGATGGCGCCGGCCAGCTCGTCCATGGTCATGGTGACGGCGGCGAGGATGCCGAACCCGCCCGCGTCGCTGGTGGCGGCGGTGAGCGAGGCACCCGACACCCAGCCCATCCCGGTCTGGACCACGGGCAGCCGGCTGCCCACCAGGTCGCAGAACCGGGTGTGGAGACGCAAATCTGACGGTGTGTCAGACATGGGCGTCAGACTAGTGGGGCGCGGGGCGCGGCCCACAGGGTGCAGCGGTAGCGGGCGGCGTAGGTCCCGCCGTGGGCGTCGATCACCGCCGCCACCGCCTCCAGCAGCGGTGCCAGCCGCTCGGGCGGCAGGAGCCGGTGGTTGGAGTGGGTCTGGAGCAGGTCCAGCCACTCGGCCGTGGTGTAGGTCTGGGTCCAGGGGAACACCCGGTCCACCGGCGGGCCGAAGCCGAGGCCGTCGGGGATGGGATCGTCGTGGCCCGGCCGGGGCAGGTTGCCGCACGTGGGCAGCACGTCCATCCCCGGCTCCAGCCGCTGGTAGACCTCGTCGATGGCCCGGCGGACGGGCGAGTCGTCGTCGGGCTCGTCGGCGTTCCACCACAGCGCCAGCCAGCCGCCCGGGCGCAGCAGGGCGTGGGCCTTGTGCAGCCGCACCGCGGGGTCGATCCAGTGCCAGGCCTGGGCGCAGGCGACGAGGTCGGCGGGCGTGTCGCCGGGCCGGGGCTCCCACTCCTCGAACCCGCCCTCGTCCACCCGCCACTCCGGCCACCCGGCCAGGTTCCGCCGGGCCACCGCCGCCATCGCCGGGTGGGCCTCGACCCCCACGCCCCGCATGCCCCGGTCCGCCAGCAGGCGGGTGGCCTTGCCGGTCCCGCAGCCGACGTCGACCACCCGGGCGCCCGCCCCCACCCAGGCCGACCAGCTGGTCGATCAGCTCGTCGGGGTAGGTGGGCCGGGCGCGGTCGTAGCGCTCGGCGTCCTCGCCGAACACCAGCCGCTGCTCCCGCTCGGCGCTCATGGCGGGTGAACCTAGTGCTGGGTCACAGCAGTCCAGCTTCGGGCTCCGTCGGTGGCCTTGCCCGCGAGCCCACCGTCGAGCGCATAGCGCCGCCGTCGGCACGGCCGCAGCGCCGGCCAGCGCACCATCAGCGGTCGAGGTGGCCGGCGTCCGGCTCATTGACCGTCTCGCGGCTGCAGCGCCGCGTGGCTCGCCTAGCGGTCACCTCGGTCCGGAACCGACCGCGCGACACCCGACAACGGCGATGCCCTACCGAGGCCAGGTCGCCACGATGTCTCAGACCGTCGCGCCTCGACGTGGGACCTCGCGCTCCCGGGTGGCGTCGGGGTCGATGACCTCGCGGATGAGGCGCAGCTCCTCGTCCGTGGGCAGGCGGGACTCGGGGACCTCGGACGGGACGACCAGGTCGAACCCCGTGGCCGCCACCACCTCGTCGACGGTGACGCCCGGGTGGACCGAGCGCAGGCGCATGCTGCGGTCGGGGGTGTCGAAGTCGAAGGTGCCGAGGTTGGAGACGACGCGGCGGATGTCGACCCACCGGGAGGCGACCGGCCCGAGGGCTGCGGCGCGGTCCCAGCCGATGCCGCACACCGTGTCCACCCGCTCCACGAACACCTTGGGGCCGTGGTTGGGCACCCAGTAGCTCGTGGGGTCGTTGATGGTGTTGCCCGGCGCGCCCCGGTAGCCCAGCAGCTGCACCGTGGGACGGGCGTACGGACCGATGGCCGCCAGGTTCTGGTTGCCGTAGCGGTCGACCTGGGTGGCGCCCATCATCACGTGGCGCCGCCCCGACCACACCCAGTCGAACATCGACCGGTACGGGTTCCAGTACTCGACGACCCGGTCCTCGGGGGCGACCACCGCGGCGTCGTTGGCGATGAGGGCCGCCTCGCCGTCGGTCATGCACAGGTCGGGCTCGAAGGTGGCCCGGGCCAGGCGCCCGCCGATCATGGGGATGGTGCCGATGGGGTTGGCCAGGATCTCGCCGTCGCCCCGGAAGCACTCGGCCACCGCCACCACGCACACCTCGGCGCGGGTCACGCCCGTCCCGCCCGCCACCCCGGTCACGACCGCACCTTGCGCTGGTACTCGTCCTCGGGGATGTCGATCCACTCGGCCCGGAACGACGCCCACGCCTCCGGGGACCGGGCCGACGCCGCGTACGCCCGCTGGACCTCCTCGTCGCGCCCGTAGTCCGGCTCGCACAGCGTGAAGTGGGCGCCACCCGGGGCCTCCACCACGCCGTCCACCATCATCCGGGACACCCGCATCTGGTGCAGGCAGCCCTCGCCCGCCAGGTCCTCCGTCGGCACCACCCGCTCGACCGAGATGAAGCGGCCGCCCGTGGGCGCGGCCTGGAGCATGAGGTCGTCCCAGTACAGGTCGGGACCGAGGTACATGGCGTTGCCCCGCCGGTCGGCCCGGTTGAGGTGGCACAGCGCGGCGTCCAGCTCGAACGCGGGCACGGCCACGAGCGGCTCCGGGGCGCCCACCGGCGACGGGAAGGTGGTCAGGCGGGGGTTGTCCCGCAGCAGGTCCGACCCCAGGCCCACCCGGCTGGGCAGGAAGGGGACCCGCCACGCCGCGGCCTGCAGCCCCAGGTGGAACAGGCCCTCGTCGTAGGGCTCGTCCTCGATGGCGCCGGCCTGGCGGGCGGCCCGGAAGTGCGGCTCCAGCGGGATCGAGTCGAGCGACACGAAGGCGTACAGCGCCCGCCGCACCTTGCCCGCCGCGCACAGCAGGCCGAGGTCGGGGCCGCCGTGGGTCACGATCGTCAGGTCCCGCAGGTCGCTGCGCACCAGCGCCCGCACCAGCGCCATCGGCTTGCGCCGGCTGCCCCAGCCCCCGATGGCGATGGTCATGCCCGATCGCAGCCGCGCCACGACCTCGTCGGCCGTCATGGTCTTGTCCGTCGTCATGCCTCGGGGTCCCGCCCCTCCACGAAGGCGTCACGGTGCTCGTCCGCCACGCCCGACAGGTTCAGCTCGAAGGTGAAGCCCTGCTCGTAGCGGTAGCTGCGCTTCACGTCCCACAGGTCGATCCCGTTGAGCGACTCCTTGGCCGCCCGGATCACCGCCGGCGACTTGGCGGCGATGTCGGCCGCCACCGCGCGGGCCTCGGCCCGCAGGGACTCCCGGGGCACCACCCGCAGCACCGACCCGAAGGCGTGCAGCTCGGCGGCGGTGGCGGTGGCCGACGTGTACACCATGGCCCGCATCTTGTGCTGCGGCACCAGCCGGGACAGGTGCGTCGCGGCCCCCAGCGCGCCCCGGTCCACCTCGGGCAGCCCGAAGGTGGCGTCGTCGGCGGCCACGATGACGTCCGCGTTGCCCACCAGGCCGATGCCGCCGCCCAGGCAGAAGCCGTGGACCGCGGCGATCACCGGGACCGGGCACTCGTACACCGCGGCGAACGCCTCGAAGCAGCCCCGGTTGGCGCCCAGCAGCGCGTCGAAGCCCGAGGTGGCCTGCATCTCCTTGATGTCGACCCCGGCGTTGAACCCCCGTCCCTCGGCCCGCAGCACCACCACCCGGGTGTGGGGATCGGCGCCGACCGTCCGCAGGGTCGAGGCCAGCTCGAACCAGCCGGCCACCGGCAGGGCGTTGACCGGCGGGTGGTCCACGACGATCTCGGCGATGCCATCGTCGTCGCTGTCGCTGGTGATCGGCATGCCGGCCCCTCCGCGTTTCTGACGCTCTGTCAGGTCGCTGTGGCAAGGTAGGTCGCGGGAGGCAGCATGGACAACCCACTCGACTACCGGGGCCGGGTCGTGCTCGTCACGGGCGGCACCAAGGGCATCGGGCACGCCATCGCCCGCCGCTACGCCGAGGCCGGCGCCACCGTAGTGGCGTGCGCCCGCACGGCGCCGGACGACGCCGGACGCCGGCGCGTCGACTTCGTGGCCTGTGACGTCCGCGATGCGGACCAGGTCACGGCGCTGGTCGACACGGTGGTGGAGCGCCACGGCCGCCTCGACGTGGTGGTGAACAACGCGGGCGGGGGACCGTGGGCCGACACGGCCACGGCGTCGCCCCGCTTCAGCGAGCGGATCATCGCCCTCAACCTGGTCGCCCCGCTGGTGGTGTCCCAGGCTGCCTACCGGATCATGACCGGCCAGGACGGCGGGGGTGCGATCGTGAACATCGCCAGCGTGTCGGGGATCCGGCCGTCGCCCGGCAGCGCGGCCTACGGGGCGGCCAAGGCCGGGCTGCTCAACCTCACCCAGACGCTGGCGGTGGAGTGGGCGCCCGCGGTGCGGGTCAACGCGGTGGTCGCGGGGCTCATCGCCACCGACGACATGGAGGCCACCTACGGCGACGAGGCCACCCAGGCCCGCATGGCCGCCACCGTGCCCATGGGCCGGTTCGGCACCGCGGACGACGTGGCCGGCGCCTGCCTGTTCCTGTCCTCACCGCTGGCCGCCTTCGTGACCGGGGCGGCGCTGGCCGTCCACGGCGGGAATGAGCGCCCGTCCATCCTGGAAGTGGTGTAGACACGCCCGGCGATGACGTCGGCCGAGCTCGCGTTCCTGGCGCTGGCCGGCTTCGGTGCCGGGCTGGTCAACGGGGTGGCGGGCGGCGGGTCGATGCTGTCGTTCCCGGCGCTGCTGGTGGTGGGGGTGCCGAGCCTGTCGGCCAACGTGACCTCCACCGTGGGCATCTGGACCGGCTACCTGGGCGGGGCCGCGGGCTTCCGCCGCAACCTGGCGGGCCAGCGCCACCGGCTGCCGCCCCTGGCGGCGGTGGCGTTCGTGGGCGCGGTGGCGGGCTCGCTGCTGCTGCTGGTCACGTCCGAGGACGCCTTCGACGCCCTGGCGCCGTGGCTGGTGCTGGCGGCGTGCGGCCTGTTCGCGGCCCAGCCGTGGCTGGCCCGGCGGCTGGCGGCGGGCGGGCTGTCCGGCCGGGGCCACACGGTGCTGCGCCAGGCGGGCGTGTTCGGGGCCTCGGTCTACGGCGCCTACTTCGGGGCGGGGCTGGGCGTGCTGCTGCTGGCGGTGCTGGGCATCACGCTGCCCGGGCGCATGAGCGACCTGAACGCCATACGCACCGTGCTGGCGCTGCTGGTCAACAGCATCGCGGTGGTCGTGTTCGTGGTGGCCGCCCCGGTGGAGTGGGCCGCGGCGGGGGTCATGGCGGTGGCCGCGCTGGCGGGCGGCTATCTGGGGGCCAGATCGGCGTCGCGCATGCCGATCCCCGTGTTCCGGGCGGTCGTCCTGGTCATCGGCCTGGCCGCCGCCATCGGGCTGTTCCTGCGGTGACCCGGATTGCCTTACACCATAAGGTAGCGACTACGCTGGGTGCGATGCGCCCCCGCCTCGCCCTTCCCCTCGCTGGACTACTTTTCGCCGCTGCCTGTGGTGGCGGCAACGCTGCCGGCGGCAGCGGGCTCACCAGTGGAGGCGCCACCGACGCCGACGACGACGGCCTGGCCGACGTCGTGGTCATGGACGGGTCGGAGGTCCAGGTCAGCGCGCTCGACAACACCTTCCGGGTCGCCAACATCCAGGTGAAGCCGGGCACCACCGTCGTGTGGGAGAACAAGGGTCGCAACGACCACGACGTGCTGCCGGTCGCCGAGGCGGCAGCCTGGGGCGTGCAGCCCGAGGGCTTCGCACCGGGCGACGTCTACTCGACCACGTTCGACGAGCCCGGCGTGTACCGCTACTACTGCTCGATCCACGGCACCACCGACGAGGGCATGGTCGGTGCCGTCGTCGTGTCCGACTGATCTCACGATCGACTTGGGGAAGACCAATGACCAACGCTCGACGGCTGCTCGGCGTCGCGCTCGCCGGGGCGCTGGTGCTCACCGCCGCCTGCGGCGGGGACGACGAGGACAGCGACGGTGCGGCGCCCGCCTCCGGGGAGCAGGAGGGCACCACGCTCCGGGTCCCCGACGACTACGACACCATCCAGGCCGCGGTGGACGCGGCCGAGCCCGGCGACCTGGTGCTGGTAGGGCCGGGCACGTACCAGGAGGCCGTGAACGTCGAGACCGACCAGCTGACCATCCGGGGCCTCGACCGCAACGAGGTCGTCCTCGACGGCAACTTCACCATGGACAACGGCATCCGGGTCACCGGCGCCGACGGCGTGGCCATCGAGAACATGACGGCCCGCAACTACACCGGGAACGGCTTCTTCTGGACCGGGGTGGAGGGCTACCGGGGCTCGTACCTGACCGCCTACCGCAACGGCGACTACGGGGTCTACGCCTACGACTCGACCAAGGGCCAGATCGAGCAGAGCTACGCCTCGGGCAGCCCCGACGCCGGCTTCTACATCGGCCAGTGCTACCCGTGCGACGCGGTGATCGACGGCGTGATCTCCGAGTACAACGGCCTCGGCTACTCGGGCACCAACTCGGGCGGCAACCTCAGCATCGTCAACTCGACGTTCCGCTACAACCGGGCCGGCATCGTGCCCAACTCGGGCAGCTACGAGCTGTGCTACCCGGGCCGGTCGACGACCATCGTCGGCAACGTCGTGTACTCCAACAACCAGCCGGACACGCCCGCCATCGACGTGGCCCTGCTGGCCATGGGCAACGGCATCCTGCCCGCGGGCGGCACGGGCAACGACATCGAGCGCAACCTCGTGTACGACCACGACCGCACCGGCATCGGGCTGGTCCCCTTCCCGGAGGAGGACGCCAGCGACGTCCCGCCCCCGCCCGAGGAGGACACCCGGCCCTGCGCCGAGACGGTCAACGACGCCCCGGCCGACCCGGCCGACATCCCCGACCTGGTGATATGGAACCCGCGGGACAACAAGGTGATCGGCAACGTGGTCGAGGACTCGCGCGTGGCCGACCTGGCCCTGGGCGGCACCGACGACGTGTCCACCCTGGGCAACTGCTTCTCGGAGAACACCTTCGCCACCTCGGCCCCGCTCGACCTGGAGGCCCTGGCCCCGTGCGAGGGCGAGGGCAGCGGCGGCGACTGGACGGCGGGCGCGCTCGACCTGCTGTCGCTGATGACCGCGGTGCAGCCGCCCCCGGGCGACTACAAGACCTCGCCGGTGCCGGGCGCGCAGCCCAACATGCCCGACGCGGCCGACGCCCCGGCCCGGCCCGCCACCGACGTGCCCCTGACCGTCGACGTCGACGCCATCGCCCTCCCGGCCCGCCCGTCGTGATCCGCCCGCTGGTGGCGGCGGTCACCCCCCGGGTGCACCCGTCGTGATCCGCGCGCTGGCGGCGGCGGTTGCCGCGCTCTGCCTGGTGGCGGGGTGTGGCGGCGGCGCGCCGTCGCCGGCCACCGGCGCCCGCGGCCCCGTCCGCCGCGCGGCCGCGGCGGCGCCTGCGCTCGCCCACCGGGCCGGGCCCCCAGGGCCGGGTGCCGCAGTTCGTGGTCGAGTGCCCGTTCAGCCACGCGGCGTCCGACGACCCCATCGTGCACCCGGGGCACACCGGGGCCTCGCACCTGCACACGTTCTTCGGCAACACCACCACCGCGTCCGGCTCCACCGCCGCCGACCTGGCCGAGGGCGGCACCACCTGCGACCAGCAGCTCGACCGGGCCGCCTACTGGGCGCCGGCCCTGCTCGACCGCGGGACGATGGTGACCCCCACCAAGGCCGTCGCCTACTACCGGCCCGGGGTGGGCGTCGATCCGGCCTCCGTCGAGCCGTACCCCTTCGGGCTGATGATGCTGGGCGGCGACCCGCACGCGGCCTCGCCCCAGTCGCTCGACGTGGTGGCCTGGTCGTGCGGGACCGGATCGGTGCGGGTCGAGACCCCGCCCGACTGCCCGACGGGCCGGCCGCTGCGCCTGGCGGTCAGCTTCCCCGACTGCTGGGACGGCGAGCGGGTCGACAGCCCCGACCACCTGGCGCACATGGCCCGGAGCCGCGACGGCGCCTGCCCCGAGAGCCATCCGGTGCCCGTGCCCCAGCTCCTGCTGGCCATCAGCTACCCGGTGACCGGCGGCGGCCACGAGCTGTCCATGGCCTCCGGCCCGGTGCTGACCGCCCACGCCGACTTCTTCAACGCCTGGGACCCCGACAAGCTGCGCACCGAGGTGGAGACATGCCTCGACCGCGGCCTGGTCTGCGACGTGGCGAGCACACGTTCGTGATGATCGCGGGGGTCCCGGGATGGCAGGCTGGGGGCCCGTGAGCGTCCGCCCGCCGGCTGCCGGGGGGCGGTGGGCGGGCGCTCACTCGACGGGTCGGTCGCTCCGCGGGCGGCGGTAGCCGGTGGCGTAGGCCGGGACCGGCGCGTCGGTGCGCAGGTCGGGGGCGGGGACCGGGCTGCCGGGGACAGTCGTGAGGGGCACGACGCCGGCCCAGGTGGGCGTGTCGAGGTCCTCCTCGTCGTCGAGCGGCGGCCCGGTGCGGACCTTGACCGAGCACTCGTCCAGCGGCAGGGCCAGGACCAGCGTGGCCTTGAGCTCCTTGTCGCTCGGCGGGCGGACGTCGGGTCCCCGGCCGGGCACGATGTGGTCGACCAGCCGGTCGAGGGCGGCGCGGCGCTCGTCCAGGTCGGTGACGGCCCGGGCCCGGCCGAACACCACCACCGAGCGGTAGTTCATCGAGTGGTGGAAGGCCGAGCGGGCCAGCACCAGCCCGTCCACGAGCGTGACGGTGACGCACATCTCGGGCCCCTGGGCCCCGCCCCGCATGAGCCGGCTGGCGGCCGAGCCGTGCAGCAGCAGCCGGTCGCCGTCGCGGCCGTACAGCATCGGGATCACGACCGGCCCGTGCTCGGTCACCAGGCCCACGTGGGCCACCAGGCCCTCGTCGAGGATGGCGTGGGCCTCGCGGCGGTCGTAGCGGCCCCGGTCCGGCATCCGCCGGACGGTGGTGCGGGCAGACGGCGCGAGGGCGGGGGCGGGGGAGTCCACGCACCCACGCTAGGAGCGCCCACCCGATCCGGGCGAGGCAATAGGGGCCCGGCGCGGGGCGGAGGCAATAGGGGTCGGGGCCCGACCCCTATTGCCTCGACCCCAGCCGCCGGCCCCTATTGCCTCGCCGCTCCGGTCGGTGGGGTGTCGAGGTTGACCCAGTTGGCCTGGGCCGTGCGGGCGCCGGCCGGGCGTGAGGCCGCCGAGGCGGTCCAGGTCGTCGGGGGTGAGGGCGACGTCGAGGGCGCCGACGTTCTCCTCCAGGTAGCGTGCGCCGCTTGGTGCCGGGGATGGGGACGACGTCGTCGCCCTGGGCCGCCAGCCACGCCAGGGCCACCTGGCCCGCGGTGACGCCGTGGGACTCGGCCACCTCCCGGACCACCGCCACCAGCGCCAGGTTGCGCTCCAGGTTGTCGCCCTGGAACCGGGGCACGGTGCGGCGGAAGTCGTTGTCCTCCAGCTGGTCGAGGCTGGCCACCGTCGCCGGTGAGCATCCCCCGACCGAGCGGGCTGTAGGGGACCAGGCCGATGCCGAGCTCGCGGCAGGCGGGGACGACCTCGTCCTCGATGTCCCGGGAGAACAGCGACCACTCGCTCTGCAGGGCGGCGATGGGGTGCACGGCCGCGGCCCGCCGCACCGTGTCGGCCGACGCCTCCGACAGCCCCAGGTGGCGCACCTTGCCCGCATCCACCAGCTCGGCCATGGCGCCGACCGTCTCCTCGATCGGCACCCGCACGTCCGGCCGGTGCTGGTAGTAGAGGTCGATGTGGTCGAGGCCCAGACGGCCCAGCGAGGCGTCGCACGCCTGGTGGACGTAGGCGGCGTCGCCCCGCACGCCCCGCCCGCCCGGGGCCTCGGGGTCGAGGTGGATGCCGAACTTGGTGGCCAGGACGACCTCGTCGCGCCGGGAGGCGAGGGCCTGGCCCACCAGCTGCTCGTTGTCGCCGAGGCCGTACATGTCGGCGGTGTCGAAGAACGTGACGCCGAGGTCGAGGGCCCGGGCCAGCGTGGCCTCGGCCTCGGCCGCGGTCGGGGGTGCCGTAGGCGAAGCTCATGCCCATGCAGCCGAGGCCCTGGGCGGAGACGGTCGGACCGGTGCGCCCGAGGGTGCGCGTGGGGAGGGTCATGGGATGTCCTTCCGGGTTGTGTCGTGGGCTAGGGGGTGCAGTGGCCCCCGTAGGCGGCGATCTTGAACTCGACCGCGGCGAGCGCGGCCTCCAGCTCGACTATGCGCCGCTTGACCTGGTCCCGGTGGCGTTCGAGCAGGTCCAGCCGCTGCGCCTCGTTGCCGGGCCCGTCTCCGACGAGGCGGAAGTAGGCCTGGATGCCGCGGATCGGCATCTCGGTGAGGCGCAGCCGGGTGATGAAGAGCACCCGGGCCAGGTCGGCCCCCGTGTACGCCCGCCGGCCCGCCTCGTCGCGGGGCACGGCCAGCAGGCCGATGCGCTCGTAGTAGCGCAGCGTGTGCGCGCTGACCCCGGCCCGTTCCGCCACCTCGGCGATGCTGAGCTCGACGTCGTCGGGCTCGGGCCGGGCGGTGGCGGGCGGGGCCGGGGGGAGGGTCGTGGCGCTCACGTCCCCGACGGTAGGGGTTTGAGCGCGCTCTAAGTCAAGGGATGCGATGCAGTGCGAACCGTGGACGTGATCGCACAGGACCTGCTCGCCGGGCCGGACCTGGCCGCCCGAGGCGCCCTCGAGGGCGGCGAACGGGCCGCACTCGCTGGGCACGATCCACACGTGGATCATGGGCACGACCTCCAGCGCGGCGGGCGCCGGACGGGCACGGGATGGGCGGCGGGCCCACCAGGGCGACCTGCCAGGCGCCCTCGGGCGGGTACCAGCACAGGTCGTTGTGCTCGTGGAACTGGGTCATGGGGCCGCCCAGGTCGGGCACCTGGTCGAGCGTGCGGGGCGGCTCCAGCAGGTACATGGCGGCCACCAGCCGGCGGCCACCGCCGGGCATGACCTGGTAGACGAGCGACTCGGGGTGGTCGGCGTCGAGCTCGTGGCCGTCGTTGGTCATGCGACCAGTTGATGTAGTGCTCGTAGCCGGTGACCGAATCGCCGATCGAGCGGTAGCCGGCGGCGTAGGCCGTCGACGTGCTGGCGAAGGCCGGCAGCTTCGTCAGGCTGGCGGTGACCAGCGCCTCGGCCCGGGCCTGCTGCTCGGGGCTGACGCCCGGGAAGCCGCTGAGGTCGACGGGCAGCGTGGCGTCGTAGGGCCGCGGGAGGTGCGGCGGCTGCTCGGGGTCGTTGGGGTGCTCGTGGGGCGGCTGCTCGGGGATCGTTGGGGTGCTCGTGCGGCGGCTGCTCGGGGTCGTTGGGGTGCTCGTGCGGCGGCGTCGAGGGATCGTGATCGTGGTCGTCCGGGTCCGTGTTGGTCCCGTGGTCGTGGTTGGTGTTGGTGCCGTGGCTCGTGATCGTCGCCGGTGCTGTGGTCGTCACCGGAGTGGTCGTCGCCGGTCCCGGCATGGTCGTGGTCGTCGCCGGTCATGTCGGAGTCGTGGTCGTCGTCCGAGCCGTGGTCGTCGCCGGACTGGTGCTCGTGGTCGTCGTCGTGGGCGCCGATGGCCGCCGCGTCCTCGTGCCCGTGGCCGCCGGGGCCGTGCTGGTGGCCGCCGGTCGCCACCATCGCCGCCATGACCACGGCCGCGGTCACCGCTGCCACCGGGACGGTGGAGATCGACGGCATCCGCAGCAGCTCGGGGGCGACGGCGGCGGTCAGGGCGCCGGCCACGGCGATGAGCGCCAGGATCGCCGCCATGGTGTCGGCGAACCCGGGGCCCTCGGCCGTCTCCAGCCCGTCGATGAAGCCGATGCCCGACGTCTTGGCCACCAGCCAGCCGGCCACGGCCAGGCTGTTGCCGGCCACGCCCGCCCAGGCGATCCACGACCAGGAGCGGACCAGCGCCAGCGCGCCCCAGCCGACCTGGAACAGTGCCAGCGCGGCGAAGGCGATGGCCGCCTGCCGGTGCTCGCCGTGCACGCCGACGGCGGCGGCGTGGATGACGCCCGCCCCTAGCGATGCGAGTGCGGCCCAAACCAGGCCGGTGGGGGATTCCTGCCCTGCGTCCATGCCGTATGGACGCGTTCAACCGGTTCGCGGTTGCTCTTTCTGCGAAACGTGACCGAGTTGTAAAGGATCAGAGCGCGCCCACGGACCCGTGGGCGTGGTCGCACAGCACCTCTTCGCCCGGCCGCACCTGGCCGCCGCCGATGCCCTCGAGCGCCGCGAACGGCCCGCACTCGTTGCCCACGATCCACACGTGGAGCATCGGCTCCAGCAGCCGCCGCTGCATGCCCGCCGGGCAGGGCGCGGGCAGCGGGGCGGCCGGGAACACCGTGTAGGCACCGTCGGCGCCGGACCAGCACAGGTCGTTGTGCACGTGGTACTGGACCAGCGGGCCGCCCACCGGGGGCAGGCTGTCGAGCGTGGCCGGCGGCTCCAGCACGTACATGGCGGCCTCCAGCGTGCGGCTGCCGCCCGCCCCCACCTTGTAGACCAGCGCCTCGGGGTAGTTGGCGTCGAGGTTGCGGCCGTCGTTGAGCAGGCTCCAGTTGACGAGGTGCTCATCGCCGGTGATCGAGTCGCCGATGGGTCGGTAGCCGAGGCCCATGGCCACCTCGGGGTCGGCGAAGCGGGGCAGGGTGGTGATGTTGGTGGTGACCAGCGCCTCGGCCTCGGCCTGCTGCTCGGGCGTCACGCCGGGCACGCCGCTGAGGTCGACCGGCAGGGTGCCGTCGTAGGGCACCGCCCCGACCGGCGCGGCCGCGTGGTCGTCGTCGGCGTGGGCCGCGCTCCCGCTCGCCGTCGGTCTCGTCGCCGTGGTCGTGGTCTCGTCGTCGCCCGACGACGCGTGGTCATGGTCGTCGCCCGACGACGCCGCGGAGGTCGTGACGTGGTCGTCCCCGTGGGCGTGGGTGTCGCCGGTGGCCGCCACCATGGCCCCGATCGCCAGCGCGCCGGTGGCGATCCCGGCGGGCACGGCGCCGGCGAGCGCGGGCAGCCGCAGCCGCCCGGGCGCCACCAGGTAGGCGACCGCGCCCAGCACGGCCACGCCGGCCAGGACCGCGGCGGTGGTGTCGGCGAAGCCGGGGCTCTCGGCCGCCTCCAGCCCGTCGACGAAGCCGATGCCCGAGGTCTTGGCCGCCACCCAGCCGGCCACGGCGACGGCGTTGCCCACCGCGCCCAGGGCGATCAGCGCCCGCGGGGCCCGCAGCAGGGCCAGGGCGCCCCAGCCGAGCTGGAAGGCGGCCAGGAGGGCGAAGGCGATCGCCGCCTGGCGGTGCTCGCCGTGCAGTCCCACTGCCGTGGCATGGATGGCGCCGGCGCCCAGGGAGGCGAGCCCGGCCCACCACAGGGCGGCGGGCGTCGTCCCGCGTCGGTCGATCTCATGCACTTGCTCCTCTGCCCAGGGGGTGGCACCCCGGGCCGCGTCAGCGTGCCGTCGCCTCGCCCAGGGTGTCTTCAGCGTAGGCGTTCCGCGCTCCCATCCGTCCGCGGCGCCCCGCCGTGGTCACACGCCGATGGACTGCCACGGCCCCCAGATGGCGAACGACATGCCCCGGCTGGCCTGGATGTTGACGAACAGCGTGTGCCCGTCGGGGCTGAACGTGGCCCCCGCGAACTCGTCGTTGAAGCGGTTGGCGCCCGTGCTGGAGACCAGCCGGTTGAGGGCGATGTCCGACAGGCGCCCGCTCGGGGTGAGGGCCCGCACGAAGTTGTCGTTGATGTTGTCCTCGCACAGCACGAGCGTTCCCCGCTTGCTGACCGTGATGTTGTCGGGGAAGTCCAGCGTCGCCGCGCCGGGCGACTGGTAGACCAGCCGCAGCCGCCTGGCGCCGATCTGGTACGCCCACACCTGCCCGGTGCCGTTGCCGAAGCCGCCCACCGTGTCGCTGGGGCCCGGCTCGGCGGGGCCGCCGCCCTGGGTGGAGCAGAAGTAGATGGTGTCCCGGTCGTGGGTGGCGCCCTCGAGCCGCGAGAACCAGGCGGCGCCCTGGGCCCGCCCCTGGTTGCCGACGTGGTTCAGCGCCTGGTCGTTGGTGGTCGTGGCGGTCTGGCCCTGCGTGAAGGGGAACGTGGGCGCGGGGTCGTCGATGTCGACCCACTGGACGTCATAGCTGGCGTCCTCGGGCTGGGCCGCCGCCAGGTCGGCGTTGGGCACGCCCCGGACCGCCAGCATCTGGAGCCGGCCGCCGTCGAGGAGCCGCCCCTCCTGCATCGGGTTGCGCGGCGGTGTGTAGCGGTAGAAGCCGGACGGGAAGCCGAAGTTGTCCTCGGTGAGGTAGAGGTCGCCCCGCGCCGGGTCGAAGGCCACGGCCTCGTGGGCGAAGCGCCCGGCGGCGGTGATGGGCTCGCGGGACGACTGGCCGCCCACGGGCACCTCGAAGATGAACCCGTGGCGCTGGGTCAGCGTCACGTTGGACGCCCCGGTGAAGTCGGGACCGACATCCGGGCCGTTGACCGTCTCCTCGCAGCTCACCCAGGCGTCCCAGGGCATGGGACCGCCCGAGCAGTTCATCTGCGTGCCGTTGAGGCTGGTGAAGGCGGAGATGACCTCGCCGAACGGCGTGACCTCGGTGGTGGTGGTGCCGCCGCCGGTGCTGGTGTCGTAGGCGGCGGCCGGGTCGCCGAAGGCGCCCACCGGCCCGTTGACCTCGTGGTTGCGGATGAGCGTGAGGTTGCCCCGCTTGGGCTTGAAGCAGGCCATGCCGTCGTGGCGGCCCGGCAGCGTGGTGCCGTCGTCCAGCAGCACGGTCTGCTCGGTGTCGTGGAACGACCGGTACTGGAACCCGGTGGGCAGCCACAGCCGGACGATGCCGTCCCGCAGGTCGGGCACCGGGCCCAGCGGCGGCGCGGCGGCGGCGGGCAGCGGTCCGGCCAGGAAGCCGGCGAACGGTCCGCCCGCGGCCCCCGCCAGGAACGCTCCGCCCGCGGCGGCCGCTCCGCCGCCCAGGAACCGGCGCCGGTTGAACGTGCTGCTCATCCTGACCCTCCCCTTGGCTATGCCCGGAGGGATCGGCCACCGCGGCGGCCGATCCCTTGGACAGAATGCTAGGTCAGCGTCAGTCGGAGACGACGGAGGCGGGCTCGTCGACGACCTCGGCGGCCGGGCCCTGGCCGTTGGCCGCGGTGGCCGTCTCGCCGTCGCTGGACCCGCCCGCGATGCCCGCGCCCTCCCGCTTGGAGAAGACGATGGCGCCGAGCAGCACCACCAGCGCCACCGCCGCGATCACCAGGCCCGCGGGCTTGGGCGTCGTGCCGATGGTGGTGAGGAACAGGTTCTCGTTGGTGCGGACCTTGACGTTCGACAGGGCGATGATCGCCGGCAGGATCAGCAGCGACACCAGGTTCATCACCTTGATGAGCGGGTTGAGGGCCGGGCCCGCGGTGTCCTTGAACGGGTCGCCCACGGTGTCGCCGATGACCGCGGCCATGTGGGCTTCGGAGCCCTTGCCGCCGTGGTGGCCGTCCTCGATGTACTTCTTGGCGTTGTCCCAGGCGCCACCCGCGTTGGACAGGTAGTTGGCCATGAGCTGGCCGACCAGGATGACCGCCGCGAGGAAGCCGCCGAGGGCGGTGAAGCCGATGCCGAAGCCGATGATCACCGGGGTGAGCACGGCCAGCAGGGCCGGCGTGGTCAGCTCCCGCAGCGAGGCCCGGGTGCAGATGTCGATGACCGGCGCGTAGTCCGGCCGCTTCTCGCCCGACATGATCTTGCCGTCGGCGAACTGGTTGCGGACCTCCTGCACCACCACACCGGCGGTGCGGCCCACGGCCCGGATGGCCAGCGACGAGAACAGGAACGGCACCGCGCCGCCGATCAGCAGGCCGATGAACACCTTGGGGTCGGCCACGTTGACGGCGAGGGCGCTGAAGATGCCGCCGGGCGTCTCCTTCAGCGAGTTGACGAACTCGGACTCGAACACCTCGGTGCCCGAGATCTCGATGAAGCTGGCGAACAGCGCCACCGCCGCGATCACGGCCGAGCCGATGGCGAAGCCCTTGGTCACGGCCTTGGTGGTGTTGCCCACCGCGTCCAGGCTGACCATGACCCGCTCGGCCTCGCCGTGGAACTCGCCGGTCATCTCGGCGATGCCGGCGGCGTTGTCGGCCACCGGGCCGAACGTGTCCTCCGACACCACCACGCCGGTGGTGGCGAGCATGCCCATGCCGGTCAGGGCCACCAGGTACAGCGAGAACTGGGTGTCGCCGCCGCCGAGGCCGACGGCCGCGGCCAGCGCCACGGCGATGGCGATGATGGCCCACACCGACGACTCCAGGCCGGAGGCGGTGCCGGCCAGCACGGTGGTGGCCGGGCCGGTCTCGGTGGCGTCGGCGATCTCCTGCACCGGCTTGGTCTCGGTGGAGGTGAAGTACTCGGTGATGCGGCTGGCCACCTGGGCCAGGATCAGGCCGATCAGCACCGCGCCGAACATGCGCAGGCCGACGTTGGTGACCTGGCCGTCGGGGTTGCCGATGTAGATCAGCGCCAGGGCCGCCGTGCCCAGCACGGTGAGGATGCCGGCGGTGAGGAAGCCCCGGTTGATGGGGCCCATGGCCGAGCGCTCGTTCTCGCGGGCCCGCACCATGAACACGCCCACGATGGAGGCCAGCACGCCCACGGCCCGGGCGGCCAGCGGGAACAGCGCACCGGCGGCCCACAGGCCGGGCTGGTCGGGGAAGATCCGCTGGAAGGCGGGCACGCCGAGGATGATCGAGGCGACCAGGGTCACCTCGTAGGACTCGAACAGGTCGGAGGCCATGCCGGCGCAGTCGCCCACGTTGTCGCCCACGTTGTCGGCGATGGTGGCGGGGTTGCGGGGGTCGTCCTCGGGGATGCCGGCCTCGACCTTGCCCACCAGGTCGGCGCCCACGTCGGCCGCCTTGGTGAAGATGCCGCCGCCGACCCGCAGGAACAGGGCCAGCAGCGAGCCGCCGAACCCGAACCCGACCAGGATGGCCGAGGCCGTGTTCTGGAAGATCATGAAGATCACGCTGGCGCCGAACAGGCCCAGGCCCACGCAGAACATGCCGCACACGCCGCCGGTCTTGAACGCCACGTCCAGGGCGGGCGCCATCTTCCCGGTGCGGGCCGCGGCCGCGGTGCGCACGTTGCCCCGCACGGCCAGGCTCATGCCGATGAAGCCGGTCAGGCCGGACATGACGCAGCCGGCGAGGAACGCCAGGGTGCGGGCCGTGCCCGACTGGGCGAAGGACAGCGCCTCGACGCCGTTCTCCTTCTCCACCGCCGCCGAGGTGGCGAAGACGATGATCGCCAGGGGCACGAGGATGTAGGCGATCGTGCGGAACTGGCGCCTCAGGTAGGCGAGGGCGCCCTCCTGGATCGCCTTGGCGATCTCGATCATCTTGGGCGTGCCCTGGTCGGCGGCGAGCACCCCCCGCATCAGCACGAAGCCCACGCCCAGCGCCAGCAGGGCGGTCAGCGCCGAACCGATCAGGACGAACCATTCACCCCCTTTGAGGGTGAACTCCTGGAAGCCGCCTTCACCGGCGGCGAATAGATGCACCATCTCGTGCGTCTCCCCTTGTCCTCTGACTCAGACTGCTCTGTCTGTCTCACCGTTGTCGCCGTTGAGCCGGTTGGGCCCCGGGCTCAGCGTGCGGGTCACGTACACCTGGCGGGCCACCCGTTGCCCGATGGTGCGGGTGCGACCCGCGATCTCGACCACCAGCGGGCCGTCGAAGGGGTGCTTCTCGACGACCGCCACCTCGACCCCCGGCACCACCCCGAGCGTGCCGAGGAAGGAGAGGATCTCGGAGTCCGTGGACCCCGACACCGCCACCTCGGCCACGTCGCCGGGCTCGAGGCTGTACAGCTCCGGGGTGTTGGGCAGCGTGTCGGCCTCGGGCCGGGGGATGGGGAAGCCGTGCGGGCACGTGTCGGGCCGGTGCAGCGCCACGTACAGGCGCTCGGTGACCTCGTCCGGCAGCTCGTGCTCGAACGCCACGGCCAGCTCGTCGGCCTCGTTCCACGCGTAGCCCAACATGTCGGCCAGGAAGCGCTCCACGATGCGGTGGCGGCGGATGGCGGAGACCGCGGCGCGCCGGCCCGTGGGCGTGAAGGTCACGCCCTGGTAGGGCCGGTGGTCGACCAGGCCCCGGTCGGCGAGCCGCTTGACCAGGGTGGTGACCGTGCCGGGCGAGAGGCCGAGGCGGTCCGCGAGAGTGCCCGTGTGGGCCTCCGAACCGTCTCGGGTGAAGCGGTAGATCGCCTTCAGCGCCTCACGCTCGGACTTGGTGAACTCGGTCTGCTGCATAGAAGGGTTTGGTTCCCTCAAAACCCCGGCTTCGGTGGTTTGCGAACTGCTTGCCTACCACGGCGCGCAACTCGCCCCCAAACCCGCGCTGTGCCAGACTTCGCGCTCACCGTCCCTGACGGGGCGTCAGATCCGGGAGGGATGACGTGACCGCTGCCGAGCCCGCCATCGAGGGCTGGTTCACCACCGGCGACGAGCCCGCGCTGCTCGGCAGCCGCTGCCGGGAGTGCGGCACCGTGTTCTTCCCGCGCGAGGAGTCGTTCTGCCGCAACCCGGGGTGCGTGGGCGAGGCGTTCGCCGAGGTGGCGCTGTCCCGCCGGGGCCGCGTGTGGTCCTACACCGACGCCCGCTACCAGCCCCCGCCGCCCTACGTGCCCGCCTCCGATCCCTACGAGCCGTTCGCCCTCGCCGCGGTGGAGCTGGAGGCCGAGGGCCTGGTGGTGCTGGGCCAGGTGGCGTCCGGCTACGGCGTCGGCGACCTGAAGGTCGGGGACGAGGTGGAGCTGGTGGTCGAGCCCTTGTACACCGACGAGTCCGGGACGGTCCGGACCACCTGGCGCTGGAGGCCGGTCCCGTGAGCAACGACGTCGCCGTGGTCGGGGTGGGGATGCACCCGTGGGGCAAGTGGGGCCGCCCGTTCCAGTCCTACGGCGTCCACGCCGCCCGCGCCGCGCTGGCCGACGCCGGGCTGGACTGGTCCGACGTGCAGCTCGTCGTGGGCGGGGAGACGGTCCGCAACGGCTACGCCGGCTACGTGGCCGGCGCCACCTTCGCCCAGGCGCTGGGCTGGAACGGCGCCCGGGTCGCCACCGCCTATGCCGCCTGCGCCACCGGCGCCCAGGCGCTCGACGTGGCCCGGGCCCGCATCCTGGCCGGGATGTGCGACGTCGCCCTGGTGGTGGGGGCCGACACCACGCCCAAGGGCTTCCTCGCCCCCAACGCGGGCGAGCGCTGGGACGATCCCGACTGGCTGCGCTTCCGGCTGCTGGGCATGACCAACCCGGCCTACTTCGCCCTGTACGCCCGGCGCCGCATGGACCTCTACGGCGCCACCGTCGAGGACTTCGCCGCGGTCAAGGTCAAGAACGCCCGCCACGGCCTGGCCAATCCCCGGGCCCGCTACCGCAAGGCGGTGACGGCCGAGGAGGTCGCCGCGTCGCCGGTGGTGGCCGACCCCCTGCGCCTGCTCGACATCTGCGCCACCTCCGACGGCGGCGCGGCCGTCGTGCTCACCTCCGCCGCCTTCGCCCGCTCGCGGGGCCTGCCCGCCCTGCGCCTGCGGGCGGTGGCCACGGTGACGCCGACGTTCCCCAACACGGTCATCGAGATGCCCAACTTCGCCACCGACTCCACGGTGGCGGTCGCCCCCGGCGAGCGCACGTTCCGCGACTCGATCGCGCACGCCGCGTACGAGGAGGCCGGGCTGGGGCCGGAGGACGTGTCCCTGGCCGAGGTCTACGACCTGTCGACGGCGCTGGAGCTCGACTGGTACGAGAACATCGGCCTGTGCAAGCCCGGCGACGCCGAGGCCCTGCTGCGCTCGGGCGACACGACGCTCGGCGGCCGCGTCCCGGTCAACCCCTCGGGCGGCCTGGCCTGCTTCGGCGAGGCCGTCCCCGCCCAGGCCCTGGCCCAGGTGTGCGAGGTGGCCTGGCAGCTCTGGGGCCGGGCCGAGGGCCGCCAGGTCGAGGGCGCCACGGTGGGCCTCACCGCCAACCAGGGCCTGTTCGGCCACGGCTCCTCGGTGATCCTGTCGGTGTGACCGAGCCTTAGAGCAGCCGCTCGTCGCCGGTAGCGAGCCACGGCGAGGCCGGCAGCGTCAACCAGTCGTTCTCCGCGGTCAGCTGGTCGACGGCACGGTTCAGCGCCGCCACGCCCGGGTGTCTCAGCTCCCGGGCGTGGACCATCACCCAGGGGTAGAGGGGGACCGGGTCGACCAGCGGGACCAGGATCGTTCCCGCGATCGGGGGCAGATCCGCCAGGTGCAGCAACGGCCATCCGGTATCGCGGATGTGCCGGGCCGTGTCCTCGGGCCCGGCGGCCGCGACTGCGCTCATCCCGGGATGGTGGTCCGGAGACGGCGTCCCGTCGAACTGTTCAACCAGCTCGGTGGTCAGATCCACCCACTCGCTGGCATCGGCGTTCCCGGCGCTCGTGTCGATGGTCAGCCCCTTGAACGCTGCGGGCTCGATGGCGGACCGACCCGCCCAGGCGTGGTCCTCGTCCACGAGCACGCCGATCGGCTCCAGACGCACGAGGCGGCGCGCGTACCCCTGTCCTGCGCTGACGCGTGCCGAGCCGGGGCGCCCGAAGATCACGTCGACCCGGTGCGCCAGCAGCGACTGGTAGGCGGCGGCGAACCCGCCGTGGTAGCGGGTCGAGAACCACGGGTCCTCGTCCACGGCCGACGCGAGCGCTCGATCCACCACCCGGGCCGCGGTCGATCCGTGACGGATGAGGTCGACATGGAGGCGCCGGCGTCCTGCCTGGACCTCCGTGACCATCTGGTCGACGAGGGTCAGCACCTCACGGGCCCGAGGTAGCAGCAGCTCGCCGTCAGCCGTGAGCTCGACCCGCCGGGTGGACCGGTCGAACAGCCGGACCCCGAGCTCCCGTTCGAATCGGGCGATCTCGCGGCTGAGCGCCTGCTGGGCGATGAACAAGCGGGCCGCGGCCCGCCCGAAGTGGAGTTCCTCGGCGACGGCGACGAAGTAGCGCAGGCTCCGCAGGTCGATGCCCCGAGATTAACAACCCCTGGTTGCCAATCGAACCCGAACAGGTGTTGGACTCCAGTGTGTCGCGGCGCGGATCCTGCGCTCATCATCCGATCGACCAACGACCCGAAGAAGGAGATCAACGATGGATCCGATCCTCGTCCTCGGAGCGATCACCGCTCTGCGCCGGTTGCGCGACCCGATCGAGCGCAGGGACGAACACCAGGCTCGTCGCAAGGAATGAAGGTGTTTCCCATGAATCAGACAGAGATCCGTGAGCTCATGAACGACCGGGTGGCGCGAGCGCTGATCCAGGCGCCGGTTCACGCCCGGCTTGCCTACACGGCGAAGGATGGCTCACCACGGGTGGTCCCCATCGGCTACATCTGGAACGGCGACGTCTTCGTCCTGGGTTCCCCTCCCAACGCCCCGAAGGTGAAAGCCCTCTCCGTCAATCCGAAGGTGGCGTTGACGATCGACACTGACGACTTTCCGCCGAACATCCTCCTGGTACGGGGCGAGGCGGCACTCGAGACCGTCGACGGCGTACCTGACGAGTTCATCGAGTCCGCCCGCCGGTTCGTCGGGGATGAGCGCATGCCGCAATGGGAAGCCGAAGCACGCGCTCTCTACCAGCAGATGGTGCTCATTCGCATCGCGCCGACCTGGGCCAAGATCATCGACTTCGAGACCCGCCTGCCCGGGTACGTGGAGGAGCTGATCACGAACACGACGCGCTAGGCCAACCAGCGGCTGACCGCGTCCACGACGCAGGCGGGCTCCGGCTGCGCCCTCGACCTCCAGGGTGAGCCGCATGACCGTCTGGAGCCCGCCGGTGACCTCGGTGCAGGACACCAGCGCGGCCCGGCCCCGGACGCGGCGGCCGACGGGGAGGGGGCCGGGGAAGCGCACCGAGTCGGTGCCCACGTTCAGCCCGGCCGAGGCGTCCACCGTCACGATCTCGGGCAGCACCCGGTTGGTGAGGGCCAGCGCCAGGTACTCCGGCCCGCCGCCGGTGGCCGCGTCGAACCGGTCCAGCATGTCCTGGGTGACCTCCACCCAGCCGCTGGTGCCGAGGTCGCGCCCGACCGCGGCGCGGAGGCCGTCGAGGGACAGCATCACGGGTGCTGGGAGCTGACGCTCACGACCTCGCCGGTCATGTACGTCGAGTAGTCGCTGGCCAGGAAGGCGATCACCGTCGCCACCTCCCACGGCTCCGCGGCTCGGCCGAACGCCTCCCGCCCGGCCAGCTCGTCGAGCAGCTCGTCGCTCGTGACCTTGGCCAGGAACGGGTGCATGGCCAGGCTGGGGGCGACCGCGTTGACGCGCACGCCGTGGGGCGCGGCCTCGATCGCCGCCGCTGCGGGTGAGGGCCATGACCCCGGCCTTGGCCGCGGCGTAGTGGGCCTGGCCCGCCTGGGCCCGCCAGCCCAGCACCGAGGCGTTGTTGACGATGACGCCCGAGCCCTGCGGGCAGAGGGCCCGCAGCGCGGCCCGGGTGCAGCGGAACGTGCCGGTCAGGGTCACGTCCACCACCTTGTGCCACTGGTCGTCGGTCATGTCCACGAGGTCGGCGGTGCCGCCCAGGCCGGCGTTGTTCACCACCACGTCGATCCGGCCGTGGCGCTCGACCGCGGCGGCGAACAGGGCCTGCACCTGGTCCTCGTCGGTGACGTCGCAGGGCACCGCCAGCGGGTCGCCCAGCTCGGCCGCGGTCTCGGCCAGGCGGCGCTCGTGGGCGTCGCTGATGACCACCGCGGCGCCCTCGGCCTGCAGCCGCCGGGCGGTGGCCGAGCCGATGCCGGTCCCCGCCGCCGCGGTCACCAGGGCGACCTTGCCCTCCAGCAGGCCGTGCCCGGGCGGTCTCCGCGATCATCGTCGAGCTCCGTGTCTGTCTGTCGCCGCTCGCGGCTCCTTGGGGAGGCCCAACGCCCGCTCGCCGATGATGTTGCGCTGCACCTGGTTCGACCCCCCGTAGATGGTGTCGGCCCGGCTGAACAGGAACAGCCGGACCAACGCGCTCGCACCTCCGCGCCGCCGCCGGCGAGCGGCGGCGGCGCCGAGCACGTCCATGGCCAGCTCGCCCAGGCCCCGATGGAAGGTGGCCCAGTACAGCTTGCCCACCAGCGCCTCGCGGCCCAGCGTGCCGTTCTCGCTGCCGGCCAGGGTGCGCAGGGCGTTGAGCCGCATGATCTCCAGCCCGATGTGGGCCCGGGCCAGGCGCTGGCGCATCACCGGGTCGTCGGCTGGCGCCGGTCCGCCGGGCGAGGGCGGTGATGGCGTCCAGCTCGTTGCGGAAGTTGAGCTGCTGGCCCAGCGTGGAGGCGCCCCGCTCGAACGCCAGCGTGCCCATGGCCACCGCCCAGCCCCCGCCCACGCCGCCCACCACGTTGTCGCCCTCGGTGCGGGCCCGGTCGAAGAACACCTCGTTGAACTCGCTGTCGCCGGTGAGCTGCACGATGGGCCGGATCTCGATGCCGTCCTGGCGCATGGGGACCAGCAGGTAGGACAGGCCCTTGTGCTTGGGCACGCCCTCGGCGGGCGGTGACGTGCGGGCCAGCACGAAGCACCAGTCCGCCCACTGGGCCAGCGAGGTCCACACCTTCTGGCCGGTCACCACCCAGCCGTCGCCGTCGCGCTCGGCCCGGGTGGCGACGTTGGCCAGGTCGCTGCCCGCGTCGGGCTCGGAGTAGCCCTGGCACCACAGCTCGTCGCCCGCCACGATGGGCGGCAGGAAGCGGGCCTGCTGCTCGGGGGTGCCGAAGGCGATCACCGTCGGCCCGAGCAGCGTCTCGCCGATGTGGCCGACGCGCCCCGGGCGCGTGGGCCCGGGCGTACTCCTCGTGGAAGGCGACGTGGCGGCGCAGCGACAGGCCCCGGCCGCCGTGCTCCTTGGGCCAGCCCACGCAGGTCCAGCCGTGGGCGCCCAGGTGGCGCTCCCAGGCCCGGCGCTCGTCGTAGCAGGCGTGCTCGTCGCCGGGACCGCCCCGGCCCCGCACCGCGGCGAACTCGCCGGACAGGCTGTCCTCCAGGAAGGTGCGCACCTCGTCCCGGAACGCCCGGTCGTCCGCACTCTCCCTCAGGTCCACGGCGTGAACCTATCTGACACACCGTCAGGCCTCCATGACAGGCGACCACCAGGTCGCGCCGGTGACCGAGCGCGGGTCGGCGAGCAGGCGGAAGGGGACGATGTTTCGACCCGGCCTACGCTGGCGGGGGTGTCCGACCGCGTCCCCTACCTGACGAGCAGGCTGCAGGGCTTCGGCACGACCATCTTCGCCGAGATGTCGGCGCTGGCCGTGCGCACCGGGGCCATCAACCTGGGCCAGGGCTTTCCCGACTACGAGGGCCCGCCCGAGGTGCTCGACGCCGCGGTGGCCGCCATCCGCGACGGGCACAACCAGTACCCGCCGGGGCGGGGCGTGCCGGTCCTGCGGGAGGCGATCGCCCGCCACCAGGCCCGCTTCTGGGGCCTGACCTACGACCCCGACACCGAGGTGCTGGTCACCGCGGGCGCCACCGAGGCCATCGCCGCCGCCTGCCTCGCCCTGTGCGAGCCGGGCGACGAGGTGGTGGTGCTGGAGCCGACCTACGACAGCTACCAGGCGTCGATCGCCATGGCCGGCGCCCACCCGGTCTTCGTCCGGCTGGAGCCGCCGGGCTACCGGCTCGACGTCGACGCCCTGCGGGCCGCGGTCACGCCGCGCACCCGGCTGCTGCTGGTCAACTCGCCGCACAACCCCACCGGGACGGTCCTCTCCCGGGACGAGCTGGCCGCCGTCGCGGCGGTGGCGGTGGAGCACGACCTGCTGGTGGTGACCGACGAGGTGTACGAGCACCTCACCTTCGACGGCGCCGCGCACGTCCCGCTGGCGGGCCTGCCCGGGATGCGCGAGCGGACGGTGACGATTTCCTCGGGCGGCAAGACCTTCAACACCACGGGCTGGAAGATCGGGTGGCTGTGCGCGCCGCCGGAGCTGGTCACCGCGGTGACGACCGCCAAGCAGTTCCTGACCTACGTGAACGGCGGGCCGTTCCAGCCGGCCATCGCCGCCGGGCTCGACCTGGGCGACGAGTACTTCACGGCCCTGGCCGCGGGCCTGGCGTCCCAGCGCGACGTCCTGTGCGCGGGGCTGGAGCAGGCCGGCTTCGCGGTGTTCCGCCCGCAGGGCACGTACTTCGTGACCGTGGACATCCGGCCGCTGCGCCCCGACGGCGACGGCATGGCGTTCTGCCGCGGCCTGCCGGACGCGTGCGGCGTCGTCGCCGTCCCCAACCAGGTGTTCTACGCGGACGCGGCCGCCGGGCGGCACCTGGTCCGCTTCTCGTTCGCCAAGCGGCCGGCCGTGCTGGAGGACGCGGTCGCCCGCCTGGCCAAGCTCCCGGAGGTCGTGGCGTGAAGGTGGCCGTCGTCCAGCACGACATCGTCTGGGAGGACAGGGAGGCGACCTTCGCCCACCTGGCCCCGCAGGTCGAGGCCGCGGCGGGCACCGGCGCCCGCCTGGTGGTCCTGTCCGAGACCTTCTCGACCGGGTTCTCCATGCGCACCGAGATCACGGCCGAGCCCGAGGGCGGCCCCTCGTCGCAGTTCCTGGCGGCCCAGGCCAAGGAGCACGGCGTGTGGCTCTGCGGCTCGGTGCCCCGAGGTGGCCGCCGAGGGCGAGCCGCCGTACAACTCGCTGATCCTGGCGGCCCCCGACGGCCAGGTGGCGGCGCGCTACCGCAAGCTGCACCGCTTCACCTACGGCGGCGAGGACCGGAAGTTCTCGGCCGGCTCCGAGCCGGTCACGGTGGACATCGAGGGCGTCCGGGCGAGCCTGTTCGTCTGCTACGACCTGCGCTTCGCCGACGACTGGTGGGCGCTGGCCCCGTCCACCGACGCCTACATCTGCCCCGCCAACTGGCCCGACACCCGCCGGTCCCACTGGCAGGCCCTGCTCCGGGCGCGGGCCATCGAGAACCAGGCCTACGTCATCGCCTGCAACCGCGTCGGCCGGGGCGGCAAGCTCACGTACGCGGGCGACAGCGCCATCATCGACCCGATGGGCGAGACCCTGGCCTCGGGCGCCGGCACCGAGGCCCTGCTGGTGGCCGAGGTCGACCCCGCCCGCGTGGCCGCGGTCCGGGCCGAGTTCCCCTTCCTGGCCGACCGCGGCTAGTCGGCGGACAGATCCGGGCCGGGCCGGACATGTGAGGGCCGTGGACGACGGGGCGTTCCGCCAGCTGTTCGACGCGCACATGGCCGAGGTGTGGCGCTACGCCCGGCGGCGGTGTGCCACGGCCACCGACGCCGACGACGTGGTGGCCGAGACCTTCGCGGTCGCCTGGCGCCGCCGCGCCGACGTCCCGCGGGACGACGCCGCCCGCCTGTGGCTGCTGGGCACTGCCCGGCGGGTCCTCGCCAACCAGCGCCGCAGCCAGGGCAGGCAGCACCGACTGCGCACCCGCGCCGCCGCGGTGGCTCCGCCCCCGGTGGCACCCGCCTCGGCCGATAGGGACGAGGCCGGCGGCTCTGGCAGGCCCTGTCACGGTTGTCGCCCGAGGACCGCGATCTGCTGATCATGCGGGCCTGGGACGAGCTTCCGGTGACAGAGATGGCGGTGCTGCTGGGCTGTACACCCAACGCCGTGTCGCTGCGGCTGCACAAGGCCCGCCACCGGCTGGCGGAGGCGCTGGGCCGGACAGAAGGCCCGGGATCCCGGACATCTCCGGCACGATCCCGGCAATCGGAAGGAGGCCTGCCGTGACCGACGACCCGATGGACGCACTGCTCGCGCAACCTCGACCCGTCGCGCACCGAGGCTCCCCCGGCCCCGGGATCGGTCCGTTACGCCTCGATCCTGGAGCGCGCCATGTCCGACACCGACACCACCACCCTCGCCGACGTCCCGGCCCCCGAGCCGCCCCGCCGCTGGCGTCCCTACCTCGGGGCCGCGGCCGCCGCCGCGCTGGTCACGGTCGTGGCCGGTGCCGCGCTGCTGGGCCGCGGCCCCGACGATCCCGACCCCATCAGCGTCGTGTCCAGCGCCGCCGAGAGCACGGCGGAGGTCACCAGCCTGCGGGCCACGCTGGAGAAGGAGACTCAGCACTCGGTGACCACCGGCACCATCGAGGTCAGCGGCGACCGGGCCCGCATCGAAGTGTCCGGCACCTCCAAGGAGAACGGGCAGGTCGAAGGCAACACCACGATCATCATCGGCCGCGACGCCTGGGAAGAGAGGCTGGACGGGGGAACCGAGACCTACACCCTCGACGACCCCATCAAGCCGTTCGGCTCGTCGTCCCAGGCGGTCGTCGCAGCCGCCCTGTCAGCGGAGGACGTCGCCGTGGTCGGCCGGGAGACGGTCCGCGGCGTGCCCACGACCCACTACCGGATCACGCTGGACGACGCGGCGCGGGCGGCCCTCGCCGGCCTGGAACCTGGCGCGCGTGGGCTGGTTCGACCTCTCGGACCCCGAGGAGGTCCGGACCGTCGACGTGTGGGTCGGCGGTGACCTGATCCGCCGGATGCAGGTCCAGAGCGACGACTCCACCAGCACCACCGACTACTACGACTTCGGCGCCGACATCGCCATCGAGCCGCCCGACCGGGCCGGGTGACGCTCTCAGGCGTTGGCCTTGAGGAAGGCGATGTCGTCCTTGCGGCCCTCGTCGGCGGTCTCGCAGATCACCGGGGCGCCGGCCTTGGCCACCACCGCCACCAGCAGCTCGGGGTCGATGGTCCCCGTGCCCAGGTTGGCGTGGCGGTCACGGCCGGAGCCGTGCTCGTCCTTGGAGTCGTTGCAGTGGACCAGGTCGATGCGCCCGGTGATGCCGAGGATGCGCTCGACCGCGTCGATCAGCGCCTCGCCCGCGGCCCAGGCGTGGCAGGTGTCGAGGCAGAAGCCGATGCCGGTGTCGCCGATGGCCTCCCACAGCCCGGCGATGGTGTCGAAGTGGCGGGCCATGGCGTGGTCGCCGCCCGCGGTGTTCTCCAGGTAGATCGGCACGTCGGTCTCGATGGTGTCGATGCCCTTGCGCCAGCGGAGGAACCCCGCGCCCGGCTCGTCGTCCTCGGTGACGTGCCCGCCGTGGACGATGACCGCCCGGGCGCCGATCTCGGCCGCGGCGTCCACCGTCTGCTGGAGGATCTTGCGCGACGGGATGCGGATCTTGTTGTTGGGCGACGCCAGGTTCACGAGGTAGGGCGCGTGGACGTAGATCGGCAGGTCGGCGGCCTTCAGGGCGGCGGCGTCCTCCCGGGGCGCGGGCTTGCGCCAGCTCTGGGGGTCGCCGAGGAAGATCTGCACGACGTCGGCATCCTCGGCGGCGGCGGTGCCGAGCGGGTCGGCGGACGGGATATGCGATCCGATGAGCACGCCTTCAGCCTAGGCCGACCATACCCCGCTAGGGTATGAGGCGTGCCCGGCTACAGCATGACCAAGGACGACTACCTGAAGCGCCTGCGCCGCATCGAGGGCCAGATCCGCGGGCTGCAGCGCATGATCGACGCGGACACGTACTGCATCGACGTCCTCACCCAGATCTCGGCGGTGACCAGCGCCCTCCAGTCGGTGGCGGTCGGCCTGCTCGACGAGCACCTCCACCACTGCGTGACGGACGCGGTCGCCTCCGGCGCCCCCGACGCGGCCGACAAGGTGACGGAGGCCACCCGCGCCATCGAGCGCCTGGTCAAGTCGTGACCACCCCGGTCACCGCCGACCTGCCGATCACCGGCATGACCTGCGGCTCGTGCGCGGCCCGCATCGAGCGCACCCTCAACCGGCTGCCGGGGGTCGAGGCGAGTGTCAACTACGCCACCGAGCGGGCCCGCGTGGACTACGACCCCGACGCGGTCGCCCCGGAGGACCTGGTCGCCGCGGTCGAGGACCTCGGCTACGGCGTCGCCCCCGGAGCCTCGCCCGGGCCCCAAGGCTCTCCGGCCTCGCCCCCGGCGGGGACTCCCGCGCCCGTGGCGTTCCTCGGCCGCCGGCTGCCCGCCGCCGATCGGACCCCGTACGGGGGCGGTGGCGGTGGTGGCGACGACCGCACCGAAGGGAACGGTGGCGGACGATGGGCTGAGCCGGCGGGATCCGTTGCGGGTGCGGTTGCTGGTGGCGCTGGTGCTGGCGCCGCCCGTGATCGCGCTGTCGATGATCCCCGCGCTCCACTTCGACGGGTGGATGGGCCTCGCCCTGGTGCTGGCCACGCCCGTGGCCCTGTGGTGCGCCTGGCCGTTCCACCGGGCCGCCTGGCGCAACCTTCGCCACCGGGCCACCACCATGGACACGCTGGTGTCGCTGGGCATCGTGGCCGCCTACGGGTGGTCGCTCTACGCCATCGCCACCGACGGGCGAGCCCTACCTGGAGGTCGCCGCGGGCGTCCCCCTGTTCCTGCTGGCCGGGCGCTACGCCGAGGCCCGGGCCAAGCGCCGGGCGGGCGCCGCCATCGCCGCGCTGGCCGACCTCGGGGCCAAGGACGTGGCCATCCTCGACGCCGAGGGCCGCGAGCACCGCCGCCCGGTCGACCAGCTGGCCGTGGGCATGCGCTTCGTGGTGCGCCCGGGCGAGAAGGTCGCCACCGACGGCGTCGTCGTCGAGGGCGCCTCCGCGGTCGACCGCTCGCTGCTCACCGGGGAGAGCGTCCCGGTCGAGGTGGGACCGGGCGACACGGTGGCGGGGGCGACGGTCAACGCCGGCGGGCGCCTGGTGGTCGAGGCCACCGGGGTCGGGGCCGACACCGCGCTGGCGCAGATCGCGCGGCTGGTCGAGGCGGCCCAGACGGGCAAGGCGCCGGTGCAGCGCCTCGCCGACCGCATCTCGGCCTGGTTCGTCCCCGCGGTGATGGTGCTGTCGGCGGCCACGCTCGCCGGCTGGCTGGTGACCGGCCACGCCGCGACCGACGCCTTCGCGGCCGCGGTGGCGGTGCTGATCATCGCCTGCCCCTGCGCCCTGGGCCTGGCCACGCCCACGGCGCTGCTGGTGGGCACCGGCCGCGGCGCCCAGCTCGGCCTGCTCATCCGGGGGCCCGAGGTGCTGGAGTCCACCCGCCGGGTCGACACCGTCGTGCTGGACAAGACCGGCACGGTGACCTCCGGCGCCATGCGCCTGGTGGATGTGGTGACGGCCCCGGGCACGGACGAGGCCGCCGCCCGCCGCCTGGTCGGCGCCCTCGAGGCCGCCTCCGAGCACCCCATCGGCCGCGCCATCGCCGCCGGGGCCGCCGCCGACGCGCGCACCCGCCCGTGTCGGCGGGTTCCGCAGCCTGGCCGGCCTCGGGCGTCGAGGGCGTGGTCGAGGGCCACGAGGTCGTGGCCGGGCGCCCCGCTCTGCTGGCGGACCGGGGCCTGGCGCTGCCGCCGGCCCTGGCCGCCGCGGCCGAGCTCGCCGAGCAGCGCAGGGCGGCACCGTGGTCGCGGCCGGGTGGGATGGCGAGGCCCGGGCCCTGTTCGTGGTGGCCGACGAGGTCAAGCCGACCAGCGCCGAGGCGGTCGCCCGGCTGCGGGCGCTCGGGCTGGAACCGCTGCTGGTCACCGGGGACAACGCGGCCACCGCCCGCACGGTGGCGGCCGCCGTGGGCATCGACCGGGTCGAGGCCGAGGCGCTGCCGGAGGACAAGGTGGGCGTGGTGCGCCGGCTCCAGGACGAGGGCCGGGTGGTGGCCGTGGTGGGCGACGGGGTCAACGACGCCGCGGCGCTGGCCCAGGCCGACCTGGGCCTGGCGCTGGGCACCGGCGCGGACGTCGCCATCGAGGCCAGCGACCTCACGCTGGTGAGCGGCGACCTGCGGGCCGCGCCCGACGCCATCCGCCTCGCCCGGCGCACGCTGCGCACCATCAAGGGCAACCTGTTCTGGGCGTTCGGCTACAACGTCGCGGCCCTGCCGCTGGCGGCCGCGGGCCTCGCCAGCCCCATGCTGGCCGGGGCGGCCATGGCCGCCTCCAGCGTGTTCGTGGTCACCAACAGCCTGCGGCTACGCAGCTTCCGCTGACGGGTGGGTGAGCCGCCGCTCGACCATCGAGCGCGCCCAGGGGCACCACGGCGGCGATGACCACGGTGGTCGGTCGTGGCCGGATCCCAGCCCAGCGGGCGCCGCACGGCCAGCGCCAGGCCCAGGTACACGAGGAAGATCACCCCGTGCACGGGGCCGATCGTCTCGACCAGGCCGTGCACCCCGAACACGTGCTTGGCCACGGAGGCGGCCAGCAACATGAGGTACGACACGGCCTCGACCACCGCCACCCCCCGGAACCAGCGGATCATCGTCCCGCATCATCGGCGGTAGGCGCTCCCGGGAGCAAGCGGTCAGGCGTCGTCCACCGCCTGGGCCAGCCGTTCCAGGGCGCGGGTGAGGCGGCTCTCGACCGTCTCGACGGGGAGCTCCAGCACGGCTGCGGTCTCCTCCACCGACCAGTCGAGCAGGTAGCGGCACACCACCGTGGCGCGCTGCTCGACCCCGAGCCGGTGCAGGCGGGTGGTCAGGTCCGGCGTGGCGGGTGGGCACCGGCGCCGCCGCGTCGCCGCGGTCCCGCTCGATGTCGCCGAGCGCGAGGCACAGCGCCTCGCGCAGCCGGTCGGCGTGCCGTCCGTAGAACACCACGAACGCGGCCGGCGCCGCGGCTTCCCGTCCCTCGCTCATGCCTACTTGATGTCCGAGACCCCCGGAACGTTCCGCCTTTGTCAAGGTTCGAGGCTGATGGCCCCTTCGGGACAGTTGCGCACCCCGAGCCGGGCCTGCTCCTCCAGCCCGGGCCCCACGTCGGCGACCCGCACGACCCCGTAGCCGTCGTCGTCGGCGTCGAACACCTCGGGCGCCAGCGTGTAGCACCGCCCGTGCCCGGTGCACCGTTCCGAGTCGATGACGACCTTCATGCGCGCGCCAGCGTAGAGTATCTCGGCGCGCCGGTCGAAGCACTAGCCGGGTGCGCGGACATCGAGCGTCGTGGCTCTCGTGCAGGAGGCCCGATGTCAGCGAAAGGAGTTCGGGACCATGTTTGCCAGGCGATGGGCATCAACAACCAGGAGTCCTTCGTCATGACGGTGGCGGTGTCGAACGACCAGGCCGGGGTCGGGATCATCGACGCGGTCAACGACAGGATCCGAGGGACCGGGGGCCTCTGAGCCGTCTCCCATCGACCCCGGTGTCAGCGAATCAGCCGCGCCCGCAGCGCCGCGGCCTGGCCGCGCAACACCTCGGGGTCGGTGGGCTCCGGGGCGAACAGGTCGTCCCAGGGCAGCGGCCCGCCCGGGGCCGGGTCGTCCAGGTAGCGGAGCACGACGTGGGTGTGCAGGTGCGGCACCCAGTTGCCCAGCGTGAGCAGGTTGAGCTTGAACGGGCGGAACTCGGCCTCCAGCGCCCGGGCGAGGGTGGTCACGTCGCGCCAGTAGCCGTCGGCCTCGTCGGGGGCCAGCTCGGTCGGCTCCGCCACGTGGCGGTGGCGCCAGACGGCGATGCAGTAGCCGGGCAGCCGGCTGCGGCGCTCGAGGCGGACCTCGATCCAGTCCAGCTCGGCGACGGCGACCGTCTGCTCGTTGTCGCCCCGGCCCAGCGACGCGCACAGCGGGCAGTCGGAGCCGGCCTTGCGCTGCTCCCAGTCGTCGGGCCAGGCCGGCGGGCTCATGCCGGCTGGGCCGCGGCGATCCGGCTCGACGTCCCACGCCGGCTCCAGGGCCCGCTCCATCCGCGGCTCCAGCTTCCCCACGGCGCAGGAGTGTACGGGGGTTGCCGGCCCTGGTGGTCAGCCGGTGGTCGGCTCCCACGAGTCGACGACCAGGCCGTCGAAGGCCAGCCCCCAGGGCGGGCGCAGGAAGCCGAGCGCCCGCACATCCTCGAACCAGTGGCCGAAGGGCGAGCGCCGCGAGAACGTCCCGCCTCCCAGCACCCGGCACAGCCGTCCCAGGCACGACTCGGCCAGCTGGGCGCCCGCGGTCTTGGCCCGGATGGCGGCACCGAGCGCGGGGTGTCCTGACTCGATGGCGCGCACCGCGCCCTCGTACACCTGTGCCATGGTCCAGGCCTCGAGCTCTGCCTGTGCCCACTCGACCTGCTCGTAGGCGCGCATCCCGGCGGCGCGTGGCCCGAGCTGTCGCCTGGCCGTGTCGACAGCCTCCTCGACGATGCCGAGCACGACCGCGGTGAACAAGGTGCTGATGAACGGTGCCGCGCCGTCGATCAGCTCGCGAAGGTGCCCGGGCCAGGCGAAGCGGACTGCGGGTGCGTCATCGAACGAGAGCGCGTGGCTCTGGGTGGCGGCCATGCCGTGCCCGTCCCACGGTGCGACGAGCGTGATGCCCTCAGTCCCGTCCGGCAGGGTTGCCCGCCATCGGCACGTAGAACCAGTCGGGCTCGTCCTCGCCGGCGGGCACTGCGGTCGTCAGCATGTAGGAGGTGACGCCGGTCCCGCTGCCGAAGTGCTTCTGGCCCGTCAGGCGCCAGCCTTCACCCGAGACGCCCGGTGCGCGGGTGGCCACCGTGCGGGTGCGGGACACGTCACCGCCGCTGCCCGGCTCGGAAGTGATGGTCCCCCACCAGGCGCCCGTCCCGACGGCGTCGAACACCGTCTCCCGCTGGCGGTTCCACCCGCCGGCATCGGGCTCCGGGACCTCGGGCGTGGCGAGCCAGAACGCCAGCACGGCGGGGTGCATCGATGTCGTGAGCGCAAGGGAGGAGTCGCCCCGGGCCAGGGCGCGGTAGATCTCGCAGATGCCACGGGTCGCCGACGGCAGGTCTTGCCACAGGCCCCCGCGGGCGGCGGGGAGCCCCGTGCGCAACAGGCCGGCGTCCGCCAGGGCCGCGAGGTCGGAGGGGTCGAGATGGCGGCGCTGCTGCCGCTCGCCGCGCTCGGCCGCAAAGCCCTGCGCCAGTGCGGCCACGGCCTGTCGCACGGCCGCCGCGCTCGCCGCGGTGGCTGATGTCGTGGCCCCGTCCGCGCCGGCGTCAGTGGTCATCTCCGCCTCCTCAGGCCGTCCGGCCGACGACCGTAGGACCTGCCGGCCGCCGCCCGCCACCGATCGCGCCCTGGACGTCATCCCGATCGCGAGCCGGCGACGTCGCATAGGCTCCGCGCATTGCACCTCAAATGACGCAACCGCGGCTGGCGGCGATCCTGGCCCTGGTGCTCGCGGCGCTGACGCTGCTGGGGACCATCTACTCGGTGATCGTCAGCTTCCCCCGCGGTCTGATCCTGGCTGCGCTCCTGATCGGCGCGGCGATCGCGGGGTGGTACGGGTTGATCCGCACGGGCACCCGGCGGGTCTTCGGCCTCGGCTTGGCGGCGACGCTCGTTCTGGTGTCGCTGCTGGTCGTGATCCTCGACGGTGGGCTCCCGGAGTTCGTCCTGGTCGGAGTGACGGCCTTCGCCACCGTCGCCGCGACCAAGGCCGCCTTCGCGGTTCACGTCCCGCTCCCAGAGGCCACGGACCCCGTCCGCCCGGTCCTCTTCTTCAACCCGAAGTCAGGCGGCGGCAAGGCGGTGCAGTTCAACCTGGCCGACGAGGCGCGGGCCCGCGGGATCGAGCCGATCGAGCTGACCCCGGGGAGCGACCTCGAGCGGCTCGTGCGCGACGCGGTCGCCGCGGGCGCCGACGCGCTGGCCATGGCCGGCGGCGACGGCTCGCAGGCGATCGTCGCCGCCATCGCCGCCGAGCTCGGCCTCCCCTACGCCTGCATCCCGTCCGGGACCCGAAACCACTTCGCGCTCGACCTCGGGGTCGATCGCAACGACGTCGTGGGGGCGCTCGACGCCTTCGTCGATGGCGGGGAGCGAACGGTCGACCTCGCCGAGGTGAACGGCCGCGTGTTCGTCAACAACGTCTCACTCGGCGTCTACGCCGAGGCTGTCCAGGCCGAGGGCTACCGCGAGGCGAAGCTTCGAACCATCCTCGACACGGTGCCCAACGTGCTGGGGCCGGACGGCGAAGGGCTCGACCTGCGCTGGAGCGGACCCGGGGGCAGCGAGCACTCGTCGGGCGCGGCGATCCTCGTCTCCAACAATCGCTACCGGCTCGGCATGGCGGTCGGCTCAGGCACCCGACCGAAGATCGACGACGGCCTGCTCGGGATCACGGTCGCCAGCGGGCCGGCCTTCGGCGACGGCGGCCGCATGGCGCAGCGCCCGTGGCGCGAGTGGTCGGCGCCCGAGTTCGAGGTCAGAGCCGATCGCCCGATCGCCGCCGGCGTCGACGGCGAGGCGCTCGTGCTCGACCCCCCGCTCCGCTTTCGCATCCTGCCGGGAGTGCTGCGCGTGCGGATCGCACGCAAGCATCCGGGCGCCTCACCCTCGATGGCGATCCCCGAGACCCTCCCCGCCACCGTCGGCGCCCTCGTCGCCATCGCCACCGCGCGCCGCGGCCCGTCGTAGCTCCGGGTAACCGGCTCGGGCTCTGGGTGGTCCAAGCGCCCATGACGGCCGGCGCGCCGGACTTCATGGACCTCGCGTTCTCTCCTGCGGTCCGTGCGGATCCCTACCCGTTGCTGCGTTCCTTGCGCGAGACCATGCCGGTTGCTCAGACACCATTCGGCTGGTGGCTGACACGCCACGCCGACTGCGCCCTGGCGACGCGCGATCCCAAGCTCTCCAACGATGGACGCAAAACGCTACGCCACCCCCGCGCGGACACCGAAGGCCGGGGCGCCGAGCGGGGATCGGAAGACACGTTCATGCTGTTCCTCGACCCGCCCGACCACACCCGGCTTCGAGGGCTCGTGAGCCGAGCGTTCACACCCCGGAGAGTCGAGCGGCTTCGCGCCAGAGCAGAGGAACTGGTGGACGGAATGCTCGATGCGGTCCAAGCGAGGCGTGACGGCGGCATGGACGTCATCGTCGAGCTGGCCTATCCGTTGCCCGCGATCATCATCTGCGAGCTCCTGGGCGTTCCCACTCAGGACCGTGGCGCACTGCAGGGCTGGTCGCGCGCACTGGCTGTCTCCGCCGATCCCACACCGCTCATCACCGCGGAGCAACACGCTCAGATCGACGCCGCGGAAGTTGCCTTCGCCGACTACTTCACCGAGCTCATCGAGCGTCGCCGGCGCGTGCCCGCCGCCGATCTGCTCTCCGCACTGATCGAGGCTGAGCGGGAGGGCGACCGGCTCAGCCAGCGTGAGCTGCTGACCATGGCCCTTCTCCTGTTCTTCGGCGGCCATGAGACAACCGCGAGCCTCATCGGCAACGCCACACTCGCGTTGCTCCAGAACCGCGACCAGTTGACCCGACTACACGACGATCCCTCCCTGGGGGGCAACGCCATCGAGGAGCTGCTTCGCTTCGACAGCCCGGTCCAGGTCACACAGCGCATCACGCTCGACGACTACGAGATCGGCGGAGTCCACATCCCGCCGGGCCAGCAGGTCGTCCTGCTACTCGGCGCAGCCAACCGTGATCCCGATGCCTTCCAGGACCCTGACCGCCTCGACCTGGGGCGAGACGGAGCGAACCGCCACCTGGCCTTCGGTGGCGGCCCGCACTTCTGCCTCGGCTCCGCCCTGGCCCGCCTCGAAGCCGAGATCGCCATCGCCGCGCTCGTACGGCGATTCCCAGCCATGGAGCTGGCAGCCGAGCCAACCCGGCGACCGACGATGACCATCCGCGGCTTCGAGACGCTGCCCATCTCGACCGGACCGACCGCGGCATAGGAAGTCCCGGCGTCGAGGGACAACCCGGCGTCGCCGGTCAGTCACCCAGTAGCCGTTCGAGCTGGTCCGGGAGATCCTCGGGGAACACCGCCTCGGCGGTGGCTCGCAGCTCGTCGATCGACCACCAGCGATGGCCTCGGATCGTGGCGCTCTCGGTGTTCGTCCACCCGTTCGACGACGGCTCGAACGTCGAGGTGCGGACGAGGAAGAACCACTCCTCCTGGTCGTACTCCTCGCCCTCGAAGTCCCAGGTGAACCGGCGGGTGAAGACGATCGGTCCCGGGTCGCCGATGATGAGGCCGGTCTCCTCTCGGGTTTCACGGATCGCTGCGTCCTCTGGCGTCTCGCCGTGCTCGAGACCGCCGCCCACGGGAAACCACCACGGCGGGACGTCCGGCTTGGTGCGGTCGATGCCGCTGAAGAGCAGGACGCGACCGCGTTCGTCAACGAGGAGCACCTTCGAGCTCGGTCGCCTGCTCGCCACGACCTGCATTCTCGCCGACCCTTCCAACTCGCGCGAGTTGGCTCGTACGCTCTCCTGTGGAGCAAGTCCCTACCTGGTGGGGAGCTCTTCGATCTGTCGGACACCACTCGGCGGGTGTAGCAGGCGTTGGGGACGAGGAAGCTTGTCCCGGTCGGTTGAGGCGGGGCGTCGGTCACGATGGCCTCTCGGTCCGGCGGGGGCGGGCGTCGCCGTTCGGTCCAGGCGTGATGTGGATGAGCTGGGCCGGCTCCAGCGTCGTGATCTGGTGCCACACCCCCTGAGGGATGACGATTGCGTCGCCTGCGCCGAGGTCGACCCGGGTGTTGCCGCCGGAGAGTTCGAGGGTCACCGTGACCGCGCCAGAGACCAGGTAGAGCAGTTCGTCGCCATCGGGGTGCATCTCGCCGTCGTGGGGTGGGTCGCCGGCGATCTGCGGTGCGCCGATCGTGAACCCGTCGATGCGCTGGGGTGGCCGGCCCGCAACCTGGTCCACGAGCCTTGCCCGCCCGTCTGCACGATCGAGGCCGACAACCTCGCGCGTCAGGTCGATCAGCCGACCTGGTTGTATCTCTTGCGTCGTGGCCACGTCGTCTCCTCGGTCCGGTTGCCTGCTCGCCTTGCGGAGGGATGTTCCCCGGTCGTCCGCGAAGTTCGGCGAACTGGGCCCAATGCTGTGGCGAAGAACCCGCACTCGGACTGCGGCTGCGTGAAGCGTCTCGGCCGGTGGCCTCAGGCGGTCGGCAGTGCGGCACCGTCCGCCGGGGTTGGGATCAGCAGGCGAATCCGCAAGCAACGCTGGTAGCTACCCCGCTTGGGGCGGACGGTTGTGGTCCTGGCCGGACCATATGGCGAAAGCTATGGGGTGGGGCATCGATCGTGGTCGTCGTCCGTGGACCAGCAACCGCGCGAGTGACCCACCGCGGTCCCGATCTGTAGTCGGCTCCTAGTGTGTCAGCCCGACCCGGTATATAAGCGGCCCTCGGGCATACGAATCAGTAAATGGCTTGGGCGTATACTTAGGTTAGATGACTGGGCACCTGTCGTCATCGGGGGGCTGGGCGATCCGGCCCGGAGTGTGCGCGCTGCCTATCATTGGTCCCCGAGGCCGGTCCGGCAGGGGAGTTACCCCATCGGACCGAGTCGACATCCGATCAATCGACTCCGCCAGCATCCGCCCCTTGACGTGCTACAGTCGGGGGCAATCGCCCCCGACTGTCACCTCCGGCCAACGAGGAAGCCTAGGCCCGCCATATTGCTTAGACCGGGCGGTTCACGTCCCGGTAGCGACGGCGCTGCACGAGGCGACTCCCCACTTGATGGTGATGTTCACCCCGCTGGTCGGCACCCTGTTCAACTGGAACGTGAAGGTGCTGCTGCCGTTGGACGACCACGTCACCCAACCCCGCTCGCCGTTGCTAGCGTCGATCCACCCCCACCCGTTGTACTTGTTCGGGCCACAAGTACCGACGGACCCCACCACAAGCACATGGGGATCCCACGGGTACGCCTCCGCTTTGGCCTGGTCGAGGCCAACGACGCCCACCATCAGCCCGAGCGCGACAAGAAGCGCCCTGATTTTCATTCTCCGCCTCAACCTTCCCGTCCGTCCGTTGCATAGGCGTCGGCTACAAGCCCCGATCCCCGCCATTGCTTGCTAACGAGGTACACCCCATGGCAGACACCAAGCGGGCCCGAGCCGGGGATAGGGGTCAGTGGTGCCGATGGCGGCGCCGTGTTCCTGACACGCCCCAGGGGATGTCGGTGGCGTCAGACCCGGCGGACACGACCGAACTGTAAGCCCAGGTCAGGGATTACCGATTCACGGGTCCCGGAGGGCGTTCGGCGTTCCGCGAGTCGGCGCTGGTGGGCACACCCAGCCGGAGCATCATGCCGAGCTGTTAAGTCGTGGCTGGCCGTTCAACCGGGCTCGTGGCAGTGTCAGGGCAGATGGACAGGGAGGAGCGATTCGCCGAGCTGTTCCGAGCCGACATCCCGGGCTGGTTCGTGAGCTCTGCCGATTCTGGGCGACCGGGCTCTCGCCGAGGACGTAGCGTCCGAGGGCTTCGTCGAGGTCTGGCGCAAGTGCGACCTACCCAGCGGCCTCGACGGCCGGGAGACTGGCCCCGGCACTTGGCGCTGCGAAAGGCCTGCCGCGCCCGGTGGCGGCGAGGAAGGAGGGGGCTCATTGAGGCGTCCTTTCAGTCCGGGTCGCCGAGCGCGGGGGCGTCGACGTCGATCTCGTACGCGCTCTTTCGCAGCTTTCGGAAGCTCAGCGAACCGCCGTGGTCATGCATCATCTCGGTGGGTGGCCGACTGCCCGACATCGCTGTGGTGCTGGGCTGCGCCGAGGTGACCGTGCTATTTCATCTCTAGCGTGGTCGCCAGCGCCTGGCCCAGCGATGGGGGACCCGAGCGAAAGGGACGGAACGAGGGCAGGTCCGGTTGACCTCGATCACAGACTGCGTTCGGCGGCCGGGCCGCAACCGGGCACCGAACGGGCCTTGGCCGATGTGCTGCAACTGATTCCGTCGTCGGCCTCGGGACAGTCGTGGCTGCGGCCACCGTGGTCACTGTCATGGGTGCCCTCGTCGTACTCTGGGCTGCTGATGGGCTGGGCTCAGACTGGTCGCTGGTCATGGTCGTGGGTGCCAACGACCCCCTCCACGTCCTAGACGTCACCGTCCATCGAACGACCACCGGAGGTCACGTGCGCTCCACTGACCGAAGAACATGTGGTCGCTCGCGGCGAGGTCGACGGCGAGCGGTGGAAGCCCAAAGCTCAGCCCTTCGAGAACGGCATCATCTGCCTGGAATTGAGTGGTGGTGGCTGCGGCAGTATCCCCACTGACTAGGCTCCGCTCGGGGCGGACTTCCGAGTCTCCGGCAACATCGAGGGTTCTCGTTTCGTGTTCGGAGCGCGGCGCCCTCGACGACGACGGCGTCCACCCCGAGTTCGCGCTGGAGAGGAACTCAGCGTCAACGCCGGTCCACCCACCTTTGGTTTCCGGTTCTACGTGATTCCAGTCCCGGCCGGGCCCGTCGCGGTCGTGACGGCCCGCGATCCCGACGGCTGGACCTTGAACGGGTCGAAGTCATGCACCACCTCGGGGATCGCCCGCAGGCGACTGTCGAGCGTCCTCCTCACTCGGCTCCGGAGGGCGCCCACCGATCTCGGGGATGACCTGGTCAGGGGCCGCCCCCGATCCGTCCGTCTCGCGTCGGAAGCGTTGGAGGACATCGCCCACTTCGTCGGCCACGCTCGGCCGGGAACCAAGGGCGGCTACGTGAAGCGGCTCGGTCGGCGCCCGCCAGGCCATCGCAAAGCGGGCCGCCGTGGAGCCCGACGGCCAGGGCGTCGTGTCGTCCAGCCCGACGCCGGGGTGGTGCCGGACGGGTGCGGACCCGTCCGGACCGTGTGGCGGAAGGTATGGGATGGGGGATGAGCCCTGGTCGGGACCGCTCTCGCGGACGGGACGCGGTAACAACTGATGTCCGACGCCATTGATCCACGGTTCCGGAGGGCGCTCGGCGTTCGGTCTCCCCGGCCTGCCACGTCACGCTCGCGCTCGACGACACCAAGACCAGCGCCATCGCTCATCGCACGCGTCCCGGATCCATGACCGACCGGGCTCCAGGTCAACCGGCGCCGAACGTAACCGTGGGGTTACCGCCGTAACGGTGTCGCTCACGCCTTGGTATTGAGCGTCGAGAGTCGATGCGACAGAAGGAGTACCTGCAATGCCGTTCATAAGCGTGAAGCTGATCGAAGGCGTGTTCGATACCACCCAGAAGCGAGAGATCGTGGAGAAGCTGACCGAAACCATGGTCAGCATCGAGGGCGAGAAACATGCGGCCGGTGACGTGGTGCGTCATCGAAGAAGTGCACAGCGGCGACTGGGGCATGGGGGGTAACACGCTCACCACTGCGGACGTCAAGAACCTGGCCGCTGGGCAACCGGCGACGACGTAGCGGCAAACCAAGCCTGCCGAGACGCGGGCACCCGAGGACGCCTGCGTCTCGGCCCGCATTGACCAGACAATCGCAATACAAACGAGGAGGACTCATGCAAGAGCGCAACCGCCGCTTCGAAGGAAGAACCGATGTCCGCGAACATCAAGCTCGGCCGAGGCCGCGAGACGGTCGTCGCAGCGACGCGAACCAGCAACCAAGGAGAAGCCATGGACGGTGTCCAGCAGCTCGACGAGATCATCCCCCGGATCGAGAAGGTGGTCGAGCAGATCAGGGCCGACCAGCTCGACAACCCGACGGCGTGCGCCAACTTCACGGTGACGGGCGTCCTGGAGCGCGTGGATCGGGTGGTGCCACCCACTTCTCGCCTGCCTTCCGTGGCGAGGCAGCGGGGTCCGCTGGGCCCCTTGAAGGGGAGCTCATCGATCGGTGGAGCCGAGCCATGGCCGAGCTATTGAGCTCGCTGCACTCGCCGGGCGCTCAGGAGCGGACGGTCACCGCCCCCTTCGGCGAGGTGCCGGTCGCAGCGTTCGCCCGCTACACCGCGTTCGACGGTCTCGTCCACGGCTGGGATCTGTCCAGGGCCACAGGTCTTCCCTACGCGCCGCCCGACGACCTGGTCGGCGAGGTCGATGCCTTCGCTCGCCCGTTCGTGCAGCCGGAGATGCGCGACGAGACAGTTCGCGGCCGAGACCGAGGCCGGGCCCGAAGCCACCGCGCTCGAGCGGATGTGGCCTTCAGCGGCCGTGCGATCGACGGCATCACCAACAAGAAGGAGACAGTGCCGTGAGCTCGTGGGATACGGATGGTCAGCCACGGTGTCGTTCGCAGCCGCGACGGCGAGAGGCAGAATCGCCGGTCCTCCAGCGCCACAGATCCGGTCGCGTGAAGAACGGGGAGTGCACCCGGTCGGGCGTCCCGCCGGCGCCACCGACGACGGCCATGACCGCGCGCTCGCGCCACGTCCGCCAGGTGCACGCGGCACCTGGCGGGGACAGACGTTGGAACGAGATCGCTGCTGCCCTTGGCGTTAGTCGACACGCTGCTCGCAAGCGGTTCGATGACCCCGCCCCAACCCGATCGGCACCGCGATCTGACGCCGGGCCGAGGACGGCGCCCTCCGGGCGCCGTCCGCAGGCCGGGCGCTTGATGATCGAAGAGCCAGATCGGCAGGGCGACGTAGACGGCCCAGTGTCTGGCCACCATCAAGGCCGGGCCCGGCGATGGGGACGGACAGTGGTGCCGAAGTGGCGCTGCTCGACCTTTGGACCCGAGTGCGGTCCTGATCACGGATCACATCATGGTGATGTCGCTGGTGTGCGGCTCGCGTACGCCGAGCCGGTGGTGCGACCGGGTGCGTGGACCCTGGAGCAGGAGTACGGCATCCGCTGAACGCCCGTGAGCAAGGATGCGCCTGGCCAGCGAGGCCTCAGGGTTCGACGGGACCGTGTCGAGCTCGGTGCCGTCGTCGGCGACGAAGGTCACTGCGCTGGGCGCTTCGCCGTCGGCGATCACAAGGATGTAGTACGGCGGGGCGTCCTCTGGGCCCGTGCAGGTCGGGCCTCCTCGATCTGTCCGCCGACGGCGATGCGGCCGACGGCGTTGTCCGGCAGGACGCCGATGACGAGGACCGGCTCCCCGGCGTCGTCGTGCACGAGCGTGGCCGGCCCGCCTTCCGCGTCGCAGGTCTCGACCGGGTCGGCGCGGTCGTCGACGGCGTCGACGGCGCCGCAGATGCTGCCGTCGGGGAGGAGCCAGGTGGACCACACGCCGGCCACGCCGTACACGCCTTCGGACCCGTTGACCGAGTTACGGGGCATCTGGATCGCCGACGGAGTCGCGGCGGTCCTCCACGGGGAACTGGCCCGCGGCGACACTTCCTCGAGGGACCTGAACCTGTCGCGGCTCCCCCCGAGCCGGAGCATCCGGGCCCACTCGTCGTCGGTCGTCGGTCGGAGGCTCTCGGCCATCGCCCGGGCCTCGTCCATGCTCGGCCCGAAGGTCTGGACCAGGACCAGCACGCCCGGGGCCTCCTCCCAGACGACTGCGGAGAGGGGGCCCTGGGACCCCGGAACGATGCCCTCACCGTCGTCGAAGCCCGGCAGCTCGTAGGAGCCGGACCATCCGGATGGCCGCGCACGTCCGTCGCGGTGGTGGCTCCGCTCAGCCAGCGGAGGACCGTAAGGCTCGTCGCATCGCCGGTGAACGTCGCCACGAGCGCGCTCCCGAAGAGGCCGTACTCGTCGGGCTGGTAGGCGGCCACGTGGCCGGCGGTCGACTCCTCGAGCGGCAGGCGGGCCGTTTGCATCCCGAACGTGGTCTCCTCGATGTCCGCGGCGGCAACCGGGGCCAGGGGGCCGGGAGCGCGTCGGGCAGCGGGCCGAGGTCGACTGTCCGTGCGTCGGCATCGATGGCCAGTCCCTCGGCGATCGCCACAAGCTGGTCGACTTCGAGGGTCCTCGATGCAGCGCGACCGTGAACCCCTCGACCTCTTCCCAGTACACGGTGGTGGCGAGGGGCAAGTGTCGTCGACGAGCCCATCGTGGCCTCGGACGGTGACCGCCTCGCCGACCTGATCGGACGGGAGCGGAACGGCGGCGGTGAGGACGGCCAGATCGCTCACGGCGAAGGGATCGCCCGCCATCGGATCGCCATACAGGCTGATCGTCTGGGTCGGCGCGCCGGCGTCGTCGGTCGGAAGCTCGACCACACCAAGGGGCCGCAGGCCGTCGGGCACGACGCCTGCGACCAGCCGGGGCACGGTCGGGAGGTGGCCGCGGGGTCTCGGCCGTCGTCGTCAGCGGCGGCCCGGATGGCGACCGTGCCCGCCGCCAGCGCAACCGCCGACACCACCGCGGCTACCACGGTGGCGATGGGGCGGAGGCTGCGGGCGGACCAGCGGGGGAGAGCCGTTGCGACGCCCGCTTCAGCGATTCGCTGGCGGACCGCATGTGGGTGTCGAGATCGACGGTCATGGGTCCAGCTCCTCTGCGGGTGGATCGTGGCCGAGGGTGCGGGCCAGCGACTGGCGGGCCTGGTGGAGGTGTGCCTTCACCGTCCCCTCGGCACACCCGAGGATCGCGGCGATGTCTGCCACCGCCCGATCGTCGACGTAGTGGAGGGCCACCACCTGTGCCTGGCGCCGGGGCAGCGCCCGGACGGCCCTCCACACCGCCTCGTCGTGCTCGGGCAGCGTGTCGGGAAGCTCACGCCGGGCGCCGAGCCGTGCCAGTGCCAATGCCTCGGCGATCCGGCGGCGCGCCCACGCTGACCGAACGGTTGACCACGACACGGCGCAGCCATGCCGCCGGGTCGGCATATGCGCCTATCTCGTTCCACCGACGATGCGCCGCTAGGAACGCTTCCTGTGCCAGCTCCTCGGCGGCGGAGCGGCTGCCCGACAGCCCATAGGCCAGGGCGACGAGCCGCCCGTAGTCGTGGCGGTAGAGCGATTCCAAGGCCGACGAACTGACCAGTTCAGAGCCGTCGGATCCGTCATCCGCCTCGGGTTGGTCGACCACCTCGGTCACGCCCTGTCTCCATCCCGGTCGCTCCCACACTTCTGACTCGCAGCACGGCCCGCCGAGGTTTAGTTGTTCAGTCGCTCCCGGGCATCGGGCGGCGCGATGGCTCGGCCGAGCGGGTGGATTGTCTACCTGACGGGCGGATCGCGGGCGCTGGACGGCCGGTACGCCCCGGAGTTCGATGCGATGGAGGCGCCGAGGCGGTCCTGCGGCCTGGTGGCGCCGGGCTCGGCTAGGACCGTTGGGTGTTGGCGAGGGTGTGGATGCGGTCGAGGTAGCCGGTCGTGGCAGGTTCACCGTCGTAGCGGCGGCGCAGCTCGGTCACCGGAGGACGAGCTGGCCAACGGTCGGGGTGGGGTTCGGAATCACCCTGCCGATCTCGGGAGCAACCGTGGGAGCAACCGGTCTGCACTCCGGTCAGAGCCGCCGGACACAGCTGAACCGTAAGCCCAGGTCAGGGGGTTGGTGCCGGACGGGTGCGGACCCGTCCGGACCAGGGGGCGGAAGGTATGGGATTCGAACCCATGGTGACCCGGAGGCCACAACGGCTTTCGAGGCCGCCCCATTCGTCCGCTCTGGCAACCTTCCGCCCGAGAGGCTAGCTGACCTGCCAATACTTCCCGAACTCGGAAGGACAGCAGATGCAAGCAACGGCTATGGCCAGGTCAGGGCTGTTCCGCAGCCTCGCTGGCACCAACGCAGCAGGCACGCCCCCACAGACTTGACCGCCTGGCGGTCACCGTGGCTCTCCTGGCTCCGGGACGTCCGCGGATGCTCCGACAACACGGTTGCGGGCTACACAACCATGCTCACGGCATGGCTCGATTACGCGCGAGACGTTCGCCCTGCCCGATCCCGCTCCGCCCATCACTGACGGACCTTGAGTCCTTCACCACCCGCCCGCTCCGCTACGGCAGACGATCACCCGCAACCCGCCGTGTCGAGTGCTCGGCGCTCAAGGGGTGGTTCGGGTGGCTCCACAAGCGGCGGCTGATCGACATCCGACCCGACCGACCGAGCTTCAAGCTCCCAAGGGCCAGGGACGGCAGCACCGTCCCGTGCCCGACGAGCATTGGCTGCCGCTTGTGGCAGCAGGCGTCGCGACGAGCGTCATGCGTCCACGTACCGCCCTCCAGACGTATCTCGGGCCTCGGCCTGGCGATGTCTACTGCGGGCTGCGTCTCAGCGAGGTTCGCTCCGCTCACAGGCACGCCATCTGACCGACTGACACGATCGTCGGAGCTCATCCGCAAGGGCGGCAAAGAGTGCGACGTGCCGTGGCTCGAAATGGTCACGTTCCACGCACGAGCACCCTGCGCTCAGGTACCTGCTGCCCAACCCCGACACGCTTCCGCCGCGCGTTAACGGCGCACGCCGAGCGACATGCGGCCGCGAGCCCATGTTCTGGCAGCGCCCAAAGTCCCTCCGCGAGCACATGCAGAAGCTCTGCCAGCGGGCAGGCGTCTCACCCCATCACCCACACGAGCTGCGCCACTCGTGCGCCTCGCACCTTGTCAACGAGGGCCAGGTGCCGATCCAGGTCACTGCACGATCTGTTCGGACCACAACAGCATCCGCACCACTCAGGGCTACGTGGACGTAGCCGCCACAGCGTCTGCGTGACTGGCGCCGTCGCACCCTTCGGTGCGGCCGTCGCCGCCGCCGAAGGCGGGACGCAGGCGACCCTGGGGGCGTCGTCATGATCACCCCGCAGCACGTGGCAGCCGTCCGCCCGTTGCGGCTCGTACGTTGGCTCGACGCGGCAATCCCGTTCATCTTGGGTGCCGTGATCGCTGCGCTTCTGATGCTCGCATCGCCCCTGGTGACAGACGAGCCGCAGCCAGCGCCTAGGCCCATGCCCGTCGTTCAGCCCGATCCCTGGGACTGCGTCGTATGACCGAAACCGCCCGCACTCTGGGCCGCTACGCCCACGCCATCTACGACGTTTGGATGCGTGATCCTGAACGCCATTTCGGTGACCACGCCATGGCGCAGATCGTGGCCGATCTGCTGACCGCCCTGGCTGCCGAGGAGTACGACCAGGCCAGCACGTTGCTGGTCTGCGTTGATGGCGCCAGCGAGCAGACGACTGCCAGCAGTAGCGCAGTAACAAGAAACGCCCCTCTTCAGTGGGCTGGGGGGCGTCCACACGTTCTGGGTCGGATCGTCACTAGTGTGGCGACTCGGTATGCCCAAGACTTACCGCGAGTCCGTGCGACTTCCTAATGGCCTCAGTGTCTCCGAGGTTGCGGCTATCTGGGACTTCAGCCTTACATAAAACCAACCTCTCACGTCCGGGTGCTCAACCGTTACATATCAATACGACGGTAACCACGATCCAGGGCGGCAAGATTGAGGAACGGTCATTGGCGGAGGCGATTGCCGCAGTTGAACCGACCGAGCAGTTCCAATCGGTAGAGGCTTTTGCATCCGATTCAGCGAGTCTGATCCTGCACTTGTGGTGGCGACCACCTCACACACGAATTTGACCGTCGGGTCCGCCGACCAGACGTGGACACTGGGCATGGCCGTAAGCTGCACGCCGATTCATAAAGAACCGACGATATGTACGAACCAGGGTGGCAGAGGCCCGTGCAGTCTTCGAGCGGGGGCCTCCGCAACTGGCTCAATGGAGTGTCCGTACAAGTAGTTGGCGGCCTACTGGTGGTGGGCACAGTTGCATTGATAACCGTACTGTGGGCTGTCCTGCGCTAGAACCACCAAGGCTCAATGCTTGCCTTCCAGGTTGCCTACGCGGTCGGTGAGCGTGTAGTGGCCTAGTAAGGAGTGGGTTTCGTTTCCTCTACCGCGTGGGGAGCCAGCGTTGAGCTGGCGCCACGTTGAACCTGGTATTGGCATGGGTCAGGTCAGTGTCGGCCCCGACGCCCAGCTCGACGGCGCCCAGCCGTCGCAGCTTAGCCGAGAGCATGACGGACCGTCTCTGTGTTGGCCACGTCGTCAACGGTCCCGACGCTGGCGCGGGCCACCTCGCGGATGCTCTTGGTGAACACTCGCCTGCCAACCCGCTCAACGACGCTGAGCAGCCCCAGGTAGGCACGCAGGGCGGCACGCTGCCGCCAGTCGGGCCAGTTGGACACGGCGTACCACGCCTCGCCGTCCAGTTCGTCGCGGCGCCCTCCCCGCCAAGCCTCGGCCTGCTCCACCGTGGCACGGACCTTCGCCTTGAAGCCGTCCACGTCATGGCCGCGTGCTTGACAGCCACGAACTCAGGTGGCGTGCCGCCAAACGCCTCGGGCACGGTCATCCGGCATGATCTGGTCACTGGTGAAACCGAGGTTCAAGAGCTGGTGCACGGCGCTCATCAGGTGCCGATCACGGCCAGGCCCGTCGTCGGGCACCAGGCTCAGGTTACGGTGGAATCGTTCGGGCAGGTGGGCTTCCAACGGCTGAGCTGTCTCGTCACGGGATCGTCTCCGCGACGATCCCCCTACCTATTGCAGCCGTTGTCCCCCAACGGCGCGATCGGGTGTTCTAGCGCCGTCGCCAGCCGTTTCCACCCTCCGCAAAAGCCCAGGTCAGAGCACGTGCCCTACGTCACAAATGGCTCGAATTTGCGATCTGAGGCGATTCCAGGGCCCTGGATGACCCAGGCTGCGGGACGCCGCTCCTGGGCCTCAGAAGGCCACAGAGAGCATCACACGAAATGCATCGTGCGTCGGCTAGGATGATCTTAGCGAAGCTCCCCCAGGCTGCGTGGCAACGGTGGGGCAGCTAGGCCAGGTGGACCGCTTCCGCAGGACCGCCTCCGCTAGGTCCAAGTCCGCCCGCACAGCAGCCCCACCAGGCCCCGCCAGGCATCCGCAGCGCCCTCAGGGCACTCAGGGGTGCCGTCCAGGTGCCGCATCCGAGGGATGCCGCCGTTGGCGATGTGATCCAGCCGCACCCGTCGCCCGCACTCGGGGCAGGTCGGCCACTCACCATCGAACAGGAGACTCACGGGCAGGACGTTAGTGCGTCCTCCACGTCCTTCGCATCCTAACTAGGGATGCACACGTAGCGATAGTCGCAGGGGACGCGATCCAGAGGTGCGCCCGATACACGTGGGACGTATCAGCTACGTGGTGGACGACGACCTCCACCGTCGAGCGAAGACGCTTGCCGCGTCGCAGGGCCGCACCTTCCGAGCCTGGGTGAGAAAGCGCCTTGGCGGCTGAGGTAGAGCGCCCGGAGGCTGAGCGCGCCGAACAGGAGCGCAAGCGGCGGCGCTAGCTAAGGCATGGCTTCGGCGGCTCCCGCCGACTCCACGTCGTAGCCGAGGTTTCAGTCGACAGGCGTCGCGGAGCGCATCCACAGCGCTCTTGGCAGCGCTAAGCGCTTCGCCGTAGCGCTCGTTGACGGTACGCGCTCTTCGGGATGAGGCTCAGAGCTGATCACAGTGAGAGCACCATTGATCGTCTGCATCACATCATTGGCGGCACGTAATGACCGTTTCGGAATAGGCGAGCATGTCCGCATCCTCGCTCGCGGTCGCCCAAATCGAATTGCGTTCTTGTTAGCCACGTCCATCACGTATCCGTAGTTCCTCGCTGTCATGTGGGTGAACCCTCGCGGTCAAGCTTGCGATCACGGCGGCGAGCTGAGCCTGCCCAGCTTCGTGGAGAAGCTGCTTGTAGACCTGCTGTCGCTTGTCGTGGTCCCGCTGACGAACGGCTAGAGCCTGATCTTCCTTGCGCTGCCGATCCTCCCGATCGTTGCGCCGCTGCTCAGCAGAGGCGTCCTGTCGCCCCTTCACGATCAGGGACGCCACGGTCACAACGCCGCCGATCCAGGCGCCGATGGCTGTGCCGACTACGCCACCCACTCGGACGCCATGTCACCTCAGAAATTCGGACGCGAACACGATGAACGGGGCGACGGCGGCAGCGGCCATCCACAGGTATTGGTGCTTCTTTGCCGCACCGTTCAACCTGGGAAGTGGGCGCTGCTCAGCTTCACGGCGCTTCTGCCTGTGCCCCTGCCAGATGAGGACGACCACGGTCACCAGCAAGGCGCGGCCTCACCGTCGTTCTTAGGTTGAGGCATCGCAGGCAGCGTTACCGCACGAGGCTCGGACTGCCTACGGCACGTGAGCGCACGTCTCCAGTTCATCCAGTGATTCTCTCACCCGCTGGGAGTGCAGCAGTCGAGCTGGCCATAACCTGCTACGGTTCGTCCGCTCGCCACGAGGCGAGCACCCCACATACGGAAGGAACGCAGGTCAGGCGCTGGTTCCGAGCGGCTAGCGGGGCGTAGGGGCGCACAACGGCTTTCGAGGCCGCCCCATTCGTCCGCTCTGGCAACCTTCCGGCGACGACGCTACCAGAGCCCTTCCGGCGTCAGACCACCACGGGGCGTGGCGTGTTGCGGGGCTCGTCGCTCGGTGCGTAGGTGTCCCAGGCCTGGGCCAGGCGCCGCATCGTCTCCTCCAGGACCGGCGGCTCGGCGGTGTACGGGAGCCGCAGGTTGCGGTGGTCTCCGCCGGTGGGGGACATCTGCTCGCCGGGGATGACCTCGACGCCGTAGCGCAGGGCGACCTGGCTGTACGCCGACGCGGTGCCGCACGGCAGCTCGACCCACAGCGACGGGCCGCCCCGGGGGCGCCGCCAGCGCCATGACGGCAGCAGCTCGCCGAGCAGCTCGGAGGCCAGGGCCAGGTTGCGGTTGAGCATGGTGCGCTGGTCGTCCCGCAGGCGGTCGAGCTGGGGGACCAGCCGGGCGGCCACCGCCTGGTCGAGCAGGGGCGAGCCCAGGTCGTTCATGGCCTTCAGCTCGGACATGCGCCCGATCAGCGGGGCCGGGCCGCGCATCCAGCCCACCCGCAGGCCGCCCCAGGCCACCTTGGAGAACGAGCCGGCCGTGAGGATCGGCGCGTCGGCGGGAGCGAAGGCCGCGACCGGCGGCACCCGCTCGTCGTCCAGGGGCGCGTTCTCCAGCGCGTTGTCCTCGATCAGCGGCACGCCGTGCTCCACCACCAGCTCGGCGAGGTCGCGGCGCCGGTTGCGGGCCAGCAGCGCGCCCGTGGGGTTGTGGTAGGTCGGCATGACGTAGATGGCGGCCGGGCGGGCCTCGGCCACGGCCCGGGCCACGCCGCGCACGTCGACGCCGTCGTCGTCCACCCGCACCGGCACCAGCTCCGCGCCTCGGGTGCGGAAGGCGTCGAGGGTGCCGCTGAAGCTGGGCGCCTCCACCACCACGCCGTCGCCCGGTCGGATCAGCAGCAGCGTGGCCAGGCTCACCGCCTGCTGGGCCCCGGTCGTGACGATCACCTGGTCCGGGGTGGTGGGCGTGCCCCGCTCGGTCAGCATGTCGGCCAGGCTCTCCCGCAGCGCGGGGAGCCCGCCGGGCAGATAGCCGTTCTGCGCCAGCAGCTTGTCGCCCTCCTCGAGCACCACCTCGCGGATGGCGTCGGCCACCAGCGGGTGGGCCGGGAAGATGGCGCACGCCAGCGAGATCACGTCGTCGCGGGCGTCGATCAGCGTGCGGTACACCGGGCTGACGTGGAACGACTCGAGCGGGTCGGGCCGGGTGGCGGCGCCGGGGCGGATGCGGGTGCCGCTGCCCTGGCGGCTCTCCAGCAGCCCCTCGGACCGCAGCGTGTCGTAGGCGGTGACCACGGTGCTGCGGCTGACCGCCAGCCGCTGGGCGAGCTCCCGTTCCGACGGCAGGCGCTCGCCGGCGGGCAGGCGCCCCGACTCGGCCGCGGCCCGCAAGGCGTCGCTCAGCTTGCGGTGGAGCGGGCCAGGACCGTCCGACCAGACCCCCAAGACGCCCTCAATGGACTGCTTCATACCAATTCTCCACAAATGGCTACGGAGTGGACTGCCACCTGTCGGTAGGATACATACCAATCAGACGAGATGTCCAGTAGCCACTGGGAAGTGGATCGAGGTGGACCCATGGAACCGATGCTGCCCTTCCTCAGCGAGGAGCACACCCGCAGGCTGCGCCGCGATGCGCTGACGCTCGCCAGGCCCGGAACGCCCTCGTCCCGGTCGGTGGCACCTGCGGCGGAACCGGCGCTGACGCCCCAGGCACGGAGGAGACCAATGTTTGCAGTCCATTGTCATGGCCACGGCTCTCGGGTGCTGCTCGACACGTCCCGCATCGAGGCCATCCACAACACCCCCGGCGGCCCGGTCGTGGACTGGCGGTGCTGGTGCGGCGCCCGCGGCCACCTGAGCCACGGCGTGTCCTCGCCGCGGCTCGCGGGCACGACCCCGGCGCTCGCCCTGGCCGGCTGAGCGCCCAGCCTCCGTTCGTCAGCGCTCACGCGATAGGCACCGTGAGCGCTGACAGAACGGGAGCCGAGCGGTTAGGGCTCGGCCCGCAGCTCGTCGAAGAAGCCGGTGATCAGCGCGGCGGCCTCCTCGGCCCGCACGCCCGGCACCACCGCCACCTCGTGGTTCAGGCGGGGGTCGACGCACAGGTTGTAGAGCGAACCGCAGGCTCCCGCCTTGGGGTCGGCGGCACCGAACACGACCTGATCGACCCTCGCCGCCACCAGGGCTCCCGCACACATGGGGCAGGGCTCGATCGTCACGACCAGGACCGTCCCGTCCAGCCGCCACCCGCCGACCACCTCGGCCGCGTCCCGCAGGGCCAGGATCTCGGCGTGCGCGGTCGGGTCGCCCAGGCGCTCCCGCTCGTTGTGCCGCTGGGCGATGACCTCGCCGTCCCGCAGCACGACCGCGCCCACCGGGACGTCGCCGTGCAGCACCGCCGTGGCCCCCTCGTCGAGGGCGAGACCCATGGCCGCGTCCAAATCCACGGGTTCCGACGCTACCCGAGTGCGACAAGCTGTCGGCGTGCCTCCAGCGAGCGATCTCACCGTGGTGGGCGGGACGGTCCTGGCGCCGGTGGGGCCGGTCCGAGCCGACGTGGCCACGTCCGGCGGCCGCATCACCGCCGTCGGAGCGGCCCGCCCGCGGGACCGGCGGCCGCCACCCCACTCGGCCTGCACTTGGAGGGACCGTGGCCACCGTCGTGCCCGCGGTCCCCCGCGGCCGCGGCGGGACTACCTTCCGGCCGGTCAAGGGAGGTGGCACATGCCCCACGTACGCGTCACTCCGCGCCGGCGGTTCGGACAGTGGCTGCTCACGAAGCCTGCGAACGTCGCCATCGACGGCCACCCGGCCGGGCAGGTCCGCTGGGGACAGTCGGACGTCTTCGAGGTCCCGGTCGGGCGGCACCGGGTCTCGGCCAACTTCCCCTACCTGGGCGGCAAGCCCAAGGGGGATGCCACCCTCGACGTCGACCTGGGCGAGGGCGTCCTGATCGACGTGCTGTACCGATCGCCGTGGGTCGTCACGATGAAGGGAACGCTGCAGATCACGACGGCTCCCGTCCCCGCGTAGCCGGAGGCCGGCTACAGGGCGGCGCGCCGCTCCGTCCGCAGGGCGATGGCGACCGCCAGAGCGACGGCCCAGGCCATGACCACCAGGCGGACCAGCACCACGCGGATCCCTTCGCCCCGGGCCAGCGCCGACCCCGCGTCCAGCACGTCGCCGGGATCGAGGGCCAGGAACCGCCAGGCCCACGCCACGACGGCGGCCGCGGCGTAGCGGGCATCGGCGCCGCCCAGCGTCACCAGCACCACGGGCACCACCAGGGTGGCGGTGACGGCGGTGGTCGTCGCCACGACGGTCCCCGGGCCGGTCAGGGCCGCGACCCCGAGAACGCCCAGCCCTGCCCCCGCCAGCCACCGTGACCATCGCCCGCCGGGCACCGCCGCGGCGCCCCCGGCGACCACCATCGCCCCGCCAGCGCCGACCGCGACGCGCGGTCGAGACGGGGCTCCAGCCCGTGCCCGCCCACGAGGCGGTCAGGGCCACCGCCGTCGTCGGAACCACCACCAGCGGGCGTCCGACCAGGCCCGACGCCCATCCGGCGCCGAGCGCCAGCGACCGTGACCACGGCGGCCACGCCGGGCCGGGCGTCACCGAGCGCCGCCACGCTCCCCACCCAGGCGGTGGCCAGCAGCAGGCCCGCGCCCAGTCTGGCCCCCTGGCGCCAGGCCTCGCCGCTCCGCCCGCCGGTCGCTCGCAGCGAACGCAGGCGCAGGCCGAACACGGCCGTCGCCATCACCTCCCGGCCGCGGCCCAGCCGGCCCTGGTCGGCGGCCGAGCGCCGGGCCACGTCCACCACCTCGGCCCGCCAGCGGGGATCGGGGATGGTCCGGGCCGCGGCGCCCAGCGCGCAGTCGAACACGTCAGCCCCCGGCCGGCTGCAGCCGGGCCCGCACCAGGGCCACGTTGGCCGCCTGCCGGTCGGCCTCGGCCGCCAGCAGCCGCCGGCCCGGGCCGGTCAGGCGGTAGTAGCGCCGGACCGGGCCGCCGTCGCTCTCCTCGTGGTCGAACTCGACGTAGCGCTCGCCCTCCAGCCGGGCCAGGGCGCCGTAGAGGGTCCCGGCCCGCAGCCGCACCCGGCCGCCCGACATCTCCTCCACGCTGCGCAGGATGCCGTAGCCGTGCGCCGGCCCGGCCGCCAGCGCCGTCAGGATCAGGAACGTCGGCTCCCGAAGTGGCAGGGCGGCCCCGATGTCATCCATACCGTTGGACGGTATACCGGTGACCGATGGACGAGAAGAGCGACGACCCGATCATCATCCGACCGCTGGGAAGGCCGGGCGACCTCGGCTGGATGATCCAGGCCCACGGCGAGCTGTACGCCAGGGAGTTCGGCTGGGACGGGAGCTTCGAGGCGCTGGTGGCGCGCATCGTGGCCGACTTCGCCGCAGGACCACGACCCGCGATCGGGAGGCCGCCTGGATCGCCGAGGCGCGAGGACGGCCGCCCGCCTCGGCTGCGTGCTGTGCGTCGCCGCCGACGAGACGACCGCCCAGCTCCGGATCCTGCTGGTCCACCCCGACGGCCGGGGCCACGGGCTCGGCCGCCGCCTGGTCGAGCGCTGCGTCGACTTCGCCCGGGAGGCGGGCTACGAGCGCATGCGCCTCTGGACCAACGACGTCCTGGTCGCCGCCCGCCGCGTCTACCTGGCCACCGGCTTCACGCTGGTCGAGGAAGAGCCGCACCACAGCTTCGGCCACGACCTGGTCGGCCAGGTCTACGAGCTCGACCTGCACGCGTCAGGGCTAGGGGCCGGCGTCCTCGTCGATACGCACCGCCGCCTCGTCCCCGGTGACCTCATCGTCGGGGGCGAGCGGGCCGGCATCGTCGTCGAGGACCGGGATGTCGTCGTCGTCCAGCACGACCACCCGCTCGTCGGCGTCGGAGCGCGGCGGCCGCTCCCACGGCTCGGGCTCGAGGCTGGCCGGGTCGGAGTCGCTCATGCCCACGACCTACCCCTGGACACGCACGGTGATCCCCGCGGCGCGGGAATCCTCGACGCCCGCCGGGCGTTGCCGCGGGTCGCATGGGTACGTTGTTCCGCTTCCCCAACCCCGTCAACGAGGTCTCGGCCCGGCTGGTGGCCGGCGGAGTGGTCGTCCTCGCCCTCGTGATCCTGGTGGGGCACCAGCCCTGGCTGCTGGCCCCGCTGGCGTACGGTTTCGTGGCCCGGGTGCTGACCGGCCCGACGCTGAGCCCGCTCGGCCAGGTGGTGACCCGGGTCGTCACGCCCCGGCTGCCGGTGGCGCCTCGCCTGGTGCCCGGCCCGCCCAAGCGCTTCGCCCAGGGGATCGGCGCGGCGGTGACCGTGAGCGCCGCGGTCCTGCACTTCGCCTTCGGGCTGACCGGCGCGGCGTATGCCCTGGTCGGCGCTGCTTGTCGTGGCCGCCGGGATGGAGTCGATCCTGGGCTTCTGCATCGGCTGCCGGGCCTTCGCGCTGCTCATGCGCTGGGGCGTGATCCCGGACGAGGTGTGCGAGAGCTGCAACAACCTGGTCTTCGAACGGACATATTGACCCCGGGTCAGCGGGGTGTGTGCATGGGGGCATGACCCACCGCTGGCATTGGCATCCCGGCCCAACCCACCCGAACTCCCGATCCCTGCCCGACGCTCGCTCGCCCGGTTCGCCCGGCTCGCCGCCCTGGTCACTGCGGCGATCGCCCTGGTCGTGACCCTGACCCCGGCCGCCTCGACGGGCCAACCGGCCCAGCCTTCACCGGCCGCCAAGCCCACGATCGTGCTGGTCCACGGGGCGTTCGCCGACGGGTCGTCGTGGAACGACGTGATCAAGCGGCTGCAGCATGACGGCTATCCGGTCATCGCCCCCGCCAACCCGCTGCGGGACCTGACCAGCGACTCGGCCTACGTGCAGAGCGTCCTGGCCACCATCGACGGCCCGGTCGTGCTGGTCGGCCACTCCTACGGCGGTGCGGTGATCAGCAACGCCGGCAATGCCCCCAACGTGCGGGCGCTGGTCTACGTCGCCGGCTTCGCCCTCGACGCCGGGGAGAGCCTGGCCTCGATCGGCGCCCAGTTCCCCGACAACGACCTCGGCCCGGCGGTCGTCCCCCGGCCGTTCCCGCTGCCCGACGGCACCACCGGCACGGACCTCTACATGCCCCCGACCAGCTCCGGGCGGTGTTCGCGGCCGACGTGCCGGCCCGCAGACCGACCTGATGGCGGTCACCCAGCGGCCGCTGGCCCTGGGCGGCGTCCTCACCCCGTCCGGCACCCCCGCGTGGCGGACCGTGCCGACCTGGTACCTGGTGGCGCGCCGACGACCGCACCATCGACCCCGAGGCCGAGCGCTTCATGGCCCAGCGGGCGGAAGCCACCACCGTGGAGATCAACTCCTCCCACGTGGCGATGATCTCCCACCCCGGCAAGGTCACCGACCTCATCGAGGCCGCCGCGGCGGCCACGGCCTAGCCCGTGCGATCGAGGACGAGCACGTCGTACAGCGGCGCGCTCGCCCACCCGGGCCGGAGCTGGGCGACCTTGCGCCATCCCCAGCCGGCGTACGCCGCCTGCGCCGGCCCGTTGTCCGGCTCGACCAGCAGGGTCGCCCGCTCCTCCGAGCGGCCCGACAGGAAGATGTCGTGGAGGCGGCGAGCGACGTGCTGCCGCCTCCACGGCTCCCTCACCAGGATCTCGCTGATCGCGACAGTGCGCCGCCCGTCCTCGTCCATGAACCCGGCGGGCACCTCGGTCACGCAGACCCTGCCACCACTTGGTGGCCGCCGGGAGGGTGAACCCGTAGATGAACCCGATCATCTCGCCGTCCCGGTCGGCGCTCACCAGCTCCCAGGCCTGGCGCGCTGCATGTGCCCGGCCAGCTGCCGCCGGAACCGCTCCTCGCCGAAGAACTCGTCTTCGGTGTCGGCGTAGACCTCGACGTACGCAGCCACGATCTCGTCGATCCTCGCGGTGGCCGCGGACGACGTCCAGACCGGTCCAGCGCTGATCTCCGTGGTCATCGGGCGAAGGTGTCGTCGTAGGCCGTGGCGAAGTCCCGCGCGGCCGGGAGCGACCGGCGATGCGGCTCGATCCGGGTGCGCACCGCTCGGAGGTTGCGGGCCGTTCGGGCCGATCCGAGCTCGGCGACCAGGGGGATGGCCGTCAGGCCGACGGAGCTCGCCGTGTCGATGTCGTGGTCGAGCGCCGCTGCCTCGGCCAGCCGGACGGTGTAGTAGGCGAGATTGCGACGGTAGGAGGGGTCAGGGTGCTCGACGATGGCGGCGAACGATTGCGCCGCCCGGTCCGGCCTTCCCATCGCCAGGTACGACAAGCCGGTGATGCCCGTGATCTCGCCGGGGGTCACGAACCGGACGTACTCCGGGTCGGTCTCGTCGCCGCCACCGGTCGATTTGGGCCAGGGCGTGCGCCATCTCCCGGTCGAACGCCTTCGGCTGGCCGAGTGAGGCATGGGCGCGGGCCGCTCGGAGGTGGAGCAGGGCCTTAAGGCGCGGCGGCGCCCATCCCTCGGGCCAGCCCGAGCGCGGCCTCGGCGCATTGGAGCGACTCGCGGGGCCGGGCACCCAGCGAGAGGAGGCACAGGTAGGTCATCGTCCGCACCTCGAGCTGCGGGTCGTCGAGGAGGCGAGCGGTTACGAGGGCGTCGTGCAGGTGCGATCTCGCCTGGCGCGTGGTCGTCGCTGTCGTAGGCCAACCAGCCCAGCCAGACCGTGAGCTCACCGTGCAACGCCTGAAGGTCGCCTTCGACGTCGTGCACCGTGATAGTCAGGATCGTTCAGCCACTCCTCGGCCTGCCCGTGGAGCGCGGCTCACGGCGGCCCGCAGGTCGCCGGCCCCGCTGGCTGCGTCACACGTCCTCGACCTGAGCGAGCGCCTCCTCGATCAGGCGGAGGTGGTCGGCGCCGATCACGGTCACGCGTCGGGTCGGCGCGGCGGCCACCGGGTGACGCAGCGAGTCCGTGATGCCCAGCGCGGCCAGCACGGCGAACTTCGTGAACGTCCGTCGATCCGTGAGCCCTTGCCTACCGGTTGCAGGCGTGGCTGTCACCTCCGCCACCGGTGCGGCCGCGGGGTCGTCGAGGTGGCGGTACCGGCCCAGGTCCGTGACCAGGTCGGACACATCGCACGCGTAGATCCGGGCGAGGCGTCCCAGCGTCTGCAGTGACGGCTCGTGACCCGCCTCCGGCCAGCGCTCCCAAGTCGACACGTTCTGGTTCGTCCGAGGCTCGTCGGGCCAGACCGAACACCACTGCCGGGCGACGTCGTCCTGCGTCCAGCCGTGTGCCCAGCGGAGCGCGACGCGGGGGTTGACGCCGTAGCGCTGCTCCATGAGCTCCGCGATGTCCGCCCAGGACCGACCCTCCGCCCGCAGCACGGCCGCCAGCCGTTGCCGCTCGCGACGTGTGCTCCCCTGCACGCTCAGTAACAGTAGTCCTCGGTCGGTGCGGGTTCGGCCATGAACACCCGCCCGCTGATTCGTGGCGTGGCCTGGTTCACGATCGCCGGGCACGTCGTCATCGTGTCGGGCCATGACGATCAGCAGAGGTCACCGGCACGGCCATCGCCCCGTCGACGTCGAGGGTCGATGGTGGAAGGGCTACTACCGGGGATGGTGTGACGGTGCCGACGGGCGCGAGCCGAGCCTGGGTGCCGTGCGGGCGTCGGTGTGCCCCGTGGGCTACGACGCCGGCTGGACGGCCGGGCGCGTCGACCGACATGCGCCCGGCTCCGTCCAACCGGGTGCCGAGGCCTACAACTGAGCGCTATGGGAGGTCGAGGTGGACCACCGCCCGCAGGGCCTCGGACCGCTAGCGATCGAGGACGAGCACGTCGTAGAGCGGCGCGCTCTCCCACACGGGCCGGAGCTCGGCGGCCTTGTGCCATCCCCAGGCGGCGTACGCGGCCTGGGCGGGCCGGTTGCCCGGCTCGACGAGCACGGTCGCCCGTTGCTCCGAGCGGCCCGACAGCAGGCAGTCGTGGAGGCGGCGGGCGACATGCCGCCGCCTCCACGGGGCCCGCACCACGACGTGGCTGATGGCGAGCGTGCGGTGCCCGTCCTCGCCGGTGAACCCCCGGGGGACCTTGGTCTCCAGGCCGCGCCACCAGCTGGTGGTGGCGGGGAGGGCGAACCCGCAGACGAACCCGACCAGCTCGCCGTCGACCTCGGCGCAGTCCAGCTCCCAGGCCGGGGATCCCATGTGGCCGGCGAGCTGCAGGCGGAAGCGCTCCTCCCCGAAGAACGGGTCGCCGGTGGGGGCGTAGACCTCGACGTAGGCGGCCACGATCTCGTCGAGCCGGTCCATGGCTCGGGCCACGTCGAGCCGGTCCACCGTGATCTCGTCCGCCGTCGAGCAGCGGGGTCGGGGTCGGGTCAGGACGGTCATGTGCTTGATTCGATGCTGAGGCCCCCACCGGACACCCGCAGGCGGGCCAGGTGCAGGTAGCGGCTCGACGGGTAGCCCACGTTGGGCTCGGAGAAGGCGTGGAAGGCGACCCACAGGGCGCCGTCGCCTGCCCGGAACACCTCGACCCCGCCGGGTCCGGCCAGCTGGCTGCCGGACGACAGGATCCGGCCCGTTGGCCGGCTTGCTGCAGGGGCCGGCGGGCCCGGCGCAGGTGGCGTAGGCGGTGGTGTACTGGCGGGAGTTCCAGTCGGCCGCCGCGTAGACCAGGTAGTAGGTGCCGCCCTCCCGGAACAGCGACGGGGCCTCGACCACGCCCCGCTCGAAGGAGCGGTCGGCCGAGATCAGGGCGTGCGGCTCGCCGGTGAGGGCCAGGCCGTCGGCCGTCAGCTCCTGGGACCAGATGGTCTGGGGCGGGCCGCCGGACCCTTCGGCCTTCCACAGCAGGTAGGCGCGGCCGTCGCCGTCGACGAACGGGCTGGGGTCGATGGAGCCGCCGCAGGTCGGCCTGGCAGATCAGCGGGCCGGCCGAGTCGTCCCGGAACGGGCCGGTCGGCGACGAGGCCACGCCCCGCGAGATGCACTGCTTGCCCGAGAACCGGTCCTTGACGGTGTAGTAGACGACGTAGCCGCCGTTGCGGGCCAGCACCGCCGGCGCCCAGGTCGAGCCCTCGGCCGCCCAGCCGGGGACCCCGGCGAGGCCGTTGCCCACGATCTCCCAGTTGATGAGGTCGCTGGAGCGGATGACCTGGATGTCGCCGGCCCCGGCATTGGTCGAGTAGCCGTAGTAGGTGCCCCCGACCCGCAGGACGAACGGGTCGGCGAAGTCGAACGGGAACCGTGCGCCGGTGGCGTAGGCCAGCGTGCGACTGCAAGCGGCCGCCGCGTCGCGCAGGGCGGTCACGGACGCCTGGTCGTTGCCGCTGCGGTTGGCGTCCATGGCGGACGACACGCCGTCGAAGCAGGTCCGGGCGTCGGCCGAGTTGGCGTTGACGGTGCTCTGGGCCGTTGGCGGTCTGCTCGCTCTGGGCGTCGACCGCGGCGATCTGGGCCTGGAGGTCGGCGATCATGGTCTCGAGCTGCGCCCGGTCGGCCACGGCGATGTCGATGGCCCCCTGCACCCGGGTGATGCTGGCCTCGGTCTCGGCCTTCCGGGCCTCGGCGTCGGCCAGCCAGTCCCGGTGGGCCTCCAGGTCGGCCTGGGTGGCGTCGAGCCGTCCTCGGGTCGTCGCCCAGCCGGACCTTGGCCGACATCCATGCGCCGATGGTCGCGACCACCAGCACGATCGCCACGATCCGCACGATCCGGCGGTCCCGCCGGGTACGTCCCCGCGCCGCCGCGGCCCCGGTCGGCTCTCGTCTGCGCCTGCCGCGCCGTGCTCTCCGCGCTCTCCGGTGCCGCCTTGCCCCTCTCGCTCGCCCCGTCGGGGTCGGAGTCGGAGTCGTCGCCCGGTGTCGAGGAAGTCGATGGTCACAGCTGCACCCCCGCCTGAGCGCACACGCCCTCGATGCCGCGCACCGTGTTCGCCAAGCCCCCGCTGTCGCCGGCGGCGGCCTGGTTGAGCGCCTCGGTGACGCCGGCCACGCAGCTCTGCAGGGCCCCGAGCTGCCCGGCGCTGGCCATGAGCACGGCGTTGGCGTTGTTCAGGTTCCCCTGGACCCCTGCAGCCACAGGTTGGTCGAGTCGTAGGTGCCCTGCGCCTGCGTCCGCTCGGCCTCACGGATGATGCGGGACTTGATCGCACCGGCCAGCGTGACCCGGTTGGATTCGACCGTCTCCCGCGTGGCGCCGAGCTCGTCCCGGGTCTGGTCGAGCTCGGCCTCGGTCCGGTCGATCCGCTCGTTGGCCCGATCCGTGGCGTCCAGCGTGGCGTTCCAGTCGCAGGCCATGAGCCCGATCCCGACCACGCCGGCCACGCTCGCCAGCCCGATGACCGCTTTCCGCTGCCGTCCACCCGGCACCCGGGCGCGTTCGATCAGGCGGCGCCCGATGCGCCACCCTGCAGCAATCCGCCGATTCACTTGTCGGTCCTCCGGCGTTCAGATAGGGGGTTCGTCTTCACCGGCCGGCACGCCTCTGCGTGCTCTCCCCCTACTGACGCGTGGACCCCCCCTTTTGGTTTCCTTACTCTGCGCTTTGTGATGTAGCCGTAACGCGCCGGCCGGTCGTCCGAGTCGCCAAGCTGCACGTTGTGCCGGCACCGACCGGCGGTCTGTGGCCCGTTCTCGCCGAGATCGCCGAGGCTCACACGCTCGATCTCACGGACGCCCGCCTGATCAAGTTCACCAACAGCGCGGTCTTCGACCTGCCCCGCGCCGCCGTGGTGGTCAAGGTGGCCGGTTCGGGTGTCGTGGCCGACCGCATCCCGACGGTGATCCGGGTCGCCCGCTGGCTGGAGGCCGAGGGCTTCCCCGCAGTCCGCCTGGTCCACGGGTTGGACCAACCGCTCCGTCCGCGGGCCACGCCGCGATGGCCTGGCTACCGCGTCGCCGCCACCGGCCCCGCGCCGACCGGACGGGACCTCGCCCGCCTGGTCCGCTTGTTCCACGCTCTGCCACCACCAACCGGCCTGCCGCCCTGGGACCCCCTGCGCTTGATCCGCCGCCGCCTCGCCGAGGCGCATAGCGTCGCCCCGAGGACCTGGCCTTCCTGACCACCCGTGGCGACGAGGTCGAAGCCTCGCTGGCCACGCTGAGGCCCGCTCTGCCGGCTGGCCCCATCCACGGCGACGCCTTTCTGGGAAACGTGATCCCAGGATCCCAGGGGCCGGTCCTGTGCGACTTCGACAGCACCAGCATCGGTCCCCGCGAGTGGGACCTGACCCCGGTCGCGGTGGGTTCCCTACGCTTCGCCTACGACCCGGACCCGCAAGAGTCGTTCGCCGCGGCGTACGGCTCCGACGTCCGCCGGTGGCCGGGCTTCCCGGTCCTGCGCCGGTTGCGCGAGCTGCAGCTGGTGACCAGCGTCGTCCCGGTCCTCGACTCGAACCCAACGGTCCGCCACCAGTTCGAGCATCGCCTGGCGACCCTGAGGACCGGCAGCCAGGCACGCTGGCAGCCCTATTCACATGCGTTCGCCGCGGTCACCACCCGGCCGGGATCTCGATGACCTCGCGGTAGGCGACGACGGTGCCGTCGGTCAGGGCGCCGTCGACCTCGACGGTCACCGGCTCCGCGTCCTCGATCACGAGCCGCTGCTGGACGCCGGTCCCGCCGACCGCGACCACGCCTCGTGCACCGCGGCCGCCGTCGTGCCGCTGCGGTCGAGAACGGTCGTGGCGACGTCCTGCCAGCCGAGGTCGGGGTCGGCGACCTGGGGGTCCGCCTCCTGGAGCACGACGGTGACCACGTTGACGTTGTCCGGGCGCCTGCGAAAGGCGCACGTTGGCCTGGCCCTCGGCCACCTGGGTGACCTCGACCCGGCGGAGTGCGCCCAGCCGCTGGGGCTCCAGCTCGACGGTCGCCGAGACGTGCTGGTCCGGGACCGAGTTCGGCTGGAAGCGGCAGACGTGGAGGCGGACGAACGGCCGGTAGCCGATCTCCGCTGTCGACGTGGACATCGGCCGTCCACAGCTGCCGCGCGCCGTCGTAGACCACCGTGTGGCCGGCGACGTCGAACCGGCCGTCGACGGCCGCCGCCACCTCGCCGGCCGCCGGGAAGTGCCCGGTCGCCACGGCCAGCGCCGGCCCGGCGCCCGTGGTCAGCGGATCCCGACCTGACCGAGTGAGCGCAGGCTCGGGCGTGCCCTGGGCCGTCGATCGCCCACGAGCAGCTCGCCCGCGCCGCTGGAGAACCAGGGCCGGTCGAGGTGGAGGCGCAGCACCCGCCCGTCATGGTCGACGGTGATGCTCGTGTCGGTCTCGGTGACCTGGCGGGAGAACGCCGGCACCAGGCCGGCGACCACCGGCAGGTCGGGGGCCGAGGACGACGGACAGCGCCTCGCCACGAAGTCCTGGCCGCTCGTGGCCTCCAGCGAGAGCCGGCTCACTGGCCGGGGATCAGCTCGACCCCGCAGACCGTCCCCCCGGGGATCACCGTGTCGTCGAGGATGCGCAGCTCGCCGTCCCGGTTGACCGAGAAGTTAGATGCCCCGGGTGAAGCGCTCGCTGCCGTCCTGGCGGGCGAGCGTCACCGAATCGGGCACGACGCC
>CAWDIO010000011.1:0-387692 GCA_963802385.1 uncultured Acidimicrobiales bacterium | reverse complement strand
CCATGCCCACCGAACCCTTTGAGGAGTGATTCGTTGTCCACTCGCATCCGGGATCGGTACTCGTTCGCGAACATCGAGGAAGCGCTGCCGCTTCCTGACCTCGTGGCGATCCAGCGGGAATCCTTCCAGTGGTTCCTCGAGCAGGGCCTGAAGGAAACCTTCGCCGACATCTCCCCCATCAAGGACTTCACCGAGACCCTGCAGCTCGAGCTGGAGTTCGACCCCGACGACGAGGACCTGCGGCCCCCGCCCAAGTTCTCCGTCGAGGAGTGCAAGGAGAAGGACATGACCTTCTCCGCGCCCATCTTCGTCCGCGCCCGCTTCGTGAACGCCACCACCGGCGAGATCAAGGAGCAGACCGTCTTCATGGGCGACTTCCCCATGATGACGGAGAAGGGCACCTTCGTGATCAACGGCACCGAGCGTGTCGTCGTGTCCCAGCTCGTCCGCTCCCCGGGCGTGATCTTCGAGCCGGGCGAGCGCTACCGCCTCCGGAACCTGGCCAAGCACCAGCTGGTCAAGGGCACCATCCACCCCTACCGGGGCGAGTGGATCGAGTTCGACGTCGAGCAGAAGCCGGGCAAGGACGTCACCGCCGGCACCCGGGTGGCCCGCAAGCGCCGCCTCAGCCTGTTCGTGCTGCTGCGCGCCCTCGGCTACGACGAGGAGAACGCGCCCGGGTTCCTCGACGCCTTCGTGCGCGAGTTCCCCTTCCTCGAGGGCCAGTGGGAGAAGGACCGCGACCTCGCCCCCACCCAGGACGAGGCCCTGGTCGAGATCTACAAGCGGGCCCGGCCGGGCGAGCCGCCGTCGGTGGAGTCGGCGCGCGTCTACTTCCGCAACGCCTTCTTCGAGGCCCGCCGCTACGACCTGTCCCGGGTCGGCCGGTACAAGCTGGACCGCAAGCTGGGCGGCGAGGTGGGCAAGCTCGCCGCGATGTTCCCCATGCTGGAGGAGCGGGGGCTGATCGACCGCCCCGAGCCGGGCCAGTCGGTGCTCAGCCGGTGCGAGGTGCTCGCCACCCTCACCTACCTGCTCCACCTGGTCAACGCCGAGCCGGGCTACCGCCTCGACGACCAGGACCACTTCGCCAACCGCCGCATCCGCTCGGTGGGCGAGCTGATCCAGAACCAGGTGCGCATCGGCCTGTCCCGCATGGAGCGGGTCGTGCGCGAGCGCATGACCACCCAGGACGTCGAGGCCATCACGCCCCAGACGCTGATCAACATCCGGCCGGTGGTCGCCGCCATCAAGGAGTTCTTCGGCACCAGCCAGCTCTCCCAGTTCATGGACCAGGTCAACCCGCTGTCGGGCCTGACCCACCGCCGGCGCCTGTCCGCGCTCGGCCCGGGCGGCCTGTCCCGCGAGCGGGCCGGCTTCGAGGTCCGCGACGTCCACTTCTCCCACTACGGCCGCATGTGCCCCATCGAGACGCCCGAGGGCCCCAACATCGGCCTCATCGGCGCGCTCTCCACCTACGCGCGGGTCAACGACTTCGGCTTCATCGAGTCGCCCTACCGCAAGGTGGTCGACGGCAAGGTCACCGACGACGTCGTGTGGCTCACCGCCGACGAGGAGGAGGACTACGTCGTCGCCCAGGCCAACGAGCCGCTCACCGACGCCGGGACCTTCCGCAACGACCGGGTGCTGGTCCGGCGCTCGCCGCAGGCCGCCACCCTGGAGAACCTGCGGGCCCAGCTGGAGCGGGAGACCTACTTCGCCGCCACCACCGACATCTCGGCGGTCCCCCCGGCCGAGGTCCAGCTCATGGACGTCTCGCCCAAGCAGATCGTCTCGGTGGGCACCGCGCTCATCCCGTTCCTCGAGCACGACGACGCCAACCGGGCGCTCATGGGCGCCAACATGCAGAAGCAGGCCGTGCCGCTGGTGCGGGCCGAGGCCCCCTACATCGGCACGGGCATCGAGGTCCGGGCCGCCCGCGACGCCGCCGACCTGATCATCGCGCTCGACGACGGGGTCGCCACCGAGGTGTCGGGCGACCTCATCACGGTCGAGTACCGCAAGCTCGGCAAGCGGGTCTACAAGCTGCTCAAGTTCGAGCGGTCCAACCAGGACACCTGCATCAACCAGAAGCCGACCGTCCGCGAGGGCGACAGCTTCCACCAGGGCGACATCCTCGCCGACGGCCCCTCGACCGACAACGGCGAGCTGGCCCTCGGGAAGAACCTGCTCACGGCGTTCATGCCGTGGGAGGGCTACAACTTCGAGGACGCCATCATCCTGTCCGAGCGCCTGGTGCGCGACGACGTGCTCACGTCGATCCACATCCACGAGCACGAGATCGACGCCCGGGACACCAAGCTGGGCCCGGAGGAGATCACCCGGGACATCCCCAACCTGTCCGAGGACATCCTCAAGGACCTCGACGAGCGGGGCATCATCCGCATCGGCGCCGAGGTCGACGCGGGCGACGTGCTGGTGGGCAAGGTCACGCCCAAGGGCGAGACCGAGCTGACCCCGGAGGAGCGCCTGCTGCGGGCCATCTTCGGCGAGAAGGCCCGCGAGGTGCGGGACACCTCGCTGAAGGTGCCCCACGGCGAGTCGGGCAAGGTCATCGACGTCAAGGTGTTCACCCGCGAGGACGGCCACGAGCTGCCCCCGGGCGTGAACCAGCTGGTGCGGGTCTACGTCGCCCAGAAGCGCAAGATCTCGGTCGGCGACAAGCTCGCCGGCCGCCACGGCAACAAGGGCGTCATCTCCAAGATCCTCCCGATCGAGGACATGCCGCACCTGGCCGACGGCACGCCGGTCGACATCATCCAGAACCCGCTCGGCGTCCCGTCCCGCATGAACGTGGGCCAGGTGCTCGAAGCCCACCTGGGCTACGCGGCCCGCTGGGGCTGGCAGGTCAACGGCGAGGCCGTGGGCGACGAGCCCATCCGCGGCACCGAGTCCAAGACCCGCCCGGCCACGCCGCCGTCCACGCTCATCGCCACGCCCGTGTTCGACGGCGCCCACTGGGACGAGCGCGAAGACGCCGGCCGCCACCCGACGATCCAGCAGATCTTCCTGAACCTGCGGCCCGAGTCGGTCGACGGCCAGCGGCTGATCCAGCCCGACGGCAAGACCATCCTCTACAACGGCCGCACGGGCGAGACCTACGACCAGCCGATCACGGTCGGCTACGTCTACATCCTCAAGCTCGCCCACCTGGTGGACGACAAGATCCACGCCCGGTCGACCGGCCCGTACTCCATGATCACCCAGCAGCCGCTGGGCGGTAAGGCGCAGTTCGGCGGCCAGCGCTTCGGCGAGATGGAGGTGTGGGCGCTCGAGGCCTACGGCTCCGCCTACTGCCTGCAGGAGCTGCTGACCATCAAGTCCGACGACGTCCTCGGCCGGGTCAAGGTGTACGAGGCCATCGTGAAGGGCGAGAACATCCCCGAGCCCGGCATCCCGGAGAGCTTCAAGGTGCTCATCAAGGAGATGCAGGCGCTCTGCCTCAACGTCGAGGTCCTGGCGCACAGCGGTGAGGAGATCGAGATGCGGGAGCTCGACGAGGACGTCTTCCGCGCCGCCGAGGAGCTCGGCATCGATCTCAGCCGTCCCGAGCGGGGCAGCGACGAGGAAGACGAGCGTCGCCGCCAGCGGACGACCTTCTGACGCGCCAGTGACCTACCGGCCTCCCCCCATTCCGAACGACGACGACAGCAACTACGACCCGCCGCCGGGTGGCGGCGAACGGAGCATCAGATGCTTGATGTGAACGATTTCAGTCAGCTCCGCATCGGTCTGGCCACGGCGGACACCATCCGCATGTGGTCCAACGGCGAGGTCAAGAAGCCGGAGACCATCAACTACCGCACGCTCAAGCCCGAGAAGGATGGGCTGTTCTGCGAGAAGATCTTCGGTCCCACCAAGGACTGGGAGTGCTACTGCGGCAAGTACAAGCGCGTCCGCTTCAAGGGCATCATCTGCGAGCGCTGTGGCGTCGAGGTCACCCGGTCCAAGGTGCGGCGCGAGCGCATGGGCCACATCGAGCTGGCCGCGCCCGTGGTCCACATCTGGTACCTGCGGGGCACCCGCTCCTGGCTGGCCTACCTGCTGTCGGGCACCGACGTCCGTGAGGAGCTGAAGGCCAAGCAGCTCGAGAAGGTCATCTACTTCGCGGCCAACCTGGTCACCTGGGTCGACGCCGACAAGCGCCACGAGGACCTGTCCAACCTCGAGGCCGAGCTCAACGCCGAGAAGGACGAGATCGTGCGCGAGCGCGAGCTCGAGCTGGCCCGGCGCATGGAGGAGCTCGAGACCGAGATCGCCGCGCTGGAGGCCGAGGGGGCCAAGGACTCCGACATCCGCTCGCGCCAGAAGGCGGTGGACAAGGACCTGGCCTCGATCCGCGAGCGCTACGACGAGGAGCTGGACCTGGTCCAGCGCAGCTTCGACGAGTTCCGCGACCTGCACCCGCGCAAGATCATCGAGGACGAGATGCTCTGGCGCGAGCTGAAGGACCGCTACGGCGAGTACTTCGACGGCGGCATGGGCGCCGACGCGCTCAAGCAGCTGATCGACCGCATCGACCTCGACGAGGAAGAGGTCAAGCTCAAGGACCAGATCGACCCCAGCACCGGCGGCCGCCCGCTGTCGGCCCAGCGCAAGCAGAAGGCCATCAAGCGGCTGAAGATCGTCACGGCCTTCAACCGCCGCGACGACCACGGCAAGCGGGTCAACGACCCCCGGGCCATGATCCTCGACGTCGTGCCGGTGATCCCGCCGGAGCTGCGGCCCATGGTCCAGCTCGACGGCGGCCGCTTCGCCACGTCCGACCTCAACGACCTGTACCGCCGGGTCATCAACCGCAACAACCGCCTGAAGCGCCTGCTCGACCTCGGGGCCCCCGAGATCATCGTGAACAACGAGAAGCGCATGCTCCAGGAGGCGGTCGACGCCCTGTTCGACAACGGCCGCCGCGGCCGCCCGGTCACGGGCCCCGGCAACCGGCCCCTCAAGTCGCTGTCCGACATGCTCAAGGGCAAGCAGGGCCGGTTCCGCCAGAACCTGCTGGGCAAGCGCGTCGACTACTCGGGCCGCTCGGTCATCGTGGTCGGCCCCACCCTCAAGCTGCACCAGTGCGGCCTGCCCAAGCAGATGGCGCTCGAGCTGTTCAAGCCGTTCGTCATGAAGGCGCTGGTCGACCGCGAGCTGGCCCAGAACATCAAGTCGGCCAAGCGCATGGTCGAGCGCCGGCGTCCCCAGGTGTGGGACGTGCTGGAGGAGGTCATCAAGGAGCACCCGGTCCTGCTGAACCGGGCGCCCACGCTGCACCGCCTCGGCATCCAGGCCTTCGAGCCGGTGCTGGTCGAGGGCAAGGCCATCCAGATCCACCCGCTGGTGTGCGCCGCCTTCAACGCCGACTTCGACGGCGACCAGATGGCCGTGCACCTGCCGCTGTCGGCCGAGGCCCAGGCGGAGTCCCGGGTCCTCATGCTGTCGGCCAACAACGTGCTGTCGCCCGCCCACGGGCGCCCGCTGGTCACGCCCACCCAGGACATGATCATCGGCGCCTACTACCTCACCGAGCTGGTGGAGGGGGCCAAGGGCGAGGGCCGAGTCGTTCGGCAACCGCGCCCAGATGGAGCACGCCTACGACGCCGGCGAGATCGACCTGCACGCGCGGGTCCGGGTGCGGCTGTCCAAGCGCGAGATCAACGAGGAGATCGAGTCGGGGCTGCGCGACCCCGCCGACGCCGAGTCGCAGAAGCCGCTCTACCGCGAGACCACGGTCGGGCGCATGCTGCTTCAACCGGGCGCTGCCGCTCGGCTTCGGCTTCGTGGACGAGCCGGTGAAGAAGCGGAACATGGGCGACATCGTCGACCACCTGGCGCGCGACTACCCCAAGTCGGTCGTGCAGGAGAGCCTTGACCGGCTGAAGGACCTGTGCTTCGGCTACGCGTCCCGCTCGGGCCTCACCATCTCGATCGAGGACGTCAAGACGCCGCCGTAGAAGAAGGCGATCCTCGACCGCTACGAGAAGGAAGCGGAGAAGGTCGAGAGCCAGTTCCGCCGGGGCATCATCACCGACGGCGAGCGCCGCCAGAAGGAAGTGGAGATCTGGACCAACGCCACCGACGAGGTGCGGTCGGCGATGGAGAAGGGCCTCCAGGAGGAGCAGTTCAACCCCATCGACATGATGGTGGGCTCCGGCGCCCGCGGGAACATGATGCAGGTCCGCCAGATCGCCGGCATGCGCGGCCTGGTGGCCAACCCCCGCGGCGACATGATCCCTCGCCCCATCAAGTCGAACTTCCGCGAGGGCCTGTCGATGCTGGAGTACTTCATCGCCACGCCCGGCGCCCGCAAGGGCCTGGTCGACACCGCGCTGCGGACGGCGGACTCGGGCTACCTGACCCGCCGCCTGGTCGACGTCGCCCAGGAGCTGATCGTCCGGGAGCACGACTGCCAGCACGAGGGCGAGGCGCCCCGCGGCCTGTGGATCGAGGACGTGGTCCCCGACCAGCCGGGCAAGCGGTCGTACATGGAGACCCGGATCTTCGGCCGGGTGCTGGCCAACGACGTGGCCCTGTCGGCCGAGAACCCGCACCGGGAGCTGGCGGGCACCACGCTCACCGCCGGCACCATGATCGGTGACGACGAGATGGCCGCCCTGCGGGACGACCCCGAGGTCACCCGGATCCGGGTGCGCTCGGTGCTCACCTGCCTGGCCGACTTCGGCGTCTGCGGCACCTGCTACGGCCGGTCGCTGGCCACGGGCCGGATGATCGAGCTGGGCGAGGCCGTGGGCGTCATCGCCGCCCAGTCCATCGGCGAGCCCGGCACCCAGCTGACGATGCGGACGTTCCACACCGGCGGCATCGCCGGGTCCGACATCGCCGGCGGCCTGCCCCGGGTCGTCGAGCTGTTCGAGGCCCGCTCGCCCAAGGGCAAGGCGACGCTCTCGCACATCTCGGGCGCGGTCCGCATCGCCGAGGACGAGGGCCGCGGCCGGGTGATCACCGTCGTCGCCGACGACGGCGGCGAGCACGCGTACACCGTGCCCACCATCGCCCGGCTGGAGGTCACCGACGGCCAGGAGATCTCGGCCGGCGACCCCATCGTGGACGGCCCCCGCGACCCCAAGGAGCTGCTGGAGATCAAGGGCGTCCGCGAGACGCAGCAGTACCTGGTCACCGAGGTCCAGCGGGTCTACCGCGACCAGGGCGTGTCCATCCACGACAAGCACGTCGAGCTGATCGTGCGCCAGATGACCCGCCGGGTCGTCGTGCAGGAGCCCGGCGACAGCCGCTTCCTGCCCGGCGAGGCCGTCGACGCCAAGGCCTACACCGACGAGAACAAGCGCCTGGTGCAGGAGGGCAAGACCCCGGCCGAGGGCCGTCCGGTGATGATGGGCATCACCAAGGCGTCGCTGGCCACCGACTCGTGGCTGTCGGCGGCGTCGTTCCAGGAGACCACCCGGGTGCTCACCGAGGCCGCCATCGAGAGCCGCTCCGACGGCCTCAAGGGCCTCAAGGAGAACATCATCATCGGCAAGCTCATCCCGGCCGGCACCGGCATGGAGGAGTACCGGGACATCGCCACCGAGGCGCCCGAGTACAAGCCCATGGAGTTCTGGTCGTCCGAGCGGGACGAGCAGGGCCTGGCCGAGTGGCTGACCGGCACCTACGAGGCCGCCGAGAGCGGCGGCCCCGACGCCGACCTCGCCGCGGTGGTCGGCCTCCCCTCCGCCGAGGGCGAGTAGCACCTCGGTTCTGTCAGCGCTCACGTGCCGTCGGCACCGTGAGCGCTGACAGAACGAGTGGGGTCAGACCATCGCGCCCAGGTTGGCGTCGCGGTGGGCGGTCATGAAACGGACCAGCGTGGGGAGGTAGTCGGCCACCGGCGGGCAGGCGACGCCGCTGCCCTCCAGGTCCCGCTGGGCCTGCGTGGTGTCGTAGTGGGTGGGGTGCGCGAAGTAGTCGACCGCGCTGGCGGGGATCCCGACGAAGCGCTGGAGGGGGCCGATGGTGGCCAGCGCCCAGGTCGTGAGCCGGCGGGGGAGCGGGACCCGGATGCCGCGCTTGCCGGTGGCCCGGCACATCTCGTCCAGCAGCTCCGAGACCGTGGGCGGGCTGGGGTCGGCCAGCTGGTAGGTCTGGCCCGCGGAGCCGTCCCGGGCCGAGAGGTGCCCGATGGCGTCCAGGACGAAGTCGGACGGCACCATGTTGAACCGCACCATGGTGGGGTCGCCCACCAGCGGGACCAGAGCACGGTCGGGCTGGCGGACCAGCCACTGGAGCATGAAGTACGGGCCGTCGAACTTCTGGGTGTCGCCGGTGCGCGAGTCGCCCACCACGATCGAGGGGCGGTACACGGTGGTGGGCATGCCGCCGGCGCGGGCCTCCGCCACCTCCACCTCGGCCAGGAACTTGGTCTCCTCGTAGAAGTTGTTGAACGACTGGCCCACGTCGAGGTCGGTCTCCCGGTACGGCCCGCAGTGGCGGCCGCTCACGTAGCACGTGCTGACGTAGTGGTGGCGGCGCAGGCGGGGGCAGCCCTCCGCGAAGCGCAGGACGTGCCGGGTGCCCTCGACGTTGACCCGCATGCCGACGTGGCGGGGCACGCTCAGGTCGTAGACCGCGGCCAGGTGCCAGATCTCGGTGGTGGCCGCGGCCAACCGGTCCCCGCCCTCGATGCCGAGCCCGGGGGCGGTCAGGTCGCCCTCGACCAGCTCGACGCGGCCGGCCAGGCCGGGGTCCGCCGCCTCCAGCTCCGCCAGGCGCGACTTGGCCAAGCCCTCGAACTTGGGCTGCACCAGGCAGGCGGCCCGGGAATCCGGGACGCGGGCGAGGATACGGGGCAGCAGCCGGGAGCCCAGGAACCCGGGGAACCCGGTGACGAAGATGGTCCCGGCGTCGGTCATGTCCCCGGTTATACCGGCTCAGCCTCGGGCCGGGCTCGGCGCCCCTGGACGACCAGCGCCAGCGCCGCCGCCGTCGTGCTGGTCAAGTGAGGCCTCGGGCGGTCCGTTTGCCCGTCGCCGTTCTGCTTCGCAGGTTGCTGTTGGTGCATGACGGCCCCTAGGATGACCCGTCGGTCTTGGCGCGTACGCGCGCAATGACCCGATCGCCCCCTGCCAGTCCACGACAGCCGTCGTCCGCGAGGTTTCGAGTGCCCACGATTCAGCAGCTGGTCCGCAAGGGCCGCCAGTCCAAGACGTCGAAGGTCAAGACGCCGGCGCTCCGGGGCGCGCCCCAGCGGCGCGGGGTGTGCACGCGCGTGTTCACCCACACGCCCAAGAAGCCCAACTCTGCCCTGCGCAAGGTCGCCCGCGTGCGCCTGTCCAGCGGCATCGAGGTCACCGCCTACATCCCCGGTGAGGGCCACAACCTGCAGGAGCACTCGATCGTCCTCGTGCGCGGCGGCCGGGTGAAGGACCTGCCGGGCGTTCGTTACAAGATCATCCGCGGCACCCTCGACACCGCCGGGGTGCGCGACCGCAAGCAGGCCCGTAGCCGCTACGGCGCCAAGAAGGAAGGCTGATCCCGATGCCTCGCAGGGGCCCGGCACCGCGCCGTGAGCTGATGCCCGACCCGGTGTACCGGTCGGTGCTGGTCACGCAGATCGTCAACAAGATCCTCCAGCGCGGCAAGAAGACGACGGCCGAGGCCATCGTCTACGAGGCGCTCGACCTCGTGGGGAGCCGCACCGACGGCGACGCTCTGTCCGCCCTGAAGAGGGCGGTCGACAACGTCAAGCCGCAGCTCGAGGTGAAGAGCCGGCGCGTGGGCGGCGCGACCTACCAGGTCCCGGTCGAGGTGCGGCCCCGGCGGGCCAACACCCTGGCCATCCGCTGGATCGTCGGCTTCGCTCGCAACCGTCGCGAGCGCACCATGGCAGAGCGCCTGGCGGCCGAGCTCCTCGACGCCAACAACGGCATCGGCACCTCGGTCAAGCGCAAGGAAGACATGCACAAGATGGCCGAGTCCAACAAGGCCTACGCGCACTACCGCTGGTAACCCCCCTGACCACCGGGGGCGCGCCCCCCACCAAAGGCGTGTCCCCTCGGCGACCGGGCTTCGTGCTCGGTCGCCGTCATGTGCGAGCGAAGAGACGAAAAGGATGAGTACGAAACGCACCCAGCCGCTCGACCGGATCCGCAACATCGGGATCATGGCCCACATCGACGCGGGCAAGACCACCACCACCGAGCGGATCCTCTACTACACCGGGCGCACCTACAAGATCGGCGAGGTCCACGAGGGCGCCGCCACCATGGACTGGATGGTGCAGGAGCAGGAGCGCGGCATCACCATCACCTCGGCCGCCACCACCTGCTTCTGGAACGACCACCAGATCAACATCATCGACACGCCCGGCCACGTCGATTTCACGGTCGAGGTCGAGCGGTCGCTGCGCGTCCTCGACGGGGCCGTGGCCGTGTTCGACGGCGTGGCCGGCGTCGAGCCCCAGACCGAGACGGTGTGGAAGCAGGCGGACAAGTACCGCGTCCCCCGCATGTGCTTCGTCAACAAGATGGACCGCCTCGGCGCCGACTTCTACGCGGCGCTGGCCTCCATCAAGGACAGGCTCGGCGCCAACATCGCCGTGCTCCAGCTCCCCATCGGCGCCGAGGGCCACTACAAGGGCGTCATCGACCTCATCACCATGGAGGCCCTCGTCTGGCTGGACGAGGATCTGGGCGCCAAGTGGGAGGTCCGGGAGATCCCCGAGAACCTCGAGGCCGAGGCCGAGGACTACCGCCACCAGCTCATCGACGTCCTCTCCACCTTCGACGAGACCATCCTCGAGAAGTACGTCGGCGACGAGGAGATCACGGTCGACGACCTGCACCGAGCCGTGCGGGCGGGCACCATCGCCAGCGAGATCGTGCCGGTGCTGAACGGCACCGCGTTCAAGAACAAGGGCGTCCAGCCCCTGCTCGACGCCATCGTGCTGTACATGCCGAGCCCCATCGACCTGCCGCCGGTCACCGGCCTGTCGCTGAAGGGCCATGAAGAGGTCGAGCGCAAGCCGTCCGACGACGAGAAGTTCGCGGCGCTCGCGTTCAAGATCATGTCCGACCCCCACGTCGGCAAGCTCACCTACTTCCGCGTCTACTCGGGCACGCTGGAGAAGGGGTCGCAGGTGGTCAACACCACCACCGGCAACAAGGAGCGGATCGGCCGCATCCTGCAGATGCACGCCAACCACCGCGAGGACGTGGACGCGGTCATGACCGGCGACATCGCCGCCGGCATCGGCCTCAAGAACACCCGCACCGGCGACACTCTCACGTCGCCGGGCGCGGAGATCACCCTGGAGCAGCTCGAGTTCCCCGAGCCGGTCATCCACGTGGCGGTGGAGCCCAAGACCAAGGTCGACCAGGAGAAGATGGGCAGGGCCCTCCAGAGCCTGTCCGAGGAGGATCCCACCTTCCAGGTCCGCACCGACCAGGACACCGGCCAGACCGTGATCTCCGGCATGGGCGAGCTGCACCTAGAGGTCATCGTCGACCGCATGCTGCGCGAGTTCCGGGTCGACGCCACCGTGGGCAAGCCCCAGGTCGCCTACCGCGAGACCATCACCCTGACGGTCGACAAGGTGACCTACACCCACAAGAAGCAGACGGGCGGCTCCGGCCAGTTCGCCGAGGTCACCATCAAGATGGAGCCCCTCGGCCCCGGCGGCGGCTACGAGTTCGTCGACAAGATCAGCGGCGGCCGCGTGCCCAAGGAGTACATCCCCGCGGTCGACGCCGGCATCCAGCAGTCGCTGGACGCCGGGGTGCTGGCCGGGTACCCGACAGTGGACATCCGCGCCACGCTGGTCGACGGCAAGTACCACGACGTCGACTCGTCGGAGATGGCATTCAAGATCGCCGGCTCGATGGTCTTCAAGGAAGCGGCCCGCAAGGCCAAGCCCGTCCTGCTCGAGCCGATCATGGCGGTCGAGGTCGTCACGCCCGAGGACTACATGGGCGACGTCATCGGCGATCTCAACTCCCGTCGCGGCCGCGTCGGGGGCATGGACCAGCGGGGCAACAGCCAGGTGATCCGGGCGCAGGTCCCCCTGTCCGAGATGTTTGGGTACGCTACCGACCTGCGGTCACGGACCCAGGGGCGCGCGACCTACACGATGCAGTTCCACAGCTACCAGCAGACGCCTGCGTCTGTGCAGGAAGAGATCGTCGCCCGCGTGCGCGGCGAGTAAGCGCTGGTAGCGCCCAGTCCGTCACCCAACCCATCACAAGGACAAAGAGGTTCTGAGGAGCCATGGCCAAGCAAAAGTTCGAGCGGACCAAGCCGCATTTGAACATCGGTACCATGGGTCATATTGACCATGGGAAGACGACGTTGACGGCGGCGATCACGAAGGTGTTGGCGGAGTCGAACCCGAACGTGACGGTGATGGCGTTCGATCAGATCGATAAGGCCCCGGAGGAGAAGCAGCGGGGTATCACGATCAATATCGCGCATGTGGAGTATGAGACCCCGAACCGGCATTACGCGCATGTGGATATGCCGGGGCACGCGGACTACATCAAGAACATGATCACGGGGGCGGCGCAGGTGGATGGGGCGATCCTGGTGGTGGCGGCCACCGATGGCCCGATGCCCCAGACCCGCGAGCATGTGTTGCTGGCCCGCCAGGTGGGGGTGCCCTCGATCGTGGTGGCGCTCAACAAGGTCGACATGGTCGATGACCCCGAGTTGTTGGAGTTGGTGGAGCTGGAGGTCCGGGAGCTGCTCTCGGAGTACAACTTCCCCGGCGACGACATCCCCGTGGTGCCGGTCTCGGCGCTCAAGGCGCTGGAAGGCGACCCGGAGGCCGGGGCGCAGGTGCTCGCGTTGATGGACGCGGTCGATTCGTATGTGCCCGAGCCGCCCCGGGAGTTGGACAAGCCGTTCCTGATGCCGATCGAGGACGTGTTCACCATCACCGGGCGGGGCACGGTGGTGACCGGCAAGGTGGAACAGGGTGTGGTGCATGTGGGCGACGAGGTCGAGATCGTGGGGATCCGGCCCACGGCCAAGACGACCTGCACCGGGGTGGAGATGTTCCGCCGGCTGTTGGACCAGGGCCAGGCCGGGGACAACATCGGGGTGCTGCTGCGGGGCACGAAGAAAGAAGACGTGGAGCGGGGCCAGGTGCTGGCCAAGCCCGGCTCGATCACCCCGCACACCAACTTCGAGGCCCAGGTGTACGTGCTGACCAAGGAAGAAGGCGGCCGCCACAAGCCGTTCTTCACCAACTACCGGCCCCAGTTCTACTTCCGGACCACCGATGTCACCGGCACCATCCAGTTGCCCGAAGGCGTCGAGATGTGCATGCCCGGCGACAACACCGAGATGACCGTCGAGCTCATCTCCCCCATCGCCATGGACGAAGGCCTCCTCTTCGCCATCCGCGAAGGCGGCCGCACCGTCGGCTCCGGCCGCGTCACCAAGATCCTCAAGTAGAGCGTCGTCGCGTCCGATAGTAGGGCTATGGTTGCCCTATGGCTCGGACGCAGACGATGGTCCAGCTGAGCGACGAACTGGTCACCAAGCTCGATCGGGAGGCCGCTGAACGCGGGATGTCGCGTTCAGCGGTCATCCGCGAGGCCGTCGAGGAGCACATCGCGGCCCGCGAGCACGACGCCATCGGCGAGGCCATCGCCGAGGGCTACCGTCGCATCCCGCCCGGCACGCCCGACGAGTGGGGCGACCTGGAGGCGATCGGCGACATCGGGACCCTGGAGGGCCTGCAGCGGCTCGACCAGGAGGAGCGTGAGGCGGGCTTCGAGCCATGGTGAACCGTGGGGACGTCTGGTGGTACGACCACCCAGATGCCGGTCGGCGGCCATTCCTGATCCTCACGCGCGACGCGGCGCTGCCTGTGCTCAACCAGGTGATGGCTGTGGCCTGTACCCGGAGACGTCGTGGGATCCCCACGGAGGTGCACCTCGACGAGTCCGACGGATTGCCGAGCGCGTGCGTCGCCGCGCTCGACAACCTCTACCTGATCCGCCCTCGCCTGTGCGTCGACCGCATCACCCGGCTCGGGCCCGAGCGCATGCACCAGGTGTGCCACGCGCTCCACCTGGCACTCGACTGCTGAGAGGGTGGCGGGGCGCCCGTCGGCTCCGGTAGCCTTACCTGTCCGCCCACGGGCGATCCGTTCCTTGAAAAGTGAGTGTGATGGCTGAGAAGCAGAAGATCCGCATCCGCCTGAAGGCGTACGACCACGAGGTCATCGACCAGTCGACGCGCAAGATCGTCGAGACCGTGCTGCGCACGCAGGCAACGGTCCGCGGTCCGATCCCGCTGCCCACGGAGAAGCACCGCTTCACGGTCATCCGCTCACCGCACAAGGACAAGGACAGCCGCGAGCACTTCGAGATGCGCATCCACAAGCGGCTGCTCGACATCCTGGAGCCCTCGCCCAAGACGGTCGACTCGCTGCAGCGCATCGAGCTCCCCGCGGGCGTCGACATCGAGATCAAGATCCAGCAGGCCTAAGCGCTGCGCGGAACGGTCGGCGGCGCTCGTGACCACCGACCAGGTCAGCACCTTCCTGGCCCTCCTCGCGGTGGTGGCCGAGGTGGGTGCCGCCGCGCTGGCGGTCACCCTGGTGGTCCGCCTGGCCCGCCCCGACGCCGGGTGGCCCCGCCAGGTGCTCGCCTCGGTCGAGCCGCTCGCGCTCTCGCTCGCCGCCGCGGTGGCCACCGTCGCCACCCTCGGCAGCCTCTACTACTCCGAGATCGCCGACTTCCCGCCGTGCCGCCTGTGCTGGTACCAGCGGATCTGCATGTACCCGCTGGTTCCGATCCTCGCCATCGCCGCCGCTCGCCGGGACCGCTCCGTGCGCTGGTACGCATTGCCGCTGGTCCTCACCGGCGCCGCCATCTCGACCTGGCACATCCTCGTCGAGCGCTTCCCGACCCTCGAGTCCGGGGCATGCGACCCGCTCAACCCCTGCTCGATCATCTGGGTCGAGAAGTTGGGCTACCTGACCATCCCCGCCATGGCCCTGTCGGGCTTCGTCGTCATCGGACTGCTCCTCGCCCTGCCCCGGGAGGCCCCATGACACCGACCTCACGCAGACCCCGCCGCACCCGCTCGCGCACCCCGCTGCTGGTGGCGGCCGGCCTGGCCGCGGTGGTCCTCGTCGCGCTCGCCGTCGCCCTGACCAGTGGCGGAGACGACGACGACGGCACGACCGCCGGCAACGACGCAGCCACCACCGGGACCGTCGCCGTCTCCGGGACCCCGCTCCCCGAGCTGACCGACAGCGCCGACGACCCCGCCATCGGGATGACCTTCCCGACCCTCACCGGCGTCGACCAGTCCGGCCAGTCGATGACGATCTCGGCCGACGACGGGCCGATGATGGTCCTCTTCGTGGCGCACTGGTGCCCGCACTGCCAGCGTGAGGTGCCGGTCGTGCAGGACTGGGTCGACGACGGCGGTCTCCCACCCGGCGTCGACCTCGTGACCGTGTCAACCGCCATCGACCCCCAGCGGCCCAACTACCCGCCCGACGCCTGGCTGGCCCGAGAGGGATGGACCGCCCCCGTCCTCGTCGACGCCGACGGCACCGCAGCCGCCGCCACCGGCCTCACCGCCTTCCCCTACTTCGTGGCCGTCGACGCCGACGGGCAGGTGGCCGCACGCACCACCGGTGAGCTCACCACCGACCAGCTCGACGCCGTCGCCGCGGAGATCTCAGGAACGCCCGGGAGCTAGCCGAGCGCCGGGATCGTCGTGGGTGCCCTGGGTGTCCTCGGTCGAGATCGTCCGCATGCTCGTCGGGTCCATCGGCCTGGTCCTCTCGCCTGTGCGCTCCGTATGAGTTGCTGAGGGTGAGCCTTCCGCGCCACGCTCGGTCCCGGTGACCCCTGCCCTCGGCTTCGTCGCTTCGCTGCCCAGCCCGCCGAGCAACGCCATCCACGTCGGGGCGCTCCAGCTGCGGGCCTACGGGCTCTCCATCGCCCTCGGCGTTCTCGCCGCCGTCTGGATCGCCCAACGGCGATGGTCTGAGCGGGGCGGTGACCCCGGCGACATCACGCGGCTCGCGGTCTGGTCGGTCGCAGCCGGACTGGTCGGGGCCCGGCTCTACCACGTGATCACGGACCACCAGCGCTTCGACGGGCGATGGCTCCACGCCTTCGCCATCTGGGAAGGCGGGCTCGGGATCCCCGGCGGCCTCATCGCGGGAGTCCTCACCGGCGCCCTGATCGCGCGCCGTCGTGGGCTCCCGGTCGCACAGCTGCTCGACGTGGTCGCGCCCGCCATCCCCGTGGCCCAGGCGATCGGGCGGCTCGGGAACTGGTTCAACCAGGAGCTCTACGGCCGGCCCACCGACCTCCCCTGGGGGCTGCGGATCAGTCCGGAGCACCGCCTCGCCGGCTACGAGCACGTCGCGACGTACCATCCGACGTTCCTGTACGAGGCGCTCTGGAACCTCGCGCTCGCCGGGCTCCTCATCCTTTACGAGCGTCGGCATCCCGGCGCTCGCCCGGCAGGCTGTTCGCCCTCTACGTCGTGGGCTACGCCCTCGGCCGGCTCTGGGTCGAAGCGCTACGGATCGACCCGGCCAGCCGCATCGCAGGCGTGCGCGTCAATATCTGGGTCAGCATCTTCGCCCTGGCCGCGAGCGCAGGCTGGCTGGCGGCGACCCGCCACCGGACCCCCGAACCCGGGGCGCCACCGACCACCTCGAGCAGCAAGCGGACGCCCGGCGAGCCTGGAGCCGGCCCGCGGCCGTGACATCGAACCGGGCGTAGTCGGCGGCCGTGGCGAGCAGCGGGCCGATACCGTGGCAAATGGTTTTGACAGTCGTTCTCATTCGCAGCATGATGCGACCATGCGCTTGTGGATGCCCCGACGGGGACGTGCCGTCCCCGCGCTCGCCTTGCTCATCCCCTTCGTCCTCGCGTCGTGCGGCGACGACGACACCTCGGCGTCCGGCGCGGAGGCATCCAGCGGGGCGCTCTCGATCGAAGCGTCCTTCTACCCGCTCCAGTGGATGGCCGAGCGGGTGGGTGGGGACCATGTCGAGGTCGCCAGCCTGACCCCGCCAGGCGCCGAGCCGCACGATCTCGAGCTGACGCCGCGCGACGTCGCCGACATCACGGATGCGGACGTCGTCGTGTACCTCTCGGGCTTCCAGCCCGCCGTCGACGATGCCGTCGAGCAGGTCGACGACACGAAGGCCTACGACGCCGCGTCCGCGGCCGAGCTGGATCTCACCTATACGCCGATCGAGGAGGGCGAGGAGGCGTCGGACGAAGCCGACTCGACCGACCCCCACTTCTGGCTCGACCCCACCAGGCTGGCCGCGGTCGCCGACGACTTCGCCGCCTACCTCGGCGATCTCGACCCAACCCACGCCGACGCCTACCGCGACAATGCCGCCGCCCTGGGCGACGAGCTGGCGGCGCTCGACGCCGAGCTCGAGGCCGGGCTTGCAGCGTGCGCCAACAAGGATCTGGTCACGAGCCACAACGCGTTCGGCTACCTGGCCCGCCGTTACGGCCTGACCCAGGTCGGCATCACCGGCCTGACTCCCGAGGAGGAGCCGTCGGCCGAGCAGCTGGCCTCGGTCAGCGACTTCGTCGAGAGCCACGATGTCCGTACCATCTACTTCGAGACGTTGGTGAGCCCCGCCATCGCCGACTCTGTCGCCAGCGAGACCGGGGCCCGCACCGACGTGCTCGATCCCATCGAAGGCCTCAACGACGAGTCCCAAGGCACCGACTACCTCGAAGTGATGCGAGCCAACCTCGCCAACATCCAGGAGGGTCAACCCTGTCCCTGACCTCGCATCCACCCGATGAGGTCCTGCGCCTGCGCGGCGTGACGATCGGCTACGACGGTCGGCCCGTCGTCGGGCCCGTCGACCTCGCGGTCGCCCGTGGCGAGGTCGTGGCGCTGCAGGGGGCGAACGGTTCGGGGAAGAGCACCCTCGTGCGGGGCGTGCTCGGGCTGGCCCAGGTGCTCGCCGGCACCGTCGAGGTGTTCGGCGAGCCGGCCGACCAGCTCCGGAATCGGTGGCGGCTCGGCTACGTGCCGCAACGCCACACCGTGGCCACGGGCGTGCCGGCCACGGTGCAGGAGGTCGTGGCGTCCGGCCGGCTTCCGCGCATCCGGCCCTGGCGGCGCGCCAGCAGCATCGACCGCCGGCGGGTGCTCGACGCCATCGGCACGGTCGGGCTGTCCGGTCGGGAGCGTCATCCGCTCGCCACGCTCTCCGGTGGCCAGCAGCGGCGGGTGCTGATCGCCCGCGCCCTCGCCGGGGACGCGGAGATGCTGGTCCTCGACGAGCCCATGGCGGGCGTCGACGTCGCCAACCAGCAGATCCTCGCCGACACCCTGGCGGAGCTCGTGTCCGCGGGGACGACGATCCTGCTCGTGACGCACGAGCTCGGCCCGGCCGCCGGGATCGTCAGCCGCACGGTGGTCATGCGCAACGGCACCGTGGCGTACGACGGCCGACCCCGCTCGATCGACCTGGTGGGCCACGGATCCGATCATCATCACCTGGAAGCCGAGCCCGCGGACGCGGACCGGTTCGGGCTGACCGGCTGACCAGGTCAGCCGGAAGGGGCGCGCGACGTGGAGTTCCTGCAGTACGAGTTCATGCAACGGGCGCTGATCGCTGCCGTGCTCGTCGGGCTCACGGCCCCTACGGTCGGCGTGCACCTCGTGCAGCGCCGCCTGTCCCTCATCGGCGACGGGCTCGGCCACGTCGCGCTCGCCGGCGTGGCGATCGGTGTGCTGACGAGCACAGCCCCCGTGGCCATGGCACTCGTGTGTGCACTGGCGGGCGCCGTGGGCATCGAGCTCATCCGCGCCCGCGGGCGGACCAGCGGGGACGTGGCGCTCGCCATCCTCTTCTACGGCGGCATCGCGGCCGGCGTCGTCATCATCTCGCAGGCTCCGGGCGGGACACCCGGGAACCTGAACGCCTACCTGTTCGGCGCCATCACCACCACGACCGCCTCGGACCTGGTCGTGTTCGCCGTCCTCGCGGCCTTCGTCCTGACCATCACGCTGGGGCTCGGGCGGTACCTCTTCGCCGTCAGCAACGACGAGGAGTACGCGGCCGCGGCGGGGCTCCCCGTGCTCACGATCAACATCGTGCTCGCCGCGGTCACCGCCGTCACGGTGGTGGTGTCGATGCGGGTCGTGGGACTGCTGCTCATCAGCGCCCTGATGATCGTGCCGGTCGCCACCGCCCAGCTGGTGGCCCGCAGCTTCCGAGCCACGACCGTGGTGGCGATGATCATCGGGGTGGCCGCCGCGTTGGCCGGCGTCTCGACGTCGTTCTACAGCGACACTCCGTCCGGCGGGACGATCGTGCTCTACGCCATCGGCCTGTTCGTCGTCGTGGCCATCGGCAATGCATTGCGATCAAGGCGCCGCCGCGGGCTCCCGGCCGGGAGAGACGACCTGGATCTCGACGCCGACCGCCCGTATTCCCACTGGTTCTCACTCCTAGTTCACGCAGCTATAGTGCGACCCGTGATCGACGGCCTCCACGAGACGGTGTCGGCCAGGCTCCGGGCGGTGGGGCAGCGCTACACCCGCAACCGGCGACTTCTCGTCGAGGCGCTCGAGTCGGCCGACCGGCCCCTGACGATCACGGAGACCCTGCAGCTCCGCCCGCTGCCACAGAGCTCCGCTTATCGCAACCTGGCCGTCCTCAAGCAGGCCAACGTCGTGCACCGTGTCACGGGCAGCGACGAGTTCGCCCGCTACGAGCTGGCGGAGGAGCTGACCGATCATCATCACCACCACCTGATCTGCACGTCGTGCGGGGCGGTCAGCGACTTCACCTTGCCGCCGTCGCTGGAGCGCGCTCTCGAAGCGACCATGGTCGACGTCGCGAGCGACACGATGTTCCGCCCCGAGCACCATCGCCTCGATTTCATCGGCACATGCCAGACGTGTAGTTGATCGGGCGGGCGCCGACCAACTGACCTAGGCGTGAGCACGCTTCCGCCCACCAGAGTCGCGATCCCGACGCGACTCCGGTGGGCGCCGAAGCTGGTCAGGGAATCGGTGTCGGGATCGGGACGATGCGGGTGAGCGGTGGGACCGCGACGCCGGCGGGCTCGGCGGCACCGAACGCCGCGACCAGCGCGTCGATGTCCTGGGCTCCGCCCAGGGCGCTCGTGCCCTCGTTGAAGACCGTGAACCCGTCGCCTCCCGTGGCCAGGAAGTTGTTCATCGTGATCCGGAACGAGTCGGCCGGGGCCGACCTCGACCCCGTCGATGAACATCCGCCCGATCCGGGACGCACACGTGGTCCCCGCCGGGTCCTGCTCGTAGCTGAACGTGGCCGACACCTGCAGGATCCGCTTGGTGGTCTGGCCTCCGCAGCCGGGGAACTGCTGCTCCAGCAGCCTGCGCAGCATGTCTCCCGTCATCGTCTTGGTCACGAGGCTGTTGCCGAACGGCTGGACCATGAACGCCTCGCCGTAGGTGACCTCGCCGACGGCCTCCCCTCCGGACGACACGTCCGTGGTCCTCATGTCAGCCCCTGATGCCTCCCGGGTTCATGAACGCCATCCGGGCGCCGCCGAGGTTGGCCGGCTGCGTGGCGGCCAGCTGGGCTGTCGGCGATGACGTCACCCAGCGCCGACTCGCCCTGGAGCGTGCCCGTGCGGGTCAGGTCGCCCTGGATCCGTCCGATGACCTGGTTGGCCAGCGGCGCCGCCGCCGTGACGTACTGGGTGACCACGGCCGCCACCTGGGGGTCCTCCCTGGCCGGGTCCGGGATCCGGGTGACCCCGGGGCCCGGGGCGTTCAGCGCGTTGGCGACGACCGTGTTGGTCGCTTCCGCCTGGACCAGCTCGCCCGACTTGTTCTCCACGGTGAGCGTGATGTCGGTCAGGATCCGGCCGAACGAACGATGCGCTGGTGATCAGGCGGGTCACTCCACCCGCCGTGATCGTGCAGCGGTACTCGGCGTGGGTGTGCGCCGACACGATCACCTTGATCGACGGGTCCAGCCGGCTGGCGATGTCTTCGATGGCGCTGCCGGCCAGGTTGCCGGCGCACCCGTTGAGCGCCGCCGCGGTCTGGAAGCCGCCCTCGTGGATCACGAGGACCGACGTGTCGACGCCCTTCTTCTTCAGCTTGGCCACCGCCCGGTTGGCGGCGTCGGCCTCGTCCTGGAACGTCAGGCCGGCCACGCCCGTCGGTGTCACGATCGTCGGGGTCGCCTCCAGCACCTCACCGATGAACCCGACCTCGAAATGCCGGCCGGTGTCGGTGCGGAACCGCTTGGTGGCGAACGCCGGCAGCAGCGTCTTGCCGGTGGCGTCGACGACCACGTTGGCCGACAGGTACTGGAAGTCCGCCCCCGGGAAGACGTTCGTGGTGGAACCGTCGGGCAGCGCGTAGGGCGCCGCGGTGCAGCCGGCCGGGTTGCAGCCACCGTTCTGGATGCGGAGCAACTCGGCGCGGCCCTTGTCGAACTCGTGGTTGCCGACCGACGCGAGGTCGACGTGCATGAGGTTGCTGGCGATCGTGATCGGCTCCTCGAAGAAGAGCCCGTTGGCGAGGGGGCTGGCGCCGATGTTGTCGCCCGCGAACACGGTCGCCTGGTGGTCGCCGTAGAGCGCCTGGCGGTCCTTCACGGCCTTGGCCAGGTAGGCGGCACCTCCGGCGAACTGGCCGTAGATGTTGTTGCCGGCCGCCTCGAGGCTGCCGTGCAGGTCGTTGAACGCCAGCAGGTGGACGTCGGTGGTCTCCGTGTGGGGCTTGGCCTCCCGGCCGAAGTTGACCACCACCCGGTCGGACAGCGACCGCGCCCCCGAGATCGTGACCGCCCCGGCCTCGTTCCCATCGGAGCGGGCCAGCGGCGCCGTCAGCACCACCGCCAGCGCCAGCGCGGCCACGGCGACCTGCGCCGTCCATGTCCTCCGCCAGCGTCGCGCCTTGGTTCCCGCCATCGCGCCCCTCCTCCGGATCGTGACTGCGAGCACGCGTAGCCTGCCTCATCTCCGCCGCCGATGCATGGCCGACGGGTGAACGACCGGCGGGCGGCAGGCGAAGACCGGTGGTCACCTCGGCGGCGGCCGGCCTCGTGGCTACGCTCGCCGGCCATGGTCCGCACCGTGGCCAACGAGCCGACGCCGCCGACGCACCGGCCGACGGCTGCGCCCGCGCGGCCGGATCCCGGCCGTCCCGGCCGCCGCCGCGACCTCGGGATCACCGTAGTGGCCGGGGTCGTGCTCCTCGCCGCGCTCGGCCGGCCGGTGCTCCAGGACCTGCTCGACCGGGCCGCCGTCGCCAACTGGGCGACCGTGTTCGTGGCCATCACCGTCCAGGCCATGCCCTTCCTGGTGCTCGGGATCACGGTGAGCGCGGTCGTCGCCGCCTACGTCCCGCCGGGCCTGCTGCCGCGGCTGCTGCCCCGCCGCCCGGTGCTGGCCGTGCCCGACCGCGGCGGCCGCGGGCGTGGCCCTGCCGGGCTGCGAGTGCGGCTCCGTCCCCATCGCCGGCCGGCTGGTGGCCCAGGGCACGCCGGCGCCCGCCGCGCTGGCCTTCCTGCTGGCGGCTCCGGCCATCAACCCGGTCGTGCTGGTCGCCACCGCCGTCGCCTTTCCCGGGCCAGCCCGAGGTCGTCCTCGCCCGGTTCGTGGCCAGCCTGGCCGCCGCCACCGCGGTCGGCCTGCTCTGGGCGCGCCGGGGCGGCGACGACCTGGTCGGCCGGGCCCGGCCCGACCCGGACGACCACCACGCCGACCACGACCCACCGCTGGCCGTGCTGGTGGCGACCGCCCAGCACGACCTGCTCCACGCCGGCGGGTTCCTGATCGTGGGCGCGGCCACCGCCGCCACCCTGCAGACGGTCGTGTCCCGCACCGCGCTCGACGCCGTGGCCGGCGCCGGGGCGCTTTCGGTGCTGGCGCTGGCGGCGTTGGCGGTCGTCATGGCGATCTGCTCGGAGGCCGACGCGTTCGTCGCGGCCAGCCTCACCGGGTTCTCGCTCACCGCCCGGCTGGCCTTCATGGTGGTGGGCCCGATGGTCGACGTGAAGCTGATCGCCCTGCAGGCCGGGACGTTCGGCCGCCGGTTCGCCCTGCGGTTCGCCCCGCTGACGCTGGTCGTGGCGGTCGGGGCCAGTGTGCTCGTGGGCGGGTGGCTGCTGTGAGCCCGGCCGGAGGCACGATCACCGTCCTGGCCGGAGCCGTGCTCCTGCGCCTGACCGTCACCGGGACCTACACCCGCTACGTCCGGGCCGGGATGGGGCCATGGCTGGTGGTGGCCGCCGTCGTGCTGATCGTCCTCGGGGCCGTGACCGTGGTCCGGGCGCTGCGGGGGGCCCGGACGGTCGAGCTCCACGACGATGGCCACGAGCATGGCTCCGGCCCCGGCGTGGGCTGGCTGCTGCTGGCCCCGATCGCAGCGCTGCTGCTGGTGGCCCCGCCGACGCTCGGCAGCTACGGCGTCGGGCGAGGCGCAGCGGTCGATGTGCGGGCGGGGGAGCGCACGTTCGCCCCGCTCCCCGCAGCCGAGGGGCCGGTCCCGATGACGCTGCTGGAGTTCGGCCAGCGCGCCTTCGACCACGGCGGCGCCACGCTGGACGACGCGGTCGGTCCAGCTCACCGGATTCGTAGCGGCCAGCACCCGCGGTGGGTTCCAGCTCGCCCGCTACCAGATCGCCTGCTGCGCCGCCGACGCCGCCGCGGTCGTCGTCCGGGTCGTCGGCGTCGACGGCAGCCCGCCCCCGCGCGACGCCTGGGTCACGGTCACCGGCGCCCTGCGCCCCGGGGGCGCGGACGACGACGGCGACATCCCGGTCCTCGCGGCCACCAGCGTGGTCGAGATCCCCGCGCCGGACGACCCCTACGAGTGACGCGTGCACCTCGGCCAGCCCGAGAGACCGCGCCGGAGGGGACGTGGACGCCGCGGCGCCGATGACCGTGCTCGACGGCCAGCGAGCGCCGGGACCCGGTCCTGGCCCCGGCGCCGCGACGGCATCAACGGGTTCCTGTCACCCCGTGATGTGGACGGTCAACGAGGTGCCGGCGACCTGCGTGACCTCCATGTCGGCAACGGGCCCCACCGCCACCCACCAGCTAGGCGCCCCTGGCGGTCTGGGCCGGAGTCGACCCTAGAGCAACTCGCCCAGCCTCGCTAGTGGTCCGCTAACGGTCTGTATGGCAAGTCCCCAAACGGAGGTACAGGGCGCTCACCCAGCAGAGTCGTCGAGATCGTCTGAGTGACAGGTTCGAGGAGATGTTCGTCTGGATGTCGAGCGGAGGCCCGTCGTCGGGGGCGAGGAACCAGGTCTCCGACTCGGCGGCCCGTCGTTCGTCAGCCAGGTGGACGAACGGGTCGCGATCTCGCGTGGAGCGCTTCTTACGACCAAACGCCATGGCCCCGGAGGCTAGTGGAGCCGCGCGGGCGCGCGGTCAATAACGTGAGTTCGCCACCACACCGCGTCATCGGCTCGCACACGTTGGACTCTGGTGGGAGGCGTCGCTATCATTTCCAGGCCGTGCGCGGCGCGGATCGCAACGATCGCGCGCCTGGCGCCGCAGGTTCTGTAGTCGAGTCCTTGTCCAACTGACGTCCGCGTAGGCCCGCCCGTGCCGGGAACCGCGTGGCCAACCGAACCAAGCGCTCCGCCGGGGACACCCCGTGCGGAGCGTTCGCGTGATCCAGCCGCCACCAAGGCAGAGAAAGACGTAGCCGCCATGGCCACAAGAGCGATCGTCGGCGAGAAGGTCGGCATGACGCAGGTGTGGGACGACGACAACCGCGTCGTGCCCGTCACCGTGCTGCGTGTGCGCCCGTGCCGCGTGGTCCAGGTCAAGACCCCCGAGCGTGACGGGTACAGCGCGCTCCAGGTGACCTTCGGGAACCGCAAGGCGTCCAAGCTCACCAAGCCCGTCGCCGGGCAGTACGAAGCCGCGGGCGTCGACCCCGGCACCCGCCTCGTCGAGCTGCGCCTCGACGACGTCAGCGAGTACGAGGTCGGCCAGGAGATCGGCGCCGGCGTGCTGGCGTCCGGCGAGCTGGTCGACGTCACCTCGGTCAGCAAGGGCAAGGGCTTCGAGGGCGTGATGAAGCGCCACGGCTTCTCCGGCCTGGGCGCCAGCCACGGCGCCCACCGGGTGCACCGGGCCCCGGGCGCCATCGGCGCCTGCGCCACGCCCTCCCGGGTCTTCCGGGGCACCCGCATGGCCGGCCGCACCGGTGGCCAGAAGACCACCACCCTCAACCTCACCGTCGTGCGAGGCCGACGCCGAGCGCGACCTCCTGCTGGTGAAGGGCTCGGTGCCCGGTCCCAAGGGCGGCATCGTCCTCGTGCGCGACGCGGCCAAGGCCGCCAAGGGGGAGTGACGATGGCCAGCGTCAAGCTCACCACCGCACGCCGGCAAGTCGTCCGGCAAGGTCGACCTCGACGACGCAGCTCTTCGGCGTGCAGCCCAACGTCCCGCTCATGCACCAGGTCGTGACCGCTCAGCTCGCCGCCCGCCGCGCCGGGACCCAGTCCACCAAGACCCGGGCCGAGGTGCGGGGCGGCGGCGCCAAGCCGTGGCGCCAGAAGGGCACCGGCCGGGCCCGCCAGGGCTCGATCCGGGCGCCGCACTGGCGGGGCGGTGGCGTCACCCACGCCCCCAAGCCCCGCAGCTACGCCCAGCGCACCCCCAAGAAGATGATCCGCCTGGCGCTGGCCTGCGCGCTGTCCGACCGGCAGGCCGACGGCAAGGTCGTCGTGCTCGACGGCTGGGGCATCGAGGAGCCGAGCACCAAGGCGGCGCTGAAGGTCCTCGACGCCGTGGGCGCCGAGGGTCGGGTGCTGGTCGTGCTCACCCGGGACGAGGCCGACGTGGCCACCTGGAAGAGCCTGCGCAACGTCCAGCACGTGCACGCCCTCACCGTGGGCGAGCTGAACGCCTACGACGTGCTGGTCAGCGACTGTCGTGATCTTCACCCAGGCCTCGCTGCCGGCCGCCAAGCCCGCTGAGACCGCCGACAACGGGAGCGACGACAAGTGAAGGACGCGCGAGACGTCATCGTCGCTCCGGTGGTGAGCGAGAAGTCCTACGCCCTGATGGAGGAGGGGGTCTACACCTTCAAGGTGCACCCCTCCGCCACCAAGCCCCAGATCCGCGACGCCGTGCAGGAGATCTTCGGCGTGCGGGTCACCAGGGTGAACACCCTCAACCGGCCCGGGCAAGCGCAAGCGCAACCGCAAGACGTTCACCTGGGGCCGCCGTCCCGACACCAAGCGGGCCATCGTCACCCTCGTCGAGGGCGACACGATCGACCTGTTCCAGGATTGAGGCGAGAGTCGTCATGGCACTCCGCAAGCGCAAGCCCACCAGCCCGGGACGGCGGTTCCAGACCGTCGCCGACTTCTCCGAGGTCACCCGCGACCGCCCCGAGCGCTCGCTGGTGGCGAAGAAGACCTCGACCGGCGGCCGCAACGTCCACGGGCGCAAGACGTCCCGCCACCGCGGCGGCGGCCACAAGCAGCGCTACCGCATCATCGACTTCCGGCGCACCAAGGACGGCGTCCCCGCCACCGTGGCCGCCATCGAGTACGACCCCAACCGGTCGTGCCGCATCGCGCTGCTGCACTACCTGGACGGCGAGAAGGCCTACATCCTGGCGCCCCGCGACGTGGCGGTGGGCGACAAGCTCCAGTCCGGCCAGGGCTCCGAGATCCGGCCGGGCAACGCCCTGGCGCTGCGCTACATCCCCGTGGGCACCACCGTCCACAACATCGAGCTCCAGCCCGGGGGCGGGGGCAAGCTGGCCCGCTCGGCCGGCTCCTCGGTCGTGCTGCTGGCCAAGGAGGGCAGCTTCGCCACCCTGCGCCTGCCCTCGACCGAGATGCGCCGGGTGCCGATCGACTGCCGGGCCACGGTGGGCGAGGTCGGCAACCCCGAGCACGAGCTCGTCAAGATCGGCAAGGCCGGCCGCAACCGCTGGAAGGGCGTCCGCCCCCAGACCCGGGGCGTGGCCATGAACCCGGTCGACCATCCGCTCGGTGGCGGCGAGGGCAAGTCCTCGGGCGGCCGCAACCCGGTGTCGCCCTGGGGCCAGCCCGAGGGCCGCACCCGTGCCCGTTCCAAGCCGTCCGACAAGCTCATCGTGCGTCGCCGCCGTACCCGCGGCTCGCGGAGGTAACCGAAGTGCCGCGTTCACTCAAGAAGGGCCCCTTCGTCGACGAGCACCTGCTCCGCAAGGTCGACGCCCTCAACTCCAAGGGCGAGAAGAAGGTCATCAAGACCTGGTCCCGCCGCTCGACGATCATCCCCGACATGGTGGGCCACACCGTGGCCGTCCACGACGGGCGCAAGCACGTGCCCGTGTACGTGACCGAGGCCATGGTGGGCCACAAGCTCGGCGAGTTCGCCCCCACCCGCACGTTCCGCTACCACGCCGGGCAGGAGAAGTCCGTGCGGGGGAGGCGATGATGACGGGCGCCAAGACCAACGAGCGGCCGGGCACCCGGGCCCAGGTGCGCCATGTGCGCATGTCGGCCTCGAAGGCCCGCGAGGTGCTCGACCTCATCCGGGGCGTGCCGGTGGGCGAGGCCGCCGAGGTGCTGCAGTTCACCGAGCGGGCGGCCAGCGTGGTCATCGCCAAGTGCCTGAACTCGGCGGTGGCCAACGCCCAGCACAACGACGAGCTCGATCCCGACACGCTGTACGTGTCGGCCTGCTACGCCGACGAGGGCCCCACGCTCAAGCGCTGGCGCCCCCGGGCCCGGGGCCGGGCCACCCGCATCCGCAAGCGGATGTGCCACATCACCATCATCGTGAGCCCGATGCCGTCCGAGATGGCCGCCCGGGTCGAGGCCCGCCAGGTCGCCGGCGGCACCACCCCCGCCGGCCGCCGCGGCCGCCGCGCCCAGGAGTCCCGCCGGGCCCGCGTCGCCCGCAGCCGCGGCGAGGCCGTGGCGCCCGAGGTCGAGGACGAGGAGCCGACCACCGGCGAGCCCACCGACGAGATGGTGGAAGAGGTCGAGGACGAGCTGTCCGGGCGGAGACCGACGGCGAGCCGTCGAGCCCGAGGATGAGGCCGCCGAGGCCGAGGTCGAAGACGACGCCGGTGGACTCCGACGACGAGTCCCCCGATGAAGACGAGAGCACCGACGACCGAGGCGTTGCAGTGCCGCAGGAGGCGACGCCGAAGGCGACGCTTCGACGGAGGCAGTAAAGATGGGTCAGAAAGTCAATCCCTATGGCTTCCGGCTCGGCGTCACCACCGACTGGAAGTCCCGCTGGTTCGCCGACCGCGAGGAATACAGCGACAACGTCATCCAGGACTGGAAGATCCGCGACTACCTGATGAGCGAGCTGCCGCACGCCGCCATCAGCCGGGTCGAGATCGAGCGCACCCGTGACCGCCTGCGGGTCGACGTGCACACCGCGCGCCCGGGCATCGTCATCGGGCGCCGGGGGTCCGAGGCCGACCGCCTGCGGGGCGGGCTGGCCAAGATCACCGGCAACCCCAAGGTGCAGCTCAACATCCAGGAGATCAAGCAGCCCGAGCTGGACGCGGCCCTCATCGCCCAGGGCGTGGCCGACCAGCTCGCGGCCCGGGTCGCCTTCCGCCGGGCCATGAAGCGCGCCGTGCAGAACGCCCAGAAGGCGGGGGCGCAGGGCATCCAGGTGCAGTGCTCCGGCCGCCTGGGCGGCTCCGAGATGGCCCGCACCGAGAGCTACCGCGAGGGCCGGGTCCCGCGCCACACCCTGCGCGCCGACATCGACTACGGCTTCCGCGAGGCCCGCACCACCGCCGGCCGCATCGGCGTGAAGGTGTGGCTCTACAAGGGCGACGTGCTGCCCTACAAGTCCCAGAGCGAGGAGAAGATCTCCCGCGAAGCCGCCATGGCCGTGGGCGAGACCTCGGGTGCCGGGGGCCAGGGCGGGCGGCAAGCGGGTCGTGTCCTCCGCCGCCGGCCGGCGCCGCCCCGCCGAGGGCGTCGAGGAGACCCCGGAGAACGAGCCCCTCATCAAGGAGGCCGATCCCGAGCTCGAGCGCCTGCTGGCCGAGGAGGAGGAGATCGAGCGCCGGGTGCACGACCACCACGAGACGCCCCACTTCCGGCCGGGAGACGAGTGACATGTTGATGCCGCGCAAGGTCGCGCACCGCAAGCACCACCGCGGTCGCATGCACGGCCAGGCCAAGGGTGCCACCGACCTCGGCTACGGCGAGTACGGCATCCAGGCCCTGGAGCCGGGCTGGATCAGCGCCCGCCAGATCGAGGCCGCCCGTATCGCCATGACCCGCCACATCAAGCGTGGCGGCAAGGTGTGGATCCGGGTGTTCCCCGACAAGCCGGTCACCCAGAAGCCGGCCGAGACCCGCATGGGCTCCGGCAAGGGCAACCCCGAGATGTGGGTGGCCGTGGTCAAGCCGGGCCGGATCATGTTCGAGATGTCCTACCCGGACTCCGCCGTGGCCCGCGCCGCGCTGGAGCGCGCCATCCAGAAGCTGCCCATCAAGGCCCGCTTCGTGGCCAAGGAGGAGGCGCTCTGATGGCCAGGGAAGGCTTCCACGACCTCGACGACGGCGCCCTGCTCGACCAGGTGCGCGACGCCAAGGACCAGCTGTTCAAGCTGCGGTTCCAGCTCGCCACCGGCCAGCTCACCAACTACGCGCGCATCGGCCAGGTGCGCAAGGACATCGCCCGGCTCGAGACCGAGCTGCGGGCCCGCGAGATCGCGGCCGCCGAGGCGATCGAGAAGGAGAACGCCTGATGGCCGCAACCTCAGACGCCACCGGCGACGCGATCGCGGCCCGCAAGGTGCGCGAGGGCGTCGTGGCCTCCACGGCCATGGACAAGACCGCCGTGGTCGCCGTCACGACCCGCAAGCCCCACGCGCTCTACAAGAAGACGATGGTCCGCACCAGCCGCCTCTACGCGCACGACGAGAACAACGAGCTGCGCGTCGGCGACCGGGTCCGGATCGTCGAGACCCGCCCGCTGTCCAAGCAGAAGCGGTGGCGGCTGGTCGAGATCCTGGAGAGGGCGAAGTAGGCCATGATCCAGCAGGAGAGCCGCCTCAAGGTGGCAGACAACTCGGGCGCCAAGGAGGTGCTCGTCATCAAGGTGCTGGGCGGCTCCCGCCGCCGGTACGCCTCGATCGGCGACATCTTCGTGGCCACGGTCAAGGACGCCATCCCCGGCGCGTCGGTCAAGAAGGGCGACGTCGTCAAGTGCGTGGTGGTCCGCACCAAGAAGGAGCGCCGGCGCCCCGACGGCAGCTACATCCGCTTCGACGAGAACGCGGCCGTCCTCATCAACCCGGACCGCAACCCCCGCGGCACCCGCATCTTCGGCCCGGTGGGCCGGGAGCTGCGCGACAAGCGGTTCATGAAGATCGTCTCTCTCGCCCCCGAGGTCCTCTGATGGCCGGACTGAAGATTCGCAAGGGTGACCGGGTCCGCGTCCTCACGGGCAAGGACCGGGGCAAGGAGGGCAACGTCATGCGTGCCCTGCCCCGCGACGGCAAGGTGATCGTCGACGGCGTCAACGTGGCCCGCAAGAGCCAGCGCCCCACCCGCACCACCCAGCAGGGCGGCATCATCGACAAGGACATGCCGCTGCCCGTGTCCAACGTGGCGCTGGTGTGCCCGTCGTGCGGCAAGCCCACCCGGATCGGCTACAAGATCGACCCCTCCGGGGCCAAGGTGCGCGTCTGCAAGAAGTGCGGAGGTGAGATCACGTGACCGACACCGCCACCAAGGAACGCACCGTTCCCCGCCTCAAGGCCCGGTACCGCGAGACGCTGCGCGACCAGCTCAAGGGCGAGCTGGGGCTGAGCAACGTGATGCAGGTGCCGCGGCTCGACAAGGTCGTGGTCAACATGGGCGTCGGCGCCGCCACCGCCCAGGCCTCCCTGCTCGAGGGGGCGGTGCGCGACCTCACCACCATCACCGGCCAGAAGCCGGTCATCACCCGGGCCAAGCGTTCCATCGCCGGCTTCAAGCTGCGCGAGGGCAACGCCATCGGCACCAAGGTCACCCTGCGGGGCGACCGCATGTGGGAGTTCATGGATCGGCTGATCTCGATCGCCATCCCCCGCATCCGGGACTTCCGGGGCCTCAACCCCCGGTCGTTCGACGGCAACGGCAACTACACCTTCGGCCTCACGGAGCAGCTCGTGTTCCCCGAGGTCGACTACGACAGCATCGATCAGCCCCGGGGCATGGACATCACCATCGTCACCACCGCCGGCAGCGACGACGAAGGTCGTGCCCTGCTGCTGGCCATGGGGTTCCCGTTCAAGCGCGAGGGTCAGTAAAGCCATGGCGAAGACAGCGCTCATCAACAAGCAGCAGCGGAAGCCCAAGTTCAAGGTGCGGGCCTACACCCGGTGCCGGCGGTGCGGCCGCCCGCGCGCGGTGTTCCGCAAGTTCGGGCTGTGCCGCATCTGCCTGCGCGAGCTGGCCCACGCCGGGGAGCTGCCCGGCGTCACCAAGGCGAGCTGGTGAGGGGAGGCCGCACATGACCATGACCGACCCCATCGCCGACATGCTCACGCGCATCCGCAACGCCAACATCGCGATGCACGACGACGTGCGGATGCCGTCCTCCAAGCTCAAGGAGGCCCTCGCGGGCGTCCTGGCCACCGAGGGCTACATCGAGGCGTTCGACGTGGAGGAGAACGCCGACAAGCCGGGCAAGACCCTGCACGTGAGGATGAAGTACTCCCCCGAGCGCGCCCGCACCATCTCGGGCATCAAGCGCGTGTCCAAGCCGGGCCTGCGCGTCTACTCCCGCTCCACCGAGGTGCCCCGGGTCCTCGGCGGGCTGGGCGTGGCGGTGCTCTCGACCAGCCAGGGACTGCTGTCCGACCGCGAGGCGCGCAAGCGCAAGGTCGGCGGCGAGATCCTCTGCTACGTGTGGTGATCTGACATGTCCCGCATCGGCAAGTCCCCCATCCCCGTGCCCAGCGGCGTCGACGTCGCCATCTCGGGCGCGCACATCAGCGTCAAGGGCCCCAAGGGCACCCTCGAGCGCGACATCCCCGGCGTGATCACCGTCCGCCAGGACGGCGACACCCTGCTGGTCGAGCGCCCCGACGACGAGCGCCAGAACCGGGCCATGCACGGCCTGGTGCGCTCGCTGGTCAACAACATGGTGCTCGGCGTCACCCAGGGCTTCCGCAAGGAGCTGGAGATCGTGGGCGTCGGCTACCGGGCCACGGCCAAGGGCCCGGGCGCCATGGAGCTCGCCCTCGGCTTCAGCCACCCCGTCAACATCACCGCCCCCGAAGGCGTCACCTTCGAGGTCCCGGCGCCCAACCGCATCGTGGTCACGGGCATCGACAAGGAGGCCGTCGGCCAGGTGGCCGCGGACATCCGGGCGTGGCGCAAGCCCGAGCCCTACAAGGGCAAGGGTGTCCGCTACGCGGGCGAGTACGTCCAGCGCAAGGCCGGCAAGGCAGGAAGGAGAAGTAGTTCGGTCATGAGCAGATCACCGCCAAGCAGAAGCGTGACGCCCGCATCCGGCGCCACGCCCGCGTGCGCAAGCACGTGCGGGGCACGGCCGAGCGCCCCCGCCTCGCCGTGTTCCGCTCCAACCGCCACATCTCCGCCCAGGTCATCGACGACCGGTCCGGGGTGACGCTGGCCTCCGCCTCGACGCACGAGGGCGACCTGCGCGCCGGCTCGTCCAACAAGGACGCCGCGGCCCAGGTGGGCAAGCGGGTGGCCGAGCGGGCCAAGGACGCGGGGATCGAGCGCGTCGTGTTCGACCGGGGCGGCTTCCTCTACCACGGTCGGGTCGCGGCGGTCGCCGACGCAGCCCGCGAAGCAGGACTGGAGTTCTGATGCCCAACGGACATGGAGGCGGCGGTGGCCGCGGTCCCCGCGACCGCCAGCCCCGCGAGCCCCGCGAGAACCCCCGCGCCTCGGGCGACGCCACGCTGCACGAGTCGCGGGTCATCAACATCAACCGCGTCGCCAAGGTGGTCAAGGGCGGCCGGCGCTTCAGCTTCACCGCCCTGGTGGTGATCGGCGACGGCAACGGCCGGGTCGGCCTGGGCTACGGCAAGGCCAAGGAGGTGCCCCTCGCCATCCAGAAGGGCACCGAGGAGGCCCGCAAGAACCTGTTCAAGGTGGCTCTGGCCGGCACGACCATCGTCCACCCCGTGACGGGCGAGATGGGCGCCGGGCGGGTGTTCATGAAGCCCGCGGCCCCCGGCACCGGCGTCATCGCCGGTGGCGCGGCCCGTGCCATCCTCGAGGAGGCGGGCATCCGCGACGTGCTGTGCAAGTCGCTGGGCTCGTCCAACCACATCAACGTGGCCCGCGCCACCATCGCCGGCCTCAAGGCGCTCAAGCGCCCGGACGAGGTGGCCAAGCTGCGGGGCCGCTCGCCCGAGGAGCTGTTCCCCGGCGCGCTGGTGCGGGCCTACCGCGAGAGCGAGCGCTCCCGGATGGAGCCGGAGGCCGTGTGATGGCCGACATCACCGTCACCCAGATCCGCTCGGCCATCGGCGTCAAGCCCAAGCACAAGGGCACGCTCCGCGCCCTGGGCCTGGGCCGCATCGGCAAGACCAACACGCTGCCCGACCGCCCCGAGATCCGCGGCATGATCGCCCATGTCCCCCATCTCGTGCGCGTGATCGAGGACGCCCCTTCAGGGGCGGCCGGGGCCCGAGCGGCCCGGCGCCCCCGCCGAGAGCGGGAAACCTCGTTGGACCAGGAGAGCTAGTCATGACCATCAAGGTCCACGACCTCGTGCCCGCGCCCGGCTCCACCAAGAGCCGCAAGCGGGTGGGCCGGGGCATCGGCGGCAAGGGCGGCAAGACCGCCGGCCGCGGCACCAAGGGCCAGAAGGCCCGCAGCAACGTGGCCCGCAACTTCGAGGGCGGGCAGATGCCGCTGCACATGCGCATCCCCAAGCTCAAGGGCTTCAACAACCCGTTCCGGGTCGAGTACCAGGCCATCAACCTCGACACCATCGAGGCGTCCGAGCTCGACGAGATCACCCCCGAGACGCTGCACGCCAAGGGCCTGACCCACAAGGGTGCCCTGGTCAAGGTGCTGGGGCGGGGCGAGCTGACCCGCAAGGTCACCGTCAAGGCCCACGCCTTCTCCAAGGCGGCCGAGGCGGCCATCACCGGGGCCGGGGGTACTGTCGAGGTCCTGGCCAAGCCGTGGGGCGACCGTCGCCCGCCGGCCAAGGGCAACCAGTTCGCCAACCGTTAGCCACCTGCTCAGCCACCCAGGTCCGTCGCGCGATTGCGCTCCAGCGGCCGCCACCGGCAAGACTGGCGTACTCAGTCGCCGCTTGCGCCAGCGCCGGACCGAAGCCGCCGAAGGGGAGAAATCGTGCTTTCCAGCCTGCGGAACATGTTCAGGGTCGCCGACCTGCGGAACAAGATCGTGTTCACGCTGGCGATCATCGCCCTCTACCGACTTGGGCTCGTTCATCCCGGCGCCGGGCATCGACCTCGATGCCATCGCGTCCCTCAAGCGCCAGTCGGCGGAGTCGGGCGGCATCCTCGCCTACATGCAGCTCTTCTCGGGCCAGGGGCTGACCAACTTCGCCATCTTCGCCCTGGGCGTCATGCCCTACATCACCAGCTCGATCATCATGCAGATCCTCACGGTGGTGATCCCCAAGCTGGAGGAGTGGCAGAAGCAGGGGGCGATCGGCCAGCGCAAGATCACCCAGTGGACCCGCTACCTGACGGTGGCCATCGCGGTGCTGCAGTCGACCGCGCTGGCGTTCCTGTTCCACAACGGCGGCGGCGGGCTGCTGGGCGGGGCCAACAACCCCACCAACATCGACGTGCTGCACCCCTTCACCCCGCCCCGGGTGCTGCTGGTGGTGCTGGTGCTCACCGCGGGCACCGCGCTGTTGATGTGGATGGGTGAGACGATCACCCAGCGCGGCATCGGCAACGGCATGTCGCTGCTCATCTTCGCCAGCGTGGTGTCGTCCATCCCGTCCCAGTTCGGCCAGATCTACGCCACCAAGGGCCTGGGCCTGCTGATCCCGCTGATCTTCCTGTTCCTGCTGGTGCTGGTCGGGCATCGTCATCGTGGAGAACGGGCAGCGCCGCATCCCGGTGCAGTTCGCCAAGCGGGTCGTGGGCCGCCGCATGTACGGCGGCCAGAACACCTACATCCCGCTCAAGGTCAACCAGTCGGGCGTCGTGCCCATCATCTTCGCCAGCTCGATGCTGTACCTGCCGCTGCTCATCACCCAGGTCCTGCCGTCGGACCCGGGCAGCTGGGGCGTCGGCGTGCAGCGCTGGGTCAACGACCACCTGGTCAACCAGACGGCGCCGCTGCACCTGGTCGTGTACGGCCTGCTGATCATCGCCTTCGCCTACTTCTACACGGCCATCGCCTTCGACCCGCACCAGCAGGCCGACACCATCCGCAAGCAGGGCGGGTTCATCCCCGGCATCCGGCCCGGTCCCCAGACCGAGCGCTACCTGTCGCGCATCCTGGCCCGCATCACGCTGCCGGGCGCCCTGTTCATCGCGGCCATCGCGCTGCTGCCGTCGATCCTGCTGGCCACGGCCGACGTGCAGGCGTTCGCCTTCGGCGGCACGTCGATCCTGATCGCCGTGGGCGTGGCGCTGGAGACGATGAAGCAGATCGACAGCCAGCTCATGATGCGGAACTACGAAGGGTTCCTGCAGTGACCCTTGGGGTCCGCATGGTCATGCTGGGACGCCAGGGGGCCGGCAAGGGCACCCAGTGCCTCCGGCTGTCCCGCCACTACGTGGTCCCCCACATCTCCACCGGCGACATGCTGCGGGCGGCGGTGCGCGAGGGCACCGACCTCGGGCGCAAGGCGGCCGAGCTCATGGCGTCCGGCGAGCTGGTGCCCGACGACATCATGATCGGCATCGTGGAGGAGCGCCTCGACCGCGGCGACACCACGCGGCGGGGCTACGTCCTCGACGGCTTCCCCCGCACGGTGGACCAGGCCGACGCGCTGGCCAAGATCACCGCGTCGCGGCCCCTCGACGTGGTCATCGACCTCGACGTCGACCGCGAGGTGGTGCTGCGGCGCCTGGCCAGCCGGCGCATGTGCGACGACTGCGGCGCCAACTACTCGCAGTCCAACCCGTCCAAGTACGGCTGGGTGTGCGAGAACTGCGGCGGCGACGTGGTCCAGCGCGACGACGACAAGCCCGCGGCCATCGATCGGCGCCTGTCCGAGTACGAGGCCAAGACGGCGCCGCTGATCGCCTGGTACCGGGAGCGGGGCCTGCTGGAGATCATCGACGGCCTGGGCTCGACCGAGGAGGTCCTCGACCGCCTCGTGACGACCATCGACGTCCGCCGCGGCTCGTAGTATCCGGCGCATGGGCCGGCGGTCCTTCGAGGAGATCCGCACGATGCGGCGAGCCGGCCGTGTCGTGGCCGAGATGCACGAGTGCATCCGGGCGGCGCTGCGCCCGGGCGTCACCCTGCTCGAGCTCGACGCCATCGGCCGCGACGTGCTCCAGCGGCGCAAGGCCCGCTCCAACTTCCTGGGCTACCACGGCTATCCGGCGGTGATCTGCGCCAGCCGCAACGAGGTGGTGGTGCACGGCATCCCCGACGGCCAGGCGCTGGCCGAGGGCGACATCATCTCCATCGACTGCGGCGCCATCGTGGACGGCTACCACGGCGACGCCGCCTTCACCGCGGGCGTGGGCCAGATCTCCGCCCAGGACCAGCGCCTGATCGACGTGACCCGCCACGCCCTGGAGGCGGGCATCGCCCAGCTGGTCCCCGGGTCGCGGCTGGGCGACCTCGGCTCCGCGGTGCAGTCCACCGTCGAGCGGGCCGGGTTCCGGGTGGTGCGCGACTACGTGGGTCACGGCATCGGCACCGCCATGCACGAGCCGCCCGACGTCCCCAACGTGGGCCGGCGGGGCCGGGGCCGGCGGGTGGCCGCGGGCGACGTGTTCGCGGTCGAGCCCATGGTGTCGGCGGGCAGCGACGACACCGTCGTCCTGGCCGACGGCTGGACGGTGGTGACCACCGACGGCGCCCGCGCCGCCCACTGGGAGCACACGGTGGCCGTCACCGAGGACGGCCCCGAGATCCTGACCCTGCCCTGACCCCCCTCGGGCCCGGGCCGTGACCTAGCGCCCTAGACCTGCACCCCCGGGGTGCCCGCCAGCGTCGTGAACGTGGCGGCGGTGTACACGGGTGCCTCGGGGGTGGCGGTCGAGTCGACGACCTGGTAGCGGGTGACCAGCTCGCTGTCGGTCACGTCGCACACCATGTAGCCCCGCCGCCGCATGTCGGCGAAGGCGATGTGGGGCAGAGCCCGGACCAGCTGCTCGGCCAGGTCGGCCAGGCCCTCGTCGAAGCGGGAGCTGATGGACGACCCCACCAGCTCGGTGCCGACGGCTTCGGTGCTGGAGCTGCCGTCCGGGTTCTCGCCCACCAGCGAGCCGGCGCCCGGCGGCGTGGATGTCGCCCGTGATCACCACCGCGTTCTCCACCTGGCCCGCCCGGAACTGGTCGAACAGCCGGGCGCGGGCCGCGGCGTAGCCGTCCCACTGGTCGCGGTTGTAGAACACCCCGGCCAGCGGCATCGACGTCATCACCGTCTGGTTGGCGAGCACGTCCCAGCGGGCGCGGGACTCGGCCAGGCTGGCGCCGATCCACGCCTCCTGGGCCTCGCCCAGCATGGTCTGGGCGGGGGCGACCCGCTCGGCGCAGGTGGGCCCGGAGTCGGCCCCGTCGTCGCAGGGCTGGTCGCTGCGGTACTGGCGGCCGTCGAGCACGTGGAAGCGGGCCAGCCGGCCCCAGTCGAACGACCGGTAGATGGTGAGGTCGGGGCCGGTGGGCGGCGGCAGGCGCACCGGCTGGTGCTCCCACCAGGCCTGGTAGCCCGCAGCCCGCCGGGCGGGGAACTGCCGGGGCCTCGGCCGGGAACTGGGGGACCAGGCCGGCGTAGTTGTTCTCGACCTCGTGGTCGTCCCAGGTCACGATCCACGGGCAGGCGGCGTGGATGCCCTGGAGCGCCGGGTCGCCCTTGTAGAGCCCGTAGCGGTTGCGGTAGTCGTCGAGCGTGATGATCTCGGGGCCGTTGTGGGGGCGCACGATGCTGGCGCCGGTCCCGGCCGGGCCCTCGTAGATGTAGTCGCCCAGGTGCAGCACCACGTCGGGGTCCTCGGCCGGGGCGTTGGCCCACAGCGGCCAGAAGCCCGACTGCCAGTTCTGGCAGCTGGCGAACAGGAACCGCAGCCGGTCGGCGGCGTGGCCCCGGGCCGGAGCGGTGCGGGTGCGGCCCACCGGGCTGACCTGGTCGCCCACGATGAAGCGGTAGAAGTACCAGCGGGCGGGCGCGAGGTGGCGGACGTCGACGTGGACCGAGTGGGCGAAGCGGGCCTCGGCCACCGCGTCGCCCCTGCGGACGCCCCGGCGGAAGCGGTCGTCCTCGGCCACCTCCCAGCGGACCGGCACGTCGACCGCAGGCATGCCCCCGCCCACGGTGGGCGCGGGCGCCAGCCGGGTCCACAGGACGACGGCGTGGGGCAGCGGGTCGCCCGACGCCACCCCCAGGGCGAACAGCCCGTCGGGCAGCGCCGCGGGCGGCGGGGGTGGCTGCGACGGTGCGCACGACGGCGGGCCCCACCCCGCCAGCGGGAGCGTGGCCCCCGCGGCCAGCGCCCCGGCCAGGAAGTTCCGCCTCGTGGTGGTCCCCATCGCTGCCGGACCCTACCCCTCTGGTTCTGTCAGTGCTCACCGTGCCGACGGCACGTGACGTATCTGACAGAACGGGTTTCGTGGGAGGCTGGGCACCCATGCCGCTCGCCACTTGGAAGGACATGTGCATCGACGCCGCCGACCCGCCGCGCCTGGCGGCGTTCTGGGGGGCGCTGCTGGGCCTGCGCGTCGAGGTCGGGGACGACGGCGACGCCGTGCTGCGGGGCGCGACCCCGGCCGAGACCATCTGGATCAACCGCGTCCCCGAGCCGAAGACGGTCAAGCACCGGGTCCACATCGACGTGGGGGCCGCCACCCTCGACCCGATCGTGGCGCTGGGCGCCACCGTCGTGCTGCCGGCGGAGGAGTCGGGCTTCCGCTGGAGCGTGCTCGCCGACCCCGAGGGGGGCGAGTTCTGCGTGTTCGTCCGCGACGACATCCCGGCCGACCCGCCGGCCAAGCTGCACGAGCTCGTGATCGACACGGCCGACGAGGCGTCCTCCCGGGCGCTGGCCGAGTGGTGGGCCGACGTGCTGGGCGCGCAACCCGGCGATGACGGGCGCGGGTTCTGGTGGGTGGAGGCCATCCCGGACTGCCCGCTGGACGGCATCGCCATCGTGCCCGTCCCCGAGCCGAAGGCGGTGAAGAACCGCGTCCACTGGGACCTCACCAGCGACGACGTGCCCGCCCTCCTCGACCGCGGCGCGACCGTCCTGGCCCCGCCGGGCGAGCGCACACCCTGGCACGTGTGCGCCGATCCGCAGGGCAACGAGTTCTGCGTGTTCGCGCCCCGCTGATCAGGCCGGGACCGGCCCGGTCAGCACGCAGAGTACGTGTCGCACCACGGGTCCGAGCGTTCGCGTGCGTGACCCACTGCGTGATCCACGGGCGCGGGATCGGCTACGGTGGCCCCGAGTTCGTGCTGCGAGGCTCGCGCCGCGGAGTTTTCCTAGGCTTCATGCTGCGCTAGCATGTTCAGTCGGCTCTCGGCGCTATCGGCTGTTCCCACCGCGTCCTTGGCCACTGACCAGCACGTATGTAGGAGCATACCCCTGCCGAAACCTAAGGAAGATGCGATCGTCCTGGAGGGGAAGGTCATCGAGCCCCTCCCCAACGCCATGTTCCGTGTCGAGTTGGAGAACGGCCATAAGGTTCTGGCCCACATCTCCGGCAAGATGCGCATGCATTACATCCGCATCATCCGTGGTGATCGAGTCCAGGTGGAGCTCACGCCCTACGACCTCAGCCGAGGTCGCATCACCTATCGCTACAAGTGACGGGATCGTCATGAAGGTTCGACCCAGCGTCAAGAGAATCTGTGAGAAGTGCAAGGTGATCCGCCGGCACGGCCGCGTCCAGGTCATCTGCCCCAACCCGCGCCACAAGCAGCGCCAGGGCTAGAGGAGACTGATGGCACGCATCGCCGGCGTAGACATCCCCCGCGAGAAGCGGCTGGAGATCTCGCTCACCTACATCTACGGCATCGGGCGCACCCGCAGCCAGGAGATCTGCTCCGCCCTCGACATCAGCCCCGACACCCGGGTGCGCGACCTCACCGACGACGAGGTCGCCCGCATCCGCAACCACATCGAGGCCACCTTCAAGGTCGAGGGCGACCTGCGCCGCGAGGTGGCGCAGGACATCAAGCGCAAGATGGAGATCGGCTGCTGGCAGGGCCTGCGCCACCGGCGCGGCCTGCCCGTGCGCGGCCAGCGCACCCAGACCAACGCCCGTACCCGCAAGGGCCCGAAGAAGACGGTCGCCGGCAAGAAGAAGGCGAGGAAGTAGCCCCCACATGGCCAAGCCCAAGTCCGCCGGTGGCCGCAGGCCCCGCAAGCGCGAGCGCAAGAACGTCGGCTACGGCGTCGCTCACATCAAGTCCAGCTTCAACAACACGATCATCAGCTTCACCGACCAGGACGGCAACGTCCTGTCGTGGGCCTCGGCCGGCAACGTGGGCTTCAAGGGCTCCCGCAAGTCGACGCCGTTCGCGGCGCAGATGGCCGCGGAGGCCGCGGCCCGCCGGGCCATGGAGCACGGCGTCCGCAAGGTCGACGTCCAGGTCAAGGGCCCGGGGTCCGGCCGCGAGACCGCCATCCGCTCGATCCAGAACACCGGCATCGAGGTGACCGGCATCAAGGACGTCACCCCGGTCCCCCACAACGGCTGCCGCCCGCCCAAGCGGCGGCGGGTCTGAGGTAACCGCGCATGTCCCGCTACACCGGGCCCAAGTCCCGAGTCTCCCGCCGCCTGGGCGTCAACATCTGGGGCACCTCAGGCGAGAACCGCGCCCTGGAGCGCCGCCCCTACCCCCCGGGTGAGCACGGCCGCAGCCGGCGCCGCAACGCCTCCGAGTACCTCGAGCAGCTCCAGGAGAAGCAGAAGGCCCGCTTCACCTACGGCCTCAACGAGCGGCAGTTCCGCAACCTCTACGAGGAGGCCTCGCGCAAGCGCGGCGTCACCGGCGAGATCATGCTCCAGCTGCTCGAGCGCCGGCTCGACAACATCGTCTACCGGGCCGGCTGGGCCTCCACCCGCCCCCAGGCCCGCCAGTTCGTCAACCACGGCCACGTCGACGTCAACGGCCGCCGGGTCGACATCGCCAGCTACCGGGTCCGCAAGGGCGACGTGGTCAGCCTGCGGGGCAAGGCCCGCCAGATGATCCAGATCCAGTGGAACCGCGACGTCCTGGCCCGCACGCCCCCGCCCTGGCTCGACTCCGAGAACGAAGGGCTCTCGGTGAAGGTGCGCGAGTACCCGCTGCGCGAGCACATCGACGTGCCCGTGCGCGAGCAGCTCATCGTCGAGCTCTACAGCAAGTAATCGCCCCCACCCCCACATCTAGCCAGCAACCAGGAGCCACCTGATGCTCGTCATGCAGCGCCCGACGGTCGAGCCGATCACCGAGGAGGAAGGCAACCGCCAGCGGTTCGCCCTCGGCCCCCTCGATCCCGGCTTCGGTCACACCCTCGGCAACTCGCTGCGGCGCACCCTTCTGTCGTCCATCCCCGGCGCGGCCATCACGCAGGTGCGGTTCGACGACGCGCTGCACGAGTTCGACACCATCCCGGGCGTGGTCGAGGACGTCACCGACATCATCCTCAACCTCAAGGACATCGTGCTCGTCAGCCACAGCGACGAGCCCGTCACGCTGCGCCTCGACGTGCCGCGGCCCGGCCGACATCACCGCCCGCGACATCCAGCTCACCTCCGACATCGAGATCCTCAACGAGGACCTCCACCTGGCCACGCTCAACAAGTCGGGCCGCATCGCGGTCGACATCACCGTGTCCAAGGGCCGGGGCTACCGCTCGGCCGAGGCCAACAAGGTGTCGGAGACGATCGGCGTGATCCCGGTCGACTCGATCTTCTCGCCCGTGCGCCGGGTGTCCTTCGACGTCGAGCCCACCCGGGTCGAGCAGTCCACCGAGTACGACCGCCTGGTCCTCGACATCGAGACCGACGGCTCGATCAACCCCCGCGACGCCCTCGCCTCGGCGGGCGACACGCTGCGCTCGCTGGTGGCCCTGGTGGCCGACATGAGCGAGGAGCCCCAGGGCCTCGAGCTGGGCGAGCTGGCCGTGACCAGCGCCGGCTCCCCGGACCTGGACCTGCCCATCGAGGACCTCGACCTGTCGGAGCGTCCCCGCAACTGCCTCAAGCGCGCCCAGGTCAACTCCGTGGGCGAGCTGGTGCAGAAGACCGAGGACGACCTGCTGGCCATCACCAACTTCGGGCAGAAGTCGCTCGACGAGGTCATCGCCAAGCTCGACGAGCGCGGCCTGTCGCTCCGCACCAAGGACTGATCCCGCCATGCCTGCCACCCCCAAGAAGGGCCGCCGCTTCGGCGGCAACGCCGCCCACCAGCGGCTGATGATGGCCAACCTGGCGGCCAGCCTGTTCGCGGCCGAGGGCATCGTGACCACCGAGGCCAAGGCCAAGGCGCTGCGCCCGGTGGCCGAGAAGCTCATCACCAAGGCCCGCCGGGCCGACGCCGACCCCGACGTGAAGCTGCACCAGATCCGGCAGGTCGTGGCCTACCTGGGCGACCGCGAGATGACCCACAAGCTGTTCAACGAGATCGGGCCCCGCTACGCCGAGCGCAACGGCGGGTACACCCGCATCCTCAAGCTCGGTCCCCGCCAGGGCGACAACGCGCCCATGGCGCGGATCGAGCTGGTCTGACCGTCCGGCCGGCCGCCGGCCAGCGGCGGTGACGCTGTTCGAGATGACCGAAGGACCAGCGGCCCCCAGCGGGCCGCTGGTGCGCGTACGGATGACCGTCGCCTACGACGGGTCCGGGTTCCACGGCTTCGCCCCCCAGCCCGGGGTGCCCACCGTGGGCGGGACGTTGCGGGACGCCCTGGCCAAGGTGCTCCAGGCCGGCGTGGAGCTGACCTGCGCCGGGCCGCACCGACACCGGGGTCCACGCCTGGGGCCAGGTGGTCAGCTTCGACGCGCCCGCCGAGCGCTTCGACCCGCTGGTGCTGGGCCGCTCGGTCAACCGCCTGTGCGGCCCGGCGATCGTGGTGCGGGACGTCGAGCGGGCGCCCGAGGGCTTCGACGCCCGCCGCTCCGCCACCGGCCGCACCTACCGCTACACCATCGTCAACCGCCCGGTGCCCGACCCGTTCCTGGCGCACCTCGCCTGGCACGTGGACGAGCCCCTCGACCTCGACCTGCTGCGCCTGGGGTGCGACCCGCTGGTGGGCGAGCACGACTTCTCCGCCTTCTGCCGCCGCCCCAAGCTGCGCGACGGGGGCGAGGCGTCGCTGGTGCGCACCGTGCGCCGGGCGGCCTGGACCGACCTCGGCGACGGGGTGCTGCGCTTCGAGATCGAGGCCAACGCCTTCTGCCACCAGATGATCCGCAGCCTCGTGGGCACGCTGGTGGACGTGGGCCTGGCCCGCAGGCACGCCGGCGAGCTGCTGGGGATCATCGCCGGGCGCGACCGGTCCAAGGGCTCCCGCCTGGCGCCGCCGCAGGGCCTGTGCCTCTGGGACGTCGACTATCCGCCCTGACAGGACCGCACGGTCCGCCACCCCGTGGGGCGGGGTGAATACTCTCTCCGCATGCTTGGCACCGGACAACGTGCTGCCGCGGCGCTTCTGGTGCTGACGCTGGGGGCGTGCACTGCCGGCGCCTCCGCCTCGCCGGAGGCGCCCCGACAGGAGACCACCACCACCGAGGCGGCCCCGACCACGGAGCCCCCGGCCACCGATCACGACGCGACCACCGAGCCGCCGATCGCCACCACCACGCCCGCCGGCCCCGACACCACCCTGGCGCCCGCCGAGGAGGAGGAGGGCAGCGACGTCGACTGGGCCCTGATCCTGACCATCGTCGCCATCGTCGTGGTGGCGGCGCTGCTGTTCGGCCTGATCTCCGCGGCGGCGCGGCGCCGCTCCCAGGCCAAGGGGTCGCTCAACCGGCGCATCTCGCACCTGGTGGGCGGGGCCGAGTGGATCCACGACCAGGCGTCGCTCGACCTGGTGGGCGGGACCTACACGCCCGACCGGCTGCGCAGCGCGTGGGAGGACACCCGCCGCCGCATGAACGACCTGGGGGCCGAGGCCACCGCCCTGGCGGTCGACGCCCACGACAAGCAGCTCCAGCAGGAGCTGCGGGTCCTCAGCCACTCGATCGGGCTGCTGGCCGGGGCGCTCGACACCAGCGTCGGGCTGCGCCTCCAGGACCGCCAGGATGCGACCACGGCCATGGCCGCCGGCGCCTCGGCGGAGGCCGTCAACCAGCGCCGCCACGACCTCATGGTGGCCATCATCCCGCTCTCGCGCCGGGTCTAGCCTCCCGGGGGTGCAAGCGAAGCGGGGGGAACTGCGGCGGACGAAGAAGGAGATGATGAAGACGCGCCTCTGGCCGAGGGCGTCGATCGCCACCGACGAGCTGGAGCTGCGGCCTTACACGGCGCACGACATCGAGCCCTTCGTGCGGTCGATCGACGACGAGGTGCGCTACTGGCAGGGATTCGACCAGCGCTCCATCGACACCTACGTCACGGTGCTGCAGTTCTTGGTCCGGTGGCCGCACCGGCTGCATCCCCACCGCTACTTCGCCCTCACCCGCGATGGTCGGTTCGCCGGCTGCTACATGCTCCGTCCCGGCGTCGGGCGGCGCGACCGGTGGGACGTGGAGCTCGGTTGGTGGCTCGCACCCGAAGCCCGGGACAGGGCCTCGGTCGGGCATCGCTGGCGGTCGCCCTCGTCCACGTGCACCGTGATCTCGGCCTCCCGGTCGCCCGGATGGGCACGGAGGTCCACAACGTGCGGGCGATCCGCCAGATCGAGGCGGTGGGGGCGACGCCGGTGGAGGAGGGACGCCACACGTTGCCGGACGGGAGGGTGATCGACGCCCGCTGGTACCACCATGTGGCCTCCTGAGCCACCGCGGTCGGGCGGGTCTAGCCCTCGGCGAGGCCGTCTCGGACGGCCCAGGCCGCGACCTCGGTGCGGGACGACATGCCCAGCTTGGACAGGATGTTGGACACGTGCACCGCGGCGGTGCGGGGCGAGATGTAGAGGCGCTCGGCCAGCTGGCTGTTGGACAGGCCCTCGGCCAGCAGCCCGGCCACCTCGCGCTCGCGGGGCGTGAGCGCGTCGGGGCCGCTGGGCGTCGGCCCCAGGCCCAACCGGCGCTGGACCGCCACCAGCTCCTCCACCCGCCAGCCCCGCCAGCGGGCCAGGAACGGGGCGGCCGCCTCCGCGTGGGCCTTGGCCTCCTCCAACCGGCCCTCGGCGATCAGGCAGCGGGCCGCGCCCACGTGCGCCGTGCCCCGGTGCCCGGCCATGACCTCGGGGGCCAGGCCCAGCGACCCGGCCGCCGCCGCGTAGCGCTCGGACGCCTCGCCGGTGCGCCCCTCGGCCTCCGCGAACTGGGCGTCGAGCAGGCAGCGCCACGGGTCGTCGTCCGGCAGGCGGTGGCCCACGTAGCTGCCGACCAGGTCGGTGAGCGGGCGCATCTCCGCCGGGTCGAGGCCCGCGGCCAGCGCAGCCCGCAGCAGGTCGTGGGCCTGGGCCGCGTCGGCCACGCCCACCGTGTCGATGGCGGCCAGCAGCCGCGGCAGCAGCTCGCGGGCGTCGGCCACCTCGCCGCGGCGGCAGGCGAGGTGGAACATCAGGCCGTAGACCCCGGGAGCGGTGCGTTCGGTGACCGGCTGGGTGTGCTCCGCGAAGCGGGCGGCGCCCTCGATGTCGCCCGCCTCCAGCGCCAGCCCGGCCCGGAACACGGCCAGCCAGCGCCGCTCGGTCCACGGGGCCCGGGCCGTCGAGTACGCCCGCCAGCCCTCGTCGAGGTGGGCGATGGCCGCGTCGAGGTCTCCCTCCACCGTGGCCAGCTGCGCCAGCGCCACCGGCTCGTCCACCCGGGCCAGCAGGTCGAACCCCGCCGCCTCGGCCTGGGCGTGCATGCGGTCGATCAGCGTGCGCACGCTGCCGATGTCGCTCCACTGGCGGGCGTGCCAGATCAGGTTGCTGAGCGCCCGGGCCGCCAGCACGTGCTCGCCTCGCTGCTCGGACTCGTCGGCGGCCGCCTCCAGCAGCGCCCGTCCCTCCTCCAGGCTGTCGATGGTCATCATCAGCGCCGAGCCCTTCTCGACCATGGCCGCCAGCCGCACGTCCGCCAGGTCGTGGGCCTCGGCGAGCGCCCGCGCCTTGTCCGCCCACTCCAGCGTGGACTGCACCTTGTCCCGCAGCATGTAGGACTGGGCCACCGCGGCCATGGCCCGCGCCCGCTGCTCGTCGTCGGGCAGCCTGTCGACCGCGTCGATCAGGTCCATGGTGAAGGAAGCCATCTCGGCCAGCACGCCCGCCTCGCGGGAGATGCGCATCCGCACGCCCAGCGCCGACGCCTCCTCGCTCACGTCGTCGCGCCGGCGGGCCAGGGCCAGCCAGCGGTCGCCGTAGATGGCGGCGTCGTCCAGCAATCCGGTCATGTAGCAGGCCCGGGCGGCCAGCGACAGCAGCTCGATGTCGTCCTCGCACTCGGTCAGGCCGATCTCGGCCAGGTGGCGGGCCTGGTACGTCGAGCCCAACGCCAGCGACTCGCGGGCGCCCTTGCGGGCCTCGGCCACCATGTCGTCGTAGCGGCCCGCGCCCCGGGCGTGGCGGGCCAGGGCCAGGTGGTCCTTGCTGCCGCTCGCCCGCAGCGCCGCCAGCGCGGCCTCGTGCAGGCGTCGCTGCTCCCGGCCGAGCAGCCCGTTCTCGATCGCCTCCCGGGCCAGCTCGTGGTGGAAGCTGAACACGTCCGGCTCGCTCTCGACCAGCAGGCCGCTGTCCACCGCGGCCCGCAGCACGGCGATGAGCTCGTCTTCGGACGCGCCCGTGACCTGGGCCAGCACGTCGAAGCTGACCCGGCGCCCCAGCACCGCGGCGGTGCTGACGATGGCCCGCACCTCGGGGTCGACCTCGTCGACCTGCTTGCGGACCAGCTCGGCGACCGTCCACGGCAGTGGCATGTCCTCGAGGTCGTCGCCCGGGGCGGCCACCGCGCTGGCCACCAGCTCCTCCAGGAAGAACGGGTTGCCGCCGGTGCGGCCGTGCAGCGCCTCCACCGCCCGGAACGAGGGCACGGCGCCGTACACCGCGGTGAGGTAGGCGCCCACGTCGGCGGGGCTGAGCCGCCCCAGCTGGATGTGGGTCACCGAGTGCCGCCGCTCGAGGCGGGGGAGGACCTCGGCGGCCGGGTGGCGGCGGGACAGGCCGTCGGGCCGGTAGGTGCCCACCACCAGCAGGCGCCCGCCCCCGGGCTCGGCCAGCTTCTCGAAGATGTTCACGCTCTCCAGGTCGGCCCAGTGCAGGTCCTCGAACACCACCAGGCCCGTCGAGTGCTCGGTCAGCTTGCGGACCAGCTCGACGCCCGCCCGGGTGCGCTCCTCGGCGGGGCGCTCGTCGTCGCTGATGGCCTCGACCAGGTCGGCGAACCCGGCGGTCGGCACCCGGCCCAGCGAGTCGAGGAACAGCTCCATGGGCCGGCTCTCGCTGCCGGGATCGGCTTGGCCGGCCAGCACCACGGTGCCCGCCGGCACCTGGGTGACCAGCTCCTGCACCAGGCGGGTCTTGCCGATGCCCGCCTCACCGGCCACGAGGGCGACGGCCGGCTCGGCGCGGGCGCCGACGAGGCGGACGAGGCGGTCCAGCTCGGCCGCACGACCCACCATGACGGGCGAGAGTCCCGAGCGTCCCACGAGCATGCTCCGAGCGTACGACCCCGCCGTGACGGGGACCGGCGCGGTTTCGGGCGGTCAGGCCACGGTGTCAGGGGCGGACGGTCAGGCCAAGGTGTCAGGGGCGGCCGGTCAGGCCGCCATGTTGCGGTGGGCCCGCTCGACGGCGGGGGGCGCCTCGGTGGGTGCCCGCAGGTCGATGACCCGGTCGGGGGTCGAGCGCCGGCTCTTGCGGGACCAGCGGGCGGCACGGCCCCGGCGGATCAGGGCGGCGTCGTCGCGCAGGCTCTGGGACCGCTCGTTGGCGAGGGCGATGGTGAACTCCGGATGCGTGAACATGTGGTGAGAGTGCGCCCCTGAGGTAGCGGCCCACATCGGACGCCCTACGCGTTCCGCGGCGCCGCCCGTACGTAGGCGGTCCCCCGGGGCGCCTACGTACCCCTCGCGATGACTAGAGCTCCTCCTGGAGCTGCATGCGCTGGAAGAGGAACCAGCCCGGCAGCACCGGCAGCCAGAACGTGATCAGGCGGAACGTCAGCACCGCGGCCACGGCCTTGTCGCCGGGCATGCCGTAGCCGGTGAGGGCCGTGACCAGGGCGGCCTCCACCGCGCCCAGGCCGCCCGGCGTGGGCGACACCGACCCCAGGGCCATGGCCACCAGGTACGCCACCCCCACCTGGGGCAGGCTCAGCCCGCCGCCGAACGCCATGACCGTGGCCGCCAGCGCCGTGATGTACGACAGCGTCACGCCCGCCGACCCGCCCAGCAGGGCGAACAGCCGCCACGGGTCGGTCATCACGTCGGCCAGCGAGCCCGCCGCGGTGCGGAGCTGCGAGATCAGCGGCGGCACCACCTTGCGCCGCACGGCGGGGACCAGCACGATGACCAGCCCGCTGGCGGCCAGCACCACCGCCACCACGAGCAGCACGGTGGTGGCGTCGGGCAGCGAGAACCCGTCGACGCCTCCGGTGCCGGCCCAGGCCAGGAAGGCCAGCAGCAGCACCACGTGCACGACCAGGCCGGCCACCATGTTGAGCCCCACCGCGGTGGCGGCCACCGCGGCGGCCACCCCGGTCAGCTGGAGGAAGCGCACGCCCACGGCCAGGGCGCCGGTGTTGGCGGGGGCGATGCGGCCGGCGAACGAGGACGCCACCTGCATGCGGAACGTGGCCCAGAAGGGGATGGGCTGGGGCACCGAGCCGACCATGGAGACCGCGGCGAACAGATAGCTGATCGCGGAGGCCGCCAGGGCGGGCAGCAGCCAGCCGAGCTGGGCCTCGGACGCCGCATCTGCCGTGCGCTGCACGTCCGCCAGCTGGGGCAGCAGCACGTAGAACGCCACCGCGAAGGCGGTGACCGACACCAGCGTGCGGGGCCGCACCCGTTCCAGCCGGGCCAGCGCCGCCGATGCCGCGCCCGTGACGGCCTGGACCCGCTCCCGCAGGTCGGGCAGCAGGCTCCGGTCGGCGCGCACCGCCCGCCGGGTCGCGCGGGGCAGGGCCAGGGGTTGGAGGTAGGGCAGCGCGCTGCCCACCTGGGCCGCGCCCACCGCGTCCACCGCGGCGTCGACCGCGGCGGGCACGCCCACGACCACGGCCGTGGCCACCAGGAGCTGGGCCGTGTCCCGGGCGAGGTCGCGCTCGCCGGCCGCCACCCGGGCCGAGTCGAAGCCGTCCAGCACGGCCCGGCCGTCGGGCGTGATGGTGAACCGGCCCAGGCCCAGCGAACGGTGGGCGATGCGGGCCCGGTGCAGGCAGCCGACCTGGCGCCAGGCGTCCACCAGCGGGCCGGCCGCCAGCTCCTCGGCATCGAGGGTGGACGCGGGCACGCCCTCGGCTGCTCGAGCTGAGCAGGCCGGCCGATCCCTCGGGCGAGGCCACCACCGTCCGCACGGCCCGCACCCGGGCGCCGGCGGTGGCCGCCAGCGTCTGGGCCAGCGCCTCGTGCTCGACCCGGCGCTGCACGGTGAGGTGGGGCTGGTCGACCTCCGCGCTGCGCAGGCGGGCGTAGCGCCACAGCCGGGCCAGCAGGTCGGCCGAGCGGTCCCGGGAGGTGCGCACCGCCAGCCGCAGGCGCTCGCCGCCGACCCGCTCCACGTCGTAGACCAGCGGCTCCGATCCCGGCCGCTGCTCGACCCGGGCCACCGGGCCGGCCGGCCCGAGCATGCCCAGCAGCTCGGGCGCCTCCGGCTCGGGGCTGGGCGTGCCGATGAGGACCAGCGCCGCGCTGCCCACCACCAGGCCCACGGCCAGCGCCAGGATCACGTCGAAGGCGGGCTCGCCCGACGACACCATGCGCAGGACCACCAGGAACGTGATCCCCGTCCACAGGGCGCGCCGCCAGGCCCGCGGCAGCCAGGGCGAGGCGATGACCACCATGGCCACCACCGAGGCGATCAGCGAGGCGGTGGCGAAGCGGGGGTCGGTGATCTCCACGTCGCCGCCCGTCTCGGCCCGCACCCGCTCCACCACCCCGCGGTCCGACAGCGCCCGGTCGAGCGCGATCATCGCCCAGCTGGCGATGTACCCGCCCAGCAGCAGCGCCAGTGCCCGCCGGTAGCGGTGGCGCACCACCAGCACCAGGATCGCTAGCAGCGGCACCGCCGCGGCCAGCACGAACGCCAGGGCGGTGAGCACCTCGGCGATGCGGTCGGGCACGTGGTCGTACGCCTCGACGATGTCGGCTTCGATGCCGCCCACCGTGTTGCGGGCCACGTTGGCCGCCAGCAGGCCCAGGCCCAGCAGTGCCAGGCCCAGCAGCAGGCGCAGCACGTCCGCGGGTGCCCGCTCCCGCCCTCGGGGCCGCAGCACGACCTCGGGGGTGATGTCGCCGGTGTCCGGCGCGATGTGGGGGAGCGCGCTCAGCGGTCGTGCACCGGGTCGATGGTGTGGAACAGGAGCGACGCGACCAGGCCGCAGAGGATGCCGATCCCGGCCCCGCCGACGACGTCGAGGGGCAGGTGGGCGCCGTAGTAGACGCGGGCCAGGCCCACCAGCGACGCCAGGGCGAAGGGCACCAGCCGCCAGCGCCCGGGCAGCAGCGGCGTCACCACCGTGGCCACCGCGAAGGCGATGGCTGTGTGGCCCGAGACGTAGCCGCGCCCGTGCAGCCCCGTCTCGCGGATCTCGACCCGATCGAGCAGGTCGCCGGGCCGGCCCCGCTGCACCGCATCCTTCACCAACTTGGCCACCACCCAGGCCAGGAAGGCCGCGGTCGACGCCGCCAGCGCGAAGCGCCGCCGCCGGGTGGCCGCGTACACGCCGAGGCCGGCGAGGGCCACCATCCAGAAGTTGCCCAGCTGCATCACCGGCCACAGAGGCCAGCGGAGCGAGTCGGGCAGCCCGTTGACGGCCTCGAAGGCGCGCTCCTCCCAGCCCGGGACGGCGTCGGCCCGGTCGGACAGCAACAGCAGGCTCAGGCCCACCAGCCCCGCGCCGGTGGCCGCCTCCAGGGCGTGCCTGCCCCACGGGCGGGTGCCGATGTGGGAGCGCCGCTCGTTGCGCAGCGCCATCGTCAGGTCGCCGCCGTGCGAGTGGGGTAAGGCGACTCGTTCTCCATCTGCGTCACGTACGGTACTGATCGACGGGGACCCCGACGACCAGGTTGAGCCCCGATCCGATGGCCACGCCGAGGCCGGCGCCGCAGATCACGTCGAGGGGGTTGTGGGCCCCGACGTAGACCCGTCCCACCATCACCAGTCCCACCAACGCCCAGGGCACGTACCGCCACGAGCGGGGCAGGTAGGGCACGATCAGGCACGCCAGCGCCGCGGCCAGCACCGCGTGGCCGGACACGAAGCTCTCCCCGACCGCGCTCACGTCGCCCCGCAGCTCGGCGGTGGCGCCGATCGAGGTCCCCGGTCGCTGGCGGGACACCGCCGCCTTCACCACCCGCTCCAGCCCCAGCTTCAGCAGCGTGGCCAGCACGATGGCCAGGGCCAGGCGGTAGCGGCGTAGCAGGGCGGCCACCACCGCCAGGATCGGGCCCACGACGATGACCCCCAGCTGCTGGAAGGGCCACAGCACCGGGTAGAGCGCCTCGGGCAGGCCGTTGACCGCGTCGAACAGATTGCGCTCCCAGTCGGGGACGTTGCCGTTGCGCACCACCGCCATGCCGGCCAGCAGGACCGCCAGGCCCACCGCGGCGGCCACCGCGTCGCCGGGCCGGCGCTCGTACTGCACCGACGCGACCGGGGTGTCGAGCCCGCTCACCCGGTGCACTCCGCGCCCGCGCCGCACAGGGCCAGGCCGTTCATGTCCCGGACGTGCTCGACGAGCTGGGCCCGGGGGACGAAGCCGAGCGCCTCCTCCACGTCGAAGAGGAGCTCGGGGCTGCCGCCCTGGTTGAAGTCGAGCGCGTAGGTCACGCAGCCGCCGGGGAACAGGTAGTAGCGGGTGGTGCGCAGGCCGGGGGGCAGGCGCTCGGGCCGCTCGAAGCGCTCGGTGCCCACCTCGTCGCTGGGGGTGGCGGTGGCGTCCGAGACGTCGCAGTCCTCCGGCCGCACCAGCGTCGCCCGCACGGCCTTGTGGCCGGCCTGGTCCGAGTCGAGCCAGAACGAGGCCTCGTGCCGCTCGACGTGGACGCCGCCGAGCTCCCAGCCCGCGGGCAGCGCGTCGAGGCACGGCACCTGGGTGGCGTCCGGCACCGCCTGCGCCATCAGGACCATCAGGCGGCCGGTCCCGCAGTCGGGCGAGGCCGTCGATCTCGATGTCGTGGGTCGGCGTGAACATGCCGACGGTCTGCGTGACCGCGAGCACCAGGGCCACGACCAGGCCCACGGCCAGCGCCACCCGCCCGATGCTCCAGCGCTGGAGGGCGATGCGGTGCCGCTCGGGCGCCAGCGCCCGGAACTCGGCCAGGAGGTTGCGGCCGTCCTCCTTCATGGCCGCCCGCAGCTGGGTGGGGCTGGCCACGCCGCGGGTGGCGGCGAAGGCCTCGGCGATGTCGTCCGGCGTGAACAGCCGCAGCGCCCGCTGGTAGACCCGCTCGGCGTCGCTGCGCACGGCCAGGACCAGCATCATGTTCCCGAGATCGACGGCCTGGCGCCAGGGCGACGGGCGCACCTGGGTGAAGGCGGCGTCGATCAGGTACACGTGCCCGTCGCGGACCATCAGGTTGGCGGGCTTGATGTCGCGGTGCGCCAGTCCCGTGTCCCACAGCCGGCGCATGATGCCCAGCGCCTCGTCGATCAGGGCGTCGTCGACCTCGGCCTCGCCGATCTCGACCGCGCCCTCGATGAAGCTGGTGACCAGCATGTACTCGCGCTCGGGCGTGATCTCGACGATGCCGTAGGGGATGGCGGTGGGGATGCCGGCGTCGCGCAGCAGCCGGAATGCGTAGTCCTCGTACTCGACCAGCCGGCGCACGCTGGCGAACCGGGCCTCGTCCTCCAGGCGGCCGTAGAGGATGCGGCGGCCGAGCTTGTACCAGCGGTCGGCCCGCACGTGGTTCATGGCGAAGAGCTTGGCGAACACGTAGCTCTCGGCCGTCTCACCCGACTCGGTGATGGTCTCGACCCGCAGCCGCAGCGGCGTGGACCCGCCCGAGCCCTCCAGGCCCGACCGGCTTGGCCTCGAGGACGGTCAGCCCCAGCTGGTCGCTCACCGCCCGGACGATGGCCTCGCCCCGGCGGCCGCTGACGTCGAGGTGGGCGGTCTTCCCCCGGCGGTACTCCACCGGCACGTAGTCGTTGGGCGTGAACAGCCGGAAGGCGGCGAGCGGGAAGGCGATGCCGATGACCAGGCCCGTCACCGCGTCGAAGGGGTGGTCGACCGCCAGGTAGAGCCGGGCGGCCACCATCACGGCCAGCACACCGGCCACCACCCACTTGGCGGTGTTCCGGGCATCGCCCGCGGGCACGAGGGTGTAGAGGACGGCGACCAGCACCGCGGCCAGCACCGCCGCCGGGGGTGAGGGCGAGGAGAAGCCCGCCCAGCGCCCGATGGTGGTCACGTCGTAGGGCCGGGGCCGCGAGAAGGCCTGGTAGAGCGCGACGCCGACCAGCTCCATGACCAGGATGCTGGCCAGGAAGGTGAACAGGTGGCGCCAGCGCCGGAACACCAGGATCGCCACCACCACCCCGAGGGCGAAGATGGTCAGGGTCCAGCCGGTGGCCACGCGGTCGATGCCCCGGGCCAGGCTGGTGAGCCAGGGCGTGCGCAAGGCGGCGAGGGCTCGCAGCACCGCGGCGTCGGCCTGGTCGACCAGCCGGCGGGCCTCCGCCGACCACAGCAGCACGAAGATGGTCAGCACCATCACGACCAGCGCCACGGCCCAGCCCCGGCCGGTCCGCCCCAGGCTCCGGGGCAGGGGCGGCGCCGCCCCCGTGGGTCGCCGGCGGCGGCGCGCCCGCCACCGGGGATCGGGGACCGCCAGCGGGCCCGGGGCCTCGACCGGAGCGGTCACGCCAACCCCTCGTCGGCGAGCCAGCGGGCGGCCACGTCGGCCGCGGGCTCGCCCGCGATCACCTGGGCGTTGAGCGCCTGGAGCTCCTCGGTGGTGCTGAGCGCAGCCGACACCGCGTCGACCGCGGCCACGAAGTCGTCGCCCCAGCGCTCGACGACCTCGGTGCGCACCAGGGGCGTGACGTTCTCGGCCGGTTGCAGGCCGCGGTCGTCGGCCAGCATGACCAGGTCGTCGGCGGTGATGCCGGGATCGGTGGTGAACAGCAGCGCGGCGTCGACGTGACCGCCGTCGAGCGCCTGGTGGGTGAGCGGCCCGCCCACGTCGAGCGGGAGGAAGTGGGCGAAGTCGAGCCCGTAGGTCGACCGCAGCCCGGCCAGGCAGAAGGGCCGCTCGGGGCAGCCGGGCGGTCCCCCGAACGTGAGCTCGCGGGCGACGGCCCGCAGGTCGCTCACCGCGCTCAGCCCGTAGCGCTCCGCCACGTCGGCGGGGACCACCACCGCGTTGGTGTCCTGGGCCGGGGACGGCGCCAGGGCCGTCAGCGGCCGGTCCCGGAGTTGGCGCTGCAGCGCCGCGTAGGTGGCGGCCGGGTCGCTGGTGGGGCGGGGCCCGCCCCGGCTGAGGAACTGCATCGCGGACCCCGAGTACTCGGGCACGAACTCCACCAGTCCCGCGGCCAGGGCCGGCTGGACCAGCTCCCGGGGACCCACGCCCAGCGCCAGGTCGACGTCGTAGCCCGCCGCCTCCAGCGCCTGGCCGTAGATCTCGGCCAGCAGCTCGCTCTCCGGGAAGTCGAACGCCCCCACCGTGATCGCGTCGTCGCCCAGCGTGCGCGCGGCGTCGTCCCGCGGCGGGGTCTCGCCGCAACCCGTCGCCAGCAGCAGCGAGAGCACGGCGAGAGCGCCGGCAGCGATGAAGGCAGGACGCCTCCGGGCATGCAACTGGATATCGCCCCCCGTCCGTTGAGGTCAGCACCAGGTTCCCACACAGCGCTTCTCCGATCCCACACCGCTCGTCTCGGAGGGGAACCCGTTGCCATACCGGAGTACGACGACGAAACTCGGTGTGCATGGCGCGCACCGAGCCCGACACCCCGCCCGCAGGGCCCACAGAAGGCTCCGACGGCGGCCCCGAGGCCCGGCCGCACGGCTGGGGCGACCCGCGGGTGCGGCGGGCGCTCCAGGCCGCGGTGTCGATCCTGCTGGTGGGCGGGATCTTCTATTTCGTGCTGGGCCAGTTCGCCGACCTGTCCTCGGTGTGGGACGCCATGCGCTCGCTCACCACCGGCGAGATCGCGGTGCTGGTGATCCTCGCGGCCTGGAACCTGGCCACGTACTGGATCCAGATGGTGGTGGCGACGCCGGGCCTCACCTACCCCCAGTCCATGGTGCTCACCGAGTCGACCACCGCGGTGTCCAACGCCCTGCCCGCGGGCGGCGCCATCGGCGTGGGCCTCACCTACTCGATCCTGGGCTCGTGGGGGTTCTCCAACTCCCGGGCCACGCTGGCCGTGCTCCTCACCGGCATCTGGAACAACTTCGCCAAGCTGGGCATGCCGGTGGTGGCCCTGGCCATCCTGGCCGTCCAGGGCGAGGCCGGGGGCGGGCGCATGGTGGCCGCGGCGGCGGGCCTGGTCGGGCTGATCGCCGCGGTGGTGATCTTCGGCCTGATCCTCCACAGCGAGCCGTTCGCCCGGCAGCTGGGCCGTGTTCACCCAGGGGATCGCCACCGCGGATCCGCCGCGTGTTCCGCAAGGGCCCGGCCACCGGCTGGGACCTGGCGGTGACCAAGTTCCGCGGCCGGGTGCTGGGCTACATCCACCGGCGCTGGGTGGCGCTCACGGTGATAACCGTGATCGGCCACGTGTCCCTCTACCTGGTGCTGCTGGCGTGCCTGCGCGTCATGGGCGTGTCCGAGCAGGAGGCGAGCTGGGCCGAGGTGCTGGCGGTGTTCTCCTTCGCCCGCCTGGTCACCGCCATCCCGATCACCCCCGGCGGCGTGGGGATCGTCGAGCTGGCGCTCATCGGCGGCATCAGCGCCGCGGGCGGCGAGCGGGCCGAGGTGGTGGCGGCGGTGCTGATCTACCGCCTGCTGACCTATGTGGTGCCCATCATCTTCGGCGGGATCACCTACCTGTACTGGCGCCGCAACCGGTCGTGGCGGGACTCGGCGCCCCCGGCGCCCGACTGGCTCACCCCGTCCCTGGCGGCGGTCTGACCCCTGCCGGGCAGCGGCTCCCCAGGCTCTGACGGCGGCCCGGTGGACCGGCCGCGCGGCCGGCGCGACCCGCGGGTGCGCCGGGCGCTCCAGGCCGCGGTGTCGATCCTGCTGGTGGGCGGGATCTTCTGGTTCGTGCTCGGCCAGTTCGCCGACCTGTCCTCGGTTTGGGACACGATGCGCTCGCTGACCAGGGTCGAGGTGGCGGTGCTGGTGGTCCTGGCGGCCTCGAACCTGGCCAGTTACGGGATCCAGATGGTGGTGGCGACGCCGGGCCTCACCTACCCGCAGGGCCTGGTGCTCAACGAGACGACCACCGCGGTGTCCAATGCCCTGCCCGCGGGCGGGGCCATCGGCGTGGGCCTCACCTACTCGATGCTGGGCTCGTGGGGGTTCTCCAGCTCGCGGGCCACCCTGACGGTGCTGGTCTCGGGCATCTGGAACAACTTCGTCAAGCTGGGCATGCCGGTGGTGGCCCTGGCCATCCTGGCCGTACAGGGCGATGCGGGGAGCGGGCGCCTGGCGGCGGCGCTGGCGGGCCTGGCCGGGCTGGTCGGGGCGGTGATCATCTTCGCCCTCATGCTGCGCAGCGAGGCGTTCGCCCGCCGGCTGGGCCTGTTCACCCAGGGGATCGCCACCCGGATCCGCCGCGTGTTCCGCAAGGGACCGGCCACGGGCTGGGACATGGCGGTCACCGACTTCCGGGTCCGGGTGCTGGGCTACGTCCACCGGCGCTGGGTGGAGCTCACGCTGGTGACCATCGTGTGCCACCTGTCCCTCTACCTGGTGCTGCTGGCGTGCCTGCGGGTCGTGGGCGTGTCCGAGCAGGAGGCGGGCTGGGCCGAGGTGCTGGCGGTGTTCTCCTTCGCCCGCCTGGTCACCGCCATCCCGATCACCCCTGGGGGCGTGGGCGCCGTCGAGCTGGCGCTGATCGCCGGGATCACCACGGCGGGCGGCGAGCGGGCCGAGGTGGTGGCGGCCGTGCTGATCTTCCGGCTGCTCACCTACGTGGTTCCCATCGTGATCGGTGGGATCACCTACGTGTTCTGGCGGCGCAACCGGTCGTGGCGGGACTCGGCGCCCCCGGCCCCCGAGTGGCTCGCCCCGTCCCTGGCCGCTCTGGGCTGAGCGCTCACCAGGGCGTGTACCAGCGGGTGGGCGGGTAGCGGATCGCGCCCCCGTGCCGCCCGGGAACGAGATGGCTCACGTCTCTCTCGTCGGGCACGTCACCGTCGTGGGGCCTCGCCGAGACGCCCTCGCCGATCAGGCCATGGCCGATGGGCACGGCGCGGGCGACGTGGTCCGCCACCTTCGCCAGCCACACGTCCAGCGGCTCCCGCCAGGCCCGGTTCTGCTCGTAGCCGTCGATCGGGTACCAGATGTCGGGCAGCACCCGCTCCAGCTCCGCCAGCGGGAGGGCCAGAACGAGCCGCGCCGCCCGTCCGCCCACACCTCGCACGGGACCCGCCCCGCGGGCGTCCGGGCCTCGCCCCCGGCGAGATCGGGATGGGACCGGAGGGCCTCCAGCGCGCCGGCCAGCCGGGCCCCGTCGGCGGGGCGGAGCCAGAGCTCGTAGGATGTCCCGGCCATCGGGCGCACGATACGGGGGCGGGCTTGCCGTTTCGGCCCGGGTGCCCGTAGGCTTGTCCGTCGCTCTGGGCGCGCTCCGCGTCCGCGCACCCGCACTGCAAATCACATGAAGGTGGCACGCGTGCCCACGTACACCCCGAAAGCTGCAGAGATCCAGCGTGCCTGGTACGTCGTCGACGCCGACGGCCTGGTGCTCGGCCGCCTCGCCACCGAGGTCGCCCGGGTGCTGCGCGGCAAGCACAAGCCCATCTTCACCCCCAACCTCGACACCGGCGACCACGTCATCATCGTGAACGCCGACAAGGTCGTGCTCACCTCCGACAAGGGCGACCGCAAGAAGGTGTACCGCCACTCGGGCTACCCGGGCGGCCTCAAGACCGAGACGTTCGGTTCGCTCCTGGCGCGCAGGCCGGAGGAGGCGGTGCGCCGCAGCATCCGGGGGATGATCCCCAAGACCCGCCTCGGCCGCCAGCAGCTGACCAAGCTCAAGGTGTACGCCGGTCCCACCCATCCCCACGCCGCCCAGCAGCCGCAGCCCCTCGACGTGGCCCACGCCCGCCGACCCACCGCCTGAGGACGCCAGCCCCCATGAGCACGCAACCCCTCGACGTGGCCCACGCCCGCCGACCCACCGCCTGAGGACGCCAGCCCCATGCCCACCCCGCTCGCGCAGACCACCGGCCGCCGCAAGGGCGCTGTCGCCCGGGTCCGGATCCGTCCCGGCACCGGCACCATCACCATCAACTCGCGTGATGTCGCCAACTACTTCCCGTCCAAGGCGCACCAGATGATCCTCACGGAGCCACTGCGCCTGACCAGCACGGACGAGGCGTACGACATCGACGCCACCCTGCACGGCGGCGGCGTGTCCGGCCAGGCCGGCGCCCTGCGCCTCGGCATCGCCCGGGCGCTGGTGGAGATCGACTCCGAGATGCGCACCACCCTCAAGCGGGCGGGCTTCCTGTCGCGCGACCAGCGCGAGAAGGAGTCCAAGAAGTACGGCCTGAAGAAGGCCCGCAAGGCTCCTCAGTACTCCAAGCGTTGACGCGGCTGCGGGGCCGCCCATGCTGAAGTTCGGGACCGACGGCGTACGGGGCCTGGCCAACGCCGAGCTGACGCCCGAGCTCGCGCTGGCTCTGGGCCGGGCCGCGGCCCGGGTGCTCGGGGCCGGCCGCTTCGCCGTGGGCCGGGACACCCGCCGGTCCGGGCCGCTGCTGGAGGCCGCCCTCAGCGCGGGCCTGGCGTCCGAGGGCGCCGAGGTCACGCTGCTGGGGGTGGCCCCCACGCCCGAGGTGGCGTGGTGGTCGGCGCGCCAGGACTCGCCCGCGGCGATGGTGTCGGCCTCGCACAACCCGTTCCCCGACAACGGCATCAAGCTGTTCGCCGCGGGCGGCCGCAAGCTGAGCGACGAGGTGGAGGCCCGGCTGGAGGCCGAGCTGTCCCACCTCCTGAGCGAGGGCCCCACCCACCAGGCCCCGACAGGGGCGGACGTGGGCCGGGTGGTCCCCGCCGGCGACGACCACGCGGGCTACGCCGCGGCCGTGGTGGCCACGCTGGAGGGCCGCCGGCTCGACGGCCTGCGGGCCGTGGTCGACTGCGCCCACGGCTCGGCCTCGGTGGTGGCGCCGGGCGTGCTGGCCGGGCTGGGCCTGGCCGTCGAGGTGCTGTGCGACCAGCCCGACGGCAGCAACATCAACGCCGGCTGCGGCTCGACCCACCCGCAGGCCCTGGCCCGGGCGGTGGTCGAGCGGGGCGCGGACGTGGGCGTGGCCTTCGACGGCGACGCCGACCGGGTGCTGCTGGTCGACGCCGGTGGGGAGATCGTGGACGGCGACCAGATCATCGCCCTGTGCGCCCGCGACCGCCACGACCGGCGCGTGCTGGTGGGCGACAGCGTGGTGGTCACCGTCATGACCAACCTGGGGTTCCGGCTGGCCATGGAGAAGGCGGGCATCGCCGTGGTCGAGACCCCGGTGGGCGACCGCTACGTGCTGGAGGCGCTGGAGTCCCGCGGGCTGGCGCTGGGGGGCGAGCAGAGCGGCCACGTGATCTTCCGCGACCTCGGCACCACCGGCGACGGCCTGCTCACCGCGGTCCAGGCGCTGGACGTGGTGGTGCGGGCGCGGGCGGCCGCTGGCCGAGCTGGCGGCGGACGCCATGACCCGGCTGCCCCAGGTGCTGCGCAACGTCCGGGTGGCCGAGCGCGACCCGGCCGTGGTCGACCGCCTGGCGCCGCTCGTCGCCGAGGTGGAGGCCCGGCTCGGCCCCGAGGGCAGGGTCCTGGTCCGCCCCAGCGGGACCGAGCCCCTGGTCAGGGTGATGGCCGAGGCGCCCACCGAGGCGGCAGCGGAGGCCGCGGTGGCGGAGCTGGTGGCGGCGGTCGAGGCGGGACGGTCCGGCGCAGGCCGGCCGTAGACTGGCCGGCCATGTGCGGCATCATCGCGGTCGTCCGTCGTCCCGGCGTGCGGCAGGCCCCGGCGTCACCCGAGGTCGTCGGGCCCCTGCACGAGGCCGTGACCGAGCTGGCCGGCGACGCGCCCCTCGCCAAGTCCTGCCTGCTGGCGGCCGAGCTGGTCGAGGCGGCCGACGCGCCGGCTGCGGGGCGCCGAGGGCGTGTGGGCGCTGGTCCACGACCGGCGGCTGCTGGCCGAGGTCGAGGGCGTCTGCGCGTCGCTGTCGGCCACCGTCGGGGCCATCGAGGCCCGTCTCGACTCCGGCACGGTGGAGGCCCCCGGCGACGAGGAGGTCAACGCGGCGGTGACCCGGCTCAAGGACGCGGTGTGGTCGGTCGAGCGCGACCGCACCCGCACCGCCCGGGCCGTCGCCGACCTGGCGGGCAGCGAGCCCGCCTGGGGCGCCACCGAGGGCTACACCTCCATCCAGCAGGCCCTGTCCGCCATCGACCGCCTGGAGGTCCGGGGCCGCGACTCGGCGGGGCTCCACGTGCTGGTGCGCGACCACGGCCTCGACCTCGCCAGCGCGGCGGTCACCAAGCTGCTGGGGGACCGGGCGAGCGATCCGCTGTTCCGCTCCGGCGCGGTCCGGGTGGTCGACGGCTGCCTGTGCTTCGTCTACAAGGCCGCGGCCGAGATCGGCGAGCTGGGCGACAACACCCGGGTGCTCCGCGACGCCATCCGGGGCGACGAGCTGCTGCGCCTGGCGCTCGGCTCCGATGAGGCGGTGGCCGTGGTGCTGGGCCACACCCGGTGGGCCTCGGTCGGCATCATCAGCCAGCCCAACGCCCACCCGGTCGACAGCGCCGAGCTGGGGGCCGAGCCAGCGCCCTACGTCGTCGCCGCGCTCAACGGCGACGTCGACAACTTCGCCGACCTCAAGGCGCTCGACGGCCTGCAGATCGCTCCCGAGATCACCACCGACGCCAAGGTCATCCCCACGCTGGTGGCCCGGCGGGTGGCCGAGGGCAGCGACCTGGCCGGCGCCTTCCGCTCCACCATCGCCGGCTTCGAGGGCTCGGTCGCCATCGCCGCCGCCGCCTCCGCCGAGCCCGACAAGCTGCTGCTGGCGCTGCGGGGCAGCGGCCAGGCGCTGTACGTGGGCCTGGCCGACGGCGCCTACGTGGTGGCCAGCGAGCCGTACGGGGTCATCGAGATGACCAGCCGCTACCTGCGCATGGACGGCGAGACCCCGGCCAACCCCGACAACCCCACCGCCAGCCGGGGCCAGATCGTGGTGCTGGACGGCCGCCGGGCGGGCACGGTCGAGGGGATCGACCGCCTGTCCTACGACGGCACCCCGCTGCCGGTGGCCGAGGCGGAGCTGGCCGAGGCGCAGATCACCACCCGCGACATCGACCGGGGCAGCTTCCCCCACTTCCTGCTCAAGGAGATCACCGAGTCGCCCGACAGCTTCCGCAAGACGCTGCGGGGCAAGGTCGTCGACCACGACGGCGGGCTCGCGGTCCGGCTGCCCGACGAGGCCCTGCCCGCCCCGGTGCGGGCCTCGCTGCGCGAGGGGGCCATCCGCCGGGTCCTGGTCATCGGCCAGGGCACCGGCCGCCGTCGCCGGCCAGGCCCTGGCCGCCGCGCTCACGCAGTTCTGCCCCGACACCGGCCTGCAGGTCGAGGCGCTCCCCGCCACCGAGCTGTCGGGCTTCGGCCTGCGCCCGAACATGGCCGACACGCTGGTCGTGGCCATCAGCCAGTCGGGCACCACCACCGACACCAACCGCACGGTCGACCTGGTGCGGGGCCGGGGCGCCCGCGTGGTGGCCATCGTCAACCGGCGGGGCAGCGACCTCACCGACAAGGCCGACGGCGTGCTCTACACGTCCGACGGGCGCGACGTCGAGATGTCCGTCGCCTCCACCAAGGCGTTCTACAGCCAGGTCGCGGCGGGGATCCTGCTGGCCGCGGCCATCGCCGCCGAGGTGGGCGGGCGGGTCGACGCCGGCCTGCTGCGGGCGCTGCGCGAGCTGCCCGCGGCCATGACCGAGGTGCTGGCCCGGCGCCCGGCCATCGCCGAGGCGGCGCACGGCCTGGCGCCGGCCCAGCGCTACTGGGCGGTGGTGGGCAACGGCGTCAACCGCATCGCCGCCGCCGAGGTGCGCATCAAGCTGTCCGAGCTCTGCTACAAGTCGATCGCCAGCGACTCCACCGAGGACAAGAAGCACATCGACCTCTCCTCCGAGCCGCTGATCGTGGTGTGCGCCGCGGGCCTGGAGGGCTCGACGGCCGACGACGTGGCCAAGGAGGTCGCCATCTACCGGGCGCACAAGGCCTCGCCCGTCGTGATCGCCACCGACGGCCAGTCCCGCTTCGCCTCGGCGCTGCACGTCCTGCCGGTGCCGCCCACCCACCCGTCCCTCGCCTTCGTGCTGTCGGCCATGGCCGGGCACCTGTTCGGCTACGAGGCGGCGCTGGCCATCGACGCCCTGGCCCTGCCCCTGCGCCAGGCCCGGGCCGCGGTCGAGGCCATCACCGCGGAGGGCGCCGAGCGGGACGGCGACGCGCTGCTGCGCCGCCTGGCCGGCGAGGTCGAGCCGCTGGCCCGCCGCTACTTCGACGGGCTGCGGGCCGGTTCCTACGACGGCCAGCTCGGGGCCCTGACCGCGGTGCGCCTCGGCAACCTGTTCCGCTACGTCATGGGCGTGGTCCCGCTCGATGCCTACGGCCTCGACGGCGGCAAGGTGGCCACGCCCGCGGTGCTGATCGAGGACCTCACGGCCGCGCTCAGCGTCGCCATCGACGAGCTGACCCGGCCGGTCGACGCCATCAAGCACCAGGCCAAGACCGTCACCGTGGGCATCTCCCGCACGGACGAGACGCTGCTGGAGGTCCCGCTGGTGCGGGAGGTGCTGGGCACCGGGGCGGGCCGCGACCAGTTCAGCTACCGCACGCTGCGCACGCTGGCCGGGATCAGTCCCAGCGTGGCCGAGGTGGTGGGCTTCACCCGCTACCGCATCGAGGGCCGCCCGGGGCTGGACGGCGACGCCACCATCGCCGTGATCGACCGGGGCGGCATCGCCCGCGACCTGCCCAGCCGCACCGACCGCGACCCGGAGCTGCGGGGCACCAAGCGCCGGGTCGCCACCGAGCGGGAGGTGCTGGTGGCCCGGGGCCGGCGCGACGGCCGCACGCTGGTCATCGTGCCCGAGGTCAAGGACGGCGAGGCCACCGGGATCACGCTGCTGCACGTGCGCTTCGCCGACCGCCTGCCGGTGGCGACCGCCCGGGGCGTGCTCCAGGGCTACCGCAACCGGTACTCGGTGCTGCGCGACGCGGTGCAGGAGACCGAGCCCACCTTCCGTGAGGACCTGCTGGCCGAGATCCCCGTCGACGTGCTGCTCACCGAGCCCATCAACCTCCTGGCCGACCGCTGGCGCAGCGGGTGAGCACGGTCGTCGGCGTGGGCGTCGACCTCTGCGAGGTCGAGCGGCTGCGCCGCACGCTGGCCCGGACGCCGGGCTTCGCCACCCGGGTCTACACCGACGCCGAGCGCGACCACTGCGGTCGCCGGCGGGACCCGGCCGAGGGCCTGGCCGCGCGCTTCGCGGCCAAGGAGGCCGTGCTCAAGGCGCTGGGCCGGGGGCTCGGCGCCTGCTCGTTCCGCGACATCGAGGTGGTGCGGGCCGCCTCGGGCGCTCCGTCGCTCGCCCTGCACGGCTCGGCCGCCCGCCTGGCCGCCGAGCACGGGGTGACCGCCTGGCACGTGAGCCTCACCCACACGGCCACCATGGCCGAGGCGGTCGTGATCGCCCTCGGCGACTGACGCCCTAGCGTGGGGGCCAGAGCATGCTGCCTGTCCTGACGCCCCAGGAGATGCGCGCCGTCGACGAGGCCGCGCCCGAGCCCACCGACGTGCTGATCGGGCGGGCGGCGGCCGCGCTGGCCCGCCACGCGGTGGACCTGATGGGCGGCCGCTACGGGCGCCGGGTCGTGGTGGTGGCGGGCAAGGGCAACAACGGCAACGACGGCCGCGAGGCCGCCCGGCGGCTGCGGGCGCCGGGGCGTGCGGGTCTGCGTCATCCCCGCCACCGACGCCCCCGAGCGCCTCCCGGACTGCGACCTGGTGATCGACGCCGCCTACGGGACCGGGTTCCGCGGCGAGTACGAGCCCCCCGACCCCGGCGGCGCCCCCGTGCTCGCCGTCGACATCCCCAGCGGGGTCGACGGCCTGACCGGCGCGGTGCGGGGCCGGGCGCTGCGGGCCCGGCGCACGGTCACCTTCGCCGCCCTCAAGCCCGGCCTCCTGTTCCACCCGGGCCGCGGCCTGGCGGGCGAGGTGGTGCTGGAGGACATCGGGCTCGACGTGTCGGGCGCCGGGCTCGGGGTGGTGGAGGCGGCCGACGTGGCCGGCTGGCTGCCGCCCCGTCCCCCGGACGCCCACAAGTGGCGGGCCGCGGTGGTGATCGCGGCCGGCTCGCCGGGCATGGCCGGCGCCGCCCACCTGGCCGCCCGGGCCGCCCAGCGCACCGGGGCGGGCATGGTGCGGGTGGCCTCGCCCGGCATCGAGCACGACCCGGCCCTGCCCACCGAGGCGGTCGGGATCGCGGTGCCCGCCGCCGGCTGGGACGACGCGGTGATGGCCCAGCTGGACCGGGCCGGGGCCCTGGTCGTCGGGCCGGGCCTGGGTCGCAGCGCCGCCGACCGTGAACGCCATCCACCACCTGGCCTCCGGCGCGCCCGTCCCGGTGGTGGTGGACGGCGACGGCCTGTGGGCCCTGGGCGAGCAGGCGCCGGAGATCCTGTCCCGCCGGGACGAGCCCGCGGTGCTGACCCCGCACGACGGCGAGTACGCCCGGCTGGCCGGTCACCCACCGGGGGAGGACCGGCTGGCCGCAGCCCGCGACCTGGCCGCGGCCACCGGGGCGGTCGTGCTGCTCAAGGGGCCCACCACCGTGGTGGCCGAGCCCGGCGGTCGGGCCCGGGTGTCGCTGGCGGGCGATGCCCGCCTGGCCACCGCGGGCACCGGCGACGTGCTCTCCGGGATCGTGGGCGCCCTGCTGGCCCAGGGCGCCGGCGCCTGGGATGCGGCCACCGCGGGCGCCTGGCTGCACGGCACCGCCGCCGAGGAGGGCCCGGCGCGGGGCCTGGTCGCGTCGGACGTCGTCGCGGGCCTGCCCGCCGTGATCGCCCGGCTGGCGGGGGAGGAGGGCTGATGGCCCGGGCCTGGGCCGAGATCGACCTCGACGCCATCCGCCACAACGTCACCACGTTGCGGGCCCTCGCCCGGCCGGCGCGGTTCTGCGCGGTGGTCAAGGCCAACGGCTACGGCCACGGGGCCACCGCGGTGTCCCGCGCCGCCCTGGCCGCGGGGGCCGACTGGCTGGCCGTGGCCCAGGTGGACGAGGCGGTGGTGCTGCGCGACGCGGGCATCGACGCCCCGCTGCTGCTGCTGTCCGAGCCGCGGGCCGACGAGATCACCGACGCCGTGGCCACCGGCGCCCGGCTGGTCCTCTACAGCCCCGAGATCGTGGCCGCGGTGGCCAGGACCGTGCACGGGGCGCGGCTGGCGCCGGTGCCGATCCACATCAAGGTGGACACGGGGATGCACCGGGTGGGATGCCGGCCGGAGGACCTGGTCGGCCTGGCCCGCGCGGTCGGCGAGCTGGCCGAGCTGCGGCTGGAGGGCGTGTGCAGCCACCTGCCGGTGGCCGACGAGCCCGAGAACCCCTACACGACCGACCAGCTCGCCCGCTTCGACGAGCTGCTGGCCAAGCTGCGGGCGGCCGGTGTCGACCCCGAGATGGTGCACATGGCCAACTCGGCGGGCCTCATCGCCCACCCCGCCTCCCGCTACGACCTGGTGCGGTGCGGGATCGCGGTGTACGGCATCCCGCCGGCGCCCACCCTGGCCGGGGAGGTCGACCTGCGGCCCGCGCTCACGCTGGCGTCCGAGGTGTCGTACGTGAAGACGGTGGCCGCGGGCGAGGGCGTCTCCTACGGCCACCGCCAGCGCACCGGCCGGGAGACGACCATCGCCACGGTGCCCGTGGGCTACGCCGACGGCGTGTTCCGCTCGCTGCCGCTCACCGGTCAGGAGGTGCTCATCAACGGCGAGCGCCGTCCCATGATCGGCGTGGTCACCATGGACCAGCTCATGGTCGACTGCGGGCCGGACGCGGCCGTGCGCCCGGGCGACGACGTCGTCCTGCTGGGCGAGCAGGGCGGCGAGCGGATCACCCCCGACGAGTGGGCGGCCCGCCTGGGCACGATCTCCTACGAGGTGGTGTGCGCCATCGGCTCGCGGGTGGCGAGGCAGTACCGGTGATCACCGACGTGGCCGGGGTGCGGGTCGGCCACTGGACCGACCCGGTGGCCGAGACGGGCTGCACGGTGGTGCTGTTCCCCGAGGGCACGGTGGCGTCCGGCGAGGTGCGGGGCGGGGCGCCGGCCACCCGCGAGTTCGCCCTGCTCGACCCGGTGCGCATGGTCGGCCGGCTGGACGCCCTGGTGTTGACCGGCGGCTCGGCCTTCGGCCTGGCCGCGGCGGACGGGGTGGTGCGCCACTGCGAGGAGCGGGGCGCCGGCTTCGTCACCCCCGAGGGGCCCGTCCCCATCGTGGTGGCGCTGGCCCTGTACGACCTCGGCACCGGCGACCCGACGGTCCGGCCCGGTCCCGACCAGGGCTACGCGGCCTGCGTGGCCGCCACCGCGGGGCCGGTGGAGACCGGGCGGGTGGGCGCGGGGACCGGCGCGCGCGTGTCGGGCCCCGACTTCCCCACGCGGGCCCCGGGCGGCCTGGTCACCGCGGGTGCCCGGGCCGGCGACCTGGTGGTGGCGGCGCTGGTGGCGGTGAACGCGGCGGGCATGCCCGGCGGAGACGACGCCCTCGCCGTCCGCATCGCCGAACGGGACCCGGTCGTCCCTGGGCGCCGGGCTCACCAACACCACGATCGGCGTGGTCGCCACCAACGCCCGCCTCGACAAGCTCGGCTGCCATCTGGTGGCCCAGGGCGCGCACGACGGCCTGGCCCACGCGGTGTTCCCCGCCCACACCCGCAGCGACGGCGACGCCTTCGTCACCGCGGCCACCGGCGAGGTCGAGGCCGGGGTGGACATCGTTCGCGCGCTTTCGGTCCACGTCGTTGCCCAGGCCATCCGGACTTTGGTCGCTCGGTAACCTCGGGGCCTGATGACCGCCGCCTCCACGCTCACGGCCCGCACGTCGTCGGTGGACGACACGCAGCGCCTGGCCGCGGCGGTGGGGCTCCTGGCCCGGCCCGGCGACCTGGTGGTGCTGGCCGGCGACCTGGGGGCGGGGAAGACGGCGTTCACCCAGGGGTTCGGGCGGGCGCTCGACGTCAACGAGCCCATCACCAGCCCCACCTTCACGCTGGCCCAGCAGTACGAGGGCCGCATGGTGGTGCACCACCTCGACGTCTACCGGCTCGAGCAGCTGGCGGAGGTGGCCGACCTGGGCCTGTCGGAGCTGCTGGAGGACGGGGGCGTGGTGCTCATCGAGTGGGGCGACGCCATCCTGCCGGTCCTGCCCAACGACTACCTGGAGGTGCGGCTCACCTTCGGGAACGGCGACGACGACCGGGAGCTGGCGCTGCGCAGCGTCGGGATCCGGCTGGGCGCGGCGCCAGGTGTCGCTCATGCACGCCATCGCCCCGTGGGCCGAGGCGCCGCCGGGGGCCGCGCCGTGCTGATCCTCGGCATCACCACCTCGACCATGCAGGTCGGCTGCGCCATCGGCGGGCACGAGGGCGTGCTGGCCGAGGTCCACTCCAGCCGGGGCAAGCGCCACGCGGAGACGCTCACCCCCTCGATCGACTTCCTGCGCACCCAGGCCCGGGTCGACCTGGGCGAGATCGGCTGCGTGGCCGTCGACGTCGGGCCGGGGCTGTTCACCGGGCTGCGGGTGGGGGTGGCGTCGGCCAAGGCCATCGCCCATGCGCTGCGGGTGCCGATGATCGGGGTGGCCAGCCTCGACCTGCTGGCCTTCCCGGTGCGCTGGAGCCCGCGCCTGGTGGTGGCGGCCATCGACGCCCGGCGGGGCGAGCTGTTCACCGCGTCGTACCGCCAGGTGCCGGGCGGGATCCAGCGCCTCGGCGAGCGCCGGGTGTCCACGGCCGACGACCTGGCCGGCGACCTGGAGGCCACCGGCGAGGACGTGCTGCTGGTGGGGGACGGCGCCCTCCGCTACCGCGAGGCCTGGGCCGACCTGAGCCGGGTCGAGCTGGCCGACCAGGGCGCGGCCCACCCGTCCGCGGCGTCGCTGGTGCAGCTGGCCCACGCCCGGGCGCTGCGGGAGGACTTCGTCCAGCCCTGGGAGCTGGAGCCGCTGTACCTGCGCCGGCCGGACGCCGAGATCAACTGGGACACGCGGGACGGGCACGTGAGCGAGCTGACCGGCCCGGCCCCGCCGGCCCCCGGCCCCGGTGCGGGGGAGGGCGCCTGATGGCCCGGCCGCTCCCCCTGCCGGTCGACGACCCCGACGCCCTGGAGGTGCGGCTCAGCCCCATGCGGCGGCGCCACCTGCGGGGCGTGCTGCGCATCGAGCAGCAGGTCTATCCCCGTCCCTGGACCTTCAGCCTGTTCCTGTCGGAGATCGGCCAGCGGGCCACCCGCCTGTACGTGGTGGCCCGGGTGGAGGGGGACGTGGTCGGCTACGCCGGCCTGTTCCGGGCGGTGGACGACGGCCACATCACCACCGTGGCGGTCGACCCCGCCTGGCACCGCCACGGCATCGCCACCCGGATGCTGCTGGCCCTGGCCCGGGGGGCCAAGGAGCGGGCCTGCAAGAACCTCACCCTGGAGGTCCGCATGAGCAACGCGGGCGCCCAGTCCCTCTACCAGCGCTTCGGCTTCGTCCCCGCAGGCGTGCGCAAGGGCTACTACCCCGAGACCGGCGAAGATGCCCTGGTCATGTGGGCCAACGACATCGACACCCCGCCCTACGCCGCCCGCCTCGCCGCCATCGAGCGCACCGTCCCCGGCCACACCCTGATCGACGGCGACTGGCTGTGACCGTCCGGGCACGGCCCGCGTGTGTAGAGTTGCACACATGCGTTTGCACATTCAGCTGGAGGACGAGCTGGTCGCGGAGCTCGACCAGCGGGCGGGCCCGCGCCGGCGGAGCGCCTTCGTCGCCGAGCTGATACGGCGCGCCCTCGATGACGAGCGACGGTGGGATGACGTCGAGGCCGCGCTCGGTACGATCGCCGACTCCGGCCACGTGTGGGACGACGATCCGGCCGACTGGGTGCGTGCGCAGCGTCGGACCGACCCTCGCAGGTCGGGCTGAGCGCACGTGGGCCGGCTCCTTCTCGACACCACGGTGCTGATCGACGCCCTACGCGGTCGTCCGGCTGCTGATCGGTTGCGGTTCGCCCGTCGTGCCGGTGACGAGCCGTGGACCTGCGCGATCTCGGTGGAAGAGGTGTGGCGGGGCGCTCTACCGCACGAGGCGCCGACGATCCGCCGCCTGCTCCGCGGCCTGCGCTGCGCCCCCATCGGGGTGGCCGAGGGCGAGCGGGCAGGGCGCTGGCGTCGCGACTTCGCGAACCGGGGCACCACCCTCCATCAGGCCGACTGCCTCATCGCGGCCGCCGCGGCCGGCGTGGGCTCGACGCTGGTGACGGGGAACCCGAAGGACTTCCCCATGCCGGACCTCGACGTGGTGCACTGGCCTGTGGGTGGGTGAACGCGGGAGGCTGCAAGGGCATGAGTGATCGCATCCTGGGCATCGAGACGTCGTGTGACGAGACCGCGGCCGCGGTGGTGGTGCGGGCGACCGAGGTGCGGTCGTCCGTGGTGGCCAGCCAGATCGACCAGCATGCCGCGCTACGGCGGGGTGGTGCCCGAGATCGCCAGCCGGGCGCACGTCGAGATGCTGACGCCGGTCATCGCCCAAGCGCTGGTCGAGGCGGGCTTCGCCGACGACGAGATCGACGCCGTGGCCGCCACGTGCGGGCCGGGGCTGGTGGGGTCGCTGCTGGTGGGGGTGAGCGCGGCCAAGGCGCTGGCCCTGGTGTGGGACGTGCCGTTCGTGGCCGTCAACCACCTGGAGGGCCACCTGTACGCCGCCTTCCTGGAGGAGCCCGACCTCGACCTCCCGCTGGTGGTGCTGCTGGTGTCCGGCGGCCACACCATGCTGGTCCACATGGAGGACCACGGCCGCTACCGGCTGCTGGGCTCGACCATCGACGACGCCGCGGGCGAGGCGTTCGACAAGGTGGCCCGCTTCCTGGGGCTGGGGTACCCGGGCGGGCCGCTGATCGACAAGCTGGCCACCCAGGGCGACCCGCACGCCATCGCCTTCCCCCGGGGGATGATCGACCGGGACGACGAGCGCCGCCACGACTTCAGCTTCAGCGGGCTCAAGACCGCGGTGGTCAACCATGTGCGGAAGCACCCCGGCGTCGCCACCGCCGACGTGGCCGCCAGCTTCCAGGAGGCCGTGGTCGACGTGCTGGTGACCAAGGCCCGCCGGGCGGCCCGGGCGACGGGCGCCAAGGGGCTGTGCCTGGGCGGCGGGGTGGCGGCCAACTCGGCCCTGCGGGCACGGTTCGTCGAGGCGTGCAGCGAGGACGGCATCCGTGCCTTCGTGCCCAGCCGGGCCATGTGCACCGACAACGCGGCCATGATCGCGGCGGCGGGCTGGTGGCGGTTGCGGTCCGACGGGCCGTCCCCGCTCGACACGGGCGCGACGCCGAACCTCCGCCTCCCGCTGGCAGGCTGACGGCGTGGGCGGGCGGGAGGACGACCGGGAGGGCGCGGGTCGCGTCGGCCGTCGTGCCTTCCTGGCGGGGGTGGCGGCCACCGCCGCCGCCCTGGCCGGCGGGGCGTGCAGCGGCGGCGACGGCGAGGGTGCGGGCGGCACCACCGGTGCGTCGAGCGGCGACTCGCCCGACACCGCGGCCGACCTCCCGCCGCTGCCCCAGTCGCTGCCCGCCGAGCTGTTCGCCCTGGGGGTGGCCTCGGGCGACCCGCTGGCCGACTCGGTCGTCCTGTGGACCCGCCTGGTCAACGACCCGCTGGCCGACGGGGGCGGGGTCCCCGACCAGTCCCTGCCGGTGCGCTGGGAGGTGGCGGCCGACGACGGCTTCGAGGACGTGGTGGCCTCGGGGGACGCGGTGGCCGAGCCGGCCCTGGCCCACGCCGTCCACGTCGACGCCTCCGGCCTCGAGCCCGCCACCTGGTACTGGTACCGCTTCAGCGTGGGCGGCACCACCAGCCCGGTGGGCCGCACCCGCACCGCCCCGGCCCGGGGCGACGACTCCGGGCGGCTGCGCTTCGCCTTCGTCTCCTGCCAGGACCGCCAGGCGGGCTACTGGACCGCGTTCGACCACCTGGCCGCCGAGGACGTCGACCTGGTCGTCCACCTGGGCGACTACATCTACGAGTACGGGCCCGACCCCGCCGCGGTCCGTCCCGCCGAGACCCCGGCGCCCACCGACCTGGCCGGCTACCGGCGCCGCCTGGGCGAGTACCGGGCCGATCCCGCGCTCCAGGCCGTGCATGCCCAGGTGCCGTGGATCTGCACGTGGGACGACCACGAGGTGCGCAACAACTACGCCAACGACGTGCCCGACCAGGCCGACGAGGCCAGCCTGTCCTCCGGCGAGTTCCTGGAGCGCCGGGCGGCCGCCTACCAGGCCTACTACGAGCACATGCCGGTGCGGGTCGAGCCGCCCGACGGGCCGGACATGCGCCTGTACCGCACGCTGGCCTGGGGCCGGCTGGCCCGGTTCTACGTGCTCGACGGCCGCCAGTACCGCAGCGACCAGGCCTGCGGGGACGAGGGCGACGTCGGCCTGCTGTGCCGCCGACGTCGAGGACGACGACCGCACCATGCTCGGCTCCGAACAGGAGGCCTGGCTGGGCCGGCGCCTGGCCGAGAGCGGGGCCACCTGGAACGTCCTGGCCCAGCAGACGATCGTGTCTGCCGATCCTGGTGCCGGTCGGGGCCGGACCTGGGCGGCAACCTCGACCAGTGGGACGGCTACCGCGCCGCCCGGGGCCGGCTCGCCGACCAGCTGCGCGGACGTGGACAACCCGGTGATCCTCACGGGAGACATCCACGCCAGCGGCGTCGGGGTGGTCAACCGGGATCCCGATGACCCCGACAGCCCGCCCCTGGTCCCCGAGCTGGTGGGCACGTCGATCTCGTCCACCTTCCCCGAGGACATGGTGGCCCTGGTGGAGGCGGCCGCCGCCGCGTCGCCGGCCATCCACTACGTCGAGGCCCGGAAGCGGGGCTACGTGGTGTGCGAGGTGAGCGAGGACGAGTGGCGGGCCGACTTCCGCTACGTGTCCACCACCGCCGGTCCCGAGGCCACGGTGGAGACCGGCGCCAGCTGGGTGATCGGCGCCGGCGACCCCGTGCCCCAGCCCGCCTAGGGCCCTGGCACTCGGGGCTTGCGACTGCTAACCGATGGTGCCTAGGGTTAGCAGTCGTATCGGGAGACTGCTAACCCACCGGGGGTTAGTGCAGCAGCGCCAACGGAGGCGACACACATGTCCTTGCAGCCCCTCGACGATCGCATCGTCGTGAAGCCCGGCGAGAGCGAGGAGACCACCGCCAGCGGCCTGGTCATCCCCGACACCGCCAAGGAGAAGCCGCAGCAGGGCGAGGTCATCGCCGTGGGCCCGGGGAAGCGCTCGGAGCAGACCGGCGAGATCATCCCCATCGGTGTCAGCGTGGGCGACACCGTCCTCTACAGCAAGTACGGCGGCACCGAGGTGACCGTCGACGGCGACGACGTGCTCGTCCTCTCGGCGCGCGACGTACTCGCCATCGTGAAGAAGTGAGCCGCTGATGCCCAAGATCCTCAAGTTCGACGACGAGGCGCGCCGCGCCCTGGAAGCGGGCGTCAACAAGCTCGCCGACGCGGTCAAGGTCACGCTGGGGCCCAAGGGCCGCAACGTGGTGCTCGACAAGAAGTGGGGCGCCCCCACCATCACCAACGACGGCGTGTCGATCGCCCGCGAGATCGAGCTGGACGACCCCTTCGAGAACATGGGTGCCCAGCTGGTCAAGGAGGTCGCCACCAAGACCAACGACATCGCGGGTGACGGCACCACCACCGCCACCGTGCTGGCCCAGGCGCTGGTGCGCGAGGGCCTGCGCAACGTGGCCGCGGGCGCCAGCCCCATGAGCCTCAAGCGGGGCATCGAGAAGGCCGTCGCCGCCGCGGTCGAGTCCATCGCGTCCCAGGCCAAGGAGATCGACGACCGGTCCGAGATCGCCCAGGTCGCCGCCAACTCGGCCGCCGACCCGGCCATCGGCGAGGTGCTCGCCGACGCCATCGACAAGGTGGGCAAGGACGGCGTGGTCACCGTCGAGGAGTCCAACACCTTCGGCATGGAGCTCGACTTCACCGAGGGCATGCAGTTCGACAAGGGCTACCTGGCGCCGTACTTCGTCACCGACCAGGACCGGCAGGAGGCCATCCTCGAGGACGCCTACATCCTGCTCAACGGGTCGAAGATCGGCTCGGTCCAGGAGATGCTCCCGGTGCTGGAGAAGGTCATGCAGTCGGGCAAGCCGCTGCTGATCATCGCCGAGGACGTCGAGGGCGAGGCCCTCGCCACCCTGGTGGTCAACAAGATCCGGGGCACGTTCAACAGCGTGGCCGTCAAGGCTCCCGGCTTCGGCGACCGCCGCAAGGCGATGCTCCAGGACATGGCCGTCCTCACCGGCGGCCAGGTCGTGTCGGAGGAGGTCGGGCTCAAGCTCGACAACATCACCCTCGACCTGCTGGGCCGGGCCAAGAAGGTGATCGTCACCAAGGACACCACCACCATCGTCGACGGTGCCGGGCCCGAGGAGGAGATCAAGGGCCGCATCGCGCAGATCAAGCGCGAGATCGACGACACCGACTCCGACTGGGACCGCGAGAAGCTGCAGGAGCGGCTGGCCAAGCTGTCCGGCGGCGTGGCGGTGGTCAAGGTGGGCGCGGCCACGGAGGTCGAGCTCAAGGAGAAGAAGCACCGCATCGAGGACGCCCTGTCGGCGACCCGGGCGGCCATCGAGGAGGGCATCGTCGCCGGCGGCGGCACCGTCCTGCTCCGCTGCCGTCCCGCGGTCAAGGCCGTGGCCGACTCGCTGAGCGGTGACGAGTCCACCGGCGCCCGCATCGTGTACGCGGCGCTCGAGGCCCCGACCCGGCTCATCGCCGACAACGCGGGCCTGGAAGGTGCCGTGGCCGTGCGCCAGGTCGAGGCGGAGGAGGGCCTGATCGGGCTCAACGCCGCCACCGGCGAGCTGGAGGACATGGTCAAGGCGGGCGTCATCGACCCCGCCAAGGTCACCCGGGCCGCGTTGCAGAACGCGGCGTCCATCGCCGGCCTGGTGCTCACCACCGAGTCGCTCGTGGCCGACAAGCCCGAGCCGCCCGCCGCCGCCCCTGGTGGCGGCGGCGACCCCATGGGCGGCATGGGCGGCATGGGGATGATGTAGGGCTCAGCCCGCATCCCCGCAGTGACTTCGGGGCCCGCCGTCCTCCGGGGCGGCGGGCCCCGCCGCGTCGCAGGACGTAACCGTTACTCCGAGGCGCGGGCGTAGGCGTCGCGCAGCTTGAGGCGGCCCCGGGTGAACAGGGCGCCGCCGGCGTAGATGCGCCCGGCCAGGGGGATGGCGACCGCGATGGTGGCCAGCACCAGCCCGACGCCGACGGCGGCCTCCCACAGCGGGAGCTCGCCCGCCGCCTGGCGGATGGGCATGACGAACGGGGCCGAGAGCGGGAAGAACGTGGCCGCCCGGGCCACCACGCCGCTCGGGTCCTCCTGGGCGAAGATGGCGGCGAAGAACCCGGTCATGGTGAGCAGGCTGAGCGGCATGGTGGTGCCCTGCAGCTCCTCGGGGCGGCTGGCGATGGCGCCGGCCACCGCGAACAGGCACGAGTAGAGGGCGTAGCCCAGCACGAACCAGGCGATGATCCAGGCCGCCAGCCCGTAGGTGCCCGGGGGCAGCTCGACCTGACCGAGGGCCAGCGCGGTGCCCAGGCCCGCGGCCACCAGCACCGCCATCTGGGCCAGGCCCAGCGAGCCGATCCCCACCAGCTTGCCCGCCAGCAGGTGGGACGAGCGGGCCTTGGCCAGCAGCAGCTCGACCACGCGGGAGGCCTTCTCCTCCACGATCCCGCTCGCCACCCAGTAGCCGAAGCCGAGGATCTGGGCGTACAGCAGCACGACGCCGATGAACGCCACCGTGCCCCGCTCGTCGCCGGCGTCGTCGGGGTCGAGGGCGGCGACCGCCAGGGGCGGGGGCGCGGCCACGTTCGCCTCCCGCAGCGCCTCGCCCAGCGCCACCTCCCGGTGGGCGGCCTGGAGCAGCGTGCCCAGCCGGGGGTCGGGCTCGACCTTCACCACCAGGTCGTCGCCCACCAGGGCCGCGTCCACGTCGCCCGCCTCCACCAGGCGCTCGGCCTCCGCCCGGTCGTCGAGCTCCTGCACGTCGAGCGCGAGTCCCTCGTCGCTCCCGGCCAGCTCCTGGGCCGCCTCGGCCACCGCCGCGGGGCGGGCGCCCACCACGCCCAGGTCGTAGGTGGTCGTGTCGTCGCCCGCGGTGGCGCCGATGACCACGACGATCGCCACCAGCACCGCGGCGCTGATGGCCGTCGAGATCAGGAACGGCCGGGACGCGGCGCGGGTCCGCACCTCGCGGGCCAGCACCAGCCACACGGTCCTCATCGGGGCACCACCTGGCGGAACGTGTCGGCCAGCGACGGCAGCTCGTGGACGAAGGCGACGACCCTGCCGGCGGCCCGGGCCGCGTCCAGCAGCGCCTGGTCGTCGGCGCCGTCGTCCAGCTCGACCAGCACCGCGCCGTTGACCGACCGGACCGCCCTCGCCCCGGCCCCGGGCAGCGCTTCGGCCCAGCCGGTGTCGCCCCCGGCCAGCTCGATGCGGACCACCGGCGTCGCCCGCTCGGCCCGCAGCGCGCCGATGGCGCCCGACGCCACCACCCGGCCCTGGTCCACGATGGTGACCTCGTCGCACAGGCGCTCCACCAGCTCCAGCTGGTGGCTGGAGAACACAACCGCCGCCCCCGCGGCCACCCGTTCCGCCAGCACCCCCGACAGCACGTCCACGCCCACCGGGTCGAGGCCGTTGAACGGCTCGTCCAGCACCAGCAGGTCCGGTCCCTGCACCAGGGCGGCCGCCAGCTGCACCCGCTGCTGGTTGCCCTGCGACAGGGTCTCGGCCGCGTCGCCCATCCGGTCGGCCAGGCCCAGGTCACCGAGCCAGCGCTCGGCCTCCCGGCGGGCGTCGCCGCGGGCCATGCCCGACAGCTCGCCGAAGTAGGCGACCTGGTCGGCGAGCCTCATCTTGGGGTACAGGCCCCGCTCCTCGGGCATGTAGCCGAACCGCCGGCGGTCATCCACCGTGGGCGCCGCGCCCCGCCAGCGCACCTCGCCCGCGTCGGGGGTGACCAGTCCCAGCGCCACCCGCATGGCGGTCGTCTTGCCCGCGCCGTTGCGGCCCACGAAGCCGTGCATCCGGCCCGCGGCCACGGTCATCGTCAGCCCGTCGAGGGCGACGACCTCGCCGTAGCGCTTGTGAAGGTCGATCAGCTCCAGAGACACGAGTCACGAGTCTGGCGTACAACAGCGGTGATGGTGACCATCGACGACGTCCGGCGGGTGGCGCTCGACCTGCCCCGGGCCTACGAGGCGCTGGTGCGCGGCCGGGTCAAGTTCCGGGTGGGGCAGATCGTGTTCGTGGCCTTCTCCCGGGACGAGTCGCTCATGGGCTTCGGCTTCCCCCGGGAGGAGCGCGAGGCGCTGGTGGAGAGCGAGCCCGACAAGTTCCTCATGCCCTCCAAGGCCGACATGCGCTACCAGTGGGTGGTCGCCCGGATGGAAGCCCTCGACGAGGACGAGATGCGCGAGCTGGTCATCGACGCCTGGCGCATGTGCGTCCCCAAGAAGGTGGCGGCCGAGTACCTGGGCGACGAACGGCATGTGACGTAGCTTGATGTCGCGGCCGCGGTGGGCGCGTCGCTCGGACGGAGGTGCCCGGACCCCATGTCAGAGCGCGTGGCGACGCTCGCGTCGGTCAACGTCGGGATGCCCCGTGATGTCGAATGGCAGGGGCGGACCGTCCACACCGGCATCTGGAAGCACGCAGTCGAGGGGCCCTGTCGCGTCGGGCGGCTGAACGTCCACGGCGACGGGCAGGGCGATCTCGCCGGCCATGGAGGCGAGCAACGCGCGGTCTACGTGTACCAGCTCGACTCGTATCGCCATTGGCGCGAGCAGCTGGGGCGGGACGACTTCGTGTTCGGTCAGTTCGGCGAGAACTTCACGGTCGACGGGCTCGGCGACGACGAGGTGTGCATCGGCGACCGGTACCGGATCGGTACCGCGCTGTTCGAGGTCACGCAGCCGCGGGTGACCTGCTACCGGCTCGGCATCCGCATGAACGAGCCGCGCATGCCGGCGCTGCTGGTGGGGCACGGCCGTCCGGGCTTCTACCTCCGGGTGCTCGAAGAGGGCGCGGTGCAAGCGGGCGACGACGTCGTCAGGGTCGCGACCGGGCCCGAGCGGATGACCGTCGAGACCGTCAGCTCGCTCCTGTACCTCGACGGCCACCACGACCCGGAGCAGCTCCGTCGTGCGCTGCGGATCCCGGCGCTGAGCCCAGGTTGGCAGGGGTCGTTCCGCGCGCTCCTCGACGATCGGCTGCAGCGGGGCGCCGGGCGGTGGCAATGCCGGGCTCACCGCCACCGGGCCACCGCCCGGGTGGTCGGGCTTCCGCCCCTTGCGTGTCGCCGCCAAGCGCTCGGAGACCACCAGCGTCATCTCACTGGAGCTCGACGCCGACGACGGCCTGCCGCTCGCACCCGCGCTCCCGGGCCAGTTCGTCACCCTCAGGCTCGAACCCGGAGGCGGCGCACCGCCGCTCGTGCGCAGCTACTCCCTGTCCGGACCAGCGGACGGTGCCCGCTACCGGATCAGCATCAAGGTCGAGCCCCACGGGGCGGCCGGTGGCCATGTGCGCGACGCGGTCGAGGTCGGGGACCGCATCGACGTCGCAGCACCGCGGGGCCGCTTCACGCTCGACGACGGCGCGAGACCCGTCGCGCTCGTGAGCGCGGGCGTGGGTGTGACCCCGGTGCTGGCGATGTTGCACGCGCTGAGCGCCGGACGGGCGACGCGGGAGGTCTGGTGGCTCCATGGCGCCCGCAACGGCGCCGAGCACGCCTTCGTGCAGGAGGCCCGTTCGCTGCTCGCGTCGCTCCCGCAGGCGCGCAGTCGTGTGTGGTACAGCCGGCCCGATCCGGGCGACCGGGTCGGGGTCGACCACGACGAGGTGGGTCACATCACCGCCGACGCGCTCGCCGCGACCGGCGTGCCGACCGACAGCGAGTTCTACCTCTGCGGTCCGCCCGCGTTCATGGACACGCTACGCGCCGGCCTCGACGCGCTGGGCGTGTCGCCGGCCCGGGTGCACACCGAGGCATTCGGCGCCGAGGGCTCGATCACCCCCGGCGTCGTCGCCCGGGCCGCACGACCTGCGCACCCACCGGACGCTCGGACGGGCACGGGTCCGCTCGTCTCGTTCGTCCGCACCGGGTTGAACGTCCGGTGGGACGACGCGTTCACGAGCATCCTCGAGCTCGCCGAGGCCTGCGACGTGCCCGTTCGGTGGTCGTGCCGGACCGGTGTGTGCCACACGTGCGAGACGGGTCTCCTCGACGGTGCCGTCGCGTACGACCCCGAGCCGCTCGAACCGCCGGGCGAGGGCAACGTCCTGGTGTGCTGTTCCCGGCCCGGCGGCAATCTCGCGGTCGATCTCTGAGCGAGGACGATCGACCCAGGTCGCTAGCCGCCGCTCACGGCTTCCAGGTCGTCGGCCACCACCGGGGCGGGGTCGTCCGCGCTCGCCAGCCAGCCCTCGGGCAGCGTGACCCGCACCGGGCCGGACGTCTTGCCCCGGGGCCGGGCGTCGGCGCCCGGCAGCACCGCCAGGTCGGGGTCGAGCCGGTCCAGCTCGGCGTCGAGGGCGTCGATGGTCTGGGTGGCGGTGAGGCGCCGCCGCACGTCGCCGCCCACCGGGTAGCCGTGCAGGTACCAGCCGACGTGCTTGCGCACGTCCCGCACCGCCACCGGCTCGGTCACCCAGTCGGCCAGCAGCCGGGCGTGGCGGCGCAGCACGCCCGCCACCTCGCCCAGCCGGGGCGCGGGCGGGACCGGCTCGCCCGCGAAGGCCAGGGCCAGGTCCCGGAACAGCCACGGCCGCCCCAGGCAGCCCCGGCCCACCACCACGCCGTCGCAGCCCGTCTCGGCCAGCATGCGCAGGGCGTCGGCGGCCTGCCAGATGTCGCCGTTGCCCAGCACCGGAACCGTCGTGACCGCCTCCCGCAGCCGGGCGATGGCCGACCAGTCGGCCTGGCCCGAGTAGTGCTGGGCCGCGGTGCGGGCGTGCAGCGCCACCGCGGCGGCGCCCTCGGCCTCGGCGATGCGGCCGGCGTCGAGGTAGGTGTGCAGGCCGTCGTCGACCCCGATGCGGAGCTTCACCGTGACCGGCACCGCACCCGCGGCCCCCACGGCGGCGGCCACGATCGAGCGGAACAGCGCCCGGTGCACCGGCAGCGCGGCGCCACCGCCCTTGCGGGTGACCTTGGCCACCGGGCAGCCGAAGTTGAGGTCGACGTGGTCGGCCGCCTCCTCGGCCACCAGGAAGCGGATCGCCTCGCCCACCGCGCCCGGCTCGGTCCCGTAGAGCTGGATCGACCGGACCGGCTCGTCGGGGGCGAAGCGGGCCAGGCGCAGGGTCTTGTCGTTGCGCTCGGCGACGCCCCGGGCGGTGATCATCTCGCTCACGTACAGCCCGCCCGGCCCGAAGGTCCGGCACAGCCGCCGGAACGGGGCGTTGGTGATGCCCGCCATCGGCGCCAGCACCACGGGTGGGTCCACGGCCAGGGGCCCGATCCTCACCACAGGTCCGCCACCGCCACGCCCAGCTCGGCCAGCAGCGAGCGGAACAGGGGCAGCGACAGGCCCAGCACCGTCCCGTGGTCGCCGTCGATGCCCGCCACGAAGGGACCGGCCCGGCCGTCGATGGTGAACCCGCCCGCCACCGCCAGCGGCTCGGCCGTCGCCACCAGGGCGTCGATCTCCGCGTCGCTGGGATCGCCGAAGCGCACGGTCGTGCGGGCGACGCCGCCGGCCTGGCGGCCCGAGGAGACCTCGACCAGGGCGTGGCCGGTCACCAGCGTGCCGGTCCGGCCGCGGTAGCCCCGCCACCAGGCGGTCGCCTCCGCCGGCGAGCGGGGCTTGCCCCGCACCTCCCCGTCGATGTCGAGCACCGAGTCGCACCCCAGGACCAGCGTCCCGGCCCGATCCGGCGCCCCTGCGAGCCGCCCGGCCACCGCGGTCGCCTTGCGCCGCGCCAGCGTGCGGCTCAGCTCCACCGCGCCGAGCCCGTCCACCCCGTCCTCGGGCTCGCCGCTGACCTGGACCTCGGGCGTGAACCCGGCCGCCCGCAGCAGCGCCAGCCGGGCGGGGGAGGCGGAGGCCAGCACCAGGGCGCGGCGCGGCACCTCAGGGCGACGGGTAGGCCTGGTCGGACCGGCTCTGCCGGGCCTGCACCGTCCGGGCGAACTCGGGGGCCACGCCCCGCAGCGTCACCCACCGGCGCGAGGCGTCGAGCTCGACGGCCACGGTGGCCCGACCGACGCGCGCCTCGGCCACCAGCGCCCCGATCACGCACGCCACCGTCGCGCCCACGAGGGTCAGCGCCGCCAGCTGGTAGGCGAAATCCAGGGCGGCACCGGCCCCGGTCCAGGCGACCAGGGCGGCGGCGCTGCCCACCAGGGACGCCGCCGCGCCGATCCACAGGTTGCGCCGCTGGGCCCGCGGCGGCGCGCAGCTGCGCCATCGCCTCGGTGCTCCACGGCAGCTGGACCGTGAGCCACTCGGTCCGGCGCGGGTTGGCGAGCGCCAGCACCAGCAGCATCAGCCAGCCGATCGGCCCGAGCAGCAGCAACAGCAGCAGCCACGCAGTGGACACCGAGCTGGCGCCCCGGACGTCGTGCGACACCGACAGCGAGCCGTCGCTGGGCTGTCCCGTCTTGGCGCAGACCGGGGGGAACCGGCCGCACACCGCATCGTCCACGAACACTGTCACGACCGCCATCGCCGCAGGTTACTGCCCACGGGGACGGCCGTGAGGCCGGGTAGCCTGCGGGGTGATGGAGATCCCGCCCCCCGACCCCCAGAAGCTGCTCGCCCACTGGATGGAGTGGGAGCGGGGCGAGACGCCGCCCGGGCGGGTGATGAGCAGCCTGAAGACCGGGGGCATGCGCGACGTGCTCGAGGCCCTCGCCGCCAAGCAGGCGGCAGCCGCCGCCGGCCACGGATGGCTGAGCAGGCGGGGGCCGAGTGGCCCGCCGCCGCCGTCTCCTCCCCCCGGCCCCGGGTCTCGGCCCGGGAGGCCCTCGAGCAGGGCCTGCCCGGCTGGCCCCTGCCCGGCGAAGAGCCGCCCGGCCCCACCCGGCCGGTCCCCCCGGGCCGGGGCGGCGCCCAGCGCATCCCCCGGCCCTACAACGCCCGGCCCGGCAGCCCCGCGCCGTGGGCCGGCCTGCCGCCGGAGCGGCGCCGGCCGTCGGTGGCGGCGGTGCGGGCCGCCCTGTCCTCGCTGGGCCCGCCCCGGCCGTCCGAGCGTGAGCTGATCGACGGCCCGGCCCGCAGCGGCCGGCCCTCCGCCGTGCTGGTCCCGCTGTACGACGACGAGGACGGCCTGGCCTGCGTGGTGCTCACCCGCCGCACCTGGGGCCTGCGCACCCACCGCGGCGAGGTCAGCTTCCCCGGCGGCCGGGTCGAGCCGGGCGAGGCCCCGGTGGACGGTGCGTGCCGCGAGGCGGAGGAGGAGATCGGGCTCGACCCCACCGCCGTCGAGATCGTGGGCGAGCTCGACCACCTGGCCACGGTGTCGAGCGGGTCGTACATCGCCCCGTTCGTGGGCGTGCTCCCGGGCCGGCCCGAGACCCACGCCAACCCGCACGAGGTCGAGGCGGTGCTGTACGTGCCGCTGGCCGAGCTGGCCGACCCCGACAACTTCCGCGAGGAGGTCTGGACCTTCCCCGACGGGCGGGTGCAGCCCATCACGTTCTTCGAGCTGGTGGGCGACACCGTGTGGGGCGCCACCGCCGCCCTGCTGCGCCAGCTCGCTGGGGATGGCCACCGGCACGCTGGGCCGGGGCGACCTCGACCACCCCTAGGAGAAAGTCGGTTCTGCCAGCGCTCACGCGCAATGGGCACCGCCGGCGCTGACAGAACGGGGACGCGCTCCTTAGCCCTCCAGCACCGCGGCCGCGGTCCGGCGGACCCGCTCGGGGTCCATGATCGCGTCGATCTCCACGATCCGGTCCCCGGCGACGGTGAAGCCCGTCACCGAGAACGCCCGCCCCTTGACGGTCACGACCACCCCGACCCCGCCGTTCACGAGCGCAGGGTGCAGGTCGGCGTGCGGCAGCGCGAACCGCACCGCCTGCCCGGCCACCTCCTCGGCCCCCCGGACCACCAGCGACAGGGCCGGCCGCCAGCCGCCCGCGTCGGCCCGCAGCACCACGTCGGGGTCGAGCACCGCCACCAGGCCCTCGAAGTCGCCGTCCCGCGCCGCCCGGAAGAAGGCGTCCACCACCTCCCGCTGGCGGCCGAGGTCGGCGTCGGGCGCCGGGAGGTCGGCGGTCCGGACCCGCCGCCGGGCCCGGCTGGCCAGCTGGCGGGCCGCGCCGGGCGAGCGGTCCACCAACGGGGCGATCTCCTCGAACGGCACGTCGAACATGTCGTGCAGCACGAACGCCAGCCGCTCGGCGGGCGCCATGGTGTCCAGCACGACCAGCAGCGCGAGGCCTACGGAGTCGGCCAGCACCGCTTCCTCGTCGGGCGCCGGCGCTCCCGGCAGGGTGACGATGGGGTCGGGGACGTGCGCCTCGTCGAGCGGGCCCTCGCCGTGGTTCCGGCGGGCGCGCAGCATGTTCAGGCACACGCGGGCCACGACGGTGGTCAGCCAGCCGCCGAGGTTGTCGATGCCCTCAGCCCCGGTGCCGGTCGAGCCGCAGCCAGGTGTCCTGCACCGCGTCGTCGGCCTCGGCCAGCGAGCCGAGCATGCGGTAGGCGACCGAGCGCAGGTGGGCCCGGTGCTCCTCGAAGCGGTCGGCCAGCGAGCGGTTCTCGTCCACGTGTCACATCTCCCCGACGCCAGGTGTCATCCGGTCATGACCCCCACCCAGAGCTCCCCCATACTGGTCACCGGCGGCACCGGCACGCTCGGTCGCCTGGTCGTCGATCGCCTGCGGGCCGCCGGCCACGGCGTGCGCGTGCTGAGCCGGCAGGCTCACGACGGTCCCGACTTCGTCGTGGGTGACCTGGCGACCGGCGACGGGATCGACGCCGCGGTGGCCGGGGCCGGCGTCATCGTCCACTGCGCGGGCAGCGCCAAGGGCGACGAAGCCAAGGCCCGCACCCTGGTGACGGCCGCGTCCCGGGCCGGCGCCCGCCCCCACGTGGTCAACATCTCGGTGGTCGGGGCGGACCGGATCCCCCAGGCCGGCCGCTTCGACCGGGCGATGTTCGGCTACTTCGGCGCCAAGCTGGCGGCCGAGCGGGTGGTGGCGGAGTCCGGCCTGCCGTGGACCACGCTGCGCGCCACGCAGTTCCACGACCTGGTGCTCAAGGTGGCGAGCGGGATGGCCAAGCTGCCGGTCGTCCTGGTGCCGTCGGGGTTCCGCTTCCAGCCGGTCGACAGCGGCGAGGTGGCGGACCGGATGGTGGAGCTGGCGCTGGGTGCGCCCGCGGGCCTGGTGCCCGACCTCGCCGGGCCGGCCGTGTACCCGCTGGCCGACCTGGTCCGCAGCTACCTCGAGGCCGAGGGCAAGCACCGGCTGCTGGTGCCGGTCCGCATCCCGGGCAAGGCCGCCCGCGCCGTGCGGGAGGGCGCCGTCCTGGCCCCCGACCGGGCCGTGGGCGAGCGCAGCTGGGAGGAGTTCCTGGCCGGGCTCACCAGCTCCCGTAGTTCGGCGCTTCCTTCGTGATCGTGATGTCGTGCGGGTGCGACTCGCGCAGGCCCGCGTTGGTGATGCGCACGAAGCGGGCGTGCGCCTGCATGTCGGCGATGGTGGCGGCGCCCACGTAGCCCATGGCCGCCCGCAGCCCGCCGATCAGCTGGTAGATCACGTTGGCCACCGGGCCCTTGTAGGCCACCCGGCCCTCGATGCCCTCGGGGACCAGCTTGTCGGTGTCCACCACGTCGCCCTGGAAGTAGCGGTCCTTGGAGTACGAGCGGGACTTCATGGCCCCCAGCGAGCCCATGCCCCGGTACTCCTTGTAGCGCTCGCCCTGGTGCAGCACGACCTCGCCCGGTGACTCGTCCACCCCGGCCAGCAGGCTGCCCAGCATGACCGAGTGGGCCCCGGCGGCCAGGGCCTTGGCGATGTCGCCGGAGTACTGGATGCCGCCGTCGGCCACCAGGGTCACGCCCCGGCGGGCGGCGGCCTCGGCGCCGTCGCAGATGGCGGTGAGCTGGGGCACGCCCACGCCCGCCACCACCCGGGTGGTGCAGATCGACCCCGGGCCCACGCCCAGCTTGACCGCGTCGGCCCCCACCCCGGCCAGGGCGTCGACCGCCTCGGCGGTGGCCACGTTGCCGGCGATGACGTCGACCTCGAAGGCGCCCTTGACCTGCTTGACCACGTCGAGGACCGCCAGGCTGTGGCCGTGGGCGGTGTCGACCACCAGCACGTCCACCCCCGCGTCGACCAGCCGCTCCGCCCGCTCCAGGGCGTCGGGGCCCACGCCCACCGCCGCGCCCACCCGCAGGCGGCCCTTCTCGTCCTGGGTGGCGTGGGGGTGGTCGGTCTGCTTCTTGATGTCCTTGACCGTGATGAGGCCCCGCAGGAAGCCGTCGCCGTCCACGATCGGCAGCTTCTCGATGCGGTGCTGCCACAGGAGGTCCTTGGCCTGCTCCAGCGTGGTGCCCAGCGGGGCGGTGATGAGCGGCGGCCGGCGCATCACGTTGTCGATGGGCTGGTGGACCTGGTCGATGAAGCGCAGGTCGCGGTTGGTGAGCAGGCCCACCAGCCGGCCGTCGCGCGTCGGTGATGGGCACGCCGGAGATGTGGTAGCGCTCCATGACCGCCAGGGCGTCGGTGACCAGCGCGTCGGGGCGCAGCGTCACCGGGTCGACGATCATGCCCGACTGGCTGCGCTTGACCTTGTCGACCTCGCTGACCTGGTCGTCGACCGACAGGTTGCGGTGCACGATGCCGATGCCGCCGGCGCGGGCGATGGCGATGGCCAGGCGGGCCTCGGTGACGGTGTCCATGGCCGCGGACACCACGGGGATGGCCAGCTCGATGCGCGGCGTCAGCCGGGTCGCGGTCGACACCTCGGACGGGCAGCACCGACGACTCGGCCGGCACCAGCAGCACGTCGTCGAACGTCAGGCCCTGTTTGGCGAACTTCGGCGGGTAGCGGTCGGCGGCGGCGTCCTCGGCTCCCATGGCGGGAGTCTAGTAGCGGTCCCGGCACGTTCCGATGATGGGTACGGTCGCCGCCGTGCCGTACCACATGACCCCCGACGAGCTGCGGGATTGGGGCCACCGCGTGGTCGACTGGGTGGCGGACTACTGGTCCGCCATCGAGGACCTCCCCGTCGTGTCGCCCGTCGAGCCCGGCGACGTGCGGTCGTGGCTGCCCCCGTCCCCGCCCGAGCACCCCGAGCCCTTCGCCGAGGTCCTGGCCGACCTGGACCGGATCGTGGTGCCCGGCACCACCCACTGGCAGCACCCCGGGTTCCACGCCTACTTCCCCGCCAACACCTCGGGGCCGGCGGTGCTGGCCGACCTGGTGTCCAGCGGGCTCGGCACCCAGGGGATGCTGTGGCAGACCGGCCCGGCCTGCACCGAGGTCGAGACCCACGTGCTGGACTGGATGGTCGACCTGCTGGGCCTGCCCGAGCGGTTCCGCTCCTCCGGCGCGGGCGGCGGCGTGATCGAGGACTCGGCCTCGTCCGCCACGCTGTGCGCCGTGGTGGCGGCCCGCGAGCGCGCCGTCGCTCGGGCGCGGCCCTCGCCGACCTGGTGGTGTACGGCTCGACCCAGGCCCACTCGTCGCTGGAGAAGGGCGCCCGGGTGGCGGGCCTGCCCCCGGGCGCGCTGCGGCCGGTGGACGTGGACGGGTCGTTCGCCATGCGCCCCGACGCCCTCGCCGCGGCGGTGGCGGCCGACCGGGCCGCGGGCCGGGTCCCGTGCCTGGTCATGGCCACCCTCGGCACCACCAGCTCGCTGGCCGTCGACCCGCTCCCGGCCCTCGGGCCGGTGGCGGCCGGGGCGGGCGCCTGGTTCCACGTGGACGGCGCCATGGCCGGGACCGCGGCGGTCTGCCCCGAGCTGCGGGGCCCGCAGGCGGGGCTGGAGCACGCCGACAGCTACGTGGTCGACCCCCACAAGTGGCTGTTCACCACCTTCGACTGCTCCTGCTTCTGGGTGGCCGACCGCCGGGCGCTCACCGGCGCGCTGTCGATCGTGCCCGAGTACCTGCGCAACCCGGCCAGCGAGTCCGGCCAGGTCATCGACTACCGGGACTGGCAGGTGCCGCTGGGGCGCCGCTTCCGGGCGCTCAAGCTGTGGTTCGTGCTGCGCTGGTACGGGGCCGAAGGGCTGCGCCACCACGTGCGCGAGCACGTCCGGCTGGCCGCGGGCCTCGCCGCCCGGGTCGACGCCGATCCCCGCCTGGAGCTGGCCGCGCCGTGCCGGCTCAACCTGGTGTGCCTGCGCCACCGGGACGGCGACGAGGCCACCGAGGCGCTGCACCGGGCGCTGAACGCCACCGGTCGGGTCTACCTGACCCACACCCGGCTGGACGGCCGCTACGTGCTCCGGGCCTCGGTCGGCGCCTGGACCACCGAGGAGCGCCACGTGGACGCCCTGTGGGGCCTGATCGATGATCTGGCGTAATCGGCCCCGCCAGTAGAGTGGGCTCGGCATGGCCGAAGTCGAGATAGGGATCGGCAAGACGGCGCGGCGGGCCTACCGGCTCGACGACGTCGCCATCGTGCCCAGCCGCCGTACCCGGGATCCCGAGGACGTCGACATCTCGTGCGAGATCGACGCCTATCGCCTGGACGTCCCGGTGCTGGGGGCGCCGAGCGACAGCGTCACCTCGCCGGCCACCGCCATCGAGCTGGCGCGGCTGGGGGCGGCGGGCGTGCTCCACCTCGAAGGCCTGTGGACCCGCTACGAGTTCCCCGAGAAGATCTTCGAGGAGATCGCCGAGCTCCCCGCGGCCAAGGCCACCCGGCGGCTCCAGGAGATCTACGCCGAGCCGGTCCGCCCCGAGCTCATCGGCCCCCGCATCACCCAGATCAAGGACGCGGGCGTGCTGTCCGCGGTGGCCGTCACCCCCCACCGCACCCTGGAGCTGGCCGAGCACGTGCTGAAGGCCGAGCCCGACCTGCTGGTCATCCAGGCCGCCATCGTGTCGGCCGAGCACGTGGCCCGCACGGTCGAGCCGCTCAACCTGAAGGACTTCATCCGCCACTACGAGCTGCCGGTGCTGGTGGGCGGGTGCACCTCGTACCAGGCCGCGCTGCACCTGATGCGCACCGGCGCGGCCGGGGTGCTGGTCGGTGCCGGCTCGGGGGCCGCCCAGGTCACCCGGGAGGTGCTGGGCCTGGGGGTGCCGCTGGCCACGGCCCTGGCCGACGCCCGGGGCGCCCGCATGCGCCACCTGGACGAGACCGGCGTCTACTGCCACGTCATCGCCGACGGCGGCGTGGTCACCGGGGGCGACATCGCCCGCGCCGTGGCCTGCGGCGCCGACGCGGTCATGATCGGCACGCCCCTGGCCGCGGCGGCCGAGGCCCCCGGCCGGGGCTACCACTGGAGCATGCCCGCGGTGCACGCCAGCCTGCCCCGCGGCGAGCGCGTCCGGGTCGAGGCCCAGGGCACCCTGGAGCAGATCCTCCACGGCCCGGCCCACGATGCGTCCGGGGGCGTCAACCTCACCGGCGCCCTGCGCCGGGCCATGGCCCTGTGCGGCTTCGACACGCTCAAGGACCTCCAGAAGGCCGAGCTCGTCGTGGTCGGCGGCTCCTGACGATGAGCGAGCCGTTGGCGAGCGAGTTCGACACCTGCCTGGTGGTGGACTTCGGGGCGCAGTACGCCCAGCTCATCGCCCGCCGGGTGCGGGAGGCGCACGTCTACTCCGAGATCGTGCCCCACACCGTCACCGCGGCCGAGGTGCGGGAACGGGCGCCCGCGGCGCTGATCCTCTCCGGCGGGCCCAAGTCGGTCCACGTCGAGGGCGCGCCGCTGCTCGACCCCGAGATCTACGACCTGGGCGTGCCCATCCTCGGCCTGTGCTACGGCGCCCAGCTCATCGCCCAGCAGCTGGGCGGCGAGGTCTCCCGGGGCGGGAAGGGCGAGTACGGCCGCACGGCCCTGCAGGTCACGGGCAGCCCCGCATGGCGGCCTGCTCGCGGACCAGCCCGACGAGCAGACGGTGTGGATGAGCCACTTCGACGGCATCACCCGGGTGCCCGAGGGGTTCGTGGCCACGGCCACCTCCGCGGGCGCGCCCGTCGCCGCCCTGGAGTCGCCCGAGCGCCGCATCTGGGGCGTCCAGTACCACCCCGAGGTGTCCCACACGCCGCACGGCCAGCAGGTGATCCGCCAGTTCCTGCACCACCTGGCCGGGGCCCGGCCCACCTGGACGATGACCTCGATCATCGAGCAGCAGGTGACCGCCATCCGGTCCCAGGTGGGCGGCGCCCGGGTGATCTGCGCGCTGTCGGGCGGGGTCGACTCGGCCGTGGCCGCCGCGCTGGTCCACAAGGCCATCGGGCCCCAGCTCACCTGCGTGTTCGTGGACACCGGGCTGCTGCGCCAGGGCGAGGGCGAGCAGGTGGTGGAGACGTTCCAGCGCCACCAGCGCATCGAGCTCATCCACGTGCGGGCGGCCGACCGCTACTTCGAGCGCCTGGCCGGGGTCACCGACCCCGAGGACAAGCGCAAGATCGTGGGCGAGCTGTTCATCCGCATCTTCGAGGAGGCGGCCGGCGGCCTGGAGGACGCCCGCTACCTGGTGCAGGGCACGCTCTACCCCGACGTGATCGAGTCGGGCGGCGGCACCGGCGCCTCCACCATCAAGTCGCCACCACAACGTGGGCGGGCTGCCCGACGACATGACCTTCGAGCTGGTGGAGCCGCTGCGGGCCCTGTTCAAGGACGAGGTCCGGCGGGTGGGCGAGGAGCTGGGCCTGCCGCCCGAGATCGTGTGGCGCCAGCCGTTCCCCGGCCCCGGGCCTGGCCGTGCGCATCATCGGCGAGGTCACGCCGGAGAAGGTGGCGATGCTCCAGCACGCCGACGCCATCGTGCGGGAGGAGCTGCGCCGGGCGGGCCTGGAGCGGGAGATCTGGCAGTCGTTCGCGGTGCTGCCCGACATCCGCTCGGTGGGGGTCATGGGCGACGAGCGCACCTACGCCCATCCGATCATCATCCGGGCCGTCACCAGCGAGGACGCCATGACCGCCGACTGGGCCCGCCTGCCCTACGACGTCATGGAGACCATGTCGAGCCGGATCATCAACGAGGTCCCCGGCATCAACCGGGTGGCCTACGACATCACCTCCAAGCCCCCCGGCACCATCGAGTGGGAGTAGTACGGGGCGTGTGACGGCCGGCTCGCGCCGTGCCGTTAGGGTCGGCCCATGCCGCCCCCGGAGTTCGACTTCGCCGCCGCCGACACCGCCGCCACCGAGCTGGAGCTGACCGCCCAGGCGCTGTTCGCCATCGCCGCGCTGATCGAGATCGACGCGCCCGACGTCACCGAGGACTGGACCGGCCGGTTCCGCGAGGTGTTCGACGTCGAGTCGGTCAACCACGACATGGCCGCCCGCGGGCTGGCGGACGACCTGACGCTGCTGGCGGCCGCGGTGCGGGCCAAGGCGGTCGAGGCCGCGGCGGCGCCGGCGTCATGACCGAGGCCAGCTCCTCCTGCCGGCCCAACCGCCTGCTCCGCTTCGAGGAGGCGGTGGACGCCGCCATCGACGGCCTGCGCACCCGGGCCGGCATCCTCGACGACGCCCTGGCCCACTACCGCGCCACCTGCGAGTGGGAGTACCGGGCCGCCACCGTGGGCACCGAGGACGTGGTCAGCGCCTTCGGCACCGGCGCCCGGGACTGGGGGCGCTGGACCGGCGACGTGGCCCGGGCCTTCCTCTCCGCCGCCGCGGTCGACGCCTACATGGGCCTGCCCGGCACCATCGACGGCGAGGACGTCATGACCCGGACCGACGGCGAGCTGCTCGGCTACCTGGCGGACGAGCTCGACGAAGGCGAGGACCCCTTCCGGGGCATCCCCGAGGGCGCCGCCGCCCAGCTGGCTCAGGGCCTGGGCCTGGAGTACGACCAGTCCGGCCCGCCCGCCTGGATCGACTACCTGGCCGACGGCGGCAGCGCCCTGGAGATCTCCGGCCTGCTGATGGAGGGCACGGCCCGGGCGCTGGCCGGCATCCCCGCCTCGGTGCCGGTGGTCATGCGCATCGAGCACGGCAGCCTCCAGCTCTTCGCCGACGGCACCATGGTGGCCACGTTCAGCGAGGTCGAGATGCTGGCCCGGCTCCGGGTGCCGTCCGCCGGCGCGCCCCGGCTGGCCGCCACCGGGCGCTGGCTGGGCCGGGTGTCCAACGTGCTGTCGGGCGTCGCCGGCTTCGCCACCCAGTGGGAGGCGGACGAGGGGATGGGCAGCGGCAGCCGGGTGCTGCGGGCCGCCACCCGGGGCGGCACGTCGGTGCTGGGGTCGATGCTGGGCGGTGCCGGTGGCGGGTTCGCGGGCGGCGCGCTGGCGGGCACGGTCTGCGGCCCGGGCGCGCCGGTGTGCTCCAGCGTGCTGGGCACCGGCGGCGCCATCGTGGGCGCCCTGGCCGGCGGCCTCCTGGGCGACCAGGCCGCCGACCTGCTGCCCTGGATGGACCCGCACGAGCCCCGGCCGGTGGAGCACGACCTGGACGCGCTGACCGACCTCATCGCCGCCCGCGACCGGCACGTGGATCCGGGGCTGGCGGCCACCGTCGACCTGGCGGCCTCGGAGATGGCCCTGGCCGACACGGCCGACCGCCCCGCCTACCAGGCGACGGTGGCGTCGCTGCTGCCCGACCGGAGCCTCCTCGAGCACGTGGCCCTCACCGGCGAGACCACCCCGCCGGTCCCCACCGGGACCACCACCACGACGACGACCCAGGTCCCGGTGCCGGCGGGCGCCCCGTCCCGCGACGACCTGCCGGACCCGTGGGTGCGGGACCGTCCGTGGGAGTGAGCTGAGCCGGTGCTCGTCTCGATCGCCCTCGTCACCCTGGGCGCCTTCGCCTGGTGGAACGGCCGCAAGACCTGGCGCGGCGAGGACTTCGGCTGGGCGGCGACCAACCCCGCCGCGGGCGTCGCCATCGGCACCCGGCGCCGCTACCGCTCGTGGATGGGCGCCGGTCACGTGGGCCTGGTGGGCGGGCCCGCCTTCGTGTTGCTGGGCGTGGGCAACCTCGTGCGGATCCTCGCGGGCGAGGACAGCCAGTGGTGGCTGTGGTGGGTCGTCTCGCTGGTGGCGGTGGCGCTGATCTTCGCGGGCGCCCTGTACTCGATCGCCTACCTGTGGTTCGGCGTGCCCGACGGCTGGCGCCCGCCGTGCCAGCGGGGCTGGGAGGTGCGGGGCGCCGATCTGGTGCTGGAGCGCCCCCGGGCGTTCCACGAGTGGGAGAAGCGGGAGCCGGACGGGTGGTAGTGGTCGCCGCGGCCGCCGAGATCGACGTCCCCGGTGGCTGGGAGTGCCGGCGGCCGCCCGACCCCCACGCCCTCCTGGCGCACCCGCCCGACCATCGAGGCCCGGTGCGGCCCACCCTCGTGGTCGACCTCACCGCGGTCCCGGGTGCCCGCTCGGCGAGCGACCCGTGTGACGGCACGGCGGTCCCTGGTGCCCGCTCGGCGAGCGACACGTTCGACGCCTACGCCGCCACCCAGCTCGCCGGCCTGCTCGCCACCTACGGCGGCCACCTGATCCACGCCGACCTGACCCGCCGTCCGGCGCCCACCCTGGACGTCGCCCTGGCCGTCGAGCAGCTGGGCGTCGACCTGACGGTCGTCCAGCGCCACCTGCTTCCCGGCGACGGCCACGCCGTGGTGGCCACCGGCACCTGCCGCGGACGCCGACTGGCCCACGGTCGCGCCCGATCTTCTGGCCGCGGTGCGCTCGCTGCGCCCCGCCGCGGGCCCTTCCCCGTGACCCCGGTCGTCGACGAGGCCGCCGGCCGGCTGGCCCTCACCCGAGTGCAGCTGGGCGCCCTCGCCGACCTGGCCGCCGGCCGGGACGTCCCGGCCGGCGCCCGGCGTGACCTGGAGACGGCCGGCGCCCTCGACCACGGCGAGCCCCACCCCATGCTGTGGCCGGTGCTGCGCACCATGGCCACGGTCCACGGCTGGGGCGCGCTGCGCCGCTGGCACCGGCGGCCGTGGCCGGTGGTCGAGGTCATGGTGGGCGACGGCGGCGTGGTGGTGCTGCCCGGCGGCCCCGAGCCCGACGCCCTCCAGGAGCTGCGCTGGCACCCCCGCCCGACGGCCGCCGGCCGGGTCGTCGCCGAGCTCCTGGCCCTACCGGCCCGCTCCGGCCCCCCGGTGCTGGGCTCCGAGCCCCACCCGTGGTCCGACCTGGTCACCCTGGCCTCGGGCCCCGGCGCCCCCATCGGCCTCGCCGACCTCCGCTGGGCTCCCGCCCTCGGTGCCCCCCTGGCGTCGGTCCTGGTCCTCGCCTGGCACCCCGACGGCGGCATCGACCGCCTCGACCCCGACGGCCCCGACTCCGTCCGCGCCACGCCCGTCCACCCCCTGGAGGTGTGGACCGGCCTCACCCGCCTCAGCACCGCCCACGGGTTCTGTCAGACGTGACCGTGCCGACGGCACGTGACGTCTGACAGAACAGGTCAGTCTGGCGCGGGGACCGGGGAGGGGACGCCGGTGAGGTACTTGCGGCCGAGGAAGAACGCCGCGCCGTAGAGCAGCGCCACGACGAGCAGCAGCGAGCGGTAGCCGACCAGCAGCGACAGGTACTCGAGGAGGCCGCCGAACATGGCGCCCAGCAGGTTGGCGCCGAAGGCCTGGGCCGACGAGCTGGTGTCCTTGAACCGCTGGGTGAACACCAGGTTGGCGGTGAAGATGGGCAGGAACGCCAGGGTCACCGCCGCGGCGAAGCGGGGGATCGGCGCCAGGCTGAGCAGGGCGCTGGGCGGGATCGCCCAGGCGAGGGCCAGGCTGGCCAGCAGGATGACGTAGAGCCAGGCCGGGCGGCGGAACGTCACGCGCTGCGAGACGAACACCGCGCACAGCACCGACAGCAGCACGCCCAGGAACACCAGGGCGTTGACCAGCCACGTGGTGCCGAACAGCAGGGCGAACTGGACGACGCTCTTGGTCTCCAGCAGCAGGAACGCCGCGCCCATGCAGAACAGGTCGCTGAAGCGCAGCATGGGCCGGATCGGCCCGGCCGCGAACCGGATGGCCAGCAGCGACACCACCAGGATCAGCCCGATGGTGACCAGGTAGAAGCCGGGCAGGGTCCGGTCCCGGAGGTAGGGGAAGGGATGGTCGTCCCGGGCGGGCTCGGGCGTGCCGGGCGGGCGGGCCCACACCGCCTGGCTGTCCCCGATGCAGGGGATGGCGTCGGGATCGTCCGACACCGTGAGCACGGCCAGGTTGAAGTTCTGGTTGGGATCGAGCGTGTCGATGCACGGGGGCTGGTCGAAGACGTCGTCGAGCGTGCCCGCGTACCGGTCGACCAGCCAGCTCTCCCGGTAGTAGTTGTACATCGAGAAGATCCCGCCCGGCTTGAGGTGGTCGCGGGCGGACTCGACGGCCTCCACCGTGAACAGGTAGCTCTCCAGCCGCACCGAGGCCTGGCCGGTCACCAGCGTGAGCGAGTCCGGCAGGGCGAGCAGGATGCGGTCCCACTGCTTGTCGCTGCGCTCCAGGAACGCCCGGCCGTCGTCGATGTGCACCGACACCCGCGGGTCGTCGTAGGGGTGGTCGGGGTGGCCGTCCTTGCCCAGCTCGTACAGCGCCCGGTCGATCTCCACCGCGTCGACGTGGTCGGCCCCGTTGTCGAGCGCCGCGGCCACGTCGTTGCCGCCGCCCGCGCCGATGATGAGCACGTCGCCCGGCTCGCGGTTGGCCGACTGGGCGTAGCTGGAGTTGTAGATGGGGTTGTCGGCCACCGGCAGCGTGTGCTGGTGGGGCACCTCGTTGACGTTGACCGAGTAGCCGCCGGCCTCGTTGGGGGTGTGCTCGATCTTGTAGTACGGCGACCAGATCGTGTTGTCGGCGGCCGACTCGATGCCCAGCATGAGCACCACCGCGGCCAGCGCCAGCACGGTCACGAGCCTGACCTTGGGCAGCGACACCAGGATCAGCACCGCGGCGGCGACGACGCCCCAGGCCACCGGGGGCATGCGCAGGAACGACAGCACCGCCACCGAGGCGATCCCCAGCACGCTGCCGATCAGGTCGAGCTTGTAGGCCTCCAGCGGCTCGAAGCGCTTGAAGGTGGTGGCCACGCCGTCGGTGATGAAGGCCATGACGGTGGCCACGGCCACGAAGATCACCGGGAGGACGACCTCGCGCGGCGGGCCCGTGCTGCGCAGGTCGTTGAAGAAGATCAGCTGGCTGCCCGACACCTTGATGTCGATCGGGAAGAACCGGATGAACGCCACCAGCAGCGCCAGCACCACCGGCGCGTAGGGGAACAGCGGGCGCCCGCCCCGGCCCGCCCACAGGAACCCGAGCCCGATGCCGAGGAAGCTGCCCAGCAGCACCAGGTTGGAGAAGTAGGCCAGGTAGACGACGTTGGCGCCCGACCAGCGGATCAGCGCCAGCTCGACGAAGAGCATCAGGAAGCTGAGCAGTACCAGCCGCGCCCGGTCCGGGATCAGATGGCGCGCTTCGACCTGTTGCTCGTCCGTCGACGTCACGTCCGTCGACGCCCCCGCTGTCAGTGACATAACCCGGAGCACGTTAGACGGTCGGTCCGGACCACGCGTAGTCGGACGGATGGGCCGTTCCGGCGGGCGCTACCGTCCCGCCATGCCGCTGGAGGACTACACCGCCGACACCTTCGCCCACCAACGGAAGGAGCGCCGGGTCTTCCGCCGGGGCGAGGGCCCGGCGGTCATCGTGATCGCGGAGGTGCCGGGCATCACGCCCGAGGTCGTGGCGTTCGCGGACCGGGTGGCGGCCATCGGCTGCACGGCCGTGCTGCCCCACCTGTTCGGCGAGCCGGGCAAGGCGGAGTCGGCGCTCTACGCGACCAACGTCATCGCCTGGGCCTGCGTCTCCCGGGAGTTCTCGACCTGGGCCACGGGCCGCACGTCGCCGGTCACGGTCTGGCTGCGGGCGCTGGCCCGCCACGAGCACGAGCGCTGCGGCGGGCCCGGGGTCGGCGCCGTCGGCATGTGCCTCACGGGCGGGTTCGCCCTGGCCATGATGGTGGACGACGCGGTGGTGGCCCCGGTGCTCAGCCAGCCGTCGCTGCCGTTCCCCATCCTCGGCCGCCACAAGCGGGACCTCGGGATCGGCGCCGAGGACCTGGCCCGGGTCAAGGAGCGCACCGCCGCGGGCGTCGACGTGCTGGGGCTGCGGTTCACGTGCGACGTGGCCTCCCCGCCCGAACGCTTCGCCCGCCTGCGGGACGAGCTGGGCGACGCCTTCGTGGGCGTCGAGATCGACTCGTCGACCGGCAACGACCACGGCATCCGCAAGCGGGCCCACTCCGTCCTGACCCGGGACCTGGTGGACGAGCCGGGCCACCCCACCCGCGACGCCCTGGACCAGGTCCTCGACCTGTTCCGCAAGCGCCTCCTGACCCGCCTAGGCCAGCGGGCGGCCGAACGGTTTCTCGTCGGTCCAGGTCGCGAGGCTCTCCTCCGCCCGCAGGGCCGCGGCCAGCCAGAGGCCGGTGCCCTGGTCGGCCAGGTCGGTGACCGCGGCGTGGATGCGGTCCACGGGGTCGCCGCCGTCGGGGGCGTAGGTGGCCAGCAGCGGGGCGGCGGTCGAGAGGAAGTCGGGGATCACCACCCGGTCGGCCTTGCGCAGCACGGCCAGCGCCCGGGCCGTGACCGGGACGGGCGCCAGGGGCACGACGGTGCGGGCCTGCACGGCCTCGGCCGCGGTGTGGTCGAGCACCCCGGCCTTGCCCGCCACGAACAGCACGTCGCACTCGGCGTCGAGCCGGGCCTCGGCCAGGGTGGCCCCCGCCTCGCCCAGCTGGGCGGTGGCGGCCTCGCACACCGGGCCGGTCCCCGCCACCGCAGCTGTGCGCCAGTCGGTCGGCCCGGCCACCCGGGCCGCGGCCAGGGCGCCCGCGGCGGTGAGGGCCGGGTCGGGGTCGCCCCAGCCCAGCGGGGCCAGGTCGGCGGCGCGCAGCCCGGTCCCGGGCGCCAGCACCAGGCGCCCGGCCTCGGCCGGCTCGCGCAGCTCGTCCACGAACGCGGCGACCGCGTCGTCGCGGGCCTCGGGCTTGGCGTTGACGGCGGCCGACGCACCCCCGTGGCCGCTGATCCCGAACGAGGCGAACGCGTAGGTCACGGAGCGGGCCAGCAGCTCGACGCCCTCCCGCAGCACCTTGGGGGCCAGGCGGGCGACGCCGACGGAGGTGGTCGCGTCGTCCAGGTCGATCACCACGAACCCGTCGGTCCCGGTCAGCTTGTCCAGCTTCACGGGCGCCGATCCTTGCATGTCACGGGACGAAGTCGTCAATGAGCGCGGCCAGCTCGACCGGCGTGTCGCCCTGGACGCTGTGGCCGGCCTCCTCGACGTGCTCGACGCGTGCGGTCGGGCAGCGGCGCACCAGCTCGGCCTCGTCCTCGTCGGACACGACCGACTGCGGCCTCATGCCCCGGACCAGCATCACCGGCCCGGTGAACCCGGACACGATGTCCCACAGGGCGCCGAAGTCGGGCAGCGCGCCGCCCTCGCCCGCGAGGGGCCGGTGGCGGGCGTGGCGCCACACCCAGGTGCCGTCGTCGCGCTGCTCGGCGTTGTGGAGGATGCCCCGGCGCAGCGACGCCTCGCTGCGGGTGGGGTTGAAGGCGACCGTGCGGGCGAGGATCTCGTCGAAGCTGTCGAAGCTCTCGGGCCCGTTGACGAACGCGATGATCGAGCCCGCCTTCTGGCGGTCGACCCCGGGCGTGATGTCCACGAGCACGATCGAGCGCACCAGCTCGGGGGCGTGCCCGGCCAGCGCCAGGGTGGTGACCCCGCCGAGCGACATCCCGACGACCGCCCTGGCGTCCGGCGCCAGCGCCCGGATGACCGTGGCGACGTCCTGGGCGTTGCCGTGGCTGCGGTCCACGCCCTCCCGCCCGCCGTCGGAGTGGCCGTGGCCCGGCAGGTCGATGGCCACCAGCGGCCGGCCGAGAGCCAGCGCCACGGTGTCCCAGGTGTGGGCGTTCTGGGCCCCACCGTGCAGGAACACCAGCTCCGGCTCGCCGGCGCCCCACACCAGCGCGCTGAGCCGGCGCCCCGGCTCGACCTCGACCGACTCGCGACGCACGGTGGGCGGGCCGTCGTAGGGCAGGCCGAACTCGGCCGCGTTCTCGTGGAACATCGAGAACTCGTCGTAGGGCACCCGTTCGACCGTCATGGCCCCAGCATGCCCCGTCCGGGACCGGCGGGCCGTCCCTCTGGCAGCCCGAGGCAATAGAGGCCGCAGACGGCGGCACGAGGCAATAGCGGCCGGCCCCCGACCGCGATTGCCTCGTGTCCCCGCTCTCGGACCCTATTGCCTCGCCTCACCCCCTGGGCGGGTGGGGTTGCGGGACCGGCGGGCCGTCCCTCTGGCTGTCACAGGTGGCCCCTACGATGGGGTGGGCGATGACACCTCCCGACGCGCCTTCGTCCGGCGACAGCGGCGACAGCGAACCGGCCGACCCGTTCGGCATGCTCGACGGGCTCAACCCCGTCCAGTCCGACGCGGTCACCCACGCCGGCGGGCCGCTGCTGGTGGTGGCGGGCGCGGGCTCGGGCAAGACCCGGGTGCTGACCCACCGCATCGCCCACCTCATCCGTGAGGAGGGGGTCAGCCCCTTCGAGATCCTGGCCATCACCTTCACCAACAAGGCCGCGGACGAGATGAAGTCCCGGGTGGCGGCGCTGGTGGGACCGGTGGCCTCCAAGATGTGGGTGTCGACGTTCCACTCGGCCTGCGTCCGCATCCTGCGGCGCGACGCCGACAAGCTGGGCTTCCCCCGCGCGTTCACCATCTACGACCAGGCCGACGCGGTGCGGCTCACCGGCTACGTCATCCGAGACCTGGGCCTCGACACCAAGCGCTTCCCGCCCCGCTCGGTGCACGCCGCCATCAGCGCGGCCAAGAACGACGGCATCGACGCCGAGGCCTACACCCAGCGGGCAGGCAACCTGTTCGAGCGCAAGATCGCCGACGTCTTCCGCGAGTACCAGGACCGCCTGCTCCGGGCCGGCTCCATGGACTTCGACGACCTGCTGGGCCACGCCCTGCGCCTCATGCGCGAGCACCCCGACGTCCTCCGGCACTACCAGCAGCGCTTCAAGCACATCCTGGTCGACGAGTACCAGGACACCAACCGGGTCCAGAACGACCTCGTCCTGCTCCTCGCGGCCGACCACCGCAACGTCTGCGTAGTGGGTGACCAGGATCAATGCCTCCCACCGGGCACGCCTGTCGCCACCCCCGCCGGTCCCCGCCCCATCGAGAACCTGGTCGCGGGCGACGAGGTGGTGGGAATGGGATCGTCCGGCACACCGGTCTCCGCCCGGGTGACGACGGCACGGTCCGGCTCCTACGCCGGCCGGATGTACACGGTCCGGGCCGGCGGCCACGTCCTGCAGGGCACGCCGCACCACATCGTCCTGGCCGACCCCGCTCTCGACCGCGATCGCCATGTCGTCTACCTCATGGAGCGCATCGACCGCGGCTTCCGCGTCGGCCTGACCAAGAGCGTGCGGGCGGTGGCGCCCGGGCAGTTCGAGCAGGGCTTGCGCGTGCGCATCAACCAGGAGCACGCCGACCGGGCGTGGGTGCTGCGGGTGTGCGACACGAGGGCCGAAGCCGCCTTCTACGAAGCGCTCTACGCGGCCACGTACGGGCTGCCGACGGCCTTGTTCCACGGGCTCGGGCGCAACCTGGTCATGGACGAGGCGTGGCTGGTGCGGCTGTTCGACGAGGTCGACACTCGCACGGCCGCCAAACGTCTGATGGAGGACCTCGACCTCCATCCCGCCTTCCCGCATTACCGACCGGCCAACGGGGGCCGCCGCCAGACCCTCAACCTCACGATGTTCTCCGACCACCGCCACGGTGACGTCGGCTACCACCGGGTGCAGTGGTCGTCGAACCGGGTCGACATCGCCGATCGACTGCGTGCCGGGGGCTTTCCCGTGCGCCCAGGCAAGCTGGACGGCGCCCGGGTCGAGGTGTCGCGCAAGTCGTACCGGGAGGCGCTGGCCTTCGCCCGCGCCATGGCGGCCGCCGGAGGACTCGACGTCGCGCGACGGGCCACGGTCCGGGGCAAGCACTATCCCTTCATGCCTCTGGCCCACCTGCGGGTAGGCATGCACGTGCTGGTAGAAGGGCCGGGCGGGCTCGCCGAGGCCCGCGTCGAGTCGGTCGACGTCGACGAGTACGACGGCCCGGTCCATGACCTCGAGGTGGAGCCCACCCACACGTACATGGCGGGTGGCGTGCTGGTCCACAACTCGATCTATGCCTTCCGGGGTGCGGACATGCGCAACATCGTCGAGTTCGAGGACGCGTTCCCGGACACGACCGTGGTGCTGCTGGAGCAGAACTACCGGTCCACCCAGACCATCCTCGACGCCGCCAACGCGGTCATCGCCAACAACGTGAGCCGCAAGCCCAAGGAGCTGTGGACCGACCACGGAGCGGGCGACCCGCTGGTGCGGTACCACGCCGACGACGAGGTGGACGAGGCGCAGTGGATCACCCGGGAGATCGCCCGCCTGCACGACGGCGACGAGGTGACCCGGCCCACCGGTGACCCGCTGCAGTGGGGCGACGTGGCCGTGTTCTACCGCACCAACGCCCAGAGCCGGGTGCTGGAAGAGCAGCTCATGCGGGCCGACATCCCCTACAAGGTGGTGGGCGGCACCCGGTTCTACGACCGCAAGGAGGTCAAGGACGCGGTCGCCTACCTGCGGGCCGTGGTCAACCCGGCCGACGAGGTGTCGATCAAGCGCATCATCAACGAGCCCAAGCGGGGGGTGGGCACCACCTCCATCGGCAAGCTCGACGCCTACGCCACCGCCCGGGGCCTGTCCTTCCTCGACGCCCTGCGCCGGGCCGACGACGCCGGGGTCGGCGGGCGGGCCGCCACCGGCATCGACACGTTCCTCGGCCTGATGGACGACGTGGCGGGCCTGGCCACCGGCAGCCCCGGGCCGCTGCTCCAGCAGCTGCTGGAGCGCTCGGGCTACCTCGACCAGCTCGAGGCCGAGCGCACCATCGAGTCCGAGGGCCGGCTGGAGAACCTGGCCGAGCTGGTGGGGGCGGCCAACGAGGCGGAGACCGTGGCCGAGTTCCTCGAGGACATCAGCCTGGTGGCCGACACCGACGACCTGAGCAGCGACGACACCACCTCGGTCGTGCTGATGACCCTGCACTCGGCCAAGGGGCTGGAGTTCCCGGTCGTCTTCCTCATCGGGCTGGAGGACGGCGTGTTCCCCCACCTGCGCTCGCTCACCGAGCCCGACCAGCTGGAGGAGGAGCGGCGCCTCGCCTATGTGGGCATCACCCGGGCCCGGCGCCGGCTCTACCTCACCCACGCCTGGAGCCGCACCCTGTTCGGGGGCACCCAGTACAACCCGCCGAGCCGGTTCCTCGACGAGATCCCGGCCGGGCTGGTCCACGACGTCGAGGGCCACCGCCGGGCCAGCCGGGGCGGTCGCACCTACGGCCGGGGCGGGTGGCAGCCGGGGGACGGGTCCCGGAGCGCCGCCTACGCCGGCGGGGGCGACCGGGCGCTGCGGGTGGCCGCGGGCCGGGACCGGATCGTGGAGAAGGCGCTGGAGTCCCGCAAGCCGTCCCGCAGCGGGGCGGAGGGCCTGGGGCTCAAGATCGGCGACGACGTCCGCCACAACGTGTTCGGCGAGGGCGTGATCATCGACATGAGCGGCAGCGGCGACAAGACCGAGGCGCTCGTGCGCTTCCGGGACGTGGGCGAGAAGCGCCTGCTGCTGTCCTGGGCGCCGCTCAGCAAGCTGTGATGGGCGCCAACGCGCGCGAGAATGTGTCAATTGGCGTGCAGGGGGAACGTCAGCCCACTCCCAGGGGTCTGAACCCACGGATCCCCCTCACCCTGTTCCCGGCGGAGGAGCAAGAGCAGTGTTCAAGCGAGGTCGGCAGCCCCAGCATTCGCCGTCGAGCGGCGACCCGGCGGCCGCGGCCCCGGCGCGCCTGACCGGCACCCGGCGGATCGCCCTGATCGTCGGGGTGGCCGTCGTGGTGCTGGCCGCGGGCGTGGGTGTGAGCCTGGCGGTGACGTCCGGTGGCGGCGAGAGCGCCGAGGGCGACGGCGACGGCCGGACCGCCACGACCGAGGCCCCGCCACCACCGAGGCCCCGACCACGACCACCACGGTGCCTCCCACCACCACGACGGCGCCGCCCGAGACCACGACCACGCTGCCGCCCACCACCACGACCACCGTCCCGCCCGATCCCGCGGCCGACGGCACGCTGGAGCTGGGCGAGGGCGGCGACGCGGTCCTGGCGCTCCAGCAGCGCCTCCAGGACCTCGGCTACTGGATGGGTGAGCCCGACGCCAGCTACGGCCAGCTCACCCGCCAGGCGGTCATGGCGTTCCAGAAGGTCGAGGGCCTCAGCCGCGACGGCGTGGCCGGGCCCGCCACCCAGGAGCGCCTGGCGGTGGCCGGCCGGCCCACCCCCAGGGGCGGCGGCGGGCTGGAGATCGACCTCGACCGCCAGGTCCTGTTCGTGGTGGACGGCGGCCAGGTCCGCTGGGTCATCAACACCTCGACCGGCAACGGCGAGGCCTACGACTCCCCGTCGGGCGGCACCGGCATCGCCCGCACCCCGACCGGCGCAGTTCTCGGTCGAGCGGGAGATCGACGGGCTGCGCGAGGCCCCGCTGGGCACCCTGTACCGGCCCAAGTACTTCCACGGCGGCATCGCCATCCACGGCTCGGGCAGCATCCCCGCCCACCCGGCGTCGCACGGCTGCGCCCGGGTGACCAACCGGGCCATGGACATGCTGTGGAGCAGCGGCGCCGCCGCGCTCGGCACTCCGGTGTGGGTCTACTGACCGGCTGATCCGGGCTCAGGAATCGATCGCCCCGGCCAGCACGACCTGGCCGGACGCGTCCTCGCCGTCGCCCTCGTGTTCGAGCGTGACCCGGAGCATCGGGTAGCGCTCGGCCTCGACGCCCGACCACAGGTAGATCCAGCCGTCGCCGCCCCGCATGTGGAACGTGCCCACGGTGACCTTGCCGGCCCCGCCCTCGACCCACGCCTGGTAGTACGTCCCCGGATCGGCCGGGGGCAGGCCGTGGACGTCGAGCACGATGGCCACGCCCGCGGGCTTGGCGTCCACGGTGGCTTCCGCCCACGCGCCCGGGACCATCTCGGTGCCGGCGAGGTCGAACGCCTCGCCCGGCGGATGGTTGTCGTCCTCGCCCGGCACGACCAGCAGGGCCGCCGCCCCCACCACGAGGATCAGCACGGCCGCGGCCGCCGCCGCGGGCCAGTGCCAGCGGGAGCGCCGCCTGTGCGCGGGCGCCGGGTGCGCCGGCCCCGGGGCCTCCCCACCGGCGCCCACCGCGACCGCCAGCCGGTCGGGGCTCGAACGCGGGGGCGGGCCTGGGCGTGGGGGCGCCGGCCGGCCACAGCTCGACGTCCTCGCCCCGCTCGGCGCGGATGGCGGCCAGCAGGGCGTCGGCGCCGCCGGGCTCGGGCTCGGCCCAGGTGGCGGCGTCCGCGAGCAGGTCGGCCAGCTCGTCGCCGGGGTGGCGCGTGGCGGCCTCGGCTCCCAGGCGATACCCACCGGTCTCGAGGCGATCGGCGAGCTCGTCCTCGTTCACGCTGCTTCTACCTGCACGTCGTCGGTCTTCTCCGCCGCCCAGTACGGCTGCGGCGCCCGTCCGGTTCTCACTTCGTGACTCCGACCAGGTGACCGAGGGATGCGGCCAGCCGCCGGTGGGCCCGCGCCGAGCGGGACTTGACGGTGCCGATGGGCACGCCCAGCTCGTCGGCGATCTCCCGGTGGGTGAGCCCGCCCAGGTGGGCGAGCCGGACCACGTCCCGCTCGTCGGCGGGCAGCTTCTCGACCGCGGAGCGGACCTCCCACGCCTCCCAGGTGCGGGAGAACGACAGCGGGTCGACCGTCACGTCGTCGCCGATCTCGGTGGGCACGGCGGCCCTCGCCTCCCGGCGGTGGATGTCGATCGCCACCCGGCGGGCGATGGCGTAGATCCAGGGCGCCAGGTCACGGGTCCGGTCGAAGGTCCCGGCCGCCCGCCACGCCTTGAGCATGGTGACCTGCACGACCTCGTCGGCCAGGTCGCGGCGGCCCAGCGCGCTCATGCCCACCGTCAGGACCGGGCGGGCGAAGCGCTCGTAGATCGCCTTCACGGCCAGATCGTCGCCGGCGGCGAAACCCGCCAGCAGGTCGGCGTCGTCGGGCCACATGCCTCGCCATATTGCCGCACTCGGGCGCCGACCGCGCCACGGAGGGAGGAATTCGCGAACCGCTGGGTACCGACGCGGCGTAGAGAGTCCACGACAGACCACATTCGGAACCAACGGGGGGAATCCCTGTGCGCACAAAGATCGTGACGTGCATGCTGGCTGGGGCGCTGGTCATGGCGTTGGCGGCATGCGGTGACGACGACAGCTCCGACCAGACCTCGGCCGACCAGTCGAGCCAGTCGGAGACCACCGCCAGCACTGAAGGCTCGAGCCGAGAACGCCGTCGTCAAGACCAGCGACAGCGACCTCGGTGAGATCCTCACCACCGCCGACGGCATGACGGTGTACGGCTTCAAGAACGACACCGGCGGCATGTCGAGCTGCGAGGGAGGCTGCGCCTCGGCGTGGCCGCCCGTGACCGTTGACAGCGAGGAGCTGCCGGCGGGGCTGGACGCGGACGTGTTCAAGGTCATCACCCGCACCGACGGCACGTACCAGGTCGTGGCCGGCGACTGGCCGCTCTACACCTTCATGGGCGACACCGCAGCCGGGCAGACCAACGGGCAGGGCACCGGCGGCGTCTGGTTCGTCGTCAAGTCCGACGGCCAGCTCAACGAGGGTGACGCCCCCGCCGCCGCGCAGAGCGGCGACTACAGCTACTGATCGCCCCCCCAGCGACCATCGGGGGTCGTCGGCTCCGACACCCGGCGACCCCCGATCGGGGCGATCCCTCTCGAGGTTCTGTCAGACATGACCGTGCCGACGGCACGTGACGTCTGACAGAACAGGTCAACCGGCCGCGGGGGCGACGAACTCGAAGTGGCCGGCGTCGGGGACCAGCCAGCCGCTGCCGTCGGTGAAGCCCCAGCGGGCGAAGATCTCCAGCAGCCGGGGGTCCTGCACGGAGGCGAAGCCCGTCGGGTTCTGCCCGAAGTTGAGGTCCACCGCGACGCCCCACGCATGGCGGGACATGGCGGTCCTCGACCGGGTCAGCCGGGGGTTCCAGCAGCCCTGGAAGCCGGCAGGGTCGATGAGCGAGGCCAGGCCCGCCCGCCTGACCTCGTTCAACGCCCCGCTCAGGGCGTCGACCACGTCGCGGTGGCAGCGGACGGGCCCGACGATGCGGCAGGTCGACGTTCACCAGGTAGGTGGCCTGCCAGCCGACGTCCTGCTCGATCTGGTCGCCCTCACCGTGGCGGTAGCTGAACTCGCCGAAGCGGGCCTTGATCTGCGCCGGGGGCAGCACCGCGTCGCTGTCCCGCAGGTAGGGCGTCTCGCCCGGCGCCCGGAAGCGGGCGTCGGTGGCGACCGTCAGCCGGCTCCGCCAGCGGGCCTCCAGCGCCGCCCGGTCGCCGTCGTAGGCGGCCAGCAGGTAGCGCTCCCGGCCGGCGCCCAGCGCCTCCGCCGTGGACCGGTCCACCGCCACCTCGGCGCCGCCGATGGTGGTGTCCTCGACCACGGCCGTCACCACCAGCGAGACCCCGCCCGCCAGGTCCAGGACGCCCCCCGGCCCCAGCCGGCGCAGCGTCGCCGACGTGCGGCCGAGGAGGGCCTCCCCGGGGCCGAGCTCGGCCACCGCCGGCCGGTCCCCGGCGGCGACGAACGGCGCGTGGCGGGCCGGGTCGAACGCCACCAGGTCGAGCGGGATGGCCCAGCCGTCCGTCAGCGAGTCGACCACCGCGCCCTCGGCGTCGCGCGACGCCACCAGGTCCACCAGCCCGCCCTGCACGATCGAGGCCGACCGGACCGACGGGTCGGAGGCGACCGCGGCCTCCAGGCCGGGATCGAGGGCGTCGGCGGTCCAGGCCAGCAGCGTGCCCGGCTCGCCCTCGTCGGCGGGCGCCGCCGTGGGGACGGGCAGCGGCGGCCGCGCGTCGTGGTGCGTCTCGGGTGGCAGGGGCCGCGCCCCGCTGTCCTGGACCCGGGCCATGAACAGCGCACCGGTGACGGTCCCGGCCAGCGCCGCCGCGCCCACCAGGGCGGCCGCCAGCGACGGCCTCACGCCGGGCTCAGCCCCTCGGCGATGGCCAGCAGCTCGCCCAGGGCCAGCGTGGGGCTGCGCAGGACGCGGCTGGTGCCGCCCTCGACCCACTCCAGCTGGCCGCGCTCGTAGCTGTAGCGGCCCGGCTCTCCCCGCACGGTCAGGCCCACCTCGTCGCCGCTGCCGCTGGGGGCGAGCTGGGGGGCCGCGGGGTCCTGCACCAGGGTGAAGCCCCGGTCTCCGGGGCCCGGCGTAGACCTGGGACACGGTCCCGCCCTCGCGGCGCACCGCCGCCCCGCCGAAGCCGTCGAGGTCGCGGGGGCGCCAGCAGCCCGGGGATGGCCCGGGCCGCGCCGGCCAGCGTTCCCGACGCCGCCTCGGACCAGCCCGGCGGCACCGCCCGCCCCTCCACGCCCAGGTCGGCGGCCACGGCCTGGAGCTGGTCGGACGGCAGGCTGCCGCTGACCACCACGTCGATCCCGTCGCCGTGCAGCGCCACCAGCCGGCCGTCCGCGCTGACGTAGCCCTGGCCGGCGGGGCCCAGGTCGATCGGGCGCACGTCCGGCCCCAGGTCGCCGAACAGGCGCCCGCCCGACCATCCGTCCGTGGCCCGCACGCTGAGCCAGGCCCGCCCGTCGGTCCACGACCTGAGGCCCACGCGGGGCCCGCCGGGCGAGCTCACGGTCCCCGACCGGTGGGCGCGGAAGCCCTCGGGCAGCCGGCCCGGCTCGGGGGCCACCGTGGTGGCGCCGCCGCGGAAGCCGGCGTCCACGGTGGCGTCGGCCCGGCCCCGGGGCGGGTCGAACACCCGCTCGGGGATCGGGGAGTTGACCCGCAGCGAGGTCACCGTGAACGAGACGATGGTGTCGCCGGCCCGGTCGACCACCCCCTCGGCCGCGGCCCAGCGCGGGCGCCACGGGTCGTCCGCGGCCCGCACGTCCACGGCCAGGGGCACGAGGTGGCCGGCGTCGAGCCACATCTCGACGGGGTCGGTGGGGTAGACGGGCCGCAGCTCGGCCGCCTCGGCCAGGCCCGCGAGGAACGGCGCCACCTGGGCGGCCGTCACGGTCACGCCCACCGCGGTGTGGCCGGCGATCGTGCGGGAGCCCAGGCCGCTCCCGTCGGCCGTGGCGGCCAGGGCGAAGCTGTCGACCGGCGTGACCAGCTCCAGCGGGATCGGCGCGCTGGGGGAGAAGGGCTCGCGCCCGGTGACCGACGTGACCCAGTGGGCCACGGACTCGGGGCAGGCCACCCGCCCCGTCACCGGCGAGCACTCCCGGCGGGACTCCTGCCACCACACGTCCCGGTCGACCACCAGGGTGTTGCCGCCCTCGACGCTGAGCGCCAGCTCCTCGGGGGCCCGGTAGGCGAGCCGCCCGGTGCGGGCCTCGCGCCGGCCGGACTCGACCAGATCGAAGCGGGCGTCCACCGACCGCACGTCACGCTGGGCCGCCACCACCTCGGCGGGGATGTCGGCGGCCGCGGGCGACTGAGGCGTTCTGCCGATCCCCACGAACGTGGCCCCCGCCACCATCCCCGCCACCGCCGCCACGGCCGCGGCGGCCAGGGGCCGGCGGAAGGTCCTGACCTCCGACGCCGCGGGCCGGCGGAACACTCTGTCATCCGACGCCCCTGGCCGGCCTACGGCCGTCCGAGCCGGCCCTCCGGCCTGGGCCCCGGTCGGGTCCCGGAGCTCGGCGAGGACCGCGGCGGCGATGTCGGGGGCCTCGTCCACCGGCTCCAGCCGCAGGCGTGAGCGGAGGCGGGCCACGTCCCGCTCGAACTGCGAGCACTCGGCGCAGGTCGCCAGGTGGGCGTCGAGCGCCTCGTGCTCGGGCCCCTCCGGGAGCTCGCCGTCGTGGCGCAGCGACACGGCCCGGCGGGTGGTGTCACAGCCCACCGGCGGCCTCCTCGGCGGTGCGGGCCCAGTCGTGCATGCGCTCCCGGGCCCGGAACACGCGGCTCTTGATCGTGCCCACCGGCGCTCCCACCACCGCCGAGACCTCGGCGTAGGGCAGCCCGAACACCTCCACCAGCACGAGCGTCTCCCGCAGCTCGGTGGGCAGGGCGGCCAGCGCCGCCTCGATCTCGACCTTGGTCTCGCCCGCCGTGCCCGCCGGCGCCCGGCGAGTCGTCCACCGCCGCGGCGACCGCCACGGCCAGCCGCTCCCGCCGCTGGCGCCGGCGCAGCTCGTCGAGGGCGGCGTTGCGGGCGATCTTGAACACCCAGGCCGAGAACTTGGCCTGGTGGGCGAAGCCGGGCAGCGACCGGTACAGGCTCAGGAACGTCTCCTGGGCCACGTCCTCGGCCGCGGCGGCGTCGCCCAGGAACCGGCGCAGGAAGCGCCAGATGTGCTGCTGGTAGGCCCGCACGATCTGCTCGAACGCCGCGAGGTCGCCCGCGGCCGCCGCGCGTATCAGTGCCGGGTCGAGCTCTTCCACCACCGAGTCTGACGTTAGGCGGCGCCGAAAGGTTCACGTCGCGGTCGTGGAGGTGGCCCGATCCTCGGCGTTGAGGTCGATGTCGAGCCGCCCGTCCCGCACCGTCACCGGGTACTGGTCCAGGCCCTCGCCGTCGGGCGGGAACTCGCGGCCGTCGCACGCGTCGCTCACCTCGCCGTCGGGGTCGAGCAGCCGGAACGGCTCGTTGCGGTCCCGGGACTGGATCGTGCAGTCCCGCGGGGTGCCCGCGGGCCGGGCGGCCAGGGCGATCCAGCCGGCCTCGGGGTCGTCGCCCAGGTGCTGGACCACGATGTCCCGGTCGCCGCCCGCGGTGTCGGCGTAGAGGATCGGCCCGCCGTCCTCGATCTCGGCCGCCAGCCGATCGGCGCGCTGGCCGGAGAACTGCTCGTCGCCCAGGCGCACGTCCACCTTGCCCCGCGAGGCGAGGATGGCGATGCCCGCGGCCACCGCGATCAGCACCCCGACCGCCACCGCCGACACCGCGAGGGCGCGGCCGGCGTGGCCCCGGCTCTGGGCGACGGGGCTCACGGCGCGGCGAGAGGGGGTGGACTTGGGAGTCGTCACGGCCACACCCGTAGTATCGCCATCCGGCGCCGTCGCTCAGAAAACGGCCCATCCGACCAGCACAGGAGCCGGCCGTTGGACCTGTACGAATACCAAGGCAAGCAGTTCTTCGCCCGCTACGGCATCCCGGTCAGCCCCGGTGAGGCCGGTGACCACGGTGGACGGAGCCGTCGCCGTCGCCGAGCGCATCGGCTACCCGGTGGTGGTCAAGGCCCAGGTCCAGGTGGGCGGGCGCGGCAAGGCGGGCGGCATCAAGCTCGCCAACGATGCCGCCGAGGTGCGCACCCACGCCGGGAACATCCTCGGCATGGACATCAAGGGCCACACCGTCCACGTGCTGTGGATCGAGCTGGCCTCCGACATCGCCGAGGAGTACTACGCCAGCTTCACCCTCGACCGCTCGGCCAAGAAGCACCTCGGCATGCTCTCGGCCCAGGGCGGCGTCGAGATCGAGGCGGTGGCGGCCGAGAGCCCCGACGCCATCGCCAAGCTCTGGATCGACCCGGTCGACGGGCTCAGCGAGGACCAGGCCCGGGCCTGGGTGGCGGCCGCCAACCTCGACCCGCAGGCCACCGAGGGCGCGGTCGACATCCTGCGCAAGCTGTACCGGGCCTACGTCGAGGGCGACGCCGACCTGGTGGAGATCAACCCGCTGATCCTCAAGCCCAACGGCGAGGTCCACGCCCTCGACGCCAAGGTCACGCTGGACGGCAACTCGCTGTTCCGCCACCAGGACTACGAGGAGTACGAGGCCACCCAGGTGCGGGACGAGCGCGAGCAGGCGGCCCACGAGCGGGGCCTCCAGTACGTGGGGCTCGACGGCTACGTGGGCATCATCGCCAACGGTGCCGGGCTGGCCATGTCGACCGTCGACATCGTGAGCCAGGTGGGCGGCGAGCCCGCCAACTTCCTCGACATCGGCGGCGGCGCCTCGGCCGAGGTCATGTCGGGCGCCCTGGAGGTCATCAACAACGACCCCAACGTGCGCTCGATCTTCATCAACATCTTCGGCGGCATCACCAAGGGCGAGGAGGTGGCCAACGGCATCGTCACCGCCCTGGGGCGGGTCGAGATCGACGTGCCCATCGTGATCCGCCTGGACGGCACCAACGCCGACCTCGGGCGCGAGATCCTGGAGCCGCACCTGTCCGACGCGGCTGCAGATGCAGCCCACCATGATCGACGCCGCCCAGACCGCAGTGGCGCTCGCCGCCCGCTAGAGGAGCCCGCCATGAGCATCTTCGTCGACGAGACCACCAAGGTCGTCTACCAGGGCCTCACCGGCAGCCAGGGCCGGTTCTACGGGCGGCTGAACCGGGACTACGGCACCCAGGTCGTGGCCGGCACCAACCCCCGCAAGGCGGGCACCGACGTGGACGGCATCCCCGTCTTCGCCACCGTGGCCGACGCCGTCGCGGCCACCGGCGCCACCGCCAGCTGCATCTTCATCCCCGCCCCCGGCGTGCGCAGCGCGGTGCTGGAGGCGGCCGAGGGCGGCGTCAGCTTCGTCGTGTGCATCACCGAGGGCGTCCCCGCCCAGGACGAGGCCTGGTTCTTCAACAAGCTGCGCCGGGACTTCCCCGGCGTGCAGCTGCTGGGCCCCAACTGCCCCGGGATCATCAGCCCGGGCAAGGCCAACATCGGCATCACCGCCGGCCACATCGCCAAGGCCCCGGTGGAGGGCGAGAAGGCCGTGGGCATCGTCTCCCGCTCGGGCACGCTCACCTACCAGGCCCTCTACGAGCTCAAGCTCAACGAGATCGGCGTCACCACGTGTGTGGGCATCGGCGGCGACCCGGTGCCGGGCACGTCGTTCATCGACTGCCTGGAGGCGTTCGAGGCCGACCCCGACACCCACGCGGTGATGATGATCGGCGAGATCGGCGGCTCGGCCGAGGAGGAGGCCGCCGAGTTCATCGCCTCCAAGATGACCAAGCCGGTCGTGTCCTACATCGCGGGCGTGACCGCCCCTCCCGGCAAGAAGATGGGCCATGCGGGCGCCATCGTCTCCGGGGGCAAGGGCACCGCCCAGGCCAAGATGGAGGCCCTGCGGGACGCCGGGGCCAAGGTGGGGCTGAACCCCACCGAGGCCGGCCAGCTCATGGTCGAGGTCGTCCACAAGCTGTAGCGGACGGCCGCCCGGCCCGCGGTCAGAACGCCGAGGTGCCCGGGGGCGGCTGGCGGCCCCTGCGGCGGCGGTGCCGGCGGGGGCGGGTAGGGCCCGGACGGCGGGCCGCCGGGCGCGCCCGGGCCGCCGGGGTAGGGGCCGGGACCGTAGGGGCCGTAGGGTGCCCCGACGGGCTGCGGGGCCCGCGGCTGGCCGGGGAACTCCGACGGGCCCGGGGTCGACGGCGGCGTCTCGCCGGTCTGGCGGTGGAGCAGCTGGGCCCCGAGGACCAGCGCCGCGCCGATCACGAACAGGGCGGAGCCCACGCTGGTGGGGCTGGCGTCCTCGGCCATGACGTCGCTCAGCACCACGAACACGCCGACGATGAGCTCGATGGCGCCGATGATGGTCGTGGCCCGGCGGGCGCCGAGCGCGCCGGACCATATGACCAGGCCGCCCGCCAGCACGAAGGCGAGGCCCGGTGCCGGCCCGGTTGAGGTCGTCGCTCAGGAACAGGATGCCGACGGGCAGGGCGACGTGGCCCACCGCCACCAGCGGCGTGGCCACGCCGAACAGCTTGCGCCGGTCCAGCAGCCGGGCGCGCCACGAGGAAGCCCCCGCCGAACAGCACCGAGATGATGCCGATGCTGGTGGCATCGGCCCCGCCGAAGTCCGACTGGAAGCTGTCATCCCGATGTCGACCTCGTCGCTGAACTCGTCGCTGAACTCGTCGTCCGGGAAGTCGTCGGAGAACTCGTCGTTGAACTCGTCGTCGGCGAAGGGGTCGTCGGTCACGAACGGGTCGTCCTCGAAGATGGCCGGCGTGCCGAACCCGTTGGCCAGCGGGTCCTCGGTGACCTGGATGACGAACAGCCAGCCGAACAGCAGCGCGCCGCCGAGCAGCAGCGGCCTCCCCGACCCCGGACCGACCACATAGGCGATCACCCACAGCAGCGCCGAGCCGCCGAGCACGGCCTCGGCCGAGAAGGGCACGTCGAAGCTGTTCTCGTCGAAGGTGAGGAAGAACAGCAGGGCCGGGGTGCCCAGCACCACCGCGGCCACGCCGGCCGCCGAGGCGGGCTGGTCCCGGAAGAAGTGCATGAGCGCGAAGCCCGCCGCCACCACCAGCAGCGACAGGATGATGCCCGGGATGTTCGAGCCGTCCCCGCCGTCCTGGGGCGCCTGCGCGTCACCGGCGATGAGCTGGAGCCCGACCACCGCCAGGATGCATCCCGCGCCCGCCACCGTCACCCACAGCCGGGGCTCCGGCCGCCGCCGCGCCCACGCCCGCAGCCGTCCCTCGGGCGGCGGTCCTGGCCGCCGCCGGCGTTAGCCCACCATTGGTCATCGCGCCACACTACGACCGGTCCGATCGGCGCAGGGCGCGCCCCGGGACGCGCCGAGGCCCCGCCGCAGCGGGGCCTCGGAAGCGTGCTCAGGCCGCTCTCGGCGCGGCCGCCGGGGTCAGAACGACGCCCCGCCGGGAGGCGGAGGCGGCGGCTGGGTGCCCGGGTAGGTGGCCGGGCCGCCGCGTCGTAGGCGCTCCTCCGGCTCCTTGCTCTTGAGGAAGCCACCGACACCGATGCCGATCGCGGCGATCGCGGCCACGAACATGCCGTACATCAGGTCGAGGTCCGACCTCGAAGCCCCCCGGCCCGTCGTTCGACGGGACGATCAGCCGCAGCACGACCAGAGCGGCGACCGCGATGCCGCCGATCAGGTGCACCTGGCCCCACTTGAGGGGGATCTCCGGCAGCTGGGTCGTCGGTGAGCTTGGCGAGCACGATCTGCACGACCATCACGATGACCAGCAGCAGCGGGAGCCAGCCGGTGAGGAAGTAGTCCCAGCCGGTGTTGCTGTATGTGCCGCATCTATGCCGAACTCCGACCCGAAGTCGATGCCCCACCAGGGCAGGAACATCGAGATCAGGAAGAGGAGCGCCGACCCGCCTATCACCTTGTCGGCAGTCGAGAGTTTGTTGAAGTCCATACGGGTTCGCCTCGCATGTTGGGTCAAGGAATGTCGCCTCGCGAGCCTTGCTGCCCTGTCCGGGCAATCGGTGGCGGTGACCCCGACCGCTACCATCGCACCGATGCCTCCAGCTCAGATCGCCGTGCTCGCGTCGGGCAGCGGCACCCTACTGCACGCCATCCTGGAGGAGGGTTTACCCGTGACATTGGTGGTCGCCGATCGACCTTGCCGGGCGCTCGGCATCGCTGGCGAGAAGGGTATACCCACTGAGCTCCTGGAACGTGTCGCGTGGGGGCCTTCCTTCGATCGCGCCGCGTACGGTGAGCAACTGGTCAAGCTCCTGCGGTGCGCACGGCGTCGACGTGGTGGTCATGGCCGGGTTCGGCACGGTCGTCCCGGTGCTGACCGAGGCGTACGCCGGGCGGGTGCTCAACACCCACCCGGCGCTGCTCCCCGCCTTCCCCGGCTGGCACGCGGTGCGCGATGCCCTGGCCTACGGCGCCAAGGTCACCGGCACCACCGTGCACGTGGCCACCGGCGAGGTGGACGCCGGGCCGATCCTCGCCCAGGAGGCCGTGCCCGTGGAGCCCGGCGACACCGAGGAGACCCTGCACGAGCGCATCAAGACGGTGGAGCGCCGGCTCTACCCGGCCACCATCCGACGGTTCCTCGACGAGCTCGGGGAAGAGGAGGCGCAGGACCGGTGAGGGCGTTGCTCTCGGTGTACGACAAGTCCCAGGTGGTCGACTTCGCCCGCGAGCTGGCCGCGCTCGGGCTGCGACCTGGTGTCCTCGGGCGGCACCGCGGCGACGCTGCGGGAGGCGGGGCTGATCGTCACCGACCTCGGCGAGCTGACCGGCTTCGACCCCATCCTCGGCCACCGGGTGGTCACGCTGCACCCCAAGGTGCACGGGGGCATCCTCGCCGACCCGTCCGACCCGGCCCACGCCGCCGACCTGGAGGCGCACGGCATCGAGCCGATCGACCTGGTGGTGTCCAACCTCTACCCCTTCGGGTCCGACCCCGCCGAGTTCGAGCACGGGGCCAAGGGCAGCCGAGGACCTGATCGACATCGGGGGGCCCGCCATGATCCGGGCCGCGGCCAAGAACCACGCGGTGGTGGGCGTGCTGGTCGACCCGGCCGACTACCCCGCGGTGCTGGAGGAGTTGCGGGCCGACGGCCGGCTGGGCGACGCCACCCGGCGGCGGCTGGCCCGCAAGGCGTTCGCGGCCACCGCGGCCTACGACGCCGCGGTGGTGCGCTGGTTCGACGAGGCCGGCCCCGAGGCGGGGGAGCTGCCGCCGTCGGTGCATCTGGCCTACCGGCGTGAGCCGCTGGCCCTGCGCTACGGCGAGAACCCCCACCAGCGGGCCGCGCTGTACCGCACGATGGGCCCGGGGCGAGCCCGAGCCGTGGTGGGCGTCGCTCACCCAGCACGGGGGCATGGCGCTGAGCTACCTCAACCTCTACGACGCGGATGCCGCCTGGCTGCTGGTCCACGACCTGGCCGAGCGCTTCGGGCGCCCGGCGGCGGTGATCGTCAAGCACGCCAACCCGTGCGGCGCGGCCGTGGCCGAGATCCCCGGCCGACGCCTACCAGCGGGCGTTCGAGTGCGACGAGCGCTCGGCGTTCGGCGGCATCGTGGCGGTCAGCTCGGTGGTCGACGAGGCCACGGTCGCGCGCATGGTGGCGGCGGCCCAGGCCGACGTGGTCATCGCCCCCGGCTACGCGCCCGGCTCGGTCGACGCCCTGGCGGCCAAGCGCCGGAACACCCGGGTGCTGGAGGCGCCTCCGCCGAGCCGCGACCGCTGGCACCTGCGGCCCATCTCCGGCGGCCTGCTGGTGCAGGAGCAGCACCGGTTCGTGGCCGAGCCGGCGGACTGGCGCGTGGTGACCACCCGGCAGCCCACCGAGGCCGAGATGGCCGACGCCGACCTCGCGTGGCGGGTGTGCGGCTGGGTGAAGTCCAACGCCATCGTGCTGGCCAAGGACGGCGTGGCCTGGGGCATCGGCGCCGGGCAGCAGAACCGGGTCGAGTCCGGCGAGCTGGCCACGGCCAAGGCCGCGGGGCGCGCCAAGGGCGGCGCCTGCGCCAGCGACGCCTTCTACCCCTTCCCCGACGGGATCGAGGCCGCGGCCGCCGCCGGGGTGGCGGTGATCATCCAGCCGGGCGGGTCGGTGTCGGACGAGCGGAACATCGCGCGGGCCGACGAGCTGGGCGTGGCCATGGTCTTCACCGGGGAAAGGCACTTCCTGCACTGACCGGGAACCCTTACGGTGGGAGCGTGACCACGACCGAGCCGCTCCGCGCCACCTTCACCGCCATGACCGAGGGCACCGCCGAGGACTGGCAGCGCATCGCCGCCTCGCAGCTCGCGTTCTACCCCGGCCTGCCGGATCGCGTGATGGCCCACCTCCGCCTGCTCGACGACGACTTCGGCGGGTTCAAGGTCGACCGCCTGACCCACTCGCTCCAGACCGCCACCCGGGCCTACCGCGCCGACCGGCCCGACGACTACATCGCCTGCGCCCTGATCCACGACATCGGCGACACGCTGTGCACGTTCAACCACCCCGACGTCGGCGCGGCCATCGTCAAGCCCTTCGTCGACGAGGACCTGCACTGGATGGTGGAGAAGCACGGCATCTTCCAGGGCTACTACTTCTTCCACTACATCGGCGGCGACCGGAACATGCGGGACCAGTTCGAGGGCCACCCCTACTACGACCTCACGGCCGAGTTCTGCGCCGAGTTCGACCAGCCGTCGTTCGATCCCGACTACCCGACGATGGCGCTGGAGGAGTTCGAGCCGCTGCTGCGGGAGTTCTTCCGCTCGCCCAAGCGGACGATCTACACGCGCGACGACTGAGCCCGACCGGCGGCCGCGCCGTCAGACCGCGACCTCGAAGAGCGCCCACGGCTGCGGCAGGCCGTCGAGCTGGTGCTCGCCCCGGGGCGCGAACGCGAGGCCGCACCCGGCCACCAGGTCGGTCACGGTGCGCGACACCCAGATCGAGCCCGGTTCGGCCGCCTGGGCGAGGCGCCCCGCCACCTGCACCCCGGTGCCGGCGATGTCGTCGCCCCGCCGCTCCACCTCGGCCGTGTGCACGCCGGCCCGGATCTCGGCGCCGAGGGGCGCCAGCGCGTCCCGCACGTCGCAGGCCGCCTGCACGCCCCGCCCCGGTCCGTCGAACGTGGCGAGCAGGACGCCCCCGGCCACGCCGACCAGCCGGCCGCGGTGGCCTTCGACGCAGCGACGGGCGGCGGCGACGACGTCGTCGGGCACGGTGTCGACGGCGACGATCTCGGCGTGCAGCACCGTGGCCAGAAAGCGCTCCGGCGCGGCGGGCGGCCGCCGAGGTGCCGACGACGAAGTCCTCGACCGCGGCCAGGATCGGCTCGGTGTCGCCGCTGAACAGGTAGTGGTCGCGGCCGGGCAGCTCGACCAGCCGGGCGTCGGGGATGCCGGCCACCAGGTCGTGGGCGTTCTCCAGGCCGGCGTAGCTGTCCTGCGACCGGTGGATGACCAGCGTCGGCACCTGGATGCTCCCCAGCACGGGCGTGACGTCGATGGCGCTCATCAGCTCGGTCAGCCGGCGGGCCGTGCCCGGGGTGGCCGCCTGGCGCTCGAACCGGCCGAAGAACTGGCGGCCCGCCGGCGTGCGGGCCATCGACTCGGCGAGCTGCCCGAACACCCAGCCGGTCCCCCACCGGCGTTCCACGAGGTCGAACTCGGGCCGGTCCTGGTCCCGCCACGGGTGGCGCGCCCAGGTGCCGTGCAGCACCAGCCGGGACACGCGGTCGGGGTTGGTCGCCGCCATCAGGACCGACAGCGACCCGCCCTCGGACGACCCGAACACGGTGGCCCGCTCCATGCCGGCCGCGTCCATCACGGCCCGCACGTCGTCGGCCCGCTGCTCCAGCGACGGCGCCTCGCCCGGCCCGAGCCGCTCGGACAGGCCGGTGCCCCGCTTGTCGAACACGGCCACCCGGCAGAACGAGCCGAGCCGGCGCAGGAACCGGGCGATGATCGGGTGCTCCCACTGCACCTCGACGTTGGTGGTGAACCCCTCGATGAGCACGAGGTCGGGGCCGTCCCCGAACACCTGGTAGGCGATCGACGCGGCGTCGTTGCTGACGTAATGCGTGGTCGGGATCGGGTCGAGCGCCGCGTTGGGCAGCTCGTTGTCGGGCCGCTCGAGGGCGGCCGCCGGGCCGATGAGCCGGTAGCCGCGCCCGTGCACGGTCTTGATCACCCGCTGGGCCTGGCCGTCGTCGCCCACCGCCGCCCGGGCCTGCTTGATCCGCGTCGTCGAGCGCGGACTCGGTCACGAACCGGTGGCCCCACACGGCGTCGAGCAGCTCGTCCTTGGTCACCACCCGGCCGGGATGGGCCGCCAGGTGGGCGAGCACCTCGAACACCTGGGGCTCGACGCTGACGGTCCGGCCGCCCGAGCGCAGCTCGTAGGTGTCGGTATCGAGCTCGACACCACCGAAGCTGTACCTCATGGCGGGAGTGTAAGCCGGGGTCGTCACGGCCGGGCCGTACGGTTGGTTCGTGGACGACGACGCACTCGACTTCTACCGGACGCCGGCCGCGCTGTCCGCGCTGCCGGACGACCCGGCGCTCGGCCCCGTGCCGGCCGATGTCGACGGGCAGCGGCGGGCCGTGCAGGGCCTGCTGGTCCACCGCGACCTGGCGGGGCTGTACGGCGTCGCGGGCGACGACGTCCGGGTGGACGAGCAGCACCTGCGGTCGGTCGGCGAGGTGCTGGCACGGGCCCGGGAGCTGTCCCCCGAGCCGCTCGCCGTCGCCCGGCCGCCGGGTGAGCGGGTGCTCGGCATCTGCCGCCACTTCGCGCTGCTGCAGACGGCGTTCCTGCGCGACCGGGGCGTGCCGGCCCGGGTGCGGTGCGGGTTCTCGTCGTACTTCCAGCCGGGGAAGTGGGTCGACCACTGGATCACCGAGCGGTGGGACGGCGGGCGTTGGGTGCGGGACGACCCGCAGGTCGATGACCTGGTCGCCGAGCGGTTCGGCCTCGAGTTCGACGCCCACGACCAGCCGCCCGGCCGGTTCCTCACCGGCGGCGAGGCCTGGGAGGGCATCCGGGCCGGCGACGCCGATCCGCAGGACTTCGGCATCTTCGACATGTGGGGCGAGGCGTTCGTGTCGGGCAACGTGATCAACGACTTCGCCTGCCTCAACAAGGTCGAGCTGCTGCCGTGGGACGGCTGGGGGATGAAGATCGCTCCCTTCGGCCCGGTGCCCGACGACATGGCCGCGGTCCTCGACGACGTGGCCGCGCTGGCGTCACGTGACGACACCGGGGCCATCCGCGCGCGCTACGAGGCCGACGACCGGCTCCGGGTCCCCTGCGACATCACCAGCTTCCGGGACGGGCTGGACGTCCCGGTGCACCTCGATCTCTGATCAGGTCAGCACCAGCGGGCGGCCGTTGGTGACCACGATCGTGTGCTCGAACTGGGCGGCGATGCTGCCGTCGTTGGTGCGCAGCGTCCAGCCGTCGCGCGGGTCGACCCAGGCGTGGGTGGCGCCGGGGGACAGGAACGGCTCGACCGCCAGCACCAGGCCCTCCCACAGCAGCGTGCGGTCGCCGGGGTCCTCGATGGAGGAGACGCTGGGCGCCTCGTGGAGGGAGGCGCCGACGCCGTGGCCCGCCAGGTTGGCGATCACGCTGAAGCCGCGCCGACGGGCGCAGCGCTGCACCGCCCGGCCGATGTGGCGCAGCGGGCGCCCGGCCCGGGCCGCGGCCATGGCCTCGCGCTGGGCTTCGCGGGTGGCGTCCAGCAGGCGGGTGGCGACGGGGGCGACCTCGCCCACCGGGGCGCTGGCGCCGGTGTCGGCCCAGTAGCCGTCCAGCTCGGCCGACACGTCCACGTTGACCAGGTCGCCCGCCCGCAGCACCCGGGCCGGCGAGGGGATGCCGTGGGCGGCCTCGTCGTTCACGCTCACGCAGGTGGCGGCGGGGAAGCCGACCGACCGGGGCGCCGAGCGGGCCCCGTGGGCCCGCAGCACGCTCCGGCCCACGGCGTCCAGGTCGGCGGTGGTCACGCCGGGTGCCACGGCCGCCAGCATGGCGTCGCGGGCCTCCGCCACCACCCGTCCGGCCCGCCGCAGGCCGTCGAGGTCGTCCTGGCCGTCAATTGTCATGGAGCCACAGGCTACGGGCCGCCACAATGGGTGCCATGACGCGCACAACTGCTGGCAGGTGCACCCGTCGCCGACGCCGTGGTGGCCGACGTCGGCAAGCGGGTCGAGGCCCTGCCCGACCGGGGCAAGACCGTGGGGCTGGGCACCATCCTGGTGGGCGACGACCCCGCGTCGGCGGGCTACATCCGCAAGAAGCACGAGCTGTGCGCCGAGGTCGGCGTCATCTCCAAGCACATCGGCGTGCCCGGCGACGGGGCGCAGGCCGACCTGCTGGCCGCGGTCGCCCAGTTCAACGCGGATCCCGACGTCGACGGCTACCTGATCCAGCACCCGGTGCCCGAGCAGTTCGACTTCAACCAGGCGCTGCTGGCCATGGACCCCACCAAGGACGCCGACGGCCTGCACCCCGTCAGCCTGGGCAAGCTCGTCCTCCAGGAGGCCGGGCCGGTGCCGGCCACGCCCGCCGGCATCCGGGAGATGTTCGTCCACTACGGCATCGACATCGCCGGCCGCCACGTGGTGGTGGTGGGCCGGGGCCCGACGCTGGGCCGCCCGCTGGCGCTGCTGCTCACGCTCAAGGCCCCGGGGGCCAACGCGGCGGTCACCGTGGTCCACACCGGGGTGCCGGACATCGGCGCCTACACCCGGGAGGCCGACATCGTGGTGTCGGCGGTGGGCGTCCCGGGGACCGTCACGCCGGACATGGTGCGGCCGGGCGCGGTGGTCGTCTCCGGCGGCGTGAGCTGGCGGGGCCGGGTGCTGCTGCCCGACGTGGACGAGTCCGTGGGCGAGGTGGCGTCGTGGATCACGCCCCGGCTCGGCGGGGTCGGCCCCACCACCGTCGCCATGCTGCTGCGCAACACGGTTGAGATCGCCGAGCGTGCCGTCAGGTAGACTCTTCGCGCTCGGGCCGACATGGGTGGCGCTGGTGCGTCCGGCCCGATGACGCACATCCGACGTCATCGAGGAGCTGACCCATGCCTTCTGTGCCCCGGCACGGCGACAAGATCGTCGACCTGCTGGCCGCCGGCCGCACCCTGAGCTTCGAGTTCTTCCCGCCCAAGAACGACGAGATGGAGCGGCAGCTCGAGAAGACCATCCACGAGCTGGCCCCGCTGCACCCCTCGTTCGTGTCCGTGACCTACGGGGCGGGCGGGTCCACCCGAGACCGCACCCGCGACATCGTCATCGACGTCAACCGCAGCCAGCCGTTCCCGGCCATGGCCCATCTGACCTGCTCGGGCCACACGCACGCCCAGGTCATCGAGCTGCTGGACGAGTACGCGGCGGCGGGGGTCCGCAACATCCTGGCCCTGGCCGGCGACCCGCCCGCCGACGGCAGCGACCCCGGCGGCGAGTTCACCTACGCCACCGAGCTGGTGGCGCTGGTGCGCGACCACCCCGGCGACTTCTCGGTGGGCGTCGCCGCCCACCCCGAGCTCCATCCCCGCTCGGTGGGGGACCGGGCCGCCGACCGCCGCTACCTGGCGGCCAAGCTGGCCGAGGCCGACTTCGGGATCACCCAGTTCTTCTTCGTGGCCGACGACTACCTGCGCATGGTGGACGAGCTGGCTGCGCTCGGGTGCTCGACGCCGGTCCTGCCCGGGATCATGCCTCCCATCAACGTCGCCGGGCTGGTGCGCATGGCGGCGCATGAACGGCTCGGTGCGTGCCGGAGGCGATGATGGCCCGCCTGGAGGCGGTGTCCGACGACGCCGACGCGGTGCGCGACATCGGCATCGAGGTGGCCACCGAGCTGTGCGCGCGCCTGCTGGACGAGGGTGTCCCCGGGCTGCACCTCTACGCCCTCAACCGCTCGGCGTCGGTGCTGCGCATCGTGGACAACCTCGGCCTGCGCTGAGGGGGCGGCTGCCGGTCCCGGGTGCACCCGGGGCCGGTGGCGCCTGGCTACCCTCGGGCGGCACCGGCTTGGGTGTCACACCCCGTCCCTAGTGTGGCCGGCATGGCAGCAGCGAGAGGGTTGCGAGTGGCCACAGGCAACGGGCGACGGCGACCGACGGCGACGTCCGCCTTCGGCGTGTCCCGGCGCGAGAACCACGACGCTGCGGCGTTCTACCGGCGCTTCGCCCCGCCCGTGCTGTCCTCCGACGACGACGTCCGGGCGCCCGGCGTGGTCGACGAGATCTACCTGGGCGACGCCCGCTCGATGGACCGGGTGCAGCCCAACTCGGTGGCGCTGGTCGTCACCTCGCCGCCCTATTTCGCCGGCAAGCAGTACGAGGAGGAGCTGGGGCGGGAGGGCATCCCCGCGTCGTACCACGAGTACCTCGACCTGCTGTCCGACGTCTTCGCCGAGTGCGTGGCCAAGTTGGAGCCGGGGGGCCGCATCGCGGTCAACGTCGCCAACCTGGGGCGCAAGCCGTACCGGTCGCTGTCGGCCGACGTGATCGGCATCCTCCAGGACCGGCTGGGCCTGCTGCTGCGGGGCGAGGTGGTGTGGCGCAAGGCCCGGGGCGCGGGGGGCAACTGCGCCTGGGGGTCGTTCCGCAGCCCCGCCAACCCGGTGCTGCGCGACCTGACCGAGCGGGTGGTGGTGGCGTCCAAGGGGCGGTTCGACCGGGCCGTCGACCGCTCCACGCGGGCGGCCTCGGGGCTGCCGCACGAGGCGACCACCACGGCCGACGAGTTCATGGAGGCCACGCTGGACGTGTGGGAGCTGGCGCCCGAGAGCGCCACCCGGGTGGGGCATCCCGCCCCCTTCCCGGTCGAGCTGCCGCAGCGCTTCGTCGAGCTCTACACCTGGCGGGGCGACCTGGTGCTCGACCCGTTCATGGGCGTGGGCTCGACGGCGGTGGCCGCGGTGCGCACGGGTCGCCACTACCTGGGCTACGAGACCGACCCGTCCTACGTGGAGGCCGCCCGCCACCGGGTCGCCACCGAGCGTTCCCAGGTGGCGGCCGCCGGCGGTCCCGCGGCGCCGGTGGCGGACAAGGCGGTGGAGCGCGCCGCCGCCCTGCTGGCGACCGCGGGCTTCACGGTCGAGGCCGGTCCCCGGCGCAAGTCGGGCGGGGTCGACGTGACGCTGGTGGCGGTCGATCCCGGGGGCCACGAGTGGCTGGTCGACGTGGTGGGCGGCTTCACCGTCGCCCGGCCCGGGCTGCGCCGCACCGACGTGCTGGAGCGCACGCTCGGGCGCGCCGCGCGCCTGTCCGCCTTCGGCACCCACCGGCTGCTGGTCCTGGCCACCCACATGCCCGGCCGGCGCTCGGCGGGCGCGGTCGCCCTGGCCTCGGGGCGGGGGCGGCTCTACGTCGACGTGCTGCCGGTCGAGCTGGAGGAGCCCACGGTCGCCCGCCTGCGCGACCTACGCGGGTGCCGGTGGGCGTGCCGACCCCATCGGCGACCTGCTGACGGACGGCTGAGCGGAGCGCGGTGCCGGCCGATCGCACCGAGATCACCGAGGTCGTCACCGGGCTGGCCACCTTCGGCGCCCCCGACCTGCCGTCCGCCCTGGCCGATCCCCCTGCGTCGTTCCGCGGCGTGGGCCCGGAGCGCTGGGACCACCTGCGCTCCCTGGCGGCCGGCGGCCGCTACCGCCCCGAGTTCGCCGCCGCCTGGGCCAACGGCACGTGCTTCCTGGCCGCCCGGGACGGGCTGCGCGGCCGCCCTCCCGAGGTGGTCGAGTGGAAGGGCCCGCAGCGCCCCCCGGGGGTCGAGCCGCTCCCGGCCGACCTGCGCATCGACCACGTCTACCTGGTCAGCTGCAAGTACAACTCGCGCATCACGCTCAACGTCTCACCCCGCTCGATCTTCGCCCCCGACGACCCGGCCGGGGCCGCCGACTGGTTCAACGAGGTGGCGCCCGACGCCGTCCAGGCTCTCTACGAGACGGTCCGCTTCGAGACGGGTCTGGTCGGCGCCCTCCCCGACCGCGCCGGCTCGCTCTCGCCGGCCCAGCGCCGCCAGCTCGCCGCAGCCCTCGGCCGCGGCCCGTGGACATCCCCGGCGGCGGCGGACGACTACGCCGCGCTCTCGGCCGCAGTCGCCACCGGCTCCGCCCGCCGCTGGCGGGACCGGCTGCGCAGCGAGCGGGCCCGCGAGGCCACCCTGTGGCGCTTCCTCCGGGTGGGCGCGGCCACCTACTTCGTCCTGGGCTCCGACGGCACCCGCCTGGTCCGCCTCCGGGTGGGCAGCCCCTGGGACTGGCGCCAGTCCTTCCGCCTCCGCTCGTTCGACGTGACCCCGGCCGCCGCCGCCCGCCAACCCCTGGTGACCTGGACGGCCACGGTCGAGGACCGCGAGGCGGGCGAGGACCGCGTGGTGGAGGGCCACGTGGAGATCCGCTGGAGCCACGGCCGCTTCGCCAGCCCCCCGGAGGCCAAGGTCTACCTGGACACCCCCCACCACCTGGTTCCCGGCTACTGGCCGCTCACGTGAAGTAGAACCATCGCATGAGCGAGGACGGGACGGAACAGGAGACGGCGGACCGCACCATGCAGCGCCGGGCGCGCCGGGCCATCCTCACCCTCGCCGCGGTGCTCGTCGCGTACTACGCCGCCCCCGTAGGCGAGATCCCGTCCAAGGCCGCCGTGGCGCTGAGCGTGCTCGGGCTGATCGCCGGCCTCGGCCTCGCTCGTGCACGCAGACCGTGCGCCAGGTGCGGCGCCTGGCCGGCGCCCGACCGGACGACGAGGGCGTGCGCATCGAGAGCCTGATCTTCCTGATCTACATCGTCGTACCGCTGTTCGCACTGGGCTACTTCGCGCTGGAGTCGGCCGACCCGTCCCAGTTCGCCGAGCTCACCACCAAGACCGACGCCCTGTACTTCACGGTGTCGACCCTGGCCACGGTCGGCTTCGGTGACGTCCACGCCACCGACCAGCTCTCCCGCATCCTCGTCACCATCCAGATCGCGTTCGACCTCGTGTTCGTCGGCGCGCTGGTCACCGTGCTCACCGGCCTGATCCGCCAGCGCGCCACCACCCGGCGCGCCGAGCGCGCGGCCGAGGACACCCAGCCCTAGGCCCGGAACACCTCGGCCAACGGCAGCTCGAACCCGGGCAACTGGGGTGAGGTCAGCACTTCGTCGCTCCCGACCTTCAGCTCGACATCGAAGCCTGGGGCGTCAGGCGCCGACCGCCGCAGCACCCGGACCTCGCGGGCCTTCGTGTCGACCAGCCACAGCTCGGCCAGGCCGTAGCGCTCGTAGTTCTGGCGCTTGATGCCCACGTCGTAGTGCCACGTCGAGGGCGACCGCACCTCGACCACCAGGTCGGGCACCCGGCGCTGGAAGCCGTCGTCCACGAGTCCCTCGCTGTCCTCGTACCAGAGCACGTCGGGCCCGTAGACGTTGTAGTCGTCGAGCTGGATGTCGAGGGGCAGGTACACGAGGCCCCGGCCCTGCGGTGACCTCTTCCAGAGGGACAGTGCGAAGAGGATCTCACTCACCGCCTCCTGATGAGGTCGCTTCGGCTGGCTCACCACCATGACTCCGTCGATCAGCTGGGTCGGCTCGCGGACGCCGGCCGTAGCGTCGATGTAGTCCTCAACCGTCATGCGGGTCTCGGTCATGGCCATGCAGTGAAGGTATCGGATCGCCCCTGAGGATGGCAAACAGCATCGAAAGTGACTGAAACTACCCGGCCATCGCCTTGTTGAGGTTGGTGTCGAGGGCGTCGAGGAACTCCTCGGTGGTCAGCCACGGGGTGTCGCCGCCCACGATCAGGGCCAGGTCCTTGGTCATCTGGCCGCCCTCGACCGTGCCCACGCACACGTCCTCCAGGGTGGTGGCGAAGCGGGCGACGTCGGGGGTGTCGTCGAGGCGGGCGCGGAAGTTGAGGCCGCGGGTCCAGGCGAAGATGGAGGCGATGGGGTTGGTCGAGGTCTTCTCGCCCTTCTGCCACTGCCGGTAGTGGCGGGTGACCGTGCCGTGGGCGGCCTCGGCCTCGCACGTGCGGCCGTCGGGGGTGAGCAGCACCGAGGTCATCAGTCCCAGCGAGCCGAACCCCTGGGCCACGATGTCGGACTGGACGTCGCCGTCGTAGTTCTTGCAGGCCCAGAGGTAGCCGCCCTCCCACTTGAGGGCCTGCGCCACCATGTCGTCGATCAGCCGGTGCTCGTAGGTGAGTCCCTTGGCGTCGTACTCGGCCTGGAACTCGGACTCGAAGATCTCCTGGAACAGATCCTTGAACCGCCCGTCGTAGGCCTTGAGGATCGTGTTCTTGGTCGACAGGTACACCGGGTAGTTCCGGTCGAGGCCGTAGCGGAACGAGGCCCGGGCGAAGTCCCGGATCGAGTCGTCGTAGTTGTACATGCCCATGGCGATGCCGCCGCCGGGGTACTCGGCCACCTCGAACTCCATGGGCGAGCCGCCGTCCGACGGGGTGTAGGTCATGGTGAGCGTGCCGGGGCCGGGCACCACGAAGTCGGTCGCCTTGTACTGGTCGCCGTGGGCGTGGCGGCCGATCACGATGGGCTTGGTCCAGCCGGGGACCAGCCGGGGCACGTTGGAGCAGATGATCGGCTCGCGGAACACCACTCCGCCGAGGATGTTGCGGATGGTGCCGTTGGGCGAGCGCCACATCTTCTTGAGCCCGAACTCCTCCACCCGGGCCTCGTCGGGCGTGATGGTGGCGCACTTGACGCCCACGCCGTGCTCCTTGATGGCGTTGGCCGCGTCCACCGTGATCTGGTCGTCGGTCTCGTCGCGCTTCTGGATCGACAGGTCGAAGTAGCGCAGGTCGACGTCGAGGTAGGGCAGGATCAGCTTGTCCTTGATGAACTGCCAGATGACCCGCGTCATCTCGTCGCCGTCGAGCTCGACGACCGGGTTCTCGACCTTGATCTTGGGCATCGCCGTTCTCCTGGCACTTGTATCGGACTTGTAGAGCCTAGAAGCCCCCGGCCGGGTCATCCACCGCCTGCCGCGATCCGTGCCACAGTCGGGGCGTGACCGACATGGTGGACCGGCTCGTCGCCACCTGGACCGCCCCGCCCACGGGGGACCGGCGCGACGACGACGCCTTCGCCGCGCTGTACACCGACCCGGTCGCGCTCAACGGCACCACCACGGACAGGGGCGACCTCGTCGCCCGCTACCGGGCCCTGCACGCGGCTTTCGCCGACCTCGCCATCGAGGTCGTCGCCGAGCGGCCGGTGGCGGACGGGCTGGCCGTGGTGCTGCGCCAGCGGGGCCGCCACACGGGACCGCTGGCCGGGCCGGCCGGCGTGCTGGCGCCCGCGGGCCGCGGCTTCGACGTGCTCGGCATCGACCTGCTGGGGGTCGACGGCGCGGGGCTGGTCCACACCATCTGGGTCGTGGCCGACGAGCTGGGCCGCCTCACCCAGCTCGGCGCCTTCGGCGATCCGCCGGGCTGACGTGGAGGCGCGCATCGCGGTCGACGACCCCGGCGACCCCCGGGTGGCCGCCTTCGTCGGCCTGCGCGACCGCGAGCTGGCGCGCGGGGTGCCGCGGGGCGAGCCGGGCGTGTTCATCGCCGAGGGCGACATCGTGGCCGAGCGGGCCCTGCGGGCCGGGTACCGGCCGCGGGCGTTCCTGGTGGACGCCACCCGGGCCGCAGGCCTGCCGCCGGGTGTCCCCGAGGGCGTGCCCGTGTACGCCGCCGCGCCCCCGCTCCTCGAGCGGATCACCGGGCTCGGCGTCCATCGCGGCCTGCTCGGCTGCTTCGAGCGCCGGCCGCCGCGGCCCGCGGCCGAGGTCGTCGCCCGGTCCCGCCGCATCGTCGTGCTGGAGCGGGTGAGCAACCCGACCAACCTGGGCGTGGTGCTGCGCTCGGCCGCGGGCCTGGGGATCGACGCCGCGCTGCTCGACCCCACGTGCAGCGACCCGCTCTACCGGCGCACCTCACGGGTGGCGATGGGCGAGAGCTATGCCTACCCGTGGGCCTGGGTCCCCCGGCTCCCGGGCGGTCTCGACGTCGTGCGCGCCGAGGGGTTCCGGGTGGTGGCGCTCACGCCCGAGGAGGGGGCGGTGCCGATCGACCGCCTCGGCGTGGGCCCGGCCGACCGGATAGCGCTGCTGTTCGGCGCCGAGGGGCCGGGCCTCTCCCCGGAGAGCCTGGCCGCGGCCGACGTGCGGGCGGGGATCCCCATGCGGGGCGGCGTCGACTCCCTCAACGTGGGCGTGGCGGCCGGCATCGCGTTCTGGGTCCTCGGCCTCCGACGGATCGACGCGAGGTTGACACGGCCGGTAGCGGAAATCGCCCGCCCGGTGTGGGAAAATAGGGTCCCGTCGCCGGGGAGCCTTGATCATGGCCAAGAACTCGGGAGGAACCACCATCATCGTCCTGCTCCTGATCGGTGCCTTCGCGCTCGCCAACAGCGACGGCAGCTCGAGCTCGGGGACCAGCTCCAGCTCCTCGTCGGAGAGCCTGTTCGGCAACGACGGCGAGACCTGCGACAACGCCACGTCCTTCAGCTCGTCGACGGGCACCTACGTGGCGCCCACCGTCAACGGCAACGATCGGGGCTGCGTGCTCTCGGTGGACGAGGGGAGTGGCGCGCCCGTACAGGCGCTCCAGAGCACGCTCGCGACCTGTTACGCCCAGCCGGTGGCGGCCGACGGCGACTTCGGCCCCGCCACCCAGTCCGGCTTGCAGGCCGCGCAGGCGTGGGAGCACCTCGACGCCAGCGGCGACTACGGAGCCCAGACCGCCGCCGCGCTCACCTGGCCCACCATGGACAGCTCGGGCGACATCAGCTGCCAGAACCAGTCCTAGTCGCCGCGCGTCCAGCTCCGGGGTCCGGCTAGTATCTGACACACCGTCAGATATGGACCCGGGGGGCCGCATGCTCGATCTCATCATCCGTGGGGCCACCGTCGTCGACGGGACGGGCACGCCCGGCCGGGCGGGCGACGTGGGCGTCGCGGGCGGGCGGATCGTGGCCGTGGCCGGACCGGGCGGGCTCGACGACCCCGCGCAGGACACGCTCGACGCCACCGGGCTGATCGTCTGCCCGGGCTTCGTCGATCCCCACACCCACTACGACGCCCAGCTGTTCTGGGACCCGCTGGCCAGCCCGTCCAACGTGCACGGCGTGACCTCGGTCGTGGCCGGCAACTGCGGCTTCACCCTGGCGCCACTGAGGGCGGCCGACGCCGACTACCTCCGCCGCATGATGGCCCGGGTCGAGGGCATGCCCCTGGCCGCCCTGGAGCACGGGGTCGACTGGGGCTGGGAGAGCTTCGGCGAGTACCTGGACCGCCTCGACGGCCGCATCGGGGTCAACGCCGGTTTCATGGTCGGCCACTGTGCCCTCCGCCGCTACGTGATGGGCGCCGACGCGGTGGGGCACGAGGCCACGGCCGGCCAGGTCGACGCCATGGTCGCCCTGCTCCACGCCTCCATCGCGGCCGGCGGGCTGGGGTTCAGCACCACCCTGTCGTCCACCCACAGCGACGGCGACGGGCAGCCGGTGGCGTCCCGCCACGCGGGCCGGGACGAGCTGCTGGCGCTGTGCGGAGCGGTGGGCGAGCACGAGGGCACCTTCCTGGAGGGCGCCTTCGAGGGCGGGCTCGACCGCTTCAGCGACGAGGAGATCGAATTGGTGGCGGCCATGTCGGCGGCCGCGGGCCGCTCGATCAACTGGAACGTGCTCACGGTGGACTCGACGGTCCCGGACCGGGTGCCCCGCCAGCTGGCCGCGGACGACCGGGCCGCCGAGCTGGGCGGGCGAGTGGTGGCGCTCACCATGCCCGTCCTCGTGCCCATGAACATGAGCTTCGGATCGTTCTGCGCCCTGTGGCTCATGCCCGGCTGGGGCGACATCCTGCGCCTGCCCCCGGCCGAGAAGCGGGCGGCGCTGGCCGACGCCGAGGTGCGGCGGGGCATGGTCGAGCGGTCGCACAGCGAGGAGGCGGGCGTGTTCCGCCGCCTCGCCGGCTGGGACCGTTACGTCATCGGCGACACCTACTCGGCCGCCAACGAGGGGCTCAGCGGCCGGATCGTGGGCGACATCGCAGCCGAGCGGGGCCGCGACGCCTTCGCCACCCTGGTCGAGATCGTCACCGAGGACGACTTCCGCACCGTGTTGTGGCCCATGCCCACCGACAACGACGAGGAGTCCTGGCGGCTGCGCCAGTCGGCGTGGGAGGACCCCCGGGTCATGCTGGGCGGGTCCGACGCCGGTGCCCACCTGGACCGCATGTGCGGCTCGACGTACACCACCCGGCTGCTGGCCGACTGCCTGCGGGGTCGCCGGCTGACCTCGCTGGAGCGGGCGGTGCAGATGCTCACCCAGGAGCCTGCCGCCCTGTTCGGCCTGGTGGACCGGGGCACGCTGGCCCCCGGCGCCCACGCCGACCTGGTCGTGTTCGACCCCGGGACGGTCGGGTCCGAGCATGCCCGCCTCGTGGCGGACCTGCCGGGCGGCACGGCCCGGCTCACCGCCGGGTCCGAGGGCGTGGCCCGGGTCTACGTCGGCGGCGTGGCCACGGTCGAGGACGGCAAGCCCACCGGCGCCACGCCCGGCCGCGTCCTCCGCTCCGGCCGCGACACGGTCACCGTCCCCACCCGCTGACCGCAGCCCGAGGCAATAGGGCCCACGCCGGCGGTCGCGAGGCAATAGCGGCCGGCCCCCGGCCCCTATTGCCTCGCCCGCCGCTGTGCGCGCCCTATTGCCTCGGGCTCCCACTCGCGGAGCGGGGTCCGGCAGAATGCCGGGCATGGAGCAGTTGTCACCTGCAGTGCTCGCCGCCGAGGCCGGGGCGGTGCTGGACGATGTCGTGGCCCTCCGCCGTGAGCTGCACCAGCACCCCGAGCTGGGGCTCGACCTGCCCCGCACCCAGGCGCGGGTGTTGGAGGCGCTGGACGGGCTGCCACTGCATGTGACCGTGGGACAGCGCCAGAGCTCGATCGTCGCCGACCTCGACGGTGAGCGGCCCGGACCGACCGTGCTGTTGCGGGCGGACATGGATGCGCTGCCGATGCCGGAGGACACCGGGCTCGACTACGCATCCCAGGTCCCCGGGGTCATGCACTCCTGCGGCCATGACGCCCACACCGCCATGCTGGTCGGGGCGGCCCGGCTGCTGACCGACCGGCGGGGCGACCTGGCGGGGCGGGTGCGCCTCCTGTTCCAGCCGGGGGAGGAGGGGTGGGGCGGGGCCGCCATCGCCCTCGACGAGGGGCTGCTGGCGGCCGGAGGCGGGGGCAGCGGTGGCGGCAACGGCGCCGAGCCCGTGTCCTGGGCGTTCGCCATACACCAGTCGCCCTCCATCCCCACGGGCCTCGTCGGGTGCAAGGCGGGGGCCCTGCTGGCCTCGGCCGACGAGCTGCACATCCGGGTGCGGGGCCGGGGCGGGCACGCGTCCATGCCCCACCACGCCAACGACCCCATCCCGGTGGCGTGCGAGATCGTGCAGGCGCTGCAGACCTGGGTGACCCGCCGGGTCGACGTGTTCACCCCGGCGGTGATCACGGTGGCCCGCATCCGGGCCGGCTCGACCAGCAACGTGATCCCCGAGACGGCCACGCTGGACGGGACCATCCGCACGGTGACCGGCCCGGTCCGGGAGGAGGCCCACCGGGCCGTCCGCCGGGTGGCGGAGCACGTCGCCGCCGCCCACGACATGGTGGCCGAGGTCACCATCGAGGACGGCTACCCGGTCACGGTCAACGACGACGCCGCCGCCGAGGAGGTGCTGGACACCGCCCGCTGGCTGGTGGGCGACGACCAGACGGTGGTCATGCCCACGCCGGTGATGGGCGCCGAGGACTTCTCGTACATCCTGAACCGCGTGCCGGGGGCCATGGCCTTCCTGGGCACCCGACCGCCCGGGGTCCCCGCCGCCGAGGTCGCGCCCAACCACTCCAACCGCATGGTGCTGCACGAGGACGCCATGGCCACGGGCGTGGCCCTGTATGCGGCCGCCGCACTGCTCCACCTCGGTCCCGACGCTTGACCCTTGGGTCAGGGTGGGGTCTAACGTCAGGGGACCGGCGCTCGACCTGAGGGGATGACTGGTGACCACCACGACCTACGAGAAGATCTACATCGACGGAGCCTGGGTGCCGTCCGCGGGGTCGGGCTCGATCGACGTCTACGACTCGTCCGACGGCGAGGTGATCGCCTCGATCCCGGCGGGCACGGCCGACGACGTGGACAAGGCGGCCAAGGCCGCCCGGGCTGCGTTCGGGGGCTGGTCCCAGACCACGCCCGAGGAGCGGGCCAAGGCCCTGACCCGCATCGGCGAGGGCCTGGCCGCCCGCATGGACGAGATCGCCACGGTGGTGACCCGCGAGGCGGGCATGCCCAAGTGGCTGAGCCTCATGATCCAGGCCGGCCTGCCCATCAACAGCTTCAACACCGCGGCCCGGCTGGCGGAGAGCTACGAGTACGAGACCACGCTGGGCAACAGCCTGGTGGTGCGTGAGCCGGTGGGCGTGGTCGGCTGCATCACCCCGTGGAACTACCCGCTGCACCAGATCGCCGCCAAGGTGGCCTACGCCCTGGCCGCGGGGTGCACGGTCGTGCTCAAGCCCAGCGAGGTGGCCCCGCTCGACGCGCTGATCCTGGCCGAGGTCATCGACGAGGTCGGCCTGCCCAACGGCGTGTTCAACCTGGTGACGGGCCTCGGCCCCGAGGTGGGTGAGGCCATCGCCGCCCATCCCCAGATCGACATGGTGTCGTTCACCGGCTCGACCCGGGCCGGCAAGCGGGTCGCCGAGGTGGCGTCGGGAACGCTCAAGCGGGTGGCGCTGGAGCTGGGCGGCAAGTCCGCCAACGTGCTGCTCGACGACCTCGACGACGCCGGCTTCGAGCGGGCCGTCCGCGACGGCGTGGGCAAGGCGTACCTCAACTCCGGCCAGACCTGCACGGCGCTGACCCGCATGCTGGTCCCCGCCGACCGCGTGGCCGAGGCCGAGCGCTTCGCGGCCGACGAGGCCGAGACGAAGTTCCGCCCCAGCGACCCCTTCGCCGACGGCGCCATGCTCGGCCCGCTGGCCAGCAAGGCCCAGGTCGACCGGGTCCAGGGCTACATCCAGAAGGGCATCGACGAGGGCGCCAAGCTGGTGACCGGCGGGCCCGGTGCGCCCGAGGGCCTGGAGCAGGGCTACTTCGTGCGGCCCACCGTGTTCTCCGAGGTGCGCAACGACATGACCATCGCCCAGGAGGAGATCTTCGGGCCGGTCCTGTCGATCATCGCCTACCAGGACGAGGAGGACGCGGCCCAGATCGCCAACGACTCGATCTACGGCCTGGCCGGTGGCGTGTGGAGCGCCGACCCGGAGCGGGCCAAGGCGTTCGCCCGCCGCATCCGCACCGGGCAGATCGAGATCAACGGCGGGGCGTTCAACCCCAACGCCCCGTTCGGCGGCTTCAAGAACAGCGGCTACGGCCGGGAGTACGGCGAGCACGGCTTCGAGGAGTTCCTCGAGGTCAAGTCCATGCAGCTCTGAGCCGAGGTCCGCGGGGGACGGTCGTGGCGCGGCCGTCCCCCGCGGCGCGCCCGGCCAAGCCGGTGCCTGTCCCCGACCGGCTCTAGCGTTGCAGGATCAGGGAACGGCTCGGAGGGCTGGGGCGTGTACTGCCGGTGACGTGGGCGAGCCGCTGGGCGGCCGTGATGGTGGTGGCGGTGGCGGTCGCCATGGATCCGTGGGGCCTCCGGCCGTTCACCACCCTGCGGTGGGCGGTGGTGGGCGTGGCCGCGGCCGCGGCGGCGGCCTCGACCCGGTGGCGGGTGCCGGGGCGGCTGCTGGCCGGGTGGCTGGTCCTGCTCGGCCTGCTGGGGCTGGCCACGGCGCTGGCGCTGGACCCGCTCGTCGCCCTCCTCGGCCACCCGCGCCGCCACCTGGGGCTGCTGGGCTGGCTGGTGTCGGCCCTCGCCTTCGCGGCGGGGACCGGCCTCCCGGCCGACGGGCTCCGCCGGGCGGTGGGGCGGGCGGGCGTGGTGGCGGGGTGGGTGACCGGGGTCGCCGTCCTGGCCTGCCTGGCGGGATGGGACCCGGCGGGGGTCGGCTTCGCGGGCGGGCGGGTCGGCGGCCTGCTGGGCCAGCCCGCGTACCTGGGGGCGGTGGCGGTCCTGCTCGCGCCCTTGGCGGTGGGCGTCGCCCTCGACGCCGGCCAGGGCCGCCGCTGGCAGGGGGCCGCCTGGGTTGCGGCCGGCGGATGGGGGCTGGCGGCGCTGGCGTCCCAGACCCGGGGGGCGTGGCTCGGCCTCGGGGTGGCGGCGGTGGTGGCGTGGCCCTGGCTGCGCCGGGCCGCGGGGACGCACCGGGTGGTGGCGGCGGCCGGGGCGGTGGCGCTGGCCGGGCTGGTGGTCGTCGGGCCCGATCGGCGCCCGCGGGGCCGACCTGCTCGACGGCGGCGAGGCCGGGGGCCGGGGCCGCCTGGACGAGTGGGCGCTGGCCACCCGCGTGATCGCCGAGCGCCCGGTCACCGGCGCCGGTCCCGAGGGCTACCGCATCGCCGCCACCCCCCACATCGACCCGGGCTACGCCCGCCGCCACGGGCGGGACGAGGTGGTCGACCGGGCGCACGACGGCCCGCTGGACGTGGCCGCGGCCGCAGGCATCCCCGCGGCGCTGATCTACGCGGGCCTGCTGGCCGCGGTGACGATCCGGGCCGCGCGGGCCGTGCGCCGGCCGCCCGACCCCGTGGTCGCCGGGGCCGCCCTCGGCGTGGTCGCCTGGGTGGTCCAGCAGCTGGTCGGCTTCCCGCTGGCCGAGGTCGACCCGCTGGCGTGGCTGCTGGCCGGGGCCGTGGTGGTGGCCGCCGCCCCCGGGACCGAGGCCCGGCGCGCCGTCGCCGGGCGGATCGTCGCCGCGGCCACGGCGGTGGTCCTGGCCGTCGCCGGGATCACCGCGGTGGTGGCCGACCACAGCCTCCAGCACGCGGTCGACGACGTGGACGTGGCCGCGGCCGACCGGGCCACCCGGCTGCGCCCCGACGACATCGACGCCTGGTACGTGGCGGCCCAGGTGGCGTCGTCGGGCCCCAGCCTGCTGGCGGTGGACGCCGGGCTCGACCGGGTGGAGGCCGGCCGCGAGCGCTCGCCCCGCGACCCGGCCCTGGCCGACCTGCACGAGGCGCTGCTGGTCGAGCGGGCGCTGCGGTCCGGCCTGGACGAGGACCTCGCGGCGGCCGAAGCCGCCGCCCGCGCCCGCATCGCCGCCGATCCCGCGGGACCGGAGCACTACCGCCGCCTCGGGCAGGTGCTGGAGGCCCAGGGCCGGACCGGTGCCGCGGCCGATGCCCTGGCCCGGGCGCGCCGCCTCGATCCGGAGGGGACATGACCGAATCGAACGCGATCGACCCCTCGGGCGTGTATGGGGCGATGCACGCCCAGACGCCCACGACGTTCGGCTCCGGGGCCGGCCCCGCCCCACCGGCGGCGGCCACCGAACCCGCGACGGAGCCCTACGTGCCCGACACCGCGCCGGCCGGCGCCGACGACGCCGGCTTCAGCGCCTTCTACCGCGAGGCCTGGCCCAGCGTGGCCCGGGCCCTGGCGATCGCCCTCGGCGACCGTGACCTGGCGGTCGACGCCACCGACGAGGCCATGGCCCGGGCCTTCCCCCGCTGGGGGCGGCTGCGGGGCTACGACAACCCGGCCGGCTGGGTCTACCGGGTGGGCCTCAACTGGGCCCGCTCCCACCACCGGCGGCTGGCCCGCCAGGTGCTGAACCGCGCCGAGCCGGTCCCGCCCCCGGTCAGCGATCCCGAGGTGCGCGCCGCCCTGATGGCCCTGCCGCTCAAGCTGCGCAGCGTCGTCGTGTGCCGCCTGCTCCTCGACTGGTCGGTGGCCGACACGGCCAAGGCCCTGGGCGTGCGCCCCGGCACGGTCCAGAGCCGCCTGCACCGCGCCGTACAGACCCTCGAAGTCTCCCTGGAACACCTGAGGTAGCCGCCATGCCGTTCGAACAGATCCTCCGAGACCACCTGCTCGACGACGCCGAAGTCGTCCCGCTCCCCGAGCGGGGGAACCCGGGCCGCGCCATCGCCCGGGCCCGCGCCCGCCGGCGCCACCGGCTGACCGCCGCCGCGGTCGCCACCGTGGCCGTCGTCACCGCCGCGGGCGTGGCCGCGCTCCCCGCCCTGCGCGACGGCGGCCACGACACCGTCCTGACCCCCGCGACCGGCGGCGGTCTCGACGCCACCGGCCCGCTCGACATCGCCTGGACCTCGGCCGACGGCGGCCTGTCCGGCCTCGAGAGCCAGTTCCAGCTGGCGGACGGGACCGTGTACGCCTTCTCCACGGGCCCCGGCGTGCACTACGGCGACCCGACGCCCCTGCCCCAGGCGGTGTACCACCTGGACGAGAACGGGGTGTGGCAGCCGGAGGGGCAGAACCCCGTGAACCGCCTCCTGGACGTGACGGGCACGGGTGACGCCCTCTACGGCGTGGCGACCGGGCCGGGGACCGCAGGACGAAGCAGGTCGAGACGCTCATCGGCCGCTCGGACGACGACGGCCACACCTGGAGCTACGAGGAGATCGACCCGGCCGAGCCCCCGAGCACGAGCCACAACTGGCAGCGGTACGCCACCATGAGCATCGCGAGCAACGGCCCGCTGACCCTGGCCGTGGTGACGACCCAGTTCCTGCCCGACACCGACGCGCTGTTCCCCGAGGCAACCGGCGACTTCTCGTACCGCGTCGAGCCGCGTGGAGGAGGGGTTGACGCTCGTCCACACGACGGGCGACTCGCAGTTCCGGGTCGCCGAACCGGGGGCTCAGCCCACCACCACCGCCACCGAACGCCCCACCACCACCGACACCACGCACCCGCCCCCACCGACGGCGTGGTGATCTCCGGGGACGAGGGCGCCACCACGCGAGGACGTCCGCACCGTCCCGTGGTCCGACCTGGGCATCAGCAGCCGGTCCGAGGCGAACCTGCACAGCAACCAGGTCTTCCGGCTCTCCGGTGAGGACTGGGAGCCCGTGGCCAACGACCTCCCCGGCAGCATGGTCTTCGGGCTGGGCGTGGCCGGCGACCTGATCACCGCCGAGATCTTCCAGCCCGCGACCGACGGCGGCCCGCCGGCGCTGGAGGGCGCCATCTACGCCTCGGCCGACGGGGCCACCTGGACGCAGGTGGAAGCGCCCCGCCTCGGGCTACCTGGTGGGCGCCGGGCCTGCGCTGGTCAACGCCCGCTTCGACAGCACCGTGCTCGACGTCTCCACGGACGGCGGGGCGAGCTGGTCGCAGGTCGACCTGGCCGGCTCGGGCATGGCGCCCGACCGCACCTTCGTGGCCGCGGCCGGCGGCCCGCTGGGCGTGGCGCTGGTCATCGCCGGTCCCGACGGGCCCGAGGCGCTGGCCACCTCGGCCGACCTGGTCTCCTGGACCATCACCCCGCTGAGCGAGATCGCCGGCACCGACGACATCGCGACGGTCACGCCCTTCGTGGGCGCCGACCGGATCGTGGTCTCGGTCAACGGGCACTCGACGGGCCCCGAGGGGCAGGGCGGGCCCAGCCGCACCGCCGTCGGCACGCCCCGCCGCTCCTGAGCTCCACCGCTCCCGAGCTCCGCCGCACGCCGCGGGCACGGTCGCAGTCCGGCCGTGCCCGCGGCGAAAGCGCGCCGCTAGTGTCGCCGTCATGAAGGACCCCGTACGCGTCGCCGTCACGGGCGCAGCCGGCCAGATCGGCTACGCCCTGCTGTTCCGGATCGCCAGCGGTCAGATGCTGGGGGATGACCAGCCCGTGATCCTGCACCTCCTGGAGATCCCCCAGGCGGTGGAGGCGCTGGAGGGCGTGTGCATGGAGCTGGAGGACTGCGCCTTCCCGCTGCTGTCCGGCACGGTGCCCACGGCCGACGCCGACCGGGCGTTCGAGGGCGTGAGCTTCGTCCTGCTGGTGGGGGCCATGCCCCGCAAGGCAGGGCATGGAGCGGGCCGACCTGCTGTCGGCCAACGGGGCCATCTTCACCGCCCAGGGCAAGGCCATCAGCGACAACGCGGCCGGCGACGTGCGGGTCCTGGTGGTGGGCAACCCGGCCAACACCAACGCCCTCATCGCCATGAACAACGCGCCCGACGTCCCCGGCGAGCGCTTCACGGCCATGACCCGGCTCGACCACAACCGGGCCAAGGCCCAGCTGGCCGCCAAGGCCGGCGCCACCGTGGCCGACGTCAGCCGCATGACCATCTGGGGCAACCACTCGGCCACCCAGTACCCCGACGTGTTCCACGCCGAGGTGGCGGGCAAGCCCGCCTTCGACGCCGTGGGCCGCGACCAGGCGTGGCTGGAGGCCGAGTTCATCCCCACCGTGCAGCAGCGGGGCGCGGCCATCATCAAGGCCCGGGGCCTGTCCTCGGCGGCGTCGGCGGCCAACGCGGCCGTCGACCACATGCGGGACTGGGCGCTCGGCACCCCCGAGGGCGACTGGGTGTCGATGGCGGTGCCGTCCGACGGCAGCTACGGCGTGCCGGAGGGCCTGGTGTCGGGCTTCCCGGTGACGTGCGCGGGCGGGCGCTACGAGATCGTGCAGGGCCTCGACCTCGACGACTTCAGCCGGGGCCGCATCGACGCCTCGGTGGCCGAGCTGGGCGAGGAGCGCGACGCCGTCCGGGAGCTCGGCCTGATCTGACCCGAGGCAATAGGGCCCGGCCGGCGGCTCTCGAGGCAATCGGGGCCGGGGGCCGGCCGCTATTGCCTCGCGGCGCCGCCGCCGGTGGGCCCTATTGCCTCGGGTCGGGCCTACTTGAGGAAGCGGCTGGTGGTGTTGTCGGCCAGCACCTTGCCGCCGGTCTGGCAGGTGGGGCAGTAGTTGACCGTGTAGCTGCGGTACTCGACGGCCCGGATGCTGTCGCCGCACACCGGGCAGGTCTCGCCCTCCCGGTGGTGGACCGCGCCGGGCCGGTCGGCCGACGACGACATGTCGGACCGGGTGCGCTCGTAGGCCAGCGACTCGGCGATGCACGTCGCCCATGGCCGCGTGCAGCCGGTCGACCGCCTCGGCGTCGAGCTTGGCGGTGGTGGCGAAGGGCGACAGCTTCGCCCGGTGGCAGATCTCGTTGGCCAGGCGCCGGCCCAGGCCCGCCAGGATGTGCTGGTCCCGCAGCCAGCCGTGCAGGCGCATGGAGTGCTCGGTGAGCAGGCGGCCGAGGTCGTCCCGGCCGAGGGTGTCGGCTTCGGGGCCGAGGTCGTCGAGCGGGGGCCGGCCCTCGGGAGTGCCGTCCACCACCCACACGCCGGCCTTGCGCTCGGTGCCGGCCTCGGTGAGCAGGAGGGCCCGGCCGTCGGCGAAGGTCCAGCGGGCCTGGCCGCCCCGGGGCTTGGCCGCCTGCTTGGCGTCCTCCTTGAGGCGGCCGCCCTGCATGAGGTGGACGACGAACGTCACCGGCTCGAACCGCAGCAGCAGGTGCTTGCCCCGGCGCCCCACCTCCTCGAGCGGGTGGCCCTGCGCCGCCTCCGGCGCGGGCGTGGCGGTCTTGAGGGCGGTGAAGGTCAGCGGCCGGAAGCGCGCCAGGTCGGTCCCGGCGTAGGCCTCCGTGAGCCGCTCGGCGTGGGCCTGGACCTCGGGCATCTCGGGCACGGCGGTCCTCCTAGTACGTCGTCTCCGCCCGGACCGGGGCCAGGGCGTCGTGCACCGAGGCCAGGGCCCGCTGGTGGGCGATGAGCAGGGACAGGTCGCCGCCCACCCGCAGGCGGCCCTCCACGAAGGCCCGCTGGGCCCGCAGCTCGCCCGCCGCCACCCGGGCCGCGGTGGGGTAGTCGGTGCTGAGGCGCAGGTCGGCCCGGGGGGCGGGGCCCGCGGCCAGCGCCACCTTGCCCTCGGCGATGGCCAGGTGCCAGGTGACGGCGCCGTCCGGTCCGCCGGTCACGGCCTGCTCCACGGTCAGGGTCACGCCCGCCAGCGCCGCGCCCAGCCGGTCGTCCGCGGCCAGGGCGCGCCCGGCGGCGTCGATCCAGTCGGGGCTGAGGTAGCGCACGCCGCGCAACCTACCGCCCCGGTGCCATGCTCCACCGGTGCCGACCGAGCTTCCCGCCCCGCTCACCCCCGCCGACGAGCGCCACCACCCGGCGGGCGCCGAGGAGTGGTGGAACGAGTCCTGGTACTTCGACTTCGCCACCGACGACGGCTCGCTCGGCGGCTACGTGCGCCTCGGGCTGTACCCGGGCAAGGGCTGGGCCTGGTACTGGGCCACCGTGGTGGGGGAGGGGCGGCCGCTGGTCATCGTGGTCGACCACGACGTCGCCCCGCCCCGGGCACGGCTCGCTGGAGGTGCGGGCCGAGGGGCTGTGGGCCGACCACACGGTCGAGGTGCCGTTCGACCACATGACGCTGGGCTGCGAGGCCTTCGCCCTCGGCACCGACGACCCCGCCGAGGTGTACGGCGCAGCGCGCGGCGACCGGGTCCCGTTCGGGCTCGACCTCGAGTGGGACACCGCGGGCGAGGTCTACCCCTACCCGCCGGGCACCACCCGCTACGAGATCCCGTGCCGGGTGCACGGCGAGGTGCTGGTGGGCGACGAGCGCATCGAGATCGACGCCATCGGCCAGCGGGACCACTCCTGGGGGCCGCGGGACTGGTGGACCCTCGCCTGGACCTGGACGGCCGGCGCCCTGGACGACGGCACCCGCTTCCACGGCACCGCGGTCCGGCTCGGCGACGTGGCGCTGCCCTACCACCCCGGCTACGTCCAGGCCCCGGGGCAGCCGCTGGTGGAGCCCGGCCACACCGCGGCGAGCGAGGTGCTGGGCGAGCACGGCCTGCCCACCGAGGCGGCGTTCGAGCTGGGGGACCTGCGCCTGGCCATCGAGCCGGTGGCGTTCGCCCCCGTCCTGCTGGACGATCGGGCCGGCCGGCGTGGCCCGCTTCCCCCGGGCCCTGTGCCGCTTCACCGACGTGCCCACCGGTCGCCGGGGCGTGGGCTGGACGGAGTGGAACCAGCCGCCGGCCCCGGCCTCCCCGCCCGGCTGAGGGCGACGGGCGCGCCACGCGTTAGCCTGGTTCGATGCTCGGTCGGGTGCTCGCCGCTGGGGGCCTCCTCGATCCTCGTTCGATCATCGACGACGTGGGGGTCTGGGGCCTGTTCGCGATCGTGTTCGCGGAGTCCGGGCTGCTGTTCGGCTTCTTCCTGCCCGGGGACTCGCTGCTGTTCACGGCGGGGTTCCTGGCCTCGGGGCCGGCGGACGTGCCCGAGGCGCTGCACCTGTCGCTGCCCGTGGTGCTGGTGGGCTGCTTCTTCGCCGCGGTCATCGGCGACCAGGTGGGCTACATCATGGGCCTGCGGGTCGGCCCCGCCATCTTCAAGCGGCCCGACTCCCGGTTCTTCAAGCAGGAGAACGTGGACAAGGCCCAGGCGTTCTTCGACCGCTACGGCGCCAAGACCATCGTGCTGGCCCGTTTCGTCCCCATCGTGCGCACGTTCGCACCCATCGTGGCGGGCGTGTCCCGCATGAACTACCGCACGTTCGTCACCTACAACATCCTGGGCGGGGCGCTGTGGGCCTTCGGGGTGACGCTGCTGGGCTACTTCCTCGGCCAGGTGGAGGTGGTGGAGCAGAACCTGGAGATCGCCATCCTCCTGGTGGTGGCCATCTCGTTCCTGCCCATCGCGATCGAGCTGTGGAAGGCCCGCCGGGAGAAGCGGTCGCTGGCCCTGGACATGGCCCATGACCTGGTCGATCCCGGCCTGGTGGAGGTCACGCGGGAGGCCATCGACCCGGACGGGCGCCTCGACTGACGGCCTCGGCGTAGAAATCCTGCTCGGCGGAGGGTAGAAACCCTCTGGGCGTGGACGCTCAACCCTCTACCTGGAAGAGTGAGATCACGCAACGCTCCGTGACCCGTCGATTCGCGCACGATCCCAAGGAGATCGCGCGGGCGCGGCGCATGGTGCGCTCCCATCTCGAGGCCTGGGGCCTGACCGACGACCTCCCCGCGCTGGAGCTGGCGGTCAGCGAGCTGGTGACCAACGCCGTCGTCCACGGGCGGGGGTTGATCGACGTCCGCATCGCGGTCCTCGACGGCAGCGTCCGCCTGGAGGTGGGGGACGAGGGCCCGCCGAGCTCGTCCCGACCCGCGGTGCGCGAGGGTGAAGACGTGGGAGGCTGGGGACTGAGGCTGGTAGAGGGTCTGTCCGACACGTGGGGCACACGCCGCGACGGGGGACGGACCCAGGTGTGGATGGAGCGCCGCACACCGGGGAGGGACCTTGACCTCGATGGTTTCGACACAAGCTGAGGTCCGACGTCGCTGGGACATGGCGATGGCCAGGTCGCGCGCTCCTGTGCTCGTACGCCGGCCGGTTGATCGCCTCCTCGAAACAGGCGCGCGTGTCCGGCCGAGCGGGCCAGGCTCACGGCCATCACCCTCCGGGGTGCGAGCACCAGGTCGATCGCCGAGGACATCGACGGCGAGGTCCAGGACTTCGTGGTGGAGGGATTCGTCGATGGCCATCCCGCCAGCGCGCGCTACTCCGACGGGCAGCTGCGGTGCTCCTACGAGGTGGCACAGCTGGCGGAGGTGGTGGTGGCGATGGGCGAGACGTTCGATCCCGGCGATGGCGGTCCCCGTGGTCCGGGCCAGCCTCGACACCACGGCCACCGCCGCCCTGCTGACCGTCGTGCGCGCCTTCAGCCAGGTGTCCTCGGTGGAGCTCGGGCTCGGCCGCCGGGTCTCCGATGAGTGAGGCCGCCCGGCCGTCCGCGCCCCGGTCCCCGCCCGCCCCGGTGGACCTGGTGGTCATCGGTGCCTCGGCGGGGGGCGTGGGCGCGCTGGAGGATCTGGTCAGGCGGCTGGAGGCGGGCCTGGGGGCGGCCGTGCTGGTGGTCCTGCACGTGCCGGCCACCGGCATCAGCGTCCTGGCGGACATCCTCGACCGGGCGTCGGCCCTGCCCGCGTCCCGGGCCACCGACGGCAAGGAGCTGGAGCGCGGGGTCGTCCTGGTCGCCCCCAACGACCACCACCTGCTGGTCGACGGCCGCTCGGTGCGCCTGAGCCGGGGCCCGCAGATCAACGGCCACCGCCCGGCCATCGACCCGCTGTTCGAGTCGGCCGCCCGGTGCTTCTCCACCCGGGTGCTCGGCGTGCTGCTGTCGGGCACGCTCGACGACGGGGTGGCCGGCATGGGCGCCATCAAGCTGGCGGGCGGCACCACCGCGGTGCAGGACCCGGCCGAGGCGCCGTACCCCGGGATGCCACTCGCCGCCATCGAGGCCGAGGTCGTCGACCTCGTCCTGCCGCTGGCCGAGCTGGCCGAGATGATCGCCGCCGCCGCCGCCGGACGGGTCGGCCCGCTCGTCCCCGAGGACGGCGACGCGCTCATGATGGACGAGCCCGAGTCCCCGGCCGTGCTGTCCGCCCTGACGTGCCCCAACTGCGGCGGCGCCCTGTGGGAGCACCAGCGCAACGGGGTGATCGGCTTCAGTTGCCGGGTCGGGCACCAGTACTCGCCGGCCGCCCTCTTCCAGGTCCAGGGCGACGCCCTGGACGACGCCTTGTGGGCCGCCCACCGCGCGCTGCTGGAGCGGGCGGACCTGGCCCGACGCCTGGCGGGGCGGATGCGACGGAACGATCTGGGGGAGGCGGCGCTCAAGTACGATCGCACGGCCGACGACGCGGAGAGGAGGGCTCGGATCTTGAACGAAGCCCTCATGCTCACCCGACAGCTTGACCACGCCCACGACGTCGGCCAGTGACCGAGGAAGCACCCCGTTCCGAGGACCTGGAGCCGGCGCCCGAGCCCGACCCCGACACCGGCACGGAGCCCGGTCCCGGGCCGGAGAGCGGCCTCGACCAGCCCGAGGCGTTCTCCGACGGCGAGGAGCTGACGGCCCTGCTGGAGCACATGCGTGACACGCGTGGCTTCGACTTCACCGGCTACAAGCGCTCCAGCCTGACCCGGCGCATCCGCAAGCGGATGGACGGGCTGCACGTCACCGACTTCGACGCCTACCGCCGCTACCTCGACAGCCACGACGGCGAGTTCGTCGACCTGTTCAACACCATCCTCATCAACGTGACGGCGTTCTTCCGGGATCCGGACACGTGGGATGTGCTGTCCCAGGTGGTCATCCCCCGCGTCGTGTCCCAGCACGACGACGACGACCCGATCCGGGCCTGGGTGCCCGGCTGCGCCACGGGCGAGGAGCCGTACTCGCTGGCCATGCTGCTGTGCGAGGCGCTGGGCGAGGATGCATTCCGGCAGCGGGTGAAGATCTACGCCACGGATGTCGACCAGGAGGCGCTGGCGGAGGCCCGTGACGGGCGCTACCTGAAGCGCAGCGTTGTGGACGCCATCCCGGCGGCCATGGTGAGCGTTACTTCGAGCCCGACGACACCCACATCGTGTTCCGCAAGGACCTGAGGCGTACCGTGATCTTCGGGCGTCACGACCTCGTCCAGGATCCCCCCATCTCCCGGATCGACGTGCTCTCATGCCGCAACACACTGATGTACTTCACCCCGACGGCGCAGACCCGGATCCTCGCGAAGCTGCACTTCGCGCTGCGGCCGACCGGGTTCCTCGTGCTGGGGCGATCCGAGGCGTTGGCGACGCGCAGCGCACTGTTCACCCCGTTCGACCTCAAGCGACACGTGTTCCAGACCAACGAGACGGGCAGGGGGCGGCGGCTGATGCCCGATGAGATGATCGAGCCGGTCCCCGCGCTGCGCCCGGCGGAGCGCGGGCCGGACGTCCGCGTGCTCGGGTTCGAGCTGGGGCCGGTGGCGCAGATCCTGCTCGACGTGGGCGGCATCCTGGTGGGCGCCAACCAGCACGCCCGCACCCTGTTCGGGCTGACCGCCCGGGAGATCGGCCGGCCGGTCCAGGACCTGGAGCTCTCGTACCGGCCGCTGGAGCTGCGCTCCCGGCTCGACACGGTCTACGCCGACCGTCACGCCGTCTGGGTGCGGGGGGTCGAGTGGCGCATGGGGTCCGAGATCGCCTGGTTCGACGTGCACTTCCACCCGGTGACCAGCGGCGCCGGCGCACTGGAGGCCACGAGCGTGTCGTTCGTGGACGTGACGTCCCAGCGCCGGCTCCAGGACGAGCTGCACCGGTCCAAGGCCGACCTGGAGTCGGCCTACGAGGAGCTGCAGTCGGCGGTCGAGGAGCTGGAGACCACCAACGAGGAGCTCCAGTCCACCAACGAGGAGCTGGAGACGACCAACGAGGAGCTCCAGTCCACCAACGAGGAGCTGGAGACCACCAACGAGGAGCTCCAGTCCACCAACGAGGAGCTGGAGACCACCAACGACGAGCTGCGCCAGCGCACCGGCGACCTCGACGAGGTCAACGGGTTCCTCGAGTCGATACTGACCAGCCTCGACTCGGCGGTGGTCGTGGTCGACCGCGACGTGACGATCCAGGTGTGGAACCGCCACGCGCACGACCTGTGGGGCCTGCGCTTCGACGAGGTGGTGGGCCAGCACCTCATGAACCTCGACATCGGGCTGCCGCTGGAGCACCTGCGCCAGCCGGTGCGCTCGTGCCTGGCCGGCGAGGAGGAGAAGCAGGTGCTGGTGGTGGCGGCGGTGAACCGGCGGGGCCGGGCCATCGACTGCGAGGTGCGGGTGACGCCGCTGCTGCGCGGCGACGGCCACGACGGCGACGCGATCGTGGGCGTGATCCTGCTGATGGACGCCGGCGACGGCACCGCGGGCCCGGCGGTCCCCGACCTCTAGCCCTGGCCCGTGCCCTTCGCCCCCCGCTCGGCGGGGGTGACGATCCGCCAGGCGGCGGGATCGGCCCGGGGCTCGTAGCGGCGCGTCCGTGCGCTTGGCCACGAGCCTGCCGACCCCGGTGCGGGCGGCGGCGGCCAGCACTGCGGGGACGTCCTCGGTGATGGCCGACGGGGTCGTCCACGCCGGTCCCTCCAGCGCCAGGTCCTCGAGGAGGCGGCGACGCTCGTGCCACGGCTCGGCGGTGGTGGGGTGGCCGTCCCGCCACAGCAGGTCGACGGCCACGAACGACACGGGCTCGTCGCGGGCCAGGCGCCGCCGGGTGGAGTCCGAGCCCGCGCCGAGGCGCCGCTCCAGGCGCGGCCGCCCGCCGGCCGCGGTGACGACGCCGTCGAGCGCCACCTCGGTGAACCCCAGGGCCCGGCCGACCGTGCGCACCTCGGGGAAGTAGGGCGTCACCGGGTCCCGTCCCTGGGCCAGCAGGTCGACGACCCCGCCGCTCGACACCAGCACGCAGCGCAGGCCGGGCCAGAAGCTCTCGATCGCCCAGCCCTGGGCCCGGCCCCGCGGCGCGGGCCCGGGCCCGGGCTGGATCGAGCTGGTACCGCTCGGGCGGGTGGCGCCGCTCGGGGTCGGCCGGCGGGTCCATCCGGTGGATCATCCAGTTGCGGCCGTCGGTCTGGAACAGGGCGTAGCGGCCCTGGGCCCGCCGGCCGTCGAAGACGACGGTGAGCTTGCTGTCGGTGAGCTTCTCGGGCACGTAGGTGCCCTCGTCCCACACGGTCATCCGGCCGGCGCCGTAGTTGCCGTCGGGGATGTCGCCCTCGAACGTGAGGTACTGGAGCGGGTGGTCCTCGGTGTGGACGGCCAGGTGGTTGCGGCGCGGGTCCCAGGGGAGGCCCCGGGGCAGCGCCCACGAGAGCAGGACGCCGTCGTGCTCGAGGCGCAGGTCCCAGTGGAGGCGGGTGGCGTCGTGCTGCTGGATGACGAAGCGGCGTTCCTGGCCGCCGCCGGGCGCCGGGTCGACGATGTCGCCCGCGGGCTCCGGGGTGGTGCCGAAGTCCCGCTTGCGGTCGTACTCGCGCAGCGGGCGCGCCACGGCGGGCTCTCGTCAGCCCCGGCGCCGGGGGCGGGATGCGACGGTCGGCCACAGCTCGCAGCCCAGCTTACGGGCCTCGGGTGTCACATCCGGGGCCGCTGCCTTGTCATGTGGGGTGGAGTAGTCCTCGAAGCAGGGAGTCGACGATGAGAGTGTTCGTGGCAGGAGCGACAGGAGCGATCGGGAAGCAGCTGGTGCCGCGCCTCGTGGCCGCGGGTCACGAGGTCCACGGCATGACGCGCAGCGAGTCGAAGCAGGCGATGCTCCACGACCTGGGCGCGGTGCCGGTGGTCGCGGACGCGCTCGACGCCGAGCAGGTCGCGGAGGCCGTCGGCCGGGCGCGGCCGGACGTGATCGTCCATGAGCTGACCGCGATCGGGGCGATCAACACGCGTCACTTCGACCGCGCCTTCGCGCTGACCAACCGGCTGCGGACCGAGGGCACGGACCACCTGCTGTCGGCCGGGCAGGCGACGGGGGTGCGGCGGTTCGTGGCGCAGAGCTACTGGGGCTCCTACGCGCGCACGGGCGCAGGCCTCAAGACCGAGGAGGACCCGTTCGACCTCTCGCCTCCCCGGGAGATGCGCGAGAGCTGGGCGGCGATCCGTCACCTCGAGGAGGCGGTCCTCGGGGCGCAGTGGACGGAGGGCATCGTGCTGCGCTACGGAGGTTTCTACGGCCCGGGCACCTCGCTCGCGCCGGACGGGGAGCAGACCGAGATGATCCGCAAGCGCAAGCTGCCGCTGGTCGGCGACGGTGGCGCCGTGTGGTCCCTGATCCACGTCGCCGACGCCGCGGACGCGACGGTGGCGGCGGTCGAGCACGGCAGCCGCGGTGCCTACAACGTCGTCGACGACGACCCCGTCCGGGTCGCCGAGTGGTTGCCGGCGCTGGCGGAGACGCTGGGCGCCCGCAAGCCCGATGCACGTGCCCCGTTTCGTCGCGCGGCTGCTGGCCGGTGAGGCCGGCGCGGTGATGATGACGGAGCTGCGCGGTGTCTCCAACGCCAAGGCCAAGCGCGAGCTCGGGTGGCGCCCCGCGCATCCGAGCTGGCGGGAGGGCTTCGCGGCATGACCGCCCGCGAGCAGCTGCTCGACGAGCTGCGGCCGGTCGTCCTTCGCCATCGCCTACCGGATGCTCGGCAGCGTGTCCGAGGCCGAGGACGTGGTGCAGGAAGCGCTGCTCCGGGTGCACAAGGCGCTCGAAGCCGGCGAGGAGATCGCGTCGCCGCGCGCGTTCGTGGTCACCGTGACCACCCGGCTGGCGATCAACGAGTTCCGCTCCGCCCGGGTCCGCCGCGAGCGCTACGTCGGCGAGTGGCTGCCGGAGCCGATCATCACCGACGGCGACGACGATCCGGCCCGGCACGCCGAGACGGCCGACTCGCTGTCGCTGGCCATGCTGGTGCTGCTCGAAAGCCTCTCGCCCGAGCAGCGGGCCGTGCTGCTGCTGCACGACGTCTTCGGCTACGGCTATCGGGAGATCACCACGATCGTCGGCAAGAGCGAGGACAACGTGCGCCAGCTCGCCACCCGCGCCCGGCGCCACGTCGAGGAGCGGCGCCCCCGCTTCGAGACGACGCGCGAGCAGCGCGACGAGCTGGCCCGGCGGTTCTTCGCGGCTGTCGAGCGAGGCGACCTCGCCGGGCTCGAAGCGTTGCTCGCCCACGACGTGGAGCTGACCGGCGACGGCGGCGGCAAGGTCCCGGCGCTGGCGCGGTCGCTGCAGCGGACGCCACCGGGTGGCGCGCACGGTGATCCAGTGGGCCCGCCTGGCCGCCCGCACCCCGGGCGTCTCGCTGCGCCCCGCCGAGGTCAACGGCGGCCCGGGAGCGCTCTACCTGGACGCCCAGGAGCGGCTGGTGGCCGTGCTGGCGCTCGACATCGCCGGCGGTCGGATCACGAGCATCAGCGGGGTCGTCAACCCCGACAAGCTGGCCCATCTCGGGCCGGTCGGGGACTACCTGTCCCTCCTGAGGACGGCGAGATGAGCCCTACGGCAGCAGTGTCGAACGCGGCGGTGTGCTCGGGCCGCACGACCGTGAAGTGCCGCCGATCGAGCGTGGCGACGGCGCCCACGCGCCCGGAGCGTTCCGGCGGCGTGCCACCGGCTCGGCCCGGAGCGTCGGCGAGGTCGCGACGGTCGTCGGGCGTCGGTTCCCACGCATCAGGCCACCCTAAGGGGCGGTCTGGCCGGCCAGCTTGCGGTTCTTGAACTGCGCCTTGACGTAGTCGCGGTTCATGTAGGCGATGAAGTCGACCGAGATCTCCTTGGGGCAGGCCTCCTGGCATTCGCCGTGCATGGTGCACGAGCCGAAGTACTGCTCCATGGTGTCGACCATGGCCTGGGTGCGGCGGTAGCGCTCGGCCTGGCCCTGGGGCAGCAGGTTGAGGTGCTGGAGCTTGGCCGCGGTGAACAGCTGGGCCGCGCTGTTGGGGCAGGCGGCCACGCAGGCGCCGCAGCCGATGCAGGCGGCGGCGTCCATGGCGGCGTCGGCCGCCTCCTTGGGCACGGGGATCAGGTTGCCGTCGGGGGCGGCGCCCGTGGGGGCGGAGATGTAGCCGCCCGCCTCGACGATGCGGTCGAACGCCTGGCGGTCGACGATCAGGTCCCTGAGCACCGGGAAGGCCCGGGCCCGCCAGGGCTCCACGAAGATCTCGTCGCCGTCGCTGAACTTGCGCATGTGCAGCTGGCAGGTGGCGGTGCCCCGCTGGGGCCCGTGCGCCTGGCCGTTGATCATCATCCCGCACGAGCCGCAGATGCCCTCGCGGCAGTCGTGCTCGAAGGCGATGGGCTCCTCGCCCTTGGCGATCAGCCGCTCGTTGACCGTGTCGAGCATCTCGAGGAACGACATGTCGGGGCTGATGCCCCGGGCCTCCTCGACGTAGGTGACCATCTTGCCCTCGTTCCCGGGCGCCTGGCGCCAGACATGGAGGGTGACGTCGATGGTCGGATGCTGACCGTTGCCGTTGCCATTCACGCTCACTCGCGCACCCTTCGGGTGCGCGCAGTGAGCGATCGGCCCTGAGGGCCGAGCAATGCACTGTGCCTATGGTTCGCTCGCTTCGCTCACTCACTTGTACGACCTCTGGGTCAGCTTGACGTACTCGAACTCCAGCGGCTCCCGGTGCAGCGTGGGCTCGGCGCCCTTGCCGTTCCACTCCCAGGCGCCGGCGTAGGCGAAGCGGTCGTCGTCGCGCAGGGCCTCGCCCTCGTCGGTCTGGCTCTCCTCGCGGAAGTGCCCGCCGCACGACTCCTCGCGGTGCAGCGCGTCCCGCACCATCAGCTCGCCCAGCTCGAAGAAGTCGGCCACCCGGGTGGCCTTCTCCAGCGACTGGTTCAGCGCGCCGCCGCCGAGCACCCGGACGTCCTTCCAGAACTCCTCGCGCAGCGCGGGGATCTCGGTCATGGCCTTCTCCAGCCCCGCCCGGTTGCGGGCCATGCCGCAGTTCTCCCACATGATCTTGCCCAGCTCGCGGTGGAAGTGGTCGACCGAGCGGGTGCCGTTGATCGACAGCAGCCGGGCCACCGTGTCGCCCACCGACGTCTCGGCCTGGAAGAACACGGGGTCGTCGGTCGGGACCGGGCGCTGGCCCAGCAGGCCGGCCAGGTAGTTGGCCAGCGTGTAGGGGATCACGAAGTAGCCGTCGGCCAGGCCCTGCATGAGGGCCGACGCGCCCAGCCGGTTGGCGCCGTGGTCGCTGAAGTTGGCCTCGCCCAGCACGAACAGGCCGGGCACGTTGGACATCAGGTGGTAGTCCACCCACAGGCCGCCCATCGTGTAGTGGACGGCCGGGTAGATGCGCATGGGGACCTGGTACGGGTTCTCGTCCGTGATGCGCTCGTACATGTCGAACAGGTTCCCGTAGCGCTCGCGGATGGTGTCCCCGCCCACCCGGCCGATGGCCTCCGAGAAGTCGAGGTACACGCCGTTGCGCAGCGGGCCCACGCCCCGGCCCTCGTCCACCACCGCCTTGGCGTTGCGGGAGGCCACGTCGCGGGGCACCAGGTTGCCGAAGCTGGGGTACTTGCGCTCGAGGAAGTAGTCGCGGGCCGACTCGGGGATCTGGTCCGGGGAGCGGGTGTCGTCGCGGTCGAGCGGGACCCAGATGCGCCCGTCGTTGCGCAGCGACTCGGACATCAGCGTGAGCTTGGACTGGAACTCGTCGCTGGCCGGGATGCAGGTGGGGTGGATCTGCGTGAAGCACGGGTTGGCGAACAGGGCGCCGCGCCGGTGCGCCCGCCAGATGGCCGTGGCGTTGGAGAACTTGGCGTTGGTCGACAGGTAGAAGACGTTGCCGTAGCCGCCGGTGCACAGCAGCACGGCGTGCGCCGAGTGCGAGGTCACCGCGCCGGTCACCATGTCGCGCACGACGATGCCGCAGGCCACGCCGTCCTTGACCACCAGGTCCAGCATCTCGCTGCGGGTCTGGAGCTTGACCGTGCCCAGCGCCACCTGGTGCATCATCTGCTGGTAGGCGCCGAGCAGCAGCTGCTGGCCGGTCTGGCCCCGGGCGTAGAACGTGCGGGACACCTGGGCGCCGCCGAAGCTGCGGTTGTCGAGCAGGCCGCCGTACTCCCGGGCGAAGGGGACGCCCTGGGCCACGGCCTGGTCGATGATGTTCACCGACTCCTGGGCCAGCCGGTACACGTTGGACTCGCGGCTGCGGAAGTCGCCGCCCTTGACGGTGTCGTAGAACAGCCGGAACACCGAGTCGCCGTCGCCCTTGTAGTTCTTGGCGGCGTTGATGCCGCCCTGGGCGGCGATGGAGTGCGCCCGGCGCGGGCTGTCGTGGAAGGTGAAGACCTTGACGTTGTAGCCCTGCTCGCCCAGCGTGGCGGCGGCCGACGCGCCGGCCAGCCCGCTGCCCACGATGATCACGTCGAAGCGGCGGCGGTTGTGCGGCGCCACCAGCTTCATGTCGAACTTGTGGCGGGTCCAGCGCTCTTCGAGGGGACCGTCGGGCACCTGGCCGTCGAGCTCGCCGATCACGTCAGGCTCCTTCCTGGTACAGCTCGCACGTCTCGATGGTGCCGCCCGACACCTGGCAGGCGGGCTCGTCGTCGGCGCTGACGATGCCGAGCTGCACCGCCATCGGGATGCTGACGTTGCCGACCATCACGATGGCGGCGAAGGAGGTGGCGAACACCCGGCGCGCCGAGTTCCAGCGGGGGTTGTTGACCCCGAGGCTCTGGAACAGGGACCAGGCGCCGTGGAACAGGTGGATGCCCAGGGCGATGTTGGCGACGATGTAGATGAGCGCCACCACGGGCCGGTCGAGGCTGGCGACCAGGTTGCGGTACACGTCGCCCCGCACGAAGTCGGGGTTGACCGTGCCCCAGGTCAGGTCGGCCAGGTGGAACAGCAGGAACAGCAGGATGACCACGCCGGTCAGCCGCATGGACCGGCTGGCCGCGTTGGCCGCCTGGTAGTCGCGGGGCGAGACGTAGCCGCCCTCGTCGCGGGCCCGGCGGTTCATGAGCGTCAGGCTGGCCGCGGCGTGGATGTGGAACACGAACGCGGTGATCAGCCCGATGCGCAGCAGCCACAGCGCCACCGTGCGGGGCAGGAAGGGGACGAGCAGCTCGCGCAGCCACTCGCCATAGTGGTTGAAACCCTCGGCACCCAGATACACCTTGAAGTTGCCGAGCATGTGCACGAACACATAGCCCATCAGGGCGATCCCGGTCAGCGCCATGACCCACTTCTTCCCGACGGCCGACCGATAGAACTCGATCGGCCACGGAGCGTGGTGTCGGCTGCGCGGGTGCACCGGGGCGACGGATGGCCGCTCCAACGTCTGCATCGCTTCCTTCAGCCTCCCGGACGGGGCTTCGATGGTCCGGATCGGAACCGTACTCACAAATCTACGGGGGGCAAGAAATGACGAAGACCTGGTAACGGTTCGTCACCAGTTCGCCATCAGGCAACCTCAACGACAGGTCGAGCGTGACGGGCCCCTCGGCGTCGGGCACCACGGTGTAGATGACGCCCGCCCGCACGCAGGTGTCGGCCCCGACGTCGCCGGCCCAGCGCCACTCCTGGGAGCCCCCGACCCAGGACAGCGTGGCGGTGAGCTCGGCGTCGGCGATCGGGGTGCGGCGGTCGGACACCACGTGGACCTCCAACGCCAGCTTGTCGCCGGGTGCGTGGGTCGGCAGCGTGCGGCCGGCCACCACGATGACCGGGCGGCACGCGGCGGCCAGCGCCTCGAACGCCGCCTTGGGCCGGCGCTCGTGGTCCAGCAGTGACGGCGTGATGCCGGGGTGGGCGTCGGTCAGCCGGGCCACGGCGAACCCGCCCGTGGGCCGGTACTTGATCCGGCGCAGCGCCTCGACGTGGTAGCGGACGAGGCCGGCCTGGTAGGCCTGCGTGGCGTCGCTCCAGTCTTCGAAGCTGGCGAAGGTGGCGGGCGGGACCCGCTGCTCCATGGTCTCGCGGTCGAGCCCGTGATGGGCGGCGAGGCGGTCCCAGTCGAGGTCGGGCCAGCGCTCGGGCTCGGCGAAGGCGGCGCCGTCGCCCGAGGGGACCGAGGCGGCGCCGAACCCGCTCACGCACCGCACCGTCCGGGGGATGATCTCCGCCAGGTGCGGCAACGCGCCCTCGTCGCCCACCTCCCAGCCGAGCGCCAGGTGCGGATCGTTCACGACCGGCCGGGACCCGTCGGCCCGTTCCAGGGCGCGGCTGACCGAGGTGTCGAGGACGCTGGGCTTCCAGCCCGGTCGGTGCTGCGCCAGCGCCAACCCGATGGGCCCCAGCTCGCGGGTGGGCGGGGGCGCCGGCCGGTCGTGCGGGCACCACAGCGCGACGGAGGGATGGTGCCCGAGCAGGTCGACCAGGGCCTGGGCCTGGTGCACGGCCTGGCGCCGGACGCCCCGGGGGTAGCGCCCGTGCAGCGGCATGTCCTGCCACAGCAGCAGGCCCGCCTCGTCCGCTGCGTCGTACAGCTCGGGGCGGGCCACGTGGCCCTGCACCCGCAACAGGTCGAGCCCGGCGGCGAGCGCGTGGTCGACGTCGGCCCGCACCTCGGCCGGGGTGGCCTCGGCGAGGGCCGCCCGGGTCGGCCCGTGGCATGCGCCCTTGAGGAAGAGGCGCTCCCCGTTGACCGAGCACACCCAGGCCCGGAGGGACACCGAGCGCAGCCCCACCCGCACCCGGCGCTCGTCGCTCACGGCGCCGGCACCGTCTCCGTTGTCGTCCCCGGTGATGACCGCGACCCGCAGGTCGTGGAGCGACGGGTCGCCCAGCGCGTGGGGCCACCACAGCTCGGGGCGCTCGACCACCACGGTCCACGCCACCTCGTTGCTCCCGGCCGCCAGCGGTTGGGAGACCTCGTGGTCGACGGCGCCGACCTCCGTGCGCAGCCGCACCCGCCGGGCCTCGTCGCTGTCGAGCACGGCGCGCAGGCCGAGGACCGCCCGGGCAGGCGAGGCCTCCCGGCACTGCACCCGCAACGATGCGACGCGGACCGGGCCCGTCTCGCCCACCCGTACGGGCCGCCAGATGCCGCCGGGGTTGAAGGCGGGGTCGACGTGGTCGCCGGCCTGGAACACGCCGGTCAGGTTGCGCCGCGTGGCGGGGTCGGGCTCGGGGCTGCACGCCACCTCGACGGCCAGCGCGTGGTCGGATCGCCCGCGCAGCTGGTCGGTCACCTCGAACGCATGGGGCACGAAGTACCCCTCGGTGTCGCCCAGGTAGTGGCCGTCGAGCCACACATCGCCCTGGTAGAACAGGCCGTCGAACGCCAGCCATGCCCGCCGCCCCGCGGCCGGCGCGCCCGCCTCGAACCGGCACCGGTAGAGCAGCGGCCCGTCCTCGTCCGCGAACGCGGGCACCGACCGCCAGTGGCCCGGCACCACCACCTCGGCCCAACCCCCGTCGTCGAACCCGGCCTCGGTGTAGGCCCGGCGCAAGGCGTCGTCGGCCACCGCCGCCCGCCACCCCTCGCTCAGCTCAACCCGACCCGGCGGCTCCATGGTGCGCGCAGGGTACTGCCGCCGCTGGTCGCGACATGCTTTCCGGGAGCGGATCGGCGCGGCGCCGACCAAGGGATCGGTGGGCGTCGTGACTTGGGAGCGCAATGGGGAACGAGTGTCGGGACTTCGCCAGCTTCTACGAGGCCGAGCGGGAGCCGATGGCGCGCACGCTGCTGGTCATCGGCGGCGATGCGGAGGCGGCGCGCGATGCGGTGGCCGAGGCGTTCAGCCGTGCCTACGAGCGCTGGCCCCGGGTGGCGGCCATGGCGTCGCCCATGGGCTGGGTGTACCAGGTGGCCCTCAACGAGCTGCGCCGCCGCATGCGCCGCCGGGCCCACGAGGGGCGGCTGCTGCGCCGCACGCACGTCGACCCTGTCCCGCCGGCCGAGATCGATCCGGAGCTGTGGGCCGCGGTGGCGGCACTGCCCCTGCGCCAGCGCGAGGCGATCGTGCTGCGCTACGTCGGCGACCTGACCGAGCGGGAGGTGGCGACCGTCCTCGGCATCAGCGAGGGCGCGGCGTCCCATGCGCTGACCGCGGCTCGCCGGCGCCTCGCCGACGAGCTCACCGACCGCGAGGAGGCCCAGTCGCCATGACTGCCATCGAGGACCGGCTCCAGGAGCTGCGGTACACGGTCGGCCTGCCGAGCCTGCCGGACGTCGACGAGCTCGCGGCAAGGGCGACCGGGCGGCGTCGCCGGCGTCGCCGGCATCGCCTGGTTGCAGCCGGCACGGTGACGGTGGCGCTGCTGGTGCCGGCCGTCCTCGTCGCCAGGCAGGGGGACGATCCCGACACCCGGGTCGGCACCGAGTCGCCCGGTCAGCCCTCTCCGGCCGCCACCACACCGCTTCCCGCGAGCGGCATCCCCATCGTGCTGTTCGGGACCAATCCGTGGGACGGCTCGATCATCGTCAGCGATCTCGATGCCGGGGTGCGGGCCACCTACGCCGACGGCGAGCACTCGGTCGACTTCAAGACCCCGGAGGACTTCGAGGCCGACGCCAGCGCCGGGGACGGGTCGGCGAGGTTCGGCAACATGTCCGCCGCACTGACCGCGGACGGCGAGCTGATCGCGGGGGTGATGGCCTGCGCCCCTCGCCGTCTTCGCTCCGGGCCAGTCCCTGAGCGAGCCCGGACGGCAGCTCGCCGGCACCGCCGGCTGGCGCGCCTTCCGGCCGACCGAGAGCGGCGACGGCCTGTGGATCACCACCGGGGCCGGCGACCTGGTGCTGATCGACCTGGCGACGGGTGAGGTCCGGCAATCGCTGGTCGGGGCTGGTGCCACCACCCTCGTCGGCGTGACCGGCGACAATGCCCTGCTCCACGACGGCTACAACAACCATGGCCGCGTGCGCATGGTCTCGCCGTCCGGCGAGACCACCCTGCTCGAGCCGCCGCCCGGAGCGCTCGACCCACCCAGCAGGGCCTCCTTCGTCGGCGCCGACACGACCCGGTCGGTGTGGCTGATCGACAGCCAGGAGCTGCCGCCCGGCATCTCGAGCCAGGGCCTGGGCGACACCGTCCTGATCGTGGGCCCGGGCGGCGAGACGACCGAGATCCCGGTCCTCGAGGACGACGGGTCGATCTGGACCTGGGAGGGCAGCCAGACCGGGCATGGCGCCATGCGCACCCTCTCCGCCGACGGCACCCGGCTGCTGCTCAACATCGCCGCTCCCGGGGACACGATCCCCACCCAACTGGTGGTCGTCGACCTCGTGGCGGGCACGGCCCGCGTCGTGTTCGAGGGTGGGGCCGTCGAGGGGTTCTGGGCGGCCGACGACCGCACCGCCATCGTGGTCGATTCCGGCGGCTCGGATGCGACGATCGTCACCGTCGACACCGTGACCGGCACCGCCACCACGGTCGACCACCTGCCCGAGCACTTCCAGGTGATCGCGGCCGCCTGACCGCGCGCGGAACCCCAGGGCCGTCGGCGGTGTAGGTGGGTGGGGGGAGAGGTGCTCGCCCCGGGAGGGACACGGCCATGGACGTGCGGCGGCTGGTGACGGTGGTGGGGGTGACGGTGGCCGGGCTGGGGCTGCGTCGTGGCCTCGGCCGGGCCCGCGGCGGCCAAGGGACCGACCGGATTGACGATCGCCTACCCCGGGGGCGGGCCGCCCGTGGACCTCGGGAGCAACGACGGGACGACGCCCTGGCTGGGGCGCGTTGATCGAGGACCTGGGGCTGTGGTCCGCCCTGGGGGACGACACGGGCGCGCCGTCACTGGTGTCCGAGCCACCCGAAGCGCCCGTGGGCGAGCCGTTCACGGTGCGCTGGGCCATGTACTCCGGCGCCCCCGAGCCCATCGTGATCACCCAGCGGCTCTACCTCGACCCGGACGGCGGTGGGCTGGTGTACACCGAGCCGGGCCAGCCGGCCGGGCCGTATGCCGAGTCCGGGACCACCGGCGGTTGGTTCACCGCGCCGCCGGTCCTGTCGGCCCACCTCGCGTCCGCCGGGTTCGACCCGACGGCGGCGCCGGTCGTCGCGGCCTCGGCCGCCGGGAACGCGGGCGACGGGGCCTCAGCTCGGGACGACGGGGCCACGCGCGGCTGGTGGGTGCCGGTCGGGCTCGCGGCGGCCGCGGCGGTCGGCGCGACCGCGGTGGGGGCGGCCGCGATCGCCGGGCGGCGAGGACGGCGAGCGCGGGATGCGGCGCCCGCCGCCGGTTGACAGCATCGCGTGGTGGTGGGCCGACCACTCGACGACCAGGAGCTCGTGCGACGGGCGCAGGAGGGTGACGTGGATGCCTACGCCGCCCTCCTCGGCCTGCACCAGGACGCGGCCCGCCGCCTGGCCGCCGTCCTCGGTACGCCGGGCGACGCCGACGAGGTCGTGCAGGACGCGTTCGTCAAGGCCTGGTACGGCCTGGGCGGCTTCCGGCCGGGCGCGAACTTCCGTCCCTGGCTGTTGCGGATCGTGGCCAACGAGGCCCGCAACCGGCGCCGGGCCGCGGGCCGGCGGGCGGGCCACGAGCTGCGCTTCGCCACCGACCGCGCCGTGGCCCCGGGGGAGGCGGCCCCCTCGCCCGAGGCCGCGGTGCTGGTGACCGAGGCCCGCCGCTCGGTGGCCGCGGCGCTGGCCGGGCTGCCGGACGGCATGCGGGACGCGGTCGCCTGCCGCCACCTGCTCGGGCTGGACGAGCGGGAGACCGCCGCGGTGCTCGGCCTGCCGCGGGGGACGGTCAAGTCCCGCACCGCCCGGGGCCTGCGCCGCCTGGAGCGGGCGCTGGAGGCAGGTCACGATGGCTGACCGCCACGCCGAGCTGATCCTCGCCCTGCGGGACCTGGGCGATGGCCTGGACCTGCCCCCGGGCGGGGACCCGGCCGTGGCGGCCGTCGCCCGCATCCGCGCCGACGCCGGGGCCCGCCGCGACCGCGGCCGCCGGGGCGGGACGCGGGTCGCGGCCGTCGCCCTGGCCGTGGCCTCCATCGTGGCCCTGGTGGTGGTGGCACTGCCCGGCCCGCGTGCCGCGCTGGGCCGCCTCCTGGGGATCGGCGGGGTGGAGATCACCACCGGCGCCACCATCGACCCGGCGCTGAGCCGCACGTTCGACCTGGGCCGGGCCGTGCCCGTGGACGAGGGCCTGGACGGGTTCCCGGGCGACCCGGTCCCGGAGCTGGGCGAGCCGGCTCAGGCCTTCGCCGGCCGCCCCGAGGGTGGGACGTCGCTGGTGTGGGCGCCGTCGGACCGGCTGCCGGCCCTCGGCGACACCGGCGCGGGCCTGGTCCTGACCGCCTTCCCGACCCGGGAGGCGCCCGGCATCACCAAGCAGGCCGGCGCGGACACCGGGATCACGGCCGTGAGAGTGGCCGGCAGGCCGGGAGCGTGGGTGTCCGGTCCCCACGAGATGGCCTATCCCAACCCCGACGGCCGCGTCGCCAGCACCCGTCTCGCCGGCAACACGCTGGTGTGGACGGACGGCCCCACCACCTATCGCCTGGAATCGTCCCTGTCCCGCTCCGCCGCGGTCGCCGTCGCCGCCGACCTCATGTGACCGCCCCGACCCCGGCCTGCCGCGCTGAGCCGTCCCCGGGGTAGCTTGGCCGCTATGCCCGACACGAACCGCCCCGCCACCCTGGGAGACCTCCGCGCCTCCGGGTGGCGTTCGATGCCGGTGAAGGACGAGATCCGTCGCAACGCCGTCGCCCGCATCGCCGCCGGCGAGCAGCTCGTCGCCTCGGTCATCGGCTTCGACGAGACCGTCCTGCCCCAGCTGGAGAACGCCGTGCTGGCGGGCCACGACGTGATCTTCCTGGGCGAGCGGGGCCAGGCCAAGACCCGCATGATCCGCTCCCTGGTCGAGCTGCTCGACGAGTGGCTGCCCATCGTGGCCGGCAGCGAGATCAACGACGATCCCTACCATCCGGTGTCCCGCCACGCCCGCGACATGGTGGACACCCACGGCGACGACACCCCGATCGCCTGGGTCCACCGCGACCTGCGCTACGGCGAGAAGCTGGCCACGCCGGACACGTCCATCGCCGACCTGATCGGCGAGGTCGACCCCATCAAGGTGGCCGAGGGCCGCTACCTGTCGGACGAGCTCACGATCCACTACGGCCTGGTCCCCCGCACCAACCGGGGCATCTTCGCCATCAACGAGCTGCCCGACCTGGCCGAGCGCATCCAGGTGGGCCTGCTCAACGTGCTGGAGGAGCGCGACGTCCAGGTGCGGGGCTACAAGATCCGCCTGCCCCTCGACGTGCTCCTGGTGGCCTCGGCCAACCCCGAGGACTACACCAACCGCGGCCGCATCATCACCCCGCTCAAGGACCGGTTCGGCAGCCAGATCCGCACCCACTACCCGCTCGACGTCGAGACCGAGGTCGCCATCGCCCGCCAGGAGGCCCGGCCCTTCGACGTCGAGGGTGTGCGGGTCACGGTGCCGGAGTACATGACAGACATCGTGGCGACCCTCAGCCACCTGGCCCGGGAGAGCGCCCACATCAACCAGCGCTCGGGCGTGTCGGTGCGGCTCACCGTGTCCAACCACGAGGTGATGGTGGCCAACGCCACCCGCCGGGCCCTGCGCCACGGCGAGCGGGATGTGGCCCCCCGGGTCAGCGACCTCGACGCCCTGGCCGCCTCCACCATGGGCAAGGTCGAGATCGAGACGCTGGACGAGGGCCGCGACGAGCAGATCGCCGAGCACCTCCTGCGGGCGGCCGTGCTCACCGTGTTCAAGCGGGAGGTCAGCCCGGGCAACCTGCGGGACGTGGTGCTGGCGTTCGACGAGGGTGCCGTGGTCCACACCGGCGAGGACGTGACCTCCGCCGACCTGGCCCGCCTGGTCGAGGACGTGCCCGCCCTGCGCGAGCCGGTGGCCGGCCTGGCCGGCGGCGACGAGAGCCCGGCGGTAGTGGCCAGCGCGGTCGAGCTGGTGCTGGAGGGCCTCCACCTGTCCAAGCGCCTCAACAAGGACTCGCTCGGCGGCCGCGCCACCTACCGGTCCCGCTCGTAGGCGGGTGGCCCCGGGGAGCGCCGATGAGTCCGGCCGGTCCCGGGGCGAACGCTCCGTGCGTCCGGCGGCGGCGTCCTCGGCCGTCTTCTCCGATCGCCAGCGGGCCCGGTCGGCCTGGTCCCGGCCGAAGGCGAGCGGACCGGCACGGCGGCCATCACCGGGAGTTCGGCCAGGTCCCGGCCACGGTCATGGTGTGCATAGAGGTGGTGCCCCAGCCGTGGCGGGACGAGGGGGGTGTGGCCCGCTTCCCCTACGGGCCCCCGGCGCCCCGCCCGTGCTGGCCTGCGCCGGCTCGCTCGCGGTCCCGTCCGTCTAGCGGGGCGGGCGGGCCATGAGCCCGGTCTCGACGATGGCCCGGCTCCAGGGGCGGACGGTGGCCCGCAGGCGGTCGGCGTCCTCCTCGCCCACGTGGGCCCACGGGGCCATGGCCAGCCCGTCGGTGAGCGCCTCGACCCGGTCCCGCGCCTCGGTGCCCTCGGCGGTGAGGCGGTCGCCCTCGACCCAGCCCCGCTCGGTGAGGCGGGCGCGTGCCGCGTCCCAGTCCTCGTCCGGCCAGGCCCGCGTCGACTTCAGCACGCCGAGCGTGATCTCGTTGTCGCTCGCGGCTCCGTGGGTGAACAGCGCCTCGCACGGGTCGATGCCCTCCAGGACCAGCGCGGCGACGTGGCCGTCGCCCCGGAACTCCCGCAGCTGGGTGACCGCCTGCCAGAGCACCAGGTGCGGCTCGTCGGCCCAGTCCAGGCTGGCGTGGCCCGCGTACAGCGGGCGGCCGGCGGCGGTGCAGCCCTCGGTGGCCCGGCGGGCGGTCTCGGCCGCCCACACCATCTCGTCGGAGGACAGGACGGCGTCGTCCAGGGACTCCCGCAGGGCGGCGTCGACGGCCCGGAGCCGGGCCTCGACCAGCGCCGCCGGTGACGCCACCTCCCACGCCGCGGGGATGGCGGACCGCACGACGTCGGGGCAGAAGTTGTAGAAGGTGGCGATCACGACCTCGGCCGGCACCGGGCCCATGGCCGCGGCGCGGGAGGCGAAGTAGCCGGCATCGTCCGGCACACCGAGCGCGCGGTAGGCCTTCGGGGCGTGGGGCGTGAAGTAGATGAGCCCGTGGTAGGGCTCCAGCGTCCGCCACATCTTGCGGGCCAGGGTCGGCGACGGGGACATGGGCCGGACGTTACCCATGCGCCCACGCGTCGAGGGCGGGGCGCGGGTTCCGGTCGCGGTCGAACAGCCCGAGGCGGGCGCCGAAGCCCCGGTGCCACTCGTAGCCGTCGACCGCGGGCTGGTGGAACGCCCCCACGATCCGCAGGCCGTGGTCCTGCGCCTCTCGCACCAGGCCCGCCGCCCGACCCAGGCGCTCCTTGCGGGCCGCGTCCCCGTCGCGGTCGTCGGGGTCGGCCGTCACGACCAGGACGCCCGCGGGGGCGGCGGTGTCGGCCAGCCGGGCGAGCGGGTCCTCCAGCGCGGTCACCGGGGCGCTCACCACCACCAGGTCGTCGTGCTCGGCCTCCTCGCCCGGCCGCCACGACACGGCCACGGGGTGGGGGCCCGAGCGCAGCAGCCGGGCCGCCTCGGCCTCGGCGGCGCGCAGCGCGGCGAGGGCGTCGTGGTGGTCGGCCTCCGAGTGCCGGCCGGGCGGGAAGGTGCCGTCCAGGTAGGCCAGCCGGGCCGCCAGGTCGGGCTCGTGGACGGGCACCCACCCGGCCACCAGGTCGCCGATGGCCTCGGCCACCCGGTCGACGTGCCGGGGCCAGGTGAGGCCGGCGGCCTTGTCGTCCAGCCAGCCCCGGGCGTCGTCGGTGAACCAGCCCGGCGCCGAGCCGTGCAGCAGGCAGACCCACACCTCGACCCCGGCCTCCCGGCCGGCGGCCAGCACCCGCCGCAGGTGCGCCGCCTCGTCCTCGTCCCAGCGGCCGGGCTCGGGCTCCAGCCGGGCCCACTCCACGCTGACCCGGTGCCGGGTGATGCCGTGCCCCGCGAGCAGGGCGAAGTCCTCGGCGTAGCCGGCGCGGAACCCGTTGCCGTCCCGGGACGCCGGGGCCCGGCCCTCGGCCTCCCAGCCGGCCCAGTCGGCCCGGGGCGCCGCGCCCTCGCACTGGGTGGCGGCTGCGGCGGTCCCCCACCAGGCTGTGTCCACGGGGCTGTCCTACACGAGGCGCTGGGAGGCCCGCCCCAGCAGCTCGACGAAGGTGTCGATGTCCTGGGCACCGGGGATGGCCCAGCGGCCCTCGATCACGAACGTGGGCACGGCGTGGATGTCGAGCTCGCCGGCCCGGCGCTCGTCGGCCCGGACCTCGTCGGCGTAGGCGCCGCCCGCCAGTACCTCGGCGGCCCGGTCCGGGTCGAGCCCGGCCTCGCCGGCCAGCCCCGCCAGGACCGCGTGGTCGGCCAGGTCGCGGTTGTCGGTGAAGTACGCGCGGAACAGCCGCTGGTGCAGGTCGTTCTGGACCTCGGCGCCGGCCGTGTCCAGGGCCCACGCGGCCAGCCGGTGGGCGTCGAAGGTGTTGACCCGGCGCTTCCCGTCCCACCGGAAGTCCACGCCGACGTCGTCGGCGGCCCGGTCCAGCCGGTCGTGCGTCATGGCCACCTTCTGGGCGCCGCCGAACTTGCGGGCCAGGTACTCGGCCAGGTCCTGCCCCCCGGGCGGGACCCCGGGGTCGAGCTCGAAGGCGCGGTGCACCACCTCGACCCCGGGCCCCTCCAGCCGGGCGACCGCCTCCTCGAAGCGGCGGGTGCCCACGTAGCACCAGGGGCACACCACGTCGGACCAGATGTCGACTCGCACGGGCCGACCCTACCGGCGCGCTAGAAGGACGCCTTGTAGGGATCGCGCTCGGTGAGCAGGCGCTCCAGCTTGGCCTCGTCCACCCGGGCCACGACCTGGCGGGCCTCGTGCTGGTCCCGGAGCGTCTTGGACAGCGAGATGGCCGAGGTCACCGCGTACAGGGCGGAGACGGCCAGGAAGGCCCGCACCCAGTCGTCCACCGGCAGGTAGGCGATGCCGGTGCCGAGCGCCACGAGCGAGACGGCGAAGGAGATGTAGGTCTGCATGACCCAGGCGGCGCTGTGGGCCGGCTGGGTCTCGGGCATGGTCTGGGCGGCGGTCATGGGTTCCCTCCGGGGTCGATGTGCGCTCAGCATCCGCCGCCCGGGGCGGCCGAACGATCCGGCCCCGCCCCCATCCTCGCCCGGGCGATCCCCCAGGCCCGACCAGGAACCCGAGGCAATAGGGGTCGCTAACCGGCACCGGAGGCAATGGCGGCCGGGGGCCGGCCTCTATTGCCTCGGGACCGCCGCGATGGCCCCTATTGCCTCGGGTTCTCCGGGCGCGGGCTCGCTGGCCCCCGGTAGCGTGGCGCCATGGCGCGGCCCGGCTTCCGCTACTCGCGATGGGACGGCACCCAGGTCGGCTTCGACCTCGACGCCGACGCCGTCCTGGAGCAGATCACCGACGACCTCCTCTACCACGGTGACCTGCACGCGGCGCTGCGGCGCCTGCTGCAGCACGGGTTCCGTGACCGCCAGGGCCAGAACATCGAGGGGGTGCGCGAGCTGCTGGAGCGGCTGCGGCGCGAGCGCCAGGAGCGGCTCGACCGCTTCGACCTCGGCGGCGTCTACGACGAGATCGCCGAGGAGCTGCGCGAGGTCGTCCAGATGGAGCGGGACGAGGTCGACCGCCAGGTGCGGGAGGCGACCCAGAGCGGCGATCCCCGCCGGGCCGAGACGGCCCAGGGGGCGGCCGACGAGCGCAACATGCGGCTCGAGATGCTGCCCGCGGACCTGGCCGGCATGGTGCGCGAGCTCCAGGAGTACGACTTCGCCTCCGCCCGCGCCCAGCAGCGCTTCGAGGAGCTGGTCGAGAAGCTGCGCCAGCAGGTGCTCGACTCCTACGTCAACCGCATGACCGGCGCGGTCCAGTCCATGACGCCCGAGGACCTGGCCCGCATGAAGGACATGATGGCCGAGCTCAACCAGATGCTCGAGGCCCGGTCCCGCGGCGAGGAGCCCGACTTCGAGGGCTTCATGCAGCGCTACGGCGACTTCTTCCCCGAGAACCCCGAGAGCCTGGACGAGCTGCTGGAGGTGCTGGCCCGGCGCATGGCCGCCATGCAGGCGATGCTGGCCTCGATGACGCCCGAGCAGCGGGCGCAGATCGCCCAGCTGGCCGAGCAGCTGCTGGAGGACATGGACCTGCGCTGGCAGGTCGACCAGCTCGGCTCCCAGCTGCGGGGCATGTTCCCCGACATGGGCTGGGACCAGGGCTACAACTTCCGGGGCCAGGACCCGCTCGGCATGTCTCAGGCCGCGTCGACCCTGGAGGAGCTGGGCGACCTCGACCGCCTGGAGCAGCTGCTCCGGGGCGCCGCCAACCCGGGCGCCCTGGCCGAGGCCGACATCGACCGCGCCCGTGAGCTGCTGGGCGACGACGCGGCCCGCAGCCTCGACGAGCTGGGCCGCCTGGCCCGCATGCTGGAGGAGGCGGGCCTCATCGACCAGCGCGAGGGCCGCCTGGAGCTGACGCCCAAGGGCCTGCGCCGCATCGGTCGCAACGCCCTGCACGACCTGTTCGCCCGGCTGACCCGCGACAAGCTGGGCCGCCACGAGCTGGAGCGCTCGGGCGTGGGCCACGAGCGCACCTACGAGACCAAGGCGTACGAGTTCGGCGACCCGTTCAACCTCAACATCGAGCGCACGGTCCGCAACGCGGTGGGGCGCACGGGCCAGGGCACGCCGGTGCACCTGTCGCCCGAGGACTTCGAGGTCGAGCGCACCGAGCAGCTGGTGCGGTCCTCGACGGTCCTGATGCTGGACCTGTCGCTGTCCATGCCCATGCGCGACAACTTCCTGGCCGCCAAGAAGGTGGCCATGGCGCTGCACTCGCTGATCTCGATGCAGTTCCCCCGGGACTACCTGGGCCTGGTCGGCTTCTCCGAGGTGGCCCGGGAGATCCGCCCGCAGGACCTGCCCGAGGTGTCGTGGGACTTCGTCTACGGCACCAACATGCAGCACGCGTTCCAGATCAGCCGGCGGCTGCTGTCCCGCCAGCCGGGCACCAAGCAGATCATCATGATCACCGACGGCGAGCCCACGGCCCATTTCGAGCCGGGCATGCCCGAGCCGTTCTTCGCCTACCCGCCGGTGCGGGAGACGGTGGACGCCACCCTGCGCGAGGTGGTCCGCTGCACCCGGGAGAACATCCGCATCAACACGTTCATGCTCGACCCCAACGGCCACCTGCGCACGTTCGTGGAGAAGCTCACCCGCCTCAACCAGGGCCGCGCCTTCTTCACCTCGCCGGAGACCCTGGGCGACTACGTGCTGGTCGACTTCATCGAGCAGAAGCGCGAGCTGCGCCGCAGCCGGAGGCCGCCGCCGCTCGGCCTAGCAGGCCGCTAGGGGAGTCGTCTCGTCGGGGAGCGACGTCGGCGGCGGGTCGGTGGTGGGTCGTCTCCTCGACCGTGGTCGTGGTGGTGTCCTCGGTCGTGGTCGTGGTGTCCTCGGTCGTGGTGGTCGTGGGGTGGGTGGTCGTGGTGGTCGACGGGCGGCTGGTCGGCGTCACGATGCTGGTCGTCGGGTTGCCGGTCACCCGCACGACGACCTGGCCGGACGAGGTGTCGACGGTGGTGCCCGGGGGCAGGTCGACGATGACCACCTGGCCAGACCGGGGGTCCACGATGCGGGCCCGCCGGGCCTCGGGGCGCACGACGTCGCCCCCGGGCGCGAAGGACACCGGCGTCGCGGGCTGGCTCGGGGGCAGCTCGACGGGCTGCCCGTCGCTGCCGGTGGGCCCCGGGCCGCCGGGGCCGGACTGGTTGGCCAGCGAGTCGGTGCTGTCGGTGCCGGGCCAGCCGGTCACGGCCACCAGGCCCAGCAGCAGCACGGCCCCCGCCAGCCCCATCCCGATCAGGGCGGGCGGCCGGTAGCGCGGCTCGGCCGCGGGCGGGCCCAGCGCGGGCGGCTCGTCGTCCGCCGCGGGCTCGTCGGCCGGGGGCGGGGTCTGCCCCCACAGGGCGACGGCCCGGCCCCCGGACGGCGGGCCCCACAACGGCACGTGTGGCGCCTCGGGCACGGCGGGAACGTCGGTCGCGGGGACGGCCGAAGCGTCGCTCACCGGGATGGCGGCGACGTCGGCCTCGGGCACGGCCGGAACGTGGGGCACGGGGAAGGAGGCGACGTCGATGACGCCGGGCGCGCCGGAAGCGCCCGGCGCACCGGCCCGGCCTTCCTCCCGCGAGTCCTCTCCCCCCAGCTCCATCGGGCCAATTGTGCAGGTCGCGGCGCCCGCGCGCCAGCCCCCACAGGGTGATCTCGCGCTACCTCAGCCGATCTGCTCCCGGTAGATGGCGAGGCCCTCGGCGTCGAAGGCGACCAGTGTGACCTCGCCTACCGCGGTAGGGGTAGTCCGGAGGGTATCGACCGCCACCGCGGCCGCGTCCCGGCGGGGATAGCCGTAGAGGCCGGTGGAGATGGCCGGGAAGGCGACCGTGCTCGCGCCGAGCGCGTCGGCCACCTCCAGGCTGCGCCGGTAGCACGACGCCAGCAGGGCCGCCTCGCCGTGGTCGCCGCCGCGCCACACCGGTCCCACCGTGTGGATGACCCAGCGGGCCGGGAGGCGATGGCCGCCGGTGGCCTTGGCGTCGCCGGTGGCGCAGCCGCCGAGACCGCGGCACTCGGCCAGCAGGCCGGGACCGGCGGCACGGTGGATGGCGCCGTCGACGCCGCCCCCGCCCAGCAGGCTGGCGTTGGCCGCGTTGACGATGGCCTCGACGGCCAGCCCGGTGATGTCCGCCTGCACGGCCACCAGCGACGGACCGGTGCTCGCCACGGGCGCGAGCCTAGGGCCTTGACCCCGGACCGGGGTACGGGCCGTAGCGTTGCGGGTATGGGCGCCCTGACCCTGGGAGCGCTGGCCCGCGAGGCCGGCGTCAACCCCGAGACGATCCGCTACTACGAGCGCCGGGGGCTGCTTCCCGAGCCGCCCCGCACGGCCGCGGGCTACCGCCAGTACAGCGCCTGCGATGCCGAGCGTGTGGCGCTGATCCTGCGGGCCAAGGACCTGGGCTTCACCCTGGCCGAGATCGGCGAGCTGCTCGACGGCGGCGGCACGGCCGCCGAGGTGCTGGCCGCCGCCCGCCACCGGCTGGCCGGCCTGGACGACCAGGTGGCCCGCCTCGACCGGCAGCGCGGCCGCCTCCGCCTGCTGCTGCAGGCCTGCGAGGCCGGCGAGGACGGCTGCCTCAGCCTCGACATCGCTCCCCCGAGAAAGTGACGGTGCCATGACCACCACCCTCCTGCCCGACCTGACCGACGTGACCTTCGACGAGACGGTGGCGGGCGCCGACCTGCCGGTCCTCGTCGACTTCTGGGCCACCTGGTGTGGCCCCTGCACGATGATCGAGCCCATCCTCGCCGACCTGGCCACGGAGTGGTCCGACCGCCTCCAGATCGTGCGGGTCGACGTCGACGCCAACCCCGACGTCGTGCGGCGCTACGGGGTGATGAGCATGCCGACGCTCATGCTGTTCCGGGACGGCCAGCCGGTCCTGCGCCTCATCGGGGCCCGGGGCCGGAACCACCTCATGGCCGAGCTCGAAGAAGTGCTGTAAGCCCGGCGGGCCACGAAACGGTGCCCTTCCCCTTGCGCGTGGGCGGCAGGTGGGGAAGAATCCCATCAATGTAATTACACGTGTGGAATTGCGGGTGGATAGTCACCCGAGCACACGGACCGATGGCGAAGCACCGGGAAGGGGGCCAGATGAAACTCCCCGTGGCCACAGATCCCGACGACCGCACCTGGCAGGACTACGCCAACTGCCTCGGCGTCGACCCCGACCTCTTCTTTCCGGAGCGTGGGGCATCCACCCGCGAGGCGAAAGAGGTCTGCCGGGGGTGCATCGTGCGCGCCCAGTGCCTCGAGTACGCACTGGTGAACAGCGAGAAGTTCGGCATCTGGGGCGGCATGAGCGAGCGCGAACGGCGCCGCATCCGCCGCCAGCGCAGCCTGGCCCGCCAGGTGGCGGCCAGCAGCGCCTGACCGAAGGTCCGCGCGGGCGGGGCGGAGGCGGCAGGGATCGGGCTAGCGGTCCCTCGCCTCCCGCAGCGCCAGCCGGGCCTCGATGGTGCGGTCGGGAGCCAGGTCGAGCTGAGGCCAGCGAGCGGGGTCGGTGCGGTCGAGGACCGCCTGGGGGATCAGCCCGACCAGCTCGGCGCCGGCCACCGGCACCCGGGCCGCCACGCGGTCCCAGGCCTCGGCGGGACCGACGGTGGTCGGTTCCACCAGGTTGAGGGACACCTGCACCCGCTCGCCCACGGCCAGCCCCAGCGCCCGCACCTCCGGCGACCGGACCTCGGCCGCCACCGTCCGGGCCCGGGCCAGGTCGGGCTCCGCCAGCCACAGGTTCCAGGCCACCAGCACGTCCCGGGCGCCCACGGCCACCGCCCCCGCGCTCGGGTGCGGCCGGGGCGGACCGGCGTCGGGGGTCAAGCCCGCGAAGGCGTGGCGCCGCACCTCGGGCAGCGTCCGCTCCGGCCCGTAGGCGAAGCCGGGGACCCCCAGCTCGACGGCGATCCAGGCCAGGAACCGGTCCCGGGCCGCCACCGCGTCCGCCAGCGTGGCGCCGACCAGCGGCACGAAGGGGACCACGTCCACCACCCCGATCCGAGGATGGACGCCCTGGTGCCGCCGCAGGTCCAGCCGCTCGACCGCGGCCCGGGCCACGGCCCGCGGGGCGTCCTCGCCCACCAGCGTGAGGACCGAGCGGTTGTGATGCCGGTCGCTGTGCACGTCCAGCAGGTCGCCGCCCGCCGCGCCGGCGATGGCGTCCACCACGTCGGTCCGGGTGCCCTCGCTGACGTTGACCACGCATTCGAGGTGACGGGGGGCTGACGGTCTGTCCATGGGTCTGTCGCCATGATGCTCGCGGTCGCTCTCAGCGAATCCTCGGTTTGCGCCTCGGCCCCAGAGGGAACGTGAGAAATCTGGTGGGAACCGCGCGTGGACGTGGTTTGGCGCGGGCGCGCAGTTACAGTGGCCGCCGTGAACCTCGGACCCACCGAACTCTTCATCATCCTGCTGGTGGTCCTCGTGCTGTTCGGCGGGGCCAAGCTTCCGAAGCTCGCTCGCTCCGTGGGGCAGGCTCAGACCGAGTTCAAGCGCGGTCTGAAGGAAGGCAACACCACTCCCACCGACGCCGACGACGAGGCCGACAAGGCCTGAGTCGTAGGCGTACCCCACCGCCCGGTAGGCATCGCCACCGGGCGGTTTGGCGCGTCTAGGCCCTGATTGCCCAGGACGGGGTGGTGAGGGACCGGCTCACTCGCCGGTCCCTGCACCTGCCATCGTTGCCGTCCGCCGTCGCTTGAGGATGCGCCGCCGTTCGCGTTCGGAGGCACCGCCCCAGACGCCGTGGTCGATCCGGTTCACGAGGGCGTGCTCGAGGCACGCCTCCTTGACCGGACAGGTGGCACAGACCCGCCGCGCCACCTCTACTCCCACGCCGTCGCTCGGGAAGAACAGGCCCGGAGACTCGTGGGCGCAATTCCCGCGAGCCATCCACTCGGTGTCCATCTCTCCTCCATGTCTCTGCCCAGCGCCCGCGCCGTGCCGGGGGAGCACGCCCGAATTACCCAACCCAGCTGAATGTTCCTTGCTTTGCCCTCCGGGGGAATGGGGGATTTCCCGGTTTTCGGAGATTTCGCCGCATTCCCGCCCCGACCTGTCGTGTTCCTTCCGCATCCGATAGGCATGAGGTGGTGAACGCGGACGAGTCCACGCCCCCGCCGCCGCCCCCCGCTCCTCCCCAGGCGGCAGCCGCGACCAGCCCCACCGACCCCCGCCCGGCCCCACCTCCGGCACCTCCGGGACCGGCGTCGGCACCCTCGGACGCACCGTCGGCAGCCTCCGGACCAGAGCCGACCCCGCCGGCATCGCCCGTCCCGGACCCGTCAGCCCCGGATTCGCCCCCTTCTTCGACACCCCCGGCCCCGGCGTCGCCCGCTTCGGCGACTCCCGCAGCCCCGGACTACTCCGGCGACGCCAGCGACACCGGCTTCGCCAGCGACGCTCCAGCGGCCCCGGCTTCGGCGACTCCCGCGCTCCGGCCTCGCCCGCTGCTCCGGCCTCGCCCGCCACTCCGCCCTCGCCCGCGGCTCCGGCGTCGCCCGCAGCTACCGCCCCGGCCCTCGCGGCCCGGCCTCGTCCGCGGCTCCCAGCTCGCCTCGCCCGGCTCCCAGCTCGCCCGCGCTCCCGCATCGCCCGCAGCTCCCGCCTCGCCCTCGGGCCCGGCCTCGCCCTCGGCCCCGGCCGCGCCGTGGCGGCCGGCGCCGCCGGCGAGCGCCACGCCCTGGCCCACCGTCCGGCCGGCGCCTCCGTCGGCGCCGTCGCCGCCCGGGGCCGCGGCGGCTCCGGCCCCGGCCTCGGCCGGCTCGGGGCATCGCCTGTGGGTGGTGGCGCTGGCATCGGCCCTGGTAGGAGCCCTGGTGGCCGCCGGGATCACCGCCATCGCGCTGAATGCCGGTGACGACGGCGGCGACGCCGGGACGACCGACGGGCGGCCGGTGGTGCTGACCGAGGGCCCGATCGACGTCCAGACGATCCTCGACGGCGTCCAGGAGTCCGTCGTCACCATCGAGACCAGCGGGCTGTCCCGGGGCGAGGTGTTCGACGGGGCGGGCACCGGGGTGGTGCTGTCGCCCGACGGCCTCGTCCTCACGAACGCCCACGTCATCGAGGCAGTCCGACGGCATGCGGGTACGGACGTTCGACGGTGGCACGTTCGACGCCACGCTGGTGGGCAGCGAGCCGTCGAGCGACCTGGCGGTCATCCGCATCGAGGGCGTGACCGACCTGGTCCCGGCCACCCTGGGGTCGTCGGGGTCTCTCGTGGTGGGCGAGCCCGTGATCGCCATCGGGAACGCTCTAAACCTCGGGGGTCAGCCCAGCGTTACAACGGGCATCGTGTCCGCCGTCAACCGCAGCATCGAAGGGCCCCAGGGAAGACTCTCCGACCTGGTCCAGACCGATGCCGCGATCAACCCCGGGAACTCCGGCGGCCCGCTGGTCGATGCGACGGGCTCGGTGGTCGGCATCAACACCGCGATCCTCGCCGACAGCCAGAACATCGGGTTCGCCATCGCCATCGACTCCGCCAAGCCCATCATCGACCGGATCCAGCAGGGTGGCGGCGAGGTCACCCCGGACACGCCCCGCCTGGGGGTGACCACGGTCTCCCTCGACACGGTGGAGGAGGCCGTCAAGGACCGCCTGGGCATCGAGGCCGACGAGGGCGCGTTCGTCTACGACGTCATCCCCGGCAGCGGCGCCGAGGCGGCCGGGTTGCAGCAGGGCGACGTGATCGTGGCCATCGACGGCGAGCCCATCACCGGCAACGACGACCTCGGCGACGCCATCGGCGGGCACGAGGTGGGCGACCAGATCGAGGTCACCATCGACCGTGGCGGCGACGAGCAGACCGTGACCGCCGAGATCGGCCGCCAGGGCCCCTGAGCCGCCCGCCCGGCGGCCGAGGTGCCGGTCGGCACCCAGGGACGGATAGGCTGGTCAGCCATGTCAGACGTCGCAGCAGCCGAAGTCGAGCCTCCCCGCGGTCACGCCCGCGTCGTCTACCTCGGTCCGGTCGCCCCCCACTGGGAGGTCCAGTCCGACTTCGGCGACCGCCAGATGATCGAGGACTTCCGCTCCCGGGTCATGGCGCGCCTGGTGTTGCTGCCGCCGCACGATCCCCAGTTCCGCCGCAACCGTGAGCGTGTCGTGCGTGATGCGGAGCGCGAGCACATCCTCCTGGAGTGGGACCTCGGCTACCCCGAGGACGACGACAGCTGAGTGCTGTCACGCATCGTTCATCCGTCTGAGAGGACCGGCGCGGCCGGCCACAGGTACGCTCAGGCCATGGCCGCCGCAGCCGACGAGATCGCGGCCTTGGGGGAGGAGCCCCCGGTCCGCTACCTGAACCGCGAGCTCTCGTGGCTCGAGTTCAACGGCCGCGTCCTGGCCCTGGCCGAGGACCAGCGGGTCCCCCTGCTGGAGCGGGCCAAGTTCCTCGCCATCTTCAGCCAGAACCTCGACGAGTTCTTCCAGGTGAGGGTGGCGGCCCTGAAAGACCAGGTCGCGGGCGAGGTCGGTGCCCTCAGTCCCGACGGGCGCACCTCGGCGCAGCAGCTGCTGGACATACGCGACCGCCTCGACCTCCTGCTGCCGCACCTGCAGGCCTGCTTCCTCGACCAGGTGGCCCCGGAGCTGGCGGCGGCGGGGATCAAGCTCTCGTCCTGGGCCGACCTCGACGAGGACGACGAGAAGTTCCTGGTGGAGACGTTCGAGGAGCGCATCTTCCCGGTCCTCACCCCGCTGGCGGTCGACCCCGGGCACCCGTTCCCCTACATCTCCAACCTGTCGCTCAACCTGGCCGTGATCGTGCGCGACCCCGACGATGGCGCCCGGCGCTTCGCCCGCGTCAAGGTGCCGTCCCTGCTCCCCCGGTTCGTGGTGCTGCCCGACGGTGAGCGCTACGTGCCCCTCGAGCAGGTGATCGCCGCCCACCTGGACCAGCTGTTCCCCGGCATGGAGATCGAGCAGCACCACGCCTTCCGCGTCACCCGCAACACCGACCTCACGCTGGAGGAGGAAGAGGCGGACGACCTGCTGGCGATGGTCGAGGTCGAGCTGCGGCGCCGCCGCTTCGGCCGGGCCGTGCGGCTGGAGATCGACGCGGCCATGACCGGCGAGGTGCGCGAGCTGCTCCAGCGCGAGCTCGACGTGGCCGACGAGGACGTCTACGTCCACACCGCCCCGCTCGACCTGGGCGGCCTGTGGGCGGTGCACGGCCTCGACCGGCCCGACCTCAAGGATCCGGTCTACCAGCGGGTGACGCCCACCCGGCTCTCCAAGAGCGACGGCGAGCGGGCCGACGTCTTCGCCGCCATGCGCAAGGGCGACATGCTGGTCCACCACCCCTACGAGAGCTTCCGCACCACCGTGGAGGAGTTCGTCCGCCAGGCCGCCATCGACCCCCAGGTGCTGGCGATCAAGATGACCCTGTACCGCACGTCGGGCGACAGCCCCATCGCCCGGGCGCTGATCCGGGCGGCCGAGCGGGGCAAGCAGGTGGCGGTGATCGTCGAGCTCAAGGCCCGCTTCGACGAGGGCGCCAACATCGAGTGGGCCCGCCTGCTGGAGACGGCCGGCGTGCACGTCACCTACGGCCTGATCGGGTTGAAGGTCCACTCGAAGGCCGCCCTGGTGGTGCGGGAGGAGGCCGACGGCCTGCGCCGCTACTGCCACATCGGCACCGGCAACTACAACTCCCGCACGGCCCGCATCTACGAGGACCTCGGGCTGCTCACCTGCGACCCCGCCATCGGCGGCGACCTCACGCAGCTGTTCAACGAGCTCACCGGCTACGGCCGCAACATCGACTACCAGCGCCTGGCGGTGGCGCCCCGGCTGCTGCGACCGGCGCTGGAGGCGCTGATCGACGGCGAGATCGAGGCCGCGACCGAGGGCCCGGGCCGGGGCCGCATCACCATGAAGATGAACAGCCTGGTCGACGAGGGCATGGTCGAGGCGCTCTACCGGGCCTCGCAGGCGGGGGTGGAGATCGACCTGGTGGTGCGGGGGATCTGCTGCCTGATCCCCGGCGTCCCGGGGCTGTCGGAGAACATCCGGGTGCGGTCGCTCGTGGGCCGCTACCTGGAGCACTCGCGCATCTACCGGTTCGCGAACGGCGACGGCGCGGGCCGCCCCCGCTACCTCATCGGCTCGGCCGACCTCATGCCCCGCAACCTCGACCGGCGGGTGGAGGTCCTGACCCCGGTGGTCGACCCCGACCTCCAGGCCCGGCTGGGCGAGGTGCTGGACGCAGCCCTGCGCGACGACGTGCTGGCGTGGAGCCTCGCCCCCGACGGCCGCTGGACCCGCTGCCCGGTCGGCGGCGAGGTCGAGTCCCAGGCACTGCTCCAGCGGGTGACGACCGAGCGGGCCGTCCGCAGCGCCACGGCGACCATCGTCTGACGCCGCCCGCACGCCGGGTCCCCGAAACTGTCACAGGGCGCCCGTAACGTGCCGCCCATGGAAGCAGCGCTGCTCGTCGTGGGCATGATCGTCGGCCTGGGGGCCGGCATCGCCGCCGCGCGGGCGGCCCGTCGGCCGGGCCTGGCCCGCGGGCGAGGACACCGCGCGGGCCGAGGCCGCGCACGAGGCCACCTTGCGGGCCGCGGTCGACGCCGCGGTCGACACGGTCGTGAAGGTGGCGGGCGAGCGGCTGGGCGCCCAGGCCGACGCGGGCTCCCGCGAGCTGGCCAGCCGCAGCGCTTCGTTCGAGCAGCGCGTGGGCGAGCTGCGCGGCGCGGTGGACGAGCAGCTCGCGGTGCGCAACGCCGCGGTCGAGGCCCGCATGGGCGACGTCCGGGCCGAGCTGGCCCGGGTGGCGGACCTGGTGGGCTCGCTGCAGCGCGAGCGGGCCGAGCAGCACGGCCGGGTCGAGACCCGGCTGGCCGAGATGGCGGCGGTGAGCGCCCGGCTGGCCGACACCACCCAGTCGCTGCGCCAGGCGCTGGCCAACCCGCGGGCGCGGGGCCAGTGGGGCGAGCGCATGGCCGACGACGTGCTGCGGGCCGCGGGCCTGGTCGAAGGCATCAGCTACCGCAAGCAGTCGGCCACGGCCGCGGGCACCATCCCCGACTTCACCTTCCTGCTGCCCGGGGGGCGGGTGCTGCACATGGACGTGAAGTTCCCCGTCGACAACTACCTGCGCTACCTGGAGGCGCTGTCCGACCGCGAGCGCGACCAGCACGCGCGTGGCCTTCGTGCGCGACGTGCGGGCCCGGGTGCGCGAGCTGTCGGGCCGGGTCTACATCGACCCCGACCGCACGCTCGACGAAGTGCTGCTGTTCATCCCCAACGAGGCGGTCTACGCCTTCGTGCACCAGCAGGACCGCGAGCTGGTGGAGGTGGCGCTGCGCCAGAAGGTGGTGCTGTGCTCGCCGAGCACGCTGTTCTCGGTGCTGGCGGTCATCCGCCAGGCGGTGGAGCAGACCCAGCTCCAGCGCACGTCCGACGAGATCCTCGCCTGCCTGGCCGCGTTCGAGTCCCAGTGGGGCAAGTTCGCCGACGCGTTCGACAAGGTGGGGCGCAGCCTCGACAGCGTGCGCCGCAGCTGGGACGACCTGGCCGGCACCCGCCGGCGCCAGCTCGAGCGCGAGCTCGACCGGGTGGGCGAGCTTCGCTCCCGGCGGGAGGGTTCGCCGTCGCCACCGGCGCTGCCGCTGGGCGAGGTCCACTCGCTGCCGAGCCCGCCCCGCTCGGTGGCCGGTTGACCTCTGACCGCCGATCGCGCCGAGAAACGGGTAGTAACAACGGGGATGGCGACCTCCCCCCGGCGGAAGCAGGCGCGCAAGGCGACGCCTCAGGTGCGCGCGGCCGGAGGCGTGGTGTGGCGTTCGGCTTCGGTGTCGGACGGTAACGGGGGGACGCGCCCCGGCAGCGAGGTCGTGCTCGTGCACCGGCCCCGCTACGACGACTGGAGCTTCCCCAAGGGGAAGCTGAACCGTGGCGAGTCCTACGCACATGCCGCGCTGCGTGAGGTGGAGGAGGAGACCGGCGTCGTGTGCGAGCTGGGCGCGGAGCTGCCGTCCACCCGCTACCTCGACGGCAAGGGGCGCCTGAAGCTCGTCCGCTACTGGATGATGAGCCCGGTCCGCCTGGAGCCGTGGCAGCCCAACGACGAGATCGACGGGCGGCTGTGGGTGCCGCTCTCCGAGGCGGCCTCACTGCTCACCTACGCCCACGACCGGGAGCTGCTCGCGCGAGCTACGACGCGAGCACGGCTGACCACGGCTCGGAGGGTTTTCCCTGGTCAGAAGGGGTGCGTTCGCGTGGTTGTCCCACTGTTCCCTGCCCGTTCACCCTTCGTTCACCATCGGTCTCCCCGACTGTTCACCTGTCCTTCCTACGGTGCTTACCGACACGAGCGTCGATCTATGTCGCTCTTACGACAGCAGGGCCCACATAGGGAGGGCATCAGTGCAGAGAACGAAGCATCGCCGCCTCGGATGGCTGGCGATCATCCTGGCCTTCGGCCTCCTGGCCGCCGCGTGCGGTGACGACGATGACGATGACACCAGCAGCAGCGGCGATTCCTCCGGAGGCGTATCCGGTGAAGTCAACGTGTCGGGCTCGTCCACCGTCCAGCCCATCTCGGTGGCGGCCGGCGAGGCGTTCCAGGACGCGAACGCCGACGTGACCGTCAATGTGGAAGGTCCGGGCACCGGGGACGGATTTGTGTCCTTCTGTGCCGGTGACACCGACATCTCCGACGCCTCCCGCCCGATATCTGAAGAGGAGATCGCCGACTGCGAGGCGGCCGGCATCAACTACGTCGAGCTGGCCATCGGCTACGACGGCATCACCGTCATGACCAACCCCAACAACGACGCGGTCGACTGCCTGAGCTTCCAGGACCTGTACGCCCTCATCGGGCCGGAGTCCGAGGGCTTCAGCAACTGGTCCGACGGCACCGAGATCGCCACCGCGCTGGGCTCGACCACCGCGCTCCCGGACGCCGACCTGGCGCTGACCGGTCCCGGCACCGAGTCGGGCACCTACGACTCGTTCATCGAGCTGGCGCTGTCCGACATCGCGGAGGAACGGGGCCTGCCCGAGGACCAGCTCGAGACCACCCGCAGCGACTACGACGCCTCGCCCGACGACAACGTGATCATCTCGAACATCGAGGCCTCGGACACGTCGCTGGGCTGGGTCGGCTTCGCCTTCGCCGAGTCCGCGGGCGACAGCATCAAGGAGCTGGGCGTCACGGACACCGCCGGTGGCGAGTGCGTCGAGCCGAGCGCCGAGACCATCGCCGACGGCAGCTACCCGCTGTCCCGGACGCTGTACATCTACGTCAACACCGACAAGGCCGAGGAGAACGAGGCGGTCGCCGGCTTCGTCGACTTCTACCTCGACGGCCTCACCGGCTTCGTGGAGGACACCGGCTACGTGGCGCTGCCCGACGACGTCGCTCGCCGAGACCACCTCGGCATGGGAAGGCCGTTGACGCAATGAGCGACGGCTCGTCACCGAGCCTCGTGGGGCCGGGCGTCACGCCCGGCCCCACGGCCGCGCTCGACCTGTCGGGCGACCCCCGTCGCCACCGGCGGGAGCGGGCGATGGGCTCGCTGTTCTTCGTGGCCGCCGTCATGTCGGTCGTGATCAGCGCGGCCATCATCTTCTCCCTGTTCAGCAGGGGCTGGGACTTCATCTCCCAGGCCGACTGGAAGGAGGTCCTCACCTCCGACACCTGGAACCCGCGCCAGAACGAGTTCGGCATCCGGCCGCTGATCGTGGCCAGCCTCATCGTGACCGGGATCGCCATGATCGTGGCCGTCCCCCTGGGGCTGGGCGCCGCGATCTACCTGTCCGAGTTCGCCCGGCCCCGCATCCGGTCCTTCCTCAAGCCCATCCTCGAGGTGCTGGCCGGCGTGCCGTCGGTCGTGATCGGCTTCTTCGCCCTGGCCTGGATCGCGCCCGAACGTCGTGGGCCGGCTGTTCGGCGAGGAGCACGGCCGCGGCGGCAGCATGATCGCCGCCGGCATCGGCGTCGGCATCCTCGCCATCCCGCTCGTCGCCTCGGTGTCCGAGGACGCCATGCGGGCCGTGCCCAACGCGCTGCGCGAAGCGTCGGTCGGCCTCGGCGCTCGCAAGCTGCACACCACGCTGCGGGTGGTGCTGCCGGCCGCGGTGTCGGGCCTGGTGGCCGCGTTCATCCTGGCGGTGTCGCGGGCCATCGGCGAGACCATGGTCGTGTTCATCGCCGCCGGGGCGGCCACGGTGGGCCAGTACTCGGCCAGCCCGCTCGACCAGGGCCTGACCATGACCGCGGCCATGGCGTCGCTGGCGTCGGGCACCGACAGCGTCAAGGGCGCCACGCTCGCCTACGCCAGCCTGTTCATGGTCGGCATCTTCCTGTTCCTGCTGACCCTCGGCCTCAACATCATCGGCAACCGCTTCGTGCGCCGCGTGCGCCAGGCCTACTAGGGGACGAGGACATGGCGCTCAGCACCATCGCCGGCACCAGCGGAGCCATCCAGGGCAGTGTGGCCCAGGCCATCGAGGGCCGGCGCACCGATCTCAAGGGCCGGCTGTTCGAGCTGGCGCTCCTCGCCTGCCTGTTCATCTCGCTGCTCGCGCTCCTGCTCATGATCGCCGAAGTCGTGCGGAACGGCGTGCCCGTCTACACCGAACGCGGCTGGGACTTCCTCAACGGGGGGTTGTCGTCGACGGCGGCCCGGGCCGGCATCGCCCAGGGCATCATCGGCTCGTTCTGGATCGCGGCCACGGTCTGCGTGGTCTCGATCCCGCTCGGCGTCGGGGCCGCCGTGTACCTCGAGGAGTACGCGCCCCGCAACCGCCTGACCTCGTTCATCGAGATCAACGTCCGGAACCTGGCCGGCGTGCCCTCGGTGGTCTACGGCCTGCTCGGCCTGGCGCTCTTCGTCGAGGTGCTGGGCGGCTTCAGCGGCCGGACGACGCCTCGCGCGCGACCCTCGTCGCCGCCGGGCTCACGCTGGCGGTGCTGGTGCTGCCCATCGTCATCATCACCACCGCCGAGGCGATCCGGGCCGTGCCCGATCGCGCTGCGCGAGGGCGCCTACGGCGTGGGCGCCACCCGCTGGGAGGTCATCCGCTCCCAGGTGCTGCCCTACGCCATGCCCGGCATCGTGACCGGTTCGCTGCTGGCCATCGCCCGGGCCGTGGGTGAAGCGGCGCCACTGATCCTGGTGGGCGCGCTCACCGGCCTGGCCGGCCGCTCGCCCGGCCTGAGCTTCAGCAGCGTGCTCGATCCCAGCTCGCTCACCGAGCGTTTCACCGCCATGCCCACCATCATCACCGCCTGGTCCCGCCTGCCCGACGAGGACTTCAAGATCCACAACACCGCCGCCGCCATCCTCGGCATGCTGGTGTTCGTGCTGGTGGTCAACACCATCGCCATCCTGCTCCGCAACCGGTTCGAGAAGAAGAGGGTCGGATGACCGACGACACAGTCACGGACACCGCCCAGGCGGTCGAGGATCATGCGCCGCTGCCCCAGGGCACCGAGGTCTCGGTCCACGACCGGCCCGAACCCGACCAGCTCCCGATCGTGTTCGAGGTGCGCGACCTGAGCGTGTACTACGGCGACTTCCGGGCGGTCCGGGAGGTCAACCTCGACGTCCGCCAGCACGAGATCACGGCCTTCATCGGCCCGTCGGGCTGCGGCAAGACCACCGTGCTGCGCTGCTTCGACCGCATGAACGACCTCATCATCGGCGCCCGCCCCGAGGGGACGATCAACTACCACGGGGTGGCGCTCTACGGGCCCAAGGTCGACCCGGTCGAGGTGCGCCGGCGGATCGGCATGGTGTTCCAGAAGCCCAACCCCTTCCCCAAGTCGGTCTACGACAACGTCGCCTACGGCCCCCGCCTGCGCGGCCGCAAGCGCAAGGGCGAGATGGACGCAATGGTGGAGGAGTCGCTGCGCAAGGCCGCCCTGTGGGACGAGGTCAAGGACCGGCTCAAGGACTCGGCCAACGGCCTGTCGGGCGGCCAGCAGCAGCGGCTGTGCATCGCCCGCGCCATCGCCACCAAGCCCGACGTGCTGCTGATGGACGAGCCCTGCTCGGCGCTCGACCCCATCGCCACCGCCCGCATCGAAGACCTGATGCAGGAGATCAAGAGCGAGTTCACCATCGTCATCGTGACCCACAACATGCAGCAGGCCGCCCGGGTGTCGGACGCCACCGCGTTCTACTCCACGGAGGTGAACCCCGAGTCCGACCGCCGCACCGGCCTGCTGGTCGAGTTCGACCGCACCGAGACGATCTTCTCCAACCCCTCCGACGAGCGCACCGAGAACTACATCACGGGGCGCTTCGGCTAGATGGCCTCCGACAACGCTCCGGTCCCGCTGCGTACGGTCTTCCACGAGGAGCTCGACCAGCTGCGCATGCAGGTCGAGCTCATGGGCGTGCGCGTCGACCAGAACCTGGAGCGCATGCGCGACGTGCTCGACCACGGCGAGGAGGGCGGCGTCGTCGTCGCCGCGCTGGCCGCCGACGACGAGATCGACGCGATGCACGTTTCGCTCATGGAGCGCTGCTACGACCTGCTCAACCGGGAGGCGCCCATGGCGGGCGACCTGCGCTACCTGGTGTCGGTCGTGCGCATCCTCTCGGAGTTCGAGCGGGTGGGGGACCTGGCGCTGCGGGTCATCAAGCTCGGCCCCGACGTGGAGGAGCTGCTCAGCCTGCGGACCGGCGTGGGACATCGTGCGCACGCTGGTGCACATCGCGGTCGACCACTACCGCACGGCGCTCCGGGCGTGGGCCACGCAGGACCTCGTGCTGGCCACCGAGCTGGTCGAGCACCGGCCCGAGCTGATCACCATCCACGAGCACCTGCTGACCCAGCTGCGACAGCTCGACGGCCCCGACGCCGTGAGCATCGCCATGGACCTGTTCGTGGCCGGCCAGGCCGCCGACCGCATCGCCGATCACGCCGCCGTGATCGGTGCCCGACTCCGCTATCTACTCACCGGCGAGGCCGGTCACCTCTCTGCCGAGGTCCGGTGAAGCCGCCCCCGGCGGCACACTTGTCGGGGATGAAGGTGCTCGTGACCAATGACGACGGAGTGTCGTCGCCCGGTCTCCACGCCCTGGTCCGGGCGTTGGTCGCCGACGGTCGCGACGTCGTGGTGGCCGCGCCCGACCGCGACATGAGCGGGTCCGGGGCGGCCATCGGCCAGATCCATGTGGACGAGCACGTCGACGCCCGCCCGGTGGAGCTGCCGGACCTGCCCGGCGTCCCCGCGTATGCGGTGGACGGCCCGCCCGGCCTGTGCGTGCTGGCGGCCCGGCTGGGCGGCTTCGGGGACCCGCCGGACATGGTCCTGTCCGGCATCAACCCCGGCTGCAACACCGGCCGGGCGGTGCTCCACTCCGGCACGGTCGGCGCCGCGCTCACGGCCGCCAACTTCGGCGGGCGGGGCCTGGCGGTCAGCCTCGACGTTCCCGCCCGGCTGGAGGCCGGCGCCTCCCGCCACTGGGACACGGCGGCGGCGGTGGCGGCCGCCGCGGTCGACTGGCTGGGTGAGGCCGGGGACGGCGTGGTGCTCAACCTCAACGTGCCCGACCTGCCGCCGGATCGGCTGGCCGGGGCGCGGGCCGCCACCCTGGCACCGTTCGGCACCGTCCGCTCCGCGGTGGTGGAGACGGCCGAGGGCGGCGGCCGCCTGCAGATGGAGCTGCGCCCCGTCACCGTCGAGCTGCCGCCGGACTGCGACACCGCGCTGGTCAAGGCGGGCTATGTGGCCGTCTCGGCGATCGGCGGCATCCGCATCGACGACGGGGTCGACGTGGGCGGACTGCTCGGGACGCTGGTCCCCGACGCCCGGAGGACGGCGTGAGATCGCTGTTGGGGCGACAGGGGCGACAGCGGGCGGCCGGGTGGCGTCACCGCGGGTGGAGCCCGGAGGGCGGCGTAGGGCCGTGGTGGTCGCCCTGACGCTGCTGGTGCTGGCACTGCTCGGCGCGCTCGCCGCCCTGGTGGCCGCGGCGGTCACCCGCCGGGCCGCGGCCGAGCGCCTGGCCGACGCGGCCCGGGTGCTGGACAGCAACGCTCCCCCTCTGGACCACCGGGCGCGGCCCTCGCTGGATCGACGCGCTCGACAACATCGAGCGCGCGGTGGCCGCCGCCCGCGACCGCCGGGCCCGCTCGACCCGGGCGGAGAACCGCCTGTCGTGGGCGCTGGGCGCCATCGCCGACGGGGTGGTCATCTTCGACGAACGCGGCGAGATCGTGTACCGCAACGACCCGGCCGCCTCCTTCCTGGCCGCCCGCCACAGCGACGCCCTGGTGGAGGAGGCCATCACCACCATGGCCTCCGACGCGCTGCGGGGCCGGGGCGGCGAGCGGGAGCTGGAGCTGTTCGGGCCGCCCCGCCGGGTCCTGAGCGTGCGGGCCGTGCCCCTGGAGAACCCCACCCGGCCCTCCGGCGTGCTGGTGGTGGTGGAGGACACGTCCGAGCGCCGCCGCCTGGAGAACGTGCGGCGCGACTTCGTGGCCAACATCAGCCACGAGCTGAAGACGCCGGTGGGCGCCCTGGCGCTGCTGGCCGAGACGCTGCTCGACGAGAAGGACGCCGAGGTCACCCGCCGCCTGGCCGAGCGCCTGGCCAGCGAGGCGTTCCGGGTGGGCCACACCATCGACGACCTGCTGGAGCTGTCCCGGCTGGAGGTCGCCACCGGCCTCGCCACCGACGAGGTGGCGGTGGCGGGCTTCGTGATCGACGCCACCGACCGGGTCCGCCCCGCGGCCGAGCAGCGGGGGATCGAGATCGAGGTGGAGCCGCCCCCGGCCCGCCTCACCGTGGTCGGCGACCGCCGCCAGCTCGTCTCGGCGGTGACCAACCTGCTCGACAACGCGGTGAAGTACAGCGAGCCCGGGAGCTCGGTGGACGTCCGGGCCCGCACCGACGGCGCCTGGGTCGACGTCACCGTGCGCGACCACGGCATCGGCATCCCCCGCCGCGACCTCGAACGGATCTTCGAGCGCTTCTACCGCGTCGACCGCGCCCGCAGCCGGGAGACAGGCGGCACCGGGCTCGGGCTGGCCATCGTCCGCCATGTCGCCTCGAACCATCGGGGCGAGGTCCGGGTCCAGTCCCGCGAGGGCGTGGGCTCGAGTTTCACCTTGCGGCTGCCCGCCGGGCCGGGACCGGTCGCCGTCACCAAGGAGGCCGGATGACCACGCCCGACGCCACGGTCCTGCTCGTCGAGGACGAGGACAGCTTCGTCGAGGCCCTCACCGTGGGCCTCAAGCGGGAGGGCTTCCGGGTCCAGACCGCGCACGACGGGGCGGAGGCCCTGGAGATGTTCGACGCCGTCAAGCCCGACCTCGTGCTGCTCGACGTGATGCTGCCCAAGATCTCCGGGGTCGACGTGTGCCGCGAGCTGCGGCGCCGCTCGACCGTCCCCATCATCATGGTCACGGCCAAGGGCTCGGAGATCGACACGGTGGTGGGCCTGGAGGTGGGGGCCGACGACTACGTCACCAAGCCCTACCGCCTGCGCGAGCTGGTGGCCCGCATGCGGGCCGTGCTGCGCCGCCGGCCGGTCGACACCGCGGGGCGCTCGACCCCCGGCGAGGCCATCGAGGTGGGGGACGTGCGGCTCGACCCCGAGCGCCACGAGGTCGAGATCCGGGGCGAGCAGGTCAAGCTGCCGCTCAAGGAGTTCGAGCTGCTGGAGCTGCTCCTGGCCAACGCCGGCCGGGTGCTGCCCCGGGAGACGCTGATCGACCGGGTCTGGGGCACCGACTACGTCGGCGACACCAAGACGCTCGACGTCCACGTCAAGCGGCTGCGCGCCAAGGTCGAGCGCGACCCCGCGGTCCCGACCCGCATCGTCACCATCCGGGGGCTGGGCTACAAGTACGACACGCCGCGCTCCTGACACGGCCCTGATCGCCGCCGGCTGCCATGGCCGCGGCCGGGTGTCGTGGCCCGACGACGGCACGATGCTGGCCCTCGACCGCCGGCCAGCAGAGGCCGCACGGGCGGGCCGGGCTGCGCCGCCCTACGGCGGTGGGCTTGTACCCTCGGACCGATGGCCGACACCGGGTGGGAGCCGCTGTCCAAGCCCCGCAAGCGCACGGGGCCGAGCCCGTTCGTCATCACGCCCTTCACCCGCCTGGCCCGCACCCATGCCGCGGCGGTGGCCGGCGACACCCTGATCGCGCTGGCCCTGGCCGGATCGCTGTTCTTCGACATCGACCCCAGCGCGGCCCGCGGCAAGGTGGCGCTCTACCTGGCCTTCACCATGGCGCCGTTCGCGGTGGTGGCGCCGCTCATCGGCCCGGCGCTGGACCGGGCCAAGGGCGGCCGCCGCTGGGTGGTCATCGGCGCCAACGCGCTGCGGGCCGTCGCTCTGCCTGGTGATGATCGGCGACCTGGACTCGACGCTGCTGTTCCCCGAGGCGTTCGCCATCCTGGTCCTGGCCAAGAGCTACCACGTGGCCAAGTCGGCCATCGTGCCCACGGTGGTGCGCTCCGACGACGAGCTGGTCGAGGCCAACTCGCGGCTGTCGTTCCTGTCCGGGGTCATGGGCTTCGCCGCCGCGGTGCCCGGCATCGCGGTCGAGCGCCGCCGCTGGGCAGCGAGGGCGTGCTGCTGCTGGCGTCCGTGGTGTTCGCGGTGGCGGCGGTGCTCGGCCTGAAGATCCCGGCCGACCCAGGTGGCGGCGGACGACACGTCCCAGACCGAGCGCCAGGAGCTGCGGGGCGGCGGCATCCTGCTGGCCGCGTCGGCCATGGGCCTGCTGCGGGGGATCGTCGGCTTCCTCACCTTCCTGGTCGCCTTCCAGCTGCGCACCGACGGCGCCCCCACGTGGCAGTTCGGCGTGGTGGTCGGCGGCCAGCGGCGTCGGCGCCCTGCTGGGCTCGCTGCTGGCCCCGGCCCTGCGGCGCAACGGCATGGCCGAGGAGCGCATCCTCCAGATCGTGCTGGCCCTGACCGCCGTCGGCTCGGTGCTGGCCGCCTGGGCCGGGCGGGCTGACCGCGGCCGCGCTCCTGGCCGCGGTGGTCGGCATCGTCCGCGGGCTGCGGCAAGCTGGCCTTCGACTCGGTCGTGCAGCGCGACGCCCCCGACGCCAACCGGGGCCGCTCGTTCGCCAAGTTCGAGACCCGCTTCCAGCTCACCTGGGTGGTGGGCGCCTTCGTCCCGGTGGTCGTGCCGCATCCCGATGGAGATCGGCTTCCTGGTCATGGCGCTGATGGCCGGCTTCGCGCTGTTCTCCTACCTGGGCGGGCTGCGGGCGCTGGACCGGGGCCAGATGCCGGCCCGGCGGCAGTGGCCAACGCCCGCACCATCCAGCTCCCGTTCCGCCGGCCCGCCGCCAGCCGGGCCGACCCGGGACGTGCGCGACCACGAGGTCGACGCGCGGGAGCCGCGAGCCGGGGCGCCGAGCCGGGAGCCGGACAGCGGCCCCGACCCGGGCGGCGACGCCTACGCGCGACGCCGGCGGCGACGTCGAGATGGCCATGGCGCTGCCGCCGCCCCCGCCGCCCCCGCCGCCGCCGCCGCCGCCCGCCGCCTACCGCCGCCTCCGCCACCCCCGTCGACCGGGCCGGGGCCCCCGCGGGGGCGCGGGAGGAGCGGACGACGACCGGCGTGGTGATCGACCCGACGAACCTCTAGCGGGCGGGCGGTCAGGCGTCGTCGGGGAGGTCGATGCGGGCCAGCCACAGGCCGGGGGCCTCGATCTCGGGCGGGCTGGGCAGCATCTTCTCGCTCTCCCACAGCCGGGCCAGGCCCTCCTCGCCCGCCCGCTCGATGACGCCGTCCACGAAGGCCGCGCCCCGGTCGTAGACGGCCTGGGTCAGCTCCAGGCCCATCAGCCGCTCGACGAACCGGTCGGACTCCGCCGTCTCGACCCGGCGCCGGCGCAGCGCCTCGGTGAGCATGCCGTAGCTGGAGATCAGCTTGGTGCCCGACCGTGTCCATCACGTGGTCGACCACGCCGACCACCAGCGCCACGATCGTCTCCAGGTGGGGCTGGAGCGCCCGCTGCTCGTCGGACTGGATGGCGCCCGAGCAGGGCGCCCGGGCTCGCTCAGCGCCTGCTGGATGCGGGCCAGCGACTCGGGCCCGCCGGCGAGGTCGAGGTCGCCCAGGTGCTGCTCCAGCGCCCCCGGGTCGTTGCGGAACTTGGTCGGTGTACTCGCCCAGCAGCGACTCGAGCCGGGCCCGCACGTGGGGGACGCCGAGCACGGTGTGGTGGGCGATCTCGTGCAGGCAGATCCACAGGCGCAGGTCGTCGGGCGGCAGGCTCCACTCGGTGCCGAACTCGTCGAGGTTGCGCACCAGGATCAGCAGCTCGTCGGACGGCGGGCCGGGGGACCGGCAGGTCGTACTGGCCCAGCGAGCGCTGGGCCAGGTGGCCGACCATGGAGCCGGCCGTCATGGCCACCATCATCGGCTGCATGGCCTGGATCATGGGGCCGAGCATGGCCGCCAGCTGGTCCTCGGGGTCGGAGAACGGGTCGTCGGGATCGGCGGCAGGCCGGCGCCGGCGCCCGGGCCGGCGGCGCCGGGGTCGGGGGCGCCGAGCGACCCGGCCAGCTTCTCCAGCAGCGGCCGGTAGTCCTCGAGCGTGCGCTGGGCCCAGTGGCCGCGGGTGACGGGCGCCACCGTCAGGCCCCGGCCGGTGACGGAGGCCGACAGCCCGGTCACGTTGGCCACGTGCAGCTCGGCCACCCGGGCCAGCTGCTCCAGCTTGATGCGCTCCAGCGGGTCGACGTTGGGCTCGGCCGTGTTGTCGGTGGCGACGGCCAGGGCCAGGTTGCGCGCCGCGTCCCAGGGCACGCCCCGGCCGGCCTGGCCGAACAGCTTGGCCAGGTCGCCGAACAGCGGGAAGCCCTCGAACGGGTTGGGGGAGCCCGGTTCGTCGCTCACCCCTGCACGCTATCGCCGGGGCCGGGGTGTTTGAGGGCGGCGCAACTGGCAACCTAGAGCCCATGGGGAGGACAGTCGTGATCACCGGGGTCGAGACTCCGCTCGGGCGACGGGTGGCGCGCCTGGCCGCCGAGGAGGAGGATGCCGACGTCGTCGGCCTGGCCGGGGGCCCGGTCGCCGGCCTGCCCGCCCGGGTGGCGGTCTACCGGGTCGACCTGTCCGGTGACGACGTCAAGCCCCACCTCCAGGACGCCGACGTGCTCGTCCACCTGGCCACCTCGGTGCCCGCCACCCCCACGGCCGCCACCGACGACGTGGCGGTGACCCGCCGGGTGCTCGAGGCCGCCGGGGACGGCGGCGTGCCCCACCTCGTCGTGCTGTCCAGCGCCACGGTGTACGGCGCCTGGCCCGACAACCCGGTCCCGCTCACCGAGGACGCCACGCTGCGCCCCCATCCCGGCTTCGCCTTCGCCGGCGAGCGGGCCGAGATCGAGCGGCTGGCGGCCGAGTGGCGCGACGCCCACCCCGGCACCACGGTGGCGGTCCTGCGCCCGGCCCGGGCGGCGGGGTCGGACCACCGCGACTGGCTGGTCCGGGCGCTGCGCCCCGGCCCGGCGGTGCCCGACGACGTGGAGGAGCCGCCGGTCCAGTTCGTCGACCTCGACGACCTGGCGGCGGCGTGCGACCTGGCCCGGCTCCGGGGGCTCGACGGCGCCTTCAACGTGGCGCCCGAGGGCTCGATCCCCGGCGACCAGGTGCGGTCGCTGATCGGCGTGCCGCTCAAGGTGCCGCTGCCCCGGCGGGTGGCGAGCCGCCTGGCGCGCTGGCGCTTCCGCTTCGGGCTGGCCGCCACGCCGCCCGGAGCTGCTGCCCTACGTCCAGCACCCGTGGGTGGTGGCCTCCGACCGGCTGCGGGCCGAGGGCTGGGTCGCCACCGTCTCCAACGAGGAGGCGTGCGTGGAGGCCCACGAGGTCGGCGCCGTGGGCCACGCTCAGCCCCCGCCGGCGCCAGGAGATCGCGCTGGGCGTGGCGGGTGCGGGACTGCTGGCGATCGTCGCCGGCGCGGTCCTCGCCGCCCGCCGCTGGTGGCGCTCCTGACCGATCCGGTCGCCCCAAGCCGGCATGACGTCGCTAATGTCGGCGGCATGGCTCCGCCGACCGCCTCACGACGTCGGCGGCTCGGCCAGGGCGACCTGCAGGGTGACGCGGGAGCCGTCGTCGCGGGTGACCTCGACGTCGACCTGGTCGCCCGGCGAGTAGCCCCGCAGCGCCACCAGCAGGTCGGGCATGCGGGCGATGGGTTGGTGGTCGAACGCCACCACCACGTCGCCGGCCCGCAGCCCTGCGGCCGCGGCCGGGCTGCCGCCGCACGACCGAGGCGATGGCGGTGCCGCCGCCCGCCGTGGGCGTGGACACGCCGTCGGCGGGGGTGTCGACGCCCTCGATGCCGAGCCAGCAGGTGCGCACGTAGCCCGTCGATCAGCAGGTCGTCGGCCACCTTCCGCACCACCTCGACGGGCGCCACGTACCAGGCGGAGCCCTCGTCGACCGCGGTGGTGATCCCGACCACCGCGCCGCGGTCGTCGACCACCGGGCTGCCCAGGCCGAGCGCGGGCGCCTCCCCGTCGATCTGGACGCCGACGAGCGCGGTGCCGGTCGGGCCGACGTAGCGCTGGCTCATGCCCACGACCCCGGTGGTGGTCTCGGTGCCGACGACGGCGCGGGCGCCGACCGCGTAGGACGTCTCGCCGCTCACCAGGTCGCCCTCCTCGGCCAGCGACGCTGGCCGTGTAGCCGCGGCCGTCGAGGTCGATGACGCTGAGCCCGGTGGCTGGGTCGGTGCCGACGACCCGGGCGGGCTTCTCGGTGCCGTCGGGCAGCCGCACCCGCACGGGGTCGTCGCCGGCGGGGACCAGCGCCGAGCTGGTCACGACGATGCCGTCGTCGCGGATGACCACGCCCGACCCCGAGATCTCGCCCGAGCCGCCCAGCGGGTCGCCGGTGGGGGCCACGATGCCCACCACCGCGGGCGCCACCCGTTGCCGCACGCCGTCGAGCGTCGGCCCCTCCAGCCCCGGGTGGGTGTTCACCGGGTTGAGCGCCACCCGCTCGATCACCGGGCGGTCGATCACCCGCTCGCCGAAGCCGAACACGGCCACGGCGCCGACCGCCAGCACGGCCCCGGCGGCGCCCGCCAGCGCGGGCGTGGCCCACCGCGGGCGCGGAGCCGGACGCTTCACGTGATCACGACCGGGCCGGGTGGCCTGGCGTTCCCTCGGCGCGCGCTCGGGCGCGCTCAGTTGGACGATCGGGTGTGTGCGCATCTCGGACGGATGACGCCACAGCCGATCGTCGGGGTGAGGCGGCGGACGAAACCCCGACGGCCCCTCTTCGGCTTCTTCGTCGAAGGGCACCGCCGGAGGATATCGGCGCGCCACGTGCTGCGGGCAGCGCGCCCCGGGCGCGCGCCGAGATTCCTGGGGCTCGATGGCACGGACGATGGGCACTACCTGCGTACCATGAGTGCGATGGACCCCTCGCCGCCTCTCTCCCCGCCCGGCGGGGACACGTGGCTGGGCCTGTCCGCGGCCCCGCTGCCGGTGGCCGAGGCGCTGGAGTGGGCCGTGCGGCCCGACTGCGGCGGCGTCGTGCTGTTCTCGGGCACCGCCCGCGACCACGCCGAGGGCCGCCCCGGGGTCGAGGCGCTGGAGTACGAGGCCTACGAGAGCCAGGTCGTGCCCCGCCTCAAGCGGTGGCCGACGAGGCCCGGGTGCGCTGGCCCGTGCTGGGGCGCATCGCGCTGCTGCACCGGGTGGGCGTGCTGGCCGTGGGCGAGAGCGCGGTGGTGGTCGTGGCCTCGGCGCCGCACCGGGAGGAGGCGTTCGCCGCCGCCCGCTTCTGCATCGACACGCTCAAGCGCTCGGTGCCCATCTGGAAGCGGGAGACCTGGGCCGGGGGTGAGAGCTGGGGCCTGGAGGCGCAGCACATCGTCGACGCAGGGGCGGGCTGAGCCGTGAACCCGATCGCCTTCCTGCTGCTCGCCGCCGTCATCATCGTGGTCGGCTGCGGGATCCTCTACCTGCGCAGCCGCACGCCGTCGTCGCTGGAATCCGGCATCGACAACTTCCGCCGGGAGATGCAGGCCCTCGCCCCCCGGGACGAGCAGGCGCCGTCCCGCCGGTGGTGGAGGCGCTGACGCCCGGTGGCCCGCGACCTCGCCATCGACCTCGGCACCGCCAACACGCTCGTCTACGAGCGCGGGCGGGGCATCGTGCTCAACGAGCCGACGGTCATCGCCCTCAACACCCGCACCCGTGAGGTGCTGGCCATGGGGCACGACGCCTGGCAGATGATCGGGCGCACGCCCAGCGACATCGTGGCCGAGCGGCCGCTGCGCGAGGGCGCCATCACCGACTTCGACGTCACCCAGCGGATGATCCGGCTGCTGCTGCACCGGGTGCGGGTCGGGCGCTTCAACCGGCCCCGGGTGGTGGTGTGCGTGCCGTCGGCCATCACCACGGTCGAGCGGCGGGCCGTGGCCGAGGCCGTCCGGCGGGCGGGCGCCAACGACGCCATGCTCATCGACCAGCCCATCGCCGCCGCCATCGGGGCGGGCCTGCCCATCCACGAGCCGGTGGGCAACCTGGTCATCGACATGGGCGGCGGCACGACCGAGACCGCGCTGATCTCGCTGGGCGGGGTCGTGGGCCTGTCCGCGGTGCGGGTGGGCAGCTTCGACATCGACGCCGCCATCCAGTCCTACGTGCGGCGCGAGTACGGGATCGCGGTGGGCGAGCGCACCGCCGAGGAGATCAAGGTGGCCATCGGCTCGGCCTGGCCGGTGCGCGACGAGCTCAAGGCCGAGGTGCGGGGCCGCGACCTGGCCTCCGGGCTCCCCAAGACGGTGATCCTGACCCCGGCCGAGATCCGGGCCGCCATCGACGACGTCATCGTGGAGATCGTCGAGTCGGTCATCGCCTGCCTGGGCAGCGCCCCGCCCGAGCTGGCCCACGACCTCATCGGCCAGGGCATGGTCCTGGTGGGGGGCGGCGGCATGCTGGCGGGCCTCGACCAGCGCATCGCGCACGAGACCGAGATCGACGTCCACCTGGTCGACAACGCCCTGGAGTCGGTGGTGCTGGGCGCCGGCCGCTGCATCGAGGACCCCGCCGCCCTGCGGGTGGCCTTCCAGGCCGGCCACTGAGCTACCTACCTCGTTCTGTCAGACGTGGCGCGCCGTAGGCACGGTGAGCGCTGACAGAACCAGGTGGGGTGTCCACTAGCGTTCCCGGGGTGCTGGCCCCCGACGTGATCACCGCCGCCCGCCGCGCCCTGGTCGACGAGCGCCGGCAGCTCTCGCTGGACGAGCTGGCCGCCCTGGCCGCGCTGAGCGACGCCGACCTCCCGGCGCTGGCCGAGGCCGCCCACGCGGTCCGCCTGGCCTGGTGCGGCGACGTGGTCGAGATCGAGGGCATCCTGTCGGCCAAGACCGGCGGCTGCCCCGAGGACTGCCACTTCTGCTCGCAGTCGTCCCGCTTCGACTCGCCGGTCAAGGCCGTGCCGCTGCTGTCGCACGCCGAGGTCCTGGCCGCGGCCCGGGAGACCGCCGAGCTGGGGGCCAGCGAGTTCTGCCTGGTGTACGCGGTGCGGGGGCCGGACGAGCGGCTGATGGCCCACCTGGAGGAGATCGTGCCGCTGCGTGCGCCGGGAGACCGGGCTCAACGTGGCGGTCAGCGCCGGGATCCTCGACCGGCGACCAGGCCGCCCGCCTGGCCGCGGCGGGCACCCACCGCTACAACCACAACCTGGAGACGGCCCGGTCGTACTTCGGCTCGATCGTGACCACCCACACCTGGGACGAGCGCTTCGCCACCTGCGCCCTGGTGCGCGAGCACGGGATGGAGCTGTGCTGCGGGGTGCTGCTGGGCATGGGCGAGACGGTGGAGCAGCGCATCGAGCTGCTGGGCCAGCTGCGGGCGGTGCGCCCGGCCGAGGTGCCGGTCAACTTCCTCGATCCCCGGCCGGGCACGCCCCTGGCCGGCCGGCCGCTGATGGCGGCGCGGGAGGCCATCCGCTGGATCGCCCTGTTCCGCCTGGCGCTGCCCGACGTCATCCTGCGCTACGCGGGCGGCCGGGAGGTCACGCTGGGCGACCTGCAGGAGATGGGCATGACCGCGGGGATCAACGCCCTGATCACCGGCAACTACCTGACCACGCTGGGCCGCGCCCCCCAGGAGGACGTGGTCATGCTGCGGGGGCTGAAGATGCCGATCGGGACGCTGTCGAAGGTGATCTGACGGTGCCGCACTGCACCGGCTGCGGGCGCCCGGTGGCCGAGTGCGACGGTGCGTGCGCCCGGCCGTCCGATCCCTGGCACTACTGCCCCGACTGCGGCGGGTGGCTGGCGGTCCAGGTCACCCCGACCGGCTGGGCCGGGACCTGCCGGGCGTGCGGCACCACCCACCAGGGCCACTCCCTCGGGCTCGTCGCCCTCCGGCTCGCCGCCGACCGGGTCGCCCTGGCGGGAGATGTCCTCGGCGGCCTGGCGGACCTGCCAGTCGCGGTCGCCCAGCGCCCGCTCGATGGCGGCGTCGACCTCGGGGCCGTCGAACGGCGCCAGCGCCAGGACCGCCCGGCGCCGCACGGCGGGCTTGTCGGTGGTGGCCGCCAGCACGGCGTCGAGGCCGGCGGGGTCGCCGATGGCGCCCAGGGCGGCGACGGCCGCCTCGCGGCACAGCGGGTCCTCGTGGCCGGTGACCACCGCGGCGAGGGCTGCCACCACGCCCGGCTCGGGTGGCCGGCGCTCGCCCGACGCCCAGGCCGCGGCCTCGACCACGGCGGCGTCGGCGTCGGCCAGCACCGGCGCCAGGGCGGGCGGCCGGTCGCCGGGGACGGTGGCGGCCAGCTCCGCCGCCCGGGCCCGCACGGGGGCCGCTTCGTCGGCCAGGCCCGCGGCCAGGTCGTCCGGGGTCAGCCCTCCGGCGCGGGCCAGGGCGCCGAGGGCGGTGGCCCGCACCGCGGGCGCCGGGTCGTCCAGGTACGAGCGGGCTGCGGCCCGGTCCCCCCGGTGGCCGGCGAGGGCCGCGGCGCGACGGCGGGCGACGTCGTCGGCTAGCTTGCGCGACACCGGCCCGCCAGCGGGGGAGAGATGGGTTGTCGGTTGACGAGTCGACGTTGAGCGCCCGCCAGGAGCAGGCGGCCGCCACGCGGCGCCAGTTGCTGGCCGCGGCCGTCGCAGTGTTCGAGGAGAAGGGCTACCAGGCCACCACCGTCGGGGCCATCACCGATCGGGCCAACACGGCACACGGCACGTTCTACCTCTACTTCCGCAACAAGGAGGACGCCTTCTGCCAGGTGATCGAGGCGGTCATCGTCGGCGAGTTCGCCGTCGAGACCCTCGGGTCGCCGGCCGAGGACCCTCGGGAGGCCATCGAGGAGAGCATCCGCAACTTCGTGTCGGTCTACTACCGGCACGAAGGCCTGTGGCGGGCGCTGATGGAGGGCATGCTGGCCTCGCCCCGGGTGCAGCAGCTGTGGATGGATCTGCGCCGGGACCTCGTGCTCCAGCTGTCGGCCGCGTTCGAGGCCCAGCAGGCCGCGGGCGCGCTGCGGCCGTTCCCACCCACGCTGGTGGCCCACGTGCTGGCGGCCATGACCGAGTGGTCGTCGTTCACGTACTTCCTGCTGGACGAGCCCGGCCGGGCACCGGCGGGCAGGGCGAGCCCGAGGCCCTGGTCGCGACGCTGAGCGACCTGTGGTACCGCTCGGTCTACGGCCGGGTGCCCGAGGACGGGGATCAGAGCCCGGCCAGCGCCTGAGCTCCGGCCAGCGCCACGCCCGCCAGGACGAGGGCGGCCGCGGTCCCCAGCAGGACGACGAGGGCGAACAGCCCGACCCCGGCCTTGAGCCGGGTGCGGAACGGCACCCGCAGCGGCACGATGACCCCGTGCCGCTGGGCCCGCCGGCCCGCCACGGTCTTGGTGGTGGTCCCGGTGGCGACCGTGACGCCGGTGCGGCGGCCCGGGCCTCGCCCTCCGACGTGGCGTCGACCGTGTCGTCGCGGTGTCGTCGTCGTCGTCGTCGGCGTTCTCGTCGTCCCCGGGCGGTCGGTGCCCGTTGCCACCCACCTCGACCGGCGGTGGCAGCGGACCGCGCCCGGGGCCACCCGGCCTCGGCCGGTGCGTGCGCCGCCGCGGGCCGTCGATCCCTCGCGGCCCGTGGCCCGCAGCCCGACCAGGGCGGCCCCGTCGGCTGCGGCCGCGGCTCGCGCCGGCCTCGGCGGGCAGCTCGGTGGTGGTCGTGGTCGACGCCCCGCGCGCCGGGGCGCCCACCACCACCACGCTGGCGGCCTCCGCCGGCTCGAGCGGCTGGTCCGCCTCGATCAACGCCCGGGGACGGGGCTGCAGCCGCCTCGTCGCCGCGGTGGCCGTCCCGGCCGCGCTGCGCGCATCCCGGCCCGCCGCCACGGCCGCCCGCCGCGCCGTCCTCCCCCCGAACGACCCGACGGCCGCCACCCGCCGCCCGACGAGCCCACCGGCCCGCCGCATCCCCGACCAGGTCGCCGCGGCCCCGGCGACGAGCAGGACCGCGGCCCGCCGCACCCCCGCCCACGCCCACGGCACCCGCGGCGACGATCACGACCCCGGCGCGCCCGGCCCCACGCCGGGTGGCGGCCCAGGCCTGCGCCCCCCGGCGCCGCCCGGCGGCCCACGCCCGGCCTCCGTCCCGCCGCCCGGTGGACCAGGCGGCGGCGGCGAAGCGGCACGTCGCCGCCCATCCGACCGCGCTGTAGCGCCGGGTGGCGGCCCAGCCGGGCGCTGGACGGCGGATCGCTCCCAGGCGACGGCGCGCCGGGTGCGGCCCAGGCCGCACGCGGAGCGCGCAGCCGGGCCCGGCGCCGGCCGAACCGCTGGGTGGCCGCCCACCCGCGGGCGCTGTTGTCCTTGGTGGAGGCCCAGGCCCGGGTCCCGTCGTGCCGGTACTGGGCCCACGACCGAGCCCAGGACCGCTGCACCCGAGCCCACCGGCGCGCCAGGCCGTCACGCATCCCGGACCGGCGCTTCCCGGTACGGCGCGACGCGACAGTGCGACGAGCGGCCTCCCACACCCCGACAGTGCCCCGCCGAACGACCCTCCAACCCCTCACGGCACCGCGCTGCGTGGCGGCCAAGGCCGCCACCGCCCCCCGCCGAGCCGCCGACCCCGCCCGACCCGCCGCCGGCACCACCACCGCCCACACCGCAGCCGCCCCGCGCCGGGTAGCCGCCCAGCCCCGGCTCGCGCCGCGCCGGGTGGCGGCCCACCCGCGGCCGCTCCCGCGGCGGGTAGCCGCCCAGCCGCCGGCTCGTCCCGCGCCGGGTGGCGGCCCACGCTCGGCTCGCGCCGCGGCCGGCGGCCGCCCAGCGCTCGGGTCGCTGCCGCGCCGGGTGGCGGCCCACGCTCGGGTCGCTCCTCGCCCGGTGGCGGCCCAGCGCTCGCGGCTCGTTCCGCGCCGGGTGGCGGCCCACGCCGCGGTCGCCCCGCGGCGGGTGGCCGCCCAGCGCTCGGCTCGCTGCCGCGCCGGGTGGCGGCCCAGGCTCGGGTCGTCTCCGCGCCGGGTGGCGGCCCAGCCCGGGTCGCTCCGCGCCGGGTGGCGGCCCACGCTCGGCTCGTGTCCGCGCCGGGTGGCCGCCCACGCTCGGGTCGCTCCTTGCCGGGTGGCGGCCCAGCCGCGGCTCGTCCCGCGGCGGGTGGCGGCCCAGGCTCAGGTCGCTCCGCGCCGGGTGGCGGCCCAGGCTCAGGTCGTCCTCGCCGGGTGGCGGCCCACGCTCGGCTCGTCGCCGGGCCGCGCGGCCGCCCCTGCTCGGGTCGCTCCCCGGCGGGTGGCGGCCCACACTGCGGCCGTGCCGCGCCGGGTGGCCGCCCACGCCTCGGCCTGCCGCTCGTCCGGTGGCCCCCCATGCCCGGCCCATCGCCGGGCGGGCTTGCCCCCAGGCGCGGCTCGTTCCCCGGCGTGTGGCCGCCGACGCGGTTGCCGCTCCTCGTTGCGTGGCCGCCCATGTCTCTGCCGAGCCGGCGCGGAGGATGGCGAGCGCCCGCTCTCCCACGGATCGGGGCGCCGCACTGGGGTGTTCGCGTTCGTCCGTGGCAGGCTGGTCGCGTGCCGTCGATCGGGCGCCGACCCCGACGACCGTCGCGAACAGAGCGAGCGCCATTGCACCGAGCACCAACCAGAACACGCCGCACCGGATGGTAACCCCCACCGATCCTGATGCCGACGGCGCAGACACGATCAGCCCCGGCCTGAACCCCAACGGTCAGACCGGGGCGCCTCCGCTGCCGGCCACGCTCCCGCCGCCTCTCCCGCCCGTGGATGCCGACGTGCCGGAGGACTCGGGCGCGCCCCGCCGCCGGTTCACGCTCCGCATCGCACTGGGGATCCTCGCCTTCCTGGCGACCGCCATGCTGATCGGTGCGGCCGTGATCCCGCTGCCGTACTACCTGTTCAAGCCGGGCTCGGTCCGGGACACCGAGCCGCTCATATCCGTCGAGGGCACCCAGACCTTCCCCTCCGACGGGTCGATCTCCTACACGACCGTGTCGTTGCGCCAGGCCACCCTGTTCGGCCTGGCCCAGGGCTGGATCGACGACGACATCGACGTCTACACCCGCCGCGAGGTGCTCGGCGGGCGCAACGTGGACGAGAACCGCGAGGTCAACCTGCGGATGATGGACAACTCCAAGCAGGTGGCCACCCAGGTCGCCCTGGAACGGCTGGGCTACGACGTCAACGTCACCATGGGCGAGGTGGTGGACGAGGTCGTCCCGGACATGCCCGCCGACGGGGTGCTCGAGCCGAACGACACCATCGTGGCCGTCGACGGGGAGCGCTTCGACGACAGCGAGGACATGAGCCGGCTGCTCGCCCAGCACGCTCCGGGCGACACCGTCACCCTCACGGTGCAGCCCCTCACCGGCGACGAGAAGGACGTCCAGCTCACGCTGGCCCCCTCGCCCGACGACCCCAACCGCGGGGTCATGGGCGTCACCGTGTTCCCGGTGGTGCTGTCCTACGACTTCCCGGTCGACGTCCAGATCGACACCGGTGACGTGGGCGGCCCCTCGGCCGGCCTGGCCTTCACCCTGGCCATCCTCGACGACCTGACCCCCGGCGACCTCACCGGCGGCCACGACATCGCCGCCACCGGCACCATCGCCAGCGACGGGACCGTGGGCCCGGTCGGGGGCACCGGCCAGAAGGCGGCGGCCGTGCGGGCCAAGGACGCCGAGCTGTTCCTGGTGCCGCGGGCCGACTACGCGGACGCGGTCGCCCATGCGGGTGACGACCTCGAGGTCGTGGCCGTGGACGACCTCGACGACGCCCTCGACGCCCTGGGCGATCTGGGAGGCAACGTCGACGAGCTGCCGCCGGTAGGGGCGGCGGCCGCCTGATCCCTCCGGGTCAGGGCCGTCTGACCACTCAGAGCGGTCGAAAAATTGACCCTCGGCGCGAGGCCCCGTGGGGTCATACGATCGGTGCCCATGTCGCCCGAGCCTCCCCTCGATGCGACGGGCATCGCCCGCCGGCACTTCTCCACCGTGCGGAAGGGGTACGACCCGGACCAAGTCCGGGCGTTCCTCCACGAGCTGGCCGACATGGTCGGACGGCTGCAACGGGGGGAGGCGCACGAGCACGAGCGGGCCGAACGGGCGGAGACGCGGGCCGACCTGGCCGAGAAGCTGGACCAGCACCGCCTGGTCGAGCTGCTGGGCGAGGAGACCGCCCGGGTGCTCGAAGCGGCCCGGGAGGCGGGCAGCGACATCCGCACCAAGGCGGAGGAGAACGCCGCCCGCATGGTGCGCGAGGCCCAGACCGAGGCCCGCGGCATCGTCGACGACGCCGACCGGGACGCGGCGGCCCGCCGGCTGGAGATCCTGGCCGAGGCGGACCAGCTGCGGCGCGAGGCCGAGGCCGAGGTCGAGCTGCGCCGGGCCGAGGGCCGTGACCTGGTCGACGTCATGCGGCGGGAGGCCGAGGGCGAGCGGGAGGCCATGCTGGCCGACGGCGAGCGGGCCCGGGCCGAGGCCGAGGCCACCGCCGAGCAGATCCGGGCCGCGGCCCGCGAGCAGGGCCGCCGCCTGGTGGGCGAGGCCCAGACGGTGCGGGAGCGCATGCTGGGCGACCTGGCCCGGCGGCGGCGCACCGCCCGCGAGCAGCTCGAGCGGCTCAACGCGGCCCGCGAGCGCCTGCTCGCCGCCTACGAGGTGGTCAGGCGCACGGTCGACGAGGCCACCGCCGAGCTCACGGTGGCGCTGCCCGAGGCCAAGACCGCCAGCGAGGTGGCCATGCGCCGGGTCAACGAGGAGCCGGAGGAGACGGTCGAGGTCCTGGAGGCCGAGCTGTCGGTGGCCCGCATGGCGGGCCTGGTGGACGACCTGGCGGCCGCCGAGGTGTCCGACGACGAGCTGGACGAGATGCTGCGGGAGCTGGGCGAGGACGAGGATGAGGACGGCACCGTCCCGCCCCCGGTCCTGTCGGGATCGGCCCCGGAGCCGGTGGCGTCCGGCGAGCAGGCGGAGCCCGAGGCGGCCGAGGACGGCGCCGGACCCCGAGCGAGCCGGGAGCGAGCCCGAGGCCGATGCGGTGGTCGCCTCGGCCGGCACCACCGAGCCGGAGGGAGCCGAGCCCGACCCGGTCCGCTCCGCTACGCCCGCCGCCGCGCCCGAGCCCGTCGGGCCCGCCGCCGAGCCCGACCTGTTCGGGTCCGGGACGCCCGCCCCGGCGCCTGCGTCCGAGCCCGTCGAGGCCCTGGCCGGCGCGGAGCCGGAGGCCATCGAGGCGACCGAGGACGACGAGGGCGACGAGGGCGAGGCGGGACCCTACGTGGACGAGCTGTTCGCCCGCATCCGCGCCGGCCGCCCGGGCTCCGGCGGTGCCGCGCCCGAGGCCACGGCGGTGGCGGAGGCCGTCGCCGTCGCCGTCCCCGAGGACGAGGCCGACGACGAGCCCGAGGCCGGCGACGAGCCCGAGGCCGAGAGAGGCCGGGAGGTCGAGGACGACCCCGAGGTGGTCGTCCTGCGCGAGCGCGACGCGGTGCTGGCCGCCGTCGAGCGCGAGCTGGGCCGCCGGCTCAAGCGGGTCCTGGCCGACGAGCAGAACGAGGTCTTCGACCTGCTCCGCCGGGGCAGGTCCGTCACGTTCGCCGACGTGGTGCCGGCCGGTGACGAGCACGCGGACCGCTTCGCCATCGCCGCCACCCCCGACCTGGAGGCCGCCGCGGCCCACGGCGCCTCCCGCGTGGGCGGCGACCTGGCCGTGTCGTGCGACGACCTGGCCGGGAGCCTCGGCCGCTCCCTGGTCGATCCGCTGCGCCACCGCATCGAGCGCAGCTTCGACGACTGCGACGGCGACATGGAGGAGGTGACCGAGCGGCTGCGCGCCCTGTACCGCGAGTGGAAGGGGCAGCACATCGGCGCCGCGGTCCGCCACTACACGGCGGCCGCCTACGCCTGGGGCGCCTACGACGCCGCCCCCGAGGGCGCCAAGCTGCGCTGGCTGGTGGACCGGACCGGCGAGTCCTGCCCCGACGCCGACGACAACGCGCTCGCGGGCCCGGTGGCCAAGGGCACGCCAGTTCCCCACCGGGGATCGCTGCTCGCCGGCGCATCCCGGTTGCCGGTGCCTGGTCGTGCCGGCCGACGTTGTGGACCACTCCTGAGCCGGCGGTCCCGGCCGGCCCCGGCTGCCGTGCCGCGCGGCGTCGCCGAGAGGTGCCTGAGAGCCTGCTGGGAGCCGGCGGACGCGAATCCCGGGCGGGCCCGGGCGGTCGATAGGCTGCCCGGCCATGCGAGCCCCTGACGACCTGCCGCGCCGTCCCCGGCGCCCGGGGCACCCCAACCGCGGCAGGACCATCCTCATCGCCGCGGTGGTGGCGGCCTTCGTGCTGCTCACCTCGCTGCGGGGCATCGCCCGCTTCTACACCGACTACCTCTGGTACGACTCGCTCCACCAGAGCGGGGTGTGGCGGGGCGTGCTGGGGGCCAAGGTGGTGCTGGCCCTCCTGTTCGTGGCCGTCTTCTTCGTGCTGTGCTGGGCCAACCTGTTCATCGCCGACCGCATAGCCCCGCCCTACCGGCTGGCCGGCCCCGAGGACGAGCTGCTCGAGCGCTACCACGACCTGGTGGCCGAGCGGACGGGCTGGGTGCGGGGGATCGTGGCCGGCGTGCTGGCGGTCATCGCCGGCTCCGGGGTGTCGTCGGAGTGGAACTCGTGGCTGCTGTTCACCAACGGCGGCGACTTCGGGGTGAAGGACCCCCAGTTCAACCGGGACGTCGGCTTCTACGTGTTCAAGCTGCCGTTCCTGTCGTTCGTGGTCGACTGGCTGTTCGCCTCGCTGCTGATCATCCTGATCGTGGTCACGGTGGCCCACTACCTCAACGGCGGGATCCGGGTGCAGCCGCCGTCGCCCCGGGTGGCGCCCCAGGTCAAGGCGCACCTGTCGGTCCTGCTGGCGGCCCTGTCGCTGGTCAAGGCGGCCGACTACTGGCTCCAGCGCTTCGAGCTGACCGTGTCGAGCCGGGGCGTCGTCGACGGCGCCACCTTCACCGACGTGAAGGCCCAGCTCCCGGCGCTGAACCTGCTGGTGCTGATCTCGCTGGCGGCGGCGGTGCTGTTCGTGGCCAACATCTTCCGGCGGGGCTGGACGCTGCCCGTCGTGGCGGTCGGCCTGTGGGTGTTCGTGGCGGTGGCGGTGGGCGGGATCTACCCGCAGTACGTGCAGCGCTTCCGGGTGCAGCCCAACGAGTCGGCCAAGGAGCGGCCGTACATCGAGCGCAACATCGAGGCCACGCGGGCCGCGCTCAACCTGGAGCGGGTGCAGACCGAGCGGTACGAGCCGACCGAGAACGCGGCCGAGGTGTCGCTCCAGGGCGCCGCGCCCACCATCCGCAACATCCGCCTGTGGGACCCCGCCGCCCGGGTGTCGGGGGCCACGTTCGAGCAGCTGCAGCGGATCCGCAACTACTACGGCATCGACGACATCGACGTCGACCGCTACCAGATCGACGGGCAGTCCACCCAGGTCAACATCGGGGCCCGATCCATCAACGCGAGCGGCATCCCCGGCGACTCGTGGGAGTCCGACCACCTGGCCTACACCCACGGCTTCGGCGTGGCCCTGGCCCCGTCCAACGCCACGCGGGGGCGAGAGCCCGACTTCCTCATCGCCAACGTGCCCCCCGAGGTCGACCCCCGGCTGCAGGCGGAGGGGATCCGGCTCGACCAGCCCGGCGTGTACTTCGGCGAGAACCTCGACGGCTACGTCGTCGTCGGCACCAAGCGCCAGGAGATCGACTACCAGGACGCCGAGGACACCAAGTTCACGGAGTACTCCGGCGAGGACGGGGTGGCGGTGAACTCGGTCATGCGCCGGGCCGCGTTCGCCCTGCGCTTCGGCGACCTCAACCCGCTGATCTCGGACTTCATGACCGACGACTCGAAGATCATCTTCGAGCGCGACGTGGTGGACCGGGTCCGGGCGCTGGCGCCGTTCCTGCACGCGGACGCCGATCCGTACCCGGTGGCGGTCGAGGGCCGGATCGTCTGGATGGTCGACCTGTACACCACGACGTCCCGCTATCCCTACGCCGAGCAGGCCGAGACGGACCAGCTGACCGAGGCCAGCGGGCTGAACCACGACTTCAACTACGTGCGGAACTCGGTCAAGGCCGCGGTCGACGCCTACGACGGCACCGTGAACCTGTACGTGATGGACACCCACGATCCGATCATCGCGGCGTACCAGAAGGCGTTCCCCGACCTGTTCACCTCGGGCGACGAGATGACGGCGTCGATGAGGGCGCACATCCGCTACCCCGAGGACCTGTTCCGCATCCAGACGACGGAGTACGGCCGGTACCACCTGACCGACCCGGACAACTTCTACACCCAGGAGGACTCCTGGCGGGTGGCCCGGGACCCGGGCACGGCCGGGGCCGAGGCGTCCACCCAGGTCACCGACCAGCAGGGCCAGCCGACGGGCGAGCAGCGGTCGGCCCGGATCGCCCCCTACTACCAGCTGCTCCAGCTGCCGAACATGGCCGACGACGAGGCCACCCTCTCCACGCCGGACGGCACCGCCGCGCCCCCGACCGCGGCCGCGCTGCCGTCCGAGCCCGAGATGGTGCTCATGCGCCCGTTCGTGCCCCAGAGCAACGAGAACCAGGAGACGCAGCAGCTCACCGCCTTCATGGCGGCGCGCATGGACGGCGACCACTACGGCGAGCTGGTCGTGTACCAGATGCCGTCGGGCAATCTGCCACCGGGCCCGGGCATCGCCGCGGCCAACATCCGCGGCGACTCGGAGGTGTCCCAGAACGACACCGAGCTGGGCCTCGGCAGCTCAGATGTGCTGTACGGCAACCTGCTGCTGATCCCCGTCGACAACGCCCTGGTCTACGTCCAGCCGTTCTACGTCGTGTCCGACAACGAGGCGCGGCGGCTCCCGCAGCTCACCAAGGTGATCGCCACGTTCGGCGACCAGGTGGTGATCGAGGACACGCTCACGGACGCGCTCGCGGCGCTGTTCGGCCAGACGATCCCGACCCTGCAGGAGCCCCCGACCGAGGGCGAGCCCCCGCCCGGGACGGAACCGCCCGCGATCACGGGCACGGCGGCCGAGCAGGCCCAGGAGCTGCTGGCGGAGGCCCAGACCCTGTTCACCGAGGCCGACGCGGCCCTGGCCGAAGGCAACTTCGCCGAGTTCGGGGCCAAGCTCGAGGAGGCCCGGGCCAAGGTCGACCAGGCCAACGCCATCCTCGAGCAGGCATCCCCGGGCTCCAACGTCGCCGGCGAAGACAGCACCACGACCACAGCCCCCGCGACCACGACCACGGTCGGGGGCGACACCACCCCTGTGTAACCTCCCGGCCCCTCGGAGTTGGCGAACCCGCCGGAGCGGGCTATGTTGGCTCTCCCCAACGACGCGGGGTGGAGCAGTCTGGTAGCTCGTCGGGCTCATAACCCGAAGGTCGCGGGTTCAAATCCCGCCCCCGCCACCAACAGAAACGCAGGTCAGGCCCGGTCCCAGGGCCGGCTCTTCTGCTGTACCGGAGTAGGTCGGCCGCCGGGACATCCATCGGGCATCTATCTCGCTGGTAGCCGCTTCGGGCGGCCACCTCACGGTCGCCTTCAGCGTGATCGTGTTGGGATGCGACGAGAGTTGAAGGGCCTTGCCCTGACCGAAGACGATTTGCGTGACCTTGCGATCGCAGCCCGGATGAACGCTTCGACCTCCTGGCGGCAGCTCGCGTGTATGCCGGAGGGCCACCTCGCTCTGGCTCGGACCATATCTCTGATGGCGCTGGAGGAGCTGGGGGAAGCTCGTACTTTGCCTCGAAGGTTGTTCGGGTGATAACGCCTTCCGACGTGCTGGATGCCTGGGACAACCACCGGGAGAAGCTGTCACACGGTCACCAGTTCGCTCTGCTTTACGTCGCCGCCCACCCGGTCACGACCGATGTCGCAGAGTGGCTCACTCGTGCGGTCGAGTCTGACCTCGCTGGAAGGCTTCTCACGTTGTACGTCGATCCGTCGCCCTCGGGTGGCGTGATGCAGGTTGCCGTAGAGCGGGCGCTGGTGGTCGAGTTGCTTACCATCGTCGAGAGTGCCGTCACCGTGGCCGACGAGATGGACTTGGCGGGCGGTGCGAGCGATTCGCTAGCGCAGAGGCCGGGGAGGCTCGTCTCATCCGACAGGGGGTTATGGCGGCGATAGAAGAAGCGCAGGACTTGCCTCCCGCAGAGCGACTCGTTCAGTGGGCATCTGAGTGTGCGTCTAGATGAGTTGGTCGCGGAGGTTCGCTCCATGCCGGCCGACAGGGGCCGAGGGTTAGCGCTGCGCTCAGCCGCATCGGTCCGATCACCGACTCAGCGAACTTGCGTGCATCGCTGACCAGTCGTGCGAAAGCAGCGGCTGCTCGGACGGCTGGCGGGGCAGAACGTGGCTGTAGATCGACAGCGTGATGGCAGGCGACGCATGCCCTCGGCCCGTCGTGAGGCTCATCGCCGCGAGCCTGCACGACCCGCAAGCCAGCGGCGTCTCTCGAGTGGCAGCAGTTTGGCCTCTCTCATCACCGCTCGGTCGACAGGCCCCCGGGAGGCGAGTCCGGGGACTTGTCCTCCTGGACCTGTCCCGCCAGCGAGACGGCGCCCAGATCATGCGGCGTTGATGTACTGCACCTCGCCGAAGCCGAAGGTCGAGTTCCACACGTACAGGAAGTTGGCATCGGTGGCGTCAACGACGAAGTACACCTGGCCGGTGATCATGCCGCCCTGCAACACCTCGGGCTGCTCGTCCAGGAGGCCGAGGTTCTCGTCGAAGTCGACCATGGAGGCGGCGTCGTAGATGGTGCCCTTGCTGCCGGTCACGCCCAGGTTCCACTGGATGGACGTCCCGCTCAGCGGCTGTGTGCCGGTGTTGGTGACCGTGACGGTCGTCTTGTAGATGGCCGTGTTCGGCTGGTTGAAGTCGGACGTCGGATCGTTCCGGTAGTAGTCATCCAGTTCATCGATGCTCGTTTGCGTGAGCGGGCCGACCGCGAAGTTATAGCTGTCCGTGTCACCGTGGATGGTTAGGGCGGAACCGTTGGGGGATGGGTTCTCCCGGGTGCCCTGCTTGGCCATCGCCTCCGTGGTGGTTGTGGTCGGATCGGCGGCAGGACGACTGTTGTCACGCTCCCGCTCGGTCGTGCTCGTAGTCGGGGCAGCGGTCTCGGCCTTGTTGTCGTCGCTTGCGCCGGAGACGGCGGCAGCGATGACCAGGACGAGAGCGACCGCACCGCCGATCACCACCACTTCTGGCGTGACGGCTTAGCCGCCGGAGGAGGGGGAGGAGGGGGAGGGGGTGGGGGCCGGAGGGAGTACCGCCTGGGTGTCGGTCGGTTCGGACACTGCTTCCTTCGCTTTCTCGGGCGGTAGGGCCGGTTCATGGCTTCCGACGGCGCCCAGCTCCTGTCCGATGAGAGGGTCCAAGTCGTCCGCTATGACGCTGTTGTGGCTCGCGCCTAGGGCAAGTCGCCTGACACCGCCGCCAGCTGGCCCGGCGGAGCGCCGCCCCGTGATCGACCTCGGAGTTGCGTGTCGCGCCATGAAGGAGGCAGGGCAGGCTCAGGGCGGCGGATCGTGCGTCTATCGCGCGGTCGGCCCCCATCGGCCTACTCGCCTCAGCATCGGTGACCAAGGCTCGCCGTGGTCACTAGTCGCAGGTAGCACGGCACGAGCACGTTCGGCCGCGGCTGAGCCCCGGTGGCCGGGCCCGCGCTCATAACCCGAAGGTCGCGGGTTCAAATCCCGCCCCCGCCACCACAAATGCAGGTCAGGCCCGGTCCCAGCGACCGGGCCTCTTGCTGTCCGGGCGTGCCCGCTGTGGCTGCGTTGGGAACGAGTTCGTCGCACCGAGCTGCATGCAGCGTTCCGCTGACCGGTCGATGGCAACATCAGCTTCGTTCCCGCCTCGCGGGCGTCGATGCCGTTGCCGGCCAAGTACTCGGTAAACGACTCGTCGGCTGTGTGGGCAAGTTCCGCGAGCCGATTGTCGCCGCTCGACGCAGCGGCTCCCGTGAACGCATCTAGCGGGGCCCGCACGGCTTCACGCACCTCGTCCGCTGAGCTCCTCTCCAAGGGCATCCACGCCTGCCTCGGGCAACAGCTCGCCCGGGCCGAGATCCGGGTCTCGCTCGAGCGCATCTTCGACCGCACCACCGCCATCGAGATCGCCCGGCAGCACCACGGTCCCGCCGGCGACCGGCGCTACTCGTACGACCCGACGTCCTTCTTCCGCGGCCTCACGGAGCTGCACCTCCGGCTGGTCCCCGACCGAGCCGAATTGTGTTCTGATTGACCTGATGGAGGGCTTCGATCCCGCTGCCAGCTTCGGCCACGACGCCTCGCTGCGCTACGACGCCGGCAGCGTCCGCGGCGACGAGGACGAGACGGTCTCCTTCCTGGCGCGGCTGGCCGGAGGGCGGGCCGCGCTCGAGCTGGCCGTGGGCACCGGTCGCATCGCGCTGCCGCTGATCCGGGCCGGCGTGCCGGTGGACGGCATCGAGCTGTCGCAGGACATGGTGGACCGGATGCGGGACAAGCCGGACGGGCCGGCGGTGCCGGTCACGGTCGGCGACATGTCCCGAGCCGGCACGGGCCGCACCTACGGGCTCGTGTACCTGGTGTTCAACACGATCGGCAACCTCCTGACCCAGGATGACCAGGTCCGGTGCTTCGAGAACGCCGCCCGTCACCTCGACGACGACGGGCTGTTCGTCCTCGAGTGCCGGGTGCCGACCGCCCCGACCCGGGCGGTCCGCCAGTTCGTCGAGCCCGAGGACGTCGGGCTCGACCACGTCGTGCTCGGCGTGTCCCACTACGACCCGGTCACCCAGATCCTCGACATCAACCATGTCCGCATCGCCGCGGACGGCATCGTCTTCGGGCCGATCAGGCTGCGGCAGGCCAACCCACCCGAGTTCGACCTGATGGCACGCATCGCCGGCCTCCGCCTGCGGGACCGCTGGGCGGGATGGAACGAGGAGCCGTTCACCGCCGACAGCTGGCGACACGTCAGCGTCTACGAGCGCGCCGCCGGGAGCTGAGGCGCCGGAGCCCCCGGGTCAGCTGGGCCGTGGCACCGCCCCGACGCCGTGGAGCCAGCGCACGATGCCGCCGACCGCAGGTCGCGAGCATCGTGACGGCGGCCACGAGCGTCACCAACCGGGTCGGGCTCCGAGGTGTGAGACCGCCCACGGCCGGCGACGGTAGCCCGTACGGCAGCCTTGTCGGGACCGGCCGACGCCGTTCACCCAAGGGGGGTGAAGGCGGCGGCCCCGGGGCATCGCAGACTCGGAGGCGTGGGCACCGGGGCCGGTTCCGACGTCGAGCGCTACCGGGACGTGGCTCAACGGCTGCACGCGATCGCGAAGCCGATCCGGGTCCTGGCGGCGCTGCGGTGGCCCGAGTCGGCGCGGGAGGAGTTCCTGGCCGGGGGTGGTGACTCGCTGCCGGAGGTCGAGTACCCGGCGTTCGACGAGCGGCCCATCGTCGAGGCGATCGGGGAGGTGCGACGGTCGATCTACCCCGGGGAGCTGGTGGACGACTGGCTGGAGTCGACGGCCGCCGCGATCGAGCTCACCGGGCGGATGCTGGCGGCGCGGGGCACCCAGGCCTTCCTCGACTACGGGCGGGCCCTGTACGGGACGCCGGACACGCCCTTGCGGTACGACCCGGCCACGCCCCACGAGCTGGCGCAGCGGGTCCACGAGGTGCTGGCCGGGCTGGACCAGGTCGGCCTGTCGCAGCAGGTGGTGCGGGACCACTCGGCGGAGGACGTGGCCGGCATCATCGAGACCGGCGTGACGGCGCACTTCGGGCCCGAGGACGCGCCCAAGGTCGAGATCGTGGACGAGCTGTCGGCCAACGCGCTGGCCACCGCCACCCGCATCAAGGTGCGCTCCGGGGCCCGCTTCACCCGGCGGGACGCGGCGCAGCTCCTCAACCACGAGGCCTTCATCCACGTCCTGACCGCGGTGAACGGACGCCACCAGCCCGACCTGCCCATCCTGGCCATCGGGCACCCGGGGACCACCCGCACGCAGGAAGGGCTGGCGGTGTTCGCCGAGTTCGTCTCGGGCACGCTCGAGCTCGACCGCTTCCGCCGGCTGGCCGACCGGGTGCTCGGGGTCCAGATGGTCATCGACGGGGCCGACTTCATCGAGCTGTTCCGCTGGTTCTCGGAGCGCTCGCCCGACCCCGAGCAGGCCTTCGAGAGCACCCGCCGCATCTTCCGCGGCGGGCCGGTCACCGGCGGCGCCCCCTTCACCAAGGACTGCGTGTACCTGTCCGGGTTCCTGGCCGTGAGCACCTTCATCAAGGCCGCCTTCGTCCAGGAGCGCCTCGACTGCGTGGGCACGCTGTTCGTCGGCAAGCTCGACCTGCACGACATCCCCGCCCTGGTCGAGCTGCGCCGGCTCGGCCTGTGCCGCAGCCCGGTGCACCGCCCGCCCTGGGTGCTCGACCCGGGCTGGGCGCTCACCTGGCTGACGTACACGACCTTCGTCAACGCCATCGACCTGGCCGCGGTGTCCGACGCCATGGGCGCGCGTCCTGGCCCGCGCTCCCCGCATCGCCCTCGACGTGTGAGCCCGGTCAGGTCGGGGCCGGCGCGGGCGGCAGGCCGAGCACGCCGCGGGCGGCCCGTTCGGCGAGCGTCGGCATCGTGGGGCGGTCGCCCGGCGAGGTTGATCACCAGCCCTTCGATGGCGCCGAGATAGGCGCGCGCCATGGCGCGGACCGGCGGTCCGGGAGGGATGGCTCCCGTTCGGCGCCCGGCGGCTATGAGCCGCGCACAGTCGGCGAAGAGCTGTCGCTCGACGTCACGGATCTTCTGCCCGACCGGATGATCGTCGCCGCTGAACTCGACCCTGAGGGTGATCATGACGCGGGCGACGTCGCGGCGGCAGAAGACCGCGTGGCCCCGGGCGACGGCGAGGAGCGTGCCGACCGGGTCGGCGACATCGCCGAACAGCGTGCCCACCTCCGCGTACCAGGACGTCCTGACCCACTCCACCACGGCCAGCGCCAGGTCCTCCTTGCCTGCGAACAGGTGGTACAGGGCCCCGCGCGTGTACCCGGCCTCCGCGGCCACCCGCTCCAGGGTCAGGTTGGAGTACCCGTGCCGGGACAGGCCGCGTGCGGCCGCCTCCAGCAGGGCGCTCCGGGTCTGGGTGCGCCGGTCGGCCTGGGTCCGCCGCGCGGGCTTGGCGCCCGGCCGTGATCGTGGTCACGTTGCATCACATACAGACATGTATGTATGTTACAGGCCATGGCCACGGTGTCGAGCCTCGTCGGAGTGCACGAAGTCCCCGAGGCCGTCCGCGGCCTCACCACCCTCGCCGAGCCCGACTACGTCGACCTGTTCAGCGTCACGACACCCATGGCCACGGACCACTCGGCCGAGGAGTGGGCGCGTGCCGTCCTCGAACAGGCCCCCGTGGCGCGCGACAACGCCCGCAGGCTCTGGCGGCTCATCGGACTGCGTCTCGGACCGCCGCAGTCGCCCGATCACGTGCAGGGCTGGAGGATCGCGGCGAGCGGCGACAACTGGCTCCGGGTCGAGACCGCGTCCTGGTACCTGACCGCCCAGGCCGTCTGCCTGGTCGATCAGGCGCAGGTGTCCCTCTCGCTGTCCCTCCGCTACGACCGGTTCCCCGCCGCGCTGGTCTGGGCCTTCGTGTCGGGCCCCCACCAGCGAGCGGTGCCGGTCATGCTGCGCCAGGCGGTGAGGCTCATGACGGCCGACGGGGGAGGCGACGACCCCGGTGCGTGAGCCCGGTCAGGTCCGGCTGCGCATCTCGGCGTCGAAGGTCTCGACCGCCACCCGCATGGCCTCGACGTAGCGGGGCTCGGCGAGGCGGTCGCCGATGTCCGCCGGGTCGACCGCCTCGACCTGGGTCTGGATCCACCAGATGTTGCCCCACGGGTCCCGCACCCGGCTGCCGCGGAAGCCGAAGGCGCTGGTCGTCAGGGGCGTCACCTCGACCGCCCCGGCGGCGAGGGCGGCGGCGTGGGCCCGGTCGCAGTCGTCGACCCACACGGTCAGGAGCGACGGCGTGACGGGCCAGCCGGGCTGGGCGTCGAAGGCCATGATCACCGAGTCGCCCAGGTCGACCTCGGAGTGGCCCAGCGAGCCGTCCGGGTTGGGGAACCGGCCGCGCTCGACGGCGCCGAACACGTCGACCATGAAGTCGAGCAGGCCGGCGGCGCCGCGCACCGAGATGTAGGGCACCACGGTCGGGTAGTTGTCGGGCTGGGTGGGGACGGAAGCGTTCATGGGGCCCAGTATCCCGACGAAAGGTGGCCATCCTGTGGCCATCTTTGTACAGGTCTTGTCAGGATCCGTAGCGGTCGACCAACCGGCGCGCCGAGGGCGGCCAGCTCATCGCGGACGTCGGCGGGCTCGATGACCTCGAGGCCATGGACGAACCCCGCGAGCGCCAGCGCCGCCTGGGTGCCGTCGTCGAAGCCGATCTCGACCGTCGGCCCAGCCGTCGGCATCGGGCTCGCCGACCACATGCACCCGGGCGCCGAACTGCTGGCGCAGCCAGCCGGCGTGGCTCCGGTCGGCCCGGGCCGAGGACCCGCTCGCGCCCCCGCAGACCGTCGACCTCGTCGACGATGGCGGCCCACGCGCCGGCCAGGTCGAACCCGGGCGGGCGGACCGCGGGCTCGTCGGTGGGCGTCACCTCCCGCACCCGGCCCACGCGGAACGTGCGCAGCCCGGCATCGGTCCCGGCGACCAGGTACCAGACCGACCCCTTCGCCACCAGGCCGAGCGGGTCGACCAGCCGCTCGCTGGCCGTGCCCGACCGGTCCCGGTAGTCCAGCCGCACCCGCACGCCCGCCACCACCGCCCGCTGCAGCGCCTCCAGGTGGGGCGGGGCGGGCGGCGCGGTGCCGCCCCAGCGGGCCGCGTCGAGCACGACGGCGGCCGCCGCCTTCTCCGCCTCGTCCCGGAAGGTCTCGGGCAGCGCCCGCACCAGCTTGCGCAGCGCGGCCTTGGCCTCCGGCGTCACCGCCGCCGAGGGGCCGGCCACCAGGAACAGCGCCTGCGCCTCGGCCGCCGTCAGCCCGCTCAGGTCGGTGCGGGCGCCGCCGACCAGGGACCAGCCCCCGCCCCGGCCGGTCTGCGAGTACACCGGGATCCCCGCCAGCGACAGGGCTTCGAGGTCGCGCCGGGCGGTGCGCACGGACACCTCCAGCTCCTCGGCCACCTCGGCCGCGGTGACCCGGCCGCGGGCCTGCAACAGCAGCAGGGTGGCCACCAGCCGGTCGGCACGCACCCGCCCAGTCTCGCCCATGAAGTGGCCACCATCTGGCCACCTTGTGCCGCCGTCCGGCAGTCCGACCGACCAGGCGGCGAGGCAATAGGGGTCACGGCAGCGCTCGAGGCATTAGGGTCGGCTCTCGGCGGTCGTTGCAGGAGTTCGGCGAATTTCTCGGATGGTTTCATCCAGCCGAGGGTCTGTCGAGGTCGCCCGTTGAGTTCCCGCCACGGCGCCGAGGTGGTCGGCGGAGTGCACGCTGAGATCGGTGCCCTTGGGGAAGTACTGGCGCAAGAGACCGTTGGTGTTCTCGTTGCTGCCTCGCTGCCAGGGGCTGTGGGGGTCGCAGAAGTAGACGGCGACACCGGTGTCGACGCTGAACTGGCTGTGCTGGGCGAGTTCGCTGCCTTGGTCCCAGGTGATCGAGCGGCGCAGCTCGGCCGGCAGGGCCTGGATTGTTGGCCAGCCCGACCCGACCTGGTGGGCGGTGTGACCGTTGGGCAGGTGGACCAGCATGACCAGTCGGGTGCTGCGTTCGACGAGGGTGCCGATGGCGGAGCGCCCGTTCTTGCCGATGATGAGGTCGCCTTCCCAGTGGCCGGGGACGGCCCGGTCCTCGATCTCGGCGGGGCGGTCACTGATGAGCACCATGTCCCGCACCACACCGGCTCTCTGGGCCCGGCGCGGGGCCGACGCTGGGCCCGGCCGGTGCGCAAACAGGCGGCCAGCTCCTTGCGGAGGGCGCCCCGGCCCTGCACGAACAGTGATTGGTAGATCGTCTCGTGGGACACCCACATCTCCGGCTGGTCGGGGTAGTCGATCCGCAACGATCGGGCGATCTGTTGGGGTGACCACCGCCGTGTGAGCCTGGCCTCCACCTCCTGGGCCAGTCGAGGGTTGGCGGCCAGCTTGGCCTGTTGGTCGGGCCGCCTGCTGGCCGGCCCGCCGGTCCGCGGCCCACGCCCGATAGCCGGCCCGGCCCCCGTTGGCCTTGACTCCCGGCTCACCGTCGACGGCGCCCGTCCCAACCGGGCCGCGATCAGCCCGAACTGTCACCGGCCACCAGGCCCCGAGAGATCTCCCGCGCTCCTCGAGCGACAGACACCGCGCCGAACGCCCCACCCGGCGGGGCGGCAAACCACCCGCCGCAGCCAACACCCGTTCCACCGTTGCCTTGGACCGGCCCGTCAGGCCACGATCTCCCGGACCCGCTTGCCCTGCGCCCTCAACCCGCGATCCGCTCCGCTCACAACCAACAACCCGAGACCCAGACAGAACGACCTCCCGACGTCACAACGCCGAGAATGCAACCACCCTCTGACGCCGTCGGCCCCCGACCCCTATTGCCTCGCCCGCCCCGCCGTGACCCCTATTGCCTCGGGCCGCCGCCCGCATTGTCACGGAGAGTGGGTTGTGGGCGGCTACCGCCACGCCTAGGGTCCGCCGGATGCGGGTCTTGGTGTTGGGTGCGGGCTTCGGCGGCTTGGAGCTGACCTCACGGTTGGCGGGCGAGCTGGGGCCGGAGGGCGAGGTCGTCCTGATCGACCGGACCGACGGGTTCGTCTTCGGGTTCTCGAAGCTGGACGTGATGTTCGGGCGGGAACAGCCCGAGGCCGTGCTCCACCCGTACTCGCGACCTGCTCAAGCCCGGGGCCCGGTTCGTGCAGGCGAGCGTGACGGCGATCGACCCCGAGGCCCGGCGGGTGGAGACCGACGCCGGGGCGTTCGAGGCCGACGTGCTGGTGGTGGCGCTGGGGGCCGACCTCGACCCGGCGGCCACGCCGGGCCTGCTGGAGGGCGGCCACGAGTTCTACACCGAGGCCGGGGCGTTCGCCCTGCAGGACGTGCTGGCGGACTTCGACGGCGGGCGGGTGATCGTGGGGGTGCTGTCCACGCCGTTCAAGTGCCCGCCCGCGCCCAGCGAGACCGCCCTGATGATGCACGACCACCTCGTGCGGCGGGGCTGCCGCGACCGCTCGGAGATCAGCCTGGTCATGCCCTTCCCCGTGCCGATCCCGCCCTCGCCGGATGCATCCACGGCGATCCTGGCCGCGTTCGCCGAGCGGGACATCGGCTGGTACCCCAACCGTGCTGGTCTCCTCGCTCGACCCCGAGCGCCGCGTCGTCCGGATCGCGGACGGGTCCGAGATGGCCTACGACCTGTTCCTCGGCGTGCCCGTGCACCGGGCGCCGGCCGTGGTGGTCGAGGCGGGGATGACCGAGGACGGCTGGATCCCCGTCGACCCGCTGACGCTGGAGACCCGGTTCCCCGGCGTCTACGCGGTGGGCGACGTCACCAGCGTCGGGACCCCCAAGGCGGGCGTGTTCGCCGAGGGCCAGGCCGCGGTGGTGGCCGACCGCATCCTGGCCCGGGCCCGCGGCGAGGCCGAGGAGGCCACCTACGGCGGCCGGGGTGTCTGCTACCTCGAGTTCGGCGAGGGCCGGGTGGCCCAGGTCGCCGTCACCTTCCTCCCCGGCCAGGCGCCCTTCGGCGACTTCGTCGAGGCGTCCGAGGCCACCGCGGCCGACAAGGTCGAGTTCGGCGCCAGCCGCATCCGCCGCTGGTTCGACCGGTAGCGGGTCAGACCCCGGCGAAGGACGGGGCGAACTGGGCCAGGTACGAGGTGAGGTGGCGGTACCACCCGGTGGCCAGCAGCACGCCCAGGATGACGAGGAGCACGCCGGCCACCCGCTCCAGGACCGGACCGGCGCGCTGGAGGCGGGCCATGGCGCCGGGCGCGGAGGCCAGCCCCAGCGACGCGGCCACGAACGGGACCCCGATCCCGCAGGCGTAGGCGAACAGCAGCGTCGCCCCCTCCACCGGGTCGCCGGTGCGGGCCGCGGCGACCAGGGCGGCGCCCAGCAGCGGGCCGACGCACGGGCTCCACGCCGCGCCGAAGGCCACGCCCACCACCACCGGCCGCAGGCGGCCGCCGCCCTGGGGCAGCTCGGTGATGAGGCGCCGCTCCCGGGCGAAGGGCCCCCGCAGGACGCCCAGCAGGGCGAGGCCGAACAGCACGATGAGCACGCCGCCCACCCGCTCCAACCAGATCTGGACCGACGACAGCGACGACCCCACCAGGGCCGCGGCGACGCCGAGGGCGGCGAACACGGTGGCGAAGCCGGCCACGAACAGCAGCGTGGCCCTGACCGCGTGCCCCGGGTCGCGCCCGTCCGCCGCCTCGCCGGTGATCATGCCCAGGTAGGCCGGCACCAGCGGGATGACGCACGGCGCCAGGAACGAGGCGATGCCCGCGCCGAACAGGGCGATGGTGTCGGTCACGGTGACCATCGCGAGCCCGCCGGCCATGCCCAAGGCGGTCATCCGAACGTGAAGGCGTAGGCGCTGAGGCCGGCGCTGCCCGCCTCGATGCGCATCGTGTGGTCGCCGTCGGGACCGTCGCGCAGCAGGTTGACCAGGTCGGGCTCGTCCACCGCCACCGTGCGGGGCTCGCCGCCGTCGACGCTCACGGTCACCGACGTGGGCGCGGTGCCGCCCGCGGCCAGCACCAGGTTCACCTCCTGCCCCCGGTAGCGCAGGACGATGGCCGCGCCCGGCTCCAGGGCGGTGGCCGACTCGGTGCCGATCGACCACGCCCCGTCGAGGGCGAAGGTGTCGGCCGGCACGGCGTCGGGCAGCGTGAAGGTGGCGTCGCCCCCGGGGATGCCGTCGCCGTCGGGGTCGGACAGGCCCTGGGGCGAGGCGGTGGTGCCGCGCGCGCCGCCCACGTACAGCTCGGGGGTGAGCTGGCCCAGGTCGGGGACGTCGGGCTCGTTCTCGTCGTCGGCCCGGGGCGAGTCGGGAGCGACGCCGAGCAGCTTGCGCAGCACGTCCTCGGTCTCCTCGTAGGCGCCCTCGCCGTAGTGCACGTAGCGGAGCTTGCCGTCGCGGTCGACCACGTACTTGGCGGGCCAGTAGCGGTTCCCGAAGGCGTTCCACACCCCATGTTCGGGGTCGAGCGCCACCGGCCAGTCCACGCCCAGGTCGCCCACGGCCCGCTCGACGTTGTCCCGGTCCTTCTCGAACTCGAACTCGGGGCTGTGCACGCCCACGATCACGAGCCCGTCGGCCTGGTAGCGGTCGTACCAGGCGGCCAGGTGGGGCAGCGTGCGGACGCAGTTGACGCACGAATAGGTCCAGAAGTCGTAGACCACCACCGAACCGGCCAGCGACTCGCCGGTCAGCGGCTCGCTGCCGATCCACCCGTCGGCCTGGTCCGGCCCGGGGACGTCCTCGGACAGGACGGGCAGGTCGTCCACGTCGACCGGCTCACCCACCTCGGCGGGATCGGCCCCTTGCGCCACCAGCACGGCCAGCGTGGACACGAGCAGCAAGCCGGCCAGCGCCAGCAGATACGTGCGTCGCACCGGCACCATTCTCCGCCATGAGCGCGGCCCGGCACGAATGTGCGGCGCCGACCTGGAGTGAGCCTCAGTCGGGGGCGAGCCAGGCGCCGTCGAGCATGAGGTCGCGGCCGGCGAGCTCGTTGGCCTCGCGCCAGGCCTGGATGCGGCGGGGGCGGATCCGGAAGTAGCGGAAGCGGGTGGCCTCGGCGCGGGGGTCGAAGCCGGTCTTGGCCGCGAAGCGGTCGCCCACGTCGCCCGGGATGTCCTCCGGGCGCCAGAGCCTCGACCGTGCCCTCGACCAGCACGACGTCGCGGACGAGGCCGATGCCGAGGCGCACACGGCCGGTGGCCGCCAGGTTGCGGCCGGTGCGGCCCGCCTCCGGGGTGGCGACCAGGAACGTCTCGCCGTCCCACAGGAACGACAGCGGGGCCAGGTACGGGGTGTCTCCCGCGGCGGTGGCCACCCAGGCGTCGACGTCGGAGTCGAGGCGCCGGCGGGTGTCGTCCAACCGCTGGGCCAGGCTGCGGGCCGGGGGTCGGGTGTCGGTCACAGTGTCGCCAGCCTCCGTTCGAGCTCGGCCCGCTCGACGTCGTTGGTGGACAGCTCGATGCCGCGACGGTAGGCGTCGGCCGCGCCGGCGCGGTCGCCGGCCCGGCGGAGCAGCTCGGCGTGGGCGGCGTGGAGCGGTTGGTACTCGGCGAGCGTGTCCGCCCGGACCAGCGGTTCCAGCAGGTCGAGGCCCGCGGCCGGGCCCTGGGCGTAGCCGACGGCCACGGCGCGGTTGACCTCGACCACCGGCGAGGGGGCGACGCGGCCGAGCGCCTCGTAGAACTGGGCGATCCGGGCCCAGTCGGTCTGCTCCCAGCCCGGGGCCTGGGCGTGCAGGGCGGCGATGGCCGCCTGGAGCTGGTAGGGGCCCGGGCGGCGCTGCTCCAGCGCCCGGTCCAGCGTGCGCAGGCCCTCGCGCACCCGGCCCTGGTCCCAGCGGGAGCGGTCCTGGCGGTCGAGGGGGACGAAGCCGCCGTGCTCGTCCACCCGGGCGCCCCGGCGGGAGTCGTGCAGCAACATCAGCGCCAGCAGCCCGAGGGCCTCGGGCCGGTCGCCCATGAGGTCGGACAGCAGGCGGCCCAGCCGGATGGCCTCGCTGCACAGCTCGCCCCGCACCAGCCGGTCGCCCTGGGTGGCGCCGTAGCCCTCGTTGAAGACGAGGTAGACGACGGCGAGCACGCCGTCGAGCCGGTCGGCCAGGGCGTCGTCGGGCGGCACCCGGTAGGGGATGTGGGCCTCGGCGATCTTGCGCTTGGCCCGGACCAGGCGCTGCGCCATGGTGGTCTCGCTCACCAGGAAGGCCCGGGCGATCTCCCCGGTGGTCAGCCCGCCCAGCGTCCGCAGCGTGAGCGCCACCCGGGCCGGCATGGCCAGGGCGGGGTGGCAGCAGGTGAAGATCAGGCGCAGCCGGTCGTCGGTCACCGAGCCGTCGTCGGCATCGGGCCGGTGCTCCTGGGCGTCGAGGCGGGCCAGCTCGGCCAGCCGGGTGGTGCGATCCGCGGTCGCACGCGCCCGGCGCAGCCGGTCGATCGCCCGCCGGCGGGCGGTGACGGTGATCCAGGCCCGGGGCTCGTCGGGGACCCCGTCGCGGGGCCAGGTGGCGACGGCCGCCGCGAACGCGTCCTGGACCGCGTCCTCGGCGAGCTGGAAGTCCCCGACCTGGCGGATCAGCGTGGCCAGCACCCGGGCACGCTCCTCGCGGAAGGCGCGCTCGACCGCGGCGGCCGGATCCTCCCGGCCGGGCATGGCGGTCATCCCCAGACCGGGCGCACCTCGACCGATCCGTACGAGGCGCTCGGCACCTTGGCCGCGTACTCGAGGGCGGTGTCGAGGTCGGGGGCGTCGATGAGGAAGTAGCCGGCCAGCAGCTCCTTCGTCTCGGCGAACGGCCCGTCGGTGATCTGGGTCTCGGCGTCGCGGACCCGCACGGTGGTGGCGGTCTCGGCACCCGCCAGGCCGCGGTTGGCCACGTACAGGCCCGCGTCGCTGCAGGTCCTGCTCGTAGCGCATCCAGCGCTCGTGCTCGGCCTTGAAGTCCTCCGGGTCGGTGATCACCGAGCCGTCCGCCTTGCGGGGGCCGCCGTCGGTGGGCTGGTACATGAGCAGCACGTACTCGGGCATCTCAGTCTCCTTGGTCGTGATGGTGGCCGCCGGTTGCGGCAGTCACCCTCCAGGACGCACCAAGGTCGTCGGTTTCGACAGCCGGGGCGGAGAAATCTTGTCAGCCCGGCGCGGAGATGCGCACACAGCAGTAGCCGGGCGCCGGGTCGAGGCGGGCGGCCAGGCTCTCGTCGGGGCCCATGCCCTCCAGCAGGCCGCCGAGGAAGTCGAGGTTCATCCCGCAGACCAGGGCCCGGTGCTGCTCGGCCAGGCGGTGGAACGGGCAGTTGGCCAGGGCGATCTCGCCCCCGTCGCCGTCCTCGGGCTCGTAGCCGTGCCGGGCGAGGACGTCGACCACCGCGGCGCGGGGCTCCTCGTCGGGCGGGACGGCGTCCGACCGCGGCCTGCGCCTCGGCCCCGATCGTGCGGCCGGCGGCCTGGGCCGCGGCCCGCAGGCAGTGCTCCACGGGCGTGCCCGTGCGGGTGGACTCGACGATGGCGGTGGCCAGCAGCGCGCCGGCGAGGTCGTAGTGGCGGTCGGGGACCGAGGCGGCCACCTCGCCCTGGGCGGGCCGGTAGAGCTTGGAGGGGCGGCCGGCGCCCGGGCCCTGCCGTCCGCTGGTGCGGGCGAAGCCGACCTCGACCACGCCGGCCTCGGCCAGCTTGTCGAGGTGGAACGCCGCCACCGAGCGGGGCACGCCCAGCGCGGCGGCGGCCTCGTCCCGGGTGGTCCAACCGTCGGCCGCGGACAGCAGCCGGTACAGCTCGCGCCGCAGCGGCTGGTCCAGGGCGGCGATGCCCGCGATGCGCCGGTCGAGGTCATGGGTCGTGTCCACCGGGAGAATTCTAAAACACATCAACCTTGACGCAACACGGATGGCCTCTCTAAATTCAATAATTATCCTCTTTAGAAAGGAGCCGTGATGGCCACGACCCATGTCCGCCATCCCGTCGAGGCCCCCGCCGCAGCCGGCAGCCGCCTCGCCGATCCCATCTACCAGGGCTACGCCCTGCTGCGCGTCGGGTTCACGCTGGCACCGATCCTGTTCGGCCTGGACAAGTTCTTCGACGTGCTCACCGACTGGCGCGTGCTACCTCGCGCCCGAGATCAACGACATCATCCCCGGCACCGCCCACGAGGCCATGCTCGTGGTCGGTGTCATCGAGATCGTCGCCGGCCTCGTCGTCGCCCTGAAGCCGCGCTTCGGCGGCTACCTGGTGGCCGCCTGGCTGGCCGGCATCATCGTGAACCTGCTCATCCTGGGCGAGTACTACGACGTCGCCCTGCGCGACTTCGGCCTGCTGGTGGGCGCGCTGGCGCTGGCCCGCCTGGCCACCGGCTTCGACCGGGCCCGTCGCCCGGCCGTCGAGCCGTCGACCGCACCGGCCTGAGGTCCCTCGGCGGCCCGGGCCACCAGGCCGGCCCCCACGAACCCCAGCTGCGTTGAGCGTGCCGTGCACGCGGATCATCGCCGGGATCGAGAGGGCCGGCCCGGCCCGGTACTGGGCCGCCGCCCACGCCACCGCCAGCACCATCGGGACCCAGGGCGCCAGGCCCGAGACCACCAGCAGGACGGCGACCCGGTCATGCGGCCGGCGGGCCGCCCGGTGGAGCTGCGCGGCGGCAGTCGAGCACACCCCGGCCGTCACCAGCACGCGCGCCCCCCACCTGGGCGGCGGCCAGGCCGGTGACGAAGCCGGCGGCCACCACGGGCGGCCCGCCCGCGGTCAGGAGCACCGCCGCCGCCCCCAGCCGCCGGGTGGCGATCGGTCGTGGCCCGTGCCAGCGCCGTCCCCGCCAGCGTGAGCGCCCCCACCCCGGCGTAGGTGAAGTGGACGGCGGTGAGCGCCACGATGGGCTCTCGGATGCCCAGCGGTGTCGCGCCGGCCCGCGACAGGACGAACCAGGCGGCCGCCACCAGCGAGTAGGCGCACGCCAGCATCCCGATGCCGCCGGCCACCCCCCAGCGCCAGGGCGGCGAGGGCCCGGTGGCCGCCAGCGACCGCGCCCGCCACCACCAACCCGAACGCCGGCCACGCCAGCGCCGTCACCACGGCCGGCACCGATCCCCGGGCCAGCAGGCACGACACCGCCACGACGCGGCGACGACCGCCCACGCCCGCCACCGCCCACCCAGGCAGGCCGGCAGCACGAGCCCGACCCCGGCGACGAGCGCGACGACGAGGACCGCATCCACACCGCCAGCCTGCCTCCTGACGAAGAGTGCACGCGCCATCCCCCTGGGGATTGACACGCGATCGTAGGATCCGGTCGATGGTCGGGACGACGGAGAGCGGGCCGCCCGGCACATCGCAGTGGTGGGCGGCCCACGCCGAGCGCTTGGAGAGGCGCCGGCCGCGCGTGGACGGCTTGACGATCGAGCGCATCGTGGACGAAGCGCTGGCCCTCGTGGACGGCGAGGGGCTCGATGCGCTGACGGTCCGGGCGCTGGCCGCACGGTTCGACACCAGCAGCGCCACGCTGTACCGCCATGTCGCCAGCCGGGACGAGCTGCTGGTCCTGCTGGTCGACCAGGTGCTGGGCGAGATCGGGCTGCCCGACCCGGCGCTCGACGGGCGCACCAAGGCGGTGCTCCTGTCCCGCGAGCTGCGCCGGGTGCTGCTGGCCCACCCCAACGTCGTGGCCGCGCTGCGGGCCGCGCCGCTCATGGGGCCCAACGCGGTGCGCTGCGCCGACGCCGGGCTGGCCAACCTGCTCGAGCACGGCTATCCGGCCGACCTCGCCATCCCCGCCTACCTGGCCCTGATCGACTACGTGCTCGGCAGCGTGTTCTTCCAGTCCGCGCGGGGCAACCCCGAGCCCGGAGGCCCGGCCCCGGACGCGGCCCCGACGCTCGAGGCCAATTGGACCGAGGTGGGCGACGCCGACAGCGACGGCGTGTTCGTCTTCGGGCTGGAGACCTTCCTCACCGGGCTCGACTGCCTCGCCGGCCGGGCCGGCCGATGACTTCGGGCGGGCCCGGGCGTCCTTAGGGGCATCCCGAACGACACTGGAGGGTGAGAGATGGCCAAGATCACGCACGTGGGCACGGTGGGCGTACCGGTGACGGACCACGACCGGTCGCTGGCGTTCTACGTCGACAAGCTCGGCTGCGAGGTGCGCATCGACGGGGAGTTCGGCCCGGGCATGCGCTGGGCCGAAGTGGCCCCGCCCGGGGCGGACACCACCATCGCACTGATGCCGTTGCCGCCGGACGGCAAGGCCGGGGTCGACACCGCCATCCGGCTGGCGTCGAGCGACGCGGCCGCCGACCACGCCGACCTCAAGGCGCGGGGCGTCGACGTCGACGCGGAGGTCATGAACTGGGAGGGCGTCCCGCCGATGTTCAGCTTCCGCGACCCCGACGGCAACACGCTCTACGTCGTCGAGCGCTGAGCCCGGACGTCATGTGTCCGAACAACGTGGATTGTGGGGGCTCAGTGACTTAGCGTGGTGTCCGTGGACGTGCGCGTGGTGGGCGTGGCGGCCGTCCTCCTCTCGTTGGCCCCGGTCGGGAGTACGTGGTCGAGGGCTCGTGCAGCGATCCGGACGACGGCGGCGGTCACCGCGAGTTCCACCTCGAGGGGTCGAGCACCACCGAGACCGTCGTGACCAGCAGCACCGTGGTGCCCACGAGCGAGGAGCCGCCCGAGACCACCACCACCGAGTCGGACGTGCCCACCACGGGCACGACCGAGGTCATGGGCCCGTGCCCCAGAACATCGAGGAGTGCGAGGCGCAGGCCAGGACGCGGACGCCCACCTCGCCTACGAGCCCGAGCGGACCATGGTGGTCGGGCGCAAGTACGAGGTGACCGCCGCCGTGTCGCTGGACGAGGTGCCGTCGGAGGTCACGTTCGAGGCCAGCACGACGGTGGTGACCATCGACGGCGTCCGCTGCACCATCCGGGCCGGGCTCACGGGCCCCGACTTCGACATCACCGAGCGGTCGAGCGCCAAGCAGTCCTTCGTCGGCACGCGCACGCTCGTGTGGATCTGGGACGTCCGGCCCCGGCATGACGGCGACGACCTGGAGCTGTCGCTGAGCCTGACCGCGACGATCTTCGAGGCGGGACGGGACGTCGACGGCCCCACCAAGCTGCACGAGGCGATCATCGATGTGGACACCGTCTCCCGATCGGCCTGGGCCCGGTTCGGGGACGGCGTCAACGACTTCCTGCACGACCCGATCGTGGCCGGCATCATCGGCGCCATCGTGACCGCGGTGCTGTTGGCGCTGGGCCCCAGGACGTACCGCCAGGTCCGCGAGGGCGTCGACCGGCGCCGGGCGGCGCGGGCCGAATGCGGCAGGCGTCAGCCCGCCCGCCCGAGTGACTCGGCCCAGGCGGCGAGGGCGCTGAAGCCGTTGCGGCGGGCGGCGCCCGCGGCGTCGAGGTCGTCCCAGCCCACCCACGCAGGGTCGGCGCCCTGTGCCAGCAGCAGCTCGGCGGTGCGGCGCCGGCCGCCGTGACAGGCCGCCCAGAACGCGCCGGTCACGTCCTGGGGCGACGGGCGTGGCTCGGCGGCGAGGTGGGCCTCGACCCGGTCGTCCAGGCCCAGGGCCGCCGCCTCCCACAGCGTGGTGCGGGCGCCCCGCTCCAGCAGGCGGCGGGCCGCGTCCCACTGGGCGAAGGCGGTGGCGTCGGCCATGGCGGTGCCGCCCGCGATCACGGCGCCGTCCGCCTCGATGTCGGCGCCCGCGTCGAGCAGGGCGTCGAGGACGGCCACGTCGTCGCTGCTGGCCGCCCAGTGCAGCGGCGTCTCCCGGTGGTGACCGGTCCGCGCGTGGGCGTCGACGTCGGCGCCCGCGGCCACCAGGGCCGCCACCGAGGCGGGGCCGTGGGGGAAGTGGCCGGGCCAGTCGGCGACGGCGTGCAGCAGCGTGCGGGTGTCGTCGCAGCCGGGGTCGGCCGCCGCGAGGGTCGCCGTCGCCAGCTCCGGGTGCTCGGCCAGCAGCCGGGTCAGGGTCTGCCAGATCACCGGCCTGGATGGCCGCCTCGGCCGCGGTGACCCGGGCGTCGTCGCCGGGGATCAGCATGGGGCCAGCTTCGCATCGCAGCGTCAGGACCAGTCACGTCGAGGAACGGGCCACGATCAGGCGGGCGGGCGCCCACCAGTAGTCGTGCAGGGCGACCACCCGGTCGACCTCATAGCCCGACGCCTCCAGCTCGGCGACCCAGGCGGCGACCGGCTGCTCCCAGGTGAGCCGGGGCCGGGCCGGGTCGAACTGGGCGGCCAGCACCGGGACCAGGAAGCCCGGGCCGACCTCGCCGGCCTCGGGGTACTCGGCCAGGCCCCGCGGGTAGCGCTCGGCGGCGTAGGCCGCGTGCTCGGGGCTGCGGTCGGCGAAGGCGGGGACGTCGAACTCGGCCACCGCCAGGACGCCCGCCCGCTCGGCCAGCGCGGCCAGCAGGGCGGGGCGGGCGGCGGGCTCGACCGTGTGCAGCGCGTAGGTGGCCTGGGCGGCGTCGACCGGCGGTGGGGCGGCGGCCACGTAGCCCGCCAGCGTGGTGCCGTGGGCGACCACCTCGATGTCCCGGTCCGCGAGGCGGGCCTGCGCCGCGGCCAGCAGGGCGGCCGACGGCTCGACCAGATCGACGCGGCCGCAGCCGTCGGGGATCACCGCGGCGGTGACGCGGCCGTCGCCGCAGCCGATGTCGGCCAGGGACCGGGGGCGCTCCCGGGCGTGGAGCGAGCGCAGGGCGTCGATGGTGGCGGCGTACAGGCGCACGTTGCCGCCCCCCGAGATGAAGGACTCGAACGCCCGCGGCTCCTCGTACACCCCGGTGGCGGTGCCCGCGGCCAGGTGGTCCGCCAGCAGGCGGCCCAGGGCCGTGCCCGACGCCCGGGCGAGCGCGGCGGCGTCGGTGGGGTGGCCGGAGGCCAGCGCCAGCAGGGCACTCGGCGACGAGATCGGCCATCCCCCGAACCTAGGGCGCCGGCCCCGGTAGCTTGTCCGGCCGTGACGCTACGCATCGGGATCACCGGCGGCGGGGCCACCCCCGACCGGGTCATCGACCAGGCCGTCGAGGCCGAGGAAGAGGGCTTCGACAGCCTCTGGTACGGGGGCGGCGGCCGGGGCATGGACGTGCTGGTCCTGCTGCCGCTGGTGGGCCGGGGCACGTCCCGCATCGAGCTGGGCACGGCGGTGGTGCAGACCTATCCCCGCCACCCGGTCCTCATGGCCCAGCAGGCCGCCACCGTGGCCCACGTCATCGGCGGCGGGCGGTTCACGCTCGGCGTCGGCGTGTCCCACCGCCCCGTGATCGAGCAGGGCTACGGGCTGTCCTACGACAGCAACGCCCGCCACCTGCGCGAGTACCTGGCCGTGCTGGGCGCCCTGCTGCGGCGAGGGCCGGTGCGGCACGAGGGGGAGGAGTACCGGGCCGCCGCCGAGCTGGGCATCGCAGCTGGAGGCGCCGGTGCCGGTCCTGGTCGCCGCGCTCGGCGCCCAGGTCGCTGGGCGCCGCGGGCGAGCTCGCCGACGGCACCATCACCTGGATGGCCAACCGCCAGGCGGTGGAGACCCTGATCGCCCCCACCCTGCGGGAGGCGGCGGCGGCCGGCGGCCGGCCCGATCCCCGCATCGTCGTGGGGCTGCCGGTGGCGGTCACCGACGACGTCGACGCCGGCCGTGAGGCCGCGGCCCGTCAGTTCGCCCTCTACGGCACGCTGCCCAACTACCAGCGGGTCCTGGCCGCCGGGCGGCCTGTCCTCCCCGGCCGACGCCGCCATCGTCGGGCCCGAGGCCGCGGTGGCCGCCGCCATCGAGGACCTGGCGGCCGCGGGCGCCACCGACCTGTGGGCCGCGCCGTTCCCGGTGGGCGACGACCGGCGCGGGTCCCGCCAGCGCACCCGCGCCCTGCTGCGCGATCTGGTGGGTGCCTGAGCATCGGGTCGCCCGATGGAATAGAAACACGTCATGCCGGTGCTCGACGCCAGCCATGACTACGCCCACCCCGTCGAGGGGGACTCGGCCTGGAGCGAGTCGTACTACTTCAACGGGTACGACCCCGACGCCGACGTCGGCCTGTTCACCCGCATCGGCGTGCGTCCCAACGAGGGCACCATCGACGTCGGGCTGTCGGTGTGGCTGCCGGGCGACCGCATCGCCAACGTGCACGGGGTGCGCGAGCAGCGGGTCATGACCGACGACGACCTCGACGTCGGCGGGGTCACCTACGAGCGGGTCGAGCCGATGCAGACGTGGCGGCTCACCGCCGACGCCGAGGCCGATGTCCGGGGTGTCGGCGCTTCCGTGCGGGAGCGGGGCCGGCCCGCCCGCCTGCGCATGGACCTCACGTTCGAGGCGCTGACCCCGCCCATCGGCACCGACGGGATCGGCCGCACCGACCGCAGCGGCGACGAATCGGCCGCCACCGCCGCCACCGTGGGCAAGGGCCACCTGGAGCAGGCCGGCCGCTGGGCGGGCACCGTGAGCATCGACGACTCGACCTGGGTGTTCGACCCGGCCGTGGCCCGGGGCAACCGCGACAAGTCGTGGGGGCCGCGCCGCTGGGGTGGCCCGCAGATGTGGCGCTGGTTCTCCATCAACATCGACGACGACACCCACTTCGGCGGCATCCGCATCGGCACCCCGGCCGGGGACCTGCACCGCGGCTGGGTGTGGCGCGACGGCGGGGCCACCTCGATCGCCGACTGGGCGGTCAGCACCGAGCTGGCCGGCGACGGCGTCACCCACCAGGTCAGCCACGTGACGGCCACCGACAAGGCTGGGCGCACCCACGAGCTGCGGGGCGACATCCTGCGGGTCTACGGGGTGCCCCGCAAGACCGGCGAGCGCTACACGGTGGTCAACGAGGGCCTGGCGCGCTGGACCTACGAGGGCCGCACCGGCTACGGCATCAGCGAGTACCTCCACCAGCTCGACGAGGACGGCCTCCCGCTGGTGCCGATCGAGTGACGGACGCCGACGCCGGGCTGGCCGCCGCCCTGGAGGCCGAGCTCGGGGAGGGCCCGGTCTCCGGCCTGCGCCGCCTGTCGGGTGGTGCATCCCGGGAGACGTGGTCGTTCGTCGCCGGCGAGCGGCCGCTGATCCTCCAGCGGCAGCGCCCGGGGGCGCGGGGGACCGGCATGGCGGTCGAGGTGGCGGTGCTGCGGGCCGCCCGGACCGAGCGGGTCCCCGTGCCCGAGGTGGTGGCCGGACGGCCCCGGGGGCGACGGCGGCCCGCTGGGGCGGCCGTGGATGGTGGTCACCCACGTGGACGGGGAGACCATCGCCCGCAAGATCCTGCGGGACGAGCCCTACGCGGGCGCCCTGCCCCTGCTGGCCGGCCAGTGCGGCGAGGCCCTGGCCCGCATCCACCGGATCCCTCCGGCACCGTCCCCGGGGCGACCCGGCGACCCGGCCGACCAGGTGGCCCAGATCCGGGCCACGCTGGACGGCGTCGGCGAGCCCCATCCGGCCTTCGAGCTCGGCTTCCGCTGGCTCGAGCGGCACCGCCCGGAGCCGGAGCCCACGCGGCTGGTCCACGGCGACTTCCGGCTCGGCAACCTGATCGTGGGCCCCGACGGCCTGCGGGCCGTGCTCGACTGGGAGCTGGTCCACCTCGGCGACCCGCTGGAGGACCTGGGCTGGCTGTGCGTGCGGGCCTGGCGCTTCGGCGCCGAGCCCCGGGTGGGCGGGTTCGGCACGGTGGACGACCTGGTGGCGGCGTACGAGGCCGAGTCCGGCACCCGGATCGACCGGGACGCCCTGGACTGGTGGGAGGTGCTCGGCACGCTCAAGTGGGGGATCATCTGCGCACTGCAGGCCGCCACCCACCTGTCGGGGACGATCCGCTCGGTGGAGCTGGCCGCCATCGGCCGGCGGGTGTGCGAGGTGGAGAGCGACCTGCTGGAGCTGCTGCCGTGACCGCGCCCCACGACGCCCCCACCGCCGCGCAGCTGGTGGAGGCCGTGCGCGAGTTCCTGGAGGGCGACGTGATGGCGGCCACCGAGGGCCGGGTGCGCTTCCACGCCCGGGTGGCGGGCCGGGTGCTGGCCATCGTCCAGCGGGAGCTGGAGGCGGGCGACGGCCCCGCCCGGGCGCACGAGGCCCGGCTGGCGGCGCTGGGGTTCCCCGACGACGCCACCCTCGCCGCAGCCATCCGCTCGGGCGCGCTCGACGACCGCTGGGACGAGGTGGCGGCGGCCGTGCGGGCCACCGTGGCGGACAAGCTGGCCGTGGCCAACCCCGGCTACGCGGGCTGACCAGCGTCCCCGAGGCAATGGAGGCCGCCGTGAGCGGCACGAGGCAATAGCGGTCGGGGGCCGACCCCCATTGCCTCGTCCCCCGCCCTTCGACCCCTATTGCCTCGCACACCCCCGGGGGCGGTCCGGTGCGGTCCAGAGCGTCACAGGGGGTCGGTACGATCCTCGGGTGACTCTGGCGGTGACCGTGGTGTGCCAGGACGGCGTGGTCGTGGCGGCGGACAGCCGCACGACCCTCGCCAACCACCGCATGCTGCGGGTGGGCAGCGACTTCACCCACAAGGTGTTCGAGTCGGGCCGGGTGGCGGTCGCCACCTACGGCGACGCGTTCGTGGGCATGCGCAGCATCGCCAGCCACATGGCCGAGTTCGCGGTGGTCGAGGCGGGCAACTGCAACCATCCCGGCCCGGTGGCCGAGAAGCTGGCCGCCTTCTTCGGCGACCGCTACGACGCCCAGGCGGCCGACGACCCCGACGACGACTCCCCGCCCCCGGTGGCGGCCCTCGGCTTCCTGGTCGGCGGGTACGACGCCGCGGGCGTCGGCGAGGCGTGGGAGGTGATCCTGCCCGACCGCATCATCGAGCCCATCGCCACCACGGCGGACGGCGGGGGCGCGGCCTGGCGCGGCCAGTCCGACGTGGTCACCCGGCTGATCCGGGGGTCCGACCTCGAGCTGCTGGAGCGGCTGGCCGACGCCCACCAGCTCAGCGCGGAGCTGTACAAGCTGACCCCGCTGCTCGACGCCTGCGGCTACCGCATCCCGTTCGACTCGATGAACCTCCAGGACGGCATCGACTTCGCGGTGCTGTGCATCCACACCACCATCGACGTCCAGCGCCTCACGCTGGGCCCGGTGGCCACCACCCCCGAGTTCTCGTGGCCGGGCGTGGGCGGGCCGGTCGAGATCGCCACCGTCACCGCCACCGGCGGCTTCTCCTGGGTGCAGCGCACCACGCTGCGGGGCGAGCGGGCGACGGGCCTGGCCGAGGGGCAGCGGTGAGCCGGGCTAGAAGCGCATGACCGCGGCGCCCGTGGGGTGCTCGTCGCGGGTCACGTAGGTGGAGCGCTTGCGGTTGCGGGCCGTCACCCACACCCGGGACTGGCGGTAGCGGCGCCACAGGTCGTCGTCGAGGGCCAGGCCGTCGTCGACCGGCTCGCCGTCGGACGCAGGCGTGAAGCCCGTGGCTCGGATCCTCGTGGCGGCACCGGGGCGGGAGGCCATTACGGGACATGGTACAGCGCCGTGCGCTAGATACGGGGGTGTGAGCGAGGGGAGGGCCCACGCAAGTGTGGCCGAGCTGGCCGGGGACGTCGGCGTGACCGGCGCCAAGCTGGTGGCCGCGGCGGTGACCGGCTCGTCGGCCCTGTTCGCGGCGACGGTCCAGTCCGTGGCGGGGACCGGCAGCGACGTGCTGACCGGCGCCGCCTGCTCCCGGCGCGGCCGCCAGGCCTGGTTCTGGGCCCTGTTCGGGGCCATCGGCCTGTGCGCGGTGGGCGGGGCGCTGGCCGATCTGGCAGGGCGTCCACGAGCTGCTCAACCCCACTCCGGTGTCGTCGTTCGCCTTCGCCTACGTGGTCCTCGGCTCCGCGGCCGTGGTGGAAGCGGTCGCGCTGGCCCGCAGCGCGCGCTCGACCAGGCCCGGGGACCCGCGGCTGCGGGCGGTGCTGGTCGACGCGGCCGCGCTGGCCGGCACCCTGGTGGCGGCGGCGGGCATCGCCCTGCACCACGTCACCGGGTCGGTCGTGCCCGACGCGCTGGCCTCCATCGTCATCGGCGTGCTGCTGGCGGCGGTGGCCGGCTACCTGACGTCGGACAACCGTGAGTTCCTGGCGGGCGAGCGGGTCTCCCCCGAGTCGCGCCGCCGCATCGCCGGCTACATCGAGGCCTGCCCGGGCATCACCGAGGTCCGCGACGTCACGGTCACCTTCACGGCGCCGGACGAGGTGTGGGTGGTGGCCCGGGTCGACGTCGAGGACGGCCTCAGCGGCCGCGAGGTGGAGGCCCTGGTGGTGGACGTGGAGCGCACGCTGGTCCAGCGCTCGGCCGCGATCGGCCGGGTCGACGTCATGCCGGTGGGCCACGACGGCTACAGGTAGCCGATGGCGCGGGCTTCGGCCTCCAGCTCGTCCCGGAAGCGGGGGTGGGCGATGGCGATGAGCGCCCGGGCCCGCTGCGAGATGGACCGGCCCCGCATCTCGGCCACGCCGTACTCGGTGACCACCATGTCGACCGTGTTCTTGATGGTGGTCACCATGGAGCCGGGCGTGAGCACGGAGCGGATGCGGGACAAGGTGCCGTGTGCCGCGGTCGAGGGCAGCACCACGAACCCCCGGCCGTGGGGCGAGAACATGGCGCCCCGGGCGAAGTCGGCCTGGCCCCCGCTGGAGGACCAGTAGCGGCCGGCCACCGTCTCCGACGCGCACTGGCCCACCAGGTCGACCTCGGTGGTGGCGTTGATCGAGATGAACGTCTCCTCCTGGGCGATGACCCGGGGGTCGTTGACGTAGTCGACCGGCAGCATCTCGATGGCCGGGTTCTGGTCCAGGAAGGCGTAGAGGGTGTCGGTGCCGATCGCGAACGTGCCCACGATCTTGCCGGTGCGCAGCCGCTTGCGGGTGCCGGTGACCACGCCCAGCTCGACCAGCTCGATCAGGCCGTCGGACAGCAGCTCGGTGTGGATGCCCAGCTCGCGGTGGTCCTGGAGCCGCTCGAGCAGGGCGTTGGGGATGGCGCCGATGCCGGCCTGGATGGTGGCGCCGTCGGGCACCCGCTCGGCGACGTGGGCGGCGATGGCGCGCTCGACCTCGCCCGGGACCGCGGGCTTGGCCTCGACCAGCGGGCGGTCGACCACGGTCCAGCCCGCCACCTGGCTGACGTGGACCTGGTTGCGGCCGAAGGTGCGGGGCATCCGCTCGTTGACCTCGAGGAAGAACGGCACCCGCCCGATGAACGGCGCGGCGTAGTCGCAGTTGGTGCCGAGCGAGAAGTAGCCGTGCCGGTCCGGTGGGGCGGCGGCCGCGGCCACCAGCGAGCACTTGGTGGTCTCCCGCAGCAGCCGGGGCACCTCGGAGAAGTTGTTGGGCACCAGCTCGCAGCCACCCTCGTGGAACGCGGGCCGGGTCACGTGCGAGAGGAAGTAGGACACGTGCAGCAGGTGCTCTCGCCGGTCGCCGTGCAGGTAGGGACGGTCGTACAGGGCGTGCATCTGGTGGATGCGCACGCCCCGGAAGCGCCTCGCCTCGGCCTCCAGGGTGTCGATCACCGTGACGGGCTCGCCGTTGGCCAGCGGCACGATGATGTCCGCCCCGTCGCTGACGTGGTCGAGCACGGCCTCGGGGGGCCCGGCCGGCGGACCGGTCGTCATGGGAGAATTGTGTACCAGGCATGAGGCTCGAACGCTGTGGGTACTCGTCACCCATGAAGTTCAAGACCGGACTGGCAGTAGGGCTGGCGGCGGGATATTGGTTCGCCAGCCAGTCGAACGAGCAGCGCAAGGCACAACTCGACCAGTTGGTGTCCCGCGTGCGGGAAGACCCCCGCGTGCAGCGGGTCAGCGATGCGGTCGAGCACCGCGTCAAGGACGTGACCAACCGGACCAGCGCGACCGTGGCCGACACGGTGGAGCCCGAGCGGGTGGCCAAGACGCCCGCGACCAACTCCACGGACAAGCCCGCGACGAAGAGCGCCTGACGTTGCCATAGCTCGAACCAGCGGCGGACCGTCAACGAGGACGGGTCCGCCGCTCGTTCGCGCCCGGGCGGCGGCGGTGCCACTCTGGTGGCATGAGCGAAGAGGACTGGTACGCGTCGAACCGCGACTGGTGGGACGCCCGGGTCCCGGTGCACGCGGCCAGCGAGTTCTACGGGCTGGACGCCTTCGTGTCCGATCCCGGGGCGACGACCCTGCGCCCGTTCGAGGTGGAGGAGGTGGGGGACGTGGCCGGGCGGACGCTGGTCCATCCCATGTGCCACTTCGGCCTGGACACGCTGTCGTGGGCCCGGCGCGGGGCCGAGGTGGTGGGGCTCGACCTCTCGCCCGCGGCGGTGGAGGCGGCCACCGGCGCGGCCGAGCGGGCCGGCCTGGACGCCCGCTTCGTCGCGGCCAACGTGTACGACGCGGTCGAGGCGGTCGAGGGGCGCACGTTCGACGTGGTCTACACCGGCTTCGGGGCGCTCACCTGGCTGCCCGACATGGTGCGTTGGGCCCGGGTCATGGCCGCACTCACCGCCCCCGGCGGCATGCTCTATCTGGCCGAGTTCCATCCGGTGCACAACATCTTCTCGGACGACGACCTGACCGTGACGCACCCGTACTTCCACGAGGGCCCGCTGGTGTTCGACGAGGCCGGCACCTATGCCGACCTGGACGTGACCATCGAGGCCACCCGGGTCTACGAGTGGAACCACGGCCTGGGCGAGGTGCTGAGCGCCGTGCTCGACGCCGGGCTCACCATCGAGCTGTTCCACGAGCACGACTACACGCTGTTCCAGCGCTGGCCGTTCCTGGAGAAGGAGGGCCGCGACACCTACCGCATGCCCCCAGGCATGCCCTCGCTGCCCCTCATGTACAGCCTGCGGGCCCGCAAGGGCTGAGGCCGCCCGCGCATGGCGGACGACGACACCGACACCGAGGACGGCGCACCGCCGCCCGCCGACGGGCGGGGCGAGGCGTCGCCGCCGGGCGACGGGCGGGACGAGGAGTCGCCGCCGGGCGACGGGCCGGGCGAGGACGCCGCCGCTCGAGGCCGGCGAGGGCGAGCCGCCGCCGGCTGGACTGGGCGAGGGTCGCCGCCGGGCGACGGGCCGGGCGAGGAGTCGTCGGCGGGGGGCTGGGCGCGGGTGCGGCCACGGCTGGCGGCGGCGGGGCGGCGGGTGGTGGTCGCCTCGCGGAGCACGTGGGCGGTGCGGGTGCGGGTGGTGGTGTTCGCCCTGGCCGGTACCGCCATCGCGCTGGCGCTGGTGGGCCATGTCCCGGCCAAGGTGGGGCCGTTCGAGACCACGTTCGCGGCGCGGCCCTCGCTGTCGGGGCACACGGTGGTCCGGCTGGCGCCGCTCGGGTCCATCGACCTCGACACCCACGATTCTCCGCTCACGCTCGAGGCCCGGGTCGACGAGATCAGCGTCCAGGACGCCGAGCGCATCGCGGACAACCCCCGGGCCATCGAGCGGCTGGGCGACGCGGCCACCGACGAGGTGCGCTCGGCGCTGGTGGGTCTGGCGCTGCGCTGCCTGCTGGTGGCGCTGGTGGGCGGCGTGATCGGGGGGCTGGTGGCCCTCACCAACTGGCGCGGTGGCCTGGCCGGGGCGCTCGTGGCGCTGCTGGTCGTGGGAGCGCTGGGGGGAGGGGCCGCGCTCACCTTCGACGCCAACGCGGTGTCCGAGCCCCGCTACAGCGGCCTGCTCACCCGGGCGCCGGCCGCGGTGGGCGACGTCGAGGCGGTCCTCGACCGCTTCGGCCAGTACCGCGCCCAGCTCGGCGACCTGGTCGACAACGTCGCCACCCTCTACCTCGCGGGCTCGCAGTTGCCCACCTTCGAGCCGGGCCGGACCATCCGGGTGCTGCACGTGAGCGACATCCACCTCAACCCGGGGGCGTTCGACCTGATGCGCCTGCTGGTGGACCAGTTCGCGGTCGACGCGGTGGCCGACACCGGCGACATCACCGACTGGGGCACCGACCCCGAGGCGGCGCTGATCGGCCAGATCGCCACCCTGGACGTGCCCTACGTGTTCGTGCGGGGCAACCACGACTCGCGCAGCACCCAGCACGCGGTGGCGGACATCCCCAATGCAATCGTGCTCGACGGCGACGGGGCCGAGGTGGCCGGCCTGCGGTTCTGGGGCATCGGCGATCCCCGCTACACCCCGGACAAGAGCCAGGCCGTCGGGGGCGGATCCGAGCAGGAGCGGGCGCGGGCCTTCGCCCCCATCGTGGCCGCCCGCCTGCGGGCCGACGAGCCGCCGCCGGTGGACGTGGCCATGGTGCACGACGAGCGCATGGCCGCCGAGCTGGGCGGCGAGGTGCCGCTGGTGCTGGCGGGCCACACCCACCGGGCCCGGCAGGACCGCATCGACCCGATCCCCCCCGAGGAGAGCGAGGCAGATGACGAGGCCGCCACCAGCACTACGACCACGCAGAGCGACGGGGGCCAGAGCATCGAGGCGGCCCCGGAGGAGACGCTGCTGCTGGTCGAGGGATCGACCGGCGGCGGCGGCCTGCGGGCGCTCCAGGGCGACGAGCCGGTCCCGCTCACGGCCTCGGTGCTGTACTTCGATCCCGACACCCACCGGCTGCTGGCCTACGACGCGGTCACGGTCTCCGGGCTGGGCGGGACGGGCGCCACCATCACCCGCCACATCATCGGACAATCTCCGATCGCGGACTCGGACGAGGCCGCCGGCCTGTGACAGTGTGGGGGGCGCATGGGGATCCGGGTGACGGTCGTTTCTGACAGCCATCTGTCCGCGCGCAACCCCGCGGCCTCGTTGCAGTGGGACGCGGTGGTCGAGCACCTGGCGGCCGACCCGCCCTACCTGGTGGTCCACGCCGGCGACGCGGCCCTCGACGCCCCGCACGCCCCAGAGGAGCTGCACGTGGTCCGGCGGGCGCTCGACCGGCTCCCGGCTCCCTGGCTGGCCGTCCCCGGCAACCACGACGTGGACGGCGGCGACCCCGCGGCCCTGGCCCGCTTCCGGGCCGAGCTCGGTCCCGACCGCTTCAGCGTGCGCGCGGGCGCCTGGCGGGTGCTGGGGCTGAACGCCATGGTGCTGGGCTCGGGCACGCCGGCCGAGCACGAGCAGTGGGACTGGCTGGAGGGCGAGCTGGCCCGGGGTGCGGGCCCGGTGGCCGTGGTGCTCCACAAGCCGGTCGTGCCCCCGCCCGCCGACCCCCATGACCTGCCCCAGCGCTACGTCCCCGAGCCGGCGCGAAGCCGCCTGCTGTGGCTGCTCGCGGTGATGGCGGGCGGGCCGGTGGTGGTGGTGTCGGGCCATGTCCACCAGTACCTGCGCCACGAGCGCGACGGGATCGCCCACGTGTGGGCCCCCGCCACCTGGGCCAGCCTGCCCGACCGCCTCCAGCCCCCGGTGGGCGCCAAGGTCGTCGGCCTGCTGGACCTCACGCTCTACGACAACGGCCGCCACCGCGTCGCCCTCCGGCACCCGGCCGGCCGCCGCCTGGTCACCCTGGGCGTCGACGTCGAGGACCCGTACGAGCGCCAGCACGCCTAGACGGCACGCCTAGACCTCGCGCCAACGATCACGGGTTCGCGGCCGACCACCATCGGCTCGACCTGGTGGGCCGCTGCCCGACCTGTCGGTGAACGCGATCTGGACACACCCTTGTAGAGGGGGTCGCCGAGGGGGTATCCAACGGGCACCGCCTCGCCCGGGGGGATCGACATGACCACGTTGTCGTCGCAGACCGTGCGGCTCGCGGCCTCGCCCGCCACCAAGGCGGAGGCCATCGGCATAGCCGCCAACCTGCTGGCGGGCGCGGGGCACATCGACCCGGCCTACCGGGAGTCGATGTGGGCCCGGGAGAAGGTGGCCAACACCTACCTGGGCGACGGCATCGCCATCCCCCACGGGATGCTCAAGGATCGTGAGCTGATCAAGAGCACCGGCCTGTGCGTGGTGCAGGTGCCGGGCGGGGTGGAGTGGAACCCGGGCGAGCAGGTCCGGCTGGTGGTGGGCATCGCGGCCGCCTCCGACGAGCACCTCCAGATCCTCGCCAACCTGACCCGGGTCCTGGGCGACGAGAAGCTGATCGACGAGCTGGCCACCACCGACGACCCCGAGGTCATCGTCAACCGCCTGACCGGGGACGGGACCGGGGCCGGCCCTGCCCCGGCCGCCGCGCCGACGGCCGTGGCGCCCGACCTGGCGGGCTACGCGCGGGCGGAGGTGGTGGTGGCGCTGGCGCACGGCCTCCACGCCCGGCCCGCCACCGAGTTCGTGGCGCTGGCCTCGGGGTTCGCCGCCGACATCCGGGTCCAGCACGGCGACCGGGTGGCGAACGGCAAGAGCCTGGCCTCGCTGCTGTCGATCGGGGCGGGGTCGGGCGCCCGCATCACGCTGCTGGCCCGGGGCGACGACCAGGACGCGGCCCTCGCCGCCCTCCACGCCGGGGTCGAGGGAGGCCTGGGCGAGGAGGAGGCGCCCGGGCCGGAGCAGGCGGCCCGCAAGGCGCCCGCCGGGCCCGCCTTCCGCCCCACCGGCGACGCCGCCGCGGTGCCGGGGGTGGCCGCCTCGCCGGGCCTGGCCATCGGACCGCTGTGGCACCTCAAGCGCCGCCGCCTGGTGGTGGAGCGCACCGCCCACGACGCGGCGGCCGAGCTCCGCCGGCTGCGGACCGCGCTGGCGTCGGCCCGGGCCGAGCTGACCGACCTGCACGACGAGGTGGCCGCCCGCTCCGGCCCGGCCGAGGCCGCCATCTTCAGGGCCCACGCCGCCTTCCTCGACGACCCCGACCTCACCGGCGCGGCCGAGCACACCGTCCGGAACGGCCACTCCGCGGGCTGGGCGTGGCGCGAGGTGGTGGAGGCCCAGGCCGCCGACCTGCGCCGGGTGGACGACCCCGTGCTGGCGGGCCGGGCCGCGGACCTCGGCGACGTGGGGGAGCGGGTGCTGCGCTACCTGGCCGGGAGCGACGACGACGCCCCCCGGCTGCCCGACCACCCGGTGGTGCTGCTGGCCGACGACCTCACCCCGTCCGACACCGCGGGCATCGACCCGGCGGCCGTGGTGGGCTTCGCCACCGCCTCGGGCGGGCCCACGTCCCACACCGCCATCATCGCCCGGGCCCTGGGCATCCCCGCCCTGGTGGGCGCCGGTCCCGCCCTGCTGTCCCAGCCGGCGGGCGAGATCGCGGTGCTCGATGGCACGGCCGGGACCCTGTGGGTGGGCCTGGGCGAGGCCGACCTCGAGGCCGCCCGCCGGGCGCAGCACGACCTGGAGGACGTGCGGGAGGCCGAGCACCTCCGCCGCTACCAGCCCGCGCTCACCACCGACGGGCACCGGGTGGAGGTGGTGGCCAACATCGGCGCGCCCGCCGAGGCCGCGCAGGCGGTGGAGGCCGGGGCCGAGGGCGTGGGGCTGCTGCGCACCGAGTTCCTGTTCCTGGGCCGGGACGAGCCGCCGAGCGAGGACGAGCAGCACGCGGCCCTGTCCGAGATGGTCGCCGCGCTCAACGGCCTGCCGCTGGTGGTGCGCACGCTCGACATCGGCGGCGACAAGCAGGTCCCCTACATCGACCTGCCGGCCGAGGAGGGCTCGTTCCTCGGCATCCGCGGCATCCGCCTGTGCCTGGCCCGGCCCGACCTGTTCGACGCCCAGCTCCGGGCCATCTACCGGGCGTCGCGGGAGGGCCCGGTGTCGATCATGTTCCCGATGGTGGCCCGCCTCGAGGACCTCGACGCCGCGATGGTCCACGCCGAGGCGGCCCGGGCCGCGGTGGGCGCCGACCCGGTGGACGTGGGCGTGATGGTCGAGGTGCCGTCGGCCGCGCTCATGGCCCCCGAGCTGGCCCGGCGCTGCCAGTTCCTGTCCATCGGCACCAACGACCTGACGCAGTACGTGCTGGCCATGGACCGCACCCACCCGGTCCTGGCCCGCCAGGCCGACGCGCCTGCACCCCGCGGTGCTGCGCCTGGTGTCGGCCGTGGTCGAGGCGGCCCGGACCACCGACGCCTGGGTGGGCGTGTGCGGCGGGGTGGCGGGCGAGCCCGAGGGCGCGCTGATCCTGGCCGGCCTGGGGGTGGACGAGCTGTCGGTGAGCATCCCCGCGGTGGCCGCGGTCAAGGCCCGGCTGCGCTCGGTGTCGCTCGACGCCGCCCGCGAGCTGGCCCGGCGGGCCCTGGCCTGCACCACGGCGACCGAGGTCCGGGGACTGGACCTGCCGTGACCGGCGGCTCCCCGACCGGACGGGTCGTGACCGTCACGGCCAACGCGGCCGTCGACCACACGGTGTGGGTGCCGGGGTTCCGGGCGGGCGAGGTCAACCGGGTCACGGCCGAGGACCGCAGCCCCGGCGGCAAGGGCGTCAACGTGGCCGCCGCCCTGCGGGTGCTGGGGGTCGAGGTGGACGCCACCGGGTTCCTGGGCACGGAGAACGCCGCGCTGTTCGAGGGCTTCTTCGCCGAGGCCGGCATCGGCGACTGCTTCGTGCGCCTCGACGGCGTGACCCGCACCGGGATCAAGATCGTCGACGACCAGGCGGGCACCACCACCGACGTCAACTTCCCCGGCATCGCGCCGGGGCCCGGCGACGTGGACCGGCTCCTGGAGGTGGTGGCCGACCTGGCCCGGGGCGCGGCGTGGGTGGCGCTGTCGGGCAGCCTGCCCGCGGGCGCGCCGGTGGACCTCTACGCCCGGCTCACCGAGGTGGCCCACGGCGGCGGGGCGGCGGTGGCGCTCGACACCAGCGGCGCGGCCCTGGCGGCGGCGGTGGCCGCGGGCCCCGACCTCGTCAAGCCCAACGTGGAGGAGCTGGAGGCCCTGGCCCGCCGGGCCCTGCCCGACACCGGCGCCCTGCTGGGCGCGGTGGCCGACCTCCAGGCCGCGGGCGTGGGGCGGGTGGTGGTGTCGATGGGCGCCGAGGGCGGCGCTGTTCGTGGCGGGGGACGAGGCCGTGGTGGCCCGCCCGCCCCGGGTCGCGGTGGTGTCCACCGTGGGGGCGGGCGACGCCACGGTGGCGGGGGCGCTGGCGGCCACGCTGGCCGGCGGGTCGCTGGAGGAGGTGGCCCGGCTGGCCACGGCCTGCGGCGCCACCGCGGTGACCGGTGTCGGCCCCCGGCTGGACGCCGCCGCGGTGGCGGCCCGGGCGGGCGAGGTGCGGGTGGATGCGCTGGGGGTGCGTAGCGGATCCAAGCAGAGGGGGACCCCGGCATGAAGTTCGTCGCGGTGACGAGCTGCCCCGCGGGCGTGGCTCACACCTACCTGGCCGCGGAGGCCCTCCGGCACGAGGCGGTGGTGGCGGGCCACGAGATCACCATCGAGACCCAGGGCTCGGCCGGCGTGAGCGACCGGCTGGCGCCGGAGGACATCGCGGCGGCCGATGCCGTGATCGTGGCGGCCGACATCCGGGTGGACCCCGAGCGCTTCCGGGGCAAGCCCATCGTGGCGGTGTCCACGGCCCACGCGATCCGCAAGACCTCCGAGGTGCTGAGGGACGCCGTCGCCGGCACGTCCCTGCGTCCGGCCGCAGGCGTCCGGGACGCCGTACCCGCCCCCGCCGCCGAGGCCCCGAGCGAGGTGCCCGCGGCCGCCGCCGTGGTCGAGGGCGGCCCGAAGCGGTTCGTGGCCATCACGTCGTGCCCGACGGGCATAGCCCACACCTTCATGGCCGCCGAGGGGCTGCGTCGTGCCGCATCGGAGGGGGGGCACGACATCAAGGTCGAGACCCAGGGCTCGGTCGGGGCGCAGGACACGCTGACCGCCGAGGACATCGCCGCGGCCGACGCCGTGGTCATCGCGGCCGACACCAAGGTCGACCTGTCCCGCTTCGGCGGCAAGCGTGTCTACGAGACGAGCACCAACGAGGCGCTCAAGAACGGCGACACCGCGCTGCGCCGGGCCCTGGACGCGCCGGTCATGGCCGGGGCCGGGGGCGGGGGTGGGGCGGCGACCGGGCCGCCGGGCGGCCGGGGCGGCGGCGAGGGCGAGCCGCTGGGGGTGCGGACCGTGCTGGCGGGCGTCTACCAGCACCTCATGACCGGCGTGTCCTACATGCTGCCGTTCGTGGTGGCCGGCGGCCTGCTCATCGCCATCTCCTTCGCCTTCGACATCGACGCCAACGACCCCGCCAACGCCGAGACCTTCGCGGGGCGCCTGAACCTCATCGGCTCGGCCGCCTTCGCCCTGTTCCTGCCGGTGTTCGCCGGCTTCATCGCCTTCTCCATCGCCGACCGGCCGGGCCTGACGCCGGGGTTCGTCGGCGGCTACCTGGCGGTGCAGGTGGAGGCCGGGTTCCTGGGCGCCCTGCTGGCGGGGTTCATCGCCGGCTACGTGGCGCTGTGGCTGACCCGGACCATCAAGCTGCCCCAGACCATGGCGGGGCTCAAGCCGGTGCTGATCCTGCCGCTGCTCTCGACCCTGGTGATCGGCGTCGTCATGTACTACGTGATCGGGGAGCCGCTGGCCTGGCTCCAGGATCAGCTCACCGAGTGGCTGGAGGGCCTCCAGGGCACCAACGCCGCGGTGCTGGGCATGATCCTCGGGGCGATGATGGCGAGCGACATGGGCGGGCCGCTCAACAAGGTGGCCTACACGTTCGCGGTCGGCCTCATCGCCAGCGGCGTCACCACCCCCATGGCCGCGGTGATGGCCGCAGGCATGACGCCGCCGCTGGGCCTGGCGGTGGCGACGATCCTGTTCCCCAACCGCTGGACGCTCGACGAGCACGAGGCGGGCAAGCCCGCCTTCGTCCTGGGGTTGAGCTTCATCACCGAAGGCGCCATCCCCTTCGCCGCGCGCGACCCCATACGGGTCATCCCCGCCCTGATCGTGGGGTCGGCCACCGCGGGGGCGATGTCGCTCGGCCTGGGGGCGGCCACCGAGGTGCCCCACGGCGGCATCTTCGACCTGTTCGTCCCGGGTGCGGTGGACAAGCCGCTGGCCTGGCTGGCCGCCATCGTGGTCGGCACGGCGGTGACGACCGGCGTCCTGTTCTTCCTCAAGCGCCCGGCCGCCGAGGTGGTCCCGGTCGACGCCCTGGTGGCCGCGACGTCCGTCACCGCCTAGAAAACGGCGATGCTGCGCGAGGTCAACGGCGTCCGTCTCAACGTGCTCGACGAGGGGGACGGCCACCCGCTGCTGTTCCTGCACGGCATGGGTGGGTGCTGGCGCGACTGGGAGCCCCAGCTCGACCACCTGCGGGACCGCTACCGCTGCATCGTGATCGAGCACCGGGGCCACGGGCGCTCGGAGCGGACCACCGGCGCCTACAGCACCGACCTGTTCGCGGCGGACGCCGCCGCGGTGTGCCGCCTGCTGGGCGTGGGCCACGCCTACGTCGTCGGGCTGTCCATGGGCGGGATGATCGCCCAGAAGCTGGCCCTGGCCGAGCCCGAGCTGGTCGAGGCGCTGGTGCTGTGCGACACCGGCACCCACCTGGGCACCGGGGCCGCGCAGCGCCTGCGGGACTGGGCCGCCCGGGCGCGGGCCGTCGGGATGCCCGACTCACGCGGGCGAGGTCCCCGCCGCCACCGTGTTCAGCCGCTGGACGGTGGAGCACCAGCCGCACGTGATCCGCACCAACCTGCGGGAGGCCGAGTCCATGGACCCGGACGCGTGGGCCCGGGCCGCCGAGGCGGTGGCCGCCCACGACACGCGGGCCGACGCCGGACGCATCACCGCGCCGTGCCTGGTGGTGTGGGGCGAGGAGGACAGCGCCGTCTCGCTGGAGCTGGCCCAGCCCCTGGCGGACACGCTGGGCGGCGCCCCGCTGGTGGTGCTGCGGGACGCCGGCCACGTGTGCAACCTGGACCAGCCGGCGGCGTTCGAGGCCGCGGTGGAGGACTTCCTCACCGCGCACCCGTGCACCCGTGGCGGCTAGGCCGACGGGGTGAACTGCAGGTCGAGCTCGACCTTGATCTTGTCGCCGAGTGCCAGCTTGTCGACCCCGAGGGGGACGTTGAAGTCGACGTTGTAGTCGGAGCGGGACAGCTGGACCTCGCCGCTGAAGCCGGCGTGGAGCTTGCCGTCCGCGGGGTGGACCTCGGCGCCGTTGAACTCGACGGGGATGCTCACCGGGCGGGTGACGCCGTTGATGGTGAGGTCGCCGTGGAGCTGGTATTCGTCGCCGCCACCCGTGACCCGGTTGGAGCGGAACTCCATGGTCGGGTTGGCGTCGGTGCCGAAGATGTCGGTGGAGCGCAGGTGGGCGTCCCGGTCGGCCTGGTTGGTGTCGACGGACGCCATCTGGATGATGGCGATCACGGCCACGTCGTCGAGCGTCTCGCCCACCGACAGGGTGGCGGTGAAGTCGTTGAACCGGCCGCGGACGTTGGTGAGCCCGAGGTGGCGCACCTTGAAGTGCACGCCCGAGTGGGCGGGGTCGAGAACCCACTCGCCGGCGGCGAGGGGCAGGGTGCTGATCGAAGCCTGGGTGTCGGTCATGACGTCCTCGTCTGGGGGTCTCGTGTGGTGATCTCGTCCGGTGATGTACGGAGCATTGTAACTGTCACCCGGAGTATAGTTACAGACGTAACAATAACAACCTTTACTTTTGGAGGTAGGCTGGAGACGTGGAATCGGAGGAGGTGTGCACCCTCGCCGAGGAGGCGGCGGCCGCCCACGACGGTGGCCCCGATCCCCTACGGCGCCTGGTGGAGGACACCGCCGCGTTCGCCCACGCCTACCTGCGCTGGATCGACGCCCAGGCCGCCGACGGCCTCACCCTCCCCCGCCTGCTGCTGGTGGAGCGCCTGAGCTGCAAGGGCCCGGCCATGATGCGCACGCTGGCCGACGAGCTGGGCCTGTCGCCCCGCAACATGACCGCGCTGGTCGACTCGCTGGAGGGCGAGGGGCTGGTCCGGCGCAAGCCGCATCCCACCGACCGGCGGGCCACGGTGGTGGAGCTGACCGAGATCGGGGACGAGGCGGCCTGCGAGACCGTGCTGGTCCCTCGGATGGGCGCGATGAGCTGCCTGTTCCGCGACCTCGACCCCGAGCAGCAGGAACAGTTCTCCGCGGTGCTCAGCACCCTCCGGGAGGGCATGAAGCGCCGCACCGAGGCCGGCAAGGCCGAGGCGGCGGGCTAGGGCACGGCGCTCCCCGACTTGGCGGCGCTCCAGCCGGGCACGCGGATCCAGGGGACCCCACAGCCCGCCAGCAGCAACCCCGCGAGGGCCAGTAGCACGGCGTAGGTCAGGTGTCGTCGCATGGACGGAACGTAGGGACGAGCTGTCAGCGTGGCGTCAGCCACCCCCGCGACCGGGGGCGGGGGCGGGGGCCAGTAGCCTGGTCCGCTCCGGCGGCGCCGAGAGACCACGGGAGTCGGGCGTGAGTGATGAGATCGAGGTGTGGCCGGGCAAGCCCTATCCCCTGGGCGCGACCTATGACGGCACCGGCACCAACTTCTCGCTCTTCTCCGAGGCGGCGGAGGCGGTCGAGCTGTGCCTGTTCGAGCCCGACGGCCGCGAGCGGCGGGTGCCGCTGACCGAGGTCGACGCCTTCTGCTGGCACGGCTACCTGCCCCGCATCGGCATCGGGCAGCGCTACGGCTTCCGGGTGCACGGCCCGTGGGACCCGGAGACGGGCCATCGCTGCAACCCCAACAAGCTGCTGCTCGACCCCTACGCCAAGGCGGTCGACGGCGGGGTCGACTGGCACCAGGCCTGCTTCCCCTACACCTTCGGCGACCCCGCGAGCCGCAACGACGACGACAGCGCCCCGCACGTCCCCAAGGCCGTGGTGGTCAGCCCCTTCTTCGACTGGGGCGCCGACCGCCCGCCCGACGTGGCGCTGCACGAGTCGGTCATCTACGAGGTGCACGTCAAGGGGTTCACCGCCACCCACCCCGGCATCCCCGAGCTGCTGCGGGGCACCTATGCCGGCCTGGCCCACCCGGTGGCCGTCGACTACCTGCGCTCGCTCGGCGTCACCGCGGTCGAGCTCCAGCCGGTGCACCAGTTCGTGCACGACGCCCACCTGGTGGAGCAGGGCCTGCGCAACTACTGGGGCTACAACTCGATCGGCTTCTTCGCCCCGCACAACGAGTACTCCTCGGCCGGGTCGGACGGCTCGCAGGTCCCCGAGTTCAAGACCATGGTGCGCACGCTGCACGAGGCCGGCATCGAGGTGATCCTCGACGTCGTCTACAACCACACGGCCGAGGGCAACCACCTGGGCCCGGTGCTGTCGTTCAAGGGGATCGACAACTGCGCCTACTACCGGCTGGTGCCGGACGACAAGGCGCACTACTACGACACGACGGGCACCGGCAACAGCCTCAACATGGCCCACCCCCATGCGCTCCAGCTGATCATGGACAGCCTGCGCTACTGGGTGACCGAGATGCACGTGGACGGGTTCCGCTTCGACCTGGCGGCCACCCTGGCCCGCCAGTTCCACGAGGTGGACCGGCTGTCGGCGTTCTTCGACCTGGTGCAGCAGGACCCGGTGATCAGCCAGGTCAAGCTCATCGCCGAGCCGTGGGACCTGGGCGAGGGCGGCTACCAGGTGGGCAACTTCCCGCCCCTATGGTCGGAGTGGAACGGCCGCTACCGCGACACCGTGCGGGACGTGTGGCGGGGCGAGCCCGCCATCGTCGGCGAGCTGGCCTCCCGGCTCACCGGCAGCTCCGACCTCTACCAGGACGACTCACGGCGCCCGGGCGCCAGCGTCAACTTCGTGACGGCCCACGACGGGTTCACCCTGAACGACCTGGTCTCGTACAACCAGAAGCACAACGAGGCCAACGGCGAGGCCAACCACGACGGCGAGAGCCACAACCGCTCGTGGAACTGCGGCGTGGAGGGCCCCACCGACAACCCCGACGTGCTGGCACTGCGGGCCCGCCAGCGGCGCAACCTGCTGGCCACGCTGCTGCTGTCGCAGGGCGTGCCCATGCTGCTGTCGGGCGACGAGGTGGGCCGCACGCAGGGCGGCAACAACAACGCCTACTGCCAGGACAACGAGATCTCCTGGTTCGACTGGGCCGACATGGACGGCGAGCTGCTGGCCTACACCGCCCGCCTGGTGGCCCTGCGCCGCGACCACCCCGTGTTCCGCCGGCGCCGCTGGTTCCTGGGCCGGCCGCTGCGGGGCACGGCCGACATCCTCTGGCTCAAGCCCGAGGGCACCGAGATGACCGAGGCCGACTGGAACGAGCACCACGAGACCTGCGTCGGCATGTTCCTGAACGGCGAGGCCATCACCTCCCCCGGCCCCCGGGGCGAGCGGGTGGTGGACGACTCGTTCCTGGTCCTGTTCAACGCCTCCTCCGAGCCCCGCAAGTGGACCATCAGCGGCCCCTGGGGCGACGTCTGGGAGCGGGTCCTCGACACCGCCCTCGACGGCCCCGACCCCGACGGCGACGAGCCCCTCCGCGGCAGCCTGGTCCTCACCGACCGCTCTGTGGTCGTGCTACGCCTGATGGACAATTCTGGCTAGGCCAAGCATCGGGTCAGCGAGTTCGTCCGCCAGGCCCGGGACGGGGCCCGCAGGACATCACGTGCCACGGTCGGGAGGTCGTCGCGCATCAACTTCGACGAGTACGAGCGCCAGGTCCCCAACCGGCGGAGCTTCAAGCAGTTCCTCCGGTCGGAGCCCTTCCTCGACGACCTACCGACTTCCAGGTCGAGCGAGCTCGAGCCCTAGCGTGCCTGGCTCTGCCAGGCGCGAGAGCCTCCGCACTGCCCGAGAGTCGGAGCTCTAGCCGTGGTCGAGTTACCTGCTCGACGCGCATCGTCCTGTGCGCGAGCTGCGCCCGCCGGAGGCCCAGCCGGACATCCTCGGCTTGCTGGCGGCTACGGCCAGCGTGCACGAGTGGACGCTGGTCACCCGGAACGTGCGTGACTTCCCCAAGGAGCTCGACAGCTTGAACCCGTTCGAGCCGCCTGCGTGACGAGCGCGCCGCGGGCCACGTACCGGTTGCAGCTGGGGCCGGGGTTCGGGTTCGACGAGGCTGCGGGGGTGGTGGGGTACCTGGCGGAGCTGGGGGTGTCGCACGTGTACCTGTCGCCGGTGCTGCAGGCGGCGCCCGGGTCGACGCACGGGTACGACGTGGTCGACCACGCCCGGGTCAGCGAGGCGCTGGGCGGGGCGGGGGCGCACCGGCGGTTGGTGGAGGCCATCGCCGCCGCGGGGTTGGGGCAGGTGCTGGACATCGTGCCCAACCACATGGCCATCACCGGGCCGGAGAACCGCTGGTGGTGGGACGTGCTGGAGAACGGGCCCTCGTCCCGGTGGGCCGGCCACTTCGACGTGACCTGGGACCCGCCGGAGGAGAAGCTGCGCAACACCGTCGTCCTGCCCATCCTGGGCGACCACTACGGGCGGGCTCTCGACCGGGGGGAGATCCGGCTGGACCGGGACGGGGCGGCCTTCACCGTCCGGTACTTCGACCACACGCTGCCCGTGGACCCGAGGTCGCTGGGCCCGCTGCTGGCCGACGCCGCCGCGGCCGGCGGGGACGAGGACCTCGCGTTCCTGGCCGCCGCCTTCCGCCGGCTGCCCCGGGCCACCCGGACCGACGCCGGGGCGGTCGCCGAGCGCCACCGCGACGCCGCGGCGCTGCGGCGGATGCTCGGGGGGCTGCTGGCGGAGCGGCCGGCGCTGGCCGGTGCGGTGGACCGCGTGGTGGCGGAGACCAACGCCGACCCCGCGGCGCTGGACCGGCTGCTCGACGGGCAGAACTACCGCATGGCGTTCTGGCGCACCGGGCGCCGGGAGCTGGGCTACCGCCGCTTCTTCGACATCGACACGCTGGCGGGCCTGCGCATGGAGGACCCCGAGGTGTTCGCCGACACCCACGAGCTGGTCCTGCGCTGGGTGGCCGAGGGCGTGGTGAGCGGCCTGCGGATCGACCACCCCGACGGCCTGCGCGACCCCGCCGTCTACTTCGAGCGGCTGGCCGGGGCCACGGGCGGGGTGTGGACCGTGGCGGAGAAGATCCTGGAGCCGGGGGAGGATCTGCCCGCCTGGCCGGTGGCCGGCACCACCGGCTACGACCGGCTGGGGCTGATCGGCGGGCTGTTCGTCGACCCCGCGGGCGAGGGGCCGCTCACCGAGGCCTACGGGGAGCTGACCGGGGCGCCCACCGACGTCGCCGTGGTGGTCCACGAGGCCCGGGAGCTGGCCGTGCGCGAGCTGCTGGCCGCGGACCTCGACCGGCTCACCGCGCTGCTGGTCGAGGTGTGCGAGGGCCGGCGCCACCAGCGGGACCGCACCCGGGAAGAGCTGCACGAGGCGGTCGCGGAGCTGGCGGCCGCCTTCGCCGTCTACCGCACCTACGTGCGGGCCGAGGCCGGGCTGGTGGCGCCCGAGGATGCCGCCCGGATCGAGGCGGCGCGGGACACCGTGGCGGAGCGCCGGGACGACATCGATCCCGACCTGCTCGCCTTCCTGGCCGACCTGCTGGCGCTGCGCCTGCCCGACCGGACGCCGCTGGAGGACGAGTGGGTCATGCGCTTCCAGCAGCTCACCGGTCCCGCCATGGCCAAGGGCGTCGAGGACACCGCCTTCTACCGCTACACCCGGCTGCTGGCGCTCAACGAGGTGGGGGGCGACCTGGCCCGCTTCGGGGTGGCCGTCGACGACTTCCACGCCGCCAACGCGGCGGCGCAGGACCGCTGGCCGGACGCCATGACCGCGCTGTCCACCCACGACACCAAGCGCTCGGCCGACGTGCGGGCCCGGCTGGCGCTGCTGTCCGAGATCCCCGGGCCCTGGGCCGAGGCCTGCGGGCGCTGGATGGCCTCGTCCGCGCACCACTGGGCGGGCGGCGAGCCCGACCGCCACGCGCAGCACCTGCTGTTCCAGACGCTGGTCGGCGCCTGGCCGCTCGAGCGCCGAGCGGGCGGTGGCCTACCTGGCCAAGGCCACCAAGGAAGCCAAGCTGCGCACGTCGTGGACCCGGCCCGACCCCGACTACGACATCGCCCGCGACGGGTACGGAGCCGCGGTGCTCGCCGACGCCGCGCTGACGGCCGACATCGAGGCGTTCGTGGCGCCGCTGGTGGCGCCCGGGCGGGTCAACGCGCTGGCCCAGGTGGCGCTGCAGCTGACCGTCCCGGGCGTGCCCGACACCTACCAGGGCGACGAGCTGTGGGACCTGAGCCTGGTCGACCCCGACAACCGCCGCCCGGTCGACTTCGAGCGGCGCCGCCGGCTGCTGGCCGGGCTCGACGGCCTCGCGCCGGGCGAGCTGATGGCGGGCATGGACGAGGGCCTGCCCAAGCTGGCGCTGGTGCGGGCCGCGCTGCACCTGCGGCGGCGCCGTCCCGACGCGTTCGGGCCGGGCGAGGCGGGCGCCTACGTGCCGCTGGCGTTCGCGGGTCCGGCCGCGGCCCACGGCGTGGGCTTCACCCGGGGCGGGACCGTGGCGGTGGTCGTCCCCCGGCTGGTGCTGGGCCTGGACGGCCCGGGGCGGTTGGGACACGACCGCCGTCGCCCTGCCGCCCGGCCCCTGGGTCGACGTGGTCACCGGGGCCACCGTGGCGGGCGGGCCGGTGCCCGTCGGGGACCTGCTCGGCGCCGTTCCCGGTGGCGGTGCTGGAGGCCGCCCCGCCGTGATGGTCGAGGTGTGGGCGCCGCGGGCGTCGCGCACGGTCGAGGTGGTGGTGGGCGACCGGCGCACCGCGCTGGCGCCGGGAGAACGGGGCGCTGTGGTCCGGCGACGTGGCCGGGCTCGGGCCGGGCGACGACTACGGCTTCTCGCTCGACGGCGGCCCGGTGCGGCCCGACCCCCGCTCGCGCCACCAGCCCCACGGGGTGGACGGCCCGTCCCGGGTGGTCGACCCCGGCGCCTTCGCCTGGACCGACCGCGACTGGCAGGGGTTCGACCTGGGCCGTGCCGTGCTCTACGAGCTCCACGTCGGGACGTTCTCGCCCGAGGGCACCTTCGACGGCGCCATCGCCCGCCTCGACCACCTGGTGGACCTGGGCGTCGACGCGGTCGAGCTCATGCCGGTGGCCGAGTTCCCCGGGCCGGCGGGGCTGGGGCTACGACGGCGTGTGCCTGTGGGCGCCGCACGACGCCTACGGCGGGCCGGACGGGCTGTGCCGGCTGGTCGACGCCTGCCACGCCCGGGGCCTCGGGGTCCTGCTCGACGTGGTCTACAACCACCTCGGCCCGGTGGGGAACCACCTGGGCGAGTTCGGCCCCTACTTCGGCGAGCGCCACACCACCACCTGGGGACCGGCGCTCAACCTCGACGGCCCCGGCAGCGACGGGGTGCGGTCCTTCGTGGTCGACAACGCCCGCATGTGGCTGCGCGACCACCACCTCGACGGGCTGCGGCTCGACGCGGTCCACGCCCTGGTGGACGACTCCGCCGTGCACCTGCTGGAGCAGCTCTCCACCTCGGTGCGGGCGCTGGCCGCCGAGCTGGGCCGGCCGCTGTGGCTGATCGGCGAGTCCGACCTCAACGCCCCCCGCTTCGTGCTGCCCCCCGAGCGCGGCGGCTACGGCCTCGACGCCGCCTGGGCCGACGAGTGGCACCACGCCCTCCACGCCGCCCTCACCGGCGAGCGGGACGGCTACTACGCCGACTTCGGCCCGCTGCCGCTGCTGGCCAAGGCGCTGCGCCAGGCCTGGGTGTACGACGGGATCTGGTCGTCCCAGCGCCAGCGGACCTTCGGGCGCCCGCCCACCGGCCTGCACGGCTCGCAGTTCGTGGTGAGCGCGCAGAACCACGACCAGGTGGGCAACCGGGCCGCGGGCGAGCGGCTCGGCCACCTGGTCGGCCCCGACCGGCTGCGGACCGCGGCCGAGCTGCTGCTCAGCGCCCCGTTCGTGCCCCTGCTGTTCCAGGGCGAGGAGTGGGCGGCGTCGACGCCGTTCCCCTACTTCACCGACCTCGATCCCGACCTCGGGCGCGGCGGTCCGCGACGGCCGGGCGCGGGAGTTCGCCGCCTTCGGCTGGCGCCCCGAGGACGTCCCCGACCCCCAGGACCCCGCCACCTTCGCGAGCGCCGTCCTGCGCTGGGAGGAGCGGGACGAGCCCGGGCACGCGGAGATGCTGGCCTGGTACCGGGAGCTGATCGCCCGGCGCCGCGCCCGTCCCGCCCTCGCCGCCGGCCCGCTCGACGACGTCGAGGTGGACCTGGACGAGCCGGCCGGGCGGCTGGTGGTGCGCCGCCGGGCCGCAGGCGAGCGGGTCGAGGCCCGGATCAGCCCAGGTTGAGCAGGCGGGCGAACGCCGCCTCCTCGCGGGCCCGGGCGGCGGCCACCGCGTCGGCCCGGGCCGCCGAGCATGGTGGCCTTGATGGCGCGCAGCGCGGCCAGCGGGGCGGTCGGCGATCCGGCCGGCCAGGGCCAGCGCCTCGTCCACCACCTGCCCGTCGGGCACCACCCGCAGGGCGATGCCGGCGGCCACCGCCTCCTCGGCCGACAGCCACGGGCTGGTGAACAGCACCTCGGCCGCCCGCTGCCAGCCCATGCGGGCCGGGAACAGGTAGCTGCTGGCCGCCTCGGGCGGCACGCCCATCTCGGCGAACGGGGTGCGGAAGCGGGCGCTCTCGGCCGCCAGCACCAGGTCGCAGTGGGGCAGCAGCGTGAACCCGATGCCGACGGCGACGCCGTTGACCGCGGCCACCAGCGGCTTGTCGAACGCCTGGAGCGCCTCCAGCAGGGCGGGGAACCCGGACTCGACCGCCTCGCCCGCGGCCAGCCGGGCCAGCTCGCCCAGGTCCTGGCCGGCGCTGAAGGCCCGCCCGGCCCCGGTGAGCACCACCACGCTGACCGCGTCGTCGGCCCGGGCCGCGTCGAGCGCGGCGCCCGTGGCCCGGTACAGCGGGGAGTCGAAGGCGTTGAGCGCCTCGGGCCGGTCGAGGGTCAGCAGGCGGACGGCACCGTGGTCGTCCACCCGGACGATGGCGACTGATCTGACACACCGTCAGGTTGGCACGTCCCGGCGCCGGCGGCGTAGTGCGGCGACGTTGGCCCGGGTGGCGCAGCGGTCGGAGCAGTAGCGGCGCGACCGGTTGCGGGAGGTGTCGAGGAACACGCCCCGGCAGCGCTCGTCGGCGCAGGTGCCGAAGCGCTCCCGGCCCAGGTCGAGGAACGCCGTGGTCAGGCCCATGACCGCGCCGGCGGCGTACTCGTCGGCCACCGGGGCGTCGGGCGAGGCCACGTGCAGGTGCCAGTCCGAGTCGCCGTGGCCCGAGATGCTGGCCCGGGGCCCGTGCCGTTCGAGCTGGGCGTTGAGCCGCTCGACCATGGCCTGCGAGTCGCCCGCGGTGGCGGCGTCGAAGACCCCGCGCAGCGCGGTGCGCAGCGCGGCCAGCGGCGCCAGGTCGGACCCGCGCACCCGCTCGGCCATCCACGGGCGGCCCGCCAGCCAGGCGCGCAGGGCCTCCACGCCGGCCAGCGGATCGTGCGGATCGAGCGCGTCGGGCTCCGAGGACACCAGGTCGACGGCCAGCTGCGCGTAAGACTCAAAATTCACTTGCGATCCTTACAATGAAGGGGTCAAACTAAGCTTATGACCATTACGGAGAATGCGACGGACATCGGGTGGGCCGAGCGCTGGCAGCGCTCGTGGGATCGCCAGCAGGAGGGCTACATGCCCGACCGCGAGGCCCGCTTGGCGGCCCTGGTCGACATCGTGGAGGCGGTGGCCGGCCCGGCGCCGGTCGTGCTCGACCTGGCCTGCGGCACCGGCTCCATCTCCCGCCGGCTGCTGGCCCGCCTGCCCCGGGCCCGGTCGGTGGCGGTCGACGTCGATCCCGCGCTGCTGGCCATCGCCGGCGCCAGCGTCGGGGCGGACGAGCGGGTGACCGTCGTGCGGGCCGACCTCGCCGATCCCGGCTGGGCCGCGACGCTGCCGGTCCCCGACGGCGGGTTCGACGCCGTGGTCACCGCCACCGCGTTGCACTGGCTGGCCCCGCCCGACCTGCGCCGGCTCTATGCCGACCTGCGGCTGCTGGTGCGGCCGGGGGGCGTGGTGGCCAACGCCGACGACATGGGCCCGTCCGACCTGGTCCGGCTGGGCGCCGCGCTCGACGGGCTGGCCGAGCACCGCCGCGGCGAGGCGTGGGCCGACGGCCGCCCGGACTGGGCCGCCTGGTGGGACGAGGCCGCAGCCGACCCGGCCCTGGCCGGGGCGGTGGCGGAGCGCCAGCGGTTCTTCGGCGGGGTGAGCCACCCGGCCAGCTTCGCCCCACCGGCCCGCTGGCACGTGGCCGCGCTGGAGGCGGCCGGCTTCGCCGAGGCCGGCGTGGCCTGGCGCCAGGGCCCGGGTGCGGTAGTGGCTGCGGTGAGGTAGCCGATACCGTCCTCGCCCGTGCACCCCCTGAGCGAGTTCGACCGGGCGACCGCGGTGGCGGCCACGACGGCATGCCGTCCATGACACTGACGGCCATGCCGTCCACGACGTGACCGTCGATCCCGGCTGGACCATCGGCGACAAGCCCAACGGCGGCTACCTGCTCGCCACCCTGGCCCGGGCCGCGGTCGACGCGGCCGAGGCGGTCGAGGGACCGGCCCATCCCCACCCCGTGGCCGCCACCGCCACCTACGTGGCGCCCCCGGGGCTGGGGCCGGCCGAGGTCCACAGCGAGGTGCTGCGGCGGGGCCGCGGGATGAGCCAGGTGCGCTCCCGGCTGGTCCAGGACGGCACCACCCGGGTCGACGCCACGCTCACGCTGGGACGGCTCGACGGCCGAGGCCGAGCCGTGGTGGGGCGGCACCCCCGCCCCGGCCATGCCTCCGCCCGAGGCGGCCCTCCAGGGGTCGGCCACCGGCCCGAGCGGCCTCCACCTGCCGATCATGGACCGGGTGGACCTGCGGCTCGACCCGGCCACCGCCGGCTTCCGCGAGGGCCGGCCCGGCGGCGGGGGCGAGCTGCGGGCCTGGCTGTCGTTCCGCGACGGCCGCCCGGCCGACCCGCTGTCGCTGCTCTACGCGCTCGACGCCCTGCCGCCGGCCACGTTCGAGGCGGGGTGGCCACCGGGTGGGTGCCGACCCTGTCGCTCACCGCCTACGTGCGGGCCGCTGCCCGCCGCCGGCCCGCTGCTGGTGCGCCAGCGGGCCGGCCTGGTCGAGGCCCGCCTGGTGGACGAGGTGTGCGAGGTGTGGGACGGGCGTGGCCGCCTGGTGGCGCAGGCCACCCAGCTCGCCGCCATCCGCACGCCGTGAGTGGCAGCATGGCGCCGTGCCCGGGCGAACCATCCGTGCCAGCGCCGCCGCGCTGAGCGCCCCGCTGCTCCTCCTCGCCGCGTGCGGCGGGGGCGGCGGCGAGCGACGAGGAGGCCGTCGAGGTCATCCCCTTCGTGGCCGACCCGGTGGCCGACCCCGCCACCGGCGCCGAGCTGGCCCCCGACGACGTTCCGGACTGCACGCAGGACGACCTCGCCCTGCCGTGCTCGCCGGGAGCCAGACCGCTCCGGCGGAGCGCCCCGGCGGTCCGAGCGCGGCCGACGTGCGCAACCTGGCCATCGAGGCCGTCCCGGGCGCGGCGTGCGCGCTGGCGGGCACGCCGGGCGTCCACATGTTCCCGGCGGAGGCGGCCGACCGTGCAGGTCGACTCCACGCCGCCGGCCGAGGGCCCGGCTGCTGCTGAGCGGGCGCCAGCGGCTGGTCAGCCCGCTGATCTGGCCCAGCTCGTGCGCGCCCGAGGGCGCCGAGGTGCGGGCCCTGGTCGAAGTGGCCGGCACCACGCTCAACGTGGTGCTGCCCGAGCCGCCGCCGTGCGATCCCAGCAGGGCCACCCGGGCCGGTGAGTGGGTCGCGATGCGCGGCCCCGCCAGCCACGCTGCCGCTGACCGTCACCCTGGTCGACCCCCCGACGGAGCTGCCCTACGGCGGGACCGCCGAGGTGGTCGTCGAAGTCCGCAACGACGGCGTCGGCCCCTTCCAGCTGTCGACCCGTGCCCGCTGTACCGCATCACGTTCGGGGAGGCGGAGGCGGAGCGCCACCGCCAGCCACCGGTTCAACTGCGCCGCCGCCCCCGCCGAGCTGGCCCCGGGCGAGAGCGCTGCGCTTCGCCGCCGAGCTGGAGCTGCCGCAGGACCAGATCGCCCACGAGGTCGAGGGCGACCTCGGCGTGGTGGTCACCGACGACTTCGGCGCGGTCGCCCGGACCGAGCCGGTCACCATCTCGACCGATTGACGGGGCGAGAAGAACGTTTATTCTTGGGCGTGTGAGCGACGCATCGGCCCACGCCCCGGAACACGACGAGCTGCGGGAGCGGCTGCTGCGGGCCGCGGCCGCGGTGTTCGCCCGCCAGGGCTACGACGGCACCAAGATCATGGACGTCGTGCGGGAGTCGGGCCTGTCGACCGGAGCGGTGTACGGCCGCTTCCGGTCCAAGAACGACCTGCTGCGCGAGGCCATCGTGTCCCGCTCGCACAGCGCGGCCCGCCTGGGCACCGACGGGCTCGACCGGGTGGCCGACCTCATCGCCGCCGGGGCCACCCGCACGGACGGCCCGCTGAGCGACGCCGACGCCCTGCGCCTGGAGGCGTTCGTCACCGCCCGGCGCGAGCCCGAGGTGGCCGAAGCCCTGGCCGATGCCCACCGCCTGTTCCTCGAGCGCATGGCGCCCCTCAGCCGGGCGGCCCAGCGCGACGGCACCATCGACGACGACATAGATCCCGAGGCCGTGCTGTTCCTGGTGCGCATCCTGCACCTGGGGCTGCTGCTGCACCGCGGCTCGGGCCTGCCCGGCCCCGACGAGGAGTCCTGGCGGATCCTCGTCGAGCGCCTGGTGAGCAGCTTCGGCCATGCACCCGACCCCGACGACACCCCCAGCCCCAGCGACCTGGAGGACACCCCCATGACGGCCACCGATCCGGCCCCCGCCCTGCCCAGCCGGGCCGAGATGGACGCCAGCATCAAGATCGTCCACGACCACGCCGACCGCATCTTCCTGTGGAACTACGACCGGGACCGCGACCAGCTGGTCACCCTCTACAACAAGGCGATGGCGTCGCAGTGGAACAGCGTCACCGAGCTGGACTGGTCCATCGACGTCGACCCCGAGGGCCTGGTCGACATGGGCACGCCGCTCATGCAGCTGGCGCGGGGCGCCATCGACGTCGAGGGCTCGCCCCTCGCCTCCTGGGGCGAGCGCGAGCTGATGGCGCTGGGCGTCGAGGCCCAGAAGGCGCAGCTCAGCCAGTTCATGCACGGCGAGCAGGGCGCCATGATGACGGCGGCCAAGATCGTCGAGACCGTCCCCTGGATCGACGCCAAGTACTACGCCTCCACCCAGACCATGGACGAGGCCCGCCACACCGAGGTCTTCGCCAAGTACCTGCACACGAAGGTGGGCGAGGCCTACCCCATGAGCCCGTTCCTGGAGGCGCAGATCACCGCGCTGCTGGAGGACAGCCGCTGGGACATCGCCTACCTGGGCATGCAGATCGTCATCGAGAGCCTGGCGCTGGCCGCCTTCGGCTCGCTGCTGCGCACCACCCAGGAGCCGCTGCTGCGCAAGCTGCTGCGCTACGTGATGTCCGACGAGGCCCGCCACGTGGCCTTCGGCGTGCTCAGCCTGGCCGAGTACTACCGGGGCCTCACCGACGCCGAGCTCAAGGACCGCCAGGACTTCCTCATCGAGAACACCCTGCGCAACCGGCTGCGCTCCACCACCCCCGAGATGTGGGAGCGGCTCGGCGTGTCGGTCGAGGCGGTCGTCCCCGCCCTCATGACCGCGGCCGAGAACATCAAGGTCAGCCCCTTCGCCGGCTTCCAGCGCGGCTTCTTCTCCAAGCTGGTGCCCAACGTCCGCAAGCTGGGCCTGCTCGACGCCAACGACGGCCACCTGCGCCGGGCCTGGGGCGAGGCCGGGCTGCTGGAGTTCGAGTTCGCCGACGACACCGGGTCCGACTACGCCACGTATGACGCGGTGGCCGCCGACAGGGCGGCCGCGGCGGCCCAGGCCTCGTGACGCCGGCGGAGACCGGCGCCGCCGACCCGGCGTTCCCCGCCGCCATCGTCGACTTCATCTGTGAGGACACCGCATGACCGAACGCACCCTGCGGGGCGCGGCCGCCCTGGTGGGCGTGGCCGACGACGCCTCGCCCACCGGCGAGCTCGACAGCCACGGCCGCGCCCTGGAGATGGCCATGATCCGCGAGGCGCTGGACGACGCCGGGCTGACCCTGGCCGACGTCGACGGCGTGTGCCACGCGGTCGCGCCCGCGGCGCTGGCCGAGTTCCTCGGCATCCAGCCCCGCTACCTCGACGGCACCATGGTGGGCGGGTCGAGCTACGAGCTGCACGTCGAGCACGCCGCGGCCGCCATCGCCGCCGGGCCTGTGCGACGTGGTGGTGGGCGTGTACGCGTCCACGCCCCGCAGGCGACCGCCGCCGCCCCGGGCGGCAGGCGGCGGGTTCCGGGCCGGCCGCCGGCGGCATGGGCCCGCAGATGGAGTTCGAGCTGCCCTACGGGCTGCGCATGCCCATGGGCGCCTACGCCCTGGCCGCCTCCCGCCACATGGCGGTCTACGGGACCACCGCCGAGCAGCTCGCCCGGATCGCGGTGGACACCCGGGCGTGGGCGGCGTTCAACCCCAAGGCCCGCTACCGCGACCCGATCACCGTGGACGACGTGCTGGCCTCGCCCATGGTGGTCTCCCCGCTGCACCTGCTCGACTGCTGCCTGGTGACCGACGGGGCCGGCGCCTTCGTCATGACCTCCGCGGCCCGGGCCCGGGACCTGGCCAAGCCGCCGGTGTACGTGCTGGGCGCGGCCACCGGCGGGACGCACCAGATGATCAGCCAGATGCCCGACCTGACGGTGACCGGCGGAGCGATCTCCGGGCCGGCCGCGTTCCGCATGGCCGGGGTGAAGCCCGACGACGTCGACCTGCTGATGGGCTACGACTCGTTCACCATCACCGCCCTGCTGCACCTGGAGGACCTGGGCTTCTGCGCCAAGGGCGAGGGCGGCGCCTTCGTGGAGGACGGCAAGCTGGGCCCCGGCGGCGGCGGGGGCCTGGCCATGAACACCAACGGCGGCGGCCTGTCCTTCACCCACCCCGGGATGTACGGGATGTTCCTGCTGGTGGAGGCCGTGCGCCAGCTCCGGGGCGAGACCGGCGAGCGCCAGCTCGCCAAGCACGACCTGGCCGTGGCGCACGGCTCCGGGGGCGTGCTGTCGACCATGGGCACGATCGTGCTGGGAACGGAGGCCACGCTGTGACCCGCCTGATGGAACCGCCGGCGCCGAGCGAGGTGAGCGCCCCGTTCTGGGACGCCACCCGCGAGCAGCGGCTGGTGCTGCCGTGGTCCACGGCCACCGGGAAGCCGATGTGGTACCCCCGGGAGGTCGATCCCGCCGACCCCGACGCCCCCATCGAGTGGCGCGAGGCCAGCGGCGAGGGCACGGTCTACGCCGCCAGCGTCCACCACCGGCCGGGCCCCGGGCGGGACGAGGCCGACGGGCTGTACGTGGTGGCCCTCATCGAGCTGGCCGAGGGCGTGCGCATGATGTCGAATGTCGTGGGCTGCCCGCCCGAGGACGTGACGGTCGGAATGCCGGTCCGGGTGGCCTGGCACCCGCTGTCGGACGGTCGCCACCTGCCACAGTTCACGCCGGCTTGACCGGCCTGCCGGGGACGAGGGACGAGGGGACGAGGGGATCGAGCGCATGAGCAACGAGGACAGCGCGGCGCGCTTCGACGAGGCGGCCAAGGTGGGCATGACCGCCGCCCACTGGGCCGCGGAGCAGCCGGACGCCCCGGCGATCGTGTCGCCGCTGGGGGACCGGACCTTCCGGGAGCTGAACGCCAACGCCAACCGGCTGGTCCGGGCCCTGCGGGCCCAGGGGGTGCGGGCGGGGGACGCGGTGGCCGTGATGGTGGCCAACCGGCCCGAGTTCGCCGAGGTGCTGGCGGCCACGGTGCGCGCCGGCCTGCGGTTCACGCCCATCAACTGGCACCTGACCGCGGACGAGGCCGCCTACATCGTGGGCGACTGCCAGGCCCGCGTGTTCGTGGCCGACACCCGCTTCGGCGCCGGTGGCCGCGGCCGCCGCCGCGGCGTCGCCCCAGGCGACGGTCCGCCTGGCGGTGGGCGGCGCCGTCGACGGCTTCACGCCCGTACGAGGACGCGCTGGCCGGCCAGGACGGCACCGACATCGACGATCCCACCCTGGGCCGGCAGATGCTCTACACGTCCGGCACCACCGGTCGGCCCAAGGGCGTGCACCGCAACGAGACGCCGCCCACCTCGGGCCTGGCCCGGCTGTTCGGCTACGTCCCCGGCGAGACCATGCACCTGTGCACCGGGCCCGTGTACCACGCCGCGCCGCTGGCGTTCTCGCTGGCCGGACCGCTCGCCGGCGGGGTGGGCGTGGTGCTCATGGACGGCTGGTCGCCGGCCGAGACGCTGCGGCTCATCGAGGAGCACCACATCACCCACTCCCACCTGGTGCCCACCATGTTCCACCGGCTGCTGGCCCTGCCCGACGAGGTGCGGGCCGCGGCGGACGTGTCCTCGCTGCGGCTGGTGTTCCACGGCGCCGCGCCCTGCCCGGTGTCGGTCAAGGCGAAGATGATCGACTGGTGGGGGCCGGTGCTGCTCGAGTACTACGCGGCCACCGAAGGCGTCGGCACCTTCGTGACCAGCACCGACTGGCTCACCAAGCCGGGCACGGTGGGCAAGCCCGCCACCCCCGACCACATCCGCATCCTCGACCCGTTGACCGGCGACGACCAGCCCACCGGCGAGGTGGGCACCGTGTACCTCAAGGCCCCGGCCGTGGGCCGCTTCGACTACTTCGGCGACCCGGACAAGACCGAGAGCAGCTACCGGGGCGACTACTACACGATGGGAGACGTCGGCTACCTGGACGACGACGGCTACCTGTTCCTCACCGACCGCAGCGCCGACCTGATCATCACGGGCGGGGTCAACGTCTACCCGGCCGAGGTCGAGGCCGAGCTGCTCGGCCACCCCGCGGTGGGCGACGCCGCGGTGATCGGCGTGCCCGACGACGAGTGGGGCGAGATCGTGGTGGCCGTGGTGGAGCTCCAGGACGGCGAGGCGCCCACGGACGAGCTGGCGGCGGCGCTGCTGGAGCACTGCCGGGTCCGCATGGCCCGCTTCAAGTGCCCCCGGCGGGTCGACTTCGTGGACCACCTGCCCCGCACGGACAGCGGGAAGCTCTACAAGCGCCGACTTCGCGACGAGTACCGTGCGAAGGTCGAGGAAAACGCTCCGTAGACATGACGAGGGGTTCACGTCACAACTTTCCCGGAGTAAGTTTTCCGCTCGTCCCTCCGCCGCCAGCCCCTGGGGAGAGCTAGGTGCACACCAACCAACCGCCTCCGCCGCCGCGCTACGCCACTCTCCCGATCCCGTTCCCGCCCCCAACCCGATCCCGAGCTCCGGCTCCGTGCCCGGGGCGCTGCGCATCGCCGCCCTGGCCTCGCTGGGCGCCGGCGCCATCCACGCCACGGCCGTCGGCTCGCACGGCGAGGAGCGCTCGGCGGCCATCGCCTTCGCCCTGTGCGCCGTGTTCCAGATCGGCTGGGGCGCCCTGGCGCTGGTACGGGCCGGCCGGCTCGTCAGCCTGTCCGGCATCGCCATCAACGGCGCCGCCCTCGGCGGCTGGGTGCTCAGCCGCACCTCCGGCATCGGCTTCATCGACGGCTTCGAGACGGCCGAGTCGCCCGGCTTCCCCGACACGCTGGCCGCGGCCCTGGCCGCCATCGCGGTCCTCGGCGCGGTCGCGGCGCTGGCCCGCCGCTACGAGTGGGTGGCCCGGCCGCGCCCGGTCCTGGTGGCCCTGGCCGGCGTGGCCGTCCTGAGCGTCTCGGTGCCCGGCATGGTGAAGACGGGCGGTCACACAGCACGCCGACGAGCACGCCGAGGGCTCGCACGACTGGAGGGCACGGACCACGGCGAGCACGACATGGAGGGCATGGACCACGCCGACCAGGCGCCGCCGCGCCCGTGCCGTTCGACGGCACCCTCCCGGTCGACCTCGGCGGCGTCCCCGGCGTCACGCCCGAGGAGCAGGCCGAGGCGGAGGACCTGGTCACCCGCACCATCGAGGACCTGCCCCAGTTCGCCGACCCGGCCACGCTGCCGGCCCAGGGCTGGTACCCCATCGGGGACGCCATCACCGGGTTCGAGCACTACATCAACTGGCCGCTGATCGACGACGGGGAGATCCTCGACCCGGACAAGCCCGAGTCGATCGTCTACCAGGTGGGCCCCGGCGGCCAGCGGACGCTGGTGGCGGCCATGTTCATCACCCCGCGGGACGTGACCGTCGAGGACCCGCCCGACTTCGGGGGCGCGCTGGTCCAGTGGCACGCCCACAACAACCTCTGCTACGGCGGCATCCCCAACCAGCTGCGCATCATGGCCGTGGTGGACTACCCGCAGCCGTGCCCGGGGAACACCTTCCGGGACCACCTCTCGCCCATGATCCACGTGTGGATCGTGCCCAACGAGTGCGGCCCGTTCGCCTCGCTCGAGGGCGACGGCGGCGGCGTGCTGGCGCCGGGCGAGACCCGCATGTGCGACCACGCCCACGGGGCCGGCTGAGAAAAACCCACTACGCGCCGCGCCTGACGCCACTACGACGCGCGATGATGCAACCGATCGTCTGGGGATTGTGACCGCCACTGGGGGTGGCGGTCGCTGGGGGGCGGTCCGGTTCAAAAGGGGATACCGAATCGTGCGCCGCATACCGATTCGCGCCAAGTTGGCCGCGGCCCTGTCCGTGCCGCTGGTCGCGCTGTTCATGCTGTCCGGGCTCGAGGTCGTCAACCTCACCGCCGAGGTGGACGAGATCGAGACGCAGACCGAGATCGCCACCGCCGCCGTCGGGCCCGGCGGCCTGATCACCCACCTGCAGAACGAACGCACCTTCGCGGCGGTCAAGTCGGTGGGGTCCGACGAGTCGCTCGGGGTGCGCATCCCGGTGCAGGGCTACGACGAGACCCGGGCCCTGACCGACGAGTCGATCGCCATGGTCGAAGACGAGATCGCCAAGCGGGGCCCGGCCGTGCAGGCCGCCTACGCGCCCGGCCATCGAGGGACTGGCCCGCTCGACCAGCTGCGAGCCGACGTCGACCGCCAACACGCAGCTCCCCGAGTACAACACCGAGGCCAACGGCGCCTTCCAGAACCAGCTCTACCAGCGCTACACGCAGATGATCCGGCCGTTCTTCGACTCCACCGACAAGATCGCCCGCGCCGTCGACGACGACGAGCTGCGCGAGGGCGTCGTGCAGGTCAACACCGCGTCGCGCAACATCGAGCTCTACCTCGACCTGGTCCGCACCCTGGCCGTCATCGGCGGCCGCCAGGGCGTGGTCGACACCCGGGAGGAGATCCGCGACATCGTGTCCCGCAAGGTGCTGTGGGACCCGATCATCGCCACCGTCACCCGACGCCAGGCCCCCCTACGCCGACCTGGTGCACGACAGCTACCCCGTCGACTTCATCGACGGGATCGAGACGCTGGTCGACCGATCGCTGGCGACGTGAGGCCGTGCCCATCACCCAGCTGGTCGGGCCGCTCACCGTGCCCGAGTGGGGCGGCCTCGCCCCCTACCGCGAGCAGATGTCGGACAAGCTCACCGAGGTGGCCGACGGCATCCGGGCCGACGCCCGGCGCCGCGAGCAGATCTTCCTGGCGCTGGCGGCGCTGACCCTGACGGCGGCCCTGTTCCTGACCTGGCTGGTGTCCCGCTCGATCACCCGGCCGCTGCGCTCGCTCACCTCGCAGGCCAAGGCCATGGCCCGCACCCGCCTGCCCGCCGCGGTCCGCGAGGTGCTCCAGACGCCGCTGGGCGAGGACGTGATGGTGCCCCGGGTCGAGCCGGTGGCGGTCAAGACGCGGGACGAGGTCCTCGACGTGTCCGAGGCGCTCAACACCGTGCAGGACACCGCCCTGGAGCTGGCGGTGGAGCAGGCGCTGCTGCGCCGCAACATCGCCGACAGCTTCGTCAACCTCGGCCGGCGCAACCAGAACCTGCTGGCCCGCCAGCTCGACCTCATCACCCACCTGGAGAACGTGGAGCCCAGCTCCGACGCCCTGGCCAACCTGTTCCGCCTCGACCACCTCGCCACCCGCATGCGCCGCAACGCCGAGTCGCTGCTGGTGCTGGCGGGCGTCGACCCGCCCCGGCAGTGGGCCCAGCCGGTCAGCGTGAGCGACGTCGTGCGGGCGGCGCTGGGCGAGGTCGAGGACTACCAGCGGGTCGCGGTGCGCGACGTCCAGCCGGCCACGGTCGTCGGCTCGGTGGCGGCCGACCTGGCCCACCTGCTGGCCGAGCTGATCGAGAACGCGCTGGTGTTCTCTCCCGACGACCGGGCGGTCGAGGTGCGCGGCCGGGCCGAGGCCGACGGCCGCTACACGCTGGCCATCGTCGACCGGGGCGTGGGCATGTCCGCGGAGGCCATGGACGTCTCCAACCGCCGCCTGTCCGGGCGCGAGAGCTTCACGGTGGCCCCGTCGAAGTACCTGGGCCACTACGTGGCCGGCAACCTGGCGGTCCGTCACGCCATCGCCGTGCGGCTCGACCCCAGCCCGGGCCGGGGGACCACGGCCACGGTCGGCCTGCCCGCCGAGCTGCTCACCACCGGACACCCGGTCGGCGCCCCGCCGCCGGCCGCCGCGCCCCTGCCCCGCCCCCGCCGGCCTGGCCGCCCGAGCCTGCGCCCGCGCCGGTGGGCCCAGGCGCCGCAGGGCCGCCCGGGTGGGTCCCGCCGGTCCCCGTGGGCGCGGGCACCGGGGGCCGCCACCTGTACGCGGTCCCCACCCGGCCCGACTGGTGGGAGGCCACCCAGGCCCCGCCCCGCGCCGAGCCTCCGGCCTACGGGTAGCCCCGCATAGCCGCCCGCCGCGGGCGGGTAGGCGGAGACGATGCACCAACGGTGGAGCGCGCTCGACCGGCTGCGGGGAGTGGCCCTGGTCGGGATGCTGATCCACCACCTGACGGAGTGGCAGACCGGGGACGCCCGGGCCGTGCTGCCGGGCTGGCGCTCGTTCACCCTCACCGACGTGGCCGCGGTCGCCTTCTTCGCGGCCTCGGGCGCCTCCCTGGCGCTGTTCGTGTCCAGCCGGCGGGCGCGGGGCGTGCCCCGGGCCCGGGTGGCGGCCCAGGTCCTGCGCCGCTACGGCCTGCTGGTCCCCATCGGGCTCACCCTCGACTGGGTGCTCTGGCGCCACCCCGCCATGTTCGGCGTGCTGGAGGCGCTGGGGGTGGCGGTCGTGGCGGCCGCGGCCGTGGCGGCCGTGCTCCCCGACCGGCTCCTGCCCCTGGCGGCGGCGGCCACCGTCACCGCCGGCATCGTGGCCGAGCGCCTGGCGAGCGGGCACGAGGGCTGGTGGGCCCGTGAGCTCCTGGCCGGCAAGTTCCCGGCCGTCACCTACGTCGGCTTCGTGCTGGTGGGCGTGGCCGCCGTGCGCTCGGGCCGCTACGCCGACCGGCGCTGGTCCATGGCGGCCGCCGCCGTGGGCGTGGCCGCCACCGCGGCGCTGCTGCTGGTGGGCATCGCCCCCGACCGCTATCCCGGGCGACGTCGCCTTCGTGGTCCCCGGCCTGGCGGGCACGGCCATCGTGTACGCCCTGGCCCAGACCGTCGCCCTCGGGCCGGTCGACGTGGTCGTTCGCCGAGCCGCGGCCCACACGCTCGGCATCTTCGTGGCCCACTACGCCATCTACGGCGCCCTGCGGCAGCTGGGCCTGCTGGGCGATGTGCCGGGCGCGCTGGCGGTCCCCGGGGCCGTGGCGGTCACCGCGGCGCTGTGCCTGCTGGCGCCCCGGGTCCCCCAGCCGCCGTGGTCAGCCCGGACCGGCCGGCCGGGCCCGCCCCGCTCCCGCCGGTGCCGGCGCCGACCGGGGACCGGCCGAGCGCGGCGATCAGCCCCGCGGGATCGTCCACCGCGACCGCCAGCTCGCGGACGCGCGGCCGTAGCAGCCCGAGCACCCGGGCCCGCACCGGGGGGTCCAGGTCGATGCGCACGACGCCGCTCGACGAGCCGTTCACCAGCCAGCGCCCGCGCCAGCCGTGCGCGCCCCAGGCCCGCACCGGGCCGTCGTCGGGCGCCACTGCCCGCACGGACGAGCGCGGCGCGTCGAGCCGGAAGCTCCAGTCGAGCCGCACCCGGAGCCGATCGGCGAGGACCTCGACCCAGGACCGCGACGGCCGCGTGCCCAGCAGCGGAAGAAGCCGGCCCGGGCCGGTGAACCGGATGGGGAACCTCATGCCCCCAGGCTATGACCGTCCCGGCGCTCGTAGGGTTCGACCAGGACCCGCACCGCCCGGTCCAGCTCGGCGGTCACCTGGTCGAAGTCGATGCGCCCGCTGCTCCACGCCACCAGCGTCGAGTACCAGACGTGGCCCAGCACCGCGAGGATGTCCTCCCGCACGCCGGGGTCGAGGCCGGCGAGGATGCCCGCCGACATGGCGGCGATCTGGGCCTGTACCTGCTCGGCGCATTCCTGCACCCCGGGATCCGACGACGACAGCGCCCGCACCAGTGCGGCGCTGAGCTTGGGCTGGCGGGCCATGGCCCGGCACGCCCGGCCGAGCACGTCCACCAGCTGGTCGGCGGCGCTGGCGCCCCGGGGCGGGGACTGGGCCAGCCGGCCCTGCAGCTTGGCCGTCCACTCGGTCATGGCCGCGGCCAGCAGGTGGTCCTTGGACGAGAAGTAGCGGTAGATGGTGGCCAGCGACACGTTGGCGCTGGCCGACACCTCCCGCATCTGCACCGCCTCGTAGCCGCGCTCCGCGCCGAGCTCGAAGGCGGCGTCGATCACCCTCCGCCGCCGGTCACGCTGGCTGGTGGTGGCCGCAGGGGCGTCGACGGCGGGCACGGGGCGGCAGTCTAGGACCGGGGTTCCTCAGGCACCGAGGCGCACGGGCAGGTGCTTGATGCCGCCGATGAAGTTGGACCGCAGCCGCTCGGGAGCGCCCAGCGCCTCCAGGCGGGGCGTGCGCCGGGCCAGCTCCTCGAACAGCAGGCGGATCTCCAGCCGGGCCAGCTGGGCGCCCAGGCAGAAGTGCGGGCCGCCGCCCCCGAAGGCGATGTGGGGGTTGGGGTCGCGGGTGATGTCGAAGCGGAAGGGCTCCTCGAAGATGGCCTCGTCCCGGTTGGCCGACACGTACCAGAGGCTGATCTTCTCGCCCGCCCGGATGGTCTGGCCCCCCAGCACCACGTCCCGGGTGGCGTTGCGCCGGAAGTACAGGACCGGCGAGGCCCAGCGCAGGATCTCCTCCACCGCCCCCGCGATGTGGGCCTCGGGGTCCGACACCAGCAGCTTCCACTGGTCCGGGTGCTCCAGGAAGGCGTTCATGCCGTGGGCGATGGCGTTGCGGGTCGTCTCGTTCCCGGCCACCGACAGGAGCATGAAGAACAGGTTGAAGTCCATGTCCGACAGCTGGTCGCCCTCGATCTCGGCCGCCAGCAGGGTGGAGACGATGTCGTCGTGGGGCTCCGCCCGCCGCTTGGTCGCCAGCTCCTGGGCGTACATGAACATCTCGACCTGCGCCTGGGTGACGTGCTCCTCGCTGACCTGGTACTCGGGGTCCTCGGAGCCGACCATGTGGTTGGACCAGTCGAACAGCTTGTGGCGGTCCTCCCGGGGGACGCCCAGCAGCTCGGCGATGACCTCGAGGGGCAGCTCGGCGGCCACGTCCACCACGAAGTCGCACTCGCCCTTGGCCCGGGCCGCCTCGACGATCCCCACGGTGAGCTCCCGCACGTGGACCTCGAGCTCGGCGATCATGCGGGGCGTGAACCCCCGGTTCACCAGCTTGCGGTAGCGGGTGTGGCCCGGCGGGTCCATGAACAGCATCATGTTGCCGGCCATCTCGGTGCCCGGCAGGGGAGCGGTCGGGCCCTCCAGCATCACCACGCCGCCCAGCTCCTGCGACGACGAGAACGAGCCCGCGTCGCGGTTGGCTGTCACGATGTCGTCGTAGCGGGTGATGACCCAGAACCCGTCGCCGCCGGGCTCGTCGTGGTGGAACACCGGGGCGTTGGCCCGCAGCCACGTGAACCACTCGTGGGGGATGCCCTGCGTGAAGCGGTCACGATCCAGGAGGTCGATCTCGGCGAGCATCCCCAAAGTAGAACACATTCTAATTTGTCCCTGCTGCGGTCCCAGCTTCCTTGACATCCAGCGGTAGGTTGCGGGGAGGCCGGGGTGGCCGGGGGGCGTCCCTGCGGGAGTCCCGCAGGGACGCCCCGGTTCTCGTCGGGCCTCAGGCGGGGCAGGTGTTCTGGTACTCCTCGACGCCCGCGTCGTTGGGCGGCGGGCACAGGAACTGCTCGTAGCGGGTGTCGTCGTCGACGTAGCGCTTGAGCCACGACAGCATCGACCGGGCCTCGGTCGGGTCGAAGCGGGTGCCGACGAAGTGGCCCGCGCCCGCGATCTCCAGGTACGCCTTCTCCGACGCGTCGGGGATCTGGCGGTAGAACGGCTTGGAGTACTGCTCGGCCGGGGCGATGGGGTCGCTCTGGGCGCCGATGATCATGGTCGGCACCTGGACGGTGCTGAAGTTCTGGCCGATGTCCCAGGGCTGGAGCCCCACGGCGGCCTGGAGCTGGGGCATGGCCCGGGCGGACTCCAGGGTGCCCCCGCCGCCCATCGAGTGGCCGATGAAGGCCTGCCGGCCGGTGTCGATCTGGTTGCGGACCACGGCCGGGCTCTGGGTGGTCAGCCAGGTCATGGCCGCCCGCATCTGGTTCGACCGGGCCGTGGGGAAGTCCAGGACGGTGTTCGTGTTGATGGTCATCACCACGAAGCCGTTGGAGGCCAGCAGGGTGGCCGCCCACGCCTGGACGTTCTGGCCCTCGGTGAAGCCGGGCGTGGCCACGATGACGCCGAAGGTGCCCTGCGTGGTGGTCGTCGGGTAGTAGACGGTGCCGCCGTTGAAGCCGGTCTGGCGGGCCACGGCCTGGTTGGCGATGGCGAACGTGCCCCGCTCGGACGTCACGCTGGCGGCGGTCGGGGCCGGTCCCCGCTGGAACGGGTTGGCCTGCGCGTGCGCGGCGCTCGGCCCCGCCAGCAGGCCGCCGGCGAGTGCGACCGCGCCCGCGAGCGCGGTGAGTCGTCTGGTCACTCATGGTTCCTCGTGTTCCCCTCGTGTTGACGCTGTGAGCCCACTCAGGCGTGATTATTGACCCCTACGTCGGTAGAGACAAGCCCAGGTCTGACACGAGAACGCGTTCTACTTAGACTGCGGGCATGACCGCCGACACCGCCTCGCCGGAGCGCTACACGATCATCTCGGCCGACTGCCACGCGGGCGGCAGCCACAAGCAGTACCGGGAGTACCTCGACCCGCGGTTCCTCGACGACTTCGACGCCTGGCGGGAGAAGTACCGCAACCCGTTCAAGGACCTGGGCGACACCCGCCGCTACCGCAACTGGGACAACGAGATGCGCAACGGCCAGCAGGAGGCCGACGGCGTGGTGGGGGAGGTGGTGTTCCCCAACACCGTGCCGCCGTTCTTCCCCAGCTTCGTGCTGTTCGCCCAGCCGCCCAAGCCCGACGACTACGAGCACCGCCTGGCCGGCATCCGGGCCCACAACCGCTGGCTGGTCGACTGGTGCGGCGAGTTCCCCGAGCGCCGGGCCGGCATCGGGCAGATCTTCGTCAACGACATCGACGACGCCATCGAGGACGTCCGCTGGATCAAGGAGCACGGCCTGCGCGGCGGCCTCCTGCTGCCGAACGTGTCGCCCGACGTGAGCTGGGTGAAGCCGCTGTACGACCCGGCCTACGACCGGCTGTGGGCGGTGATCGAGGAGCTGGAGGTGCCGATCCACATCCACGGCGGCACCGGGCGTCCCCGACTACGGGCCCTATCCCGTGTCGATGCTGCTCTACATCAACGAGGCGCCGTTCTACTCGCAGCGGCCGCTGGTGCAGTTCATCCTGGCGGGGATCTTCGAGCGCTTCCCCCGGCTGCGCTTCGTGGTCACCGAGGCGGGCTGCGCCTGGGTCCCGCCGCTGCTGTCGCGGCTGGACAAGGTGCTGGCCCGCATCCGGGACACGGGCGCCACCGGCGAGATCCGCTACGGCGCCGAGCACGTCCTGCCCCGGTCGGCCACCGAGTACTTCCACCAGAACGTGTGGATGGGCGTGAGCCAGCCGGGCCCGGCCGACGCCGCCGCCCGCTTCGAGATCGGCCTCGACCGGTTCATGTGGGGCAGCGACTACCCCCACGACGAGGGCACGGCCCCGTTCACCCGCGAGCACCTGCGGGCCCTGTTCCACGACACCGACCCGGCCGAGCTGCGCCGGCTGCTGGCCGGCAACGCGGCCTCGCTGTACGGCTTCGACCTCGACGCCCTGGCCCCGCTCGCCGCCCGGGTCGGCCCCACGGTCGAGGAGATCGCCACCCCGCTCACCGAGCTCCCGCCCGAGCCCAACGAGGCGCTGCTGAACTCGGTGGGGAGGATGGCTGTGAGCGACCTGGTCCTGGTCGACGACCCGGCCGCAGGGCGTGCGCCGCATCACGCTCAACCGGCCCGAGAAGCGCAACGCGCTGAACAACCCGCTGCGCGGCGCCCTGTTCGAGGCCCTGCACGCCGCCGACGACGACCCCGAGGTGCGGGTCACGATCGTCCGGGGCGCGGGCCCGTCGTTCTCGGCCGGCTACGACCTCGGCGGCGGCAACGAGGGCACGGAGCTGCCGTTCTTCACCGCCGCGGGCGAGGGCCAGTGGCCCCGCCACGTCACGGAAGGCTGGATGTCGATCTGGGACCTGGCCAAGCCGGTGATCGCCCAGGTCCACGGCTACTGCCTGGCCGGCGGGTCCGAGCTGGCCACCGGCTGCGACCTGGTCTACGTGGCGTCGGACGCCAAGATCGGCTACCCCGCGGTGCGCTTCGGCGTGCCCGACATGCAGTTCCACGCCTGGTTCATGGGCATGCGCGCCGCCATGGAGATGATGCTCACCGGCGACTCCATCTCGGGCGACGAGGCGGTCGCGCCTCGGCTGGGCCAACCGCGCGTTCGCGGCCGACGACCTCGACGCCGAGGTGGTCACGATCGCGTCCCGCATCGCTCTGGTCCCACCGGACATCGTCCAGCTCAACAAGCGCACGGTCCACCGGGCCATGGACATCATGGGCCTACGCGCCGCCATCCGCTCCGGCACCGAGCTGTGCTCCCTGGCGATCCACCAGCGCGGCTTCCAGGCCTTCCTCGACACCGCCGCGGAGAAGGGCCTCGTCGCCGCGCTGACCGAGCGCGACGAGCCCTTCGGCGACTACCGCACCTCGTCGTAGCTACCTTGCGGGCGTGGCCCGGCTGCTGATCGTCCACCACACGGCGTCGCCTGCGTTGCACTCGCTGTTCGAGGCGGTGCGGGCGGGCGCGACCGATCCGCAGATCGAGGGGGTCGAGGTGGTGGCTCGTCCCGCCCTCGGGGCCACCGCGGTGGACGTGCTGGAGGCCGACGGCTACCTGCTGGGGACGCCCGCCAACCTGGGGTACATGTCGGGGGCGCTCAAGCACTTCTTCGACACCGTGTACTACCCGTGCCTGGAGGCCACCGTCGGGCGGCCGTACGGGGTGTACGTGCACGGCAACGACGACACGACCGGCGCCCTCGCGGGCATCGAGCGCATCGTGACCGGCCTGCGCTGGAAGCAGGCCCAGGCCCCGGTCTCGATCACCGGCCCGCCGTCCCGCGCCGACCTCGACGCCTGCTGGGAGCTGGGCGCCTCGGTCAGCGCCGGCCTGGCGACCGGCTGAGGCGCAGGACGGCGCAGTCGCACTGCGGCGGCGGCTCGAACGCGCTCCTCGGCAGCCGCCGCCCGGCCCGCGCCTCCCAGACCTGCGCCCAGCGGCCCGCTCCCGGCGCCCGGCCCGCGGCCCACCGCTGGGCCGCCTGCTGCTGGACGACGAGGTCGGCCCGCACCAGCCGGGACCCGGGCGCCAGCAGCCGGCTCAGCACCGCGGTCGTCAGCGCGAACGGCGGGTTGGCCACCACCCGGAACGGTCGCCGGGGCAGCCGCAGGTCGGCCACGTCCGCCTTCACCACCGTCACGCCGTCGTCGCCGTCGAACCGGGCCCGCAGCGCGGCCAGCCGCTGCGGGTGCAGCTCGAACGCCACCACCCGCGCCCCCCGGGCCACGAGCGCGGCGGTCAGGGCACCGGTGCCGGCGCCGATGTCGAGGACGAGCTCGCCCCGGGAGACCCCCGCGTCAGCTACGAGCCGCTCGGCCCACGACGGCGCGAGGCGGTGCCAGCCCCACCGGGACTGCCCGGCGTGCCGCGGAGTGCCCGGACACGGAACACCGTCACCATCACGGCCATGCCCGGACCGTACGGCCGCCCCGCCCCGGGCGGCGAGCGAATTACCCCCCGGAACGCACCGACCCGCGGGGCGAGGCAATAGGGGTCGCCGCGCGTCGCCACGAGGCAATAGGGGCCGGGGGCCGGTCCCTATTGCCTCGCGCCCGGCGGCGTGAGCCCTATTGCCTCGGGGCGCCGGCGATGGCGGCGCCCGGCCGTCACCCGCGGAACGCCTGGATGACCGGGGCGAAGGCGGCGATCGCCTCGGGGGTGGCCGCGGCGGGGAGGTTGACGATGGCCTCCTGGACGCCGGCCTCGGCGTACTGGCGGTAGCGGCCGATGTGGTCGTCCACCGAGGGGGCGTCGACCGTCGAGAGGTTGGTCACCGTCACCTCGGCCGGGTCCCGGCCCTCCCGGGCGCAGTGGGCGTGGAGGACCTCGACCTTGTGGCGCACGGTGTCGGGGTCGCCGAAGACGTTGCAGGCGTCGGCGTGGCGGGCCACCAGCCGCAGCGTGACCTGCTCGCCCGAGCCGCCCACCAGGATGGGCACGTGCTCCTGGAGCGGGCGGGGGTAGCACACGGCCTCGGCCACCTCGATGGTCCGCCCCTGGTAGGCGGGCGCGCCCTTGCCCCACATGAGGGGCAGCAGCTCCAGCGCGTCCTCCAGCATGGCGTAGCGCTCGGCCCGGGGCGGGAAGCGCCAGCCGTAGGCCCGGTGCTCCCGCTCGAACCACGCGGCGCCGATCCCGCACATCGCCCGCCCGCCGGACAGGACGTCCAGGGTGGCGACGATCTTGGCCAGGTGGGCGATGTTGCGGTAGGTGACCCCGGTGACCATCGTGCCCAGCCGGATCGACTCCGTGCGCCCGGCCAGGAAGCCCAGCGTGGTGTAGCTGTCGAGCATGTCCTCCCAGTGGCGGCCCACCGGCGGGATCTGCAGGAAGTGGTCCATCACCCACAGGCTCGTGAACCCCGCCTCCTCGGCGGCGGCGCCCACGTCCGCCAGCCGGGCCCGGGTCTCGGCCGGGCCGCCCGGCCAGTCGAAGCGCGGGAGCTGCAGGCCGAACGCGAGGGTCATCGGGCTCTCCTTCTGGCGGTCGGCGGCCGCGGGCGCGGCCACCAGGTCGGGGGCGACGACGCTGACCGGGCCGGGCTCGTGCACGGCCGAGAACCCGTCCCCGGCGAGCATGCCCCGCACGCTGGGCCAGGCGTCCAGCATCGAGGACAGCACGTTGGCGGGCACCGGCCGGTCCCGGCCCCGGTTGCGGGCCCGGCAGGTGGCGGCGTCCACGTCGAACACCACGGCCACGCACGGCACGCCCGCCCGCTCCGCCGCCTCCCGCCAGCGCCGGCGCCGCTTGGCGTCCGTGCCCAGCGAGTCGACCACCGTGGTGAGCCGCCGCCGCAGGCGCCGCTCCACCACCAGGTCGAGCACGTCGAACGCGTCCTTCGAGGCCCGCTGGTCGTGCTCGCCGGTGCCCACGATGGCCCGCAGCCCGTCCGACGACACCACCTGGTCGGCGGGGAACTGCTCGGCCGCCCAGGTGGACTTGCCCGACGCGGGCGGGCCCACCAGCACCACCAGCGTTCCCTCGGCCAGGCGCACGGGCCGCATCATGGCACGGGCGCGAAGGCCTCCAGCGTGGCGTCGACGTCGCCCAGCGGGTAGAGGATCGGCGAGGTGCAGCCGGTGGCCACGTACTCGGCCACCTTGGTCCGGCACTCGGCCGCGGTCCCGGCCGCGCACAGCATCTGGACGATGTCGTCGGGGACCAGCTTGCTGGCCGCCACCACCTGGTCGTGGGTGGCGGGCCAGGTCAGCACCGCGCCGATCTCGTCCAGCAGGGACTCGGGCACGCCGGAGGCCGCCATGATGTGCGGCTGCTGGCCCAGGTACTGGGTGACGAGCAGGCGGGCCGCGTCCAGCGCCGCGTCCCGGTCGGCGTCGAGCGAGCACACCACCAGCTGCGGCCGGTCGACGTCGTCGAGGCTGCGCCCCGCCCGGGCCGCGCCGTCGGCCAGCGCCGCCAGCGCCCGCTGGTTGTACGTCGGCGACACCAGGTAGTTGAGCACGGCGCCGTCGGCGATCTCGCCCGCCAGCGCCATCATCCGCATGCCGGTGGCGCCGATGTACAGCGGGACGTCCTTGGCCCGCCGCTCCTGGTGGACGTAGTCGAGCTCGACCCCGTCGAGGTGGACGTAGTCGCCCGCGAAGCTGACCGGGCCGTCGCAGCGCAGCAGGGCGCGCACGGCCTCGACCACCTCCCGCATCACCGACAGCGGCGACTCCCGGGCGATGCCGACCTTGGTGGCCAGCGGGTCCCACCACGCCCCCAGGCCCGCCAGGATGCGGCCCGGCGCCAGGTCGTCCAGCGTGGAGAACAGCGACGCCATCCGGGCCGGGTTGCGGGTCCACACGTCGATGACCCCCGACCCCACCGCGATCCGCTCGGTGGTGGCCGCGAACGCGGCCATGGGCACGGTCGCCTCCCGGACCAGCCGGCTGTCCGCCTGCCACACCGCCGAGAACCCCAGCTCCTCCGCCCGGCGCACGAACCTCATGGCCTCCCGGATGGGATGCGCGTCCTGCACGTACAGCGCCATCGGCACCCCGGCGAGGGGGTCCGGACCTACAGCTTCGCCCACAGGCGTTGCGCCTCCTCCCAGGCCCGGGCCCGGATCCGCTCGGCGTCGACGCGGGTGCACACGCCGCCGTCGACCACCACCTCGCCGTCGACCACCACCCGCTCGGCCCGCACGCCCGGCGTGAAGGCCAGGTACCACGGGTCGGCCCGGTCGGCCGACCACGTCACCTCGTCCCCCCGCACCTCGGGCACCAGGTCCGCCCCCGCCCCCAGCCAGCCCCAGGCCGCCTCGGGCGTGGCCGTGACGTCGTCGGCCCGCTGGGCGACGTAGGCCAGCGCGAACTCCTCCAGCATGGCGGCGCCGATGCCGTCGCTGCCCAGCACCACCCGGTTCCCGGCCTCCGCCCAGCGCGCCGGCCGGGCGTAGCCCACGCCGTTGTTGAGGTTGGAGCGGGGGTTGTGGGCGATGGTCCCCGCGAGAGGGCGGGTCGGCGTGGACGCAGTGCGCCAGCAGCCAGTCGTCGCCCGCCAGCGGCCGGAGCCGGTCGGCCGCGCCCGCGTCCACCCGATCCTCGCCCACGTGGATGTGCACCCCCACGCCCAGATCGTGCGCCAGCCCCACCACCGCGTCGAGCGTGGCGTCCGACAGGGTGAAGCAGGCGTGGGCGCCGACCAGGCCCCGGCCGCCCGCCCGCAGGAAGCGCTCGTTCTCGGCCAGGCCCGCCTTGGCGCCCTCGGGCCCGTGGCGGTCGGTCACCTCGTAGGCGCACACCACCCGCACGCCCACCTCGGCGCACGCCTCGGCGATCACGTCCAGGCTGCCGTCGATGGCGGCGGGGGAGGCGTGGTGGTCGACGATGGCGGTCGTGCCCGCCTCGAGCGCCTCGACCGCGCCGAGCAGGGCCGACCAGCGCACCAGGTCGAGGTCGAGCGCGAGGTCGAGCCGCCACCAGACCTGCTCCAGGATCTCCGGGAACCCGGTGGGCGTGGCCGGCGGCGGGGGCATGCCCCGGGCCAGCGCCGAGTAGAGGTGATGGTGGGCGCAGACGAGCCCGCTGGTCGCAGCGGTCATGCGGTGGTCACGTGCCGTCGCGCCGCAGGGGGAGCGTGGCCTGCCACTCGCCGTCGCGGTCGTGCAGCGCGCCGGCCACCGCGCCGGCGGTGGGGACCAGCCCGATCTCGCCCACGCCCTTGATCCCGTAGGGGGCCCGGGGCTGGGGCCGCTCCACCAGGATGACGTCCACCGGGGGCACGTCCTTGGCCCGGATGATGCCGAGCTGGCGCAGCGTGGTGGCCGTGGGGCGGGCCTGGTCGTCGGTGGGGTAGTCCTCGGTGAGGGCGTAGCCGAGGCCCATGTGCACCGAGCCCACGATCTGGCCCTCGCACAGCAGCGGGTTGACGGCCCGGCCCACGTCGTGGGCGGCCACCACCCGCTCGACCGCGCCCGTCTCCCGGTCCATGATCACCAGCTGGGCCGCGTAGCCGAAGGTGGAGTGGATGGTGGGGCGCTCGACCGTGCCCAGCGCCTGGGTCCAGTCGACCCGGTACTCGCCCTCGTAGTCGATGCCCGGCCGGCAGCCGTCGGCGCACGCCACCCGGCACGCCGCGGCCACCGAGCCGGCCCCCATGAGCGTGCCCCGGCTTCCTGTCGTCTGGCCGGCACCCAGCTCACGCGATGTGTCCACCAGCACCCGCACCCGCGCGGGATCGATCCCCAGCTCCTCCACCGCCACCTGGAGCGCCACGGTGTGGACGCCCTGGCCCATCTCGGTCCAGCAGTGGCGGACCTCGACGCCGCCCCCGGTGGCGTAGTCGTCGTCGAAGCGGACGACGGCCTTGGCGATCTCCTTGAAGCCGTTGCCCAGGCCGGAGTTCTTGAGGCCGAGGCCGATCCCGACGGCCTTGCCCGCGGCCACGGCCTCGTCGTAGCGGGGCTTCACCGCGTCGAGGCAGTCCCGGGCGCCCAGGCAGCCGTCGTCCATGACCTGGCCCGGCCCCCACGTGCAGCCGGGGGTCACCACGTTGCGGGCCCGGATGTCCCAGCGGTCGATGCCCGCCGCCTCGGCCAGCCGGTCGAGGATGCCCTCGGTGGCGAACTGGGCCTGGTTGGCGCCGAAGCCCCGGAACGCCCCGCACACCGGGTTGTTGGTGCGCACGGCGACGGCCTCGACGTCGACGACGGGCCAGGCGTAGGGCCCGCTGGCGTGGCCGGCCGCCCGCTCCAGCACCTTCATGCCCACCGACGCGTAGGGCCCGGAGTCGCCCACCATGCGGGCCTTGAGCGCCGTGACCTTCCCGTCTGCGTCGCACCCGGCCCACACCTCGGCCCGCACGGGGTGGCGCTTGGGGTGGACCCGCAGCGACTCGTCCCGGCTGAACGTGCACTTGACCGGCCGTTGCAGCAGCCAGGCGGCCAGGGCGGTCTGGGTCTGGTTGGCGCAGTCCTCCTTGCCCCCGAAGGCTCCGCCGTTGGCGACCAGGTGGACCAGGATGCGGTCCTCGGGCAGGCCGAGGACGTCGGAGATCTGGCGCCGGTCGTCCCACACCCCCTGCCCACCGGAGAAGACTTCGAGCGTGCCGTCGTCGTGCGGGACGGCCAGGGTCGACTCGGGCTCCAGGAACGCGTGCTCGATGCGCTGGGTCTGGAACACCTCGTGCACCGTGTGCGCGCTCGCCGCCAGCGCCTGGTCCACGTCTTGGGCTGCGGGATCGTCGCTGCGGGCGTAGGTCGACCGGGACAGCACGTTGGGCTCGGCCGGGTCGCCCACCTCCCACACGGCCGGCTCCGCGCTGGCCAGCGCCGCCGGCGCGTCGGCGAAGGGCGCCAGCGGCCGGTAGGTCACCTCGACCAGCTCGGCCGCCCGGCGGGCCGTGGCCCGGTCCGTGGCCACCACCAGCGCCAGCAGGTCGCCGGTGTAGGACGTGCGCCCGCCCACGGGGATGAACACGGGCCAGTCCCGGTGGATCAACCCGATGCGCAGCTCCCCGGGCACGTCCGCCGCGGTGATGACCCTCTCGACGCCCGGGATGCGCCTCGGCCTGGCCGGCGTCGATCGCCAGGATGTCGGCCCGCGCGTGCTCGGACAGCACGGGCGCCGCGTGCAGCATCCCCTCGATGCGCATGTCGTCCACGTAGTCCTTGTCCCCCAGGGCCAGCTCGGTCGCCTGGTACTTGGGGATGCTCCCGCCGACCCCGGCCCGGGGCAGCGGCACCGGCACGTCCTTGCCCGCCGCCAGCAGGTCCACGGCGTCGAGGATCGAGTGGTACCCGGTGCACCGGCACAGGTGCCCGCCCAGGTGCCGCGCCGCCTTCTCCCGGGTCAGCTCGGCCCCGTCCTTGTCCACGAGGTACTTGGCCCGCATGACGATCCCCGGCGTGCAGAACCCGCACTGCAACGCCCCGGTCGCCGCGAACGCCCCCGCATACCGCTCCCGCTCGGCCGGGTCGAGCCCCTCCAGCGTGGTCACGCTCTTGCCCGCCACCCGCTCCAGCCCGAGGTTGCAGGACACCACCGGCTTGCCGTCGATCAGCACGGTGCAACACCCGCACTGCCCGGTGGGCGAGCACCCGTCCTTGGGACTGGTGACGTCCAGCTCCTCCCGCAACGCCGCCAGCAGATGCGGGTGCTCACCGACCTCGACCGGCTCTCCGTTCAGGACGAAGCTGTAGGCCACCCCACCAGCCTGTCACGACTCAACAAATTGTTGAAGCCCCAACCGCCGCGTCTCAGCGGCCCAGGCGCCGTGGGGACAGCCGGCGGTCGCGGGCGAGGGCGCGGCGGGCCTCGTCGGACATCTGCCGCCGAGCGCGCCAGCGGCCGCCGTAGGTCCGGTAGGCGAGCACCGCCGGCACGACCGTGACGACCATGGCCACGGCGACGGCGGCGCCGCCCAGCGCGCCGCCCACGGCGCCCGCCACCCGGATGGCGACGAAGATGGTGACGACGCCGACCGGCAGGCTGGTGCGCAGGCCCCGGAGCAGCGTGATGGGCGTGTTGCTGCGGGGATCGAGCTTCCCCGCGTCGACGAAGTGGTCGGCCGCGGCGGCGGTGTCGCCGCGGAGCTGGGCGGCCAACCCCAGGACCTGGTGCCCCACCGGGTGGTCGGGCTCCACGGACAGGGCCCGCTCGGCCCACCCTCGCGCGCCCGCGGGGTCACCTTGCGCCAGGCATGCCTTGGCGTGCACGAGGTAGCCCCCGGCGGTCGAGGGCCGGAGCCGCACCGCCTCGGCGGCATGGGCGTGCGCCTCGTCGGTCAGCGCGTCGCGCATCCGTCGCTGCATCCGGGACCCGGGCGCCATCTTGAGGAGCGCCTCGGCCCGCATCACATGCGTCTCGGCGCCGCGGGGATCGAGCGAGATGGCGTGGGCCAGCACGTCCGCGGCCTGGGCGTAGCGGCCCGTCCGGTAGATCGCCCACCCGAGGACCCGGTGGGCCCCCGCCCGGTCGGGCTGGAGCGCCACCGCGTGCCGGGCCGCGGCGAGCGCGTCCGGATCGCGTGTCTCACACAAGGCGCTGGCGTAGAGCAGGGCCAGGTCCGGGTCATCGGGGGTGCTCGTGAGCCCCGAGCGGGCCGCCGCGGCAGCCTCGTCGTACCGGCCGAGGCCGATGAGCGCCCGGGTGCGTTCCCGTGCGTCGCCCCCGGTGGTGGTCATCGCCGCCTCAGGTACGGGAGCAGGTCATCGTAGATCCCGCCGTCGTTGCCGTAGAGCGCGAAGTTGCGCGCCGTGTCCAGCCAGGGCCCCACGCTGGGCCGGACCTCCCCGGCGGCGTCGATCAGGTCCTTCTGCGTCACGGGCTGGACGGTGCCGGACCGGAGCGAGGCCTCCATCGCCCGCTCGACGGCGTGGTCGCAGATCAGGGCGAGGTCGGCGCCCGAGTAGCCCTCGGTGGACCGGACGATGCGACGCACGTCGACGCCCACGGTCGGCTTGCCGGACAGGTGCAGGCGCAGGATGGCCTCCCGCGCGGGCGGGTCCGGCGGCAGCACCAGGAGCGTCCGGTCGAACCGCCCGGGTCGGAGCAGCGCCGGGTCCACGTCCCACGGATGGTTGGTCGCCGCGAGCACGAAGATGCTCTCGTTGTCGGTGCTGGCCCCGTCGAGCTCGGCGAGGAGCTGGTTGACGACGCCCCGCATGGCGGTGCCGCCGGCCCGCAGGGCGGTCCGCTTCTGCCCGATGGCATCGATCTCGTCGAAGAACAGCACGCACGGCCGGTTGCGGCGGGCGATGTCGAAGATCGCCCGCAGGTTGCGCTCGCTGCTCCCGATCCACATGTCGAGCACATCGGTGAGCCCGACCTCGTAGAAGTTGGCGCCGACCTCGCCGGCGAGGGCGCGGGCGATGAAGGTCTTGCCACAGCCGGGCGGGCCCCACAGCAGGAGGCCGCCGCGCATCGACTTGCCGAACTGGGCCCTCAGGTCGGGATGGCGGAGCGGGGCGAGAAACGACAGCTCCAGGCGACGTTTCACCTCCTCCATGCCGCCCACGTCGGTGAGGCGCACGCTCGGGGCGGTGAGCTCCCCGATGTCGATCCCCGGCGGCGCGTCGGTCCCGTCCCACTGGCCGAGCAGCTCGTCTGCGGTGTCCGGGACCTCCACGCCGGCGACGAGGGCGGCCTCCCGAGGCTCGGGCTCGGGAGGCGGGCCGGCGCCCAGCGCCGAGGTGGCATCGGTGACCACGCGGCAGCGCTCCGGGATGGTCGGGCGCCGCCTGGAGGACCTTGGCGGCGTGCGCGAGGGCCTCGGCGTGCCGGCCCGCGCCGGCGAGCAGCTCGGCCAGGTGGCAACGCAACGTCAGGTTGGTCTCGTCCGCGGCCACCGCCGCGTCGATCGCCGCGATCAGCCCCGGATCGGCGTGATCGCCCGTGTCCCCAGGCACCCTCGGGAGGATAGTGCCCGGCCCCATCCCGCCGATCGCGGGGTTGGCCCGTTCCCGGCGCCTCTCGCTCTCACGCTACGAGGCATGCTGGAGGATGCCCTCGTCCCTGTACCTGAACCATCGGACCTCGTCGCTGCCGGCGGAGGCGCGGCCGGGGCCGGAGGTTCAGGTGTTCCACCGGACGTTGCCGGGCTATGCGCCCACGCCGTTGCGGGACATGCCCGCGCTGGCCGAGCTGGCCGGGGTCGGGCGGGTGTTGGTGAAGGACGAGTCGAGCCGGTTGGGGTTGCCGGCGTTCAAGGTGCTGGGGGCGTCGTGGGCCACGGTCCGGCTGGTGGCGGAGCGGCTCGGCGGGGACGCGGCGTGGGGTTCGCTCGACGACCTGGGGGCGACCGTGGCCGAGCAGCTGGGGGCGCTGCGGCTGGCGGCCGCCACCGACGGGAACCACGGGCGGGCGGTGGCGCACATGGCCCGGCTGCTGGGTGCCGCCGCCACCATCGCCGTCCCCGAGGGGACCGCGCAGGCCCGCATCGACGGGATCGCGTCCGAGGGTGCCGAGGTGATCGTCTGCCCGGGGACCTACGAGGACGCGGTGACCCTGGTGGCGGGCATGGCGAGCGACACGACGCTGGTCGTGTCGGACACGTCCTGGCCGGGCTACCAGGACGTGCCCCGCCGGGTGATCGAGGGCTACTCGACGATCTTCGCCGAGATCGAGGACCAGGCCGGCGGCACCCTCGACATGGCGGTCGTGCCGCTGGGCGTGGGTGCGCTGGGCGCCTCGGCCGGGACCTGCCTGCGCGCCGGCCGAGAGCCGGGCGACGTCCCGGTCCTGGTCGGCGTCGAGCCCGAGTCGGCCGCGTGCGTCGTCGCCGCGGTCAAGGCCGGCCACCTGGTGGAGGTGCCCGGGCCCCACGACTCGATCATGGCGGGCCTCAACTGCGGCCTGGCGTCCATGCTCGCCCTGCCCACGGTCACGGCCACGTTCGACGCCTTCCTCGCCATCGACGACGACCGCTGCCGCCAGGCGATCCGCGCCCTGGCGGACGCCGGCCTCGACGTGGGCGAGACCGGCGCCGCCGCCCTCGCCGGCCTCCTGGCCCTGGTCGACGAGCACCGCGACGCCCTCCCGGTCCCCGGCACCGCCACCGTCCTGCTGCTGGTCACCGAGGGCGTCACCGACCCCGTCAACTTCGAACGCATCGTCGGCCGCCCTCCACGCTGACCGTCCGCCCGGCGCCGCGAGACCGGCGCGAGACCGGCGACGGGCATCCTCGCAGCGGAGACTCGGACAGGAGGGTCGAGATGAAGCGATGGATCGTTGCGTGTGCCGTTTCGGCGTGCGTGGTGACGGGTGTGGCCACGGAGGCCGGCGCCAGCGAACCGGTGGTACAGGCATGTGTGGGCACGACGTTCAGCGGGGCTGCACACACGCTCCGGGACCTCGGGGCTGCCCCGGGCACGCTCGGGGACATTGTCTCCGGGCTGGCGCAGCAGCCCGACGGACAACCCGGTCTCGGTGACGGGATCCAGCAGCTCCAGGCGGGGCTCACGCCCGACAGCGTCGCGGTGAACACCTGCAACGGCTGACCAAGTGAGCGAGGGCCGCTCACCCGGCCCTCGCTCAGGAAAAGCTGTGACCTGCGGTAGCGTGCGCCCACGATCCGGTGTCGGGTGCTCGGGCCGCTCGCGGTGTGCGGCACCGGCGGATGGGACAGCCCGCCCGCCCCATTGCGCCGTCGCGCCCTCGCCGCGCTCGCGTTCGCGGCCGGCGACGCGGTCGACCACGAGCGCATCGCGGATGCCATGTGGGGCGAGGACGTCCCGGCGAGCGCCCGCAAGGTCGTGCAGAACCATGTGCTCGCACTTCGCCGCAACCTGGGGACGGGGATGATCGAGACTCGGCCCGGCGGCTACATGCTCATGGTCGCTCGCGGCGACGTCGACGCCCAGCGGTTCGAGGCGCTCACGCTCGACGGTCGCTCGGCGTCGCGGGTCGGTCACACCGCCGCGGCGATCGACAAGTTCGACGAAGCCCTCGGACTGTGGCGGGGTGAGCCCTACCGGGACCTGGCGGACTGGTCCGTCGCTCGAGGTGAGATCGCTCGGCTCTCGGAGCTCTGCCGCACGGTGGTCGAAGACCGCCTCGACGCCTTGCTGGCGCAGGGGGACCACCTCGCTGCGGTAGCGGAGATCGAGGCCAGCGTCGCCGACGCACCCTTGCGGGAACGACGGTGGGAGCTGTTGATGACCGCCCTGTACCGGTCGGGGCGGCACGCAGAGGCGCTGCGGGCGTTCCAGCGGGCGCGCGACGTGCTGATCGCCCAGCTCGGCCTGGAGCCGAGCGAGGCGCTGCGACGTCTCGAAGCCGCCATCCTCGCCCAGGACCCGGAGTTGGACTGGCGGGGCACGCTCAGCGCTCCCTGGCCGGCGGCGCCGGCCGGTTCACCCCGGAGCGCGTCGGAGGATGCGCTCCGTGCGGGGGACCAGGCGTTCCGGCGGGGCGCGCCTGCCGAGGCGGTGGCCTGCTACCGCCGGGCGCTCAGCCATGCCGGCGCCGACGGTGGATCACTCCGGCGCGAGTGCGAGGTGCTCGTGAGGCTGGCAGAGAGCGAGTACCTGGCCGGCGATCCCGCGCGCCGCTCGACCGGTGTCGCGGCCGCCCGGCTGGCAGACCACCTCGGCGATCGCCGGCTGCTCGTGCGCGCCGCGCTGGCGGGAAGCCGGCACATCGATGCCGCGACCACACGGGTCGACTCGGAGCGCGTGACAGTGCTCCGTCGGGCCCTCGAGGCGGCCACCACGCCGTCCGATCAGGCGCGGGTGCTCGCGGTTCTCGCATCCGAGCTGGTTGCATCACCCGATCACGCGGAACGCCGCAAGCTCAGCGACACAGCCCTCGCGCTCGCACGCACATCCGGTGATGCCCTGACACTCCATCAGGTCCTGGCGGCACGCTTCTCCACGATCGAGGGTCCCGACACTCTCCACGAGCGATTGTCGAACACCTGCGAAGACCTCGACGTGGTTGCCGGACTGGACGATCTCAGATCCCGCTGGGGAGCGCTGAGCAATCGGTCGATGGCGAGCCTCGAGGCCGGTGACGACGCCGAGTCCGAGCGGTCGGAGGTCGACGCCGCCGCGATCGCCGACCGGCTCGGCAACGCGGCGGCGCGCTGGCGTGCGCAGTACCACCCGCGCCCGCCAGCTCACCTGGCACGGTGACCTGCGGGCCGCCAAACGCCAGGCAAGACGTGCGTTGGAGACCGGTCGGGCTGCCGGCGAGGAGGCGGACTCCCTCTTCGGCGCGCAGCTCTACCTCATCCTGTGGAACGAGGGTCGTCTCACCGAGATGGGCGGCGCGCTGGCCTCGATGCCCCTCGAGGTGCCGCTCGACCGCGCGTTCGCCTGTCACGCCTACGCGCATCTCCGACGACTGCGGGATGCCGAACGTCTCCTCGGCGGGCTGGCGGCGCGCGACTTCTCCGACGTGCCCTACAACGGCTTCTGGCTCACCGTCATGGCGCTCGTCGCCGACGTCGCAGCGCGTGTCGCGCAGCACCCGAGATCGTCGACGAGCTGCACGAGCTGCTGTCACCCTGGCGCGACCAGCTCGTGGTCACACCCGCGACATGCCTCGGCAGCGTGGCGCACTACATCGGCATGCTCGCCACCAGACTCGACAGACCGGGCGACGCGGACGATGCCTTTGCTGCAGGCCACCGAGATCCACGAGCGAATGAACGCCCCGATCTGGACGGCACGCACCCGGCTCGAGTGGGGGCGCTCGCTCCTCACGCGGGATCACGAGCGCGGCGCCGTTCAACTTTCGCTCGCCCATGACGCCGCACACCCCCTCGGGGCTCACGACATCGTCGCCGAAGCGGCCGCACTTGCTCGGTCGTAGGTGCTCGGTCGTGGTCGAGCTCACGGTGACGGTCCTCGGCGGTGGACGCGCTGACGCTCACGCCATCCGCAGGGATCCTCCGCGTGCCATCTGCGCGTGCGGGACCGGGTGGTGTCGTAGAAGACCAGGTCGCACTCCGGGCGCGCGCAACGCCGGAGCCGGCCGGGTTCGAGCGCGTCGAGCTCCTCGATGAGGCGTCGGGCCAGCGCCGCAGCCACCGACGTGTCGGTCCAGACCAGCTGTCCTCGCGGTACCCCGTCGGGCACGCTGAGCTCGGGGCGCGCGCAGCTGCCGGCAGCGAGTGCGTTGACCTCGGCACAGTCCAGCGCCCCGCCGGCGAGGATCGAGTCGGCCGCTCTGCACCGACGCCCGTTGGAGCCGGCGTAGGTCGGCCAGGTCCGCGGCGGCGACCGGCTGGTCGAGCACCTCCGCCAACTGCGCGGACGCGATGGTGGCGTCGGGCAGGATCGGCTCGGCGTAGGGAGCGGCCACCCCGGATGGCCGCCGTGGCCGCCCCAGGTTGGCCAGCAGGAGCAGCAACCGTGGGCCCGCCGTCGGATCAGCCACCCGCACCTGTGGCAACGATGCGCCGTCGAGGTTCGGCGACCAGGTCATTCGCGGCACGGGCATTCGGGTGCTCGGCGTAGAGCCGAAGAGACTCGTCGGCATGCTCCCGGCTCGCCCAGTGGCTGACCACCAGCAGGTGCCCCGGATCGTCGATGTCGACCAGCAGCTCGTGGCTCAGGTAGCCGGCGAAGCACGGCATGTCCTGCCAGATCGCTTCGGTCACCGCCCGCCCCTCTGCGGCCCGCGGGGCGGGGAACCGGGACTCCCAGATCACAGAGATCGGCATGCCTCGTCCTCCTGTCACGGTCTAATCGAACAATAGACCGTGAGCAGGATGGTGGGCTAGTTCGCCGTCCGTGAGGGCGCGGTACTCCGACGGTTCGCGGTGGCGGGCGAGGTCGAAGACCGTGGTCTTGTAGGAGACGGTGGCGTCGAGGTCGCAGGCGGCCACCGCCAGCTCGTCGGCCAGGCCGGTGCACCGGGCGACGATGGTGCCGGAGGGGTGGATGATGCAGGTGCCGCCGAGGTGGTCGATGCCTTCCTCGACGCCGGCCTTGGCCACGCCGACCACCCAGGTGCCGTTCTGGTAGGCGCCGGCCTGCATGACCAGGTGGTTGTGGAAGTCGCCGTAGCGGTCGTGGTCGGGGGCCGGGGGGTTGTGGACCGGGGTGTTGTAGCCGATGCAGACCAGCTCCACCCCCTGCAGGCCGAGCATGCGGAACGCCTCGGGCCAGCGGCGGTCGTTGCAGATGAGCATGCCGACGCGGCCGCCGAAGGCCGGGAACACCGGGAAGCCGAGGTTGCCGCGGGTGAAGTAGCGCTTCTCCAGGTGCTGGAACGGGCGCCAGGGCTCGTGGTCGGCGTGGCCCGGCAGGTGGATCTTGCGGTAGCGGCCGACCTCGTGGCCGTCGGGGCCGACGAGGATGGCGGTGTTGAAGCGCTGACCGTCCGGGGTCAGCTCGGCGAAGCCGAGGGAGAAGCCGACGCCCAGGCGGACCGCCTCGTCCCACAGCGGCTTGGTGTCGGGGCCCGGCATCTCGGTCTCGTACCAGGCGTCGAGTGCGGGGTCGCCGTCCTCGTACCACCAGCGGGGAAAGAACGTCGTGAGCGCCAGCTCCGGGAACACCACCAGGTCGGCGCCCCGATCGGCGGCGGCGCGCAGCAGCGCCACCAGGCGCTCCACCACCGCCGGGCGGGGCTCGTCCCGGGCGATCGGGCCCAGCTGGGCGGCGGCCACCGTGACGACCCGGCCGGGGCCGGCGGCGGGCGTGGCGCCGGTCATGCGGCCAGCTCCACCAGGACCTCGGCCAGGACCTGCGCGCCGGCGCCGAGGTGCTCCGGCGACGTGTACTCGGTCGGGTTGTGGCTCACGCCGCCGCGGCTGGGGACGAAGACCATGCCGGTGGGGCAGACGCGGGCCAGCATCTGGGCGTCGTGGCCGGCGCCCGACGGCATGCGCATCACCGACAGGTCCAACCGGCGGGCGGTGGCCTCCACCAGGTCGATCACCCGCGGGTCGAAGGCCACCGGGTCGAACCGGGCCAGGCGCCGCCAGGCCAGCGTCACGCCCTCGGCCTCGGCGACCGTGGCCGCGTGCGAGCGCAGGCGGGCCTCGGCCTCGGCCAGGACCGGCGCGTCGGTGTTGCGCAGGTCGACCGTGAGCGTGGCCCGGGCCGCGACCACGTTGACCAGGTCGGGATGCAGGTCCAGCCGCCCCACCGTGCCCACCTGGTGGCCGCCGAGGTCCAGGGCCAGGTCCCGGACGAAGGTGACGATCGAGCCGGCCACGTAGCCGGCGTCGTGGCGCAGGCGCATGGGCGTCGTCCCCGCGTGGTTGGACTGACCGGTCACCGTCAGCTCCTGCCACGAGATGCCCTGCACGCCCGTGACCGCGCCGATGGTGATCCCCTGCTCCTCCAGCACCGGGCCCTGCTCGATGTGCAGCTCGACGTAGGCGTGCGGGGCCGGCCCGGGGACCGCGGCGTCGCCCGCCCAGCCGATCCGCTCCAGCTCGTCGCCCAGCACCGCGCCGTCGATGGCCACGATGTCGAGCGCGTCCTCCAGCGGCATCCCGCCCACGTACACCAGGCTGCCGAGCATGTCGGGGGCGAAGCGGCTGCCCTCCTCGTCGGTGAAGAACGCCACCGCCAGCGGCCGCCGGGTCCGCACCCCCGCGTCGTCCAGGGCCCGCACCACCTCCAGCCCCGCCAGCACGCCCAGCGTGCCGTCGTAGCGGCCGCCGGTGCGGACCGTGTCGATGTGGCTCCCGGTCATCACCGGGTCCAGCGACGGATCGACCCCGGCACGGGTGGCGACCACGTTGCCGATGCGGTCGACCCGCACGTCGAGGCCCAGGCCCCGCATCCAGCCCACGACCAGCTCGCGCCCGCCGGCGTCGTCGTCGGTGAGCGCCAGCCGGCAGTTGCCGCCGTCGCCCGTGTCGCCCACCTCCGCCAGGGCCTCCAGGTCGGCCACGAGGCGCTCGGCCTGGACCTTCACCCGGGCTCCCCGCCCACCACCGGCGCCTCCGCCGACCCCAACACTGGCGGCTCAGCCGACCACGGGAAGTCGATCCACAGGTCGGTCTCCCGCCACGCGTAGTCGGGCGTGACCACCGAGCGGGGCTTGCGGTACAGGACCGCGGTGCGGGCCTCGGCCACGTGCTGGACCAGCACCTCCCGCACCAGGCGCAGCGTGTGGCCGGTGTCGGCCACGTCGTCCGCCACCAGCACCCGCAGGCCGGCCACGTCCACCAGGTCGAGCGTGGGGGGCAGCACCACCGGCACGTCGAGCCGCTCGTCCACCCCGGTGTAGAACTCGACGTTCATCGCCCCGCAGTTCTTGACCCCCAGCGCGTAGGCCAGGGCGCCCGCCACCGTCAGCCCGCCCCGGGCCACGGCCACCACCACGTCGGGCCGGTAGCCGCTGTCCGCCACCACCTGGGCCAGCTCACGCGAGGCGGTGCCGAAGTTCTCCCACGTGAGGATCTCGCGCTTCTCGCCGTCGTCGCTCATACCAGGTCCCAGGGTCGGACAGGGACCCGGGTCACGTCCACTCCGGTGGCCGCCCGGATGGCCGCGGCCACCGCCGCGGTGGACGAGATGGTCGGCGGCTCGCCCACGCCCTTGGCCCCGAACGGCGCGTCGGGCTCGGGCTGCTCGATGCAGGTGGCCAGGACCTCGGGGGCGTCGGCCGCGGTGGGGATGAGGTAGTCGGTGAAGCTGGGGTTCCGGACCAGGCCGCCGTCCATCACGATCTCCTCCATCACCGCCAGGCCCACGCCCTGGGCGATCCCGCCCTCGATCTGGCCGATGACCTGCGTGGGGTGCAGCACCCGGCCCACGTCCTGGCCGGTGGTGATCTGCACCACCCGCACCAGGCCCAGGTCGGGGTCGACGTCGACCACGGCCCGGTGGGCGGCGAACACGAAGCTCACGTCGGCCGCGCCCTGGCCCCGCTCGTCCAGCGGCATCGTCGGCCGGTGACGGTGGACCGCCGAGGCCTCGAACACCTCGTCGCCCGCGGCCTCGGCCACGGTCACCTCGGGGCCGGCGGCGGGGACCAGCCGGCCGTCTTCGGTGAGGGCGATGGCGTCGGGGGCCACGCCGAGGCGGCGGGCGTAGGCGGACCGGACCTGCTCGGCGACCAGCCGGCACGCGCGCAGCACCGCCCCGCCCGACATCCAGGTCTGGCGGGAGGCGGACGACGACCCCGCCGAGCCCATCAGCGTCGAGTCGGGCGGCTCCAGCACCACCGCGTCGCACCCCAGCACCGTGCGGGCGATCTGGCCGGCGATGGTCACGAACCCCTGGCCCACCTCGGCCACCGCGCTCGAGACCGTGGCCACGCCGCCGGCCAGGCGCACCCGCGCCTCCGACGTGTCGTCGAAGCCCTCGGAGTACATGAGGTTCTTGTAGCCGACGGCCACGCCCACGCCGCGGCGGGTGCGGGCGGGGTCGTCGGTGCGGCCTGCGCCGCCGGGCCGCTCCAGCAGGCCGTCGCCGGCCGGGGGCGGCAGCGGGTGCGCCACCGCGGCGCGGATGCACTCGGCCACCGGCGCCGTGCCCGTTATGACTTGACCGGTGGGCAGCACGTCGCCGGGGCCGAGCGCGTTCTTGAGCCGCAGGTCGACCGGGTCGAGGCCCAGCCGGGAGGCGAGCCGGTCCATCTGCGACTCGTGGGCGAAGCAGACCTGCACGGCGCCGAAGCCGCGCATGGCCCCGCACGGCGGGTTGTTGGTGCGCACCACCACCGCGTCGATGCGGGCGTGCGGCACCTGGTAGGGCCCGCAGGCGAAGCGGGCCGCGTTGGAGATGACCGCCGCCGAGGACGAGGCGTAGGCGCCGCCGTCCAGCACCAGGTCGGCCTCGACCTTGACCAGCCGGCCGTCCCAGGTGGCGTGGTGGCGGTAGCGCATGCGGGCGGGGTGGCGGTGGACGTGGCCGAGGAACGACTCGTCCCGCAGGTAGCTCATCTTCACCGGGCGGCCCGCGGTGAGGGCCAGCAGGCAGGCGTGGACCTGCATGCTCACGTCCTCCCGGCCGCCGAAGGCGCCGCCCACCCCGCCGAGGTGCAGCCGCACCTGCTCGGGCGCCACGCCCAGGCACGCGGCCACCTGGTCGCGGTCCTCGTGCAGCCACTGGGTGGCGACCCACAGGTCGACCCCGCCCTCGCCGTCGGGCACGGCCAGCCCCGACTCGGGGCCGAGGAACGCCTGGTCCTGCATCCCGACCTCGTAGGTCCCCTCCACCACCACGTCGCCGGTCGCCCCGGGGTCGCCGTGGGTCAGCAGGATGCGGCGGATCACGTTGCCGTCGGGATGGATCGGCGGCTGGTCGGGGGCGGCCTCGGCGTCCACCAGCGGGGGGAGCGGCTCGTAGGTCACCACGATGGCGTCCAGCGCGCGGCGGGCGGTGTCGGGATGGTCGGCCGCCACGGCCGCCACCGGTTCGCCCACGTAGCGCACCACGTCGCGGGCGAACACCGGTTGGTCGGCGGAGATGAGCCCGTAGGTGGCGGCGCCGGGCACGTCGTCGGCGGTCACCACGCAGGACACGCCCGCGATGGCCAGGGCCGGGCCGGGGTCGACGGACACGACGCGGGCGTGGGGGTGCGGCGACCGCAGCGTGCGGCCCCACAGCATCCCCTCGGCGTACAGGTCGGACGAGAAGGCGAACCGCCCCTGCACCTTGGGCGTGCCGTCGGGGCGGACCGGGCTGTCGCCGACGCGCCCGCCGGCCGATCCACCCCGACGCGGCGGGGCCTGGAGGTCCGTCACCGCGCGGCCCCCGCCCGTAGCTCCACCACCTGCTCGACCGCGGCGAGGATGCGGCCGTAGCCGGTGCAGCGGCACAGGTTCCCGGCCAGCGCCTCGCGCACCTCCAGCCCGTCGGGCCGGGGCACGCGGTCGAGCAGGTCGTGGATGGCGACGACGAAGCCCGGCGTGCAGAACCCGCACTGCACGCCGCCGGCCTCGACCATGGCCTGCTGCACGTCGGTGAGCACGTCGGACGCCAGCGACGCGTCCCCGGGCTCGCCTCCCACCGGGGCCAGGCCCTCGACCGTGGTGACGGCGCACCCCACCGCGGCCTCGGCCAGCTCCAGGCAGGCGCACACCAGCACGCCGTCGACCAGCACCGAGCACGACCCGCACTCGCCCTGCTCGCACGCGTTCTTGGCGCCCGGCAGGCCGAGCCGGTCCCGCAGGACGTGCAGCAGGCTGTCGCCCGCATGGGCGCCGACCACCGGTCGCACCACGCCGTTGACCGTCAGCTCGTAGGCCACCGTCCCGGTGCTCATGCGGCCGCCCTCCAGGCCCGCTCCAGGGCTCGGCGGGCCATGACGCCGACCGCGTGGCGGCGGTAGGCGGCGGTGGCCCGGTGGTCGTCGATGGGCCGGGCGGCGGCGGCCATGCGGCGGCCGAAGCCCTCGACCACCGAGGGGTGGGGCGCGGTGTCGGCGTCCCAGTCGAGCCGGGTCGTGGCCCACAGCTCGGCGTCCTCGTCGCGGATGGGGACCGGGCCCACCGCGCCCAGCGCGCAGTGCAGCGCCCGCCGCTCGCGATCGACCACCAGTGCGCAGTTCGCCACCGCGATGACCATGGCGTTGCGCACGCCGATCTTGAGGAACTCGCAGGCACCGGTGGCGACCGGGACCCGCACGGCCACCAGCAGCTCGTCGGGGCGTCGGGCGGTCTGCTTGGGGCCGGTGAGGAACTCGGACACCGGCAGCGTCCGGACGCCGCCGCGGGCCGACGCCAGCTCGACGGTGGCCGCCAGCGCCACCAGCACCGGCAGCGTGTCGCCCGCGGGCGAGCCGGTCACCAGGTTGCCGCCGATGGTGCCCGCGTTGCGGATCTGGGGGCTGCCCACGGTGCGGGCCGCCTGCGCCAGCGCCGGCAGCAGGGCGGCCAGCTCGTCGCCGAGCAGCGTGGTGTAGGTGACGGCCGCGCCCAGCACGACCTCGTCCACGCCCGCGGCGGTCCGCTCGACGTGCCAGTCCCGCAGGCCGGTGAGCCGGCGCAGCGAGAGGACGTCGATCAGACGCCGTCGCCCGTAGTTGAGCTCGACCATCAGGTCCGTGCCGCCCGCCAGAACGGTGAGCGCCGGCTCGCTGTCCAGAGCGGCCAACGCATCGTCGAGTCGGTCGGGAACCAGGACGGTCACTGGCGTCGAGGTTGGTCGGCCTCAACGAACTGTTGAATTCGCGCATGTTACCGGTTGGTGAAGGGCCGTCCATGTGGTTGGGTGGCGCCGTGCTGCTGCGCGGCGGGACGGTCCTCGACACCGACGGCGAGCGGGTGGCGGACGTGCTGGTGGGCGCGGACGGCCGCGTGGCCGCGGTGGGCCCCGACCTGGTGGGGGAGCCGGTCGAGGACGTGTCCGGCCTGCTGGTGGTGCCCGGCGGCGTGGACGCCCACACCCACATGCAGCTCCCGGTGGGCGCGGTGCGCGTGTCCGACGACTTCGCCACCGGCACCGCGGCGGCCGCGGTGGGCGGCACCACCACGGTGATCGACTACGTCACCGCCTACCGCGGTGAGGACCCGCTCGGCGCGCTGGCGACGTGGCAGCGCTGGGCCGAGCCGGCCGCGGTCGACGTCGGCCTGCACATGACCTTCACCGAGGCCGTGCCCGAGGCGGTGGTGGCGGACTGCATCGAGCGGGGCGTGACCAGCTTCAAGCTCTACCTCGCCTACCCGCAGCTGTTGCAGGTGGACGACGACGTGGTGTTCGACACGCTGCGGGCCTGCGCCCGCCACGGCGGGCTGGTCACCGTCCACTGCGAGAACGGCGGCGCCATCGAGGCCCTGCGGCGCCGGGCGCTGGCCGAGGGCCGCACCGGCGTGGTCGAGCACCGGGAGACGCGGCCCGCGGCGCTGGAGGCCGAGGCGGTGAGCCGGGTCGGCCGCCTGGCCGAGGTGGCCGGGGCGCCGGTGTACGTGGTCCACCTGTCGTCGGCCCCGGGGCTGGCCGAGGTGCGGGCCGCCCAGGAGCGGGGGGTGGCGCTGCACGCCGAGACCTGCCCGCAGTACCTGCACCTCGACGCGACGGTCCTGGAGGGCGAGGGGGGCGAGAACTTCGTGTGCACGCCCCCGCTGCGGGACCCGTGGCACCGCGAGGAGCTGTGGGAGGGCCTGGCCCGGGGCTGGGTGCAGACGGTCGCCACCGACCACTGCCCGTTCTGGACGTCCGACCGGCACCGGGGCATGGCGGACCGGCCCGGCGGCTTCGCCGACTTCACCGAGATCCCCGGCGGGCTGCCCGGGGTGGAGACCCGGCTCACGCTGGTGTGGCAGGGCGTGCGGGCCGGGCGGATCAGCCGGGCGGACTGGGTGCGGCTGTGCGCCGAGGCCCCCGCCCGCACGTTCGGGCTGTTCCCCCGCAAGGGCTGCCTGCGCCCGGGCTCGGACGCCGACATCGTCGTGTGGGACCCGGAGCGGGCGCAGTCGCTGGACGCACAGGACCTGCACATGCAAGTGGACCACTCGCCGTACGCGGGGCGGGTGGTCAGGGGCTGGCCGGCGTTGGTCATGTCCCGGGGCAGGGTGGTGGCCCGGGACGGGCGGTTCTGTGGCGAGCAGGGCTGGGGGCGGTACCTGGAGCGGGGTGGCCCCGACCTGTTCTGTCAGACGTGACGTGCCGTCGGCACGGTCACGTCTGACGGAACCCTTGGAGCCTCGCCGCCGCGGCCCGGTGGCGGGTGAGGACGTCGGCGAGGCCGTCGGCCCGTAGCTCGCCGTCCTCCACCACCGCGCGGCCCGCGATCACCGTGTGGTGGGCGGCCGTCGGGCCGCAGCGGAGCAGGGCCTCGACCGGGTCGCTGAGGGCGCCGGCGAAGGTGATGCCGTCCAGCTTCCAGGCCACCAGGTCGGCCGCCGCGCCCGGGGCCAGGACCCCCAGCTCTCCCAGCCGACCGAGGCACGCGGCCGAGCCGCGGGTGGCCAGCTCCAGGGCGTCGCGGGCCGTGAACGAGGTCGGGCCGCCCCGCTGGCGGGCCAGCAGCAGGGCGCCCCGGGCCTCCAGCCACAGGGATGCGCAGTCGGTCGACGCCGAGCCGTCGCAGCCCAGGCCCACCGGCACGCCCGCGGCCCGGTAGGCGGCCACCGGGGCGATGCCGCCGCCGCCGATCATCATGTTGGAGCTGGGGCAGTGGGCCACGCCCGTGCCCCACCCGCCCAGCCGGGCGATCTCCGCCTCGTTCGGGTAGATGCAGTGGGCGACCCACGAGCGGTCCGAGCCCCAGCCGCACGCCTCGAAGTGCTCGATGGGCCGGCAGCCGTAGGTCTCCAGGCAGAACACGTCCTCGTCGGGGTCCTCGGCCAGGTGGGTGTGCAGCCGCACGTCGAGCCGCTCGGCCAGCTCGGCGGTGCGCCGCATCAGGCCGGGCGTGACCGAGAACGGCGAGCAGGGGGCCAGCGCGATGCGCACCATGGCGCCGGGGGCGGGGTCGTGGTGGCGGGCCACCGCCTCCTCGCTGGCGGCCAGGATCGTGTCGTCGTCCTGCACCACCGAGTCGGGCGGCAGGCCCCCGTCCTTCTGCGACAGCGACATCGACCCCCGGGTGGGATGGAAGCGCACCCCGAGGGCGCGGGCCGCCTCGATCTCGGCGCCCAGCAGGTCGCCGCCGCCCGCGGGATGGACGTAGAGGTGGTCCGTGGAGGTGGTGCAGCCGCTCAGCGCCAGCTCGGCCAGGCCCACCCAGGCGGACACGTACGACGCCTCCTCGTCCAGCAGCGCCCAGCGGGGGTAGAGCGTGGTGAGCCAGTCGAACAGCGAGCAGGCGGTGGCCGGGAGATAGGCCCGGGTGAGGTTCTGGTAGATGTGGTGATGGGTGTTGATCAGGCCCGGCGTGACCAGGCAGCCGTCGGCCCGCAGCACCCGGCCGGCGGGCGGCGGCTCCTCGCCCGGCCCGCCCAGCGCGGTGACGAAGCCGTCGCGGCACGCCACCCAGCCGCCCGCCACCTCGCGGCGGTCGCCGTCCATGGTGACGACCAGGTCGGCCCCGGCCACCACCAGGTCGACCGGCCCGCCCTGCCCGTTGTCGCTCATGGCCGGGCCACCTGGAGCGAGACCCGGGTGGCGCCGGCGGCGACCGCGGCCCGCAGGATGCGGTCCACGGCGGCCAGGACCGCCTCGTCGTCGCCCGCCACCGCGGTGCCGAACGGGCCGAAGTCCACGGCCAGGCCCGACCGCTCGGCCGCCTCCACCGCGGCCTGCACGTGCGGCCCGGGCTCGCCGGGCACGAACGGCTCGATGGTGAACTCGACGGTCAGCGCCACGCTCTCACCTCTCGCCGGCGTTCAGGTAGTTGTAGACGGTGAAACGCGAGACCCCGAGGACGTCGGCCAGCTCCTCGACCGACTTGCGCAGCTGGAAGGCGCCCCGCTCGTCGAGCAGGCGCACGGCCCGCTGCTTGTCCTCCCGGGACAGCTCGGCCAGTGGCGCCCCCAGCTCGGCCTCGACCGCCCCGATCAGGCGGTCCAGCGTGCCGTGCACCCCCGGCAGGCGCAGCCCGCCCACCGTCTCGCCCTCCCACTCCAGCGCGGATGTCGCCCGCCGCCACCCCGGACGGCGGCACCAGGTCGGCCCCCAGCGCCCGGGCCACGGGCTCCAGGGCGACGAGCAGCGGATGGCGGGACGGCACGCTGGCAATCTAGGACCATGGGGTCGTGCGGCGGGTGGCCATCATCGGGACCGGAGGGGCGGGCAAGTCCACGCTCGCCCGGCAGATGGGCGAGCGGTTGGGGATCGAGGTGATCCACCTCGACCACCTGTTCTGGCATCCCGGCTGGCAGCCGACCGACCGCGAGCGCTGGCGGGCGCTCCAGACCGGGCTGGTGGCCGGCGACCGCTGGATCATCGACGGGAACTACGGCGGCACCCTGCCCCTCCGCCTGGCGGCCGCCGACACGGTGGTGTTCGCCGACCTGCCCCGGCGGGTGACCATCCCCCGGTGCTCGGGCGCTGGTGGCGCCACCGGGGCCGGGACCTGCAGGCCTTCGGCTGCCCCGAGCGCTGGGACTGGGACTTCCTCCGCTGGCTCTGGCTCTACCCGCGCAGCCGCCCCCGGCGCTGGCCGCGCTCGCCGAGCACGCGGCCGAACACCCGGGTGGTGGTGCTGCGCTCGCCGGCGGACATGGCCCGGTTCCTGGCCGGGCTGGAGGCCGGGGATCAGACGTAGCCGTGCCGGCCCAGCCAGCGCAGCGCGAACCAGCCCCACACCGGGGGCAGGTAGTAGGTGCACAGGCGGTGGACCAGCGCGGCGGCCATGGCCGAGGCCTCGGGGACGCCCACCGCCACCAGGCCGGCGGTGAGGCCGGCCTCGGCCACGCCGATGGCGCCCGGGATGGGGACCAGCCCGCCGAGCAGGCTCACGCCGGTGTTGACCAGCAGCAGGTCGGCCAGTGACGCCTGCCCGCCGAAGGCGTGCACCGAGGCGCCCAGGGTCAGGGCGTAGATGAGCTGGGTGGCGACGTTGGCGCCGAACAGGCGGGCCAGCCGCGCCGGCGACGTGGCCAGCGAGCGGATGTTGGACAGCGCGGCGTGGATGAAGGGCCAGACCCGGCGGCGCAGCTTGGGCAGGGCGACGGCCAGGATGCCGGCGACCACCGCGCCGACGAGGATGGCCACGCCGATCCAGAGCAAGCGCTTCGGCGTTGCCCTCGCCGCCCGACCCGCTGTCGAGGTTGTCGAGGTTGATGTTGGCCAGCGGGATCACGACGATCAGCACCACGGCCTGCACCACGAACCCGGTCAGCCCGTCGATCGACCCCTGGGTGAGCGCCACCGCGGCGGACACGCCCTGGCGCTCCAGGTAGCGCATGGTCAGGGCGATCTTGCCCGCGGTGCTGGGGACGGTGAGGTTGATGAACTTCACCGCCGACTGCAACACCGTGGTGGGGGCCATCGGCAGCGGTATCCCCACCGCGGCCAGGGTGGCGAGGGCGTCGGTCACCAGGTGGTCTGGGCCAGGACCAGGGCCAGCAGCACCCAGCCCCACTCCGCACCCGACAGCTCCTCGATGATGGTGGACAGGCCGATGTCGGCCAGCTGGCCCAGCAGCAGGTAGGCGGCGAACGCCGTGAGCAGCATGAGGACGACGTCGCGCGCCGAGACCCGGCGGACGACGGCGACCTCGGGCATCTCGCCGCCCGTCAGGCCCACCACCTGCTCCCGCAACCCGTCGACGTCGAGCTCGGCGTCGTGGGCTTCGTCCCGCAGGTCGGGTGACAGCGCGGCCCGCTGGAGGTAGGGCACGGCGGCATACAGCGCCTCGTCGCCCATGGCGGCGCGGGCGGCGGCCAGGGCCCGCTCGGTCCCCACCAGCAGCGAGCACGACACCAGCAGCTCGGCCAGGTCGGTGCCGAGCACGGTGTCCTCGGCGTGGAAGCGGGCGCCGGCCAGGTCGGTGACCAGCACCCCGGCGGGCGTCACCACCAGCGAGCGGGCGTTGAGGCGCCCGTGGCCGATGCGCGCGTCCCGCAGTGAGCGGGCCGCGGCCCAGACCTCCGCCAGCAGGGCGTCGCCCACGTCGGACGGGGCCAGTGCCGCCAGCGCGGGCGCGTCGGGCTCGGTGGTCACGAGCAGGGCGTCGCCGGTGCCGGCCGTGCCGGCCGCCTCCACCCCGGGGACCGGCACGCCGGCCCGCGCCGCCGCGAACAGCATCAGGCCCTCGTGCTCGACCTGGCTCCGGCGGGAGATCGACGCCGCCGGCCCCGCGTCGCGGTACCAGAGCATGCGCCACGCCCGGGCCAGCAGCTGGGTGTCGCGGGCGTCCCGGCCGTACACGGCCACGGCCAGCGGCGCCCCGTCCCGGCGGGTCGCCCGGTAGCGGGCCACGCCGCCCCGCTGCACCTCGTCCCGCCACACGTCGGTGGCGTCGATGCCGAGCTCCGCCAGGTCGGCCAGCACCCGGCGCTCGTGGGGGAACCCGGCCGACGACCCGAACGCCAGGCGCACGCTGGCGCCCATCGCCACGCCCAGGGCGAGCCCTCCGAGCACGTGGGACGGGAAGGTGTCGTCCAGCACGGCCGTGGCCACCGCCGACAGGCCGAGCACGACGACGCAGGCGCGGCGGACCGGCCGGGTGACGTCCGGCAGCGCCACCATCACGACCGCGGCCACGATGCCCAGCCGCAGCGACGGGTAGGTCGAGCCGTCCCCGTGCCACAGCACCCCGGACCACGCCGGCCAGCGGCCGTCGGCGGCGTAGGTCACCAGCGCGCCGACCCCGAGCGCCAGGAGCATGGCCAGCACCAGGTCCCGCACCAGCGGGCGCCGCCTACCGGCGATGGCGGCCACCACGAGCAGCACCACCAGCAGGGCGGAGGCGGCGTAGGCGGCGGACCACACCGGCTCGAGCCAGCCGAGCAGCCGGTCGAGCGACTCGACGATGTCCTGCTCGGAGGCCGTGGCCTCGTCGGCCACCAGCGCGGCCACCAGCACCGTCACCGCGGCCACGCCGAACAGGACGACGTCGTCGACCCGCCGGCGGCGCGGCTCGTCGCCGGCCGAGGCGAACAGCGACCACGGCACCTTGACGAAGGGGATGCCGCCGCCCGGCGCGGCGCGCTGAGCGGTGGCCGGCTGGTCGGCTACCTGGGCCATGGCGGGCGCTTCGCGCTCAGATCAGCTCCAGCTCACGGCCCCGCAGGACCGCGTCCCGCCGCCCGTCCACCCCGAGCTTGCGGTACACGGCCTTGAGGTGGGACTTGACCGTGTTGATCGACAGGTGCAGGCCGTCGGCGATCTCCGCGTTCGACATGAGCGTGGGCAGGTACTGGAGGACCGCCGTCTCCCGATCCGTGAGCGTCTCGACCGGATGGCCGGCCGGGGTGCGGCGGAGGTGGTCGAGCAGGTCGAGCGCCAGACCCCGGCGGGCCGTGCTGGAGGCTTCCTGCTCCAGCATGTCGACCAGGGCGGGGGCATACTCCAGCAGCGGCGCCCGCACGCCCGACGACGCCACCAGGTCCAGCGCGGCCCGCAGGTGAGCCCGGGCCACCTCGACGTGGCCGGTGGCACTGCCCACCGACCGCGGCCAGGGTGCGGGCCTCGATGACGGTGCGCACGTGCACGGAGCGCCAGCGTGCCGGCCAGGCAGGCGTCCAGGCCGGTCCGGGCCGAGTCGGGGGCGCCCCGGGCCAGGTCCTGGCGGGCCCGCACCACGGCCCGCTCGCAGGGCCCGCCCACGGCCACCAGGCGGCGCTGCGGGTCGACGATCTCCAGGGCGCCCGCGGCCACCAGGGCCTGGGCCGCCAGCGGGTGGCCGGCCGTGGCGCTGTCCAGCCAGGCGGTGGCTCCGCTCACCCCGCCGATGGTGGCCTGCAGCGCCCGGTGGACGGCCCCCGAGCGGTTCGCCGCCACCGGCGGGGTGGCGTCGGCCGCGGCCAGGTGGGCGGCGGCGCTGCGCCGCTCGCCCCGCTGGACGCACGACAGCGCCCGGGCCAGGTGGGCGGCGCGCAGGGCGGTGGGGTGGATCTCCGCCGTGTCGACGGCGAGGACGGCGGCGGCCCGGCGGTCGGCGCCCTCCAGGTTGCCGCTCGCCGCCTTGAGCAGGGCCAGCACCGCGGCGGCCTCCAGGGTCACCCACTCGTCGTCGCGGACGTCGGCGAGCAGCGCCAGGGTGGCCACCGCGGCGTCGAAGTTGCCGTCGTCGAGGTGCAGCTCGGCGCCGCGCAGCCGGGCCAGCCGGCGGACGCGGGGCGTGCCCGTTCACCTCGGGCGAGGGCTCGCCCGCCGAGGCCAGGGCCCGGGCCGCGTCGCGGGCGCGCACATCGGCGCCGAACGCCCAGCCGTAGGCCAGGTCGAGGAGGCGGCGGTGCGTCGTGCGGGGCTGGTCCGCGGGGCCCGGCGGAGCGAGCCGAGCAGCTCGTCCACCCGGGCACGGTGCGGGTCGGCCTCGTCGCGGACGCCGCGGCCGCAGGCACGCGCCGCGGCCACCAGCGACAGGTCGGCCACCTCGGACACCGCCGCGGGCGGCGTCCGGGCCAGGGGTCGGACGCCAGGTCGGCGTCGTCGAGCAGCGCGCCCAGCCAGCGGTCGCACACCAGGCGGCCCACCAGGGGCCAGTCCCCGGCCAGCCGGGCGTGGTTCTCGGCCTCGGTGGTGGCGCCCTGCGCCAGCAGCCACAGGGCGGCCCGGTGGTGCAGCTCGGGGACCAGCTCCGGGCTCCTGTGGCGCAGCCCGGCCCGCAGCAGGTCGGCGAACAGGGCGTGGTAGCGGTACCAGCCGCCGTCGGACACGTCCGTGAGGAACACCCCGCTGCGCACGAGGTCGTCGAGGCGGGCCTGGGCGTCGTCGTCGTCGGCCAGCAGCGCGGCGAGGCCCGGGGTCAGGCGCTCGACCACGCTCGTGCGCAGCAGGAACTCCTGGGTCGGCTCCTCCTGGCGGTCCAGCACCTCCTCCAGCAGGTACTCGGCCACCGCGGCCTCGGTGGCGGTGGCGCTGCGCACCAGCTCATGGCGGTCGTCGGCCCCGTCGAGGGCGCCCGCGGCCAGCCGCAGCCCGGCCACCCAGCCCTGGGTGCGCTGCCGGATGGCCCGCACGTCGTCGTGGCGCAGCTCGATGCCGTAGGCGTCGAACAGCTCGGAGGTCTCGTCCACGGTGAACTCGAGGTCGGCGTTGCGGATCTCCCCCAGCCGGCCGTCGAGCCGCAGCCGGCCGAGGGCGACGGGCGGGTCGGCCCGGGCGCACAGCACGACGGGCAGGGACGCGGGGGAGTGGTCGAGCACGTGCCGGAGGGTGGCGAGGGCGTCGGCGGAGCGCAGCTCGTGCGCGTCGTCGAGCACCAGCACCCAGCGGCCCGCGGCCAGCGAGGCGAACGCCTCGTCGAGCAGGGTGCTGCCCGGGCGCCGGCGCCGGGACGGCGGCTCGGGCACGGCGGACACCCGGCCAGCGCGGCCACGATGGACCGGGCCAGCCGCCCGGTCTCGTTGTCGCGGGCGTCGAGGCCCACCCAGGCGGCGGGCCGGTCGGCCGATCGCAGCCACGAGGCCACGAGCGTGGTCTTGCCGGCGCCGGGCAGGCCGGAGACCAGCGTGATGTGGCGCCGTTGCTGATCGTCGAGCAGTGACTTCGAGTCGGCTCCGGGTCACCAGCGACCGGGGCAGGGTCGGCACGCAGTGCCGTGAGGGGAGAGGGCGGGCGGGGTGCATCGAGTGCATGGGGTGCAGGGACACGGGAACCCCCCTGTGCGACGGGAAGGGTCAAGGACGTGTCACCCGGAGAGCGTGCCCCATTTCGGACGCGTTCATCACCCACCCGGGGTGATGCGCGAGGGTGAGAAGGGCTAGTCCGAGAACACCTCCCGCAGCTTGGCTTCCTCCTCCGCCGAGAGGTTGGACTGGATGAGCTCGAGCTGCTGGCCCTCGAAGGCGGCCCGAACCTTATCCGTCACCGCCTCGCTGGACAGCAGGAACAGGGCCGAGGTCCCCGGCGTCACCCGCTCTCGCACCGTGGCGATGAAGTCGTCGCCGATGCCCACGTCGGTGAGCGACCCGCTCACGGCGCCGGCGGCCGCCCCCACCGCCATGCCCAGCAGCGGGACGAAGAACAGCAGGCCGAACAGCAGGCCCCAGAAGGAACCGCTGAGCGCCCCCGCCGCCGGTCATGGACGAGAGCTGGCGGGTCTTGGGCCGCTTGGCATCGGCCGGCCAGGACACGGTGGCGGCGTCGTGGATGGCGATGAGGCCCTGCTTCTGGAGGGAGACGAGCGTGTCCTCCGCCGCTTCCGCCCCCTCGGGCGTGGCGAACTTCCAGACGGTCAGGGTGGCCATGGGCTGCTGCTCCTGGCGGGCTCAGGGGGCGTCCCAGAGTTCCGCAGGAGCACCTGGATGTCCATCACCCTCGGCGGGTGAGAGTCGGGGGCGCGGACACGCTCGCGCCGGTGCCACAGGGTGGCGTTGAGGCCGGCCCCCACGATGGTGAGCCGGGCGAAGATCGACAGCCACAGCAGCACCGCCGCGGCCGCGCCCAGCGAGCCGTACATCTTGCTGGCGTGCTCGAGCTTGGCGGCCAGGTAGTAGACGGTGACCAGGTGCATGGCCACGACCCCGACGGCGCCCACCACCGCGCCCGGCACCAGCGCCCACCACGGGGCGCTGCCGTGGGGCAGCAGCCACGACGCCAGCAGCCACAACCCTCCGAACGCCAGCGTGGACACCAGCACAGAGGTGAGGCCGAGCCCGGGGCTGGCGTCCCGGGCCTTCCAGCTCAGCGAGGCGAGCACGCCGGCGCCGAAGGTCAGCCCCAGCAGGACCAGGGTGCCCAGCCAGGGACGCGCCAGCCTCGTCAGCTCCACGTCCCACACCAACGTGTGGGACAGGCGGAACGCCCGGACCGCGGAGGAGCCCGCCCACGCGATGCCGAACAGGGCCAGGACCAGCGTGATCCAGCGGCTGGTCTCGGAGGTGGCGGCGGCGTCGGCCACCACGCTGACCATGTAGCTGCCGACGCCGGCTTCGCGGGCCAGGTCGGCGGGCTCCTCGGGGTTGGCCGCCGCCAGGAACCCCAGGAGGCTCGCCGCCAGCAGCGTCACCGGCAGCAGCCAGACGAACATGCGGTAGACCAGCGCGCCCGACAGCAGCGTGGCCGCCTTGGCCCGGTCGAGGTCCAACAGCTCCCAGGCGGCGTCGACGGCGCGGATGCGGGGCCGGGCGTCGGCCAGGCGCGCCCACCGCGTCGTTCCCCGCCCGGCGTGCCCGGTCCGCCCACTCCCCGACGCGGCTCACGACTCGGCGGGGGCGAGCTCTTCGTCGTCCCGCTCGCCTCGGCGACGCCGGCCGAGGCGCCTGCGGGCGCTCGCGTGGCGGGGCGGCGGCACGGCGCCGCCGTCCTCCACCGGGTCCACGCCGATGCGGCCGCGTCCCTGGCGGCCGGCGACGACGTCGTCGCCGCGGCCCAGCACCCATGCGGCCAGCGCGGTGGTGATCGGCACGGAAGCCACCAGCCCGATCGAGCCGACCAGCATGCGGACGATCTCGACGGCGATCAGCTCGCTGACCACGACGCGGCCGGCGGGTTGGTCGCCCTGGGTGAAGAGCAGCAAGAGGGGCAGGGAGGCGCCCGCGTAGGCCAGCACCAGCGTGTTGACCGTGGACGCCACGTGGTCGCGGCCCACCTTCGACGCCTCGCGGTAGAGCAGGCGGGGCGCCAGCCCGGGATTGGCCCGGCGCAGGGCGGCGACGATCGACACCTGGCTGACCGTGACGTCGTCGAGGACGCCGAGGGCGCCGACCACGATCCCGGCCACCAGCAGGCCGCGCAGGTCGAGGGCGTCGGCGGTGATGCGCAGCGTGTCGGCCCGGCCGCCGGCCAGCCCGCTGAAGTGCATGGCCGCGGCCACCCCGAACGCCAGCCCGGCGGTGAGGGCCAGGCTGACCAGCGTCCCCGCCAGCGCCACGGTCGTCCCCACGTTGAAGCCGTGCGCCAGGTACAGCGCCAGGAAGGCGATGAGCGCGGTGGCGGCCAGCGCCACCGGCACCGCGGGGGCGTCCCGCAGCAGCGCCGGGATGAGGAAGGCGATCAGCACCACCCCGCTGGCCGCCAGCCCCAGCAGCGCCCGCACGCCCTGCCAGCGCCCGAACGCGATCACCACCACCACGAACGCCGCCAGCAGCCACCACAGCGGCGTCGTGCGCTGGAAGTTGGAGAACGAGTAGCGGAACTCGGCCGGGGCGGTGGGGATGTCGCGCAGGACGACCTCGTCGCCCTCGCCCAGTGCGGGCACGTCCGCGTCGGTGACCCGCACGCGGAAGCGGATCACGTCCCCCTCGTCCGGCCCCGACGTGAGCCGGGCGGTGACCACCTGGCACGGCCCGGGCGCGTCGCTCTCGGGGTCGTCGCAGGTCTCCCGCTCGACCCGGACGACGGTGGCGTCGACGTAGTCGCTGGGCTGGACGCCGAGATCGGGGGCGTCGCCCCGGGGCCAGAAGGCGATCGTGGCCAGCACCGCGGCCGCGCCGACGAGCACCACCACGACGGTCAACCAGCGTGCCCGGCCCCGGCTCGCGGCGATCATGGTCGGACCCTACGTCAGCCGCGGGCGCCGATGGTGGTCCCCCGGGCCGTGGGGGACGCCGAGCGCGCCCGGCGAGGGCGTCCAGCGCGGCCTCGGCCACCGGCAGGTCGACGCCCAGGTCCCTTCCCAGCGCGAGCGCCAGCGCCAGGTCGGTCTCGCCCTGGTCGCGCAGGCGGGCCAGCGGCTCGTACCACTCGTCGGCGCGGGACAGGGCCATGGCCGTGTCCCGCCGCATGACCGAGGCGGGGCCGCCCAGCGTGGCGTCCGACTGGCGCACCACCTCGGCCAGCGCTCCCAGGTCGACGCCGGCCGCCTCGGCCAGGCGCTGGGCCTCGCCCGCGGCGGCGTAGGCCGCGTACTGGAGCAGCGTGCGGGCCACCCGGGCCCGGGTGCCGGCGCCGGTGGGGCCGACGTGGACCACCAGGGCGGCCCAGCGCTCGAAGGCGGGCCGCACCCGGGCGACGGCCGGGTCGGGGCCGCCCACCATGACGGCCAGCGCGCCGTCGTGGGCGCCCAGCACGCCGCCGGACACCGGGGCGTCCAGCACGGCCACCCCGTAGGGCGCGGCCTCGGCGGCCAGTGCGGGGGCGGTGTCGAGCCCGATGGTCGAGTGGATCGCCACCACCGTGCCCGGCTGGGCCCCGGCCACGATGCCGTCGTCGCCCAGCACCACCTCGCGCACCTCGACGTCGTCGCGCACCATGACCGACACCAGGCCGGCCTGCTCGGCCACCGCCCGGGGCGTCGAGACCACCCGCGCGCCGGCCGTGGTCAGCGGGGCGGTGGCCGCGGCCCGGGCGTCGCACACCACCAGCCCACCCGGCCAGTCCACCAGGTGCCCGGCCATGGGGGCGCCCATGTGCCCGAGGCCCACGAAGCCGACGGCCGGCTGGTCACGGGCGGGCGCCGGATCGAGGGGATCACCCACCGGCGCAGCCATCGAGGTGACACTAGTCACGCTCACTCGCGCCGGGTGAGGACTTTGTCACTACCCGTGTCGTAGAGCGGAGAGGACGAATCGAGCTTGGAGGGCCGATGGACCTGCAACGGAAGCTGATCGCCGAGCTGCTCGGCACCCTGTGGCTGGTGCTCGGAGGGTGCGGCAGCGCCGTCCTGGCCGCCAACTTCGTTCCCAACCCGAACGCCGGCATCGGGTTCCTCGGGGTCTCGCTCGCCTTCGGCCTGACCGTGGTGACCGGGGCCTACGCCCTGGGCCACATCTCCGGCGGCCACTTCAACCCGGCGGTGACCCTCGGCGTGCTCACCGCCCGGCGCATCGAGGCCCGCGAGGCCGGGGCCTACGTCGTCGCCCAGGTCATCGGGGGCATCCTGGGCATGGCCATCCTGGTGGCCATCGCCACCGGGGTCGACGGCTTCAAGATCGGCACCGGCCAGGGCGAGAGCAACCTGGCCGCCAACGGCTGGGCCCAGCTGTCACCGGGTGGCTACGACTGGGTGGCGGCCGTGGTGGTCGAGGTGGTGCTGACGTTCTTCTTCCTGCTGGTGATCCTGGGGGTGACCGGGCGGGAGGCCCCCATCGGGTTCGCCCCCCTGGCCATCGGCCTGTCGCTGACGCTGGTCCACCTCATCAGCATCCCGGTCACCAACACATCGGTGAACCCCGCCCGCTCGACCGCCCCGGCGGTGTTCGTGGGCGGCGACGTGCTCGAACAGCTCTGGCTGTTCTGGCTCGCCCCCATCGTGGGGGCGGTGCTGGCCGGGCTCGTCCACCGCCTGGTGATCGAGGAGCGGGCCGACACCATCGAGGGCCACGGCTAGGACGCCGGCAACCCCGCCCAGGCGCCGACCCGGGCGCGCAGCACGGGCAGGCTGACCGTGGCCGCCCCCAGCACGGTGTCGTGGAAGTCGGCGATGGCGAAGCGCTCGCCGAGCGCGGCCCGGGCCTCCGCCCGCAGGCGCAGGATCTCCCGCTGCCCGACCTTGTAGGCCAGCGCCTGGCCCGGCATGCCCACGTAGCGGTCGACCTCGACCTCGATCTCCTCGCGGCCCACCGGGGCGTTGGCCACCATGAAGTCGATGGCCTGCTGCCGGGTCCAGCCGAGGGCGTGCAGTCCTGTGTCCACCACCAGCCGGCACGCCCGCCACGAGTCGCTGGCCAGCATGCCCAGCCGGTCCAGGTCGCCCTCGTACAGGCCCATCTCGTCCGCCAGCCGCTCGGTGTAGAGGGCCCAGCCCTCCACGAACGCGGTGTGGTGCCACGACAGGCGCCGGAAGGCGGGCAGCGCGGTGCGCTCGGTGGCGATGGCGAGCTGGAGGTGGTGGCCGGGGATCGACTCGTGGAAGGCGATCGACGCCGTCTCCGCCCGGCCGCGCGAGGTCGGGTCCCGCAGGTTGACGTGGTACTCGCCGGGCCGGCTGCCGTCGGGCGCGGGCGGCGTGTAGTAGGCCGCGGCCACGTCGGCCTCCAGGTACTCGGGCACCGGGGTGAGCACGCACGGCGCCTCGGGGACGATGCCGAACCAGTCGCCCATGGCCGCGGTGGCGGCGTCGAGGCAGGCCCGGTTGTGGGCCAGGATCTCGTCCGCGTCGCGGTAGCGCAGGCTCTCGTCGCCGGTCAGGCGGGCGAAGATCGCCGCCAGGTCGGTGGTGCCCCACAGCCGCCCGCCGATCTCGCGGTACTCGCCCGCCAGCGACTCGACCTCGTCCAGGCCGACCTGGTGGAGCTCGCCCGCGGTGAGGGGCAGGCCGGTGTGCAGCTCGATCAGCGCCTGGTACAGCTCGTCGCCGCCGGGGAGGTACCCCAGGCCGGGCCGGTCGTCGGGGCGCGAAGCGGGGAGCAGCTCGTCGCGCAGCACGTCCCGGTAGCGGGCGAACGCGGGGCGCAGCTCGCGGTCCACGATGGCCGCCAGCTCGGCGTGCCAGGCGTCGAGCCCGTCCCAGCCCTCGGGCCCGGACAGGTTGGCGAACGGGTCGTCCGCCAGCGGGGAGGCGAGGTACGACTCGACCTGGTTGAGCGAGCGCACGATGTTCAGCCGGGCGGGCGTGCGGCCGGCGGCCAGGCCCTGGCGCCAGCGCTCGGCCGCCTGGGCCAGCATGTCGCCGTAGCGCCGGGTGCGCACCAGCGCCATGGCCGCGTGCTCGGGCTCGGGCGCGTTGAGCTGGCCCGCGCTGATCAGCAGGTCGGCGTGGACGCCCTCCATCTGGTCCCAGGTCATCTCGGCCAGGCGCGCGTCGATGGCCCGCACCGCGTCGTCCAGCTCGTGGACCAGCAGGTCGCGGGTCACCGCGTCGGTCTCGTCCAGCGCGCCGTCGACCGCCGCGGCCCGGGCCCGCAGGCCGGTCCACGTGGCCCGGCGGGCGTGCTCGGCCTCGGCCGACAGGTCGTCCACGCGGTCGTCGTAGCGGTGGTCGCCCATGTAGGTGGCGAACAGCGGGCTGGCCTCCAGCTGGGCCTGCCAGTACTCCTCGGCCAGGTCGGCGACGGTCTCCCCGGTCATGACGACGCCCGCAGCACCCGGCCGGGGTGGCGGCCGTCGACGTAGCCCAGGAACGGCGGGTAGACGTTGTAGCCGATCAGCTCCTGGAGCCGCTCGGGCAGGTCGCGGGCCACCTCGGGCGGCACCGCCACCAGCTGCGTCTCCTGGGGCCGGAGCCAGGACACGACGTATTCGAGCAGCAGGCCGGGCCGGGGCCGGTCGCCGCGGTTGGCGCCGCCGCCGTGCCACAGGCCGCCCAGGTAGACGAGGGCCGACCCCGCGGGCATGGTGGCCTGCACGACCTCGCTCCCGTCGGGGGCGGGGCGCCGGTCCTCGGGCCAGCGGTGGCTGCCGGGGATCAGCCGGGTGGCGCCGTTGGCCTCGGTGAAGTCGCACAGCGCCCACATGCTGTTGAGGACCACCGGCGGGTGAGGCCGGGGGAGCGGGTAGACGTCCTCGTCGCGGTGCAGCACCTGGGCCTTCTCGCCCGGGCCGATCTGGAGCGCCACCGGGGCGGAGAACTGGTAGTAGGGCCCGAGGGCGTGGTCGAGGGCGCCGAGCAGCAGCGGGTGGACCGCCAGGTCGTCGAAGGCGCGGGTCTTGCCGAACACCGCGTAGATCCGCTGGGTGTGGAAGCCCTCGAAGGCGTTGCGCCCGGTGGGGGTGGCCGAGAACAGGCCGTCCAGCGCCGCCCGCCTGGCCGCCACGTCGTCGGGCGGCAGCAGTCCCTCGACCAGCGCGTAGCCGTGCTCGTCCAGCGAGGCGGCCACGTCGTCGCCGGTGGCGGTCGGCCCGAGGCGCAGCAGCGTCATTCCCCGGGACGGTAGCCGAGGTCCTCCAGGCCCACCGGGGCGGTTACGTCGCCCGCGGGCGGCCGCGTCAGCTCCTCGGCCGCCGCCAGGCCGAACGGCCACGCCGCGGTGCGGGAGAACGACCCGTAGGCCGCGGTGTGCTGGAGGACGACGACGTCGTCGCCCGGGTCGCAGGTGCGCAGGCACAGCAGCATGAGGGCGACCGGCGTCGGGCCCACGGGGAACACCATGCGCCGGAACCCGCGCGCCGGCCCCGCGAGGCGCAGCTCGGTCGCCACCACCTCGTGGGGCGCGTAGGACGTGCGGAGCAGGTCGCACAGCTCCTCCTGCGCCCGGCTCGCGGCCTGGCGGCCCACGGCCTCCACCTCGGCGGGCGACGCCTCCTCGCCCGCCAGGAACCGTCCGACGTCGTCGATCATCCAGCGCCCCGGGCACGACCAGCCTTGCGACATCTGTTAACCATCCCTAACAAACAGATCGCTGTCAACCCGCCCTAGCCTTCGGGCCCATGACGCGCCGGCGGAACGACCAGCAGCACGACACTCCGCCCCTGGTCCGGCTGTGGCACTACTCGGGCGGGCATCGCCGCACGGTGGTGGCGGCCACCGGGTTCAGCGTGCTCAACAAGCTGGCCGACGTCATGCCCGAGCTGCTGATCGGCGCCGCGGTCGACGTGGTCGTCCGGGGCACCGACTCGGTGGTGGCGAGGGTCTTCGGGATCGAGGACCAGTTCACCCAGCTGCTGGTGCTGGCGGTGATCAACGTGGCCGTGTGGCTGGTCGAGTCGAGCAGCGAGTACGTCGCCAACCTGCTGTGGCGCAACCTGGCCCAGACCATCGAGCACGAGGCCCGCATGGACGCCTACCGGCACGTCCAGCGGCTGGAGCTGGCCTGGTTCGAGGACCAGTCGACCGGCGGGCTGCTCGCCATCCTCAACGACGACGTGAACCAGCTCGAGCGCTTCCTGGACCAGGGGGCCAACGAGCTCATCCGCACGCTGGTCAACGTGATCTTCGTGGGGGTCGTGTTCTTCGTGGCCGCGCCCGTCCTGGGCGTCGTCGCGTTCCTGCCCATCCCGATCATCGTGTGGGCGTCGATCCGCTACCAGCGGCGGCTGGAGCCCCACTACACCGACGTGCGCACCGCGGCCGGCGACCTGGGCGCGCTGCTGGCCAACAACGTGTCGGGCATCGCCACCATCCGCTCGTTCACGGCCGAGGAGCGGGAGACGACGCGGGTGGCGGAGGCCAGCCAGGTCTACCGGGAGGCCAACCGGGGCGCCATCAAGCTGTCGTCCGCCTTCATCCCGCTGATCCGCATGGCCATCCTGGCCGCGTTCACCATCACCTTGGTGGTGGGCGGGCAGGCCGCGTTGAACGGCACGCTCGACGTCGGCCTGTTCTCGGTGCTGGTGTACATGACCCAGCGCCTGCTGTGGCCGCTCACCCGGCTGGGCGAGACCTTCGACCTGTACCAGCGGGCCATGGCCTCGACCCGGCGGATCCTCGACCTGCTGGCGGTGGAGCCCACCATCGTGGACGGCCCGGGCGCGCTGCCGTCCCCGGTCACGGGCGAGGTCCGCTTCGACGACGTCTCGTTCGCCTACGGCGCCCCGTCGGCCCCGGGCCCCGCGGTCCTCGACCGGTTCTCGCTGTCGGTGCCCGCGGGCGAGACCCACGCCATCGTCGGCCCCACCGGCGCCGGCAAGTCCACGGTGGTCAAGCTGATGCTGCGCCTGTACGAGGCGACGTCCGGCCGCATCCTGCTCGACGGCGTGGACGTCGAGTCGGTCCCCCTGGCCGAGCTGCGCCGCGCCGTCGGCTACGTCGGCCAGGACGTGTTCCTGTTCCAGGGCACCGTCCGCGAGAACCTCGCCTACGGCCGCCCCCACGCCAGCGACGAGGAGCTGGAGCGGGCCGCCCGCCTGGCCGAGGCCCACGAGTTCATCACGGCGCTGCCCCAGGGCTACGACACGGTGGTGGGCGAGCGGGGCCAGAAGCTGTCCGGCGGCCAGCGCCAGCGCCTGTCCATCGCCCGCGCCATCCTGAAGGACCCGCCCCTGCTGGTCCTCGACGAGGCGACGTCGTCGGTGGACAACGAGACGGAGGCCGCCATCCAGCGCTCCCTGGAGCTGGTGGGCCGCGGCCGCACCGTGGTGGTCATCGCCCACCGCCTCTCCACGGTCCGCCACGCCGACCGCATCCACGTCCTGGAGAAGGGCCGTGTCGTCGAAGCCGGCACCCACGACGACCTCCTCGCCGAGCGCGGCCTCTACGCCGCCCTCTGGCGCATCCAGACCGGCGAGGTCCACGCCCTCCCCGCCGCGGAGACGCGCTTCAGCCGACCATCCCCGGACAGCGTGGGGATCGGGACCCCGTCAGTGCGACCGGGGTCGCGAGGCACTAGGCGCAGACCGCGCCGGAGGCAATAGGGGTCGGGGGCCGGCCGCTATTGCCTCGCGCCCCGGCCCGTGGCCCCTATTGCGCTCTCCTGACATATCCGTGGGTGGCTGAGATGGGCATCCGCGTTCGCACCCCGCCTGGTTCCTACGTTTCCGAGCTGTCTGAAGACTTGGAACGAGGAGCAGGACGGGGTGCGGTACATGAGGCTATGGCAGGCGATGCTGGGGTTGGCGCGCACGGTCATCGAGGCCGTCGATCTCGACGACGCCGCGGGCGCGGTGGTGGTGTCGGTGCGGCCGTGCTGGGGTGCCTGTGGGCGCTGTGGTCGCTGCGGGCGGCGGGCGCCGTGGTATGACCGGGTGAGGGCCGTCGCCGGTGGCGGGGCCTGGATCTGGGCGAGCTGCGGGTGCTGGTGGAAGCCGGACGCGCCCCGGGTGAATTGCCGGACTCATGGCCCCACGGTGATCCGGGTGCCGTGGGCCCGGCATGGGGCGGGCCACACCCGGGCCTTTGATGACACGGTCGCCTGGCTGGCGGTGCAGTGCTCGAAGACCGCGGTGACCGAGCTGATGCGCATCGCCTGGCGCACGGTCGGGTCGATCATCTCTCGGGTCCAAGCCGACATCGACGCCGACGTGGACCGCTTCGCCGGGCTGGGGCGCATCGGGATCGACGAGATCTCCTACAAGCGGGGCTACAAGTACTTGACCGTGGTGGTCGACCACGACTCGGGCCGGCTGGTGTGGGCGGCCGCGGGCCGTGACGAGGCCACCGTGGAACGATTCTTCGATGTCCTGGGCCCCGAGCGTTCGCCCGGATCAGCCACGTGTCGGCCGATGCGGCCGACTGGATCGCCCGGGTCGAGGCCCGCCGCTGCCCCCACGCGGTGCATTGCGCGGATCCCTTCCATGTCGTCAAGTGGGCCACCGACGCGCTCGACGAGGTCCGCCGCCAGGCCTGGAACGAGGCCCGGGGCGGCCAGAACCAGTCCCGCTCCGAGCGCCGCCACCGACACCCCCGGGTGCACCGGCTCAAGAAGGTGCGGTGGGCCCTGTGCGAAGAACCCCGACGACCTCACCCTCCGCCAGCACGAGCACGCTCGCCTGGCTGATCAGAGACCGCACCCCCGTGCACCGGGCCTACCTGCTCCAGATGGCCAACCAGCTCCGCATGGTCGTCGTTCAAACTCAACTGCCAACCCCGCCAACAGAGCGCCTACCCTGGACCGCTGGATCTCCTCGCGCGTCGTCCACTGCCGCATCGACCCGCTCTTCGTCCGGCTCCAACGGCGAGCCATCGTGCGCCACCGCGCAGCCGACGCTCGCCCTCGACTGACGGCCTGTCCAACGCCCTCATCGATCAACGACCACCAAGATCCCGGCTCCTCACCCTCTAGCATCGCCTACCGGGTTCCTCAGCCGCCGCCCTCATCGCCGGCTCGCGCTCCTCACGGCCACCGCATGTCACCGCCCACTCACCCGGCCGCACATCGACCCACGGAACGCTCGGAGGCACGATCATGCGAGCCGCCTTCTGCTTCAGTCGAGGGGATTCGACGGCGTTTTGTGCAGCAGTGTCAGCCGGGGAAGTCGCCGGCGGCGATGCGGGTCTTGCGGAGGAGGTCGGTGATCTGGTCGAGCTCGTCGGGGGTGAGGCCTCCGAGGCCGAAGCCGGTGGCGCTCACCGCGGCGGTGGCCTTGGCCACCACCCGGCGGCCCTCGTCGGTGATCTCGGCCAGGGTGGTGCGGCGGTCGGTGGGGTGGGCGATGCGGCCCACCAGGCCCTGCTTCTCCAGCCGGTCGATGATGTTGGTGACGCTGGTGGGGTGCAGCATCAGGCGGTCGCCCATCTTGCCCATCGGCAGCCGTCCGTGCCGGCTGAAGGCCAGCAGCACCAGGGCCTCGTAGCGGGCGAAGGTCAGGTCGAGGGGGCGCAGCGCCTCGTCCACCGCGGCCAGGATGATCTGTTGCACGCGCATGATCGACGTGGTGGCCGACATGGCGGCGGGGGCTCCCCAGTCTCGGGCCTCCCACTGGCGACGGGCTTCGGCGATGGCGTCGAAGTCCAGCGGATGGGGCTTGGGCACGGCCGCATCCTATGTCGGATGTCCAGCCATCGGACCACCGTTGGTCGGACCCTCAGTTATCGATGGACAGAAACTTGGATGTCCAAGTATTGTCGGGCGCGTGGCTGGCCATGGGGGTACACGCGCGCCTGAACCGATCGCCGCGCCGGAGCTGCACCATCCGGTGCACCCGGTGCGCCTCGTCACCGCGGCCAGCTTGTTCGACGGCCACGACGCCGCCATCAACGTCATGCGGCGCATCCTCCAGTCCCAGGGGGCCGAGGTCATCCACCTGGGCCACAACCGCTCGGTCGACGAGGTGGTGCGGGCCGCGGTGCAGGAGGACGTGCAGGGCGTCGCCGTCAGCTCCTACCAGGGCGGCCACCTCGAGTACTTCCGCTACCTGGTGGACCGGCTGCGGGCCGAGGGCCGGCCCGACATCAAGGTGTTCGGCGGGGGCGGCGGGGTCATCGTCGAGGACGAGATCGCCGCGCTGCACGAGTACGGCGTGGCGCGCATCTTCTCCCCGGCCGACGGCCAGCGCATGGGCCTGGCCCCCATGGTCAACACCATCATCGCCACCTGCGACGTCGATCTGGCCATCGAGGCGCCCACCTCGGTGGAGGACGTGCTGGCCGGCGACCCCCGGGCGCTGGCCCGGGTGCTGACCGCCATCCAGGGCGGGACCCTCGGCCGCCACCTGCTGGACGACCTGCGGCGGGCGGCCCGGAGCCGCCTCGTGCCCGTGCTCGGCATCACGGGCACCGGCGGTTCCGGGAAGTCGTCGCTCACCGACGAGCTGGTCCGGCGCCTGCGCCTGGACTTCGACGACAAGCTGCGCGTGGCGGTCGTGGCCGTCGATCCCACCCGGCGGCGGGCCGGCGGGGCCCTGCTCGGCGACCGCATCCGCATGAACGCCGTCGACCAGAACGTGTTCTTCCGCTCGCTGGCGACCAGGGGCGCGACCGAGGTCCCCGACCACCTTGACGACGTCGTGGCCGCGTGCCGTGCCGCTGGCCACGACGTCGTCATCGTGGAGACGCCCGGCATCGGCCAGGGCGACGCCGGCATCGTCGACCTGGTCGACGTGGCGCTCTACGTCATGACCCCCGAGTTCGGGGCGGCCAGCCAGCTGGAGAAGATCGACATGCTCGACTTCGCCGACGCGGTCGCCATCAACAAGTTCGAGCGCCGGGGCGCCGAGGACGCGCTGCGGGACGTGCGCCGCCAGCTCCAGCGCAACCGGGAGAGCTTCGGCGGGCCCCTCGACGACCTGCCGGTGTTCGGCACCATCGCCGCCCGCTTCAACGACGACGGCGTGACCGCCCTGTACCAGCACCTGCGCGGCCTGCTCACCGAGCACGGCCTGCCCGCGGGCGGCGGCGCGCTGGCCCGGGTCGCCACCCGGGTGCCCACCGGGATCACCACCATCGTGCCGCCCAACCGGTCCCCCTACCTGGCCGAGGTGGCCGAGACCGTGCGGGGGTACCACGCCCACACCGCCGCCCAGGTGGCGCTGGCCCGCCGCCACCAGGCGCTGCGCACCACGAGCGACCTCCTGGCCGAGACCGGGGGCGACCCCGAGCAGGTCGAGGCCCTGCTGGCCGCGGCCGAGGGCGAGCTCGACCCCGCCTGCTGCGCCCTGCTCGACGGCTGGCCGGCCACGGTCGAGGCCTATTCCGGCGACGAGCACGTGGACCGGGTCCGCGACCGCGAGGTCCGCACCCCGCTCACGCTCGAGTCCCTGTCCGGCACCAAGGTCCCTCGCATCGCGCTGCCCCGCCTGGGCGACGACGGCGACCTGCTGCGCTGGCTGCGGGACGAGAACCTGCCCGGCCGCTTCCCCTTCACGGCCGGGGTGTTCGCCTTCAAGCGGGAGGGCGAGGACCCCACCCGCATGTTCGCGGGGGAGGGCGACGCCGTCCGCACCAACCGCCGCTTCCACCTGCTGGCCGAGGGCCAGCCCGCCACCCGGCTGTCGACCGCGTTCGACTCGGTCACGCTCTACGGCTTCGACCCCGACGAGCGGCCCGACATCTACGGCAAGGTCGGCAACTCGGGGGTGTCGATCGCCACGCTCGACGACATGCGGGCGCTGTACGACGGCTTCGACCTGTGCGACCCCACGACCTCGGTGTCGATGACGATCAACGGGCCGGCGCCCACCATCCTGGCCATGTTCTTCTGCACCGCCATCGACCAGCGGCTGGCCGCCTACGAGGACGCCCACGGCGTGCCGCCCTCGCCGGAGGAGGCGGCCGACATCGCCGCCTGGGTGCTGCACAGCGTGCGGGGCACGGTGCAGGCCGACATCCTCAAGGAGGACCAGGGCCAGAACACCTGCATCTTCTCCACCGAGTTCGCCCTGCGGATGATGACCGACGTCCAGGAGTGGTTCGTCGAGCAGCGGGTGCGGAACTTCTACTCGGTGTCGATCTCCGGCTACCACATCGCCGAGGCGGGCGCGAACCCCATCACCCAGCTGGCCTTCACGCTGGCCAACGCCTTCACCTACGTCGAGGCCTACCGGGCCCGGGGCATGGACGTCGACGACTTCGCGCCGAACCTGTCCTTCTTCTTCTCCAACGGCATGGACCCGGAGTACGCGGTGCTGGGCCGGGTGGCCCGGCGCATCTGGGCCGTGGCCATGCGGGACCACTACGGGGCGGACGAGCGCTCGCAGCGGCTCAAGTACCACGTGCAGACGTCGGGCCGGTCGCTGCACGCCCAGGAGATGGCGTTCAACGACATCCGCACCACGCTCCAGGCCCTGATCGCGGTCTACGACAACTGCAACAGCCTCCACACCAACGCCTACGACGAGGCGGTCACCACCCCGACGCCCGAGTCGGTGCGGCGGGCGGTGGCCATCCAGCAGATCATCAACAAGGAGTGGGGCCTGGCCGGCAACCACAACGCCAACCAGGGGTCGTTCGTCATCGAGCAGCTGACCGACCTGGTGGAGGAGGCGGTGCTGGCCGAGTTCGAGCGCCTGTCCACCCGGGGCGGGGTGCTGGGCGCCATGGAGACCGGCTACCAGCGGGGCCGCATCCAGGACGAGTCGATGCTCTACGAGCAGCGCAAGCACGACGGCACGCTGCCCCTGGTGGGCGTCAACACCTTCCTCGCGCCGCCCTCGGCCGGGGGCGACGGCGAGGCCGAGCCGGTGCGGCCGGTGGCCCTCGCCCGCTCCACCGAGGAGGAGAAGCAGGCGTGCCTGCGCCGGCTGCGCGAGTTCGAGGCCGAGCACGCCAGCGAGCGCCCGGCGGCGCTGGAGCGCCTGCGCCGGGCCGCGCTGGCCGGCGACAACCTGTTCGCGGTGCTCATGGACGCCGTGCGGGTGTGCACGCTCGGCGAGATCACGGGCGCGCTGTTCGAAGTCGGCGGTCGCTACCGCCGCAATGTCTGATAGGTCGGGCCCGGCTCCCCACGGGCCCGACCTCGGCGTTTCGTCAGGCGGCGGCCACCGGGGTGAACACGACCACGTCGTCGTGCTTCCAGCGTTCCCGCCGGCGGCGCGGCTCCGGTAACGCCCGCAGCGCGGCGAGCGTGGGCTCGACCACGGCGGCCCAGCGGTCGTCCGGCACGTCCCACAGGCTCGACCACTCGCGGGTCTCGATGGTCCGGGCCATGTCCTCGGGTGACGCCAGGAAGCGGGCGGGCGGCGTGGTCTCGTGCGCCACGGTCACCAGCCCCGCGGCCGCCGCCCCCTCGACCAGGAGATCGGCCCGGTCCCGCTCGGGGCGCAGCGCCTGGGCCATGGGGACGACGACCTCGCCGATGTCGTCCGGCGCCCAGTTCCCGCCGGCCGGGACCACCACCAGCCGCCCGCCGGGCGCCACCACCCGCCCGGCCTCGGCCAGCATGCCCAGCGGGTCGGGCACCAGCTGGAGCACCCACACGACGACCGCGTTGGGCACCCTCCGGTCCGCCACCGGCAGGCGGTGGCCGTCGGCCACCGCCACACACGAACCGAGCCGGGGCTGGGCCAGGGCCAGCATGGCGGGCGACAGGTCCACGCCCGACGACCGGGTGCCCCCGCTCGCGGAGCGCGAGGGCCACCGCGCCGGTCCCGATGCCCACCTCCAGCACCGGGCCGGCCCGCAGGTGGGGCGCGATGGCGTCGGCCAGGTACACCCCGCGCGCCAGCCCTCCGCGGGTCGCGTCGTAGGTGGGCGCGGCCCGATCGAACGAGATCGACCCCATCGGGCCGCCAGTGAAGCAGATCGGCGGCGACCCGCCGCGCTCAATACCAGCCGGTCTTGGCCGAGTAGTTGTAGTAGTTGCCGGGTTCGTTCGGGAACATCTCGTCCGGCATGCTGAAGTGCAGCCGCATCGAGCCCACGGCCGCCGACTGGAGCCCACGGTCGTCCCATGCCGGCGTCACCGCCTTCTTCCCCGGCGACGAGGCCGACTGGTGGCGTCCGTCGTTGCGGTGGTGCGCCTGGAGCAGCTGATCCGCACCATGGGCATGTACCTCATGGCCGATCCCGAGGTGACCCGCCTCCAGGTGGTGCACGGGAGCCTGTTCGGCAGCGAGACGTCGCCCTACGACGACGAGGCCCGCGCCGCCTTCGACCTGCTGGTCCAGCTGTTCGCCCAGGGCCAGGACCGGGGCGAGCTGAACCCCGAGCTCGACCCCACCCTGCTGGCGGGCCTGTACACCGCGCACTACGTGGCCGTCGCCACCAGCTGGGTGATGCAGTGGCCCGCTCCGACCGACGAGCCGGTCACCGACCGGCTGGTGGCATCCCTGCGCGTGCTGCTGTGGGGCGCGGCCAGATCGCGTACAGGTACAGCCAATTCCTAGGCATATGTGCGACGATCAGGGGGAGCTAGCCGGCTGATCGCCCAGGGGGTCGAGATGGTGGCCAGGTCGCAACCCAAGCCCGCCCGCACGTCGTCGAGCAACGGTCACGCAGTCAAGCCCGGGGCCGAGATGATCGACCTGACCTGGCGAGGAGCCCGCCCACTCTCCGCCAAGGCCCGTCGCAAGGCGGCGAAAGCCGCCCGCAAGGCCGCAGCGGCAGCCGCGCAGGTGGCGGCCAACGGCGGCGCCGACCACCGACCGACCACGTCCGGGCGAAAGGCCGCGAGCGCAAGGCGGCGAAGGCGGAGGCCAAGGCGGCGCGCGAAGGCCGCGGCGAAGGCCGAGCGCGGCGCGAAGGCCGCGCAAGGCCAACGGCGGGGCCGCCGCGGGCAAGGCGGAGGGCAAGGGGAGCAAGGCCGACCGCGAGGCGGCCAAGGCCGGGCGCCGGGGGGCCGGGGTGGCGGACGCCGACGGGGGCGACGGTCGCCGTGGTAGACCGGCCGGCATCGACCTCACCGACCGGTCCGGGCACGCCAAGCGGGCCGCGCACCGTGCGGCCGCCTATCCCGCCGACGAGCTGCGCCACGACCTGCTGCTGGCCTGCGTGTCGCGGGCCATCGACGACCGGGAGATCGCGCTCCAGAAGCAGAGCCGGGTGTTCTTCCAGATCTCGGGGGCGGGCCACGAGGCGCTCTACCTGGGCCTGGCCCACGAGCTGCGGCCGGGGTACGACTGGTTCTTCCCGTACTACCGCGACCTGGCGCTCATGCTGGGCCTCGGCATCTCGGCCGAGCAGGTGCTGCTCCAGGCCGTGGGCTCGTCCGCCGACCCTGCGTCCGGCGGCCGGCAGATGCCGGCGCACTGGGGGGACGTGGGCCGCAACGTCGTGACCCAGTCCAGCCCCACCGGCAGCCAGTGCATCCCCGCCGTCGGGTGCGCCGAGGCCGGGCGCTACATCGTGCGCCGCCCCCAGCTGGGGCTGCCCGCCCACGGCGACGAGGTGACCTACGTCAGCCTGGGCGAGGGCGCCACCTCCGAGGGCGAGTTCTGGGAGAGCCTCAACACCGCCTGCACCGAGCACCTGCCCGTGCTGTTCGTGGTGGCCGACAACGGCTACGCCATCTCGGTGCCGTCGTCCGAGCAGTCGCCGGCGCCGGTCAACGAGCTGGTCCGGGGCTTCGCCGGCCTCCAGGTGCGCTCCATCGACGGCACCGACTACTTCGCCGTGCGCCGCACCGCCCGCAAGATGGTGAGCCACGTCCGGGCCGGCGTCGGACCGGCGCTGCTGCACGCCAAGGTCACCCGCCCCTACTCGCACTCGGCCGCCGACACCCAGTCCAAGTACCGGCTGGCCCAGGAGATGGAGTGGGAGCGCGAGCACGACCCCATCGACGCCCTCGAGCGCGAGCTCGTCGAGGCCGGGGTGATCACCTCCGACGAGGCCGCCGAGATCCGGGCCGAGGCCCGCACCATCGTCGCCGCGGCGGCCAAGGCCGCCCTCGCCGCCCCCCGGCCCGACGTCAGCACCGTGCTGGACAACGTGGTGGCGCTGCCCGACATCCCCGACCCCGGGGACCCGCCCGCGGGCGACGGCAGCGACCCCGTGGCGCTGGGCGAGGCCATCCGGCGCACGCTGCACGAGGCCATGGAGGCGGACGAGCGCATCCGGGTGTTCGGCGAGGACGTGGCCGACGCCCGCGAGGCGATCATGGCCGACGTCGACGGCAAGGGCGGCGTGTTCGGCACCACCCACGGCCTCCAGCGCAGCTTCGGCCGGGCCCGCTGCTACAACACGCCCCTGGCCGAGGCCAACATCATCGGCCGGGCCGTGGGCCAGGGCATCCGGGGCCTGCGCCCGGCGCCCGAGATCCAGTTCTTCGACTACATCTGGCCCGCCATGCAGCAGATCCGCAGCGAGGCGGCCACCATCCGCTGGCGCTCCAACGGGGCCTTCACCTGCCCCATGGTCATGCGGGTCCCCATCGGCGGCTACCTCCAGGGCGGCTCGATCTGGCACAGCCAGTCGGGGGAGTCGATCTTCGCCCACATCCCGGGGCTGCTCGTGGTGTTCCCGTCCCGGGCCAGCGATGCGGCCGGGCTGCTGCGCGCCGCGTTCCGCTGCGAGGACCCCGTCCTGTTCCTCGAGCACAAGCACCTGCTGCGCCAGCCCTACACCCGGGACCCGTTCCCGGGGCCGGACCACGTCGTGCCCTTCGGCCGGGGCCGCTACGTGACCCGGGGGACGGACCTCACCATCGTCACCTGGGGCGCCACCGTCGAGCGGTCCCGCCTGGCCGCGGCCCAGCTGGCCGACAGCGACGGCGCGTCGATCGAGATCATCGACCTGCGCACGCTGGTGCCGTGGGACCAGGAGATGGTGGCCGAGTCGGTGACGAAGACGTCACGGCTGCTGGTGGTGCACGAGGACGTCGTGCGGGCCGGGTTCGGTGGCGAGATCGCGGCCTGGGTCGCCGACCAGTCCTTCTGGCAGCTGGACGCGCCCATCGGCCGGGTGGGGGCGCAGGAGTGCCACGTGGCCTATGCGCCGGAGCTGGAGCAGGCCATCCTGCCCCAGCCGGACCGCATCGCCGAGGCCGCGCGGCGCGTGCTCTCGGCGTAGAGGGGGAAACGCGGGATCAGGCCGTCAGGCCGTGAGGTCGTCGCGCTCGACCAGCCAGCCGAGCAGCCCGGCCATGACGACCACGACCGCGATCGCCACCAATCCCATGAGAAGGATCTCGTTCATCAGTACCCGCCACCTTCGCTCAGGGCCCGCCAAGGGCGTTGTCAAACCTCCGCCGCCGGGGAGGGCGGGCGAAAGTCCCCGCATCATGCCCCAGGTACCCCGGTCCTGTGTGCGACATTTCGGTGACGATCCGCGGAGTGTGTCCAACGTCATATGGGTAGGGTTCGCGTCGTGCCGGGGAATCGCCGACCTAGGCCCGGGCTCCTTCTGCTCGCGCTCGTGCTGGTCTGTGCCGCGCCCCTCGGCGTGGCGGCGGCCACCGGCCTCAGCGACAGCAGGGACCCGGCCGACGAGGTGGCGACCGACGGCGGGCGAGCACCCCAGCGGGCCGCGGCGACGACGGAGGCCGGCGATGATGCCGCCTCGGGCTCGGACGAAACCACCCCACCGCCCACCGGCATCGCGGACATCCCGCCGGCCGACCGGGCACCCGCCACCACCAGCCCGCCCCCGACCGAGGCGACGCCCGGGACCGCCCCGCCCGCCACCGCCCCGCCCGCCACCCCGGGCTCGACGGCACCGCCGCCTCAGGTCTCCCCCGTCGACCAGGTCCTGGCCCTGGTCAACGACGCCCGCGCCCACGCCGCCACGCCGTGCGGGCCGGTCCAGTTCGACCCCCGGCTGACCGCCGCCGCTCAGGCCCACAGCGACGACATGGCCGCCCGCAACTTCTTCGACCACACGACGCCCGACGGCGTGACCTTCGACCAGCGCATCACTGGCCGCCGGTCTCGCCCGTGCCCGTGGCCGAGAACATCGCCCGGGGCCAGCGCTCGGCCGCGCAGGTGATGCAGGCGTGGATGGGCTCGACCATGGGCCATCGCGAGGCCATCGAGAACTGCGCCTACAACTACATCGGCATCGGGCTGAACCGCGTGGCGTGGACCTGGACCCAGGACTTCTCGGGCTGACGCCTCGACCTCACGGCACCGGGACCGCACGGCGCTGCTCGTCCAGCACGAACACGGTCTGGGTGGAGCGCACGTGGGTGGCGCCGTGCAGGCGGTCCAGCACCACGTCCCGCAGGGCGTCGATCGACGGCACCCGCACCAGCGCCACCATGTCGAACCCGCCGCTGGTGAAGGCGAGGTACTCGACGCCGGGCAGGTGCAGCAGCTCGTCGCGGGCGGCCCGCCACTCGTTCTGCTCGACGTTCACGAGGATCAGCGCGGCCACGCCCAGCCCGGCGCGGGCGGGATCGACCGTGGCGGTGAACCCGGTGATGACGCCGTCGGCCCGCAACCGGTCCAGCCGGGCGTACGCTGTGGCCCGGCTCACGCCCACCCGGTGCGCCAGCTCGTTGACCGAGAGGCGGCCGTCGTCCACCAGGGCGGCCACGATCCCACGGTCCACGTCGTCGAGCGGCCGGGGGTCAGACATGGTGCTGTCCAGACACGATGCGGTCCTTCCGCTGCTCTCCCACCAGTTTGTCGGAAGATTAGCCGCGCTGGTGCCCGATACGTCTGGCTTTTTCCGGATCTGTTGAACATGCGGGTCAGCGGGTACGACCATGGGCGCATGGCTCGCGCCCAGACCGATCGCCCGGCGTTCGAGCTGCCGGAGGACCATCCGGGGTTCACCGACCCCGCCTACCGCGCCCGCCGCGCGGCCATCGCCGAGGTCGGCCGCGCCCACCACCGCGGCGATCCCATCGCCGACGTCGAGTACACGCCCGAGGAGGACGAGGTCTGGCGGGTGGTGTCCCACGAGCTGCGCCGCAAGCACGAGCGCTACGCCTGCCGGGCCTACCGGGAGGGCGCCCGCGCGGTGACCCTGCCCACCGAGCGGGTGCCGCAGCTGCGGGAGGTGGACGAGCGGGTCCACGGGCTCACCGGGTTCCACATCGAGCCGGTCCCCGGCCTGGTGCCCACCCGCGAGTTCTACGGCGCCCTGGCCGAGCGGACGTTCCTGTCCACGCAGTACATCCGCCACCACTCGGTGCCCTTCTACACGCCCGAGCCCGACATCGTGCACGAGATCATCGGCCACGCCAACATGCTCGGGAACCCGGTCTTCGCCGACCTCTACGAGCTGGCCGGACAGGCGTCGCTGCGGGCCGCGGCGCACGACGAGGCGCTGGAGCGGTTCTCCAAGGTGTTCTGGTTCACGCTGGAGTTCGGCGTGGTGTGGGAGGACGGCGAGCTGCGGGCCTACGGTGCCGGCCTGCTGTCGTCGTTCGGCGAGATCGAGGAGTTCCGCGCCGCCGAGATCCGGCCCTGGGACCTGGACCAGATGGGTACGCTCGACTACGACATCACCCGCTACCAGCCTGTCCTGTTCGCCGCGGCGTCGTTCGACCGCATGGTGGCCGACCTCGGCGACTTCTTCGCCGCCTACGGGTAAGGGACCAAGCGGGCCGGGGTTTGCCCCGGCACGGCGAGGGAACACTTGGTGGGTCATGGGATCTCACTACCGCGTGGGCGAAGAGCCCACCGACGCCGACATCGGCAAGGCGCTCGAAGAGGTCATCACCGTCCTGCGGGAGGCCGAGATCGCCTTCCTGCTCATCGGGGGCATGAGCGCGGCGACGTTCGCCCGCCCCCGGATGACCGACGACATCGACGTGTTCGTGCGGCCCGACGCGGCCCGCCGCGCCCTGGACGCGCTGTCCGCCGCCGGGTTCGACACCAAGGAGAAGGACCCGTACTGGCTGTACAAGGCGTGGAAGCACGGCGTGCTGGTGGACATCATCTTCCGCTCCACCGGCGACCTGTACCTCGACGACGACATGCTGGCCCGGGGCAGCGAGCGCGAGTACCTGGGGGTGACCGCGCCGCTGGTGTCGCCCGAGGACCTGGTGGTCATCAAGGCGCTGGCCGCGGCCGAGCACAGCCCGCACCACTGGTACGACGCGCTGGCCGTCATCGGCCGCTGCCAGCTCGACTGGGCCTACCTGCTGGGCCGGGCGCGCCTCGCCGGTCCCCGGCGGGTGCTCAGCCTGCTGCTGTACGCCGAGTCGACCGACCTGGCGGTGCCGGCCGAGATCATCGAGGACCTGTTCGAGGTGGTGCACCCGCGGCCCCCGCTCCCGGGGAGCCAGGCGTCGTGAGCGACGCCGGGCCCGCTGCCGCCTCCGTACCTGATCGGCCACATCCGCGACGCCCTGGCCGCGGACGACCGGTCCCGCGAGCTGGGGGTGGACGTGTCCGTCGCCGGCCCCGACCAGCGGGTGGTGCTGGGCGGCACGGTGTCCACCGAGGCGCAGCGCCGGGCCATAGGGGAGGTGGTGGCCGAGGTCGCGCCCGGCTACGACGTGGTCAACGAGCTGGCGGTGGTGTCGACCGACGAGGGCGGCGCGGTGGAGGAGCTGGCGTGACCCGCATCGCGGCGGTGGGCGACATCCACGTCGGCGCCGACTCGGTCGGGCAGGTGGCCCGGGGCCTGGCGCACGTCAACGAGCGGGCCGACGTCCTGCTCCTGGCGGGCGACCTGACCCGCTGCGGCACCGCGGAGGAGGCCGCGCTGGTGGCAGACGAGCTGGCCGCGGTGACGATCCCGGTGGTGGCGGTGCTGGGCAACCACGACTTCCACGCCGACGAGTCCGGCGAGGTGGTCCGGGTGCTGGAGCGGGCCGGGGTCACGGCCCTCGACGGCACGTCGACCACGGTCGAGGCCGGCGGGACCGTCATCGGCATCGCCGGGGCCAAGGGCTTCGGCGGTGGGTTCGCGGGCGCCTGCGCCACCGCCTTCGGCGAGCGGGCCATGAAGGCGTTCATCGCCGAGACCCGGGCCGAGGCCGCCCGCCTGCACGACGCCCTGGTGGGCGTGGGCGAGCGGGCCGACCGGGTGGTGGCGCTGCTCCACTACTCGCCGGTGGAGGAGACCCTGAGGGGCGAGCGCCTGGAGATCTACCCGTTCCTCGGCAGCCACCTGCTGGCCGAGGCCATCGACACCGCCGGCGCCGACCTGGTCGTCCACGGCCACGCCCACCGGGGCAGCGAGCGGGGCGTGACCCCGGGCGGCATCCGGGTGCGCAACGTGGCCCAGCAGGTCATCGGCCACGCCTACCGGGTGTTCGACCTGCGCGACCCGGCCGAGCAGGACCGCTCGGTGGCTTAGCCCGGGCGGCGGGCGGTCCGATCATGCGCTTCGTCTTCACCCCGCCCGAACCGGACAGCGTCGGGCTGTTGACCCTGCCGTGGACGACGCCGCTGGAGGACTGGGACGACCCGCGGATGGTGACCCCCCGCGACGCGGGCCTGCACCGCCACGTGGTGCGGTTCCTGTCCGTGGGCGGGACGCTGTGGGTGGTGAAGCAGCTGCCGGAGCACCTGGCCCGGCGCGAGTACCGGCTGCTGCGCCGGCTGGCCGACCTCGGCATCCCCGCGGTGGACGTGCTCGGCATCGCCGTCGACCGGGGCGCCGAGATCGACGCCGCGCTGGTCACCCGCTACCTGGAGTTCTCGACCACCTACCGGGCCCTGTTCAGCCAGCGGCGGGGGCTCCACTCCAGCACCCTGCTGATCGACGCGCTGGTCGAGCTGCTCGCGCGCCTGCACCTGAGCGGGTTCTTCTGGGGCGACTGCTCGCTCTCCAACACGCTGTTCCGCCTGGATGCGGGGGCGCTGGCCGCCTACGTGGTCGACGTGGAGACGTCCGAGCTGCACCCGGCGCTCAGCGACGGGCAGCGGGAGGACGACCTCGACCGGGCGTGCGAGCGCCTGGCGGGCGAGCTGTTCGACCTGGAGGCCGGTGGGCGGCTGGCGGCCGACATCGACCCGCTGGGCCTGGCCACCGACCTCGTCGCCCGCTACCAGGCCCTGTGGGACGAGCTGACCGGCGAGTGGGAGGTCCCGCCGGGGGAGGAGCGCCAGCGGGTCTCGGAGCGCCTCGCCCGGCTCAACGCCCTCGGCTTCGACGTGGACGAGGTCGAGCTGGTCGACAGCGGCACCGACCGGGCCCGCCTGCGGGTCACCACCCGGGTGCGGGAGCCCGGCCACCACCGGGCCCTGCTCCACCGGCGCACCGGCCTGGTGGCCCAGGAGAACCAGGCCCGGCGCCTGCTCAACGACCTGGCCTCGTTCCGGGCGTGGCTGGAGTCCACCGCCGGCGAGCCGGTCCCCGACGTGGTGGCGGCCAACCGCTGGCTGGCCGAGGTGTACGACCCCGTGGTCCGGGCCATCCCCCGCGAGCTGGCCGGCCGGCTCGACCCGGTCGAGGTCTTCCACGAGGTCCTGGAGCACCGCTGGTTCCTGTCCGAGCGCGCCGGCCGCGACATCGGCACCCGCGAAGCGGCGACCTCCTACCTGGCCGACGTCCTCCCCACGGTGCCCGACGACCTCACGTCGGGCCCGGCGGGCTCAGATCCGGACGACCTGCCCCCTGAATCCGAGTGAGCGCCGGCCCGGCCAAGCCGCGGTCGGTGGGCCGTCGGCCCGGGCCAGCCGGACCCCACCGACCGAGGGGCGAGGCAATAGGGGTCGCCCGGCAGGGCCGGAGGCAATAGCGGTCGGCCCCCGACCCCTATTGCCTCGCGACAGCCGCAGCGACCCCTATTGCCTCAGCGCCACCCCACTAGCCGACCTCAGACCCGTTGGCCGTCTCCTCCGCATTGCCATCGGCCGTGAGGCTAGAGGTCCGAGCGAGGGCGCGGGCCACGAGGGTGCAGGGGTGGACGACGTCGACGCCGGCCGCGGCCAGGTGGAGGGCGCAGCCGGGGTTGGCGGAGGCGACGACCGGGTTGCCGGCGCGGGCGATGGCGGCGAGCTTGCGGTCGCGGATGGCGGCGGCGAGGGCGGGCTGGACGGCCGCGTAGGCACCACCGGCGCCGCAGCACAGGCCCTCGTCGTCCAGCTCGGCGATGGTGGCCACCGGGGACAGGACGGTGCGCACCGCGGCGTGGCTGCGCTGGACGTGGCGGAGGTGGCACGGGTCCTGGATCGCCACCACCGGGCGGTCGGGCTCGGGGACCTCGACGTCGGGCATGCGCTCGGCCAGCCACTCGTGGACGTCCCGCACCCGGGCGGCGAACGCCTCGGCCTCGGGCGTGCCCAGCAGGTGGCCGTAGTCCTTGAGCATGGCGCCGCAGCCGGCCGAGTCCACCAGGACCGGCGCGTCGCCCGGCAGGGCCGCCATGGTGCGGCGGGCCGCGGCCCGGGCCTCGGTGCCCATCCCGGCGTGCAGCGCGAGGGCGCCGCAGCAGGCGGCGCCGCCGGGCGGCAGGGCCACGCCCGCGCCGGTGGCCTCCACCACCAGCTGGACGTCGGCGTGGACGTCCCGCAGCCAGGCGTCCATCACGCAGCCGGTGAACAGCCACACGTCGGTGCCCGACGGAGCCAGCCGGGGGCGGCGCAGCGGCAGGCGGGCCGGCAGGCCCAGGCGCCGGGACAGGCGGGCGGGGAGCAGCCGCAGGCGCTGGGCCGCGGCCAGCAGCGACGAACCCGCCAGGACCAGGCGGTGCCAGCGCAGCGTGCGCACGGCGAGGCGCAGGGGCCACGGGGGCCGGCGGCCCGGCTCGCCTTCGGCCAGGGCCCGGCGGGCGGGCTCGATCAGGTGGCCGAAGGGGACGCCGGACGGGCACGCGGTCTCGCAGCCGCGGCACTGCACGCAGGTCTCCAGCGAGCGGGCGAAGGAGGCGTCGGGCTCGGCGCCCTCCCACTGCACCTGGCGCATGGCCGCCACCCGGCCGCGGGGCGACAGCGCCTCCTCGCCCGTGACCCGGTAGGTCGGGCAGTGGGGCAGGCACAGCCCACAGGCCACGCAGGTGGCGAGCTCGTCGTCCTGGATCCCGAGGTCCATCAGGCCGCCTCCGCCCCGGCCAGCGGGTCCCGGCCCGGGGCCAGCCGGCCCGTCGGGTCGAACAGCGCCTTGATCCGGGCGTGCAGGGCGGCCACGGGCCGCTCCACCGACCGGGCGGGCGGCGCGACCTGGCGGTGGACCACGCCCACGCCCACCTCGGCCACGAACGGGCCGTGGCCGTCCCCGGGCAGGGCGGCCAGCGCCGAGGGGCGCAGCGACCAGCGGTGTGGCGGCAGGTCCGGCCCGGAGGCCACGGGGTCGAGCCCGCTGGCCCGGGCCTGGGACTCGACGTCGGCGGGGTGGCCCTCCAGCAGCGCCCAGGTGGTGGTGCCGTCCCACAGCAGCGAGGACGGGCGGTGCAGGGCGTGCAGCAGGGCGAAGGGGTCGGCCTCGCCCGCCAGCCACCGGGAGGCGGGCGGGAGCGGCCGGGTGCGCAGCACCACCTCCGCCATGAGCCCGAGGGTGCCGAGCGACCCCACCAGCAGGCGGCACAGGTCGAAGCCGGAGACGTTCTTGACCGTGGGGCCGCCCGCCTTCACCACCGTGCCCTCGGCCGACGCGTAGCGCACCTGCAGCAGCGTGTCCCGCACCGGCCCCCAGCCCAGCCGCCGCCGCCCGCTGTGGCCGACGGCCAGGACGCCGCCCACGGTGGCGCCCGGCCAGTCCGGCAGCGCCACCGCCTGTCCGACCTCGGCCAGGGCGGCGTCGACGTCGGACACGAGCGTGCCGGCGCCCACCCGCACGGTCATGTCCGCCGCCTCCAGCGCCAGCACGCCCGCCGGCGCCGCCACCGGGCGGGCCGCGGCCAGCGCCGCGGCGTCGACCACGCCCACGTCCCACTGCGTGTGGCCGCCCACGGCCACCACCGGGCCGGCCCCGGGCGGGCCGACCTCGGCCGCGAAGGCGGCGACGCGTCCCGCGGTCACACCCACACGCCCTCGGGGACGGCCTGCAGGTCGCCGCACCGGCTCCCGGCGGGGAGGACCTTGGTGGGGTTGGCCACGCCGTCGGGGTCGAACGCCTCCCGCAGCCGGGCCTGGGCGTCGAGGTCGTCCGGACCGAACAGCAGCGGCATCAGGTCCCGCTTCTCCAGCCCGATGCCGTGCTCCCCGGACAGCACCCCGCCCGCCTCGATCGAGACCCGCACGATCTCCTCGCCCGCGGCGTGGACCCGGTCCATCACCCCCGGCTCGCGGGCGTCGAACAGCAGCAGGGGATGGAGGTTGCCGTCGCCCGCGTGGAACACGTTCATGACCCCGAGGTCGTGGCGCTCGGCGATGGCGTACACCTCGGCCAGGACGTCGACCAGCCGGGTGCGGGGCACGACCGTGTCGTGCAGGTAGTAGTTGGGCGCCACCCGGGCCACCGCGCCGAACGCCGACTTGCGCCCCTTCCACAGCAGCGCCCGCTCGGCGTCGTCGGCCGCCACCCGCACGTCGCGGGCCCCGTGCGCCCGCCCGATCTCGCCCACCCGGTCCACCGCGGCGGCCACGCCCGCGGGCAGGCCGTCCAGCTCGACCAGCAGCACCGCCGCCGCGTCGGTGGGATAGCCGGCGTGGACGAACGCCTCGGCCGCCTCGGTGATGCGCTGGTCCATCATCTCCAGCGCCGCGGGCAGCAGGCCGCCGGCGATGATGCCGCTGACCGTCTCGGCCGCGTCGGCCACGGTGGGGAAGTCGAGCAGCAGCGTGGCCACCGCCGGCGGGTTCGGCGTGAGCCGCACCGCGATGCGGGTGGCGATGCCCAGCGTGCCCTCGCTGCCCACGAACACGCCCCGCAGGTCCAGCCCGGCGGGCTCGGCGTCGAGGCCGCCCAGCACGGTGGTGGTGCCGTCGGGCAGCACCACCTCCAGGGCCAGGATGTGGGCGCTGGTCACCCCGTAGGCCAGGCAGTGGGGCCCGCCCGAGTTGTTGGCCACGTTGCCGCCGATGGTGCAGGCCTGCTGGCTGGACGGGTCCGGCGAGAAATGCAGGCCGTGGGGGGCCAGGGCCCGGGTCAGGTCGAGGTTGATGACGCCGGGCTGGACCCAGGCCACCCGCTCGACCGGGTCGACCTCGAGGATCCGGTCCATCTTGGTGGTCACGATGACCACGGGGTCGCCCACGGGGACGGCGCCGCCGGCGAGCCCGGTCCCCGAGCCCCGGGCCACGAACGGCCGGCCGTGGCGCCGGGCGATGCGCACCGCCGCGGCCACCTCGTCGCCGTCGAGCGGGAAGCACGCCACCGCGGCCTCGCCCGCCAGCACCCCGGCGTCGCGCCCGTACAGCCCCAGCTCGACCGCCCCGGTGCGCACCCGGTCGGGCGCGAGGGCGGCCGCCAGGTCGGCGGCGAACGCGTCGGTCACGCTGTGCAGTCTGCCGCGGAGGTAAATCGTTCGCCGCCGCTGCCGGCCGGAGGCTATCCCGGTGGGCATGGCGACCACGGCCACCGATACCCGCGTCGTCGAGGTGACCGGCGCCGGCTCCCCGGACTTCGACGCCCTCGTGGGCGTCTGGCAGGCCGACGACGCCGAGCGCGACCCCGGCGATCCCGTCACCCCCGCGGCCGAGATCGCCGTCGAGCTGTTCGAGACGCCGCCCCTGGTCCACCACCGGGCGTGGCTGGCCACCCAGCACGGCGAGCCGGTGGGCGCGGCCTGGATCGAGCAGGACCGCGACGGCACCAACGACGCCACGCTGGAGCTGTTCGTCATGACCCTGGCCGCCCACCGCCGCCGGGGCGTGGGCCGGTCGCTGGCCCGGGTGGCGCTCGACGCCGTGGTGGAGGAGGGCGGCACCTCGGTGTTGGGGGCGACCCGCGACGAGGTGGGTGCCGCCTTCTGCCGGGCGCTGAGCCTGTCCCACCGCCAGGAGGAGCGCTGCAGCCGCCTGCTGATCGCCGACCTCGACGCAGCGCCAGCAGCAGCGCTGGATCGACGACGCCCCCGCCCACGCCCCCGGCTACCGGCTGGAGGGCTGGGTGGGCGTGTGCCCGGACGAATGGGCCGCGCCGCTGGCCCGGGCGCTGGACGCGATGATCGACGCGCCCCTCGACGACGTCGACTGGGACCCCCAACCGCTCACGGTCGACCAGCTGCTCGATCGCGAGCGCTGGTGGGCCGCCAAGGGCGGCGACACGGTGACCACCGTGGCGCTCGCACCCGACGGCGAGCCCGCGGGCGCCAGCCAGATCGTCGTGTTCCGCGACCGGCCCCAGGTCGCCGAGCAGGGCGACACCGGCGTCGCCGCGGCCCACCGCGGCCACCGCCTGGGCCGCTGGCTCAAGGCCGAGAACCTGCACCGCGCCCGGGCCCACGCCCCCGGCATCCAGGCGGTCCAGACCTACAACGCCGAGTCCAACCCCCACATGCTGGCCATCAACATCGAGATGGGCTTCCGCCCCTACCTCGCCTACGGCATCTGGCAGGGCCCCACCGAGGCCGCCCGCGCCTCACTCTGACGGCCGGGCGACGAAGTCGGCCACCTGCCGGACGTAGGCGGCGAACCCGTCGAGCACCTCGGGGACAGCCGACGCCACCAGCTCGACCCGGATGTCCGCGTAGCGGTGCACGAGCACGTTCCGCAGGCCGGCGGCCGGTGCCAGCCGGTCGGCCAGGTCGGCGTCGATCGCGCCCGCCGCGGCGACCTTGGTGAACGACTCGCGCGCGCTGGTGGGCGCCGCTCCGGTCTCCGCCACCGCGATGTGCGCGTTGACGTCGACCGCCACGTCGACGACGACCTGGATCAGACGCTCGGCGGCCGCCCGGGTGAGCGGTTCGGTGGCCAGCTGCCCGGCCTTGACGTCCCGGAGGGGTTCCAGGTCATCGAGCGCCTCACGCAGGATCCGGAGGCGGTGGCCGACGACTTCGATGTCGAGCGGGCGGGGGTTCACGGGGACCGCAAGGCATCGAGGTCGAGCCGGCGCAGGTGGGCGGTGTCGCGGCGCTCCGCCAGGGCGGCCATCTGGCCGATCGCCCAGTCGCCGGCGTCACGCTCATAGAGGCCGATTCCTACATAGCCCTCCGCCTTGGCCAGCGGCTCGGCGTCATCGAGGACGAGCAGGTCCAGGCCGTCGTAGCCGGTGAGCTGGACGAGATCGTCGATCAGCTCCAGGACACGGGGAGGTCCCGCAAACGAGACCGACAGGTCGAGATCCGTCGGGGCAGGGTCCCCAGGATGGCGCAGCCGTCGCGGGGCACTGCCGAACGCGCCCAGCACCCGCACGCCTCGTCGCTCGCAGATTGCGTCCAACTCGCCCGAGGCCGCCGCAGCGCGCAGGCGCTCCAGGGCCGCTATCGGGGTGACCGGGTCGGGCACGCCCGGATCGTACCGGCCCTAGTGGCTGTCGCCGGTGAGGAGCCGGTAGGCGGGGTTGAGGATGGCGAGGCGGTTCTGGTGGACGCCGGCGGTGCCGGTGATCTCGATCCGGGTGCCCACGGTCAGGCCGGCGACGTCGCGGCGGCCGAGGAACACGGCGAGCAGGGTGCCGGTGCCGTCGTCGATCACGCACTCGAAGGTGGGGGCGTCCCGCTGGGGGGCGACCCGGACCGTGCGGATCTGGCCCTTGACCCGCACCATGTCGCGCCAGCGGACGTCGGCGATGGGGGTGAGCGTGCTGGTGTCGGACCGGGGCGGCCGGTCCGAGGCCGGCCTTGGGCTTGGTGGTCATCCGGCCGCGGTTGTGGGGCGGGACCAGCTCGACCACGTCGTCCGACATCCAGGCGTCGAGGTGGAACGGGACCGTCGTGACGTTGGCGTGCGGCAGCTTGGACACCTGGGCCTGGATGCTCTCGGCCGTGCGGTCGTGCAGGATGCGGTGCCACAGGCCGTTGTACTTGCGGTCGGGCAGCAGCACCGAGACCTCGGTCTCGCCGTCCGACAGCTCGTAGGCCACGTGCTCGACCGCGGCCTGGGTGAGCCGCCGGTCGGGGCAGGCGACCATGTCGAGCCGCACCCGGGACAGCCCCAGGCGCCGCCACTCGTCGGCCAGGCGCTGGCCGGCCTCGTCGTCCACCACGAAGTGCACCGCCCGCAGCTCGTCCGGCGTCAGCGTGCGGGCGTACTGGATGGCCCGGGCGGCGGCGAGGTCGAGGCGGTCCAGGAACACCATCACCACGTGGCGGCGCAGGATCGGCGCGGTGGCCGCCGCGGGCACGTCCGACTCCAGCGCCACCCGCTCCAGCTCGTACTGGCGGTTGAGCCGCAGCAGGATGATCACCACCAGCGGCATGATCGGCAGGATCACCCAGGCGTCGCTGAACCGGGTGATGGCCACGATCAGCACGATGGCGCCCGACAGCACCGCGCCGATGCCGTTGGCCAGGATGCCGCGCACCCAGCCCTTCTCCCGCTTGCGCAGGTGGTGCTTGGTCATGCCCGACTGCGACATGGTGAACCCGGTGAACACCGAGATGGCGTAGACGGGGATCAGCCGGGTGACGGCGGCGTTGCTGATGACCACCAGCACCGCGGCCGCCGCGGCCAGGGCGATGATGCCGTTGGAGAACACCAGCCGGTGCCCCCGCTTGGTGAGCTGGCGGGGCAGGAAGCTGTCGCCGGCCTGGAGGTTGGCCAGCCGGGGGAAGTCGGCGAAGCCGGTGTTGGCCGCCAGCACCAGGATCAGCATGGTGGCGACGTTGAGCACGTTCGACAGGAACTCGCCCGACCCGCTGTGGCCGTAGACCACCTCGCCGATCTGGGCCAGCACCGTGGGCGTGCCCGACTCGAACGGGATCACCTGGATCTTGGAGGCCAGGAACGACAGGCCCAGGAACATCACGGCCAGCCCGCTGCCCATGACCACCAGCGTCTGGCGGGCGTTGACCCACTCCGGCTTCTTGAAGGCGGGCACCCCGTTGGAGATGGCCTCCACGCCGGTCACGGCCGAGCCGCCGGAGGCGAACGCCTTGGCGATCACGTAGGCGGACGCCGCGGTCATCAGGCCGACGTGGTGGCCCTGCTCCACCATGCCCTCCTGGAACGTGCCCAGCTGGCCCAGGTTGCCGGAGAAGTAGGAGACGACGCCCCAGGTGATGAGCAGCCCCATGTTGATCATGAAGAAGTACGTGGGCGCCGCGAACAGCTTCCCCGACTCCCGCACGCCCCGCAGGTTGCCGTAGGCGATGAGGGCGATGAAGAACAGCGACAGCGGCACCCGCCAGGGCTCCAGCGCCGTGATGGTCGAGGCGATGGCGGCGCTGCCGGCCGCCACCGACACGGCCACCGTGAGGATGTAGCCGATCAGCAGGGCGGCCCCCGCCACCTGGGCGGGGACGATGCCGAAGTTGTCGCGGGTGACCAGGTAGGCGCCGCCCGCCGAGGGGTACTCCTTGATCGTCTCCCGGTAGCTGATGATCAGCAGGCCCAGCACGATCAGCATGGCGAAGGTGACCGGCAGCACCAGGGCGAAGGCCGCCAGCCCGAAGTACGGCACCAGGACGTGGAGGATCTCCTCCGTCGCGTACGCCGAGGACGACAGGTTGTCGGAGGCGAACACGGCCAGCGCCGTGGGCTTGCCCAGCCGCTCGTGCTCGAGCTGCTCGGAGTGCATGGGCTTGCCCAGCAGCTTGCGCTTGAGGCGGTAGCCGGCGGTGTCGGCCGGCAGCGGGACGGTGGGTTTGGAGCTACGGGGCGCAGGCGCCTCGTAGGTGGTAGGGCCGGAGGCGGTGGCCTCGGCCCCGGCGGCGGGGGACGCCTGGGTCGACATCGCCGCCGAGCCTAGGCCCGGCGGCGATGCCCGCTCCCATCAGGGCCGGATCAGGCCGCGACCGCCCCGGCGGCCACGGGCTCCAGCGCCAGGTCCAGCACCTTGGCCACGTCGTCCACGGGGTGGAACGTCATCTCGGCCCGCACGGCCTCGGGCACGTCGTCCAGGTCGGGCTCGTTGCGCAGCGGCAGGATCACCTCGCGCAGCCCGGCCCGGTGGGCGGCCAGCACCTTCTGCTTGAGCCCGCCGATGGGCAGCACCCGGCCGGACAGGGTGACCTCGCCGGTCATGGCCACGGTGGACCGCACCGGCGTGTCCCGCAGCAGGCTGACCAGCGCGGTGGTCATGGTGATGCCGGCCGAGGGGCCGTCCTTGGGGATGGCGCCCGCGGGGAAGTGGACGTGGAACCGCCTGCCGTCCAGCGCGGCCTGGTCGATGCCGAGCCGGTCGGCCCGGGAGCGGACGTAGGACAGGGCGATCTGCGCCGACTCCTTCATCACGTCGCCGAGCTGGCCGGTGACGGTCATGCCCTGCTCGCCGGGCATGGAGGTGGCCTCCACGAACAGCACGTCGCCGCCCACGCCGGTCACGGCCAGGCCGGTGGCCACGCCCGGCACCGAGGTGCGGTCGGCCGCCTCGTCGTGGAACCGGCGCCGCTTGAGGTAGGTGGGCACGTCCGCCAGGTCGACGACGATGGGCGTCTCGGCCCCCTGGGCCACCGCGGTGGCGGCCTTGCGCAGCAGCTTGCCCAGCTCGCGCTCCAGGTTCCGGACCCCGGCCTCCCGGGTGTAGCCGTCGACGATCTCGCCCAGCGCCGCGTCGGTCACCTCGACCTCGCCGTCCCGCAGGCCGTTGCGGGCCTGCTGGCGGGCGAAGAGGTGGTCGCGGGCGATGGCGACCTTCTCGTCGTGGGTGTAGCCGTCGAGCCGGATGACCTCCATGCGGTCCAGCAGCGGGCCGGGGATGGTCTCCAGCATGTTGGCGGTGGCCAGGAACAGCACGTCGGACAGGTCGAGGTCGACCTCCAGGTAGTGGTCCCGGAAGGTGTGGTTCTGCGCCGGGTCGAGCACCTCGAGCAGGGCGGACGAGGGGTCGCCCCGCCAGTCGGCGCCGATCTTGTCCACCTCGTCCAGCAGGATGACCGGGTTCATGGTCCCGGCCTCGGTGAGGGCCCGGACGATGCGGCCGGCCTGGGCGCCGACGTAGGTGCGGCGGTGGCCCCGGATCTCGGCCTCGTCCCGGATGCCGCCCAGGGCCAGCCGGGTGAACTTGCGCCCGAGGGCGCGGGCGATGGAGGCGCCCAGCGAGGTCTTGCCCACGCCGGGAGGACCGGCCAGGGCCACGATGGCGCCCGGGCGCCGGCCGTTGTCGACGACGCCGTCGACCATGTTGGGGTCGACGACGCCGTCGACCAGGTTGGGGTCGACCGGCTCGGCGGTGGCGTCGTCGCCCTCGCCGGACTCCTGGGCCGTGCGCTCGGCGGCCCGCTCGGCCAGCAGCTTGCGGACGGCCAGCATCTCGACGATGCGGTCCTTGACCTCGTCCAGCCCGGTGTGGTCGGCGTCGAGCACCTCACGGGCCTTGACGATGTCGTAGTCGTCCACGCTGCGCTCGCCCCACGGGATCTCGAACACGGTGTCCAGCCAGTTGCGGATCCAGCCGTGCTCGATGTTCTGCTCGGGCGTGCGCTCGAAGCGCTCGATCTCGCGCTCGATCGCCTTGCGGGTGGCCTCGGGCACGGCGCCCGCCTCCACCAGCGCGGTCAGGCGCTCGCGGTAGCCGGCGACCGAGTCGTCGTCGCCGTCCTCGCCCAGCTCCTTGCGGATGGCGTCCATCTGCTGGCGCAGGAGGAACTCGCGCTGGCGGCCCTCCAGGCCCTCGGACACGTCGTTGCGGATCTTCTCGGCCAGCTCGTGCTCGGCCAGCGCGTCCTTGACCCAGCCGAGGACCAGCCTCAGCCGCTCGCCCAGGTCGAGGGTCTCCAGCAGCTCGACCTTGCGCTCGACGGCCAGGTCGGGCCACCAGCCCACGAGGTCGGCCAGGGCCGCGGGCTCGTCCACGCCCCGCAGCACCTCGGTCAGGCGGCGGCCGCCCAGGGCCTGGAACAGGGCGCGCAGCGCGGCCCGCAGCTCGGTGGCGGTGGCCTCGGCCTCTTCGGAGAGCTCGCCGTCGTCGACGGGCGAGGCGTGGACCCAGAGGCCGCTGGTCTCGCCGATGACTCCCAGGCCCACCTCGGCCCGGACGGTGGCGCGGATGACGAGGGCGGGGACGCCGCCCGGAAGCTGGCCCCGGTTCTCGATGCGGGCGACGGTGCCGACCCGGGCGTAGCTGCCGTCCCCCTGGCGGGGGACGAGCAGGAGCGTGTTGCCGGCCTTGGCGGCCGCGTCGGCGGCGGCCCGGGCCTCGCTGGTCTCGAGCGCCAGCGTCACGACCATGCCGGGCAGCACGACGTCGTCGGTCAGCGGCAGGACCGGCAGAGTGACGGTGTCCAGATCGGCCATGGGAGGCCCCCTTCTCGGACGAACGTGCGGTGATAGTTGATCGACGCAAATAACCCTACGGGCGGCCTAAAGATTCCCCACCCAGCAAATCTGAGCGCGTGACACTCAACACACCGGATCGGTACGGTGGCCTCCCGTGGTGCTGGCCCAAACCGTCAACGACGCCTGCGGGCGACGACCCGACGCTGATCTGCCGTCAGGTCTTCGACTGGACCGGCAGCGAGGCATGGGCCGAGGCGGCGGACAAGTTCCTGGTGCCGCCCCTCCACATCCTGCTGATCGTCCTCGTCGCCTACATCGCCAACCGCCTGGTGCGCCGGAGCATCAGACGCCTGACCGGCAGGATCGTCGACTCGGGAGCCAACGGGACCCTCGGCCACCTCAAGAGCCACGCACCCAGCGCCCTCGTCGGCACCGGTCCGATGTCCGTGCGGGCCGTGGCCCGGGCCCAGACCCTGGCCCTGGTGCTGCGCTCGATCGCCAGCACCGTCATCTGGACGATCGCCGTCATCATGATCCTGGGCGAGCTGGGCGTGTCCCTCGGCCCCCTCATCGCCGGCGCGGGCATCGCGGGCGTGGCCCTCGGCTTCGGGGCCCAGAGCCTCGTCAAGGACTTCCTGTCCGGCATCTTCATGCTCATCGAGGACCAGTACGGCGTGGGCGACATCATCGACGTGGGCGTGGCCAGCGGCACGGTCGAGGACGTCACCCTGCGCACCACCCAGCTCCGCGACACCAGCGGCACGGTCTGGTACGTCCCCAACGGCACGATCGTGCGGGTGGGCAACATGTCCCAGGACTGGGCCCGGGCCGTGCTCGACGTCGAGGTCACGACCGACAGCGACCTCGCCCGGGCGCTGGGCGCCCTCAAGGCCGCCGTCGACGGGCTGTGGGAGGACCCGGAGTGGTCGGCCCGCATCCTCGAGGAGCCCGAGGTGCTGGGCGTCGAGCGCCTCGGCCCCACCGGCATCACCCTCCGCACGCTGGTCAAGACCCGGCCCGCCGAGCAGTTCATGGTCATGCGCGAGATGCGCCGGCGGGTGTGCGACTCGTTCGGCGAGCTCGACATCCAGCTGGCCGGCCCCGCCGGCTGACGACCGCGGCGACGGTCACCACCTCGCTCCGTAGGTGGCCCGAGGCACTAGGGGTCGCGGCGGCTGTCTGGAGGCAATAGGGGTCGGGGGCCGAGCGCTATTGCCTCCGGCCCCGCCGGGCGACCCCTATTGCCTCGCCTCCTCGGTCGGGGAGGAGGCCGGCTGGAGCGATCGCTCGAGAGTTACCGGCGGATCAATCGGCGCTAGCCGACTCGCGGGGCTCAGCCCTCGGCGGCCAGCTCGGCGGTGACGACGAGGGCGTCGCCCTCGACCAGGCGCCACCCGGCGATGTGACCGGCGCGGCGGACGTCGTCCTCCACCAGGGACAGCAGCGCCAGGCGGGCGGGGGTGTCGACGACGGTGGCGGTGGTGACCTCGGCCCGCATGGAGCGCTTGGCCTCGCTCTTGGCCTTGCGGACCTCGCCCAGGACCGCGGCCGCGACCGCCAGGATCTGCGGGTCGGGCTCGTCGCCGGGGGAGGCGGCGTCGGCCTCGGCCGCCTCGTGGAGCGCGTCGGCGGACGGCCAGGACGACCGGTGGACGGAGCCCGCCTGCCACCACGACCAGACCTCCTCGGTGACGAACGGGAGGAACGGCGCGAACAGGCCGAGCAGCGCCCGCAGGGCCACGCCCAGCGCGGTGCGGGCCGACGCCTGGCCGGCCTCGCCGTCCGACCCGTAGGCCCGGTTCTTGACCAGCTCGAGGTAGTCGTCGCAGAAGGACCAGAAGAAGCCCTCGGTGCGCTCCAGCGCCCGGGCGTAGTCGTAGCGGTCGAAGGCGCTGGTGGCCTCGGCGACCAGGTCGCCCAGCGCGGCCAGCATCGAGCGGTCGAGCGGCTCGGTGACCCGGCCCGAGGTGGTGGCGTCGAGGCCCAGGGCGAACCTGGAGGCGTTGAGCAGCTTGATGGCCAGCTTGCGGCCGATCTTCATCTGCCCCGGCTCCATGGCCAGGTCCATGCCCGGGCGGGCGCCCGCGGCCCAGTAGCGCACCGCGTCGGCCCCGTGGGTGGCGATGAGCGCGTTGGGGTCGTCGGGGGCGTTGCCCGCCGACTTGGACAGCTTCTTGCGGTCGGGGTCGAAGACGAACCCGGAGATGGCGGCGTTGGACCAGGGCAGGACGTCGTGCTCGTAGTGGGAGCGGACGACCGTGTAGAAGAGCCAGGTCCGGATGATCTCGTGCGCCTGGGGCCGCAGGTCCATGGGGAACGTGCGCTCGAACAGGTCGGGGTCGTCGACCCAGCGGGACACGATCTGGGGCGTCAGCGACGACGTGGCCCACGTGTCCATGACGTCGGGGTCGGCGGCGAACCCGCCGGGCTGGTCGCGCTGGTCCTGGGTGTACCCGGGCGGGACGTCGGTGGTGGGGTCGACGGGCAGCGACTCCTCGGAGGCCAGGATCGGCGCCAGGAAGTCGACGTTCCCGTCCGCGTCGATGGGGTACCAGGCGGGGAAGGGCACGCCGAAGAAGCGCTGGCGGGTGATGTTCCAGTCGCCCTGGAGGCCGTTGACCCAGTTCTCGTAGCGGACCCGCATGAACTCGGGCCACCAGCGCCAGCTCCCGGCCCCGGGCCAGCATGGCGGCCTTGTCGGGGTAGCGGATGAACCACTGGTCGGAGGTGACGATCTCCAGCGGGCGGGTGCCGTTCTCCCAGAACTTGACCGGGTGGCTGATGGGCCGGGGCTCGCCCTCCATCTCGCCCGTCTCGGCCAGCAGCTCGACGATCCGGGCCTGGGCCTGGCGGACCGTCTTGCCCGCCAGCTCGTCGTAGTGGCGCTGGGCGGTGGCCGCATCGCGTGGACTCCCACCCCGGCTCGCCCCAGGTGACGGGGCGCAGCCGGCCGTCCCGCTCGACGACCGTGCGGATGCCGCAGGCCCAGCTCGCGCCACCAGGTCACGTCGGTGGTGTCGCCGAACGTGCAGATCATGGCGACGCCGGTGCCCTTCTCGGGGTCGGCCAGCTCGTGGGCCACGATGGGGACCTCGGCGCCGAACAGCGGCGTGGTGGCGGTGCGCCCGAACAGGGCGCGGTAGCGGTCGTCGGAGGGGTGGGCGACCAGGGCGACGCAGGCCGGCAGCAGCTCGGGCCGGGTGGTGTCGATCCACAGGTCCTCGCCGCCCGGGCCGTGGAAGCGCAGCTTGTGGTAGGCGCCGGGGATGTCGCGGTCGGCGAGCTCGGCCTGGGCGACGGCGGTGCGGAAGTCGACGTCCCACAGCGTGGGCGACTCGGACCGGTAGGCCAGGCCCCGGTGGTGCAGGCGCAGGAAGCCCCGCTGGCTGGCCCGCGTGGCCTCGGGCCCGATGGTGCGGTAGCCGTACTCCCAGTCGACCGACAGGCCGATGTCCGACCACAGGTCGAAGTAGGTCTCCTCCAGCTGCTCGACCACCTCGCCGCACAGGGCGACGAAGTTGGGCCGGCTGATGGGGATGGGCCTGTCCTTCTTGCGGACCGTCTCCGGCGGGTGGAAGTCGGGGTCGTAGGGGAGCGAGGGGTCGCAACGGGTGCCCGTCAGGATCTGGACGCGGCGCTCGACGTTGAGGCCGTTGTCGTCCCAGCCCATCGGGTAGTACACCTCCTTGCCCCGCATCCGCTGGTAGCGGGCGATGAAGTCGGTGTGGGTGTAGGAGCACACGTGGCCAGGGTGCAGCGTGCCCGACACGGTGGGTGGGGGCGTGTCGATGGAGAACACCTCGGCCCGCGGCTTCGTACGGTCGAACCGGAAGGTGCCCACGTCGGCCCAGAGCTTGCGCCACTTGGCCTCCAGCCCCTCGAGGCTGGGCTTGTCGGGAATGCTGCTCACCTGGTCAAGGCTAGTGGCGAGGGCCGGGCGGTCCGGAAAGGGAATCGTGACGTAACCCGTTCGGGCGGTGCGGGGGCCGGCGGTACCCTTCCGGCCCATGCTCTCGTTGTTCGACACCGCCAAGGGCCGCGTGGTGCCCTTGGCGCCGCGCGATCCCGGCAAGGTGTCGATCTACGCCTGTGGGCCGACCGTCTACGGGCCGCCCCACATCGGCCATGGGCGCACCAACATCTCCTACGACGTGCTGCGCCGCTACCTGGTGTGGTCCGGCTACGACGTGACGTTCGTGTCGAACATCACCGACATCGAGGACAGGATCATCGCCCGCGCCCAGGCCGAGCAGCGGGACTGGCGCGACATCACGGAGCGCTGCGAGGCCGTCTGGTACCAGGGCATCGGCGCGCTGGGCGTGGACCGCCCCGACCACGACCCCCACGCCACGGCCTACGTGGACGAGATGGTCGCGCTCATCGGCCGGCTGGTCGACGGCGGCTATGCGTACGAGACCAGCGACGGCGTGTACATGGAGGTCGACAAGGTGCCCGGCTACGGCGAGCTGGCCGGCCAGCCCCTGGAGTCCCTGCGGGCCGGGGCCCGTGTCGAGGCCACCGAGGAGAAGCGCTCGCCCATCGACTTCGTGCTGTGGAAGAAGGCCAAGCCCGGCGAGCCCACCTGGGACTCCCCGTGGGGGCCCGGCCGGCCCGGCTGGCACACCGAGTGCGTGGTCATGTCGCTCGACCTGCTGGGCGAGGGGTTCGACATCCACTGCGGCGGCCTCGACCTGCGCTTCCCGCACCACGAGAACGAGCGGGCCCAGGCGGTGGCCGACGGCCGCGAGTTCGCCCGGCTGTGGTTCCACACCGGCATGGTCGAGGTCGAGGGCACCAAGATGTCCAAGTCGCTGGGCAACGTGTCCAACGTGCTCGACCTGGTCGAGCGCTACGACCCCCGGGCCTACCGGCTGCTGTCGCTCCAGTCGCACTACCGCTCGCCCGTCGAGGTGAACGACGAGACCCTCGTGCAGGCGGAGGGCGGCCTCGACCGCCTCGACACCTTCGCCCGCCGGGTGGCGGCCGACCTGCCCGCGGTCGCCGGGGGCGAGGTGGCGCCCGATCCGGAGGCGCTGGACCGCTTCCGGGAGGCGATGGACGACGACCTCCACACCCAGGGCGCCATGGCCCTGGTGTTCGACCTGGTCAGGGAGGCCAACGCCGCCCTCGCCGCGGGCGATCCGGGCCCGGCCGCCCCCAAGGCCGCCGCGGTCCTGGAGATCACGGGAGCCCTGGGCCTGGACATCCATGGCGCCCGGGTCGAGGTCCCCGCCGAGATCGTCGACCTGGCCCGCCAGCGTGACGAGGCCCGCGCCGCCCGCGACTGGCCCCGCGCCGACGCCCTCCGCGACCAGATCAAGGCGGCGGGCTACGTCGTCGAGGACACCCCTACCGGGTCCGTCGTCCGCCCCGCGTGAGCCTCGGCAGGGTCAGTCCGCCCGGACGCTCAGCCGGCTGGTCATGAGGAGGCGCGGGCGGCCCTCGTCGTCCGGCTCGCCGAAGTCCCACAGCTCGGGAAAGTCCTCGTACGGACGTTGGCTGGCCCACCGCCCGCCGCCGAGCGGTTCGAGCGTCACGGGCGGGTGCGACGGGAACAGCGCGACGAGCGGCTCGTGGAACGTCGTGGTTGCCGTCAGCGTGCCGGCCTGGTCGCAGGCGATGTCGTAGGTCACGCAGCGGCGGACGTACCGGCCGGCGCACGCCTCCGGCGCCAGTTCCGGCCCGGTCCCGGGGTCGCGCCCGGGCGCCAGTGCCGGCCCCGACGTCCCGAACAGGTGCGCCCGCACCGCGGCGGCCACGGCCGCGGCGCCCGGGCCGTCGGCCACCACCGCCACGGCGCCCCGCCCGGGCATGGCCGCCAGCAGGGCGGTGCCGCCGGCCGTGGTCCCGCCGTGGGCCGCGACCCCGGGCACCGGCACGGTCCATCCCAGGCCCTGGTGGCCGGTCCGCATCGGCACCTCGGGCTGGAGCATCGCCGCCGCCAGGTCCGGGCCGAGCAGTGTGCCCGTGCCGCCGGTGAGCGCCTCCGCGAACGTCACCAGATCGGCCGCGGTGGCCACCACGTTGCCGGCGGGCCCGACGCTGCGGGGGATGAGCCGCGGCTCGGGGACGACCGCGCCACGTTCGGGGTCGTAACGGTGCCCGGTGGCGAGCGGGCGGTCCGCCCTGTCGAGCCGGGTCGTCGTCGTCGCCGCCAGCCCCAACGGGGCGAAGATCCGGGCGGCGATGGCGTCGTCCCACGGCCGGCCGTCCAGCACCTCCACCAGCCGGCCCAGCACCACGTAGCCCGCGTTGCAGTACGACCAGCGCTCGCCGGGCGCGTGGATCAGCGGCGCGCCGGCGATGACCTCGGCGACGTAGCGGGCCACGCTGTCGTCGCCCGACCCGGTGTCGGCGAAGTCGTCGGCCCGGTCGATGCCGCAGGCGTGGGTCAGCAGGTGGCGGATCGTGACCTGCCGGGTGGCCTCCGGCGGGTCGAGCCGGAAGTCGCCGAGGTGCTCGGCCACCGGATCGTCGAGGGCGACGTCGCCTCGCTCGACGTGCTGGAGCACGAGCGTGGCCGTCATCACCTTGGTCACCGACCCGACCTGGTAGAGAGCCTCGGGGTCGGCGTTGGCCGCACCGATCTCGACCTGCCCGCCGCCCCGGCCGACCGCCACCACCGTGCCCGGCGCCCGGTGCCCCCCGACCGCCCCGGCCACCACCTCGTCGAGCGTCTCCATGCGCCCCAAGTTAGGGGCGCACCCAGGGGGGCGCGGTCGTCAGTCGTGCTCAGCCCGGACCGTACGTGATGCGGGCGCGGCTACGTCGGGCGCGCCTGATCTTCGTCGACGCCAACGTGCCGATGTACCCGGTGCAGCGCCAGGGGATCGCCGAGGTGCTGTCTTTCGACCACCACTTCGACTTGACGCCCGGGCTGGTTCGCCATGGCTGACTGACTGACATCGGCGTCGGTGCGGCAGCACAATGCGGGTGAACCCGCTACCCTACGCTCAGTTCTTGTTACCGGGCGGTAACAGCACCACCACGCCGACGAGATCCAGGGGCGGCCCGATGAGTGAATTCTCCCTCGAACTCAACGAGGACCAGCAGCAGATCCAGAAATGGGTGCACGACTTCGCCGAGGCGGTCGTCCGCCCGGCCGCGCACGAGTGGGACGAGCGGGAGGAGTTCCCGTGGCCCATCGTGGAGGAGGCGGCCAAGATCGGGTTGTACTCCTTCGACTTCTTCGCCCAGGCCTCGCTGGGCGACACCACCGGCCTCACGCTGCCGGTGGCGCTGGAGGAGCTGTTCTGGGGCGATGCCGGCATCGGCCTGTCGATCTTCGGCTCCGGGCTGGCCGCGGCCGGCATCGCGGGGACCGGGCTGCCCGAGCAGGTCATGGAGTGGGTGCCGCAGTGCTTCGGCAACGCCGACAACATCCAGCTGGGGGCGTTCTGCGTGTCCGAGCCGGACGCCGGCTCCGACGTGAGCTCGCTCAAGACCCGGGCCGTCTACGACGAGGCCAGCGACGAGTGGGTGCTGAACGGCACCAAGGCGTGGATCACCAACGGCGGCATCGCCGACATCCACGTGGTGGTGGCCACCGTCGACCCCGCGCTCAAGGGCCGGGGCCAGGCCAGCTTCGTGGTCCCGCCGGGCACGGCCGGCCTGTCCCAGGGCCAGAAGTACAAGAAGCACGGCATCCGGGCCTCCCACACCGCCGAGGTGGTGCTGGAGGACGTGCGCCTGTCCGGTCGCCTGCTCCTGGGCGGCAAGGAGAAGCTGGACGAGAAGCTGGCCCGGGCCCGGGAGCAGCAGCGGACCGGGGCCCCGCAGCCCGCCATGGCCACCTTCGAGGCCACCCGCCCGTCGGTTGCCGCCATGGCCGTCGGCATCGCCCGGGCCGCCTACGAGTACGCCCTCGACTACGCCAAGGAGCGCCGGGCGTTCGGCAAGGCCATCATCGAGAACCAGGCCATCGCGTTCATGCTGGCCGACATGGCCACCGAGATCGACGCCTCCCGCCTGCTGGTGCACCGGGCCGCGTGGCTGTCCCGCAACGGCGGCTACACCAACGCCGAGGGCTCGATGTCCAAGCTCAAGGCGGGTCGCACCGCGGTATGGGTGACCGAGCGGGCCATCCAGATCCTGGGCGGCTACGGCTACACCCGCGAGTACCCGGTCGAGCGCATGCACCGGGACGCCAAGATCTACGACATCTTCGAGGGCACCGAGCAGATCCAGCAGCTGGTGATCTCGCGGGCCATCAGCGGCCTGCGCATCGAGTAGCCGAGCGGGGCTCAGCCGATGAACTCGTGGATGTCGTCGCAGAAGTCACGGCCCGCGAGGTCCGTCCTCCCGACATCCCGGACGAGCTCGAAGGAACCCTCGATCTCGACGTCGTCGAACGGGTCGGTGGGTGTCCCGCCGTGGTCGACCATGAACGTGAACTGGAATGTGCCGGCATCCACGAACAAGCGGGTGCCGTCGGGCCCGTAGTCGAACTGACGCCCGGCTATGAGAGTCAGGATGGTCAGCGTCCCGTCGCCGTTGTCGGTCACCCGCAGGTCCTTCTGCTGGCCCGTGATGTCGACGGTGAAGGTCTTGCCGTTCGCCAGGTTGGTCCACGAGTCAGTGGAACGGGCGCGGTCTGCGAAATAGATCAGCCCATCCGGGCCGTGTGGCTTGGCCGAGAAGTACACATCGACCTCCACCTCGTGGCGCACGGTCAGGTCGCCGCAGAAGTTCTCGTCGACGTGACTGTCCGAAATGTGGACATGCTCCTGCTCAATCGGTTCCGCTGCGGCCAGACCCGCGGTGCCAATCGAGACTCCCGCGGCCAACCCCGTGGTCAACAGGAGTGTGCGTGACAATCGCATAGCCCGCCCTCCGATTTGCTCCTCTGCCCGGCGAGAGCATCGCGCCGCCCTCCACTCAAGTCCACAGAAACCTGTCAAGCTATTGACATATGGTGGCCACGAGACCAGCCTTGGACCGGAAGGCGGACAGTGTCGGTGGGCTGGCCGGATGGCCTGCTCGCGTCCGACAACGAGTAGGGGGCGGGCGATGAAACGTCCTGTTTACAGTGATCTCGATATCGCTTTTTGCGGCTCTGGGATTGACTACTGGGAGTGCGGCTGCGAGTGCGCCGGCGAACCAGGCTTGTATCGGTGATGTTCCAGGCGACGCAGTGCCGAACAGCTGCAACGACCGACCTCTGGTTGCCTACGCCGCAGCGAGTAGCGCCACGCCCGGTTCGGCTCCCGTTGGGCGCGCTTGGTTGACTTGACCCGATGGCGGTGACGTTCGGGGTGCTCGGCCCGGTCGTGGCCGAGCACTCGGGGCGTCCCCTGGAGCTCGGCACGGTGCGCCAGCGCGCCCTGCTGGCGGTGCTGGCGCTCGAGGCCCGCCACGTCGTCCCCCTCGACGCCCTGGTGGACGCCCTGTGGGGCGACGATCCCCGGCCCGGGCCGAGGTGTCGGTGCGGGCCTACGTGTCGAACCTCCGCCGGGTGCTCGAACCGGACCGGCCGCCCCGCGCCCCGCCCGCGCTCCTGCGCACCAGTGGGACCGGCTACCGCCTCGACGCGGCCGACGACCAGGTCGATGCGCTCGCCTTCTCGGCGGCCGCCGGCGGGGCGGTGCGGGCCGGCCAGGACGGCGACTGGGCCGTCGCCCTGGCCGCGGCGGCCGGCGGCCTCGACCGGTGGCGGGGACCGGCGTTGGTGGACGTGCAGTCCATCCCGTTCGCGCCCGGGGCCACCGCCCGGCTCGACGGCCAGCGGGCGCGGGTCGAGCTGATCCGGCTGCGGGCCCTGGTCGAGCTGGGCCGCCCGGCCGAGGCGCTGGGTGGGCTCGACGCCCGGGTGGCGGCCGACCCGCTCGACGAGGCCGCCACCGCGCTGGTGATGCGGGCGCTCTACCTGCTGGGCCGCCCCTCCGACGCGCTGGCCCGCTACGCGGCGCTGAGCGCCCGACTGGCCGACCAGGGCCTGCTGCCGGGCCCGGCGCTGCGTGACCTGGAGAGCGCCGTGCTGCGCCACGACGTCGCCCTCGACCCGCCGGCCGCGCCGGCCGGTCCCGCCCCCGTTCGCCCGCGGCGCCCCGCGGCCGTGGTAGGGCGGGACGAGGTGTGGGACGCGCTGACCGAGCCGGCGAGAGTGCTCATGACCGGAACGTCCCCCACCCCGATTGGGATCGGGTTGGGACCGGGTCAGGCCCGGGGCGGGCGGGCCACGAGGGCCCGCTCGTCGTCGTCCAGCGGGCGCAGGACCGCGGCCGGCGGAAGCGGCTACTCCGGTTGGTCGGAGCCGGCCTGGCCGGTGTCCTGCACCACCCAGAACATGGCCCCGGCCGGGTCGGTGATGCCCGCCATGCGGCCGTAGGGCGTGTCGAAGGCGGGGGCGATGACCGTCCCGCCGCCGGCCTCGGCCGCGGTCACCGCGGCGTCTGTCTCGGCCACCGAGAAGTACACGACCCAGTGGGCGGGCATGCCGTCGGCGCCCATCATCCCGCCCATGCCGCCCAGCGGAGCCTCCTCGCCCGCCCGGTGGAACATGGTGTAGTCGGTCCCGGCGTCCGGCATGGGGGTGTACGTGTAGCCGAACACGTCGCCGTAGAACTGGCGGGCGGCGTCGGGGTCGGGGGAGCGGAGATCCTCCCAGGTGATGCCGCCGGGCTCGTTCACGATCTCCGCGCCGACGTTGGTGCCCGCCTGCCACACGCCGAACGCCGCCCCGGTCGGGTCGGCGCCCACGAACATGCGGCCCAGGTCGCCGACGTCGCCGGGCGCCATCATGATCGTGCCGCCGTTCTCGGTGACGGCGACGGCCGTCTTGTCGACGTCGTCGCTGGCGATGTACATGGTCCACGCGCTGGGGAGGCCCTCGGGCGCCGGCCCGATGCCCGCGGCGGAGGAGGCGCCCACCGCGGCGATCACGTAGCCGCCATAGTCGTCCCCCGTGTCCTGGAAGTCCCAGCCGACGACCTGCCCGTAGAAGGCACGGGCGGCCTCGACGTCGGGGGTCATGAGGTCGGCCCAGCACGGCACGCCTGCGGGCCACGGTGAGGTGCGGATCGTCACGGGGACATTCCACTCCCCGGCCGCCCGGGTGTCGAGGGGCGACGTGACACTTGACACGCCGGGGTGACGGTTGTGGAGGCGGGACGGAGCCCTACACTGTTGCCAAGTTCTGCGGATCGAGTAGCGAGTACTCCCCCCTCCACTCGTCGCTCTCTGCAGGAGAGATGGTGCCGCTCGCAACCCCCCAGCGGGCGGCACTGTCGCGTCCGGCGAGGTGAAGGCCCGGACTCTCACTGCCCGCCCGCGGCCGGGCCCGGCCGGTGAGCCGGCCTGGAGAGCGGTCTGGTCCCCGGCGCCTGATCGAACGCTGAATGGCGCCAGCTCCATTCGGCGCGTCGATGCCCGGTCCCTCCGGGGCGCACGCTAAGAGGTCGCGCTCGACAACCGAATCACAGCCATGTGTACGGGCCGTGGCGATCAGATGACGCGAACCTGACGCCGAGTCGTCTTCTGCTGGTTGCAGCTACCGTCGCACGATGACCTCGTGGGACGACTCCCTCGATCCGGTGGCCGGCGCGCAGCGCATGACCGAGTTCTTCGGTCCGCTCGTGCCGGGGCAGCTCGGCTGTGTCTTCGACCACTCGGCCAAGGACTTGGTGATCGGGCACATCGACGTGACCGAGAGCCTCATCGCCGGGACCGGCTTCCTCTTCGCTCCTGCCGTCATCGCCCTGGCCGACACGTGCGCGGCGATCGGCTGCGGGAAAACCTGCCCGACGACACGTCGTTCACGACGATCGAGCTGAAGACGAACTTCTTGTCGTCCGCCCGCGTGGGCGAGCGTGTCGCGTGCCGGTGCGTACCGACTCACCTCGGCCGCCAGACCCACGTCTGGGATGCCGAGGTCACCAACGAGTCGAAGGGCCGGGTGATGGCTTTGTTCCGCTGCACCCAGATGCTCCTGCGACCGCGGTGACGTTGTTCATGACCTCGGCCCCGCTGTCGAAGCGCCGCGTGGTCTTCTGTCAGTCGCCCATCACGCAGTCCGGTGGTCATGCGCCACAGGCCGTTCACCGCGAGGGGCTCCTCGGGACCGGCTCTGCCCTGCAGGGTGACTCCGGCCAGGTTGATGGTCACGGTGCGGAGCTCCCCGGGGCCGCCCGGCTCGATCTGGAAGGACGAGCCATAGGCGAGCTGCCACACCGCCACGGGATCGCCCAGCGCCGGGCCGTCCTGCATCCGGTAGTTGCTGGGCGCCTCCGGGTTGCCGAACCCCGCGGACCACTGGGTGAGCCGCAGCGAGCCCATGTCGGGCCCCTCGAAGGTGAGGATCAGACCGATCCAGGCGACCTGCTCGGCCGCGGGCTCGCACCCCGGGGCGCCGCCCCCCTCGTAGCGGGCCCGGGGCTCTCCCAGCTCGGCCACCAGCGCGGCCATCACCTCGTCCTGCGGGGCGCCGAAGTCGAAGGGGCCGAGCCCGTCCGGCCGCAGCACCAGGTTCACCGACACCGGCACGAGCGACGGGTCCGACGGGACGGCCGGCGTGGTCGTCGAGCTGGTGGTCGACGTGGTCGTCGACGTGGTGGGCGGGACCTCGGTGGTGGGCGCCGTCGAGGTGGGCCCGTCGGTCACCGTGCGGTCGTCGTCGCGGACGGCGCCCAGGACGGCCACCGCGGCCGCCGCCACCACGACGCTGGCCGCCACGGCCAGGGCCGCGGTGCGCGCCCGGCGCTGCCGGCGGCGGCGGGCGACGGTGGCGGCCACGGCCTCGCGATCGGGCGGCCGCAGATCGGCGGCCTGCGCCGCCTCGGCGAGGTCGGCGTGGAGGCGGGTCTCGAGGTCCGTCATCAGACCAGCACCTCCCGCAGCTCGGCCAGCGCCCGGTGGAGCCCCGACTTCACGGTCCCGGGCGGGATCTGCAGCACCTCGGCGATCTCCTGGGTCGTCAGCTGGTCGTAGTAGCGGAGCACGACCAGCGCCCGGGCCCTGGGGGCGAGCCGGCGCACGGCGTCGAGGGTGTGGTCGTAGGCGGGACGGATCTCGGCGGGCGGGGGGTCGACCGCCTCCAACCGCTCGCCGTGGCGGCGCCGCCGGGTCGCCCGCATGGCGCCGTTGACCACGCAGCGGCGCAGGTAGGCGCCGGGGTGGTCGAGCCGGTCCCAGCGCTCGTAGACGGTCACGAAGGCGTCGTGGGTGACCTCCTCGGCCACCGCGGTCGAGCCTGCGATGAGGTACGCCACCCGCACCATCGCCTGCCGCTCCCGCAGGAACAGCTCGTCGAAGGTCTCGCCCGCGCCCGGGCTCGTCGCCCCCGGCTGCGACCTGAGTCTCGCTGCCACATCCCGTCGAGTCACGGGACGGCCCGTTGGTTCCCAGGCGATGTCGGGCGCTAGGGCGTGACGCCCCGCAGGCCCCGCCAGGCCAGGTCGGCGAGCTGGTGGGCCAGCGTCTGGGGATCGGCGTCGCTGTTGGTGTTGAGCCAGTGGATGCTGGCGCCCTCGATCATCCCCACGATCCCGTGGCCCAGGACCTGGCGCTGGCTGGGGCTCAGGCCCTCGATCTCGATGAGGCCCGCCACCAGGCCGGCCACCGCCCGCTCGGTCTGGTTGACCAGCTCGGCGAACTCCGCGTCCCGCACGAGGCCCCCGCCGTAGAAGAGCTTGAAGGCGTCGCGGTGGCGGCTCACGTAGTTGAAGTAGCCGGCGAACCCGAGCTCGACCATCTCCCGGGGGCCGTTCGCGGAGGCGATGGCCTTGGTGATCTTGTCCTGCAGGTCGCGGCCCACGTCGGTGAGCAGCTCGGTGAAGAGCTCGCGCTTGGAGGTGAAGTGCTGGTAGAGGACGGGCTTGGTCACACCGGCGGCGACCGCGATGTCGTTCATCGACGCGTCGTGGTACCCCTGCTCGGCGAAGACCCGAAGGGCGACCTCCAGCAGCTGGCGGCGGCGGCGAGCCGCAGGCAGGCGGGTGGATACGGCGGCCTCGTTCTTGGTGTCCGACACGTTGGTCCCTTATGTGACGCGGTTCATAGGGGTTACCTTACGGTAACAGTCGCGTGACCGCGCGTGACGGCATCTGTGCCGGTTTTCGCTGTCAGACGTCCCGCCCGCGCTCGCGGTCCTCGCGGTCGGCGGCCTTCACGCCGTAGCCCGCCACGATCGCCGGGGCCAGGAAGAGCGAGCCCACGATGAGGGCTGCGACCACGATCACGACCACCGCGCCGGTGAGTCCGGCCACGAAACCGGCCACGAACACCACCACCGCCAACCCGAACAGCCCGTAGCCGATGCGCTGGCCCACCTCGGCGGCCCGCGCCACCTGGCGGCGCCGGGCGAGCACCGGGTCCACCGGACGCTCGGGGTGGGCGGGAGGCTCGTCGGCGGGGCGGCTCACGGCCGCAGTGTGCCCGCTCGGGCCGCGGGCACACCACCGGGCCGGTCGGCCGGATGCGGCTCGGGCCGCGGGTCAGAGGCCCATGCAGTCGCCGATGGCGCCGGTGAGCCCGCTGAGCTGCTCCGGGGTGAGGGTGCCCATGACGTCCCCCGACTCGCCGATCTCCATGAGCTCGTCGATGGAGACCTGGTCGAAGAGTGCCTCGGACACGCAGGTGGCCTGCTCCTCGGTGAACCCGCCGGAGCGGACCAGCTCGTCGGCCAGCAGCGGGACCACCAGGTCCTCGTCGATCTCGGAGGGATCGATCTCGGACAGATCGGAGAAGTCGTCGACGGTCCCGCTGTCACCGCGTGTCGCCGCTGTCGGTGGTGTCGGTGGTGTCGGTGCTGTCGCTCGGGTCGTCGACGCTGCCGCTCGGATCGTCCGTCGGGTCGGTCTGCTCGGACAGGGGCAGGCTGGACGTCTCGTCCTGGTTGTCGTCGTCCTTGGTGAGCAGGAAGGCGACGCCGGCGATGGCCGCGATCACCAGCACGCCGATGCCCACGAACAGCCCGGTCTTGGCGCCGGAGTCGGCCGGCTGGGTGGGCACGGGCGGGACGCCGCCGCTGCCGTACGGGCCCGGCTGGTTGGGCAGGGTCCCGTAGGGCCCGAACCCCGCGCCGCCGTCGCTCTGGTACCCGGTGGGGGGTGCCCCGTAGGACTGGGTCGGGGTCGGGGGCGCCGTCGGGTAGGACTGGGTGGCGTCGATCACCTGGGTGGGGTCCGCGCCGGGCCCGGCGGGCGGCATCGGGTCGGTGGTGGTGACGCCCCGGTCGGCAACGTCGTCGGTCCACCGGGTGCCGTCCCAGTAGCGGTACTCGTGGCGCGCGGTGGGATCGCGTTGCCACCCGGATGCGGGTGTGTTCATCGCTCGTCCTTCGATCAGCGCGCCCCCTCCGCCAGGGGCGCGTCGTGGAATCAGGCTAGGTCGGCGCGGCTGGATAGCGTGCGCGGGTGATCCACAGCGAGGCCCGCGGCCCTGTCGTCGTCCTGACCATCGACCGCCCCGAGCGGCGCAACGCCCTGGACCACGAGGCCCTCGACGGGCTGGCCGCAGCCCTGGCCGCGTGCGGGGACGACGTGCGGGCCCTGGTGCTCACCGGCGCCGGCGGCCACTTCTGCGCGGGCGCGGACCTGCACGGGGTGGAGGACGCCGCCTTCGCCGACCGGCTGCGCACGGTGCTCAACGGGCTGCGGCTGGCCCCGTTCGTGACGCTGGCTGCGGTGGACGGCGCCGCGCTCGGTGCCGGGACCCAGCTGGCGGTGGCGTGCGACCTACGTGTCGCCACGCCCGCCGCCAGCTTCGGGATCCCGGCCGGGCGCCTCGGCCTGGCCGTCGACACCTGGACGGTCGAGCGCCTGGGCCTGCTCGCGGGCCAGGGCCTGGCCCGCGCCATGCTGCTGGCGGCCGAGATCGTCAAGGGCGACGAGGCCCACCGCGTCGGGTTCGTCCAGCGCCTGGGCGCGCGGGACGACGCCCTGGCGTGGGCCGACGAGATCGCGGCCCTCGCTCCGCTCACCCTGCGCGCCCACAAGGCCGCGCTGGAGGGCCAGCCGGACGCGCGGAGCGCGTTCGAGCGGGCGTGGACGAGCGAGGACCTGCGCGAGGGCCTCGCCGCGTTCCACGACCGCCGCCGCCCGCTGTTCCACGGCCGCTGACCGCGGCCGGCGCCCGGCCGCCGGCACGCTCCCGCACCGCGGCCACCGTCGAGCACTCACGTGCCGGATGGGCATGGCCGCCTCGGCGTTCCCGCCTGATGGCACGGCCGGCGACCTGGCGACCGGCGATCTCGCGCTGGTGGCCCGGAGGGCCGCCGCCCGGACGATCGACACGGTGCTCCTGCTCGCGACCTTGCTCGCGGTCGCCTCGGCCTACGCGTACGCCTTCCGGAGCGAGGACGGAACCGGCGCCATGATCGTCGCCATCGACGTCACGTTCGTGCTCTACCTGCTCCACGAGCTCCTGGGCGTGGCCTTCTGGGGTCGCACCCTCGGCAAGCGCCTCTTGGGCCTCCGGATCGTGCCCGCCGAAGGCACCGGCCGCCCCGGGCTCTGGGCCGGGTTCCGCCGCCTGCTGATCCCTACCGCCCTGCTGATCTTCCTCCTCTACCCGCTGCCCTTCCTCGTCGCCGCCGTCGCCCCCGGCCACCGCTGGCCCCACGACAGCCTGGCCGGCACCCGGGTGATCCGCAGCTAGAAGTTGGCGGGGAGGAGGCGGGAGAACTCCTCGAAGAAGAAGAACAGGACCACCAGGAACACGGGCAGGCAGACCAGGTAGGCGGGCCACTTGCGCCAGACCGTGCCGAGGAGCCAGGCGGCCACCCAGATGAGGGCGCAGGCCACGGCGAGGAGGACGGCGGGCCAGGCCGAGGCCCGCTCGCCGCCGAGGCCGGCGTCGAGGGTGTCGGGGGCGGCGGCCGACTCGTCGCCCGTGTCCACCGGGCCGGAGGGCGTGGGCGAGGCGGGGGCGGCAGGGCCCTGGAGGGCGGCCACCACCACGATGCGCTGGCGGGCCGAGTACTTGGGGTGGCAGGCGGTGAGGGTGAGCCGGTCGTCGCCGAAGTCCTCCAGCACCTCGACCTGGTCGGGGGCGACGATGAGCTGCTCCCGCACCTCGTAGCGGAACGAGCCCTGGACCGTCGTGACCAGGATCTCGTCGCCCTCCTTCAGCTCGTCGATCCGGTTGAAGGGGGCGCCGTAGGTGGTGCGGTGGCCCGCGATCGCCGCATTGCCCGGCTGGCCGGGCAGGGGCGAGTCCGGATAGTGGCCCGGGCCCTTCTTGAGGTCGGCGACGTCGACGCCCTCGACCACGATCTTGTCCACCCCGATGGCGGGGATGCGGATCTGCGCCACCGCCGAGCCGTCGTCCGGAGGCGGGGGCGGCGGCGCGACCTCGGTGGTGGGCGGGGTCGACGTGGGCGTCCCCACCGTCGTCGTGGTGGTCGACGACTCGTCCAGCGTCTCGGCGAACTCGTCCTCCAGGCGGTTCTGCGCCTGCGCCTCGCGGATCCCGGTTCCCCACAGCTGGTAGGCGACGAACAGCAGGATCAGGACGCCGGCCGTGATGCACACGCGCCCGACCACGCCCAGGACCCTCGCCAACCGCATCGGAGGAGAGTACCGAGAGTGGCGCGCGACTCCGCCAGCCGCCGTCTTGGAGGGCTCCACCCCCGGTCAGTAGCCTCGCGGCGTCCCATGGAGCCGGTCGTCCACCTCCGCGGCACCGTCGCGTTGCTCGGGCGATTCCCCGCGCTCGCCGGCATAGACCTGGACGTGGCGCGGGGCGAGATCGTCCTGCTCCGCGGACCCAACGGTGCGGGCAAGACGACGGTGCTGCGCGTCCTGGCGGGCCTGATCCCGCCGGTCCGGGGCGAGGCCCGGGTGCTGGGCCACGAGCTGCCCGCCGAGGCCCGGGCCGTGCGCCGCCGGGTGGGCCTGCTGGGCCACGCCACCGCCCTGTTCGACGAGCTCACCGCGGCCGGCAACGTCACGTTCTGGGGCCGGGCCTGCCGGGCCGGCGCCGCCGACATCGAGGCCGCCCTCGGCCTGGTGGGCCTGGACGGGCGCCTGCGCGACGTGCCCGTGTCCCGGCTGTCGGCCGGCCAGCGCCGCCGCACCTCGCTGGCCTGCCTGCTGGCCCGCCGGCCCGAGCTGTGGCTGCTGGACGAGCCCCACGCCGGCCTGGACAACGACGCCCGCGACCTGCTCGACGGCCTGGTCCGCCAGGCGGTGGAGCAGGGCGCCACCGTCGTCCTGTCGTCCCACGAGCTGGACCGGGCCCAGGCGCTGGCCCACCGCGAGGTCGCCCTGGCCGGCGGCATCACCACCGCGCAGCCCGCGGGGGTGCGGGGGACGGTGACCCATGTGGCGTGACGCCGCGCTGGTGGCCGGGCGGGACCTGCGGGTCGAGGCCCGCAGCCGGGTGACCCTCCAGCAGGTGGGGCCGTTCGCGCTGCTGGTCCTGATCCTGTTCGCCTTCGCCCTCGACCCCGCCCGCCAGACCCTGGAGCGGGCCACGCCCGGGCTGTACTGGGTGACCGTGCTGTTCTCCGCCCTGCTCGCCCTGGCCCGCAGCGCGGCGCTGGACGAGACCGACGGCGTGCGGGACGCCCTGCGCCTGTCCGCCCTGGAGCCCGCGGGCGTGTTCGCGGGGAAGGCCCTGGCGGTGGCGGCCGAGCTGCTGGTGCTCGAAGTGGTGCTCGGCCTCGGCGTCATCGTCCTCTACGGCGCCGAGCCCGCGGGCGTCGGGCTGCTGGCCGTGACCTGTGTCACGGCGACCGCAGCCGTGGCCTCGACCGGTACGCTGTACGGCGCCCTGGTCAGCGGCCTGCGGGCGCGTGAGACGCTGCTCCCCCTGCTGCTGCTCCCCGTGCTGGCGCCGGTCCTGCTCGGCGCCACCCGAGCGTTCGAAGCCGCGCTCGGCGGGGCGCCCGCGGAAGGCTGGCCGTGGTGCGGTCTGCTGGCCGTGTTCGCCGTTCTCTATTCCGTCGCCGGGGCCGCCGCCTACGGCACCCTCCTGGAGGGCTCGTGACCGCCACCACCTCCGCCCGCACCGACGCCGGCGCCCCCGGGCAGCCGGCCGACGGCGCCGCGGCCGTCCCTGCCCACACCGGGTCGCGCGCGACCCGGGTGCTGGGCATCCTGGCCCTGGCGTCCAGCGCCCTGCTGGTGCTGTACGGCCTGGTCATCAGCCCGCCGGACGTCGAGATGGCCGACTCGGTGCGGCTCATGTACGTGCACGTGCCGTCGGCCACCTACCTCTACCTGGGCTGCTTCTTCACCACCTTCGCCTCGGCCATGTGGCTGTGGAAGCGCACCCCCGGCTGGGACGCCCTGGCCGAGGCGGGCGCCGAGGTCGGCCTGGTGTTCGCCCTGATCACGCTGGGGACCGGGTCGCTGTGGGGCCGTCCCACCTGGGGCACCTACTGGACCTGGGACGCCCGCCTCACCTCCACCGCGGTGCTCACCGTGATGCTGATCGGCTACCTGGCGCTGCGCCGCCTCGACCTGGACCCGGGCGCCCGCTCGGCGCGGGTGGCGGTGCTGGGCCTGCTGCTCGTCCCCAACGTCATCGTGGTCAACCGCTCGGTCGAGTGGTGGCGGGGCCTGCACCAGGGCTCGACCCTGTCCCGCATCGACCCCGAGATCGAGGGCGACATGCTGGTGGCGCTGATGGTCGGGTTCCTGGCCCTGGGCCTGATCTTCGCCTGGCTGATGATCCACCGCTTCCGGGTCGCCTGGCTGGAGCAGCAGGCCGACCGCTTCGACCTCGACGAGGCCCTGGCCCTGCGCCGGGCCGAGGCCTCCGAGCCCTCCGAGCCTACCCTCCGACGCCAGCAAGGGGACCGCATGATCGCCATGACCCACGCCGGGTACGTCGCCGCCGGCTGGATCGGCACCTTCGCGCTGCTGGGCGGCTACGCCTGGACGGTCGTTCGCCGGGGCCGCAAGCTGTCCCGTCAGGTGCCCGCCGCGGAGCGCCGGTGGAGCTGACCCCGCGCACGCTCGATCCCGAGCCCGAGGGCGACGAGCCGCCCGTCCGGGGCCGGGCCCGGCGCCGCCACCGGCGCTGGCTGCCCCTGGCCGTGTTCGGGGTCGCCGTGGTCGTCCTGGGCGGCCTGGCCTACAAGGGCCTGTCCGACGCCACCCTCTACTTCCGCACCGCGGACGAGGCGGTGGCTCAGCGCGGACAGCCTCGGCACCAAGCGCTTCCGCCTGGAGGGCACCGTCACCGGCGAGCCGGTCGAGTCCGGCGGCGTGCTGCGCTTCGCGGTGGCGTTCAACGACGTGTCGGTGGACGTGGAGCACCACGGCAGCCCGCCCGACCTGTTCCGGCCGGGCATGCCCGTCGTGATCGAGGGCCACTGGCAGGAGGGCGGCGCCGTGTTCGACGGCGATCGCATCCTGGTCAAGCACGACGAGAGCTACGAGTCCCGCGAGGACTACGAGGACCGCATATCCCAGGCGGAAGAGGGCGGGGAGCCGCAAGGGTGAACAACGCGCTGGGAACGGCGGGCATCGTGCTCGGCCTGGCGGCGTCGCTCGGCGGCGTCGTGACCCTGGCCGTGGCGCTGACGCGCCGGCGGCCGCAGCTGCTGGCCGTGGGCCGCTCGTACATCCTGCTGGCGCTGGTGGGCGCGGTGGTGGCGGTGGTCGCCATGCAACGGGCGCTGATCACCCGCGACTTCACGGTCCAGTACGTGGCCGACAACGGCTCGTCCCGCACGCCCGCGCTCTACAACGTCGCCACCATGTGGGGGGCGCTGGAGGGCTCGATCCTGCTGTGGGTGCTGGTGCTGTGCGGCTACATGGCGCTGGTGGTGCACAAGTTCCGGCGCCGCCTCGACGATCCGCTGGTGGGCTGGGCCATGCTCACCATGCTGGCGGTCAGCACGTTCTTCTTCGCCCTGCTGCTGTTCCCGGCCAACCCGTTCAGCGAGTTCCACCCGCCGCCCGGCTTCGACGGCCCGGGGCCCAACCCGCTGCTCCAGAACCACCCGCTGATGGCGGTCCACCCGCCCATGCTCTACCTGGGCTACGTGGGCTTCACCGTGCCGTTCGCCTTCGCGGTGGCGGCGCTGGTGACCGGCCGGGTGGGCGAGGGCTGGCTGCTGGAGACCCGGCGCTGGACGCTGTTCGCCTGGGGGTTCCTCACCCTCGGCATCGTGCTCGGCGCCTGGTGGAGCTACGAGGTGCTCAACTGGGGCGGCTACTGGGGCTGGGACCCGGTGGAGAACGCCTCGCTGCTGCCCTGGATCACCGGCACCGCCTACCTGCACTCGGTGATGGTGCAGGAACGCCGGGGCATGCTCCGGGTCTGGAACCTGTCGCTGCTGTGCGCCACGTTCAGCCTCACCATCCTGGGCACGTTCCTGACCCGCTCGGGCGTGATCGCCTCGGTGCACGCCTTCACGGAGGGCACGATCGGCATCTGGCTGCTCGGCTTCTTCGGGCTGGTGGTGGCGGTGACGCTGGGGCTGATCGGGTGGCGGGGCGACCGGCTGCGGGCGCCGGGGCGCATCGACTCGCCCGTGTCCCGCGAGGGCGCGTTCCTGGCCAACAACGTGCTGTTCGCGGCGTTCGCCTTCGTGGTGCTGCTGGGCACCGTGTTCCCGCTGATCGTGGAGGCCACCAACGGCGACCAGCTCTCGGTGGGGGCGCCCTACTTCGACCGCATGACCATGCCCATCGGCCTGGCGCTGCTGTTCCTCATGGCGGTGGCGCCGGTGCTGCCGTGGCGCAAGGCGTCGACCGAGCTGCTGTCCCAGCGCCTGTTCTGGCCCGCCTGGGCGGGGACCGCCGCGGTGGTGGTCGCGGTGGTGCTGGGCGCCCGGGGGCTGGCGCCGCTGGTCGCCTTCGGCCTGGGCGCGTTCGCGGCCGGCTCCGCCGTGCGCCAGGTGGTCCTGGCCAGCAGGCGCCAGGGCTGGCGGGGACTGGTGGGCCGGGCCAACGGCGGCATGATCGTGCACATCGGCGTGGTGATGATCGCCGTGGCCCTGGCCGCGTCGAGCAGCTACGACCGCGAGCAGGAGCTGACCCTGGCGGTGGGCGACACCGCCACGGTGGCCGGCCACGAGCTCACCTACGTGGGCAACCGCACGGTCGAGGCCGACAACAAGACGTCGGTCCGGGCCCAGATCCGGGTGGACGGCCAGGTCTACGAGCCCGCCATCAACCGCTTCCGTGGCTCGGAGCAGTCGATCGGCACGCCCTCGGTGGCGACGGGGCCGCGCCAGGACGTGTTCCTGTCGCTGGTGCGGGCGCCCGAGGGTGACGAGGGCCAGACGATCGGGCTGCTGGTGGTGGTCCAGCCGCTGGTCATGTGGCTGTGGGTCGGTGGGCTGATCATGGCGCTCGGCACCGTGCTGGCGGCCTTCCCGGGCCGGCGCCGCAACCCGATCGACCCGGTGTCGGCCCCGGTGGCGGTGGCGACCGCCCCGGCCCAGGCGCCGCCCCCGGCCGAGCCGGGGCCCGACGCCGAGCCCGAGCCCGAGCCGGTGGAGGTCGGGTCGTGACCGAGGTGGCGGACTCCAGCCCCGACGTCCCCACCCCGGACGACGACTTCGCCGACGAGCCGCCGCGGCGCCGCCGCACCGGCGCTGATCGTGTCGGTGGTGGTGGCGCTGCTGGCCGCCGGGTTCGTGGTGGTCCTCGCCACCAGCGAGCCGGCCAGCGAGCGGCGGGCGCGCAGCCCGCTGGTGGGCCGCGCCGTCCCCGCACTGGCGGGCGAGACGCTGGACGGCGGCAGCTTCGACATCGACGACCAGCGGGGCCGCTGGGTCCTGGTCAACTTCTTCGCCACCTGGTGCGCGCCGTGCCGGATCGAGCACCCCGAGCTCCAGGCGTTCGAGGACGCCCACCGCCCCGCTCGGTGATGCCGCCGTGGTCAGCGTGGTGTACCGCGACACCGAGGCCAACACCCGGGACTTCTTCGCCGACAACGGCGGCGACTGGCCGGTCCTGCTCAACCGGGACGGCCGGCGCGCCGGTCGACTTCGGCGTGGTCAAGGTGCCCGAGTCGTACCTGGTCGACCCGGGCGGCGTGGTGGTGGCCAAGTTCAACGGCGGCGTCACCCAGGCCGACCTGGACGACACCATCGCCGACTTCGAGGAGGCTGGGTGACCGCCCGCCGGCGCCCCGGGTTGCGGGCCATCGGGTGGCCGCTGCTGGCCATGGTCCTGGGGGTGGCGCTGCTGATCGGGGTGACCGGCACCCGGCCGCCCCGCACCGCGGAGGACCGGGCCCGGGCCCTCTCCGAGTCGGTGGCGTGCCCGGTGTGCGACGGGCAGTCGGTGGCGGAGTCCGACTCGGAGGCCGCCAAGGGCATCCGCACCGTGATCTCCAGCCGGATCGCCGAGGGGGCGTCCGACGCGCAGATCCGTGACGAGCTGGCCGCTTCGTACGGCGAGCACATCCTGCTCACGCCCGGCCGGACCGGCGTGGCCAGCCTGGTGTGGACGTTGCCGGTGGTGGCTCTGGTGGCCGCACTGGCCGGACTCGCCGTGACGTTCCGGCGCTGGCGCCGGGCCGGGGGGGCCCGGGCCACCGACGCCGACCGCGAGCTGGTGGCGGCCGCCCGCCGCGACGGGGACCCGCCGTGAGCACCACCAGCCGCAGCCTCGACCCCGACGCCCTGGCGGCGCTGGAGGAGGAGCGGGGCTTCCTGCTGCGCTCGCTCGACGACCTGGAGCGCGAGCACGAGGCGGGCGACGTCGACGACGTCGACTACGAGACCCTGAAGGACGACTACACGGCCCGGGCCGCCCGCACGATCCGCTCGATCGAGTCGCACCACGCCCGCATGGCCGAGGCCCGCCCGCCGCGCCGCTGGCGCCGGCTGCTGGTCACGATCGCCGCGGTGGGCGCGTTCGCCATCCTGGCGGGCGTGGTGGTGGCCCAGGCCGCCGGCCGCCGGGGCGCGGGCGACACCATCACCGGCGACATCCGGACGACGACCCGCTCCCGGCTGGACCAGGCGGTGCAGCTGGCCAGCCGCCAGCAGTACGACGAGGCCATCGCCCTCTACGACGAGGTGCTGGCCGACCAGCCCGAGAACGTGGAGGCCATGACCTACAAGGGCTGGATCCAGTTCCAGTCGGGCGACGGCCAGGGCGTGGTCACCCTCATCGACGCGGCCGAGCTCGACCCCGAGTACCCGCCGGTCCACGCCTTCCTGGCGGTGGCGTTCGAGCGCCTCGGCCGTCCCGAGACCGCCCAGACCGAGCTGGACCGCCTCGACGCCCTCGACCCGCCGCCCGAGTTCCGGGCCCTGACGGCCGCCCTCCGCTCCGCGCCTCGCAACCGCCACCACCTCCACGACCGCGCCCGCCGCCCCCTGACCGGCCGGCGGGCGTTCGGTCAGACCTCACGCGCCGTGGATCGGCTGAGGTCTGACAGAACGGTTTTCAGCCTCGCGTAGCGGCGTTGACCCCGGCCCAGAAGTCCTGGATCAGCGGAGGCGGGGCGGGCGACAGCGCTTGGCGCTGCGTGAACAGGATGCCGGTGGCGCCGCGGGCCGGCTGGGACCGCCAGGTGACCCCGGTGCCCCCGTCCCAGCCCAGGCCCGCGGGGAAGGGCTGGTCGCCCGCGCCCGCGGCCGGGACCATCAGGCCGAGGCCCCAGCCTCCGTGGTCGCCGAAGAACATGGGGTAGGGCTCGCGCTGGGCCGGGGTCAGGCGATCGGTGGTCATCAGCGCGACCGTCTCGGGCGCCAGGACACCCCGGCCGCCCGCCAGCAGCATCGACACGAACGCCCAGTAGTCGTCGACGGTGGACACCAGCCAGCCGCTGGCATCCGGGCGGCGGGGCGGCGCGGCCCACCAGCTGTCCGCCGGGTCGTCCAGCACCGACAGCTCCCCGGTCTCGGCGTCCGGCAGGTAGAAGGTGGTGAGCCGATGGAGCTTGTCCGGCGGCACCCAGAACCCGGTGTCGTCCATGCCCAGCGGCTCGAAGATGCGCTCCCGCAGCACGTCGCCCAGGTCCTGGCCGCAGGCCCGGGCCAGCAGGACGCCGAGCACCTGGGTCCCGGTGTTGTAGAGCCAGACCTCGCCGGGCTGGTGGATCAGCGGCAGCGAGCCCAGGGCGGCGATCCAGCTGTCCGGGTCGTGGGGCCCTGGCGGCCAGGACGGGCCGCCGATGCTCTGGAGCTCCAGCTCGGCCTCCGCCACCTGGATGGGATAGGTCCCGGGCATGGCCATCACCGCGCCGAGGCCGAGCCGGAAGTCGAGCAGGTCCTCGACCGTGATGGCCCGCTGCGCGGGGACGGTGTCGTCGATCGCGGCGTCGAGCGACCGCAGCACCCGGCGGCCCGCCAGCTCGGGCACGAGGTCGTCGATGGGGTCCGCCAGGCGCAGGCGGCCCTCCTCGACCAGCGTCAGCGCCGCCGCCGCGACCACCGGCTTGGTGAGCGAGGCGATCCGGAAGATGGCGTCGCGGGCCAGCGGGGCGCCGGCCGTGAACGACGGGGCGCCGATGGCCTCGACGTGCACGTCGTCGCCCGCGGCCACGAGCAGGACGAGGCCGGGGAGCTCGCCGGCCGCCACGCGGGCCGCCAGCGCGTCGTGCAGGCGGGCGAGCCCGTCGGCCGGACAGCGGCATGGCTACAGCTCGGGGGGCGGGATGTAGCGGGCCTTGCTCCAGCGCCCGCTGTCCCAGGTCAAGACCCAGGTCGACGCCTTGGGCCACAGCAGAGGCTCCTTGAACCGCGCCGTGGTGGACTTGAGGATCCGCAGCATGTCGGGGATGACGTCGCCGTGGCTGCACAGCGCGGCGGCGTCGGTCTTCTTGCGCAGCTCGTTGGCCAGATCGAGGGCTCCCTCCCCGTCGGCGCCCTCGGACAGGCGGGCGTCGGTCTCGACCGGGCGCCCGAGGCGCTGGGCCAGCGGCTCGAGGCTCTGGACGCAGCGGACAAAGGGGCTGCTCACGAGCCGGCTGATCCCGGCCGACTCCAGCATGTCGGCGATGGCGTCGGCCTGGCGGCGACCCTTGGTGGAGAGGGGGCGGCGGTCGTCCTGCTTGTCCCAGGCCGAGCGGTTGCCTGCGGCAGTGTGGCGGATGACGTAGAGCCTCATGAGCGGGGTGATGATGCCAGATCCGCGGCCGGATCACCGCGGACGGTGGACGGCGGCCGCCACCGAACGCAGCTCGGCGAGCACTCGGGGCAGCGCGTCGAGCAGCCGGTCGACGTCCTCGTCGGTGCTCGACCAGCCCACGGAGAGGCGCAGGCTGTGGTGGGCGTCGACCCCCATGGCCTCCAGCACGGGCGACGGCTCCAGCGACTCGGACGAGCACGCGCTGCCCGAGTGGGCCGCGATGCCGGCCCGGTCCAGGGCCAGCAGCACGGCCTGGGGCTCGATGTCCTCGACCCCCAGGCACACGATGTGGGGCAGGCGCCCGTCCGGGTCACCGTAGACCCGCAGGCCGTCGAGGCCGGGCGCCTCGTCCACCGCCGCCAGGATGCGGCCGGTCAGCCGGCGCTGCTCCCGGGCCTCGGCCTCGACGTCGAGCGCGGCGCAGGCGGCGCCGAAGCCAGCGAGGGCGGGCACGTTCTCCAGCCCGGCCCGCCGGGCCCGCTCCTGGTCGCCCCCCACCAGCAGCGGCGGCAGGCGCAGGCCCTGGCGGACCAGCAGGGCGCCGACGCCCGGCGGCCCGCCCAGCTTGTGGGCGCTCAGCGACAGCAGGTCGGCGCCCAGGTCCCGGAACGCCACCGGCGCCCGCCCGAGCGCCTGGGCCGCGTCCACGTGGACCAGCACGCCCCGTTCCCGGCAGGCGGCCACCGCCTCCGCCACCGGCTGGGTCGTCCCGACCTCGTGGTTGCCCCACTGGAGGTGGACCAGGCCGGTGTCCGCCCGCACCGCGGCCAGCAGGTCGTCGACGGCCGACGCGGCCGCGGCCGTCGACCGGCACGACGGTCACGTCCCCGTGGCGGGCCGCGGCCAGGCGCACGGCCGAGTGCTCGACGGCGGGGACGACCTGATGCCCGCCCCGGGCGGCGCCGCCCCAGCAGGCGGCGGCGATGGCCTCGGTGGCGCCGCTGGTGAACACGACCTCCCGGGGCCGGGCGCCGCACAGCTCGGCCACCTGGGCCCGGGCCTGCTCGACCGCCACCCGGGTGGTCAGGCCCTCGGCGTGGATGCGGCCGGGGTCGCCGGTGGCGCCCAGCCACCGGACCAGTGCGTCGCGGGCCTCGGGGCGCAGCGGCGAGGTGGACGCGTGGTCCAGGTAGGGCGTCCACCAGCGATCAAGTCTGCTCGGGCTCCACGCGGGATCCCTCACAGGAGAAGCCTCTCATGTCCCCTTTCGGCCCTCGTGGTGTGCACGGCGGGCGGTCGGCAGTCGCCCCGGGGGGAGGGGAAGAGTGGGCGACTGCCGTCCCGCCGTGCTAGTTCCCGTGGACGGAGGTGACGCAGTGCTCGCCCCCGGTGGGGAGCGAGAGGGCGGTCTCGGTGAGGAGGTCCTGCCCGTAGAGCGCCTCCAACATGCCCCTGACCATGCCCCGATCGACGGCGCAGATCACGGGGTGCTCGATGGCGGCGCCCCCGAAGGGGCAGTGCTCGCTCACGATGCGGAGCTGGTCGCCGTGGCGCTCGGCGTGGGCCGCGAAGCCGTGCGCGGTGAGCGCATCGGCCACCGCGTGGAGCGCGGCCTGGAACGAGCGGTGCGAGTCGGACCCGGGCGACATCGACGTGGCGGTGGCCCGGCCGTAGTCGATGCCCACCTCCTCGGCGAGGCGCTCGGCCCGGTCGTGGCCCAGCTCGGCCAGGGCCCGGCCCAGCAGCTCGACCAGCACGTCGTCGTGGCGCAGGGGCAGCTCGATGACGATCTCGGGGGCCGTGACCCGGTAGCACTTGGACGGGCGTCCTGCGCCGCCGCCGGCCGAGCGGGCCACCGCCACGTCCACGTAGGCCCCGGCCACCAGCTTGTCGAGGTGGTGGCGGGCCACGTTGGGGTGGAGGGCGAAGCGCTCGGCCACCGCTGCGGCGGTGACGCCGTCGGGGTGCTCGTGGACGAACAGGTAGATCTCGCGCCGGGTGGGGTCGCCGAAGGCCGAGGTGATGGCCGTCACCGCCGAGGCGAAATCGGTCGGTGAGAGGGGCGGCCGGTCCACGGCCGGTATTCTACCTATCTCCGTAGTGCTAATCCCCTGAGCCGCCGGGAGCGCCATGCCCGTCACCGAAGCGCAGGTCCTCGACGCCCTCCGCCCCGTCCAGGATCCCGAGCTCCACCGCAGCATCGTCGACCTCGACATGGTGCGCGGCATCGCCATCGACGGCCCGCAGATCGGTGTCACGATCGCGCTCACCGTGGCCGGCTGCCCGCTGCGCAACGAGATCCAGAGCCGGGTCACGGGGGCGGTCACCGCGCTCGACGGGGTGGACGGCGTGGGCCTCGACTTCACGGTGATGACCGACGAGGAGCGGGCCGCCCTGCGCACCAAGCTCCACGGCGACCCGGCCGCCACCGCGGGCACGCATCAGGCCCACGGGCACGCCGAGGGCCGGGAGATCCCCTTCGCCGACCCCGGCAGCCGCACCCGGGTGCTGCTGGTGGCGTCGGGCAAGGGCGGCGTGGGCAAGTCGTCGGTGACGACCAACCTGGCCGTGGCCCTGTCCCGGCGGGGCAAGGACGTGGCCGTGGTGGACGCCGACGTGTGGGGCTTCTCCATCCCCCGCATGCTGGGCGTGCAGCACGCCCCGGTGGTGATCGACCAGATGCTGGTCCCGCCGGAGGCGCACGGCGTGCGCTGCATCTCCATGGGGTTCTTCGCGGCCGACGACCAGCCGGTCATCTGGCGGGGCCCGATGCTGCACAAGGCGCTGGAGCAGTTCCTCACCGACGTCTTCTGGGACGACCCCGACTTCCTGGTCGTCGACCTGCCCCCGGGCACCGGCGACATCTCGCTCAGCCTGTCCCAGTTCCTCCCCCGCTCCGAGGTCTACGTGGTGACGACGCCCCAGCCCGCCGCCCAGCGGGTGGCCCAGCGGGCCGCGTTCATGGCCCAGAAGGTCAACCTCGAGGTCAAGGGCGTCATCGAGAACATGTCCTGGTTCACCGGCGACGACGGCCGGCGCTACGAGCTGTTCGGCGCCGGCGGCGGCGCCGAGCTGGCGGCCCGCCTGGAGCGTCCCCCTGCTCGGCCAGGTCCCCCTGGTCCCGGCCCTCCGCGAGGGCGCCGACTCCGGCCGCCCCATCGTCGTCACCGAGCCCGACGGCGAAGCCGCCGCAGGTCTTCACCCGCATCGCCGCCACCATCGACGTCGACCTCGCCCCCACCCGCATCTACAGCCCCGAGCTGCGCATCGGCTGACACGCGTAGCCCAGGAGATGTCAGGGTCAGCTGGCGCGTACCTCGAAGGTGTCGAGCGCTTCGGCCGGAATCCCCAGCGTCCCGTCGTCTAGCCGCACTCGCGGGATCGTACGCTCGTACATCGCCTGGACGATCACCCGCGTCGGGACACCGAGGCGGCGAGCTGCTTCGGCCGGCAAGAGAACCTCGGGCTCCGTCACGGCACGCCTCCTTCGTCAAAGCCGAGCCTACTGTGGAGTATGCGGATCACCGTGGCCAGCTCGTCCTGAAGGCCCGGAGCCGCGCTGATCTCCCGGAGTGCCAATCGGGCGTCTTCCAGCGCCTCCAGGACGCGGAAAGCCTCATCCAGATCCAGCAGCAAGCCCGGCGGCACCGGGTCTTCATCTGATCCACTCGGGCTCACGAGCCGCCCAGGTTACACGGGTGTGATTTGCCCGGGGTCGGGCTACAGCTCCGACCAGCGCATCGGCTAACCGGTGGCGGCGGCCGGCTCGTCCTCGGGCTTGTGGAAGCCGGGGACCGGGACCGGGCGGGGCTTGCGGTGGGTGATGATCTCGTCGACCAGGCCGTAGGCCACGGCCTCCTCGCCGCGGAGGATGTAGTCGCGGTCGATGTCGGTCTCGATGCGCTCGCGGGGCTGGCCGGTGCGGGCGGTGAGGATGTCGACCATGCGGTCGCGCATGACGATCATCTCTCGCACCGCGATCTCCATGTCCGACGACTGGCCCTGGGCGCCGCCGTGGGGCTGGTGGATCAGGATGCGGGCGTTGGGGAGGGCCGAGCGGTGGCCCTCGGCGCCCTGCGGCCAGCAGCACCGCGGCGGCCGAGCAGGCCTGGCCCACGCACACCGTGTGCACCGGCGGGCCCATGAACTGCATGGCGTCGTACACCGCGAACAGGGCGGTCATGTCGCCGCCCGGGGAGTTGATGTAGAGGTTCACCGGGCGGTCCATGTCCTCGCCCTCGAGGTGGAGCAGCTGGGCGATGATCAGGTTGGCCACGCTCTCGTCCAGGGGCGAGCCCAGGAAGACGATGCGCTCCCGCAGCAGGCGCGAGTAGATGTCGTAGGCCCGTTCGCCCCGGTTGGTGGTCTCGATGACGGTGGGGATGAGCACGCTGCCGGTTCCTCCTTCGTGCAACCGCGCGGTTGCGGGTTCGAGCGTAGGGGTGACGGGACCGACGCGCAACTGTAGAGTTGCGGGTATGGCCGAAGAGGTGACTCGCAGCGTGGACCTGGACGCATCCGTGGACGACGTCTGGCGGGCGGTGGCCGATCCCGACGAGCGGTCGGGATGGCTGGACGACCCCGACGCCGTGGCCCGCCGGGTGCGGGTCGACGAGGCGGCGCCCGGGGAGCGCATGGTGTGGACCTGGTGGCGGCCGGGCGAGGAGGGCGACGCCTCCACCGTGTCGGTCGTGCTCTCGCCCCTCGACACCGGCGGCACCCGGGTGATCGTGACCGAGTCGCTCCCGGCCCGGGCGCCGGCGCCCATGCAGGCCACGATGCACGCCACGGCGCAGGCTCGGGCCGATGCCCGGGCCACCGCGGTGGCGCGGTGGGCGGCGCGGCTCGTGGGCCTGGAGCTGGTGCTCGTCTGCGGCCGTGTCCCCGTCGCCGTCGCCTGAGCCGCCCGACGCGGTGTTCGCGGCGCTGGCCGATCCCACCCGCCGGGACGTCCTGCGGGCGGTGGCCGAGCGCGGCCCCGTCACCGCCACCGCGCTGGCCGGCGGCCTGCCGGTGTCGCGCCAGGCCGTGGCCAAGCACCTGGGCCTGCTGCGGGAGGCCGGGCTCGTCGCCGGCGAGCGCAGCGGCCGGGAGACCCGGTTCGTGGCCCGCACCGGGCCCCTCGACGAGCTCGCCGACCTGGGCGGCCCAGGCCGGGCGCCGGTGGGACGCCCGCCTGGCCCGCCTGGCCGACCACCTCGGCTGAGGCACAGAGGGCACGCCCGGGCCCGGGCGGTCTTACGCGCCGCGAAACTCGCGGCGCCGCCGCGACGGTCCCGGCCGCGGCGGGCGTAGCCTCCGCGGTGTGGCCACTGATGAGGTCGCCGGCCAGCCCATCGGGCGGCGCATAGTGCTCGGCATGCTCGGGCTCGGGGCCGCCGGGATCGTGTTCGGCGACGCCGTGCAGGCGCGCCTGGAGCGGACGCTGCGCCCGCTCACCCAGCGCGACCCCACCGGCCTGACCTCGTTCATCCCCACCGCCGGCCGCTTCCGGATCTACTCCGTGACCGGCTCGCTGCCCGAGCGCAGCGCGGACGACTACCGCCTGACCGTCGACGGCCTGGTCGAGCGCCCGCTCAGCCTCGGCTACGAGGACCTGCTCGACCGGCCCCAGACCGACCTCGAGCTCGACTTCCAGTGCGTGACCGGCTGGCGGGTGGCCGACGTCCCTTGGACCGGGGTCAAGCTGTCGGCCCTGCTGGACGAGGCGGGCGTGAGCCACGGCGCCACCCACCTGCGCATCTACTCGTTCGACGGCCTCTACACCGAGAGCCTGACCCTCGACCAGGCCCGCCGCGACGACGTCATCGCCGCCCACCGCATGCAGGACGGGCCGGTGACCCGCGAGCACGGCGGTCCCGTCCGGCTCTACGTCGGCCCCATGTACGGCTACAAGTCGCTCAAGTGGCTGGAGCGCATCGAGGTGGTCGACGAGCTGACCGAGGGCTACTGGGAGAACTACGGCTACGACGTCGACGCCTGGGTCGGGGGCTCGAACGGCCGCAGCGACGAGCCGACCTCATGATCGAGCGCTTCGGGCGGTCGACGCGGGCGCTGCACTGGGCGACGGCCGCGGCGGTGCTGACCGCCGCCCTCACCGGGCTGATCCTCTACGTCGGCCCGCTCACCGCCCTGGTGGGCCGGCGGGTGCTGGTCAAGGACATCCACGTGATCGCCGGGCTGAGCATGCCCGTCCCGCTGGTGCTGGCCTACGCCGGCCGCTGGCGCCGGGACGTGCGGGCCAACGTGGGCAGCCTGGCCCGCTGGAGCCGGGCGGATCGCCGCTGGCTGCGGACCCGGGGCCGCGAGGCCGCCGACAAGATCGGCAAGTTCAACGCCGGGCAGAAGGCCAACGCCGCCTTCGTGGCCGGGATGATCCCGATCATGGTCGTGACCGGCTCGATCATGCGCTGGTTCGAGCCGTGGCCGGTCCAGTACCGGACCGGCGCCACGTTCGTCCACGACTGGACGGCCATCGCCACCTGGGTGGTCGTGTCCGGCCACATCCTGTTCGCCCTCAACGACCGTGAGTCGCTGCGGGGCATGCTCACCGGCCGGGTCTCCCGGGCGTGGGCCCGCGACCACCACCCCCGATGGGTGGCCGAGGACGACGTCCCCGAGGCCGAGGCGGACGAGCCCGAGGCGGCTCGGGTCGGAGATGGTGGGGACCAGCCCCTACCATGACGCCGCCTGACACAGGAGGAAGACGTGGACGTCCGCATCGGGGTCAAGAGCTCGCCCAAGGAGCTCGAGGTGTTGCTGGCCGAGGACACCGACAGCGATGCCGTGCGCGAGCACATCGACACGGCGTTCGAGAAGGGGGGCACGCTGTGGCTGACCGACAGGCGCGGCCGCCAGTTCGGCATCCCCGTGGACAAGGTGGCCTACGTCGAGATCGGCTCGAGCGAAAAGGGGCGGCGGATCGGGTTCGGCGGCGGCTGAGCCGATGCCGTCCGGCCTGCTCCAGCGCAGGCTGCTGTTCGTCACCGGCAAGGGCGGGGTCGGCAAGACGGCGATCGCCGCGGCGCTCGGCCAGCTCGCGGCCTCCCAGGGCATGCGCACGCTGCTGTGCGAGGTCGACGCCAAGGGCAACCTGGCCGGGGCGTTCGAGACCGGTCCCACCCAGTTCAAGGAGCGGGAGATCGCGCCCGGCCTGTGGGCCATGTCCATGGACACCGAGGCGTCGCTCAAGGAGTACCTGAGCCTCCAGCTCAAGGTGCCGCTGCTGGCCCGGCTGGGCCCGCTGGCCCGCACCTTCGACTTCGTGGCCAACGCGGCCCCCGGGGTCAAGGAGATCCTGGTGGTGGGCAAGCTCTGCCACGAGGTGCGGGAGAACCACTACGACCTGGTGGTGGTGGACGCCCCCGCCTCGGGCCACATCGTGGGCCAGCTGGCCGCGCCCCAGGCCATGCGGGACCTGGTGCAGGTGGGCAAGGTCCGGGACCAGACGTCGTGGATGCTCGACATCCTGGGCGACCCGGCCCGGACCGGCGTGGTGGTGGTGGCCACGCCCGAGGAGATGCCGGTCACCGAGACCCTGGAGCTGACCGCCCGCCTGCGGGAGGAGACGGTGGTGGACGTGGCCGCCGTGGTGGTCAACCGGGTGCTGCCCGAGCTGTTCACCCGGGGCGAGGAGGAGGTGTTCCGGGCCCTGCGCCAACCGGAGCCGGCGGCCGCCCTCGCCGCCGCGGTCGGGGGACCGGTGGGGCCGGTGCTCGACGGCGCCGAGCTGGCCGTGAAGCTGCGCCGCACCCGGGCCGAGCACCTGGCCGCGCTGCGGGCGGGCCTGCCGCCGGGGGTCGAGCTGCTGTACGTGCCCGAGCTGTTCCAGCGCACCCACGGGGTGCGGGCCACCCGCCAGATCGCCGAGTCGCTCGGCGCCGAGCTGGGGTTCTGAGGCGAGCCGATGGCCGCCGCCGCCCGCCGCGCCGCCGGCGCCCAGCCGGTCACCTCGCTGGAGTCGCTGCTGGCGGCCAAGGAGATCGTGATCTGCTGCGGGTCCGGCGGCGTGGGCAAGACGACCACGGCCGCGGCGGCCGCGGCCATGGCCGCCGCCCGCCTGGGCGGCAAGGTCCTGGTCATCACCGTCGACCCGGCCCGGCGGCTGGCCAACGCCCTCGGCCTGGAGCGCTTCGGCAACGTCGAGACCCAGGTCCCGCCGGAGCTGTTCGCGGCGGCCGGGGTCGAGCCCCGGGGCGAGCTGTGGGCCGCCATGCTCGACACCAAGCAGTCGTGGGACGAGCTGGTCCGCTCCCACGCCCCCGACGCCGCCACCCGCGACGCCATCCTGGCCAACCCGCTGTACGAGAACATCACCGGGCGCTTCGTGCAGAGCCACGACTACATCGCCATGGAGCGCCTCTACGAGATCCACGCCTCGGGCCGCTACGACCTGATCGTGGTGGACACCCCGCCCACCCGCAACGCCATCGACTTCCTCGAGGCGCCCGAGCGGATGGCCGACTTCTTCTCCAGCCGGCTGCTGCGCTGGCTGACCGTCCCGGCCCGCAGCCGGGTGTTCACGCTGGCGTCCCGGCCCTTCTACACCGCGGCCGACCGCATCCTGGGCTCGCAGTTCCTCCAGGACATCGCCGAGTTCTTCCTCCTGTTCCAGACCATGTACGACGGGTTCGTGGAGCGGGCCAAGGCGGTGACCCGCACGCTGTCGGACAAGCGGACCACGTTCGTGGTGGTCTCGACGCTGGAGGCGGCCCCGGTGCGGGAGGCCGAGTTCTTCATCGAGGCGCTGGGGGACCGGGGCTTCCCGCTCGGCGCGGTCGTGCTCAACAAGGTGCTGCCCGCGTGGTTCGAGGACCGGCGGGCGACCACCGTGGCGCAGCGCCTGTGCAGCGACGCCAGGGACCTGGCCGGCGCGGTCCCCATCGAGGCGGACGCCGCCGCAGTGGCCCGGGTGCTGGGCGAGGTGGGGGAGAGCTTCCTCAACTTCCAGGTGGTCGCCACCCGCGAGGCCGAGCAGCGGGCCGAGCTGGTGGCCGGCATCGACGTCGTCGCCACCGTCCCCTACGCCGACCACGACATCACCGACCTGGCCGGCCTCCTGGAGCTGGGCGGGTCGCTGTTCCGCTAGCGCGCCCGGCAGCCCGGTGCCCCCGCGGGCGTCACTGCCCGACGGGTGTGCGGCCGCGGTCGTCCGTTCCGCCGCCGCCCGCTGCCAGAATGCACGGCGATGGCCAGCCTTGCCGAGCTCGCCCGGTTCTTCACCCGGCTCGACAACCCGTCGATCCTGCACCTCCAGCGGCTCGCCGCGAGCTGGGGGCTGCTGGCCGACTTCTGCTTCGCCGACCTGCTGCTGTTCGGCGTGGTGGGCGAGCCGCGGGACAGCGGCGGGAGCCGCTTCGTGGTGCTGGGCCAGGTGCGCCCGACCACCGCCCAGACCGTCTACCGGGCCGACTGGGTCGGCACCGTGCTGGAGGACGAGGACCGCCCGCTGGTGGCCCGGGCCTACCGGTTGGGCGAGATCATCGAGGGCGAGATGACCATCTCCAAGCTGAAGGAGCGGGTCCGGGTGCTGTGCATCCCCATCCGCTTCCGGGGCAAGGTCATCGGGGTGCTCACCCGCGAGTCGGCACCCGCCTTCGGGCGCCAGCCCGGCGAGCTGGAGCGCACCTACGTCGACGTGTTCAACCGCTTCGCCCGCATGATCGCCACCGGCGACTTCCCCTTCGACGCCGACGACGTCGAGACCGAGGAGGCGCCACGGGTGGGCGACGGCGTGATCGTCATCGACGCCTCGGGCCGGGTCGAGTACTCCTCGCCCAACGCGGTGTCGACGCTGCACCGCCTGGGCGTGCACGCCAACGCCGAGGGCCTGCGCTTCTCCGAGCTGGGCCTGGAGGAGCAGGTGGTGTCGACCTGCTTCGCCCTGGGCCGGCCGGTGACCGAGGAGCTGCCCCGGGGCATCGACATCACCGTGCTGATGCGGGGCATCCCCCTGCTCGACCAGGGCACGGTGACCGGCGCGGTGGTGCTGCTGAGGGACATCTCCGAGCTGCGGCGGCGGGACCTGCTGCTGCTGTCCAAGGACCAGACCATCCGGGAGATCCACCACCGGGTGAAGAACAACCTCCAGACCATCTCGTCGCTGCTGCGGTTGCAGGGGCGGCGGCTGGGCAACGACGAGGCCCGGACCGCCATCGAGGAGTCGGTGCGCCGCATCCGCTCCATCGCCCTGGTGCACGAGATCCTGTCGAGGGAGGCGGGCGACGACGTGCCCTTCGTGGACGTGGCCCGGCCCATCGTGAGCATGGTCCAGGACATGATCACGTCGGAGCACCCCATCCACTTCTTCATCGACGACGGCGGCGACGACGGCGTGCTGCCCGCCAACATCGCCACGTCCCTGGCGGTGGTGCTCAACGAGCTGCTCCAGAACGCGGTCGACCACGCCTACCCGCAGGCGGTCGACCTGCGCGGGCGCCCGGGCCGGGTGCAGGTGACGATCGAGCGGGACGGCAAGTCGCTGGCCCTGCGGGTGACCGACGACGGGGTGGGGCTGCCCGAGGGCTTCTCGGCCGAGGCCACGGACGGGCTCGGGCTGTCGATCGTGCGCGCGTTGGTCACCAGCGACCTGGGGGGCGAGTTCTCGATCGTCTCGGGCGAAGGCGACGGCGCGCGCCCGGGCGCCGTGGTGTGGCTGCGGATCCCGGTCGTCGTCGACCCCGGGGACGAGGACGGCCTCGCGGTCGGCGAGGCCGTCGTCGCGGTGAGGTCGGTTGTCGACCCCGACGCACGAGGACGGCCCCGCGGTGGCGAGGCCGTAGTCGTGGTGAGGTCGATTTCCCCAGCGTGCCCCCGTGGGGGGCAGGGTGCCGATCAGGCGGACTTGCGGTTGCGCGCCACCCACTGGCGGCGCAGCGCGCGGCGCTCTTCCTCCGAGGTGCCGCCCCAGACCCCGCTGTCCTGGTTGGTCACCAGGGCATACTCCAAGCAGGCCTTCTGGACGTCGCACACTCGGCACACGGCCTTGGCGTTGTCGATCTGCTCGATGGCGGGGCCGGTGGTGCCCACGGGGAAGAACAGATCGGGGTCGGTGTCACGACAGGCGCTGTGCTCGCGCCAGTCGTCGCGTTCGATGGTCAGGGACAGACTGCGGCTCTGCGTCAGGGCCACGGGACCTCCACGGCGGATTCGGGTCACCGATTTGTGACGAGTTTCACATGCCACCGCGATAAGTGACGGAAAAGCGTGTGGCTGCGACGGAGCAAAGATACTGGCTGTCTCGCTTGACAGCAAGGACTTTTTTCCTCATCGAAAGGACAAGTTCGTGTCACTCGTTATCGGGCACCGGGGCGCGCCCCTCGTGGCGGCCGAGAACTCCCTCGCTTCGTTCCGTGCTGCGATGGCGGCTGGGGCCGACGGAGTCGAGCTCGACGTGCGCCGGACGGCCGACGGCGGCACCGCGGTGGTGCACGACGCCCACCTGCCCGACGGCCGGCCGGTGGTCACGCTGGGTAGGGCCGAGCTGCCCGACGCCATCGCCGATCTCGACGCCGCGCTGGATGCCTGCCGGGGCCTGCGGCTCGTCAACGTCGAGATCAAGAACTGGCCCGACGACGTCGACTTCGACGCCACCCTGGGGTTCGTGGACACGGTGGTCGCGCTGCTGGTGGCCCGTCCCCCGGAGGAGCGCGAGCGGTTCGTGGTGTCGTGCTTCCACCTGCCGTCGGTCGACCGGGTGCAGGAGCTGGCGCCCGACCTGGTCACCGGCTGGCTGATCATCGGCGGCGACGACCCGGTGGGCCAGGTCGTGGCCCACGGCCACCAGGCGCTCCATCCCCACCACGCCTTCGTCACGCCCGAGCTGGTGGAGCAGGCCCACCGCGAGGAGGTGGCCGTCAACACCTGGACCTGCGACGACCCCGACCGCATCCGCTGGCTCGACGGCATCGGCGTGGACGCCATCGTCACCAACGCCCCCGACGTCGCCCTCGCCGCCCTGGGCCGGGACGGCGAGGCGAGGCAATAGGGCCCGCACGGCGGGGCCCGAGGCAATAGGGCCCGGCCCCCGGCCCCTATTGCCTCCGCCGCCGGTCCGCGGGCCCTATTGCCTCGGGATGTCTTAGGGCAGCACCAGGTCGAGCACGTCCGGCTCGTGCCGGAACTCCAGCACCTCGGCGTCGCCGAGGTGGTCGCCGTCCACCTGGTACGGGACCGGCCCGTAGGCCCGCACGGTCAGGCACTTCACGTCGGTGCGGTGGTCCACCCAGCGGCTGCGGCGCAGCAGCCTGCCCCGCCCCAGGGCCGAGGCGATGACCGGCAGGAAGCGGGTGAACGCCATCGTGCGGACCGTCACCGGGGCCAGGCCCCGGTCCAGCGTGGCCTCGGGGGCGAGGTTGAGCGGCCGGTTGCCCAGGAACGTGTAGGGGTTGGTGTTGAGCACGATGGTCAGGTAGGCGTCGTCGATCACGGCACCTTCGCCGTCGTCCTCGGGGAAGTGCACCGCGAAGCGGGGCCGGCTGCGGTCGAAGTGGCGGATCCAGGTGTCGAACCCGGCGTAGACGAACAGCGGGTGCCCGGCGTAGCGCTTGAGGCCCGAGCGCCGCTCCACCTGCTCGACCACGGCGGCGTCGAAGCCGACACCGGTGTGGAACAGGAAGTACCGCCCGTTCACCGAGCCCAGCCCCACCCGCCGGATCGAGCGGCGGCCCAGGGCGTCGAGCAGCACCCCGGTGGCCTCGATAGGGTCGTTGGGCAGCCCGATGGTGCGGGCGAACACGTTGGTCGACCCGCCGGGCAGCGGGGCCAGCGCCGTCGCCGACCCGGCCAGGCCGTTGGCGGCCTCGTTGAGGGTGCCGTCGCCGCCCAGCACCACCACGACGTCGGTCCCCGTGGCCGCCGCGCCCTGCGCCAGGCGGGTGGCGTGGCCCCGGCGGCTGGTCTCCGCCACCGTCACGTCGTGGTCGGCGGACAGGGCCTTGCCGATCACCACACGGCTACGTGGCGTCACCGATGACGCCACCGAGTTCACCAGGAGCAGCAGCTTCACAGCGCCGGGAACCTAGCCTGCCCACCAGAGGCGCCGCCCCTTGCCGGGCGCCCGGGCCCGAGCGGCCCGCTGCTACCAGCAGCAAGAGCGGGAAGCGCGGGCCCGAGCGGCCCGCTGCTCCCAGCAGCAGGGAGGCCCCCCACCAGCAGAGCGGGAAACACGTTTATTACCGAGCGGTCACTTGGCGCGCAGCGATTTGGACGCCTCACCGGGAGGGGTGCAGCATGGCAGGCCATGAACGTGGTCGTATGCGTGAAGCAGATCCCGGATCCCGCCGAGCCCGGGAAGCTCGAGGCTGACAACACCCTCGATCGCAGCGGCAAGCTGATCCTCGACGAGTCCGACAGCTACGGCGTCGAGATGGCTCTCCAGCTTGCCGACGCGGCCGGTGGCGGCGAGGTCACCCTCGTGTCCATGGCGCCCAACGGCGAGACGTCGGGCCTGCGCACCGCCCTGGCCATGGGGGCCGCCAAGGCCATCCTCGTCTCCGACGACGCCCTGTCCGGCGCCGGGGCCCTCGACACCGCCAAGGTCCTGGCGGCGGCCATCCGCCGGGCCGAGCCCGACCTGGTGCTGGCGGCCACCGAGTCGAGCGACGGCTACACCGGCACCGTCCCCGAGCAGGTGGCGGCGCTGCTGGGGCTGCCCTCCATCACCTTCGCCAAGCACGTCGAGATCTCGGGCGACACCGTCAACGTCCAGCGCCAGACCGAGCTGGGCTACGACGAGGTCGAGACCACGCTGCCCGCCCTGGTGTCGGTCACCGCCGGCGTGGTCGAGCCCCGCTACCCCAGCTTCAAGGGGATCATGGCGGCCAAGTCCAAGCCCGTCGACCAGCTCACGCTGGCCGACCTGGGCATCGACGCCGCCACGGTGGGCGCCGCCGGCGCCGGCCAGGAGACGGTGTCGGTCGACGACGCCCCCGCCCGCGAGGCCGGCGAGATCGTCGAGGACGACGGCGAGGGCTACGCCAAGATCGTCGCCTACCTCGAAAACCTCAAGGTCATCTGACCCGGGCCCGGACGAGAACGCAGGAGACACGACAGACATGGCTCTGAACCGCATCTGGGTCTACGCCGAGGCGGCCGACGGCAAGGTCGCGCCCATCACGCTCGAGATCCTCACCAAGGCCCGTGAGCTGGGCGGCACCGTCGAGGCCGTCTACGGCGACGGGGACGGCGACGCCATCGCCGGCACGCTCGGCGCCCACGGGGCCACCAAGATCTACGCCACCGGCGACCTCCAGGGCAGCACGCCCGGCATCCCCGCCGCCTCGGCCCTGGCCAGGCTGATCGAGGGCGGCGAGCGGCCCGACCTGATCCTGTTCGGCACCACCTACGAGGGCCGCGACGTGGCCGCCCGCCTGTCGGTGGCGCTGGACCAGCCGGTCCTCACCAACAACGTCGACATCGCGGCGGACGGCGACTCGGTGGTGGTCACCGAGCCGGTGTTCGGCGGCACCAAGCTGGTCCGCACCCGCTTCACCGGCAGCGGCCCCCACATCGCGCTGATCCGGCCCAAGTCGTTCTCGGCCGAGGAGTCGGGCGGCGGCCCCGCCGAGGTGGTGACCATCGAGGTGCCCGACTACGGCACCGCCAAGGTCAAGAACCGCCACGTCGAGGAGCACACCGGCCCCAAGCTGGACGAGGCCGCAGTGGTCGTCTCCGGCGGCCGGGGCCTGGGCGCGGCCGAGAAGTACCAGATCATCGAGGACCTGGCCCGCTGCCCTCAAGGGTGCGCCCGGCGCCTCCCGGGCCATCGTGGACGCCGGCTGGGTGCCCTACAGCTACCAGGTGGGCCAGACCGGCAAGGTGGTCAAGCCCAACGTCTACATCGCGGCGGGCATCTCCGGCGCCACCCAGCACCTGGTGGGCATGAAGGGCGCCAAGAACATCATCGCCATCAACAAGGACCCCGAGGCCCCGATCTTCTCGGTCGCCGACCTCGGGATCGTCGGCGACGTCCACAAGGTCCTGCCCCAGCTGCTGGAGGCCCTCCAGGGCCGCTGACCCGCCCGGCTGCTAGCGGTCGTCGACCCCGTCGATCGCGCCCCGGATCACCTCGACCGCCTCGGCGACCGTCGCATCGGTCGTGCGGGGGTTCATGAAGCAGGCGCGCAGCCAGGTCGTGGGCTCGCCGCCCACCCGCAGCGACGTGCTGGACAGCAGGATCCGTCCGGTGTCGTTGATGCGGGCGAGCAGCGCGTCGTTGGCGCCGTCATCCTGGTCCCGCAGCCGGAACGTCACCGTCGACAGCGCCGGGCGCCACGGCAGGGCGAGGCGGTCGTCCTCGCGCAGCGCCGCATCGAGCAGGCGGGCGTGGCGGAGGGTGGTGTCCAGGGCCTCGGCGAAGGCGTCCCAGCCGTGCAGCTTCAGCGCCATCCACACCCGCAGCCCGCGGATCGGGCGTGTCAGCTCCAGGGAGTAGTCGCTGAAGTTGGGGGTGGTCGGGTGCCCGCCGAGGTCGTCGAGGTAGGCGGCGTCGGCGGCGTGGGCCGCGGCGAGCCGGTGGCCGTCGCGCACCAGGACGCAGCCGGTGCCGGCGGCGAAGAACATGCCCTTGTGCGGGTCGACGGTGAGCGAGTCGGCGAGGCCGATGCCGTCGAGGGCGGCGCGGCCCGCCGGCGTCAGGACGAAGAAGCCGCCATAGGCGCCGTCGACGTGCACCCACAGCCCGTGGCGGTGGGCGACCTCCACGATCGCCCGGAGCGGGTCCACCGCGCCGGTGTTGATCGTGCCCGCGTTGGCCAGCACCAGGAACGGGCGCGGCGCCGACCCGAGATCATGGACGATCTGGCGCTCCAGCGCTTCGACGTCCATCGCCAGCGCCTCGTCGGTCGGGACGAAGGTCATGCACTCGGGCGCGATGCCCATGACGTGGGCCGCCCGCTCGACGGAGTGGTGGGTCTGGTCGGTGAGGTAGACGCGGCCCGGGGCGTCGTTGCGGCCGAGGATGGCGTGGCGGGCCGTCACCATCGCCGTGAAGGTGGCGATCGAGCCGCCGGAGGTGAACACGCCGCGGGTCTCCGGCGGCAGGTCGAAGCGGTCGGCGATCCACCGCAACGCCGTCCACTCGATCTGGGCCAGGGCCGGGGATGGCCGGTACAGCCCCACGTAGCGCGTCACCACGGCGGCCAGGAAGTCCGCGACCGCCCCGATCGGCAGGCCGGTGGGCGGGACGTAGCCGAGGAACCCGGGGTGGATCTGGTTGAAGCCGACCCCGGCCGCGTCGTCGAGCGCCGCGAGCATCTCGCCGAGCGTCGCCGGGACGGGCTCGGGCTCGACGAAGCGATCGGCCACCTCGCGAACGCCCTCGGACGTCGAGGCCCGCCCGGCCTCCGCCCGGTCGAGGAACGCGGCCGCGAAGGCGGACACCTCGGCCATCATCGCCTGCAGCTCGGGCCCGCTCGTGGGGAAGGCCGGCTCCCGGCTCGCCTCCACCGCACCCCCTCTCCCCGATCCTGCGCTGACAGTAGAACGGATCGGCAACTCCCGTTCTGTCAGCACCCACGTGCAGTCGGCACGGACAGCGCTGACAGAACGGGGACGCAGTCGCCTAGCCGGAGAACGTGTCGCAGGCCGCGGGGTCGCCGCTGTCGTAGCCGGTGCGGAACCAGTCGCGGCGCTGGTCCGACGAGCCGTGGGTCCAGGTCTCGGGGCGGACGTCGACCCCGGCTTGCGACTGGAGGCGGTCGTCGCCCACGGCCTCGGCGGCGGCCAGGCCCTCCTCGATGTCGCCGTCCTCCAGGGCCACGTCGCTGCCCTCCTGGCGGCTGCGCTCGGCCACGGAGTGGGCCCAGACGCCCGCGTAGCAGTCGGCCTGCAGCTCCAGGCGCACCGACCACTCGTTGGCCTCCGCTTCGGAGCCGGCGGCCTGCTCGCGGGACCGGACCTCGGCGCTGGTGCCGTCCAGGTTCTGGATGTGGTGGCCGATCTCGTGCGCCACCACGTAGGCCTGGGCGAAGTCGCCGGGGGCGTCGAACCGGCTCGCCAGCTCGTCGAAGAAGCCCAGGTCGAGGTACACCTGGCTGTCGGCCGGGCAGTAGAAGGGCCCCACCGCGGCGCTGGCCGCACCGCAGCCGGTGCCGACCTGGCCCTCGAAGCTGTTGACCGTGGCGTAGCTGTACTGCGGCCCCCTGCTGGGCGAAGATGTCGGACCACTGGCCCTGGATGTCCTCGGTCAGGAAGCGGACGAACTCGTCCTGCTCGGTCTCGGGGCCGGGGGCCTGCGCCCCGTCCTGCAGCAGGTCGCCGAAGCCACCGCCGCTCCCGCCGCCGCCCGCGCCGTTCAGCAGGACCGTGGCCAGCAGCACCAGCAGGCCGATCACCCCGCCGCCCGCCGTCACGGGCAGGCCGAGGCCGCCCATGCCGCCCCCGCCCTGCCGCCGGTAGTGGCTCGACTCGGTGCGCTTCCATCTCACCCCGCCATCCTTACCCCCGCCATCCGTGGCCCACCCCCGGCGGGCCTACGCTTCGGCCATGACCGCCGCCGCCCGTGCCCCGCGCCTCGCCGACCGCGCCGACTGGTCCAACTGGGCCCGCAACCAGGCATGCGCCCCCGCGGAGGTCGCCCGGCCCACCAGCGAGGCCGACCTGGTCGACCTGGTCAAGCAGGCCGCGGCGGCCGGCCGGCGGGTCAAGGCGGTGGGGGCCGGCCACAGCTTCACCTCCATCGCCTGCACCGACGGCACGCTGGTCGACCTGTCCGGCTACGGGCGGGTGCTCAGCCACGACCGCGCCCGCAACCTGGTGACGGTCGAGGCCGGCATCCCCCTGCACCGGCTGTCGGACGATCTCGACGCCAGGGGCCTGGCGCTGGAGAACATGGGCGACATCGACCGCCAGTCGATCTCCGGCGCCACCCAGACCGCCACCCACGGGACCGGCCTGCGCTTCCGCAACCTGTCCTCCCAGATCGTGGGCCTGCGGCTGGTCACCGGGGACGGCTCGGTGGTGGAGGCCACCGCCCCCGACCACGGGAACGAGAACCCGGACGTGTTCGCGGCCGCCCGCGCCGGGCTGGGGGCGCTGGGGCTGGTGTCCACGGTGACCCTGCGGTGCGTGCCCGCCTTCCGCCTCCACGCGGTCGAGGAGCCGGTGCCGGTGGACGAGGTGCTGGCCGACCTGGACACGCTGGTCGCCGAGCACGACCACTACGAGTTCTACTGGGTCCCCCACACCCGCTGGGCGCTCACCAAGCGGAACCAGCGCACCGACGAGCCCGCCCGGCCCCGCCCCAAGGTGCGGGAGTGGGTCGACGACATGGCGCTCAACAACTACGCGTTCGGCGCCATGTGCCGGGTCGGCCGCTGGCGCCCGTCCCTGATCCCCCGGCTGGCCAAGATCATCCCCACCACCGGCAAGCTCGATTACGTCGACCGCTCCGATCGGGTGTTCACCAGTCCCCGCACGGTCCGCTTCTACGAGATGGAGTACGCCATCCCCCGGGAGGCGCTGCCCGAGGCGCTGAACCGGGTGCGCCGCCTGGTGGACGAGATCGGCATGCAGATCAGCTTCCCGGTGGAGGTGCGGGTGGTGGCACCCGACGACATCCCCCTCTCCACCGCGTACGGCCGGGAGACGGGCTACATCGCGGTGCACGTGTACCGGGGCACGCCGTACGACGCCTACTTCTCCGGCGTCGAGCGGATCATGGACGGCTACGGCGGGCGGCCGCACTGGGGCAAGCTCCACTTCCAACGCTCGGAGACGCTGGCCCCGCGCTATCCGCGCTGGGACGACTTCCAGCGGGTGCGGTCCCGGCTCGATCCCGAGGGGCGCTTCGCCAACCCCTACCTCGACCGGGTGCTGGGCCCGGTTGTCACGTCTCCGTGACATCTTGACCGCGCCGCGTGCTGATTGGGCTTGACATAGTGTCCTAGCAGGGAAAAAGCACACGCTGAGTCTTGACCGCTTGTGTAGCGGTGCGGCACGGTGCCACAGGCGGACTTCTCTCGGGGAAGGGGAGGGGTTACAGACATTGTCGGGGGATGAGGCGCGTCGGCTCGATCGGACCGTGCTGTCGGTCGGCTTGGCGCTGCTCGCCATCGGGGCCGTCCTGTACGGACTGGTGATCGCCGGGGAGCAGCCCCTCGCCGGCGCGCCCCTCCAGGTGAACGCTCTCTGGCTCGGCGCGGCCTTCCTGTGCTGCGAGGCGTTCGGCGTCTGGGTCGAGCGCCGCCAGGGTGAGCTGTACGGCTACGTGCTGGCCATGGTCCCCCTGGCCGTGGGCCTGGTCTACGCCGACCCCTCCGACCTGGTGCTGGCCCGCGTGGTGGGCGTGACGATCGTGCTGATCGTCACCCGCCAGCGCCGCTTCTGCGAGTTCTTCTACGAGGTGTCGGTCCACTTCACCCAGACCATGGCGGCGATCATCGTGTTCCGCCTGGTGCTGGGCGAAGCCGACCCGGTCGGCGTGCGGGGCGCGTTCGCCCTGCTCGCGGGGATGTTCGCCAGCTACGCCACCGCGGCGGCCGCCCTCGCCATCGCCGTCACCCTGGTGGGCCGCAAATGGCCGGGTGGGCGGGCGATGGTCGTGCTCGTTCGCTCGGGGGCGGCGGCCGCTGTCCTCAACGCCGCCATCGGCATCGGCCTGGCGACAACCCTCTGGGAGCACCCTCACGTGGCCCTGCTGCTCGCCGCGGTCGGCGCCGCCTGCTACGCCTCGAACCGGATCTACACCGGCCTGGCGCAGCGGCACCGCCGCCTCCAGACCCACTACGAGTTCGTCTCGTCGGTGGTGCGCTCCACCGACCTGGCCGAGATCACCAACTCCGTGCTCGAAGCCGCCCGCAGCCTGCTGCGGGCCGACGGGGCCGTCCTGCTGCTGCGCCCGCTGGGCGAGGACGAGCCGGCCCGGCGCATCGGCCTCGTCCAGTCCGGTCCGCAGGAGGTCGACGTGTCGGCGACCGACCACGCCGCCGACGTGCGGGCGCTCATGCCCGACGGCGTGCCGTGCCGGGTCCGCATGGGCCCGAGCTGCCCGCCGTGGCTCAAGGACCTGACCACGATCGGCGCCCTGGCCGCGCCCATCACCGGCACCGACCGCTCGGTCGTCGGCGCGCTGGTCGTCACCCAGGCCAAGCGCAAGGCCGCCGCCCTGTTCGGCGACAGTCACGCCTCGCTGCTGGGCTCGCTGGCCGACCAGGCGTCGATCGCCATCGAGAACGGCGTGCTCTTCCGCCGGCTGGAGCGGGAGGCGACCGCGCGGGCCCATCAGGCGCTGCACGACCCGCTCACCGACCTGCCCAACCGGACCAGGCTCACCGAGCTGCTCGAATCGGCGCTGGAGGACGCTTACGGGAACCGGGGCCGGGTCGGCCTGATCGTGGCTCGACCTCGACTCGTTCAGCCAGGTGGTCGACGCTTTCGGGCACCGCAGCGCCGACGGCCTCATCATCCAGGCGTGCGCCCGGCTCAGGGGCCTGCTGCCCGAGACCGCCTCGCTCGCCCGCCTGGGCGGCGAGCAGTTCGCCGTCGTCATGCCCGACGTGGCCGACGCCGACGAGGTGGTCGGCGCGGCCCGCCTGCTCATCGCCGGCTTCGACCCGCCGTTCCAGACCGAGGGCGTCCTGCTGGCGCTGGGCGTCAACATCGGCATCGCCGTCTACCCGGAGCAGGCCATCGACGTGGCGTCGCTGGTGCAGCGGGCCCACATCGCGGCCGACACCGCCCAGCGCCACCGCAGCGGCTGGGAGCTCTACGACCCGGTCCACGACCCCGCCACCCCGCGTCGCCTGGCGCTGGCCGCCGACCTGCGGGAGGCGCTGGAGGGCGACGGGCTCGACGTCTGCTTCCAGCCCAAGGTCGAGCTGGCCACCGGCATCGTGCGGGGCGCCGAGGCACTGGTGCGCTGGAACCACATGCGCCTCGGCCGGGTGCGGCCCGACGAGTTCATCACCATCGCCGAGCACACCGGCGACATCCGGGCCCTGACCATGGTCGTCATGCGCAAGGCGCTGGCTCAGTGCCGCTACTGGCGGGACATGAACCTCGACCTCTCGGTGGCGGTCAACCTGTCGGCCCGCAACCTGCTGGACCTGCACCTGGTGGACGACGTCTCCGCGGTGCTGGAGGAGGCGGGCGTGCCACCGTCGTCGCTCACCCTGGAGCTGACCGAGAGCATGGTGATGAGCGAGTCGACCCGCTCGGTCGACGTGCTCTACGGACTGAACGAGCTGGGCGTGCGCCTGTCCTGCGACGACTTCGGCACCGGCTACTCGTCGCTGGCCCACCTGCGGCGGCTGCCCATCAGCGAGATCAAGATCGACAAGTCGTTCATCGCCCGCATGACGGTGGACGAGTCCGACCGGGCCATCGCCCGCTCGGTCCTGGCCCTGGGGCGGGACCTGGGCCTCGTCACGGTGGCCGAGGGCGTGGAGTCCCGCGAGGGATGGGACCTGCTCACGGCCCTCGGCTGCGACCTGGCCCAGGGCTTCGTGGTGTGCCCGCCGCTGACGTCGAGCCAGTTCAGCGACTGGCTCGACCGCCGCCAGCCCGAGGAGTTCGCCTACCTCAACCCGCCGCCCGACCACCTCATCTCCATCACCGACGCGGACATCGAGGCGATCGGGTCGATCGGGTCGGAACCCGACCCGGAGCCCGAGGTCGACGTCGACACCGGCGCCGATCCCGACGGCGACGGCTGACCGCCGGCGGCGACGCCCAACCGCGGCACGGGGACGCCAGGGGCTCAGACGAGCGGCCAGGGATAGCGGCGGCCCGTGGTGTCGACCGGGAACCGCCGGTCCTTCGTGACCCGCCGGGCCCGGGCCACGATCGCGGCGCACTCGCGCTCGTCGAGCAGGCCGGCCAGCGCCGGGGGCGGGCCCTCCGCCACCAGCCGCCGGGCGCCCTCCACCAGGTGGTCGTCGATGGCCTCGCCGCCGAAGTCCCAGATGACCGTGCGCAGCTTGGTCTCGCAGTGGAACGTGAGGCCGTTGTCCACCGCCCACACCCGGTCGTCCTCGCCGGCCAGGCAGTGCCCGCCCTTGCGGTCGGCGCTGTTGACCAGCAGGTCGAAGCAGCAGATCGTGCGCAGCACCGCGTGGCGCTCCGGGTCCTCCAGCAGGGTGAAGTAGTGCTCGTCCACGTCGAAGGGGACGAAGCGCTGCAGCGATCCCACCCCGAAGGGCAGGTCGTTGCCGTCCCGCAGGACCGTCTCGGGGACGATGTCCCAGCCCAGCCAGGCCGACAGCTCGTAGGCGGCCACCTCGCGCCGGTCGAGTCCGGCCGGGAAGTCCCACAGCGGCCGCTCGCCCCGCCGGGGCTTGTAGACCGCCCGCATGCAGCCACCGTCCGCGCTCACGTCCACCAGCAGGGTGGCGTTCGAGCTCCACGGCATCCGGCCCAGCACCTCGACCTCCCCCGACCGGAGGATGTCGAGCGCCGTCAGTTCATCCGGGGGCATGCGTGGCCGTCGGGGTCGATCGGCAGGCCGCAGAACCCGCAGTCGGGCCGGCCCTTGGCCACGAGATCGAGCGCGAAGCGCCCGAAGGCCTTCGCCTGGGGCAGGGTGAAGCAGAAGCGGGCGGTCGCGGGCTTGGCGTCCTCGACCGCCAGCTCTTCGAGGACCACGACGATGCGCCCCTCGGGCTCGTCGTACTTGACCCCGATCGAGCCGACGTCCCAGGCGAAGGGCAGGGGCGTGACCGAGCCGTGGCCCTCGATGGGCTCGACGTCGGGGGACAGGTCGTCCAGCAGCGCCAGCAGGTACTCGCCCAGCGCCGCCACCTGCTGCTTCTCGCAGCGCAGGTAGACGAGGCCGGCCGCGTCCCCGCCGGCCAGGAAGAACACGCGCTTGCCGGGCGGCCCGTCGGCACCCGGCCAGAACACCTGGGCGCGCGGGAAGTCGTAGGACTCGCCCATGCTCACGAGGCCACCAGGGCGCCGCCGGTCCCCGTGTCGTTGACCTTGAGCACGATCGGGCCCCCGTCGCCGTAGGCGATGGCGGTCAACGAGCAGGGGGACACGACGATCCGCTGGAACAGGTCGAGGTGGGTGCCCATGGCGTGCGCCACCGCGGACCGGATCGGGTCGGCGTGGGACACCGCCACCACCGTCTCGCCGGGGTGCGCGGCCCGCAGCCGGTCGATGGTGGACACGATGCGGGTCTGCATGGCCAGGAAGGACTCGCCTCCCGGGAAGGCGAACCCGCTGGGGTAGCGCTGGATGGTGGCCCACTCCTTGCGCTTCATGGCCGCCTTGAGCTCGAGGCCGGTCCACTCGCCCATGTCCAGCTCGAGGAGGCCCTCGTCGGGCACGACGTCGAGGCCGAGCGCCCCGGCGATGGGCGCGGCGGTCTCGCGGGTGCGCTCCAGCGGGGAGGCGTAGACCGCGGCGATGCGCGGCGGGCGGGGGTGCTGGCCGTTGCCCCGGGGCACGTCGTCGGGCGGCGGCTGCGCCATGGCGGCGATGCGGGCCGCCACGTCGTCGGCCTGGCGACGGCCGGTGTCGGACAGGTGCAGGCCCGGGGCCCGGCCGGGCAGCTCCTTGCCCGTCGTCTCGGTGGTCCCGTGCCTCACCAGCAGCACGACGGTGACCGACGGCGCGCGGCGACGGCCGGTGGTGGTCCGGCGTTCGGCCTGCGTCTTGGCGGTGCGCTCGGCTCGGGGCATCGCCTGCTCAACCTATCGTCAGCAGGCGTGGAAGACCCGGCGACGCACCCGCCCCCGGAGGCCCTGGCCCGGCTGGAGGCCGAGCTCACGGCGTGCCGTGCCTGCCCGCGGCTGGTGGCGTGGCGCGAGCAGGTGGCGGTCGAGCGCCGGGCCGCGTTCCGGGACGAGGAGTACTGGGCGCGGCCGGTCCCCGGCTTCGGCGATCCGGAGGCCCGCATGGTGATCGTGGGCCTGGCCCCCGCGGCCCACGGCGCCAACCGCACCGGCCGCATGTTCACCGGCGACCGGTCCGGGACGTTCCTGTACGCCGCCCTGTGGCGGACAGGGTTGGCCAACCAGCCCACCTCCGTATCACGGGACGACGGGCTGGCTCTGACCGGGGTGTGGATCACCGCGCCCGTCCGCTGCGCGCCCCCGGCCAACAAGCCGACGCCCGGCGAGCGCGACCGCTGCCGGCCGTGGATGGAGCGGGAGCTGGGCCCAGCAATACGGCGATCTCCCTGCCGCTTCCCTTCGACTCAGCGTATTGCTCTCGAGCCTTTCGGCGAGCCGACACAGGTCCTGCGCGGACGAGAGGGGCAAATCGGGTTCAGGATCGACTTCTAACGGAGACCACGAGCCAAAGAACGGGAACGGCCATGAACCTGCAACTCGATCGAGTGGAGCTCAGAGAGATCGAGATTCCGCTCAAGGCCCCGTTCGAAACGAGCTTCGGTCGCGTCACCAGCCGGCGCATTCTCCTGGTCAAGGTGTTCGACCAGCGCGGGCTGGCCGGGTACGGCGAATGTGTCGCCATGGAGCACCCGTTCTACAACCACGAGACGATCGATACCGCGTGGCTGATGACCACGAAATACATCGTGCCGCTGCTCGAGGCGGCGCGGATTCAGTCGGCGGCGCAGGTACGCCACGCGCTTGCCCCGATTCGGGAAAACCGGATGGCGAAGGCGGCGGTCGAAGCGGCCATCTGGGACCTCGAAGCGAAGCTCGCTGAACAGCCCTTGTGGCGATATATCGGCGGCACGCAGGCAGAAATCACGTGCGGCGTCTCAATCGGCTTGCAGGAGTCGACCGAGGCGCTTCTCGACAAGGTCAGCCGGGAGATCGCGTCCGGCTACCAGCGGATCAAGCTCAAGATCAAGCCTGGTAAAGACGTCCAGCTGGTCGAAGCAGTCCGTGCGCAGTTTCCTGACGTCACGCTCTCGGTCGACGCCAATTCCGCATACTCGCTCGTGCCCGACGCTCCGCTCTTCACGCGACTGGACGACTTCGGCCTCCTGATGATCGAGCAGCCGCTGGCGCCCGGCGACCTCGTCGACCATGCCAAGCTGCAGCGTGGCCTCGACACCGCCATCTGTCTCGACGAATCCATCGTCAGCCTCGCGACCGTTCAGCACGCACACGAGTTGGGCGCGTGTCGAATCGTCAATATCAAGCTCGGTCGCGTCGGCGGATACGGTGAGGCGAAGGAGATCCAGTCGTTCGCGCAGGCGCACGGCATGCCGGTGTGGTGCGGCGGAATGCTGGAGGCGGGCATCGGGCGCGCGCACAATATCGCCCTCTCCACGCTCTCCGGCTTCACGCTGCCGGGAGACGTCTCCGCATCAGAACGGTATTGGGAAGAGGACATCATCGAACCGCCGGTGCTGGTGAGTCGACGGGGACGATCACCGCGCCGACGGGTCACGGCATCGGGTTCGAGGTCAACGAAGACTTCGTCGATGTCCCTGACCGTTCGTCGTGACGACATTCGTCTCGCTTGCCAGGCACCGGCAGCGTGAATCATCGAGGTTGAACGTGTCTCAGTTGCGCCTGCTCTCCGCCCTGCTTTGTGTACTCCTGCCAGCCGTCGCCGCCGCCGAGGAGACGCGACTCCTGCGCCGCCCGACGGTCAGCCGCGATCTGGTGGTCTTCGCGTACGCCAGCGACCTCTGGGCGGTCCGACGGACTGGCGGCCAGGCCAGCCGCCTGACTGCCACGCCGTTTGTCGAAACCGACCCCCGCCTCTCGCCGGATGGTTCATTGATCGCGTTTACCGCGACGGTCGGCGGAAACACCGACGTCTACGTGATGCCAGCGTCGGGCGGCGACCCGGTGCGGCTGACGTTTCACCCCGGAATCGACGCGGCACGTGGCTGGAGCCCGGACGGCCGACGGGTGCTCATCGCGTCCACCCGGACCGCCGTGCCGTTACCCAGCGTCAGCCCATATTTCCAGTTGTGGACGATAGCGCTCGACGCCACTCGACCGCGAGTCATCGCCGGAGCAGGACTGCCGGAGCGGCTGCCAATGCCCCGGGGGTTCACCGGCACCTACTCGCCCGATGGCCGGCGCATGGCCTACGAAGACATCTCGGTCGCGCTGGCCGCCGACTGGGCGCAGGAGCAGAGCAGCCAGTGGCGGCACCACCGCGGCGGGCGCACGCATCCCGTTCGCCTGATCGACCTCAAAGACTACTCGGTCGAGAAATTGCCCTGGGTCGACAGCAACGACACCGCGCCCATGTGGGTCGGTGACACGGTGTACTTCCTCTCCGATCGCAGCGGAACGACCAACCTCTTCAGCTACGATCCGCGCAGCAAACAGATTGCACAGCTGACGCGCCACGACGACTTCGACGTCATGAGCGCGTCGGCGGGTCCCGACGCCATCGTCTACGAACAGGCGGGGTACATCCATCTCCTCGACACCGCGACGCGCAAGGCGCAGCGGCTCAAAATCGACGTGAATGCCGATTTTCCGTGGGCGCGTCCTCAGCTCAAGAAGGTCGCCAGCATGATTCGCAGCGCCATCCTGTCGCCGACCGGCGTGCGTGCGGCCTTCGAAGCGCGCGGCGATATCCACACCGCTCCCGGCCGAGAAGGGACAGGCGCGGAATCTGACGGCGAGTCCCGGCGTGCACGATCGGAGCCCGGCGTGGTCGCCCGACGGGGCCCAGATCGCGTGGCTGTCGGACGCGAGCGGCGAGTATCAGTTGATGATCGGCGATCAGACCGGCGCCACCAAGCCGCGTGCGATACCGCTGCCCTCGAAGGCGTTCTTCTCGGCGCCGGCGTGGTCCCGCGACGGCAAGCTGCTGCTGCTCGAGGACAACCATCTCAATCTGTGGAGCATCGACATCGCAACGGGAACCGCGGCGAAGATCGACACCGACACATACGACGATCCAGGCCGACGATTCGACGCGGCGTGGTCGCCGAACTCGCAATGGGTGGCCTACTCGAAGAGCCTCCCCAGCCACATGCGGGCGGTATTTCTGTATTCGATCGCCGACCGCAAGGCGTATCAGGTCACCGACGGGCTGTCGGACGCCGTCGCACCGGCATTCGACGCGAGCGGCAAGTATCTCTACTTTCTCGCGAGCACGAACTACGCGCTGCGAACCGGCTGGCTCGAGATGAGCTCGGTGGATCGCCCGGTCACGCGTGCGATCTACCTGGCGGTACTCAGCGCAGGCGAGCCGTCGCCGTTTCTGCCGGAAACGGGGGACGAGACGGTTGCGCCGCCGGCAAACCCGCGGCCGCACAGCCCGCCGCCAAGCCACCGGCCGATCCGAAGGCGCAGGCTCCAGCTACGGTCCGCATCGATCTCGAGGGCATCGGCCAGCGGATCCTGGCACTCGCCGTGCCCGCCGCCGATTACAGCGCGCTGATGCCCGGCAGCGCCGGCACCCTGTTCTACGCGGAAACGCCGCGCGCGGCGGGAAGCCCGGCGCTGATCGTCCATCGCTATCAACTCAAGGAACGCAAGGCGGCGCCGTTCATCGAGGGTGTTCGCTCCTATACGCTCTCGGGCGATGCGAAGCGGCTGCTCTATCGCGCCGACGGCAACCGCTGGGGCATCGTCCCTACCGAGCGTCCGGCGAAAGTCGGTGAGGGCGCCATCGATGCCGGCACGCTCGAGGCGCTGATCGATCCGCGCGTCGAGTGGGCGCAGATCTTCCGCGAGACCTGGCGCATTCAGCGCGAGTTCTTCTACGACGCGTCGATGCACGGGGCGGATTGGCCGGCGCTCTACGAGAAGTACAGCGCGCTGCTGCCGTTTGTCGCCCACCGCGCCGACCTGGGGTATCTGATTGCCTCGCTCGCCGGTGAGCTCGCCGTGGGCCATTCGTATCTTCTCGGGGGAGGTGACCTGCCGGGGGATGAACCGCTGTCGGTGGGAATGCTCGGCGCCGACTACGCCATCGAGAACGGGCGCTATCGAATCAAGAAAATCTATGGCGGCGAAAACTGGAATCCCGAGCTGCAGGCGCCACTGAGCGGGCCCGGTGTCCAGGTGTCGGAGGGGGACTATCTGCTCGAGGTCAACGGCCGTCCGGTGACACCACCGGCCAGCGTGTATCAGCTCTTCCAGGGAACGGCTGGAAAGCAGACGCTGCTGCGCGTGAACAGCAGTCCGTCATTGGAGGGATCGCGGCTCGTGACCGTCGTGCCGATTGCAAGTGACGACGCCCTGCGCACACGGGCGTGGATCGAGGGCAATCGGCGGCTGGTGGACAAGCTGTCCGGGGGCCGCCTGGCGTACGTGTGGCTGCCGAACACCGCGGGGCCTGGATACACCGCGTTCAACCGTTACTACTACGCGCAGCAGGACAAGGAAGGCGCGATCATCGACGAGCGCTACAACCAGGGCGGGATGGTCGCCGACTACATCGTGAACGAACTGAACCGGCCGCTGATGGGGTACTTCGCGCGCCGCGACGGTACGCCGTCGCCGTCGCCTACCGTCGGCATCCATGGGCCCAAGGTGATGATCGTCAACGAGTCGGCGGGCTCGGGCGGCGACGCGCTGCCCTACTACTTCAAGCAGCAGAAGATCGGGCCCATCGTCGGAACCCGTACGTGGGGTGCCCTGGTCGGCACGCTCCAGATCCCCTCGACCATCGATGGCGGCGGTGTGACCGCACCTTCGCTGGCTTTCTACGACATCAACGGCCGCTGGGCAGTGGAGAACGAAGGGGTGACACCCGATATCGACATCGAAATCACGACGGCCGACGCGGTGGCCGGGCGCGATCCGCAGCTCGAAAGAGCCGTGCAGGAAGCGTTGAAGCTGCTGCAGCAACACCCCAATCGCAAAGTGCCGCGTCCGGCACCGATCAAGCGCGTGTCGCCACCACGCAAATAACGACCCGGGTACACACATGACATCACGCATGCGACGGTTACTCGCCGTTCCCCTGCTGATCGCCACGCTGGCGATCGTGCCGACGGGCGGCGAACAACAGAGCGCCCAGCCAGCGCTGTCGGCAAGCGACACGATGATTGCCATGCGCGATGGCCAGCGGCTCTACACGCAGGTGTACGCGCCAAAGGCCGCCAGCGGCCCGTTGCCGATTCTGCTGTTGCGAACGCCCTATGGCACCGGCGACCTGAACGCGGCGCGCATCGCGGGATCGATGCCCGAGCTCACCACCGAGGGCTTCATCATCGCGGTGCAGGACATTCGAGGACGATTCCGATCGGAGGGGAACTTCGTGATGCTCCGGCAGCCGCGCGAGAGCAAGGACGCGAAGAGCATCGACGAGGGCACCGATACCTACGACACCATCGAATGGCTCCTCGCCAACGTGCCCGGCCACAATGGACGGGTCGGCATCGCGGGCACCAGCTACGGCGCGTGGCTCGCGGTCATGGCCATGCTCGACCCGCACCCGGCGCTCAAGGCCGTCGTGTCCCAGGCGTCTCCGGCGGACATGTGGCTCGGCGACGACTTCCACCACAACGGCAGCTTCCGATTGAGTTACGGTCTCGAGTACGTCTATCGCATGGAGTCGTCCAAGGAGTTCGCCAATCCATCGGCTCTCATCGACACCTACGACACCTACGAGTGGTACCTGCGGCTCGGACCGCTGGCGAACGTCAACGCCAAGTACTTCCACGAAAAGCTCCCGACCTGGAACGATTTCGTCAAACACCCGGACTACGACGCCTTCTGGAAGCGGCAGGGGTTTGCGCCATGGCTGACGCGGGTGACCGTCCCGACCCTGAACGTTGCCGGCTGGTGGGACCAGGAGGACTTCTACGGCCCGCTGAAGATCTACGAGCTGCTGGAGAAACACGATTCGTCACGCCAGAACTTCCTGGTGGTGGGACCGTGGAATCACGGTGGCTGGTCTCGAGGCGACGGCCAGAAACTTGGTCGCGTGGATTTCGGAAGCGCGACCTCGTCACACTACCGCAAGAACGTGCTGACCCCGTTCCTGGCGCATTACCTCAAAGGTACCGGCCGCGCGCCGGTGACCGAAGCCCTGACGTTCAGGACCGGAACGAACGAGTGGTACAGCACGACACGTGGCCGCCGCGGCGTGACGTCACCGATCGCAAGCTGTATCTGCAGGCAGACCGCAAGCTCTCCTTCGATCCACCGCCCGCGACTTCCGTTCCGGCGTTCGACAGCTATGTGGCGGATCCGGCGAGCCCGGTGCCCTACCGTCCACGGCCCATCAGGCTGAATGCGGGATGGTCCACGTGGCTGGTCGAGGATCAACGCTTCGTCCACCGCCGGCCTGATGTGCTCGATTGGGTCAGCGAGCCTCTCGCGAGCGACCTCACGGTCGCTGGCAAGGTTGCCGCCCACCTGTTCGCGTCGTCAAGTGGAACCGACAGTGACTGGATCGTCAAGCTGATCGACGTCTACCCGGAGAAATACGCTGCGGATCCGGAGATGGGCGGCTATCAGCTGATGATCGCCGGGGACGTTTTCCGCGCGCGGTACCGCCGCAGCTTCGAGAAGCCGGAGCCGCTGAGGCCCGGTGCGGTGGAGCACTATCAGATCGACTTTCCAGCCAACGATCACGTCTTCCGCGCGGGCCATCGCATCATGGTGCAGGTTCAGAGCTCCTGGTTCCCCGTGATCGATCTCAATCCGCAGACGTTCGTGCCGAACATCTTCCTCGCGAAAGCGTCAGACTTTCGACCCGCGAATCAGCGTGTCTTCCGCTCGGGTCCGCACGCGTCGTACATCGCGCTTCCCGTAAACGCGGCTGCCGGGCCAAAGCCTGCCCCGAAGTAGGAC